>PLCA01000003.1:0-528227 GCA_003134685.1 Gemmatimonadota bacterium | reverse complement strand
ATGGAATCTCCATCCGGATTCCGTCGTGGTCGGTCAACCGGAATTCTTCACCGCTCTGCAGGCGTTGGTTCAATCGACGCCGGTGCCCGTCCTCCAGGACTACCTGCGCTATCAACTCATAACCGGCTACGCGCCCTATCTGAGCAGCGCGGTGTACGCCGAGCGATTCAGCTTTTACAATCGTGTCCTCAACGGCCAGAAAGAGCCACGGCTACGCTGGAAGCGTGTCCTCGACGCCGAGGGCGATGCGATGGGGATGGTCCTGGGTCGCATCTTCGTGAAGGAGTATTTCCCGCCGGTCGCCAAGCAACGATACGCCGACATGGTGGAAGCGATTCGCACCGCCTACCGCGACCGCATCACTAGGCTCGATTGGATGAGCGACTCCACCAAGGCGCGCGCGCTTCAAAAGCTTTCGACCGTCTATCCCAAAGTCGGCTATCCCGACAAGTGGAAGGACTACTCGGCGCTCGTCGTCGGCCGCAACTCTTATGCGGAAAACATGATGAACGCGGCGCGTTGGGGGTTCAGCGACAACATCTCGAAATTCGGGAAGCCCGTGGACCGCGCCGAGTGGGGGATGACACCGCAGACGTACAACGCGTACTACAATCCTTCGAATAACGAGATCGTGCTGCCGGCCGCGATCTTCACGGTTCCCGGAGTGCCGGACGCGCAGGTCGACGACGCTGCCGCGTACGGCTACGCGGCAGCGGGAACGATCGGTCACGAGATCACGCACGGCTTCGACGACGAGGGCCGCCAGTTCGACGCGGCAGGGAATCTCACCGATTGGTGGACGAGTGGCGACGCCGCCAAGTTCCAGGCGCGCGCCGACGTGATGGCGCGACAGTTCGATGCTTACGAGCCGATGCCCGGACTCCACATCAACGGCAAGGCGAGCCTCGGCGAGAACATCGCCGACTACGGCGGGGTTCTGCTCGGACTCGATGCGTTCAAGAAAACGGCGCAATACAAGGAGGGGAAGCCGATTGGCGGGCTGACTCCGGTCCAGCGCTACTTCCTCGGCTATGCTCTCGGGTGGTTGAGTCGACAGCGTGATGAATCACTTCGCAGAGGGCTACTGAGCGACGTGCACGCGCCGGCGAAATGGCGGGTGCTGGGTCCGCTCGCCAACATCCCGGAGTTCTACGACGCGTTCGGCGTGAAGCCGGGGCAACCGATGTGGCGCCCTGACTCACTCAGAGTCCGGATCTGGTAGCGGTTCCGACGCGCATCGAATACCGAATCAGGGAGCTCCCGGCGATTTAGCTGCAACGCCGAGAGCTCCCTGCTTCGGTTCAGTGGATGCTCGCTTTCGCGAGATGAACCATCCCCAACGGTCCTACCGCTTGTCGTACTGAAGCGCGAGCCTCAGCTGCTCGATCGCTCGGTCGCAAGCGGCGAGCGCGGCAACGCGATGACCACCGAAGTCGTGACTCGCGTTCTGCATGGCATTCTTGGCGCTCTCGAGTGCCGTGATCGCTTTCCGTATCTCGGGATGGGGCTCACGGCGGTTGCGTGCAGCCGCGCCCTGTGGGCGAGATGCCTGTTGCGCGACGGGCATAACCTGAGACGCTGGGACGGGTGAAGCGAAAGCGGACGATGTAGCAAGTGCCGGGATCGAGATGCTCGCTACCGCGGCCGCGAGTGACATCCCGATTGCTGCATACGACTTCCTCATGTGGGCTCCTGAGAGGGGTTCACACACTAGACGTATCGGGTAGTGAAATCGTTAACCCTCAGGTGCTTTCGCCTGGTGTCGGATTTCTTCCGAACGTAGGTTATTCGGGCTCGCTCGACCCGCCCAATCGGGGCGCGGTCTGACACCAGAACTCCCCGGCTAAGTCCATGAAAAGTCCAATGAATCGTTGGCGCTGGCGCCTCGTTGCGATCGCCCTGCCGCTCGTCCTTTCCGCGATCGCCGCGCGCACAAGCGCTGCACAGACGCACCGGCCAATCACCGAAACGGATCTCTTCAAGTTCGTGTGGGCCGCGGATCCGCAGATCTCTCCAAACGGGTCGCAGGTCGCGTATGTGCTCGTGAACGTGAACGAGGACAAGGACCGCTACGAGACGCAGATCTACGTGGTTCCCTCGGACGGAAGCGCGCCGCCGCGTCCACTGACAGCGGGCCGCAACGACAGGTCGCCCCGTTGGTCGCCGAGTGGGCGGGAAATAGCTTTCGTCCGCACGCCCGAGCCGGTGGATGGAAAGCCCAAGCCGTCGCAGATCTACCTCATCTCGATGGACGGCGGGGAAGCGCGCGTGCTCACCGACGCTCCCAAGGGCGCGTCTTCTCCAGTATGGTCGCCGAACGGAGGCACGATTGCTTTCGTCTCTACTCCGGATTCGTCGTCGGCGCAGGCGAAGGCTGATTCAGCGAAAAAAGCTGCCGCCGATTCAACTCTGAAAAAACACGTGAGCGATGTCCGCGTCATCACGCGCGCGCAGTATCGCTGGAATGGCGGCGGCTACACCGATCCGACAGCGCACAGCCACATATGGACCGTGCCCGCATCCATTGGCCCGACGGGAGCCCTTCCGACCTTCAAGCAGATCACCTTCGGCGACTTCGACGAAGGCGAGCCGGTGTGGTCGCCAGATGGTTCGCGTCTCTACTTTACGTCGAACCGGCGGCTCGAGCCGTACTATGCGACGGGCGGTGACGAGCTGTACTCCGTGCCCGCGGGCGGCGGCGCGATGGCGAAAGTCGCGAGCATTGATGGTGGTATCGGCACGATCGCGCCCTCGCCGGACGGAAAGCGAATCGCATTCACGGGAAACGCGAACGCAAAGCCGGTCCGGTTTTACGATGAGCCCGATCTCTTCATCGTGGATGCCGCTCCGGGCTCCAGCCCACGAAATCTGACCACTGCCTACGACTTCGACGTGGAGAGCGGAATCGGCTCGGACCAGCATTCCCCGCGTGCGGGATCCGGCGGCGGGATCATATGGAACAGGGACGGAAAGAGTCTTGTGGTGGTGACGACGGAGAACGGTACCGCGAATCTCAAGCGCTTCTCCGCCGCGGATGGAAAAGTCGACTCCGTGACGACTGGCGATCACGAGGTCGTGTCGTACAGCGCGAGCGCCGACGGATCGAAGATCGTCACCCTCGTCTCGACAGCCACCAACATCGGCGACTTGTATGTCGTGGATGCCAACACCGCGCGACCGACTCCCAAGCAGATCACTCACATCAACGAGCCGCTATTCAGCCAGCTCGATCTCAGTGTGCCGGAAGAGTTCTGGTACAAGAGCTTCGACGGCCGGCGGGTTCAGGGATGGATTCTCAAGCCGCCGCACTTCGACGCGTCGAAGAAATATCCGTTGATCCTCGAAATCCACGGGGGACCCAACAGCGCCTACGGCTCCTCCTTCACGCACGAGTTCCTGTGGATGGCGGCCAAGGGCTACGTCGTGCTCTACACCAATCCGCGCGGCAGCACTTCTTACGGGCAGGACTTCGCCAACATCATCCAGTTCCATTATCCCGGCGACGACTACAAGGATCTGATGGCCGGCGTCGATGAAGTGCTCAAGCGAGGATACGTGGATTCGACCCGCATGGGAGTCACGGGCGGGAGCGGCGGCGGCGTGCTGACGAACTGGACGGTCACGCACACCCACCGCTTCGCCGCGGCGGTGTCGATGCGCTCAATTGCCGATTGGTCGGGCTTCTGGTACACGGCGGACTTCACGCTCTTCAATCCGACCTGGTTCCGCACCGCGCCATGGGAAGATCCCAAGGGGTTCGCCGAGGTGTCCCCGATCACGTACGTCGCGAACGTGACGACTCCGCTGATGTTGATCGAGGGCGAGGCAGACATGAGGACCCCGCCCGCTGACGGCGGCGAGCAGATGTTCCGCGCGCTCAAGTATCTGCACAAGCCGACGGTGATGGTGAGATTCCCGGACGAGACGCACGAGCTCTCGCGCTCTGGGAAACCGTGGCACCGCGTCGAGCGGCTCCGGCACATTGTCGGCTGGTTCGATAAATACCTCCAGCACGTCCCGATGTCCGCCTATGATGTGAAGTGAAAAGGCGCATCGTTTTGTGGACGTCAGATTTGCGGGGCACTAAACACCGAGGCACTGAATGATGACCTATCCGTACGTATCCACCCTCTGGAACGACATCTTTGTCCCGGGCGTTCCCTTGCTCGAGAAAACCATCCGCACTCTCGTGGTTTACGGGGCGGTCTTGATCGGTCTTCGGCTCGCCGGCAAGCGTGAGCTGTCGCAGCTGAATCCATTCGATCTAGTCGTCCTCCTCCTGCTGTCCAACACCGTCCAGAACGCGATCATCGGCAACGACAACTCGGTGATCGGAGGACTGTTCGGCGCGGCGGTGCTGCTCCTTACGAATCATTTTCTGGTTCGCTACCTCTTCAAGTCCGGAAGGTTGGACGCGATGGAAGGGAACCCCGATGTGCTGGTGTCCAGTGGAAAGGTCATGCACGATCGACTCAACAAGGAGTTGATAACCGTCGCCGAGCTGGAGGCGGCCGCCCGCCGGCAGGGGATCAAGTCGATCGCGGAAGTCGAGGAGTGCAGGCTGGAAACCGGAGGGGCGCTGACCTTCGTCGCGAAGCTTCCGACGCTAGAAGACACCCAGCATCTCGAAGTTATCCAGCGGCTGGAGGCGATCGAGCGGCGCCTCGAGATGCTCACCCCACGCTGACCTTCGTCGCGATCTTCAGTTCGTGATCGTCAACTCGTTCGTCGTCGCATCGTAGCTCGTACCGTACGCCGCGAGATTCGACGTCCGCTGCCCCCCGATCCAGGTACCGTTCGAAGCGAACTGTGCTCCGTGACAGGGACACTGGAAGGCCGAGCGGTTGATCCCCACCGTGCACCCGAAATGGGGACAGATGAGAGAGAACGCGGCGAATGTGCTCGCACCGGTGCGAACTGCCGCGATTGGAGCACCGCCGCTGTCGACTTGCGCTATTCCTCCGACGTTCGCCAGCGCGGGGTAGTTTGACACCAGCACCGAGAAAGAGAACGGGCCGGTGATTCCCGATGGGCCCTGCGCGCCGCCGCAGGCGGCCAGGAGTAGTGCCGCCACCGCCGACGCGGCTGAGGTAGCGATGAATTCACGCCGACTCGTGCCGGCTTTCTCCGCGCAATGAGCGCAGCCGCCTCCCTGGATCTCGATGCGTTCCATTTGTCCCTCTGAATCGATTGGCTTGTTCAACGCCGAATGGCTCACAGCTTCACCACTGCGGCCTTCCACTCGGCCGCGTCCTCGTCGCTCCGGTAGAGCGTGTCAGGATCAACGACGATGTTGTTCGTCTCGTCGCGCCTGATCGCCAGGCGGTCCATGTTGCGCGTCGCGCGCCCGGTGATGAACTCACCATCGGGCTGATACTGAGAGTGGTGCTTTGGACACTGGAACCGCATGTCCGTCTCATTCCACCGTAGAGCGGTGTTCTGATGCGGGCACGAGAGATTGAAGGCGAAGACCTCGTTTCTGTAGCGAACGAGAATTACCTCGTTGCCGCGGTCGATGTCCGCACCATCTGTCGCCGGAACCGGATACGAGAGCAGTTTGCGCCCGGCAACAGCAGACGATAACACCTTGGCCGTCGCACTCCGGATTGGGAGGCTCAGCGAAATCGCCGCGAGAGCAAACGCGGACATGCTGCGCAGGAACTCCCTTCTCTCAGGAACGAGCGGGCAGCTTTCGCAGTCCGCGCGCGCTTCACGTTTTATCACTTCAGAGGACTTCATTTGCATATACCTATATGACGCGGTTGAGTTCGATGTTGTTGAGCTATCGTTAGGATGATGCGACCAGGATGACGCCGGCAAGAACGATCGCCGTCCACAGCATCATGCTGGTGGCGGCCGCGAATCGGAGCCTCGACCACAGTTGCTCCTTTGGCGCCCTGGACGGAGTCTGGAGACCGCTGGCGCGAAGTTTCTGCTCGGTGCGCTGAAGAAGCGCTCCGTTGGCGAGGAGAAGCGCGACCAGACTCATCTTCGTCCAGTATATCGGCGAGTTGCCGAAGGTCTTCACGTCCGAGAGCGCAAGGAGAAGCCCGCTCACGAAGATCACCGACAGCCCCGTCAGCACCCATGCGTGCACATTGCCGAGTTCTACTAGCAGGCGGCCACGATCCTCAGGGGTTCCACGCAGCGCGCGGAACGTGGCGCGGTCCGAGGCGACGGCGGTTCCTCCGGCGAACAGAAGCCCACCCAGGTGAAAAAAAGTCACAGTGCTCGAAACGACTCTCGAATCGCTGAAGAGCGCTGCCCACGGCTTCGCTGCCGTCGCGACGGTTTGCAGTATGGTTGGGGCAGACATCATCAGTCGTGGAATAGCCACATCATCGCCGTTCCCGCCGTGGCGAGTGCCATGGACGAGATCGCGATCGTGCGGTGCTGGTTGGCGCCAGACAGCGTGTGTTTCGCGCCGCCTCCACTCGCGCCCGACCAGGCGAACCCGGCATCGGCGCCGAGCATAGCGGCAGAGTGAAGGAAACGGAGCGTGCGGCCGGCGGGATCTTTACGCGATTCCCAGAGATTCCAGCCGCCGGTGACGGTGTTGAGGGTGAAGAGCGCGCCGAGTCCCAGTGCGACGGTAGTGTGCGCCGTCTTGAGGCCCTGCGATGGGAACCCCGTCCGCTCTTCATTGAGCAGACGCTGTCCCAGCACGTACTCCGCTGCGAAAAGTGGCAGCTCGGCGAAGCTCGCCCAGTGGTGGATCATGAGACGAGTGTAGTATGCGTCGCTGTACTCGATTGCGCGGGGTCGGGCTCGTTTGCGCGCGACGGTGTCACCGGCGAGCAGACTGTCGTCAACCGCCGACGCTGCTCTCTCGCTGAATCCTAAAGGTTCGATTCTGGGCCCAACATGACCGGACGCGGACAAAACGCCGACAGTCATCAATTGCAGAAGCATTATTGGAACCAGTTTGAGTTGAATGCCTTGGCGTAGTACCTGAGATAGACACGCCAAGTTCCGCTTACCCTCTAGATGCACGTTGTGAGGCACGATGCATTCCGCGAGCGGGGGCGAGTCGCGATCGAAGCTGTCAGCCACCTGACACGGCGAACATCGCTTAGTTTTCCCGGGAAGATTGTGCAGCTTTATATCCGACGAAACCGTGGGGATAAATGAACGTCCAGCAGTCGATGATGACGGAAGCGCTCCGACGCTGGCGCATCATCCCAGTAATCGTTATCGACGAGCCAAAAAACGCGGTGCCGCTGGCGAGAGCCTTGCTTGCGGGCGGACTGCCGATCGCGGAGATCACTCTGCGCACTTCCGCGGCCCTTGATGCGCTGCGCCGCATCACGCAGGAGCAGCCCGAGATGTTCGCGGGAGTGGGTACGGTGCTCAACGTCAGACAAGCCGAGCAGGCGCGCAAAGCCGGCGCGCACTTTGTGATATCGCCCGGGCTCAATCGCGCCGTCGTCGATTACTGTCTCGAGCACGACATTCCGGTCTACCCGGGTGTTGCGACCGCGAGCGAGATCGAAGCCGCGATCGAGTCGGGGCTCACCCTGCTCAAGCTGTGGCCGATCTCGACTCTTGGTGGCGTCGAGTATCTGAACCTGCTTGCCGGACCCTTCGGTGGCGTCGAGTTCAACCCCAGCGGCGGGCTCACCACCACAAGCTTCGAGAGCTACCTCGCGCTCAAGAACGTGGTCGCCTGCGGCGGGTCCTGGATGGCGCCGGCGGACTGGATCGCGGCGAAGCAGTTCGACCGCATCAGCGCCGCGGTTAGGGATTCTGTCACGAAGGCCGCCAGACTCACTCCGTCAAAGAAAACCCCAACCACTCCGCGTCAAGGAATCCAAGAGACGGCGCGCTCGCGCTGAGATCAGGAAAAGTACCTCTCGACCGCGAGTGAGATTGCCTTGCTCATCTGGTACAGTGGACGCGCCGTTCACATCCACTTCAAGCTGCGTCTCTACGCGGGCACGACGAAGAGCTACGAGTTCACCTCGCAGTTCTTCTTCAACGACACGCTGACGGACTCCGTATATACGCTGAGCCCATACAGCTCGCGCGGCACTGGCAATACGCGCAACGCGAGCGACGGGATCTACAACAGTCTGTCAACGGCCGACAAGGCGGGTCTTACTCTTCAGACAACCAAGACTACCGATGGCTACGCCGGCGTAATCAACCTCGGCGTCAATGTCGGCTGATTCTGACAACACACAGCAGCGAGGAAGCAATGAACATTCGGCAGATTCCCCAGAGAACTCGGCGTCTGGCGCTCGCCACGGTAGTTGGCGCGGCCGTCGTCGGGAGTGTCGGGCTCGCACCCAGCGCCAGCGCACAGGGCCAGGATCCGCAGCGACAAGGTCCGCCCGCCGGGGAGCAAATGGATCCGCGTAAGATGATCGATCAGAGGATGGCGACGATGACGGAGACGCTACAGCTCGATTCCGCGCAGCAGACCAAAATCCGCTGGATGCTCGCCAACGAAACAATGGCGATGGAAGACCTCAGAAAAAACGGGGGCGGTCAGCGCGGGGGAGGGGGAGAAGGTGGTGGAAGGGGCGGTGGAAGGGGGGGTGGAAGGGGCGGTGGGCGCCGGGGTGGTGGTGGTGGTGCGCCTCCCGATAGCACAGGCGGCGGTTCGGGAGGGGGAGGCCCATCGCCCGAGATGCGCGCCATCAGGGATAGCACCAACAAGCAAATCGAAGCAGTTCTCAACCCGCACCAGCTGACGACTTTTCGCCAGCTGTTCGAGCAGGGACAGCAGAAGCGGCCAGCCGGCGATAGCGCGTCCCGTCGTGGCGGTGGCTCGCCCTGAGCTCGATAGAGTAGAGTCGCGGTTGTTATCCGCCCGACGGCGGCGGTGCGCCCGGCGGCCTGTTCCCCGGGGGCGGGCCGTCGGGCTGGATCGGGTGGGCGTTCCCTCTGTGGCAAGTGAAGCAGTTCACCACCGGCGGCGCGCCACGATCGTTCGGCACCTTCGACATGTAGTCGGTGTTGATGGTCATCACCATCGCGAACATCAGGCGGGCGGTCTTCTTTTCTTCTTTGTCGTCGAGATCCCACTTGCCCGGCACGTGGCAGAATCCGCAGCTGACGCCGAGTGAGCGGCCGAAGCCCATGTTCATGATGTTGACGAGACGGCCGGCCGGAACTCCCTTCAGAATCTTGATGTTCTTGAACACGCTCTCGGCCGGCTGATTCTCGCGGCCCGCGATTGAGCGGAGTATCGTCGCCGACGCGCTGTCGCGCCTCGCCGCATTCACGCTGTCGCGCACCCGCCGCGCCGAATCGGTGAGGGGCACCCGCGGACCACCGGGGGGGCCGCCGGGCATCTGCTGGCCCGCCGCGGGTTGCTGCGTTGGTGAGGGATTCGTCGTCGTCGGCGCCGTCGCGCATGCGTACACGAGAATCACGATCGAAGAAACAGCGGCTACCACAGCAGGAACACGCTCGCTCATTGATCCTTCGCAGTTCGATTGTTCGATAATCCTAAGGAATCTTCTTTACAGTGCCAGTGTTCCGACGTGCCGGCTTGGCGAGGCTGCACCACTGCTGGAGGGTCTCCTTATTGGCCTGGTCCCAGCCCTCGGGCACGGGCGCGAGCCTCCGCTTTTCTCCCGCTGTCTCGAAGCATAGCCACCCGTAGGCGAATTCCTCGGCAACCGAGGCGCGCGGGCTTTTTCTGACACCACCCCGGCGCTCCAGGCCAGTGCGTCTTTCCACGGTGCCCGTGAGATCTTCATCGTTCACGCGGCGGTCGACGAATCGGCGCTCCGCGGCAGACGGATGCACCTGCCAAACATCCCAGATTCTTCCCAGTGGATCCTTGAATGTCGCGTGGTTCAACGGGGCTCGCGCGTCATCGTTGATCGTCAACGGTTGCGAAATGCCTGCCGACCCACATGGGGTCGTCGAATGTGGGTAGTCCGAGCCGCGGTCAGGTTACCTCGCTTCCAGCTGGGATTGGCGCGCCGACTCCGCCCCGACATCCCGAGGCCTCGACGGCGGCCGCCTCGGTCCCGACCCAGCCCCGATCCGCTCGATCGCTGACGCGATCTCATCGAGGTCGCCCGCGGTGAGAGTGAGCGTAGCCGCGTCGATCCAGCCATCGACCTGTGACGACGATCTCGCGCCGACGATGGCGCCCGTCACCGCCGGCCACGCCAGCGTCCACGCCACGGCCACGGCCGATACGCTTGTATTGTGGCGGTGCGCGATCGGCCGGAGCGCATCGCGCAGCACAATGTTCTTTTCGAGGTGCGGTGTCTGGAAGTTCACCGATTTCTTCCGCCAGTCGTCGTCTGCCATCTTTTTCACACGATCCACCGAAAAGCTATCCGTTAGAATTCCGGCCTGCATCGGGCTGTAGACGATCACTCCGGTGCGGTTGGCGTTGCACCATGGAATCTCTGCTGCCGCGGCGTCGCGTTTTATCAGCGAGAAGGGCGGCTGCAGCGAATCTACGTGCCGGACCGACTCGCACTTGCGGAGTTGCGCGGCGTCATAGTTGGAGACCCCGATCGCGCGAACTTTTCCCTCTTCGACGAGCTGTGCCATGGTCCGCCAGGATTCCTCGATCGGCACACCGAACTCGTCGGGTCGGTGGATCTGATAGAGATCGATGCGCTCGACGCAGAGCCGGCGGAGTGATGCCTCGCACTCGTGGCGAATGGATTTGGAGGCAAGCGAGCGGACGGCCTCCTTCATCGGATCGCTCTCGTCCCACACCAGTCCGCATTTGGTGAACACGTACGGACGGTCGGCGGCGCCGCGCCCCTTCAGCGCTCTGGCGACGACCTCTTCCGAATGACCGAGTCCGTAAATCGCGGCGGTGTCGATCCAGTTGACGCCGCGCTCGAGCGCGTGATTGATTGCGGCGATGGATTCATCGTCGTCCTGCGGACCCCACCCGAACGCCCATCCACCACCGCCGGTTGCCCACGAGCCGAATCCCACGCGGGTGATTTCCATGTCGGTAGTGCCGAGCTGTCGAAGAGGAAGCGTGGTGACCATCGGAACGGCTCCTGAGCGTTGTGGCTAGCGGTGGAGAATCTTCAGTCTGCCATACTCGTGCCCGCGAGCACGATAAACTGACCGGACATCATCGGCAGATGTTTGGGAATCGTGCAAAGGATCGGATAGATACCGGCGTGCTTCGCGATATAGGTGACCCGGGCCGTCTGCTGCGGTGGAAGTGGCACCACCAAATCCGGCAGCGCGAACGAGTGATCGTCGTCCTCGGGATTGATCAACGTGAATTGGATCGTGTCTCCCTCCACTACCGTGACGGTGCTTGGCGAGAACGCGTAGACCTCCTTTCCCTCGAGCACCCCGCCTTTCCCAAAATCCTTAGCCAGGAATGGAAATGTGCTCACCTGCTCCCTCACCAGAAGCGGGACAGTCGTGATGGTGATCTCGCGGATACGCGGAACATACGCGTGCGTTGATGCGGGAGCCTTCGGGCTTGCGCATCCGGTCAGTGAGATGATCGCGGTAGAAATCAGAATCGATCGTTTCATTTGAAGATCAGGAGAGGCCGAGCGCTCCGATCAGTGAATATGCTCGTTCGAGGTGGACCTCGACACCTCCGAGCGCCGCAATGTAGAATATCAGGTGTGATCGAGACGCTATCGGAACGGAAGACGCAGACTTGGCCAAAGCTCACGCTCGATGAGTGGGCGCCGACCCAAACGACGCTGCATCGCTGGACGCAGATCGTCGGCAAGACTCGCCTCGCCCTGGCGCCGATGCAGAACCACTGGTGGCAGGTCGTGATGTACGTCACCGAGCGAGGCCTGACCACTTCGCCAATGCCGTTTGATGGCCGCACTTTCGACATCAGCTTCGACTTCACTAACCACAAGCTGGTCGCTCGGACGAGCGACGGAGACACTCGCGCCCTCCCACTGGTGGCGCAGTCAGTCGCGGACTTCTACGCCGCGTACATGTCGATGCTCCGCTCACTTGGCATCGAGGTGAAGATCATGCCGGTGCCCGTCGAGATGGCGGACACCATGCGGTTCACCGAGGATCGCACGCACGCGTCGTACGATCCTGATGCGGCGCATCGCTGCTGGCAGATTCTCGTCCAGGCCGATCGCGTGCTCAAGAGATTTCGGGGGCGATTCATCGGCAAATCGAGTCCGTCGCATTTCTGGTGGGGCGGGTTCGACCTCTCGTGTACGCGATTCTCGGGACGTCCGGCGCCGCAGCATCCCGGAGGCATTCCCAACTGTCCGGACTATGTGGCGCGCGAAGGCTATTCGCACGAATGCATCAGCGCGGGCTGGTGGCCGGGAATGGTCGGGAGCCCGGTCGCTGAGCCGGCGTTCTATGCCTACTCGTATCCCGAGCCGCCGGGCTGCGATGTCGCGCCCGTGCGGCCCGCCGCCGCATACTATCACCCCGTAATGCACGAGTGGTTTCTGCCGTACGAGAGCGTCCGCACGTCTACGGACCCCGAGGGTGCGCTGCTCGAGTTTCTTCAGAGTACCTACGAGGCCGCCGCCAATCTCGCGAAGTGGGACCGGGCTGCTCTCGAGCGGCCGAGTGGGTGGAGACCACCGCCGTCTTCCCGGATCTGATCGGGTGGGATCGAAAAAGTCCGAAGCATCCACAAAACCGAAGCAGGGAGCCGGAGCCTCGGCGCACGACTCCGCTGTATGGGCACGCGCCGTGCGTTAAGAATCACCAACGCCGTCAGAGTGAATCAGGAGGAACGATGAGAGCACGCGACATTATGACCAGGGATCCCGAGTGTTGCCGGCCGGACCAGACCGCGCGGGACGCCGCGCGGGTGATGCGCGACCGCGACTGCGGATGCGTTCCGATCGTGGATGATGCGGGAAGCGTCGTCGGGATCGTGACCGATCGGGATCTCGCCGTGCGCGGAATCGCGACGGGCAAGGAGTCCACCACCAAGCTGAACGACCTGATGACGCCGGCGGCGAGCTGCTGCGCACCGGACGACGACCTGAGGGACGTCGAGCAGAAAATGGCCGAGCTCCAGATCCGCCGGATTCCGATCGTCGACGCCAGCGGACGTTGCCTCGGCATCATCTCCCAGGCGGACATTGCGCGCGCTTCAGCGACGGACAGCACCGTCACGGAGCAGGAGATAGCTCTCGTCGTGGAGAAGATCTCGCAGCCGCCGGGTCGGGGCCGCCCCCGCACGCCCGCGGAGCCACAGATCGCGCAGGTCTAACTGCAACTGCCACTGCAACGGGAGCTGACCTCTCGTTCAGTTGCAGTTTGCTATTTCAAGGAAGGGGACGCCGGCCCCGCCGAAGCCGACCCCAGCTTATCAAGCCCGAGCATATATACCTCGAGCCCCATATCAGCCAGCGTCCGCTCATAGCCCGCCACGAGCTGCTCGTGGTACCGGTCGAGCGAGAAGTCGAAAAACGCCGATGGACGCAGATCCACGATCTGCATCTCCGCGTCGAGCATGAGCAGCTTGCCGAAATGGAGCGATCCTCCCTTGAAAAACATGTACGCTCCGGCGGAGGTGTCCGGCGGGAGTAGCGGCGGCTTGGCTCCAATTGAGCCGAACGTCTGGACAAGCTGGTCGCCGTCCACTCTGATCGCCGTGGCGTGGCCTGCGATGACCGGCGGAGGGAGGATACGCACCGGGTCGAGAAAGAGATCGTTTCCGTTTACGGTCACGCCCTTCGCCTTGCTCAGATCCAGAATCTTTTCGAGCGAGAGGTGAAGCGCCTTCATGAGATCGTCACCATTGACGCCGAGTATGCGGGTCTTTACCGGATGAAGCTTGATGAGGCCCTCGGGGGTGACGGAGACATCCGCCGTGATCTCGAACGGTATGTCGAGGATCTTGTGCATCACCCCCGCCTGAACTACCTGTGAGCCCGACGTGCGGATCTTCAGATTCTTCAGCGGCGCGCCCGGATACGCGAAGATGTAGTTGTTCATCAGCGTCGTGAGGTCGGTGCCATTGAGTCCGATCTCGGCGTAGTCCATGTCTATCACGAACGCGTTCTTGTCGTCGAACGTGATCGGCCCGCCGTGCACGGGACGCATGTTGCCCCGGAGCGTCCGAATGCGGAGGGCGGCGTTGGGGATGATGTAGAAGTCGACCTTCCGCATCGACACCTGCGTTACAGGGTCAGTGGAATCCGCGCTGGAAAGCGAAGGCGCCTTTGCGCCCGCGCTCGTGAACGACGGCCGGGCGGCGCTCGTGTCGGTAGTGGGAGGAATCTTCGCGCACGCAATCTGAGAGAAGCCAAAAACGGTTGCGGCGCCCGCTGCGAGTCTGACTCGCGCTGCCATACGGAGCATCCGCTGGAATGATGCGGAACCCTAACGGGACAGCGCTCCGGATTCCCGCCGGAGTATGCTTGCGGGCCGCGGGCGACAACAAACGTCCGGCGAGTTTGCCAGCCGGAAACTGACTCGTCCTGATACGTAGGTCTCCACCACTCACAACCGAGAATCTCGACCACTAAAAAGGGTTGAGTCTCCAACAACTAACGGCCGGCGCGAGGCACGATGGCGCCCAAGGAACGAGCGTGAAGAAGTACTGCAATTTCTGCGGCGAGCCGATGTCAGCCGACGACAAAGAGTGCAAGCAGTGCGGCTGGGACCTGTCGAAAAACGCGCCGCCGAGCACTGATCCCGGCGACACCAAAGCGCGCCTCGGCGTCGCCGCGGGATTGGTCGTCGCGTACGGCGTGATGTCGTTTCTCATTCAGGGGACTCCCGCTGAAGCCCGCGCCGAACCGGCGAGAGCTACTCAGTACGCCGACGCGCCCGAGCCCAGGACAGAGCCGGTGAGTGAGCCCGCGATGGCGATCGGAACGCTTCCGCAATCGGTCTCGTCGGCGCCCGCGGCTTCGACTGCGTCATCGGCTCTGATCACCATCAAGGTCGCCGACACCAAGGGAGCGAGCATCCAGTCCCGCGACGCGCTTCAGTACAAGTTCGAGGTTCCGGAAACCGATCAGAAGTGCAGGCTCGTCGGCTCGACCAAGGGTATCGGCGGATTCGGGCGCAACATTGAGGTGTTCTTGCTCACCGACGACGACTACGTCTTCTGGCACGCCAACCCGGCGGCGATCGCGCCGTCACAATGGGAAACGTTCAGGGGATCCGAGACCACTCTCGACTACGCTCTGCCTGGACCCGGCACCTATCATTTCGTGGTGTCGAACCAAATGTCCCCAACTCCACAGACCGTTGCCGTCAAGGCGAAGGTAAAATGTGTGAGATAGCTCCGGCGCCGGTTCATCATCTCTGGGAAAACGCGGAACCCTCCTTGCAACGGAGGTATCCGGCTCAGCTCGGATCGAGGAAAGTGTGAACCGCATATTGATCAAGTGTCCGACGACGGGAAAAATGATCTACACCGGTTTCTCGATGGATCCGCAGACCTTCGAGGCATCTCCCATCGAGGAGATGGATCCGGTCGAGTGTCCAGCTTGCCATCAAATGCATCGCTGGAATAAAAGGGACGCGCGCTTCGAGCGTGACCCGAACGAGTGATCGGGCGAAATCCTGATTGAGAACGACATCGACGTGTGGGGCAAAGCTTGGAAAGAATGGCGGACGGAAGGAACTGATGTAGCGCGAAGTTGGTTTCTGAGCCGACTCAGCGCGCTGGGCGGGACAGTTCTTGCAACGAGGGTGCAGCTTCAATCCAGCTCAGACCAACGTCACATGGATGACCGACGAAAATTAGAAGCAATCGCCGCCGCGCGTCGTGAGATCGCGCGACGAGTCGCGCGCTTCTGTACTTCCCTCTCTCCCGAAGAATTCGACAAGCTGCTGGACCGGATGGCGCACATCCAGTGGAAATACGAGGTTTTTCCCCATGGGACCGAGCATCCACGCCTCGTGGAGCCGGGATCACCGACCTCCGAAGCATCCACGATGCCCAGGCAGAGAACCATAGGCTGACAATGTTGTGAGTTGTTCAGCCCTTCCAGGTAGGTCTCCAGCAGTGAAAACTCCGCGGATCAGTAAGTCCGCGGAGTTTTCGCACGCTCGCTCATCCCTCGCGCTTTGGTTCGCGCCGACCTGTCGCGAGAATGACAAGCATGCCCGCTAACCAGCAGGTTGCGGTATCGTTCGACCGAAGATTGGCGCGAGTAGCCCACAACGCGCCGACCAACTTTTCCGAGAGGAACATAGATGCGTCGATCGATCCTGCTGCTGTCAGTCGTCGCGGCACCTTTGCTGGCCGCGCAATCATCGCAATCATACGAGATCACACACACCTACAATGTCGGCGGTGACGGCGGCTGGGACTATGTAGTTCCCGACGCGCCCAATCACAGGGTGTTCATCGGCAGGCAAAATCGAGTGATGGTGGTCGACATGAACAGCGGACGCCTGATTGCCGAAGTCACGGGAATCAACGGAGCACACGGCACCGCAGTGGCCCCGGCGACGGGCCACGGCTTTGCGACATCGGGGAACGACAGCTCCATTGTCATGTTCGATCTCAAGACCTACAAGACGCTCGCCCGGATTCCAGCGGCGGAAGACGCGGACGCGATTATCTACGATCCCACTTCGAAGCGCATCTTCTCGTTCAACGGCGATGCCAACTCATCGACTGTCGTCGATGCGCACATGGGGACGCTCGTCACCAACATCCCGCTCGGCGGCAAGCCCGAGTACGGGCAGTCGGCGCGGAACGGAAAGATCTACGCGAATCTCGTGGACAGCAGCCAGATCGTGGAGATAGACGCCAGGACCCTGACAGTGACGCGCCGGTGGTCGACCGCGCCGTGCAAGAATCCGGTCTCGATGGCGATCGACACGCGGCACCACAGGTTGTTCAGCGGCTGCCGGAGCGGAGTGATGGCGATCTCTGACTACAAGAACGGAACAGTAGTCGCGACGGTCCCGATCGGGCGAGGCGTCGACGGCGCGGGCTACGATCCCGTTTTCCGCGATGCGTACGCCTCGAACGTGGACGGGACGCTCACGGTGATCCACCAGGATTCGCCCGACAGCTACCGCGTCCTCCAAACCGTGCAGACCGCGGAAGGCGGTCGGAACATGGGCCTCGACCCGGCAACGCACCGGATCTACGTCGTCTCGGCCAAGTTCGGACCGGTTCCCGCGGATTCGACGGCGGCAAACCCGCGGCGTCGCGCGCCGGTGGTTCCGGGGTCGTTCATGGTCATGGTCGTGGAGCCGGTGGGGTCACACTAGGGGTCGCCTGAGCCTTGCTAATCTCGATTCTGGCGATCGTCGCGCTTCTGTTGATCCTTGTCGCCGCCGGGTTCGTCTACCTGACGGTGATCGTGAACGCCGAAGCCAACCGCGACGACGCGGTCGTTTCCGTTCCGCTGATCGAGAAGGATGCTGACGCGTTTATGCGCGCGCTTGCGGGCGCAGTCTCCCAGCACGTCCTGGGCGACAACGAGATGACTCTCCTGCAGAATGGGGTCGAGATATTTCCGGCTCTGTTCGAAGCAATGGCGGCCGCGCGCGAAAGCATCTACTTCTCGACCTTCATCTACGAGTCCGGCCGTGTGCCGGACAGGTTTGCCGATGCGCTCTCCGCGGCGGCGCGCCGCGGCATCGAGGTGCGCGTTGTCCTCGATAGCAGGGGCAGCAAGACAATACGGCCCGAACTCATCGCCAAAATGCGCGAGGCCGGATGTAGAGTCCGCTGGTTCCGGGCGATCCAGTGGTTCAACTGGGCGAAGTACAACCACCGAAGTCACAGGAAGCTCCTCATCGTCGACGGCGTGCTCGCGTTCACCGGTGGCGTGGGCATCGCTGACGAATGGGACGGAAACGGAGATTCTCCGGCGCACTGGCGCGATACGCACGTGCGCATCGCGGGACCGGCGGTGGCCGTGGTTCAGGCTGCGTTCGTCGATACCTGGAACGAAGCAACCGGAGAGCTTCCCATTGGAGAGAAAGTCTTTC
Source organism: Gemmatimonadota bacterium (assembly GCA_003134685.1). Lineage (GTDB taxonomy): Bacteria > Gemmatimonadota > Gemmatimonadetes > Gemmatimonadales > Gemmatimonadaceae > UBA4720. The sequence goes on along the minus strand of PLCA01000003.1, from coordinate 510,353 downwards.
CAATCCTGGCTCGCGCCGGCAGTGTGGTGATCTGCGCCATTCAGAGCAATCCGACGAATGCTACGAGCGACGCCCGGCGATCCATGGCGGCGTTGATCGCCGGATCGAGCCGGCGGTTGTGGATCAGCAACGCCTACTTCATTCCCACGCGTCCATTTGTCAAAGCCCTTTCCGCCGCGAAAGCGCGTGGCGTGGACGTGAAGATTCTCATGCCGGGTCCGTATCATGATCAGCCGGCGGTGCGTCGCGCCAGCCGCCGGACGTGGCGCGCGCTGCTTGGCGGGCAGGTAGAGCTGTACGAGTTCCAGCCGACGATGATTCACACAAAGACACTGGTGGTCGACGGCGCCGTGACTTCCATTGGCTCCATCAACTTCGATCCCCGCTCCTTCGCGCTCAATGCAGAGTTCGGAGTGGTCGCGCTCGATAAACGGATCGCGGTACGGATGGAAGAGGCGTTTATCACTGACCTCGCTCTCGCGCGGCGCGTGACGAGCGAGGAGCTGCGGCGGCTATCGGTCCGGGATAAGCTGCTGGACACGATTTGTTATTGGGTCCGCGCTCAACTTTAAGATGCAACTGCGAGAAGAGTCAGGTTGTGGGTGCGAGTAGTCGCACGCTAAGTGAGCGGTTCGAGTTTGGCCGCCGGAATCTCAAATTTGAAGATGCTCCCGCCCCCCGGCCTGTCGGCGTAGCTGACACCACCCCCCTGCGCCACTGCGAGCTGGCGCGCGATCGAGAGCCCGAGACCCGACGCACCCGAATCAGCCCTCGCGCCATTCGGCCGATAGAAGGACTCGAATATCCGCTCCCGCTCCGACACCGGAACGCCAGGGCCGCGATCCGCGATCTGGAAAGTCAGCGCACCGTTCGTCTGCGTCACCGTGATGACGACGGGCGCATCGCGCGAGCAGCGCAGCGCGTTGTCTACCAGATTCGTCATCACGCGCAGTGACTGCACGAAATCGAAAGTTCCAAGCAGCGCCGGCTGGGAATAGTCGATGACCGTCTCGATGCGCTTCGCGTCCGGCACTCCCGAGAACTGGCGAATCGTCGCGCCCAGCAGATCCTCGGCCGTGTTCACCTCCGCGTTCATCGTGAACGCGCCGGCCTTGAGTCGCGAGAGATCGAGCACGTCAGCCACCATCTTGCCGAGCCTGTCCGCCTGCCCGACGATGATCTCGGCGTGTCCGTGCGCGTTGGAGCCGTCGGCCGCAATGTCCTGCGCCAGCGCGCGTATCGCCGTCAGCGGCGTCCTCAGATCGTGTGACACCGACGCCAGCAGAATGTCCTTCAGGCGGCTCGCTTCTCTCAGCGCTTCGGCATGCCGCACCTCCGCTGACAGTGCCTCGATCTCCTCGGCGTGCCTGCGCGCGCGCTCGGCCTCGGCGCGCGCCCTCGCTAGCAGGTAGTTCGCCACAAGCGCGGTGGCCAGAAACGACACCAGCGCCAGAACATCGAGTGGCTCATTCACGGTGAGCGTGTCGAATGGCGGCTGGAAGAAATAGTTGATCGCGAAGAGGCCGAGGAACGCGACGAAGATTCCGAGCCACCGCTCGCCGCCGGCGGTGGCGCCGAGGACGATGAGGATGTACACGAACGAGGCGTGGGCCTGTTCGATGTTCGGCCTCGCGCCTCGCATGACGAACGTCGACAGGACCAGAATGGCTAGCCAGAGGGTCCAGTCGATGTACCTGACCGTCTTCGCGGTCACGGCGTCAAAATGAAGCGATAGCCGACACCCGGTTCGGTGATGACGAGCCGCGGATCGGCGGGATTCAGCTCGATCTTGCGGCGAAGGTTGGTCACGTGAACGCGCAGGTACAGTCGCGCGTCACCGAATGAGCGCTTCCAGACCGCCGCGAAGATCTGTTGGTGTGTGAACACCCGGCCCGGATCGGAAACGAGCACCGACAGTAGCTCCCACTCTATTGGCGTGAGACGTATCACGACATCGTCGCGCGACGCCTGGCGGCGGTGAAGATCGATGGACAGTCCGTCGGCCAGGATCACGCCGTAGCGCGAGCGCGGCGCGTGCGATCGGCGCAGCTGCGCCGAAACGCGCGCAGCGAGCTCCTGGGTCGAGAACGGCTTGGTGATGTAATCGTCCGCACCGGCGTTGAGCAGCGCGACTGTATCCGATTCGCCGTGACGCGCGGTCAGCACGATGATCGGCGCCGCGGTCGCAGCTCTGATGCGCTTGCACACGTCGAGTCCATCGATGTCGGGAAGCCCGAGATCAAGAATGATCAGGTCAGGGCGCGAGCTGTCGACCGCGCCGACGCCGGCCGCCCCGGTGGACGCTTCGATGATGGCCGGGTGGTGATCGCGAAGCGCCGCGCTCACGGCACGTCTGATGTCCACTTCGTCTTCGATGACGAGCAGTCGATAGTGCTCAGTCGCGACGCTCATAAAGCCCTTTCCGGCTTCGGGTTGAGAGTCGTTCCGAGGTTGAAGGCGATTGGCGCCAGCGAGCATCCCAGCAGTCCGAAAGTGACAGATGAACTGTAGAAGTCGTTCGCGCGTTCGGCAATGCTGGTGGTGCGGAGGACGAGCGAAGTATCCACGTCAACACTCTAGGGAAGCCGATCGTATGAATGCTAAAGTAGGGATGCAATTCGCGCCTCGGCATTAAGAAACCGCTAAGATGGCGTCTCCCCACTCGTTCAATGCAGCACGGGTGCTACACTGGTATATGAGGGGAGGCTGATCCGAGTTCCTACAGGCGCACGAGCCAACTGAATGACGGGATCTCAGTCTTTGCAACGCATCGTGAAGCAGCTGGGATGGTTGAGCTCGTGTTTGCTTGTAGGATTCGGATGCAGCACTGCTCCCACGGTTCCGCCGGCTGCGGGACCAACGGGAATCTGGCAGCTGATGGGCGTGAATGGTGTCGCGATCCCCGCCGTGATCACTTCGGCGCGCTACGAGCAGCAGATAGTCGCCGAGGACATTGTGCTTCGCGCCAATCACACCTACGCGATGTTCACCGTCGAGAGATTTTTCACCGGGAACGTTCCTCCCGCCGCCGTCGCCGACACCGTCTACAACGGCGGCTACTGGAACACCACGAATGGTGATCTGGTCATCGGAGCAGTTGATGCGACGCAGAGTGGCGACACGCTCAGGATAAGGTCGAGCGATCGCGGACTCAGCGTTTACGCTCGACAGTAAGCGGATTCAACCGGGAGGCTGCCGACATTGTTCGAGAATCTGAGTCTTCCACATCTCCTGATGGTTCTGGCTGTGGCGATTCTCGTATTCGGGCCGAAGCGCATTCCCGAGATCGCGGGATCGATGGGAAAGGGCATTCGCGAATTCAAGCGTCACTTCAGCGATGTGAACGATCCCGAGAGCCCGGCCGAGAGCGCCGCGCTGACGCAAACTGTCATTAACGAACAAGCGTCCAGGACGTCAACCGAGGTGTCGCGCGCGCGCCTGCCCGAGTCGAACGAGCGTGGAGAGCCCAAGCGGCTTCTCGACTTATGAGCACCCCGGGACCCGAAATGCCCAATTACCTGGAAGACGACGTCCGTACTGCATTCGACCGCGCGATCGAAGGAGCCGCACCGCCCGAAGACCTGTATACGACGGTTCGTGTTCTCGTGCGCAATCTCAAGAAGGACGGGCTGCCGCCGGAGAGTGTGATCGTCACGATCAAGAATCTGTGCGGACTTTCGCACATGACGGTTGCGGCGGACACCGATTCGAGCATCGACTTGTCGGACAGGAGGAAGATTTCCGACATGGTCGTGAGTACCGTCATCGACGAGTACTACACGGGAACCCGGCTGGCCGGACGACGACCGTGGAAGGGGTACTCGCTCGAGATCGGGGACGACCCCCAGATAACTACTACCTAAAAAAAAGAAGACGACCTGCCCGGGGCCAACAGCTTTAAATCCGATAGCCCCGGGCAGGTCGTCTTCCGTTGCTTCTGCCTTAGTGACCGCAAAACCTTCCCGGCACGACGCAGCCAAAGTTCCACACAAACCCCGTGTAGGCTGCCTTGGGCTGGGGCCCCGTTAGCGGCGCGATGACGCCGGCATCGAGCGCGAGCCATTCGCGCACGAGGTAAGTCGGACCGATGAGCAAAGCGGCGATTCCTTTGGCGCCGACTGGCCCGGTGGTGCGCGGATAGCCAAACAACTCGACGGCTGCTCCGAGTGGGCCGCTAACCGGGAATCCGAACGACGCGGTCCAGACACTGGCCCTCTTCGGCGTCGACGTTCCGTCTCCGCCTCTCAGCGTTTGACCGATATTCAGATCCATCGCGACCGGCCCCAGCTGGTGGCTCGAGATCAGCAGCAGCGAAAAATCCGTGGTTCCCGTGCCGGCTCCGCTCTGTGATGTCGGCAGCTTGATCGCCGGCAGAATGGCGAAGTCGCCGAATAAGGGGGCATCGTCGACGATGCGGTACTTGACTCCAACTGTGAGATCACCGGCCGCGAACAAACCACGCCCGAGCGCGCGGTCCGATATGATGTTGAGGAGAAGATTCAGCTGCGCCCGCGAGCAGAGGCCGATCTTGAGATTCGTGGGAGCAAGGAACGTTCGAGTTCCATCCGGGGCCTTGTCCCATTCGCCCCCTTCCTCCAGCTCCAGAAACCCCCGCGCCACGGTTCCGGCGTGGGTTGCGACCGTCGGCCGCTCCGGTTGAACCGCGTGCGGATCTCGTGCAGTCGAATCCTTGGTGGGTTCAGCGCGTGCCACGGGATATTTCGCGACTACCTGGGCACCGAGGTCCGGGGCAATCGCGAGAGTGGCCAGCGCGAACGCGCAGGCATTGAGGAATGAAGTCGGGTACATGGTCTACCATAGAATACGTTGGAACGAATACGTTGGAACAGAATACGAAGTCATGGTGGGCCGACCATCCAGGCTCGGGCCAGCGATCCAACGAACCCAGCCCTCTGGAATCCGCCGCACCGCAACGACAACTTTCGAGACTGCGCAATCTTCTTTCGTTACGAGCGACATCTTCCTTCCTGGTACTTCGATGAAACACCTCATTAGACATCGTCTTGCCCTCTGGGCTCTGCTATCTGTCGTGGGCCTGGAGAGCGCGTGCGTGCCGGCGGCTATTAGATCGCGAATCTCTTCCGCGCCCGCAGCCGTGGGGAGCAATCCGTTCTTCGTCGAGAGCACACTGCCGTATCATGCGCCTCGATTCGACCTGATCCGCAACGAGCACTACCAGCCCGCTCTCGAAGAGGGAATGCGGCAGCAGCTGGCTGAGATCGATGCGATCTCGAAGCAGACCCAGGCGCCGACGTTCGACAACACCATAGTGGCGATGGAGAAATCGGGTGCGCTGCTCACGCGCGTATCGAAGACGTTCTTTGCCGTCGTCCAGGCCAACACCAACGACACTCTGCAAAAGGTGCAGGATGCCGAGGCACCCAAGCTCGCGGCACACAACGATGCGATCTACCTCAACGATCAGCTGTATCGCAGAGTGAAGAGCGTATACGACCAGCGGGAGGCGGGCAGTCTCTCGAGCGAGCAGAAGGCTTTGATCGAGCGCTACAACCGCGACTTCGTTCGAGCCGGCGCGCAGCTCTCCGAGGCGGACAAGGTCCGCATGCGTGCCATCAACCAGGAGCTGTCGAAGCTTTCCACCGATTTTTCCAACAAGCTCCTCGCGGGAACCAAGGTAGGGGCGCTCGTCGTCGACAACGTTTCGCAGCTCGACGGACTCACCGACGCCGAAATCAACACCGCGGCCGAGGCGGCGAAGGGGCGTGGACTCGCGGGTAAATGGGTTCTTCCGCTTCGCAACACCACGCAGCAGCCGGCGCAGGCGGAGCTCAAGAACCGCGCTGTTCGTCAGAAGCTGTTCGAGCAATCGACGCTCCGCACATCGCGCGGCGACAGCAACGACACGAAGGGCACCATTCGTCGCATGGCGGAGCTCCGCGCGGAGCGGGCGCAGCTGCTCGGCTATCCGACCTGGGCGGCGTACGCCCTGGCGACTCAGGGCGCCAAGACTCCGGAGAACGCGATCAAGCTACTTACAGATCTTGCTCCTCCAGCCGCTGCGAGAGCGCGCGCGGAAGCCGCCGACATGCAGAAGTTGATCGACGCACAGGGCGGAGGCTTCAAGCTGCAGCCGTGGGACTGGCAGTTCTACTCGGAGCAGGTGAGGAAGGCGAAGTACGATCTGGATGAATCGCAGATCATGCCGTACTTCGAGCTGAACAACGTGCTGCAGAATGGCGTGTTTTTCGCCGCGAACAAGTTGTACGGGCTTACGTTCAAAGAGAGGCACGACATCCCGGTCTATCATCCCGACGTGCGGGTGTTCGAAGTATTCGATGCGGATGGATCATCGCTGGCCCTCTTCTACTTCGATTACTTCAAGCGCGATAACAAGAGCGGCGGCGCGTGGATGGACCAGTTCGTCGATCAGTCGCGGCTCAACGGGTGGAAGCCGGTGGTGTTCAACGTCGCGAACTTCACGAAACCAGCACCAGGCCAGCCGGCGCTGCTCACGTTTGACGACGTGACGACGATGTTCCACGAGTTCGGGCATGGACTGCACGGGATGTTCTCGCGCGTTGAGTACCCAACGCTCTCTGGGACGAACGTGCCTCGCGATTTCGTGGAGTTCCCGTCGCAGTTCAATGAGCACTGGGCGCTCGAGCCGACGGTGTTCGCCAACTACGCGAAGCACTATCAGACGGGCGCGACGATGCCGCAGACGCTCGTGGACAAGATCAAGCTGTCGGGCACCTTCAATCAGGGCTTCGCCTTTACCGAGCTCCTGGAAGCTTCGCTGCTGGATTTCGCGTGGCACACGCTGCCGCCGGGCGCCGCGCCCAACGATGTCGACTCATTCGAGGCGGCATCTCTCAAGCGGTTCAACGTGGCGTTGCCCGAAGTGCCCCCGCGCTATCGCAGCACTTACTTCTCGCACATCTGGGATGGCGGCTACTCGGCTGGATACTACGCGTATACGTGGAGCGAGGTGCTCGATGACGACGCGTACGCGTGGTTCAAGGAGCACGGCGGGCTGACGCGGGCAAACGGCGCGCGGTTCCGGGATATGGTCTTGTCGAGAGGTGGCACTGAAGACGCGGCGACGTTGTACAGGAATTTTCGCGGTCGCGATCCCAATGTCGATGCTCTTCTCGAGGAGCGCGGGCTGAAGGGGAACTAGTCCCTTCCGCGGCGTGGATGCGGCGCTGCGGCTTGCATCTCTGTATGTGGTCGGCGCGGGTGTCCTCGCCGGCTCCGGGCTCTCGCTCGTTAGTGACCCGAGCGGATCGGTGCGAAACCAAGCATCAGTCGCACGGAAGTGACGCAAGCGCACCGACTGTCGCTCTTGGGTCGTCGCCTGCGAGGACACCCTCGCCTCCTTGCATAGATCCGCAACTGCAGGGGCGCTCCGAGCCCCGCGTGAGTGCGCTCTTCGTCCCCGGGGCACACGGGGCAGCCGAGCTTCGCTCGGCGCGCTCCCGCGCAAAGTGCGCGGGAAAGTTCGCGTCGCGTGCGCGGCGAATTGGAGGTTCGGCGACCGAACTCGAGCGGGTGCAAAGAGGCGCGACACCGATGATTAGCGTCGCACTGAGCTCAGAGGGAAGGCGGAGGGGGTCCTCGTAGGCGACGACCCACGAGCGACAATCGGTGCGCCGACGCCCGCTCAGAGGGAGAGATGCCTAGTTTCGCACCGATGCGCTCGGACCACCAACGAGCGAGAGCCCGGAGCCGAAGAGGATCCCCTCCGCCGTACCGGCTAAGATCTCTTCGATCGCCCCGTTCTCTTCGGAGTTGCCGCCTTCTTCCGCTTGGGTTTGGACGAGCTCTTCAACGACTTGACTGCCGCGCGACGTTTCGGCGCGGGCTCGGATGCGTAGCCCTGAGTAGCCAGTCTGTGCCCGGACATCTCGTAGCCCAGCGCGGGCATGTCCGCGACTCCCGTCGCATCGATCCAGTTGTTGTAGAACTGGAAGAGCGAGCAGACCGTTATCGCGTCGTAGAGCGCCTCATCGGACCAACCAGCCTTGCGCGCAATGTCCACATCATTCTGAGTGATCGATGTGGAGTCATGTACCATCTTCTTGATGAACGCGTAAAGCGTCCGATCCTTGTCGGAGATCGGCGCGGTGTCGAGATCATTCAGGACGCTCTGTATCAGAGCGCGATCCCCGTGCAGCTCCGCCGCGACCGCGGCGTGGGAGCCAATTCAGAACAGGCACTGATTGAGCTTCGAAGTAAAGGCAGCGATGAGCTCGCGCTGCCAGGGCGGCAACGGCGACTGGCCGCGCATCACTCCCTGAGTGAAGACCGCCAAGTACTGGGTTCGCTCGGGCTTGAACGCGAACAGATGCAGGATTTGGGGGATCGGAATCCCGGCAGCGCGCATCTGACTGAACATGGTCGCGTGCGGCTCAACTGCCTCGTGCTTCTCGACAGCGTCGAGGTACATCGGCTTCATGTTATTGGTTTCCTCTTAGGGGCACATTCTATGATTACCGCGTTGGCGGCGCAATGATCGGTTGCGGGGTCCCAGGCTGACAATTCTGGAACAGCAACGGAACGAGTTGTGAGCTACCAACCTTGCCCGCTCACGAAACTCGTTCTCTTGCTTTCCGCCCAGCCCGGCCGACGATCTGGATTCGGCTCGCCAAGCCCCACCTGGCGCCCGGCTGACGATACCTGACGCGACATTGTTCTTGACATTTCGAGGCCCGACCCGCATTAATGCCGACGCAATCAGAATGTTGGGCAAATGATCGGGCTGGTACGGGATGGCTCGATCACGTGCGCACATCCCTCTCCCTGGCACGGAGAGGTATTCCACTCACCACCCTGTGGAGGACTTCCGTATGGCCGTTGTCCGTCGTCTCTCTCTCGCGCTCGTATTTGGACTGCTCTGTACCGTCCGACTTGGAGCGCAAAATCCCACAGGCAACATCGCTGGACGCGTCGTCGATAGTCTGACGCAACAGCCGCTTCCCGACGTGAGCGTCGTGGTCCAAGGCACCCGGCTCGGCGCCGTCACCCAGGCCGACGGCAGCTTCGTCATTGGAAACGTTCCGTCTGGGACTCAATTTGTACGCGTGCGCCGAATCGGATTCAGCTCTCCGCTCGCAACCGTCACGGTTCCCGCGGGTGGGACTGCCACGATGCACTTCGCGCTCGAACGGCGAGTAGCGGTCCTCGAGGAAGTCGTGACCACCGGTTACGGCACGCAGCGACGGCTCGCGATCACCGGATCCGTCTCTACGATTGAGGCCACTCAGGCCGCCGTCGGGATCCAGCCCAACGTCACCAACATGATCGAGGGACGGGCGGCTGGCGTGCAGATCACCCAGAACAGCGGTGACCCTGGCACCGGCGCGCAGATTCTTATCCGTGGCGGCACTTCGATCAGTGCCAGCAACGAGCCACTCTACGTGATCGACGGAATCCCGATCAATAACGTCGACGCCGAAAATGCGGGTGTCGGCGTACAGGCAGCGCCATCGCTACCGCGCAACCCGATGAATATGCTCAACCCCTCAGACATCCAGTCGATCTCCATTCTGAAAGACGCTGCTGCAACGGCGATCTACGGAAGCCGCGCAGCCAATGGCGTGGTTCTGATTGAGACGAAGAAGGGCGTCGGCGGCCCGAGCATGGTGTACGAGGTCCAGGCCGGCATGGCATCGCCCAGAAAATATCTGGGCCTTCTCGACGGCAACCAGTACCGCGACTTCATCAAGGCGGAGATCGCCCTTGGTGCTATGCCAGCTTCGCGTCTCGCGGCGGAAGATACGGCGAACACCGATTGGGAGCACGCTATCACCCGCAGCGCTCCGACTGTCAACCAGAACCTTTCCTTCTCGGGTGGATCCTCCGCCACGCAATACCGTGCCTCGGTGAACTACTTCGATCAACAGGGCATCGTCATCAACAACGGGTTCCGACGCTATCAGGCGCGGCTGAACGGAACGCATCAAGCGCTCGATGGACGCCTCCGCCTCGGTCTCAACCTGACCGGTTCTCACGTCATCAACGATTTCCTGCCGTACGAGAACACCGGCGGGTTCCAGGGCGGCGTGTTCATCAACACCGTGTACTACAACCCGACACACCCGATCACGCTAACTGACGCATCGGGAACCCGGTACTACGAGACCGGCCCCGGCACGCAGGCGCTAGACAATCCGGTGGCGTTGGCGAACCAGGTCCAGTCCAAGGGCACCGATGACCGGATCCTCGGCAACCTCTCGGCAGACTACGACATCCTCTCGAGTCTTACTGCCCGGATAAATATTGGCGCGGACCGCGTTGCAGGCGACCGCAACGACTATTTACCCAGCGCCAGTCCGGTTGGCTCGCAGTTCGGTGGGCTCGCCCAACGGACGAACCGCGACAACACCACGAAGACCCTCCAGACTCTCCTCACCTTCCATCCAACGTTCGTCACTGGCCGTGATTTTGAGCTGGTCGGTGGCTACGAGTACGAAGACTACATCTTCAACGAGTTCGGGGCTCAATCTCAGAGCTTCCTGACCGATGCACTGGGCTTCAACAGTCTGAGTAGCGGTGCGGTGCTCGTCCCGCCCTTCTCCAGCAACTCGGAGAGCCGTCTCGTATCATTTTTCGGCAGGGCCAACGCCAGTCTCAACGACAAGTACTTCCTGACGGGCGTGCTCCGAAAAGATGGATCGTCGACCTTCGGAATAGGAAATAAATGGGCTGTGTTCCCGGCAATCTCCGGATCTTGGCGCCTCAGTCAGGAATCGTTCATGCGCACGGGACCCTTCTCGGAGCTTCGTCTCCGGGCAGGATATGGCAAAGTCGGGAATCCGGGCGCGCCTCCCTATGCGTCGCTCATTCTGTTGTCCGCGGATGGGGGCTCGCGCTATGTCTTCGGAGAAACCCCAGTTACCGGTTTCTCGCCGGTCTCGAACCCGAACCCGAACCTCAAGTGGGAGTCGACTGCTGAGAACAACATCGCGCTAGACTACGGCTTCCTCAACAACCGGTTCACGGGCAGCCTGGAGTATTACGTGAAGAAGACTCAGGACCTGCTTCTCACGGTAAACGTGCCGCAGCCGGCGGTTGCCAGCACACGTCTCGAGAACGTAGGACGAATTCAGAACAAGGGAATCGAGTTCTCGCTCGATGGACAGGTTCTCAACCGTCCGAGCAACAACTGGACGGCTGGAATCGTCTTCGCTCATAACAGCAACAAGGTCATCGATCTCGGCCCGTACTTGTCCCTGTCCGAGGGCACGGTGAGCGGACAAGGACAGTCCGGCCAGAACTCCGAGATAATCATTCCCGGCCAGCCGCTCGGAACGTTCTTCGGACCTCAATTCAATAGCGTCAACGCGGCGGGGGTGCAGCTGTTCAACCATTACGTGGTCACCCGTGACGCGACTGGCAAGATTACGAGTCGGGTACTCACCGGGACCACTACCAACCCTCAGGGCGACGATTTCGTCGTCCTCGGGAACGCCAATCCGAACTACACCCTTGGTTTCCACGGTTCGGGCACCATGGGCAAATTCGATCTCAGCTTCCTGATCAATCGTGAAGCGGGCCAAAAGGTCTTCAACAACACCGCCCTCGTCTATTCCACAAAGGGCAACGCACTGACGGACAAGAATTTCCTGATCTCGGCCCTGACTGATCCGATCGGCATAGATCAGCCGGCCATTTACTCATCCCGCTGGATCGAAGATGGGTCGTTCACCCGTTTGCAGAACGTCACTATCGGGTACACGTTTGACCTACCGAGATTCACCGGAACGGCCAGGAATTCCCGCGTTTATCTTTCGGGGGACAACCTTCTTCTCTTTACGGGCTACACGGGCTACGATCCGGAAGTATTCACCAGCGCCGGTCTGGCAACGCGTGGTATAGATTACTTGCATTATCCGCGTCCTCGTACGATCACGGGAGGTCTTCGTGTTGCGTTCTAGAAAACCAATGATGACGAAATCCTTCGGAGCAGCAGCTGTCATCACGGTGCTGGCTCTGGCACCGGCTTGCACCGATCTGACGGAAGTTCCATCCAGCTCGATTACTCCGCAAAATTTCTACCAGAACGAGACCCAGGCGATCGGTGGTCTCGCCTCCGTCTACGCGCAGCTGCGCGCGTCGGGCGCCAGCAGCAACTACTACGAAACCAGCGAGATCAGCACCGACGAGATGGTCGTGCCGGTTCGCGGCCAGAACTGGTATGACAACGGCCAGTGGCTGGACATCCACCATCAGACGTTTACGCCGACCACCACGGGCACGGGTGGCCTCATCAATCCAGCGTGGAACGATCTCTTCACCGGTGTCGCGCGTGCCAACATCGTGCTCAACGCGTTGGGCAACACGACGTTCGCGAGCAAGGCGACGGTCGTCGCGGAGCTCCGAACCCTGCGAGCGTTCTTCTACTACATGCTGATGGACATGTTCGGCGGTGTGCCAATCGTCACAGACGTCGAGATCAAGGCTCGAGCGCAGGACACTCGCGATTCTGTCTTCAGGTTCATTGAGTCAGAGTTGATCGCGGCGCGGCCAGATCTGCCCGCAACCTGGCCGGCGGCCATGAATGGCCGGATGACGCAAGGTGCGGTCGATGCCATCCTTGCAAGCATGTATCTGAACGCGCAGGTATTCACGGGCACAGTGTCCGCTACTGGATTGGCGCCCGGAGCGGCTCGCTGGCAGGACGCAATCACCCAGGCGGATAAGATCATCAACTCCGGCCACTACTCACTCGAAACGGATGCGTCAACGGGTTGTACTCCAACTCCGGGGTGTGGATGGCGGAAAAACTTCACTGCGGACAACTACAGCTCGACTGAGATCATCATGGCGCTGAAGTTCGCGGCTGTGGCTGGTCTCGGCAACAACTACCTGATGACAATGCTGGGCTATAACCAGTATACGCCCTCACCCTGGAACGGCTTCGCGACCCTCTCGGAGACCTACCATGCGTTCGATACAACCGACATTCGCCGGCAGATCTTTCTGACCGGACAAGGGGTCAACCTGGCTACCGGCCAGCCTGTGAAATTACTCGATGGAACAACCCCGCTCGTCTTCACTGATACCATTGGCGCCAATATAACGAACGGGTCAACAGGCGAAGGGGCCGGAATCCGCATGACGAAATGGCCGTTGGATCCCAATCACGTCGGGGTAGACGCCGGTAACGACTACGGGTACTTCCGGCTCGCCGAGATTTTTCTGATCAGGGCTGAGGCAATGAACGAGCTCGGCGATCCTGGTGGAGCGGCGACGTTGATCAATACGACGACGCGCGCGCGGGCATTCCCGACGACGCCCAAGCCCATCCCAACGACGACTCCGCAGGCGGCCATGCGGGACACGATTCTTAAGGAGCGCCTCTTTGAGCTCATCGCCGAGGGCAAGCGCAGAACGGATCTGATTCGCAGGGGGACATATACTCAGTCGTACTGCTGCGCACCGGATTTTGGCTACAAATTTCCTAACGGACCGGGACCGATCGGGGCATATAAGATCCTGATGCCGATTCCGCAGACGCAGCTCGAGACCAACCCGCTGCTCAAGCAGAATCCGGGATACTGATACCGTAGTTCCTGAATTTTCACCATGGCCTGCTCCCACGTTGGGGGCAGGCCATGGTGCAACTAACCCCCTTTCTCTCCTCTGTCCCGCGGCCCCAGCGCCGAGTACGCGTCGTTAGATAACCCTAGCGGTGATTGTGGTCAATGTCATGAACAAGGCGTTGAGGCCAAGGCTTCGCTACCTGCTTTCCGCGCTGTGCCTCATCGCCGGCTGCTCACCATCGCACGATTCGAGGGAAACGGCTTCTACCGCCAAGGCCCCGCCCGTCGACAGTCATCTGTTCACGCTGCTGCCTCCCAGCTACACCGGAATCACGTTCGAGAATCGCGTCGAGGACACACGCGAGCTGAACGTCTTCACCTACCGCAACTTCTATAACGGCGGCGGTGTGGCGACGGGCGACCTCACTGGAGATGGTCTGCCCGAGGTCATGCTCACCTCGAACCTCCATGGCAACCACCTCTACTTGAATGAGGGTCACTTCCGCTTTCGGGACATAACCGAAGAGGCCGGCGTAGGAGGCAAGGGCGATTGGGCGACGGGCGTCACCTTCGCCGACGTGAACGGCGACGGTCTGCTCGACATCTATATCTGCTACGCCGGAAATATCGCCGGTGAGAAGAGAGCGAACGAGCTTTACATAAATCAGGGTCTCGACAAGAACGGCGTTCCAACGTTCAAGGAGATGGCCAAGGAATACGGGCTTGCCGACGAAGGCTACTCGACACAGGCCGCGTTCCTCGATTACGACCACGACGGCTGGCTGGACATGTATCTCGTCAACAATTCGTTCCGCTCGGTTGCCAGCTTCGGCCTGCGCAACATCCGGAACGTCCGCGACAAGCTCGGCGGACACAAGCTTTATCACAACGACGGGAATGGCCACTTCACCGATGTGAGTGAGAAGGCCGGCATCTACGGAAGCGAGATCGCGTTTGGACTGGGTGTGGTCGTCAGTGACTTGAATCGCGACGGCTGGCCCGACATCTACGTATCGAACGATTTCTTCGAGCGCGACTACCTCTATATCAACAACCACGATGGGACGTTTACCGAGGAGCTGCCCAAGGAGATGCCATACAGCAGCTACTTCTCGATGGGTCTCGACATCGCGGACATCAACAACGACGGCTGGCCGGACATCTATACCACCGACATGCTCCCGGATGACGAGTACAGGCTCCGAACGACGTCAGCGTTCGAGGGCTGGGATGTCTACCAGGCGAAGGTGAAGAACGGCTTTCACTACCAGTTCATGCGCAACATGCTCCAGCTCAATAACGGCAACGCTACGTTCAGCGACATCGGCCAGATGGCCGGCGTGGCGCGCACCGATTGGAGCTGGAGCGCGCTCATCGCCGACTTGGATCTCGATGGCAACAAGGACATTTACGTCACAAATGGCATCGCCAAGGACGTGACGTCGCAGGACTACGTCGCTTTCCTCGCAAATGATCAGACCATGAGGTCGATGACCAAGGGCGGCCGCGTCGACTACAAGAAGCTCACCGACGCCATGGGCTCTACGAAACTCTCGCACTACGCATTCCGGAACAATGGCGATCTGACATTCACCAATGAGAGCGCAAGCTGGGGCCTCGATACTCCGAGCTTCGCGAATGGCGCGGCCTACGCGGACCTGGACGGAGACGGTGCGCTCGATCTGATCGTGAATAACGAGAACGACACCGCGTTCGTCTACCGCAACAACGCGCGCACGCTCACCAAGAATAACTACTTACAGGTGAAGCTCGATGGAGAAGGCCACAACCGATTCGCCGTAGGTGCGAATGTCACGCTCAAGGTCGGGAAGCAGATGCAGTATCAGGAGGTCAGTCCGACGCGCGGCTTTCAGTCGAGCGTGGATTACGTGCTGACGTTTGGACTCGGCCACAGCGATACGGTCAACACGGTGACGGTCGCCTGGCCCGACGGGCGGCAGAGCTTGCTGAAAAATGTCGCGGCGAATCAGCGTCTCACGATCAAGCAATCAGGATCAACCGTCCCGAAGACGGAGTTACCCAGGCCGGTCACACCGCTCTTCAACGACGTCACGCGGCAGACCGCACTCGACTTCGTGCACCACGAGAACGATTTCGTCGATTTCGACCGTGAGCGACTGATGCCCAAGATGCTCTCGACCGAAGGTCCCGACATAGCCGTTGCCGATGTCAACGGCGACGGACTGGACGACATCTTCATCGGCGGCGCGAAGGATCAGCCTAGCAAGATCCTCATTCAACAGAAAGACGGGTCGTTCGTCAGCACGAACGAGAAGCTTCTCGAGCAGGACAAGATCTCGGAGGACATCAGCGGCGTGTTCTTCGACGCGAATGGCGACGGTTTTCCTGATCTCTACGTAGTCACGGGCGGGACGGAGTTCTCGGATATGGCGCCGGCGCTAGAAGACCGGCTCTATCTGAACGACGGCAAGGGCAACTTCAGGAAAGCGGTGGGCGCTCTGCCGCCGTTGTACCTGAGCGGATCGCGCGCGGCAGCAGCGGATTACGACGGCAATGGCACCATCGACCTTTTCGTCGGCGGCCGCTCGGTTCCCGGACGCTACGGCATCGATCCGCAGAGCGTTCTGCTCAAGAACGATGGCAAGGGCCACTTCACCGAAGTCACCGACAAACTGGCACCGGGACTCTCGCACGTCGGCATGGTTACCGACGCGATGTGGAAAGATGTCGACGGGGATGGGAAGCTGGACCTGGTCATCGTCGGCGAGTGGATGCCGATCACCATCTTCAAGAACATGGGCAACGGACGTCTCGAAAAGATGAAGATCCCCGGTCTCGAGAACAGCAACGGCTGGTGGAACCGCATCATCGCGGGAGATTTCACTGGTAACGGCCGGGTGGATTTCATAGTGGGGAACCTTGGTCTCAACACACGCCTGCAGGCGACCCCGAAAGAGCCGGTGTCCATGTACGTCAAGGATTTCGCGCACACAGGATTCGCACAGCAGATCGTCTCGTACTATCACGGTGGCGTTGAGTACCCGCTGGAGTTGCGCGACGACCTGATACGGTCGCTGACATACCTCAAGGATCGCTACCCCACTTACAAGGACTACGCGAAGCAGGTCGTATCGGATGTGATCCCCAAAAAGGATCTCGAAGGCGCCGTCGTAAAAAAAGCATACACGTTTGCAACGACCCTGGTCAGGAATAACGGCGACGGCAGCTTCACGATGATCCCGCTGCCGCTCGAGGCTCAGGTCGCGCCCGTCTACGGCATCCTGGCCAAGGATTTCGACGGAGATGGAAAGGTCGATCTGCTGCTCGCCGGAAATTTCGATGGCGTCAAGCCCGAGATCGGAAAGATGGACGCCAGTTATGGGCTCTATTTGCGCGGAGACGGAAAGGGGCATTTCACCCCAGTGCGCGCGTTGGATAGTGGCTTCTTCGTTCCCGGACAGGCGCGCGACATTGAGCGTGTACGCACCCCGAACGGTGATAGATACGTGGTGACGCGGAACAATGATCGTCCTCTCATCTTCCGGACGACACACGCGCTGGCCAATCTTTCAGGTCACTGATCCGGCGCGTGCTTGGTCTTTATGACAATTACGCCGTTCGATCCCCGCACCCCGTAGAACGCTGTGGCTGATGCATCCTTGAGCACTTCGATCGAGGCGATGTCCTTGGGATTGATTCCTGTCAGACTTCCCCCCGGACCGGACTGTACCGGCAGGCCGTCGATCACGTACAACGGTTCGGTTTCTCCGTTAATCGTGGTCTGCCCACGTATGCGGATGGCGAGTCCGCCGTCCGCCGCGTGCGTGATGATTACACCCGGCACGCGTGCGGCCAGAGTCCGCTCGATCGGGTCGACAGTGGTACTGTGGTCAATGTCGTCTGCCGTTACGATTGTTCCCTGGTTCGGTGGCGGCAGGGGCCGGTCAGGCGGAGTTCTCCCGGTACTCGCTGAATTGGCGGAAGCGCATGCGGACATGAGCGCAACGAGGAGACCGCAAGAGAGCAATGGACGTGGCGAGGAAAACGGCATTAAGACTCCTGGGAACGAGGCCAGAAGAAGCAGTACGACGAGGCTGCATTAGCCGTGCCCATTTTTTGACGCGATTCGGCATTCTGCACTCATCTACGGCGGATAGCATCATCGGGCGGGCGGCTGCGCTGTTTCTGGTCGCGAGCGTCGCTGCGCTCTCTGCCTGCAGCCGGACGAAGACCCCCGAGCCGCTTTTCGAGCTGTTGTCGCCGAGCACTACCGGTGTCACATTCGCCAACAACCTGCCGGAGAAGCCTGACTTCAACATCCTGAACTTCCTCTACTACTACAACGGTGGCGGCGTCGCCGTCGGCGACGTCAATGGCGATGGCCTGCCCGACCTCTACTTCTCGTCAAACCTCGGCCCCAACCGGCTCTACATCAACAAGGGCAACTACAAGTTCGAGGACGTCACCGATAGAGCGGGTGTAGCTGGACCGCCCGGTTGGAAAACAGGGGTTACGATGGCTGACGTAAATGGGGACGGGTTGCTCGACATTTACGTGTCCGCGGTAGACTATCTGGGCCAGCACGGACACAACGTGCTCTACATCAACAACGGTGACGGCACATTCACCGACCGAACGGCGGAGTACGGGCTCTCGTTCTCGGGCTATTCGACGCAAGCGGTCTTTTTCGACTACGACGGCGACGGGGATCTGGACATGTTCCTGCTCAATCATGCGACTGACACCCAGCGCGGCATTAGCCTGAGGCCGCAGCGGAACGTGCGAATCCCGAGCACAGGCGACCGTCTGTATCGGAACGACGGCGGCCACTTCACCGACGTGAGTCAGCAGGCTGGTCTCTACGGCGGGCTCGAGGCCTATGGTCTCGGCGTAGTAGTCAGTGATCTCAATCTCGATGGGTGCCCGGACATCTTCGTCGGCAACGATTTTCAGGAAAACGATTACGTCTACATCAACAACTGCAACGGAACCTTTACGGAGTCGATCGCGAAGATGCTCGGTCACACCAGCCGTTTCTCGATGGGCGCCGACGCGGCCGACTTCAACAATGACGGGCGCCCAGACCTCATGGTCGTCGACATGCTTCCCGAGCAGCAGAAGATCTTGAATACCTCGGCCGGCGCCGAGGGCTTCAACCTCTTCAACATGAGGGTGAAGGCCGGCTACTATCCGCAGTACGCGCGCAACACGCTCCAGCTCAATCGCGGTGACGGGCGGTTCAGCGAGATCGGCTATCTCGCCGGCGTATATGCGACCGACTGGAGCTGGGCGCCTCTGTTCGCCGATCTCGACAACGATGGGTTCAAGGATCTGTTCATCACGAACGGCATTTACCGGCGGCCGAACGACATGGATTACCTCAACTTCGTTGGCAACGAGGCGGTGCAGGCGTCACTGGCGCGGGGAATCACGCAGGAGAACCTCTCTCTCCTCAAGAAGATGCCGCAGATTCCCATCGCCAACTTTGCGTTTCACAACAACGGCAATCTGACGTTCACTAACATGGCGGACGCGTGGGGACTCGGGCAGCCGGGCTTCTCCAATGGCGCGGCGTACGTCGATCTCAATAACTCGGGCGCGCTCGATCTGGTCGTGAACAACATCAACGCGCCGGCGAGCATCTATAGAAACCACGCGCGCGAGGTCAACAAGAACCACTATCTCGAGGTTATGCTGAAGGGCAGCGGAAAAAACACCGGTGGAATCGGCGCCAAGGTGACGCTCAAGAATCACGGCACGACGCAATTCTTGGAGGAGATGCCCACCCGGGGGTTCGAATCGTCCGTCGATCCTCGTCTCCACTTCGGGCTCGGCAATTCGCCGCGCGCCGATTCTCTGATCGTCGTCTGGCCCGACCGTCGCTTTCAGGTACTGACGAATGTGGCGGCGGACCGCATCCTGACGCTAAATCAGACCGATGCGGCAGGAAAATACGATTACCACACCGGACCTCCGCCACATCCCTTGTTTGCAGATGTGACGGCGCGAACCGGGATCGACTTCAAGCACGAAGAGAACACCTTCTTTGATTGGAACCGCGAGCCGTTGATGCCGCACCTCCTCTCCACCGAGGGTCCGGCTCTCGCTGTCGGCGACGTAAATGGCGATGGCCTGGATGACATTTATGTCGGGGGGGCGAAGTGGCAGCCCGGGCAATTGTTCATCCAACAGCGCAATGGGACCTTCCGCCCCAGCGACCAGCCCGCGTTGCGCGCGGACAGTCTCGCTGAAGACGTCGACGCCGTGTTTTTCGATGCGAATGGCGACGGCTATCAGGATCTCCTCGTCGTAAGCGGCGGCAACGAGTTCTCGGGGAATGACGAGCCGCTAAGGCCCCGCCTCTACATCAACGACGGCAAGGGCAACTTCCACCGCGATACGACGGCACTGCCGCCAATCTTCGAGAACGGCTCGTGCGTCGTCGTCGGTGACTTCAATGGTGACGGCTATCCGGATCTGTTCCTGGGGAGCAGAGTGGAGGGTCGAAAGTACGGTGTCGCGCCACACAGTCACCTGCTGCAAAACGATGGGACGGGGCACTTCACCGACGTCACTCTCGAAAAGGCCCCTGGCCTGTCCGAGGTGGGCATGGTGTCATCGGCGGCGTGGATCGACTACGACAACGACGGGAAACTCGATCTGGTAGTGGTCGGAGAATGGATGCCCGTTAAGGTCTTTCACCAGGAGAACGGCCACTTCGTGGATCGAACCGCGGAGGCGGGACTGTCGGAGACGAATGGCTGGTGGAACACAGTTACCGCGGTCGATCTCAACGGCGACGGCCGGAAGGATCTCGTACTCGGCAATCTCGGGTTGAACTCGTACATCAAGGCCACCCCGAAGGAGCCGGCGCAACTATACGTCAACGATTTCTTCCACAACGGAACGCTCGCGCAGGTTCTCACTTTCTACAAGAATGGAGTGAGCTATCCGCTGGCCGGGCGCGACGAATTCGTGCAATTATTTCCACAGCTTAGGAGCAAATACACGTCATACGCGGATTTCGGAGCAAGTCGCATCGAAGACATCTTCCCGGCGTCGGAGATCAGGTCGGCAAAGGTCCTGGAGGCAAAGGACTTCGCCAGCGCTGTAGCGATCAACAACGGAAACGGGACGTTCAACCTGACGCCCCTGCCGGTCGAGGCGCAATTCGCTCCGATTTACGCTGTGATCGCCGATGATTTCGATGGGGATGGACTCACCGACCTTCTGGTTGGAGGAAACTTCTATGGTGTCACGCCGGTGCTGGGCCGCTATGATGCGAGTTACGGGCTCTTGCTTCGAGGAAACGGCATGGGCCATTTCGAGTCGGTCGATCTCGCGGCCGCAAACCTCTTCATCGAGGGTCAGGTCAGGCACATGAAGGAACTGAGAGGGCCCAACGGCCAGCGGCTGATTGTCATCGCGCGGAACGACGATAAGCTCGAGATCCTTCGCCCGCTAGCTTTGAAGCCACAGGCAACAGGGACTCGATGATGCCGTTCTTCTCAGCCGATGCGCGTCCACGGCCGGTGTTGGTGCGGCCACTCGAATCGATCGGGATGAAAGAGGTGCGCGAGCAGCTCCACGCCCTCCGCGACACGGGGGCCAGGACGCGCGAAGTACGCGTTCGCATCCACGGCGTAGACTTCCGCATCGGTGATTCGCGGCAGACGCTTCGCTACCTCGATCGCCTCCTTCAAGCCGTAACCGCACGGCGCCACGATCAGCATCTCCGGCTCCGACGCGGCTACATCGTCCCAGGTGATTCGCTGCGAATCGGCGCCGGGTTGACCGAGGGTGTCTTCTCCACCCGCTGCCGCGACCATTTCCGGAACCCAGTGACCGCCGCAGAAGAGCGGCTCGGTCCACTCGAGGAACGTGACACAACGGGGAGGCGACTCCCCGACGGCTGCTACGACTCTCTGGATTCGGTCGTGACTCTCTTCGACAAGCTTCCGCGCCGCTTCGTTTCTGCCCGTGGCGTCGCCAATCGCGAGAATGTTCTCCGCGATCTCCGCCAGATTGCGAGGCGTGAGCGATAGCACCTGGGGCGGCTGCGACATGTCGCGCAGCGCCCTGCTCAGCTCATTTCCCGAGGGAGCGCAGACCTGACACAGGTCCTGGGTGAACACGAGGTCGGGCCTCAGCTCGTCGAGGAGCACTTCATCGACCAGATAGAGGCTTTCACCGGTGGCGAGGTGCGCGGCGACGGCGCGGTCAATCTCCCTCTGCGACAGTCCCTCGAGCGGCAGCGCTGGTTTGCTCACGACCGGAAGCAAGCGCACCTGAGGCGGGTAGTCGCACTCGTGCGAGCGCCCGACAAGGTCTGCGCCCGCGCCGAGCGCGTAGGTGATCTCAGTGGCGGCGGGAAGGAACGAGACGATGCGGGGCATCTCGTAAATCTACTGGGTTCGACGCGCTCCTACTTCGGGTGAGACTGCAACCGAAGACTACCTTGCAATTCCTACTTCTCGACGATCTCGATGGTCCCTGACCTGATCGGTCCGGCCACCGTCTGCTGTCGACCCGACGGCCAGCGGACCTCGATCGATCCGGCGTGGTCAGCATCCGCGAGGCCGAAATAAAGTGGCAGGTCGCTCTGAGAGAGGTACCCTGACTTACCGTCGAGGAGCTTCAGAATCCGACGCCCGTCGGGCAACACGACGGTAACCTCCGCACCGAGCCCCTCCCGATTCGAGCGCGTTCCGCGAACGCGGACTTTGAGAAAGTGGATGCGGTGTCGCTGCGCAAGGTCGCTGACGAGAACCTGCGGACGCCCGTTGAACTCGTTGGTCACGATGTCGAGATCACCGTCATCGTCCAGGTCGAGTGCGACCGCGGAGCGCGATCCCAGCGAGCCCATCATCGTCACCTTGCCCGCGGAATCGACGTGGCACCTTATGTCGATCGCCCCGGGCATGGTACAGGGGCGACAGAAAGGATTGAACGCGTCCCCTCCCTTGCAATCGAGGGTGAACCACACCTGCTCCGTTGCGCCGTTCGTTCGCGGCTCCACGCCCACTACGAATTCGCTCGGCAAGAAACGGCGACCTCCCTCGTTGAGAAGCAGGGAGTTGATCCCGTATCGGTAAGGGAAGTTCATGCCCGCGGCGATGAAAATGTCGTCCCATCCATCTGCGTTGAAGTCGTCCACGCTGGGCCCCCAGGGCCAATACGTTTCGACGCCGACGGAATCCGACACCTCCCTGAATCGACCGCCGCCCTGGTTCACGAACAGCTCGTTTCCGAAGAAGAAGCCAGACTTCCCTCCGGGAATCATCCCGGGAGCCACCGTCGATGAATCCGCCTTGCGCCCCTCGGCCGCCCAGTCGCCGGCGGGGATGCTTACCCACATGTCCGGGTGCATGCTCGTGACGAAGATGTCGAGCCGACCATCCCCATCGAAGTCGAAGACCTTCACCCCCATCGAGCCCCACGGAGTCTTCGGAAAATATTTCGCCGTCGCGTCGCGAAAATGTTTACCGCCTTCATTGAGCCAGAGGTGATCCCCTCCCTGCATGTCGAGGATGTAGAGGTCGGGAAACCCATCGCGGTTGATGTCGAGCGCCGTCGCGTCGCCGCTCCAGCTCTTGTCCACGAGCCCGACCTCGCGCGTAACGTCCTTGAACCGGCCGCCGCCCAGATTGTGATAGAGAATGCTTGTTTCCGCGCGCTCGGGGTGGAGGTGGCCCATGAAAGCGTCGGGCAGACCTACGAAGTACCCGCCCGGCCCCCGCTCGTTGCTGGTGTACACACCCACATTGGTCACGAAGAGATCGAGCAAGCCGTCGCCGTCGTAGTCGAAGAACACCGCGCCGGAGGAGTGGCCGACGTATCCCACTCCTGCCTCTTTGGTGATGTTGCGAAACTTCCCACCGCCGAGGTTTTTAAAGAGCCGATTCCCGTGGCGCACCGTCGTGACGAATAGGTCGGGAAGGCCGTCGTTGTCGATGTCGGCGAAGGAGCACGCGACCGCGATCGCGTCCGGCATTGCGAGCCCCGCCTGGTCGGTGATATTGACGAACCGGCCGTTGCCCAGGTTCTTCCAGAGCTCGCTGGTGCCGAGTTGGGTGACGAAATAGAGATCGGGCAGCCCATCGCCATCGATGTCCGCGGCGCACACTCCATTTCCGTGGTCGTAGTGAACCAGCTTGTAGTCTTTGCCCGCGTCGTCTACGACCCGGTTCTCGAACGTGATGCCGCTGGCCTGCCTCTGATCCGTGAACTTGAAGTCGTGAAGCACGCTCGACCGCGCCGCCATCTCGGCTTCCTGGCGGCCCCGCTCGACCAGCCACGCCGGGGCCGCGCCGGCCGCCGAGCGCTCGGTACTGGAAGATCCGCTGCACGCGGCGAGCAGAGGGAGGGCTGAGACGAGCGCTCCGCGGCGCCACAAAATAAGGTGCGACATGGGACGATTATATAGTCGTGGAGAGGGGTTGTTCTGCCCCGCTAATTACTCGATTTGCAGGCGTCGCGCGCGTGAGGGGATCACGAGATAGATCTCGCGTCGCGGGCCATCGTACACGGTTTGCACCGAGCGACCGTCGACCAAAGTTCGCTGAGGGCGTGAGACATCGTGAATCGTGAGCTTGAATGAGCCGGCGCCCGCGTAAGATCCCGTCTGCGCCAAAGTCATCGACAAGAGCGGAGCGCCAGACGTCGTAAACGTCGTCCGCCGATACTCTCCGCGCTGATACGCGTAACCCTCGCCCGCATCCTCGTACAGCTCGCTCGTGGCGGTGCCCGGATAGATATCGATGCTCAGGGTATCGAGTCGACGCTGACCCTCGTACGAAACGACAGCCGATGACGGTATCACTGCGCCCGCGCGCGCGAACACCGGTAATCCGCGGAGACCGGTCGTGTCGCCTCCGTCGTTGAGGACACCTGGTGCCTGAACCGTAACTGAACGACCGCCGTCGTAGGCCTCTCCGCTTCCCATTCGATACCAGCGACCCGCCGGCAGGTAGACGCTTCGACTCACTGCGCCCGAATCAACTACTGGCGCCACCAGCAGGTGATCGCCGAGTATGAATTCGTCGTCGGTGCCGAGCGCGGCTGAATCGGTGAGTGTGTTCCAGAAGACCGGTCTCACGACCGGACTTCCCTGCCGCGTGTGCTGGAAATACGCGGTGTAGAGCGCGGGCATCATTTGATAGCGCAGCCGGATCGTCGCCCGATTCGCGCGCTCGTACTGGGGGCCATAGCTCCACGGCTCGCGCCTCGGGGTTCCGATCATTGCGTGAGTGCGCATGAACGGAATGAGCGCTGCCGATTGCAGCCATCGCGCGTACAGCTCCGCGCCCGGTGCCCCATTAAAGCCGCCGATATCGCTCCCTGTGAACGGAATGCCCGAGAGCCCAAGCCCGAGGATCATGGGGATCGACACGCGGAGGTGTTCCCAGGTCGAGTTGTTGTCGCCAGTCCAAACGGTGGCGTACCGTTGCACGCCGGCGTACGCGGCACGCGTGATGACGAAGGGGCGGCGTTCCGGCCGGAGCCGATGGAATCCGTCGAAGGTCGCACGCGCCATCAGCGTCCCATACTGATTGTGATACTCGAGATGAGTCCCCGGGTGCCCGTCGCCCTCGAACTGGACGATATCGGGAATCGTCTGACCACCAAAGGATGCCGGCTCGTTCATGTCGTCCCACACGCCGCGGACGCCGACGTCGACGAGCGCCTGGTGTTGTGCGCCCCACCAGTCGCGCACCGAGGCTCGGGAGAAATCGGGAAAGACGCTTCGGCCTGGCCAGACGACACCTACGTACGGAGATCCATCAGGAAGCGTGATGTACGCGCCTCGCGTTAGGCCGTCACGATAGACCGACCAACTGCTGTCGACCTTGAGACCAGGATCGACGATCGTCACCACCTTGAATCCTTCCGCCGCGAGCGTGTCGAGCAAGCGCTTCGGCTGGGGGAAACGCTCCGGGTCGAAAGTAAAATTCCGATATCCATTCATGTAGTGGATGTCGAGATGAATCACATCAGCGGGAATGTCACGCCGGCGGAATTCGCGCGCGAGATTCTCGACGGTCGTGTCGGGGAAATAGCTGTACCGGCTCTGGTGATACCCCAACGACCAGCGAGGCGGCAGCTGCGTCCTGCCGGTGAGTCGCGTGTAGCGCGCGAGCGTGCTGTCGAGTCCCGGCCCGGGAATCACGTAATATCGAAGCTCTCCGCCATCGATCCCGCCTTCGGACATGTAGGAGAGCGCGGATCGCATTCTGGCGGAAAAATCGAATTCCGCCCGGAACGGATTGTCGTACAGAATGCCGTGCGCAATGCCATCACGAACTCCGAGATAGAACGGAATCGAGGAGTAGATCGGCATGTCGCCGGGACGGTAGCCAAAGCGATCGGTGTTCCAGAGCGGAAACACGGAGCCGTTGCGAAGCAATGGCATCGGCTGCTCGCCGAGTCCGTAGTAACGAGTGGCTGGCAGATCGCGGAGAACGTGAGCGAGCCTCCCCTGCCACACCCCGGCGCCGAAAGACTCGGCGAGAAGCTCATGTCCTACACTGTCGGTGACACTCAGGCGGACTGGATGCCGCGCTACGCGCACGACCAATCCCTCAGCGTAAACGAGGACGGTATCACCCGCCTCATGAACGACAGCATTACCCAGTCTCGGCGCGGTGTCGCCAGTCGCCAGAGAGTGCGGCGTCGGGAACGAGGGAGTTCCATCCGAAAAGCGCACGCGAATTCGCGCCCCAATTCCCGCTATTGCTTCGATTAGCACCGCGCCGTGATCGGCGCGTATCAAGATGCCGCCGGGAACGCGGTCGTATCCCCGTGAATTGCCCAGGAAGGTGTAGGCGGCCTGCTGCGCCAGGAGTCCACCCCGTGAGAGGGCAGCCGATTTCGCGTTTGCCTGCGCCGCGAGCGGCTGGTGCGCCACAATCGTGAGCGCGAGAAATGCCGCGGCTTTTCTCAACGTCGCAAGATTACCGTAAGCTGCCCAATGTGATGAATCTGTGATGTTCAGCGGTCGCATCAAAGGAGCCGCTTCGGCTCTGCGCTGCTCCTCGCGGATGCCCTTGCCCATGGAGCCTGCGATCTCGGGGATCCGTTTAGCACCGAAGAAAAGCAGAACGATCACCAAAACCATCAGGATATGCGAAAGGCTCAGAGTATCAAACATGACGGCGGACCTTCGAGGTGAGTGGCAGGGACCTTCAATCTAAGATCCTGCAGCTTACGCCTCAATACGCGCCTTACGTGAGCGGATCACTCCATCTGAGAAGAACCTGCCTTCGCATCATCCAAATCGATGCTTGGCGACTCCAATCGAGCCGGTCAACAACACCATTCCGGTATTGGTGAGGATCACCGGCCAATCCTTGATCACGATCCCGTAGACGATCCAGAGCGAGCTCGCCGTAACGAGCAGGGCGAACATCCCGAATGAGAGATCGCGAGTGTGGTGAGTCTTCCAGGTTCTGATGACCTGCGGGACGAACGACACGACAGTGAGAGTGCCGGCGAAGTAGCCTAGATACTGGATCATCGTAGAGGAGGTCGAGGAAACGGCAAACTGCAACTGAACGAGAGGGAAGCTGGAAGCTTTGAAGCTGAAAGCTATAAGCAGCACGACGCCGCGACGTTACCGGCGCGGCCGGGGCAAAAGCAACTGCTCGTACCTTCGCGCCACCTCGTAACGTCCCGACGTTGGAAGCTTGATAGCCATAAGCATACAAGCTTCCAGCTCCCCTCTCGTTCAGTTGCAGTTCAGTCTTACGCAGCGGGCTCCACGGTCATTCCCGACCCATCACGAATCGTGAGCCAGTCCGTCCGCACCCGGTCCCACTCCTGAATCAGCAGCCCCTGCTCCTCGAACACCAGTCGGATCTGGGACTGGTCGTAACCGCAGATCTCTTCCAGGATCGGAATCAGGACGCTGAGGGCGTCATCACTGATCACGGTGCGCCGCGCGATCTGCGCGATGTGCCGCGCTTCAGACGCCGCGATCGTCAGGCCATCGCCGCGATTGACGTGAAGCATCACGTGAATGTCGGAGCTTCCGTCGCCGACGTACACGACGCGATCGCTGGGAACGCCGAGGCGCACCCGCAGCGAATCGACCGCGGCGACCTTGCCGTAACCCGCGGGAACCTGAATGATCGATTCCACCTCACCGGTTTCGGCGCTGAAGCCGAAGTGCGCGCCGATGATGTGATCCGGGGGCACGAGCCCCTGGAGCGCCGAGTGGACGACCAGCCACGGAGCAGCCGACACGACATAGAAATCGAACCTGAAGCCCTCGATCCCGTCCTTCAGAAACTCGGCGAGCAGCGCGATGTTGCGCTTGAGCCGGATCTGACGGCCCACCTCGACGAGGTCGTCCTCCCGCACGCGGCGAAAATCCGGATCGTGCCGCAGGAGATACGTGAGCTCCGCGCCAGACTGCACCAGGTTGAGGCGCGATAGGTTGGCGACTTTCTCCTGAAAATCAGGAATGCCGAGCATCTCGGCCAGGACGAGCCCGGAATCGTTGAAGCTCAGGGTCTGATCGAAGTCGCTCACCAGCAGGTAATACTTCCTCATCTATCCTCCATTCAGGGCGGCGCGTTTCTGACGGTCGTCAGACTCACGCTCACCGATGATCAATAATGAAAACGCCCCCGCATCGATCCAGGACGCGGGGGCGAATCTTGGCAAGTATCAGGTGTGTTAACCCCGTCGCCGTCGCGCGCCACGCGTCCCGTCGTCGCAATTCATTGCGGCGCCGAGCATCTTATTCGTGAAGCGGTGAGCGATGAGGATCATTTTGCGATCGTTGATTTTGATTGAGCGCTTGATCACGCTCTTGATTGCAACCTATCGGCGCGCGGGAAACGTGTCAACCAATAGACGATTCCTGTGGCGAATTAGTGACTTATGGCGTGTCTCAGCTTTGTAACGACGAACTGCAACTGAAGAATCCTGCCCGCGAGCAGATTCGCGGCGAGCCGCCGGTCGCCCGTCGGACGCTCTTCCGGGGCGGAAATAGGCAACGTAATCTTCACGACAGCTACAATCTCTATTGTAGTCGCGATTGCTGAAGTGTTGGCCAACCAGGCTTCCCGCACGTCGAGACGCGACACGGGGATGCTGGCGCGAGTCGTCGTAGCCGTATCAAACAGTTTCATGGAGGTCGTATGCACCGCACCGTAACTCTGGTCGGGCTCGCAATGCTCCTGACCATTCCCGGCAGTCAGGCCCTGTCGCAAGGGAAAAAGACGAAAGCCCAGAAGATCGTCGCCGCGATGGCTGCGGCGCCACGCTCCATCTCCGGAAATGCGACGATCATGGATTGGCCAGCGACCGAGGGTGCGCAGATGACAACTCTCCGTGCCGGGACGAATGGGTGGACCTGTCTTCCCGATTTTCCGAACACAAAAGGGAACGATCCCATGTGCGTCGATGACCAGTGGATGGGCTTCATGAGCGCGATGATGACCAAGACCATGCCGAAGGTCTCGCACGCCGGCATCTCCTACATGATCGCACCAGGTGGGGCGTACGGCAGCAACAAGGACCCGTATGCGACGAAAGCGACCGCCGATAATGAGTGGGGTTATGATCCGCCGCACATCATGCTCCTCGTGACGGATCCGAGCGCATTGGAGGGGATACCCACCACACGGCAGAGCGGCGGTCCCTGGGTAATGTGGAAGGGCACACCCTACGCACACATCATGGTTCCGATCTCGTCTACAAAGAAGTAACTCCGCGCCGCTCAAAGTCTGGCGGAGATGGCGCGGCCATCTCCGCCGACCAAGTGCACAGGAGCGGCTGGAGCACCGCCTCCACTGGCAAGAACCAGATAAAGGGCTGGTTAATGCATGAGGGGAGAGTGGAGCTGGGATTCGAGTCGCAACGATTCAATGACCTGAAAAGATGGGGAATAGCTAAGCCGGTGTTGACCGCTCTCGGGAAATAGTTCCAGGACTTCAACTCTGTCTATCCAATTCCACAGGGTCAAATTGATAAATCAGGCGGCAGTATAACCCAGAACACCGGCTATTATAGGCGTGGGAATCGTCAAAGAAGCGGGGAGAACTCTATTTCACCGTTACTGAATAATGATTTCTCTTCGATCTGGAAACGTGCTGCAGATGAATCTTATAGCTCCCGTTGGTTCTTGATTCCGTAATCCCACTGCTGATATAACGACCATTTATCGCAATACTTTGCTTTGCCGTCGGGGATACAACTCCCACCTCGATTAAATGGCCTGCAAAAGACTCGAGATCAAATTCAAGTTTCTTCGTTTCTCTGTCATAGACTGGAGAAATTACTAAAGCATTAGCCGAACTTAGATACGGCGTTACGGCATCCCCTAATGTTACGCCGATCTTTCTCAAGTCTTTGATATCCTCCGGCACAACAGCTGATGGGATGTCCCTTCCATCGAATGAGATGGAGGATAGCGTGCTCCCCTCTCCCCTGATATCGACACTTACAGGGACGCCCTTGAGGATCACGGTCAACTGTACGGAATCCACACCTTTGGGGATAAAAGGGCTGAACGAGATATTCCATTCATTTTCCCTCAGGCCGAACAGATTATACAGAGTGTAGAGGTACCAGCCGCCCGCCCACAGGAATTGAGGTTTGTCAATCTTTCCATAAACGGCCGGATCGCTTTTGTCACTTATTCTGTACTCATACAAAGCAGGCTGGCCATTGGGACTATTTGTTATCCCGTTCAGGGTCATAGTCCGCTTCATGAATTCAAAAGCATCTTTGTTCAATCCATTGTTGATTAACGCGAGAGCGTACCAGGCATTTCCGTGAGGCCAGATCCCGCCGTTGGCATAGTGATAAGGTTGGCCGGCCTCATTACCGGCAAATCTCATGTAATCGATAAGCAGATGTAGGTCCATTGGATACAGCGTGTACAGGCCCAGTCGTTCATCCAATAGCTTTGCCTTGGCAGTCGTTAGCAGCTTTCGATTCCTGGCATCATCGAGCAAGCCAAAATGTGAGGCCAACAGAGATCCCATATATATGTGGCGATCCTCTTTTCCATCCTCGTAATAGCTTATCAGGTAGTTCAGCTGGTCATCCCAGAGCCGGTCGACCAGCTGCTTATTCATTCGAGTGGCGAGATTCTCATAGGCCTCCAATTGCGACCCATCACGGTTCAATGAGCTCGATATAAAGTCGAACTCCCTCAATGCACGAATGGCCAGAATCGTCATGTACGCCCGTGGTCCCACATTACGACCAATGTCCCACCAGTCCGGCCGCGAGGACCACATCAGATCGTCTGCGCCTTTATTCTTCAGCGCAGTCTGAATGCTCTTCTCGATATAGGGATAAAGGCGCGCCAGAAACTCACGGTCCCCTGAGTGGCGCAGATAACGTGCAGCCACAAGCGTGAACCAGAAGTGATTCCAGTTCTCCGGGCCCGCATATTCAGTCGTGTACTTTGTATCCTGCCAATAGTAGGCGTGGGGTATGGTTCGATCTGTGTCGGCTAAACTGACTATATACTCCAAGTCGTTCCTGACTCTTGCCAGATCGAAATTCACCGCCGCCAAATCGGTGAGCAATGCATCGTGAGTAAAGTAGAAATTGTATTCCGCTTGGGCAGGCATAGGAACTATTCGGCCATGCAGGTAATGGGCGTTCGTTGCCAGGACTGCCCTTGACCACCGCGAAGTCAAATCCAGATCGTTATCGCCGGTAACGATGTCAGGCCGGGCCAAAGCCTCCTTGATGATGTAATCCTTGTACGCTTTGACTTCACGCTGGTAGTGCGTGAGCAGGAAAGCCGTCTTCGCCGCCGCTTCTGAAATCAATGCTGATCCAACAATCTGGATAATCGTGATTGATGAATCAGGAGGTAACTGTTTGTTGTAGGTGAACGCAGCGAGGGGTTTGTCTGGTTTCTCTCGCGGAATTAGTGTTGCCGGAAGAGGGCTGTCGGTGTTCAACCACCAATCGTCGAGGCTTGAGAATCCAGTATTCTTTGGCTGCCTCGTTGTAAAACTCGACGGCTGCAGCCCTGAATTCATGACAAATATTTGCGCATTCCCGGTTTCCACAAAAGGATAGTTCGTCCTGATTATTGATCCGCTGGTCTGAAAGTCGGTAGATGCGCTATCAATAAGTTTGTAAGTGTGGCTTGTTCGAAGTGTCGTTTCCAGTCGGGTATACACTTCATAGTCTTTCGTGGTCGCAGATGTATTGGTTATCTCGTAGGTAACCACCATAGCTGGCTCGTTCCTGCAAAACTCATAAGTGATTCTGACGTGACTGCCAGAATCGTTTCCATGGAAGGAAACAGAGTATGGTGTCTGAGAGACTTTATAAACCTGATGCTCGAGAAAGCGTTTTGGGGAACCACCCACCCTTAGTCCGATGGACATGATTCTGAAAGTCTCACGCTTCCAGTAATCGTCACTGATATCGATACTGTTTGCTACCGGGTAGTAAAAGCTTATCCGATTCAACAACGGAAAGCTCTTGTGAATCTCGATGCCCACATATGGGCTGCCGACTTCGATTTGACCAACTTCCTTCACGCTTTCAATCGTCAATAGATCTGCACCTTGCCCCCTGACCGGAGCGCTATCGGCCGAGACGCTCCGGCCTGTCCGACCGGATGTGACGGGAATAACCTGCGGTGTCCTCTGAGAGATCCTGGCGCAAGCGATGAGCGCGAGCGCAATCGCGACGAGAGCTTTAGCCCGCAGAGGGCCGAGCGCAGGTGGGAAAGTTGTCAGACGATCTCCGCTGTTCGTCCGATGGCACGGCCATCGCCGCCGAACAGATGTACCCGAGCGGCTGGAACATGCGCCGTGATGTCGTGTCCGACCTCCGGCAGTGAATCGCTCGCAACGGACGCCATCAATCGGTGCGGGCCAACCTGAAAATGAACGTGGCTGGTTCCACCGAGCCGCTCGACCAGCACGACGCGCCCGGTTAACGTGTCGAAGTCAGCGGATCCGTGTGTCGGCTGCTGAGGAATGAAATCCATCCGCAGATCCTCCGGCCGGATCCCAAGCGTTATCGGCTCGCTCGATTCAGCGGTGCCAGCTCTCATCTTCAAACGCGCGGCTTCAGCGCTGAAAAACATTCGACCGCCGTCCGCGACGAGTGTTCCCTCGATAAAGTTCATTGCCGGCGTGCCAATGAATCCCGCAACGAAGCGGTTGACCGGAGTTCGGTACAACTCGATCGGCCGGCCGATCTGCTGGATGCGTCCGTCCGCGAGCACGACGATCCGGTCGCCCAGAGTCATCGCCTCGACCTGGTCATGCGTGACGTAGACGGTGGTGGTCTTGAGCCGATCCTGAAGGCTACCGATCTCGATGCGCATTTGAGCCCGGAGACCGGCGTCCAGATTGGAGAGGGGCTCGTCGAAGAGAAACACCTTGGGCTCGCGCACCATGGCGCGTCCCATCGCGACCCTCTGCCGCTGACCTCCGGACAACGCCTTCGGCTTGCGATCGAGCAGGGGCTCGAGGCCGAGCATGCTGGCCGCCCACGTAACGCGGCGTTCGATCTCGTGGCGCGGAATCTTTCTGAGGCGAAGTCCGAGCGAAAGGTTGTCGCGCACGGTCATGTGAGGGTACAGCCCGTAGTCCTGGAACACCATCGCGACGTCGCGGTCACGCGGAGCGAGGTCGGTCACATCGCGGTCGTCGATCCGGATCCTGCCCGAGGTCACGGTCTCCAGGCCAGCGAGCATCCGCAGGATCGTCGACTTCCCGGATCCAGATCCGCCGACCAGCACGAGCAGCTCGCCGTCCGCTACTTGTAAATCGAAATCCTCGATCACTGTTGCGTCGCCGAAGCGCTTGGTGACGTGCTCGAACGTGACTGATGGCATCGTTAGCCCTTGATCCCGGAGCCGGCCATGCTCTCGATAAAGTTCCGCTGGAGGAATGCGTAAGCGACAACCACCGGCACTACCAGTACCATCGCCGAGGCAAGCGAGACGCCGACCGAACCCGCGCCGCCGCCGAGCGCGAAAACGGTCAGCAGCTGCGGAAGCGTCATCAGGTTTTGCTCGCGCACCACGAGCAGCGGCCAGAGCACTTCGTTCCACGCACCCATGAAGGTGAATATCGCGACGATCGACAGCACGGGCTTGGATAACGGCCAGAAAATGGTGAAGAGAATGCGCGGCTCGCTCATTCCGTCCATGCGGGCGGAATCGATGAGCGACTGCGGGATCTGCAGGAAGAATTGCCGCAACATCAGGATCGCCGTGGCGTTGAACAGGTACGGAACGATGAGAGCAGCGTAGGTGTCGACCCATCCGAGCTGCACGATCAATGTGTACAGCGGAATCAGCGTCAGCTGGCCGGGTACCATCAGCACCGCGATCGTCGCTGCGTTGAGGGCGGGCCGGCCGCGGAAGTTGAGTCGCGCCATCGCGTACGCCGTCATCGAACCGAACACCAGCACCGCAAGCGTGATCGTGGTTGCCACGAAGGTGCTGTTCACGAGCGCGCGTCCGAAGGGAGCCCGCGCCCACATCGTGCGGTAGTTGTCGAGCGTGAAGTCATGCGGAATCAGTGCCAGCGAGCCGACTTCGACGGGCGGCTTGAACGTGCTCGACGCCATCCAGAGGAACGGATAGATGAAGGTAATTGCAGCGATGCTCAGTCCTGCATATAGAACGATTCTGCGGAGCTGCTTCATAGGGCTTCAGCCTTCCCAATCAGGCGACGCTGAGCAAGGACGACGATGCCGATGATCAGCGCCAGTGCGACACCGATCGTCGCCGCATAGCCCATCTTCTGGTACGCGAAGGCGTTGTTGTACAGGTAGAGCACCACGGAGTATGTGCGCCTGAGCGGGCCCCCTCCAGTCATCACGTACGGCTCGATGAAGAGCTGGAAGCCGTTTATGGTAGAGAGCGTGACGACGAGAATCGTCTGCGGCAGCAGCGACGGCAGAGTCAGGTACCGGAACCGCTGCCACGCGGACGCGCCTTCGATCTCGATCGCTTCCTGGCAGCTGCGAGGGATGTACTGGAGCCCGGCCAGGTAGATGATCACGTAGAAGCCGACGTTCTTCCAGGTAACCATCACCGCGATCGCGGGCATGGCTGTTCGTGGATCGGTGAGCCAGGGAACCGGCGACACTCCGATCTTCAACAGCAGCCGGTTGATCAGCCCGACATCGGTGGCGTAGAGCTGGCTCCAGAGAATCGCGACGACGGCGCCCGAGATTACGACCGGGAGAAAGAAGGCGGCCCGCCAGAAGGAACGACCAACGAGCTGGCGATTGAGCGTGAGCGCGAGCGCGAGCGCCGTGACGATCTGGAGCGGCACGTGGATGCTGAGAAACACAAACGTGTTGACGACGGCACGCCAGAATCGCCCATCGTGGACGAGCAGCCGAATATTGTCGGCACCAGCAAACGTCGGCGCCGTGACGAGATCCCACTGTAGGAAGACGAGGACGAGCGCGAACGCGATCGGGTACACGGCGAATACGAGCAGAAACGCCGCGTACGGCCCCGCCATCAGCGAAGCAGTCTTCTGCTCAGCGCGCATTCACCATGTTCCTTCGCGGTTTCCGTTCAGCGCGCATTCACAATGTTCCTTGCCTCGCGGGCGGCCTTCGCCAACGCATCCTTCACCGAAGTGGTCTGGTAGATCGCGGACTCCTCGTAGGCTTCCGAAAGAAGATCGAAAATCTCGACCACGTCAGGATCGAGGTCCAGATCGCGCGATCGCTCGACATAGTTGGCGTAGGTCGAGAGCGTCGGCCATTTCGAGAGAGAAACTGTGAATCGCGGATCGGTCGCGAGACGCCGCCGGTACGGCAGTTGGCTCGCTTCTTCGATCAGCATGCGGTCGGCGGCAGGCGACGTGAGGTATGCGACAAAGCTCGCAGCGGCGTCGGGATAACGCGTCGTCGAGAAAATCGCGATGCTGCGCAAGTCGGCGAAAGCATAACGATTGGCCGGATCCGTCCCATCCGCGCCCGGCACAGGCGCGACGTCGTAGTGCAAGCTGGGGATCTTGATGTCGGTTAGCTCCTTCACGAACCAGGGTCCGATGATCTTCATCGCTACGGTGCCATCGGCGAAAGGATCGCGTCCCAGCGCGAAATTCGACCTGGGAAGTACCCCTTCGGCGAAGCCGCGGCGCAACACGTCGAGCGCCGCGACCGCTGCTTCGTTGTCGAAGACGATCTTCCCGTTGTTCACCAGCGTCCTGCCGCCCGAGCTGGCAAGATACAGTGGATAGAAATCGTAGAAGCGCTCGTACCACGTCGTCTTGAGCGTGGCCCACATCGCCCAATGATCGAGGCGGCCGTCGCCGTCGGTGTCGCGGGCGAGCTTGTGCCAGGCCTGCACCAGCTCGCTCTGGGTGCGCGGCGGGCCGATCCCTGCCGCCTTGAACAGGTCGACGTTGTACATCAACATCATCGGATTCGTCTTCCAGGGGAACGCGTAGATCCCGCCGTCCGGCAGGCGTAGGGATGCGAGCATCGCCGAGTTTGTGCGCTCCCTGAGCCGCGCCGACGTCGCGACGCGATTGTCGAGGCGCACGACACCGCCCGCTCGAACCAGCCGCGCCAGCAGCGCCGACGAGACATTCGAGCTGACGTCCGGCGTCGCCTTGGCGACGATCGCCGCCAGTAGAACCTCCTCGGAGGAGCGGCCGGCGGGCAAAGGCTGCACTCGCACCTGCACATCGGGGTGCTCCTGATTCCACTGCGACGCGAGGCGATTGGCGACGCTCGTCTCGACCGGGTTTGCAGCTGGCCAATACGTCAGCGTGATTGGTGTCGACGGCTTGTCCGACCCGGCGGCAGCGTCCCTGGCAGCGACTTCATTGTTGCCGACTGACTGATCGTCGCGCGCGATCTCAACGCCGGCGGGCCCTCGGCGAAGTACGAGACGACTTCCGCCGGGCCCGGTGTATTCTCGCCGTTCGGGAACGTTCGCAAGCAAAGGCGATTGATTGCCGACCGGACGGTAATGCAGGTACTCCGCCGCATCCGGGTTGCTCGTAGCCTTCTGAATTGCCAGCAACGCCTCGATGGTCGACTCAGCTCCCGAGTTCCGATTCACCTTCACTGGCGATGGGCCGTCGATCCCGTCGAAGGTTCTACCGGTCTTCTCGTCGTACATGCTCACGCCCGCGGGATTGTTGCCGAGGAACCAGCCTGCGGCGAGTCCTGCGAAAACTGCATAGCGACGCTGTCCAGTTACCTCGGCCAATGCGAGGTACCCTTCGACGATCGGGCCGATGCCGTACGCGATCTGGGGATACCATGTAGCTGTCCCGTTGGGGGCGACCGCCGAAGGGATGCCTCCAGCGAGGAGGAATCTGCCCCACAGTCCGTCCGCTTCCTTTCTGGCCGAAGCCGTAAACTCTGAATGACCAAGGGTGCTGCCGGCAATCGCGAGCGCCTCCGGAGATCGCGCTCCCCACGCGTGCCAGGGAGCACTCGCTCGATCGACATACGCGCCCCACGGTGCGGTCTTGTTGTCGCCCTCCGAGTGCGCCGCAAGCAGTCGGGCGGTGCGCGTCGCCAACGGGACGAGTGCATTCGCGGTATCGGCGCGCTGCGCCGCGAGCAGACCGAGCAGCGCTTCCGACGTTGCCGTGGTCGATCCGCCGATGAGGCGGCCCGCGTCGATCTCTTCCGCCATTCGCGAAACCGCGCGACTCAGCACCGGACGCATGCTCTTCAACACTGTCGAGTCCTGAGGCCCAAGCACTCGCGCGGCTTCGCCGAGTGCCCAGATGCTGCGCGCGGCCCAGTACGACATGCTCTGTCGACTGCTAGGCGCGTCGCGATTCAGCCGACCGGCGGAGTCGATGAAATTGACGAACTCGCCGTCACCCTGTTCCATCGCCGTGACGAAGCGCAGGAGTCGAACGGCCTCGTCGCGGATGACGGTGTCCCCCGTTGCCTCGTACTCGCGGAGATAGACAACCGCCGCGCGCGCGGCATCGTCGAGGCTGGCGATTCCCTCGAATCCGTCGCGCGCTGGAGAGCCGGTCGGACGATAGTCAGGCGCCTCCGCGTAGAGTGAAACTACCCGAACCGGCCGACCCCGGACCACCGCGTTACGGCCGAGGTGCTGGAGATGGTCCAATCGTACAGCAGTGGGCGCCGGCCCTCGAGGCGAAGCGTGGTTTTCCGAGTTGCGGCCGCATGACGCGACGAGGAAAGAGCAAGAAAGGCCTAGCGTCGCGATCAGGATTCGGAGAAAGCGCGGCCGAGGATCGGGGACCGCAACTCCATTTGGCCCAGTGTGAAACGCAGGGGTCACAGGGGGATTCCGCCCTGCTTCAATCTGATGGCTTCTCCCAGAGACGATATCAGCTCGCGCTTGTTGACGCGCGCCGCCGCAACCGAGACGTCAGCGGCTCCATAGTAAACCAGGAAATCTTCCCCTCGCTCGACCAGACCCTGTGGGAAGACAACGCGCACGCCTGTCCTGAAGTTCGCCATGTCTACCTGCGGGATCGACTCTCGCTGGATCTCGTAGGGCGCTTCCGGCGTGAGCGCGGGCGCATCTGACACGTAGAGAACCTTTTCCGGGTTCTTCAGATCGAGCACGCACCAGCCCATCGAGTAGACGTTCCCCTCTTCGATTGATGTTGCGCCGTGAAATGGAAACAGCCAGCCGATGTCCGTGCGCACGGGCGGCGCGCCGGCGCCGACGCGCGAGCTCCGCCAGGTATTTGGCTGCGGTCCAACGAGGGGCACACCGTTCGCCGGCCACTTCTTTTCGAGCTTGGCCACTTTGATGCAAACGATGCGGGGCATTGGCCGATGGAGGATGACGTACTTGCCGTCTATCTTCTCCGGCAGGATCACGCAGTTCTTGTTTTCACCGTCGATGCGCGGGCCGTGACGCTTGTAGCTCGTTGGAGTAAGCAGGTTGTCGGTCGTGATCAGGCACACCCGGGGTCCGTCGCGCGAGTACCCGGTGTAGGTGATGGCATAGCGCTTTTCGCTCTCGAAATAGGTGATGCGGGCGTCCTCGACGCCCCAATGCTCGTACGGCGCATCGCGCGCGACCGCGGGGCGATCCCATATCTCGTCGATTCGCTTGCCGTCCGACGACAGCGCCAGCCCGAGACACGATCTCCGTGAAGCTTCCTCGAACACCCGAACGAGCAGCAGGACCCTGTCGCTCGCGCGGTCGACTGTCACTCCAGGATTGAACGTTCCGCTCGCCTTGACGAACGAAATGTCCGAGGGGCGAATGAGTGGGTTGGTCGCAAGACGCTCGAGCGGCGCGATCATGAAGTTCCCCGCGCCACCCATTTTGAATAGAGGCGTCCGAAGTGCTTTGCCGGCTCCACGTAGTAGTCATCGGCGCTCACGTCGAGCACTGGAGCGACTTCCCCCTGCGCCAGCGTGCCGTCGTCGCGACGCTGCCGGAATCTCCGGAACACGTTGGCAGCGGGCTTCTCGCTCCCGTCCGCGCGCACGAGCCCGAACGTCCGCTCCCGGACGGCGGTCGCGAGCGGGGGTCGTTCGAACAATCGAGGGTCGTAGTCGGCGTAACACCACGCGTAGGCACCGGCAGCGCCGGTCGCCAGCAATCTCGCCAGCACGGCCTCGTAATACGCCGCCTGCTCCTTCTCCGACGCCAGGTATTGCGACCTCGGGACTCCCAGGAAATCGTCGGTGATTGTGCGCCCGGGGGATCCGCTCGGGGCGGTGCACATCCCGAATTCCTGCATCAGAGGCCGACGCCCTGCACCCGCGAGTCCGGCCGTCAATGCGCACGAGAACGGGACCAGCTCCGGATCGAGGAATGAGCGGGCGAAGTCCGAATACAGTGGATAAGCGTGCATCACATCCTCGTCGACGATGTCGGCGAGATCGTCCACGCGCATGTTGTTATCGGTAGTCAAAGATGGCAGGTGCGCTCCGATCCGGATTTGCGCGCCCGGCGCCTCTTCCCGGATCGTGTTCGCGAGCATCGAGCCCCATGCGCAGGCCGCTTCCCGCGACCGGGGGAGCTGGGCGTCATCGATCTCGTTCGCGAGGTCGAACCCGCGGATCGTTGCGTCGCCGGCGAGGGCGCGCGCGCACGTCTGCGCCAACACTGCCTGTGAGCGAAGGATGACCGGATCCGAGAAGAGATCTCCCGGCCGGCCCTTTGCGTCGAGCATCCAGGCCGGCCACCAGATCGTGCCGCTCATGTTGAGGACGATGAGCGTCGGCACCACCCTGAGCCCGGTGTCCGCGGCCGCGCGGACTACTTCAACCAGTCGCGCGATCATGCCGCCGTCCACAGTCGACGGAGCGGGGAGGAAGTCCTTCGTCCGTGCAAACACCCGCACGACATCGAAGCCGAGGTCGGCCATGTGCGTCATGTCCTCGCGCACCTCGCCCAGGTCGAAATCTTCCCACATGTACATCGCGCTACGGCGAGGCCAATAGTTGATGCCGAGCTCGAAGCTCACGCCTCCACCAGTCCCGATAGAATCTCCTGTAGGGACAGATCGGCCACAGCCGTGACGCCATCGGCGGCGCCGTAGTAGACGCGCACGAGATCGCCGTCCGTCAGGGCGCCGCACGTGAACACGACGCTGCCGAAGAATCCTTCGCGCTCGTACGGCGCTTCGGGCTTGAGAATCGGCTCGCGCGAGCGCGCTCTCACTCGAGAGGGATCGTGCCGATTGAGAAGCAGGGCGCCGAGCGAGTAGGTGGGCGGCGAGCCAGTGACGCCGTGATAGATCGCCAGCCAGCCATCTTCCTTGCCATAGTGCACCCGGAACGGCACCGCCCCGCCTCCCACCTTCGTGTCATCCCAGCCGCCGTCCCTCGGCGTCGCGACGAGGCGGTGGCTCCCCCACGATTTCAGATCCGACGATCTTGCGGTCCAGATCGAATGCTGTCCCAGACCTTCCGGCATAGGTCTGTGCAGCGCCGCGTACAGCCCCCCGATCTTCTCGGGAAAGATCGTGACGTTGCGGTTGGGAGGCGGGAAGATGACCCCGTGCCGCTCGAACGTTCTGAAATCGAGGGTCGAGGCGAGACCCGTCCCGATTCCGTAGTGCGACACGGCGGTGTAGGTGATCCAGTACACGCCGTCGAGGTGCGTGATGCGCGGGTCTTCCAGCCCAAACGACTCGTATGCGTTTGCGGCAACGAGTGCCGGTAGTCCTTCGACGTCGAAATGGATGCCGTCAGTGGAGCGCGCGACTCGCAGGTGCGACATCGACGTGAGCCAGGTCTTCCCATTGTCGACTACGAGCCGCGGATCACTCACATCCGGCCCTTTCTCGGTGACCTGCCACCGCTTGATCTCGATGCGGCCAGTGTCCGCATTGAAGATGGGCGCGGCCGCCAGCGCGCTCGACATCTTCCGCGGAGCCTCCGCCACGCGCACCAGCAGCACCACCTGTCCGTCGTGTCGAGTGACAGCGGGATTGAACACACCCAGCACTTCGAAGTCCGGCCTCGAAGGCAGGACCATCGCCGGGGTGATGATCGGGTTTTCTGACGCGCGGTTGGCCATCACGCGCTACACACGGCAGAGCCGGACAGCTTCAGCGAGTGAAGTGCGCGGATCGCGTGTGGGGACGAATTCCTGCGCCACGTACCCCGTGAATCCCGATTCGGCGATCGCTCGCATGACTGCCGGATAGTTCAGCTCCTGGGAGGAATCGATTTCGTGCCGTCCTGGTACCCCGCCTGTATGGTAATGCCCAATATATCGGTGGTTGTCGCGGATCGTGCGGATCACGTCGCCTTCCATGATCTGCATATGGTAGATGTCGTAAAGCAGCTTGAATCGGTCCGAATTGACCTGCTTTGCGAGCGCCACGCCCCACGCGGTGTGATCGCACTGGTAATCCGGATGATCGATTTTCGAGTTGAGCAGCTCCATGCACAGCGTCACGCCGTGACGCTCCGCGATTGGGACAAGGGGAGCGAGCCCGCGCGCGCAGACTGCCCGACCCTCGTCATCGTTCTGACCGGCACGGTTTCCGGAAAAGCAGATCACGTTCGGCACTCCAGCCACCGCCGCGAGCGGGATTGCGCGTTGATAAGCCGGGATGAGCCAGGCGTGATTCTCGACCCGGTTGAAGCCCTGCGTGAGTCGTGTGTCCGGGTTCGGGACGGTCGCGTATCCCATTGCGCACGTGAGTCCGTAGCGCTTTGGAATCGCCCATTCCTCCGGCTCGAGGAGCTCGACCGAATCGAGTCCCAGCTCTCGAGACATCTGACACAGCTGGTCGAGAGTGAATTGGTGAAAAGGCCACCGCGTGACCGAGAGCTTGAACGCCGATGCAGACCGCCCGGCATCGAGCTCAGCTTCGCGCCGAGGCTCGGCCGCGATCAGATCTGTGGCTTCGGCGGGTGCGGGCCTGAGCCCGATGAGTCCCGCGGCTCCGGCACCCGCTCCAACGAGAAACGTCCGCCGAGTGATCTCACTGCTCATTCATGCCTCCTCTGCGGGTGGTGGCGAATGTGGGAGTCAGCCCGCCCGGTGTCAAGCGAGTCAACGAGCGGGCAGGACCGCCCGTCGGCCCGGCATCCGTAGCGCTCAACCCCGAAATGCTTCAGATTCTTCGCGGACTCCGCTTTAGAGATCGCGGAGCGTAGCAAAAGGGCTCGGCCGTCCACTTCTCTCTCACCGAAGAAACGCCATGAGCAACCTCAGCATCATCGACATCCTCGTGATCGTAGCGTACTTCCTCGTGCTCTCGGGGATCGCCTACTGGGCCGCGCGTAAAGAGAAAAACGTGAGCTCGGACTTCTTTCTCGCGAGCAGGGATGTGGGTTGGATTGCGGTCGGAGCCAGCCTCTTCGCTTCCAACATCGGGAGCGAGCATCTCGTGGGGCTCGCCGGAACCGGAGCGTCGAGCGGCCTGGCCGTCGGCCACTTCGAGTGGCTCGCGAGCTTCATCCTGTTGCTCCTGGGCTGGCTGTTCGTCCCCTTCTATCTGCGAAGCGGCGTTTACACCATGCCGGAGTTCCTCGAGCGCCGCTACAACCCCGCCGCGCGCTCATACTTCACCTGGGTGTCCATAGTCGGTTACGTGCTCACGAAGATCAGCGTCACGTTGTACGCCGGCGGCGTCGTGATGCGAGCGGTGACAGGGTTCGATTTCTGGACCAGCGCGGCCATCCTCATCGTCATTACCGGGCTGTACACGATTTTCGGTGGACTGCGCGCGGTGATCTATACCGAGGTGATGCAGGCCGTGGTGCTGATCGTGGGATCAGTTACCCTGATGTTCATCGGTCTCCATGCAGTGGGCGGCTGGTCCGGGCTTCAAGCCAGAGTGCCGCCTGACTTTTTCTCGATGTGGAAACCGTCCAACCACAAGGATTTCCCCTGGACAGGAGTTGTCTTCGGAGCACCGATCCTCGGCATCTGGTATTGGTGTACGGATCAACACATAGTCCAGCGCGTCCTGGCGGCCCGCAACATCGAGGAAGCCCGTCGTGGGACGATCTTCGCCGGCTATCTGAAGATTCTTCCGGTCTTCATCTTCGTGCTCCCCGGCATCATCGCCTATGCGTTGTACGCGGACGTTAGAGGCGGCATGACCGACGCTGCCTATCCGATACTCGTCACGCGCCTTCTCCCGATCGGATTCAAGGGCCTCGTCCTCGCCGGGATGCTCGCGGCACTAATGAGCTCACTCGCTTCCGCGTTCAACTCTGTCTCGACCCTGCTGACATGGGACGTCTACCGCAAGTGGAGGCCGAGGGCCAGTGAGGCGCGTCTGGTGTTCGTGGGGCGTGTGACCACGGTGATACTGGTATTCGTGGGACTCGCCTGGATTCCGGCCATGAAATTCGTCTCGTCGCAGCTCTACATCTATCTACAGAGCATCCAGGCGTACATCGCACCACCGATCGCGGCGGTCTTCCTCCTGGGGGTCCTGAGCCCACGGCTTAATGGGAAGGGTGCTCTCGCCGCATTATGGTCGGGCTTCGTGATCGGTTTTTCGCGTCTGGTGCTGGAGCTTGCGAGGGCCAAGTTGCCGAGCGGGACGTTTTGGTCGTGGCTCGCAGGGATCAACTTTCTCCATTTCGCGGCACTTCTCTTCCTCCTGTGCAGCGCAATACTTATTGTCGTGAGTATGATGACTCCACCTCCGGCTACTGAGCGCGTCGCGGATCTCACACTTCAGACCGTTGCGCCATCGGACGCCGTAAAGACAAGTCCTCGAGAGAGGAGCCTGCAAATCACGCTGTCGGTGCTGCTCGCGGCAATAATCGGTGCGCTTTGGATAGTATTCAGATAAGGGTGTTGCTTACTAGCGCGAGACAGATCCCTCGGCGCTAACAAAAAAGGGAAGACGACCTGCCCGGAGCCCCCAGCTTTTAAGCTGGGAGCTCCGGGCAGGTCGTCTTCTTTTGCTTTGCAGTCAGTTGCGCCTCGCGCCTACGCCGGCGTTTTCTCTCCCGACGCGTCGATCTCAAGCGGCAGCCAGAGAGTGAACGCTGATCCGCGGCTATCAACGCTCGTCACGGTAAGATCGCCCCCCAAGAGGCGTGAAACCCGACGCGCAATCGCCAGGCCGAGGCCTGCCCCAGGCATGTCTTCATGGATCTTCAACCTGGAGAACTCGTCAAATATTCGGTCGACCTGATCGCTCGGGATGCCCGGCCCGGTGTCGATTACCTCGATCGCGGCCCAACGCTGGGCGCCCGTGACGCCGTCGCGCGTCCTTATCTCCGCGCGCACTTTGATCTGTCCGCCTGCCGGCGTGTATTTGATGGCGTTGGAGAGCAGGTTTCCGAGTATCTGTTGCACGCGCTGCGGATCCGTAGTTATCGGCGGAAAATCACCGGGAAGCTGAACGTCCAACCTGTGTCCGGCGGCGGCGGCGCTTGCCGAATGTTCGTCGATGGTCTCGCGGATAACGGGCAAGACCCGCGTCTCGCCGGGCGTGATCCTCAACTGGCCGCCCTCCGCGCGGGATAAGTCCAGGATGTCGTTGATGAGAGAGAGTAACGCGTCGACGGATTTGCGTATCCGGCTCAGCGTCGCTTTTTGCTCGTCGGTCAGAGGGCCTTTGATTCCCTGTTGGAGAAGCTCAGTGTGGCCAAGAATTGCGTGGAGCGGATTCTTCAGGTCGTGGCTCACTCCTCTCATGATGCGAGCGCGCGCCTCGATGGCCTGTTGGAGCTCGGCGCGCCTGCTTTCGGCGGTGACTGCAAACAGGCGGAGGCGGCGGGCGAGCCATCCGACAATGAGGGCTGCACCCAGCGCGAGAATGCCGACCGGCACAGCCACCCAACCCTGCGTGCGATTCATAGCCGCAATTTCGACCCATCGTCGCTGCGCTCCTACGCTCAGCGCTTGGTCGAGGCGGGAGGCAGCCACCAGCAGATCCTCATATTTGGCGCTATAAAAAGGATCCTTT
Organism: Gemmatimonadota bacterium; assembly: GCA_003134685.1. Taxonomy (GTDB): domain Bacteria; phylum Gemmatimonadota; class Gemmatimonadetes; order Gemmatimonadales; family Gemmatimonadaceae; genus UBA4720. Next base: position 465,505 of record PLCA01000003.1, on the reverse strand, counting down.
ACCCGACTCGTTCCACGCGCTACTGCCAGTGACTGGTCGATCGCAGAGTGCCATTCCAATTGTAGCGCGCTCAGGTCTCTGAACTCCCTCCTGGCGTCGGGCCCCAGGTGGACCATCAACGGCTGGAGTCCCGCGTAAGCCGCCAGCTCGTCGGCGACCGCGCTGCGGTACCGAGCCGTGAGCGCGGTGTCCGGCTGCTCGAGGATGCGGTGGACCAGAACCCCTTCGACCGCGAGCGCGACGTGGATACGCGTCACCAGACTGCGCCCGGGTTCGATTACTGATCGCAGGTCTTCGTGCAGAGGCTCGACGAGCCGCGTGCGGACTACCGGGATCACGACCAAGGCGACGAGCGCGAGTACTACAGCCGCGAGAGGAATCCAGATGCGCCATTGCTGATCCTGGCGTGCGGATTCCGCGGCGGAAAGCTTTTTGCGAGTCGCGTCGGCGAGCATCAGGTCCTCTTCTTTTGCTGTTGTTCAGTTCGAAGCAGTCTCGGTCAAACCGAGTGCGCAGTCGATAACCCCGGCCATGCAGTAGGTTTGCGGAAAATTCCCCCACTGCTCGAGTGTGCGGGGATCGAGATCCTCCGCCAGCAGCCCGTGCGGGTTGCGCGCGGCGAGCACTTTCTCGAACAGCACGCGCGCTTCTTCGCGCCGCTTGCCTCCCATTGCAGCCAGCGCCTCAATGTACCAGAAGGTGCAAACGAGAAACGCATTCTCCGGATAACCGAAGTCGTCACGCTCGACGTAACGATATACAAAGTCGCCGTGCTTGAGCTGTTTCTCGATCGCGGCGACAGTTCCAGCGAAGCGCGGATCCTTGGCCTCGAGGAATCCCAGTCGCGGCATTAGCAGCAGACTCGCGTCGAGGGAGTCGCCGTCCATGGTCGCCGTAAATGCGTTGAGCTTCACGCTCCAGGAGCGCCGCGAGACCACCTCGTGGATACTCGTCGCCAGCGACCGCCAATACTCGGCACGATTGGCAAGCGCGAGGCGATCGGCGTACTTCGCGAGTCTGTCGCATGCGGCCCAGCACATGATGCTCGAATACGTGTGAACCCGCTCGGCGCCGCGCAGCTCCCACAGTCCGGCGTCGGGAACTTCATATAGTCGAGCGGCGTGCTCGCCGAATCGCTCGAGCTTCGCCAACAGTGACTCGTCGCCCGCCTGGCTCGGTCGCGAATTCAGAAAGAGAGGTGCGGCCGTAAGCACGGCTTCACCGTAGAGATCGTGCTGAGCCTGCTCGCTCGCCTTGTTGCCGACGTGCACGGGTCCCATGCCTCGATAGCCGGGCAGGCACTTGGCCACGTGCTCCGTCGGGATTGGTCCACCGTCGATCGTGTAAATCGGAACGAGATGCGCGTCGACCGTCTTTGCGGCTACGTCAAGGAGGAAGGCGAGGTAGCGCTCGATCGTTCGGGTCTCGCCGAGGCGGCTGAGCGCGTCGGCGGTGAAGTAGGCATCACGGGGCCAGCAGTAGCGGTAGTCCCACGTGCGGGCGGTGTTGGGAGCCTCAGGGATCGACGTCGTCATCGCCGGGATGATGGCGCCTGTTGGCTCGTACACGTTCAGCTCGAGCGTGATCGCAGCGCGAATCACCGCGTCGCGCCATTCGGATGGGGTTTGAAGCGACCGTGCCCAATTGCGCCAATACGCTGTGGTTCGCTCGAGCATCGTGGCGCCCGCGCTCGTAACGTCGCCCGTGATGGGATCGTCGAGCCCGAACATCAAGGTGATGGTTTCGTGGACATGAAACAGCGTGCGGTCGACGATCGCCTCGGTCGGAGCGTTGGTAGTGAGCCGGAGCGCCTGCTCGCCGGCGTAACTGATGTGACCGCCGCCGAGCGCATGCTGGCGTTTCGCGCAACCGTAATCGGTGGCGGGGTCGACGCGAACGCGGATGTTCGGCCGTCCCACGATCGGTCTCACCTGGCGCACGAGCAGCTCGGGACAGATCAACTCGGCGTCCTTCTCGTAACGCGGGCAGAAATCGGTGATCTCGACGCCACCCCCCTTCGCGTCATAGCAGCGGGTGACGAGTATCGGAGTGTTGGGGAGGTACTGCTGCTCGGTTCTGACTAGACCTTCAAGCTCGATGGTGAACGCACCGGGTTTGCCCCGGGGCGAGTCGCCCGCGAGCAACGAGCAAAAAACCGGGTCGCCATCGAAGCGGGGGAAGCAGCACCACGCGATGGCGCCCTGGGCATCTATGAGCGCGCCGATGCTACCGTTGCCGACGAGAGCGAGGTCGAGAGAGTTCACTTAAGGGTTAGCGTGCGAGTGGACACCAGCTAAAGCTCGACAAACCAGGCCCAGGCAGCAAACTCAAGAACGCTAATGACGCAGCGGTCCTAGAGTGCCACATTATCCCAGCCCCGATTCCCCGCGCCCGTGCGAGTTGGAGAAGATATTAATGACCAGGATGTACGCGTTGGCTGCTTCGACCGTCGTGCTTCTTGCTGCTCTCGCGCTGAGCGCGGCGCCCGTCGTCGCACAGACGCGCACCGTACAACCAGTGCTCGCCTTCCCCGAGCAGGGACTCGACGATCCGGCCGCGTACCAGGGGTACCAGACGCGCTTTTTCCGCGACACGAAAGGGAATGTCGTGCAAGTCTACCTCGACGCCCGGAGCGGACGCGTCGTGAATCTCCTACCGGACGCGGTGAACGAGAGCGTCGGCTTCACCGTCCGGGACGGAGCGGGCAAGCCGATTCGCCTCGAGTGGGGATCGGCCGATGCCATTGTGTCCCAGGCGGGCAATCGCCGCACGATCGAGTACCAGCTCGTCGCGAATGCGCCACAAATCCTGATCGGCTGGGTCCTGCTCGGCTCCATGCGCGTCGAGCGCGATCTCGGCTATTCGGGGCGTGAACTCGATCTGTTCGACTGGCCAACCTTCAGATTGCGAGAGCAGGAGGAGCTGATCGCAAATCTGGATCGCCTCGATCCGGCCGAGCGGCAGCGGCAGCTGGGATTCCTCAACGCCGGGTTGACGTCGGATCTGAGGGCGAGGCTCGAGCCCGACCTCATCACTACGGGCGTGCGCGACCGGCGCGGAGTAACGGCGTCTCAGACGACGCTCGACGGGAAAACGAATCTTCAGCTCGATCTGAGCCCCGATCCGCGTGACGCTTCAATGCTGGTGACGCTGCCGATCATCTCGATCCGCGCCAACGCCAATCGTCCGATTCGATTGACGGTCCGCGTGACGACTGATGCGCCGGCGCTTACTCCGCTCGGGCGGGATCAGATATTCAACACCGCGTTTCTTCGCTTCCTGAGCGACGCGCGCGTCGCGGCTGACCGCGCGCGCGGTAACGTCGCCAAGAATGCGACTGCCGCCGCGACGGTTTCCCGCTATCGCCAGCTCGAGCGCGACGTGCGTGGCACCGAGCTACTCAGCTCCAAAGAGAAGCTGATGGCCGGGCTCCCCAACTACGCGACGTACTTCGGCCGCGACATGATGATGACGTCGCTGATGATGCAGTCGGTGTGGACCGATGCGATGCCCGAATTCGTGATCGCGAGCGCGCTCAGAAAGCTCGGGCCGGAAGGCGATGTCAGTCACGAAGAAGCGCTGGGCGGGCAGGCGATCCGTGAGAATGCCGCGGAATACAACGCGCACATGGTGGAGTATTTCCGTTTGATCCGGCGCGGAAGCCGATCGGCGGCTGACACGGCGCTCGCCCACGCGCGCGCGCCGCTCGCGGATCTGCAGAAGGTCCGAGAGAACTATCACATGCGCGACGACGAATTCCAGCTGCCGGTGGTCGTCGCGCGCTACCTCGGGAATGCCGCTGTGACCGCGGCGCGAAAGAAAGCATTCCTGATGGACTCGTCGGATGGGAGAGGGCCGCGGATTGGGCTTCTCCTGAAGGAGCTCGCCCTCGTGTCGACGCTGGCCGCGCCCTACGCGCGCGATCCCGTCGTTCAGAATCTCATCGGATCGCCTCGTCTCGATTCGACGCATTGGCGGTCGATCAGCTGGCGCGACAGCAACGCCGGCTACGCGAACGGCCGATTCGAGATGGACATCAACGCGATCTGGGTGCCGCGCGCGCTGCAGTCGATCGCCGAGATTCTGGCGTCGCTCCGCGCGATGGGGCTCTCCCAGAGCGATCTCGCCGCATTCGCACCGGGGAGCGGGGCAGGAACGCCGCTTGGTGATTTGGCGCGCGACCCGGCGTTACTCCAGCGCGCGATTCAGAACTGGAGCGGCGCAACGCGGCACTTCGTCGTCACGCTGACCCCCGAGGATATCAAGACCAGGGTCGCGGCAAAGCTGCAATCGATTCCCGCTGGAGAGCGGTCATACTGGCGGGCGGAACTTGCCAAGACGGCTGCTGACACGCTGCCCCTCACTTTCCTTGCGATCTCCCTCGATTCGGCGGGCAAGCCAATTCCGGTCGTGAACACGGATCCTGCGACGTGGCTCCTGCTGCGAGACGGCAGAGATACCACACCCGAGGCGATCGCGTCTGTGCAACGTGATGTCAGTGCCATAATGCGACCGTACCCGGTGGGATTGTTCGTCGGTGGACTCGGTCCCGTCGTCGCGAATGATGCCTACGCATCACCCGCTGTCTGGGAGGCGTTTCGGAAAGACACGTACCATTCGCCGCGGGTCGTGTGGGGGAGGGAAGTGAATCTGATACTACTGGGACTCGCGAATCAGATCTCCGGCGCGAGGAATGACAGCGCGCGATCCAGGAGTCAGGATCTCATTGAATACGTCGATGCGATGCGCGGCGCACTCATGCGAACCTACCTCGCGGTGGACTCGTCCGGGCTGAAACACAATGAGCTATGGAGTTATGAAATCGACGGCGGAACGCTCAAGCCGATTCGCTACGGAGCAAGCACAGATGTGCAGCTCTGGAACATGACCGATCTCGCGGTACAGTTTGTTCTGAAGCGACTCGGCGTCTACTGACATGAGGCTCGACCGGGTTTTCCTCGTGCGATCGACCGCGCACGCATTCCTCTGCGCCGCGTGGCTGCTCACGGGCTGCGGGCGAGCTTCCAACCCCAACGAGACTGTTCTCACCTTCTCAGGCTCCGCGCTGGGCGCCGAGGGGACGCTTGTCGCGAAGCAGCTACAGCGGTTCATGCAGCTCAATCCCGGAATCCGGGTCGAGCTCCAGCGCACGCCCGACGACGCGTCGCAGCGGCACCAACTCTACGTCCAGTGGCTCAATGCCCGGGTGGGCAATCCTTCCATCCTCCAGCTCGACGTCGTCTGGACTCCGGAGTTCGCGGCCGCGGGGTGGGTGCTGCCGCTCGACAAGTACGGGCCGCCCAGAGCGGAGTTTTTTCCAGCGACGATCACGGCCAACACGTGGGCGGGGAAGCTTTACGCGCTGCCGTGGTTCGCGGACGTCGGGCTCCTCTATCGTCGCACCGATCTCGTTCCAAATGAGCCGAAGACGCTCGAGGAAATGGTAGCCGACGCCCAGGCGGCGATGTCGCGTCGCGGTGGGCCACGCTATGGAATCGTCTGGCAGGGCGCGCGCTACGAAGGGTTGATCACCGGCTTCGTGGAATATCTCGGAGCGTTTGGTGGCCGCATCATCGATGACAAGGGCGAAGTCGTCGTGAATCGCCCCGAGGCCGTGCGCGCGCTCGAGTTCATGCGCGACGAGCTGTACAAGACGAACGTCGCTCCGCTCGACGTGCTCACCTGGCACGAGGAAGAAGCGCGCTTCGCATTCCAGAATGGAAACGCCGTCTTCATGCGCAACTGGCCGTACCCTGTCGCGGCGATGAGCGACACCGCGCAATCCAAAGTCGCCGGAAAGTTCGCCGTCTCACCGATGCCGGCGTCGGGAGCTGCTCCCGGCGGACACTCCACCGCGGCGCTTGGCGGAGCGCAGCTCGCGATCAACGCCTACGCGGATCACCCCGACGCCGCATACAAGCTCATCGCCTATCTCACCGCACCCGAGCAGATGCTCGAGCGCGCGCAGGCGGTGGGACAATACCCGACGCGCCCAGCGCTGTACAACGACGCGCGCCTCCGCACCGCAATCGCGATCCCGCTCGACAACGCTCGGCGAGCCATCGAGAGCGCGACGCCCCGGCCCGTAACTCCGATCTACACGGAGCTCTCCGAGATCTTGCAGATCGAATTGCACCGCGCCCTCGTACGCCAGGCAGAGCCGAGGGATGCCCTCAACTCGGCGGCAGCGCGCATCAATGCTCTGATCGAGCGGACGGGGATGCGCAAGCTCATGACGGGTGCCGCGAAGGAATCGGCGCCATGAAAAAGATCTCCCGCCTTGGACACGAGGCTCGGCTCGGCTGGACACTCGTCGCGCCAGCGCTCGGCGTCATCGCTCTCATCGCGATCTTCCCCCTCGGCTGGACCTTCTGGGAATCGCTGCATCTACATGAGCTGAGGATGCCGTGGCTCGGCAAGCCGTTCGTCGGGCTCGCGAATTACATCGAGATCGCAAAGGATCCGCGCTTCTGGGCGGCGCTCGGTCACACCGCGTTCTTCACGGTCGTCTCGATTTCGCTGGAGCTCCTGATCGGACTCTTCCTCGCCCTCGCGATGAATCGCGTCTTTCGTGGACGTGGATTCGTGCGGGCCGCGGTCCTGGTGCCGTGGGCGATTCCAACGGTGGTGGCCGCGCTCCTCTGGCGCTTCATCTTCGAGTCCCAGGGCGGAATCGCCAATGCACTCCTGGTCGACGCGGGAATCCTGAGGCAGCCGATGGTCTGGTTCATCCAGGCATCAACCGCGTGGGTACCGGTAATTCTCGCCGACGTCTGGAAGACGACCCCCTTCGTCGCGCTGCTGCTCCTGGCGGGACTACAGAATATCGACCTGACTCTGTATGAAGCCGCGGCGGTGGATGGCGCGAACGCGTGGTGGCAGCTCCGGCACATCACGCTGCCGCTGCTCAAGCCGGCGATTCTCGTGACGCTGATCTTCAGAACGCTGGACGGATTCCGCGTCTTCGATCTGATCTACGTTCTCACGGGTGGAGGGCCAGGCACGTCCACCGAGCCGGTGGCGCTCTACACCTTTAACGCGCTGCTCCAGAATCTCCGTTTCGGCTATGGCTCCGCGCTCTCGGTCGTGATCTTTGCGATCACGTTCGGCCTCGCGATGTTCTACGTGCGTGGACTAGGCGTGCGGCTCGGGGGAGAGGAATCATGAAGCTCGCCACCGGGAGATGGGTATTCGGCGGGGCGCTCGTCGCTCTGATGCTGTTCACCCTTTTCCCATTCTACTGGGCGATCGTCGCATCGCTCACGTCCGACGCCGCGCTCTTTCGCGATCCGTCGCTCTGGCCGCAGCACCTCATCTTCGATCACTACCGGGCGCTGTTCACCGAGCGTGATTTCATAACGCCGATCCGCAACTCGCTGGTCGTCGCGGGAACGACCACGATCTTCTGCCTGATCGTCGGAACGCTTGCGGCGTATGCTCTCGCCAGAATCGAATTCCGTGGCAAGGCCGCGATCATGGGGTTCATCCTCGCGGTAACGATGTTCCCGCAAATCTCGATTGTGAGTCCGCTTTATCTGTTGCTCCGCTCGTTGCATCTGATCGACACGTACCCCGGACTCATCATGCCGTACATGACCTTCGCCATGCCACTGACGGTGTGGGTGCTGACGGGGTCGATCAGACAGATCCCCAAGGATCTCGAGGAGGCCGCGCATGTAGACGGCGCCACGCGACTACAGAGCTTCACCAAAATCCTGCTGCCACTCGCCGTGCCGAGCCTGGCGACGACGGGAATTCTCACATTCATCTACTGCTGGAACGAGTTCCTGTTCGCCCTCTCCTTCACTCTCGGACCAGAGCGGCAGACGGTTCCGGTGGCGATAGCTCTGTTCCGTGGGCAGTACCAGGTGCCTTGGGGAGAGATTCTGGCGGCGGCCGTTGTCGCGACAGCGCCCGTAGCGGCAATGGTTCTCGTGTTTCAACGGCGGATCGTGCAGGGGCTCACCGCTGGTGCCGTGAAGGGATGAAATAAATGCAACTGCAACGGAACTGGCGGGAGGCGTCAGTAGCAGAGATGCCAGCTTGTCAGTTCACTACGCCCGGACTTATCTCGTGCAGGAAAGGGACAGCAGTGCTGTTCCTCTCACGCCACTGAGGCAAGTCCGGGCGTAGTGAACTAAAAACTGGCGACTATGCCTCTGACGCCTCCCGCCTGTTCAGTTGAGTTAATGAGGAGAAATGAATGGCCCGAATAGCATTGGAGCACGTGGATAAGACCTACCCTAACGGCTACGTTGCCGCGCGTGACCTCAGCTTGGAAGCGAGCGATGGCGAGCTCCTCGTGCTCGTCGGTCCCTCGGGCAGCGGCAAATCGACCGTGCTCCGACTGATGGCCGGCCTCGAGCGCGTCAGCGATGGCGTGATTCGCATCGGCGAGCGCGACGTCACCGACCTTCCGCCGCAGCAGCGCGACATCGCCATGGTCTTCCAGAATTACGCGCTCTACCCGCACATGACCGTCCGCCAGAATCTCGGATTCGGGCTCAGCATCAGGAAGCAGGCGCCTGCGGTTATCGCCGGGCGGGTGAATGCGATCGCTGCCTCCCTTGGCCTCGAGGCATTGCTGGACCGGAAACCCGCGCAGCTCTCGGGTGGGCAGCGCCAGCGCGTCGCGCTTGGACGCGCGATCGTGCGCGAGCCCCTGGCGTTTCTATTCGACGAGCCGCTGTCCAATCTCGACGCACAGCTTCGCGTCGAGACACGCGTCGAGCTGGCGCGGCTGCATCGCAAGCTCGGCGCAACGATGGTCTACGTCACCCACGACCAGTCGGAGGCGCTCACTCTGGGCGACCGCATCGCGGTGCTCAAGGAGGGGGTGCTGCAGCAGATCGCCACGCCAATGGAGCTTTACCGCCGGCCCGCCAACAAGTTCGTCGCCGGATTCATCGGCAGCCCGGCAATGAATTTCATCGAGGGAGTAATTCAGCGCCCCGACGGTGCCGCTGGCCGGATTGGGATGTGCACGTTCAAAGGGATAGATCTCACCCTCGACGTTCCCTGCGACGGAGGAACCCGCCGTCGCGTCTTCCTCGGCGTGCGCCCACAGCACATCGAGGTGAGCGGCGATGGCGAGAACAGACCGAAGGCCGAAGTGGCCGTCGTCGAGCCGATGGGGAACGAGCAGATCGTCTACGTCACGCTCTCGGGCGGGGATCGGTTGGTCGCGGTCGCTCCCCCACAAGAGCTGATCAAACCCGGCGACATCGTCTCGATCCGGATTCGCCCCGAAGGCGTGCACATCTTCGATGCGGAGACCGGCAGCCGCATCGACGCGTCACCATACGCGATCGAGCGCTAGCGAGGCAGCGGGGTCTCCCCCGTGTCGTGCGGTCCGCCCTCGTCGTCGAGCCACGCCTCGGCCGCCGGGAGATCGGTGAAGATGTCTACGTCGATTCCCAAGGCCCGCGCGAGGACGGAAAACGTTTTCGCCATCCGGTAGGTCGCCCGCGACTGGCCTACGATCGCGATGCGACCCAGGCCGAGCTTGGTCAGGCGGAGCACCCTGTTCGCGATTTCGGCGAGCTGCAGGATCGTGATGTCGGGCTCTGCCTCACGCGCGTCGTGTAGCCAGCGCAAGCCGGGCACGAGATCGGGGTCAGCGACCAATGCATCCAGGAAGGGATGCAGATCTTCTACGCCGACTACACCTGTCGCGGACGACTTTATCAGCCGCTCTTCGCGTGAGAGCGTATACGTGATTGGCATCGAACGGCGATATCACCGCAACTACGTCGCCAACAAACCTATGTATATGATTCCACGGGCGCCCCGGCCCGTGACGGCTCAGGTGCTGGCGATCCTTCGCAGCGCCTGAATCGCGTCGACGATTTCCTTGCTCGGCATCGCCCCCGACATGACAATGGGCACGAGCTTGTCGTCTCGATTGTAAAGGTCGTTTCCGAAGTACAGCTGGCCGTTGTCGATGTACGTCGTGAAGTAGGTGATGAAGACCGGAATCTTTTTCGGCACCTTCACCGACTTGTTGTCGGGCGGGTTATCCATCTCTCCCTGAACCTTGTCCGCGGGCCATCCCAGAACCCACTGCGCCAGCTCGGCCGGCTTTTCCACCCGTATGCAGCCATGACTGAACGCGCGCACATCTTCCTTGAACAGCTCGTGGTTCGGCGTGTCATGCAGGTAGATGTTGAAGTCGTTCGGGAAGAGGAATTTCACGAAGCCGAGCGCGTTCTTGGGACCGGGACGCTGACGAACGCGCGTCTGACCATTCTCCTGGTAGGTCTCCATGTTCTCGCGCGCCATGTAGGCGGCGCCCTTCGGAAAAACTTCCTTCGCCGCGATATCCGGCGTCACGTTCCAGTAAGGGCGAAACACGACGGTCTCCAGCGAGTCCGCGAATACCGGCGTGGCCTTGTCCTGATATTCCTGACCGACGATGACTTTCATCTCGAGGGTTTTCTGCCCGCTATCGTACGCCTCGAGCTTGAACGCCGACACGTTCACGAAGATGTAGCGAGACCCGAAGCTTCTCGGGAGCCAGCGGAACCGCTCCATGTTCGCCGCGATCTCGCCGAGCCTATAGCTCGCCGGGACGTTCATGGATTCGATCGTCTCTTTGCCAAGGGAACTGTCGACATTGATGCCGTGGCGCTCCTGAAAGAGTGCTACCGCAGCCGCCAGCTCACGATCGTAGCTGCCAGCTGGAGATGTACTCGCGCCCTGCGGAGACGGAACCATTGATGCCTTGTTGGCGCCGCTCGCGGGGACGATTCCCTCGACAGCGAGCCTGTTGCGCACCGCGGCCAATAGCGTTGGATTCGCGGGCGATCCCGGCTTGAGGTTCTCGGTCGCAGGAACCGGCTGCCAGCCGCCCTTTGCGACAATGACGCGATAATTCTGCAGCTGCTTGCTCAAGCCGGCGTAGTCGTCGTCGGTCGGACGCATCGTCGCCAGAGCTTTGTCGAGCCGTTCGTAGCGCAGGTTTCTGACGAGAGCGCTGTCGATATTCTCTTCCTCGGGATCGACGTGCCACGCCTGCGCGACAGTGCGCGGATCCACCTGTCCGGTGAGAAGATCCTCACCAAGGGACGTATAGGAGGCCGTCAGGATGACGTCCGCCGTCGCGAGCTGCTCGGCGGTCGGAGTCTTGGTCTGCTTGAGCGTGCCGATCGCCTGCGCGAGGGCGCCGACTGGATAGTCGTCGAGTCGCATTCCGTCGGTGTTGGCGGCGAGAATCGCATCGGTAAGGGCTTTCGTGCGCGTCTGATGGAGCCCGTTGCTGGTGAGCCAGAGCGGATTGCTTCCGTAGATCTTGTAGAGGCGCTTGGTGTGACCCCACTGGTCGTCGTCGATCCGGTCCAGTTTCGGGCCATCCAGCTTCTTCTGTATCAGCGCTTCGATCTCGGTGGCCGGAACGCCCTGCACTGACGTGAGCTTTTCCGGCGCCCACGTCTGTGGATTCTCAGTCTTGCCGGTGCTCGCCGTCTCGCCCCGCTTGCAACCGGGAAGGACTGCGAATCCTGACAGCAGAGCCATCAAGGCTGCTCGTGAGCGAACGGAGCAAAATGCCATAGTAATTGAGCTCATATGGGTCTGTGGATCCTTAGGCGACGTAGTGAGGGGTTCGGACATACGTCGTGGTGGATTCTGACGGCCGATTTGACGGTTTTCCGGTGAACTAGGCGAAAGTCGGGCCAGAGCCACAAAGGAAAAACCCGGCGCCGGCAAATGAGCCGGCGTCGGGTTTTCGTTTTGCAATCGCCGGCTGGCTGCGCCGGCGTCAGGCTTTTTCATCCCCGTGTCTGCGAGAGCACGACGGTGATGGGTGGCTAGTGAAAAAAATCCGGGTTTACTGTACGCACTGTCCGTGCGGATCCGGCTTGGCCTTGTCTACGACCGGACGGTGATCGTTGTTCGCGACCCTGGTGGCGAGATCCGCAACGTACTGCGCTACTCGCGCCATACGGTCGTAGTCGATGTACTGCGGCTCGTCGGTCACCTGATGGTAGTCGGCGTGTCCGCCAGTCGTGAAGAAGATGATGGGAATTCCGTAGCGCGCATATTCATAGTGATCGCTGCGGCAATAGATGTTCTGTGGATGTCCGTTCGCATCCATCGAATAGTCAAAGGCCAGCGGACGCTTCTCGCCGCGATTCACCGTTTCAGCGAGATCGCCGAGCTCGGTAGACAGGCGGCGCGATCCAACGAGCTGCACGTAGTCGGGATTGCCGTGGTTTTTCACGCCGGCCTTGGTCATTCCGGTGTTATCGGAAGCCGCACCGCGACCGATCATGTCCATGTTGAGCTGCGCGACGATCGAATCACGCGGCACCGTCGGATGGTCGGTATACCACTCCGATCCATAGAGACCGGCTTCCTCGCCGACGTGCCACACGAACAGCAGCGACCGCTTGGGCTTGACCTTCTGCGCCGCGAAATACTGCGCGATCTCGAGCGCGCTCACGCTGCCCGAGCCATCGTCGTCGGCGCCGTTGTAAATCGAATCCGGTCGTGCTGACGCGCCGTTCGAGCGCTTCCTGATGTCGGCGATCAGCGCGTTGACCTGCGCCTGCTGCGCGGCATCGAGCTGCGGCGGACGATCGTCCGCGCCACCGGTGCGGAAGAGATGGTTGACGACGTAGATCGAATCGTGCGCGACCGGACGCGTGCTCCAGCCGATGTGATCGTTGTGCGCCCCGATCGCTACGTACTCGTCGCGCAGCTTCGGATCGCTGCCCCGGATCACCGCCACCACGTTCCGCGCCGGATATTCGGTTGGGGACTCCACAAAACGGGGCGTCGATGTGACAGCCGATCCGACAGCGCCGACTTTCGCGCTGTCGATGCTGGCGCCGAGCAGCGCGTCCGCGACACGGCTATTGATGTAAAGAAACGAAGGCAGCACGGGATCAGTTCCATCCTTGAGAAGCTGATTCGGCTGCCGAAAGATCTGAATCATCTGTGGGGGCATGGCTTCGAGACTCGCGACGGCGATCCCGGCCGCGTTGGCGAAGTGTTGCGTCGCGATCCCGCGATTCACGCCGCCGCCCGAACCCTGCGTCACGCCGGCAGCATTGACTCTGAGCACCACGAGCTTTCCCGCGGTTGCGGCAGGATCGATGAGCGAGGCGGAATCGCCCCACGTTCCGCCGAAGATCGCCTGCACTCCGTTGAGGGTTCGGGCAGCTGAACCCTGATCCCGCAGAACGTAATCCGTCCATGGAGCGAATTCGGTCGTCCCGACCACCAGCTTGCTGGCCGCGTCGAACTTGCGATCGACGACGTTCACCGCTTGGAAGAAGCTGCCGTTGTCGCCCATCGGAGTGAGGCCCATCCGCTTCACTTCACTCGCGATGTATTCCACGCCTTTCACGTTGCCGGCGGTCGCCAACAGACGACCCTGCATGGAATCGTCGGCGAAGATGTAAAGGCGAGTCTTGAGGTCGGCGGGTGTGATGGCGGCGGTCGTAGGAGTCGGCGTGTGAACACGACCGCGCATCAGCACATCCCAGGTCGGCGGCGCGCCGGCGTCGGAAGGAGCGGTCGCGGCCTGTTGAGCGGCAGCCGAGCCCGCAATAAGAGACGCCGCGACCAGGGCGGTGGTTCTCAGGATGGTGGTTCTCATGTGGTTGGGAAGGAGAGAGAGATGCCGGTACAGGTAGTCAAGCTATGGAATTAGACACCGGCGGGGCGGGATTTGTTTGCCCTGCCGGGCGATTCAGGCCTTACGGCGGCCCGGGTGGAAAGTGTCGACCGCGCGCTTGAGCAGAGCGATCTGGCCCTCGTGATACGCGTGGTGCTGGAGCAGGCCCCGGATCAGTGTCCCGACGGTCACGCCGGCCCCGAGCGACGGATCGCGCTGGTCCCCGATCCAACGAAGCAGGTCGTCCGGCTCGAGCGAATCAACCACGGCCTCCAGCTCCTTGTGAGCGGCTGCGAGATCTCCCTGTGCCGACCGCCAGGCGGCCTTTCCTCCACTGACATTGGGCGTTGGCCAATCCTCGGGCGGAGATTTCGGGGCGGAGCCCCAGACGCGGGAGGCAACCTCGTGCGTCCACGCCGTCATGTGAAGCACGATCTCCCAGATCGTGTGGCCCCGCGGGATGTTCCTCAGCGCCGCGGCGTCGGCATCAATGCCTTTGAGCACAGCGGTGATCGACGAGCCGTGCCACGGGTCGCCGTCGTAGACCTTATGCAGGTCTTCCCGCAGCGCTTCGAAATCGGATTTGGGGCGACTCATGTTCGTTCCTCGCTGGATCGCGCCGGCTTGCCGCGCATGCTCGCGACCACGTCTCTCACAAGCTGAACCCCTCGTCGAAGCTCCGCCAGCTCCCTCGTTTTCATCTGCCCGACGGCATTTGCCAGCTTTTCGACCCGGCGAGCGCGCCCGGCTGCCAGAACCTTATGGCCTTTCGGCGTAGCCTCGATGTGCGTCAACCTCCTGTCGCGTGTGTCGCCCTTTCGCCTGACGAGACCATCCTTTTCGAGGCCCGTCACGATCCGGGTCATCGTCGGCGGCTTCACCTGTTCGGCCCTCGCTAGCTCACCGAGAGTGAGAGGTCCGCCAAAGACAACGACGGAGAGGGCGGAGAGCCGGGGAGCCGAGAGTCCGCCGGCGTCGTCTTGCTTTCGCAGCTGGCGCAAGAGGTGGATAGCCGCCGAATGGAGCTGGTCTGCGAGCGCCTCCGCGTCCTTACCCTTCGTCACGCTTCCGGAACTTCACTCATCAGGCCGACGACGTTCCCCTGGCCGTCCGAGAGCTCGCAGACCCAGATCTCTTTTCCATTCATGCGGGCGATGACCCGTGGCTCCGCCAAGCTCTTCGCGCCGGAAGACTTGATGCGGGCGTGCGTCTCTTTGATGTCGCTGACGTCGTAGAACAGGACTGCGTGCTGCTGGTCTCCGTCCTTACCCTGGGCTGCCGGACCGGCGAGCATCATTTGCACGCCGCCGCAATCGAAGAATGAAAGGGCTGGAGGTGCATCGAACAGATGTCGCAATCCGAGTACGTCGCGGTAGAAGGTTTTGGCCTCGTCCACAGAGTGGACTGGTATTGCGATCTGTTTGATGCGCGAAAGTGAGACTGGTGAACTGGTCACAGAGCGCTCCGCTGATGGAGATCGTTAGCATAGCTAACGATATATTGGCATCCGTCGGACGATCGCGCAATAGCTGCAGGGCGTTGTTAGTCGGGCGGGGCCACCGGCTTTTTGCGGTCCTTGGCCCGCAACTCCTTCTCGACCATCTCGCCCAGGTCG
Source organism: Gemmatimonadota bacterium (assembly GCA_003134685.1). Lineage (GTDB taxonomy): Bacteria > Gemmatimonadota > Gemmatimonadetes > Gemmatimonadales > Gemmatimonadaceae > UBA4720. The sequence goes on along the minus strand of PLCA01000003.1, from coordinate 450,269 downwards.
CGCAATGACTCGACGTCCTCGTCGCCGAACTCGCGCGGCACCTTGTCCATGATGCAGAGCGTCCCGACGTTGTGGCCACCCGGTCCCTTCACTGGCTGGGCCGCGTAGAACCTGATGTGCGGCTCCCCGAGCACCAACGGATTCTCTGCGAATCTCGGGTCGAGCACCGCATCCTCCACCACGAAGACTTCGTCGCCATTGATCGCATGGCCGCAGAAGGAGTGGTCGCGAGTGCTGTCGGGGATGGGAAGGCCCTGCCTGGACTTGAACCATTGGCGGTCGCCCTCGACGAACGAAATGCCGGCGAAGGGAACGGTGAACACGCGCTGCGCCATGCGGCTGATCTTGTCAAAGCGCTCCTCTGGTGGCGATTCGATGGCGGCACCGCTCAGGCGGAATTCCACCAGCCGCTCCGCCTCGTCCTGAGGGATGAGCGGGCGCATTACTTCCTCCGTCTCCGACCAGAGTCCGCGGCTCCTCATCACCGCGGTTACGCGTGCGCGGAATCGACTTGCATCGATCGGCTCGTGGAGGACATCGTCCACGCCCTGCGACAACAGATCATTGGTCTCGCTCTCCGAGCCCGCCGGCGCCACGACGATGATCGGCATGTCCACCAGCCCGACGACCGTGCGTGCCGCGTGTACGACCTGCCGTCCATCGAGGATCGGAAGCTTGAGTGTCACGACCAGCGCGTCGGGCGGATCCTGCGCCAGAATGCCGAGCGCGGCCGCGCCGTCGTTGGCTATCTGCACGGAGAAGCGGGCTTCCACCAGGATGTCGTTGAAGCGCACGCGATCCGTCTTGTCACCGACCGCCAGCAGCACTCTCGATGGCTTGGCCACTCCGTCCGCGTCGAGCTCGGGAACGTACTCTGCGGATACCCGCGGCGTGTTGGAGCGCGGAGTCCGGCGACGCTCGAACTCCGTGTACGGAATTACTTCCTCGGCGGTGGTGTCGCCTTCGGCAATATGCCATAGCGCGTCGGCGTCGAATGTGTGAAGCGCATTCGTCCGCAGCGCGTGCGAGCGGATCTCGTCGGCCGTCTTGCCGATCGTGATCATCCCGCGGATCTCAGGCGTGATCTCGAGAAACTCGATGATCGGAAGGCGTCCCGTGTAACCGGTGAACCCACACTCGGCGCACCCGGTCGCCTTCACGTGCCTCGCCGTTCCGTAGACGCGCTGCTGCGCGGCGCGAACCATCGGGTGTAGCTCCTCGATTGGTGCCTCGAACCGGCAGTGGGGACACACTCTGCGCACGAGACGCTGGGCGGTGACGCCGATGAGACCAGCCGCGACCCTGAACGGCTCGACGCCGATGTTGGACAGACGCGGGATCGCGCCGATCGCGTCGTTGGTGTGCAGCGTGGAGAGCACAAGGTGTCCCGTCATCGCGGCCTGGAACGCAATATTCGCCGTCTCCTGGTCGCGGATTTCTCCGACGAGCAGCACGTCCGGATCCTGGCGCAGCACCGAGCGCAGCACGCCGGCGAAGGTGAGGCCCTGTTTCTCGTTCACCTGCACCTGGTTAACGCCGCTCAGGCGGTACTCGACCGGGTCTTCAACTGTGACGATGTTCACCGATTCGCCGCGGCGCGTGTTGAGCGCGGCGTAGAGGGTTGTCGTCTTTCCGGAGCCGGTCGGCCCGGTCACGAGCAGGATTCCCTGCTCGCGCATGAGAAGCGCCTGGAATCTCTCCAGCAGCGATGGCATGAAGCCGAGCGTTGCCATCGAGACCTGCACCGACTTCTCGTTGAGGAGGCGCATCACGACCTTTTCCCCGACGCGCGTCGGCAGCACGGAAACGCGGAGAGCTACTTCCTCTCCGCCTACGCGCACTTTCGCGCGCCCGTCCTGCGGGCGAAAACGCTCGGCGACGTCCAGGTCGGACATGATCTTGATGCGCGAGACCACAGGGCCGACGCCGATAAAGCGCGGGAGCACCATGATGTTTTTCAGCAGGCCATCGATGCGGAAGCGCACCAGCGTCGATGTCTCGTCGTGCTCGATGTGGATGTCGGAAGCGCGGAGCTTGATCGCGTTGGCGATGATCGCGTCGACGAGCTTGATCACCGGCGCATGCACGCGCAGCAGCGCGGCTTCGTTCTGCTCCTCCTCCTTGATCTGCTCGACGCCGACGGCCTGGTCGAGCTTCTCGATCAGGCCATAGATCATCGCATCGGGGCGGAGCGTGTCCGAGACCAGCTTGTCGAGTTGCCCCGGCGGGCAGAATAGCGGCGTTACCTCGCGACTGGTCGCCCAGCTCACGCGCTGGATCGCTTCCTGGTCGAGCGGGTTGGCCATGGCGAGCCAGACCATGCGACTGTCGACTTTTACGGGCAGCACGTTGTGCTCCCGGCAAAGCTTCTCAGGAAGGATCTGCGCTGCGTTCTTGTCGATTTCGTTGGGATTCAGATCGACGTAGTCGATTCGGAAGGCTTCCTTGACGACTTCGGCGATCTCCTTGAACGACAGGACGTCACCGTCGATGAGCGCCTGCGCGACGTATGGCTTCTGCTGAAAGCGCCAACGCTTGATCAACTCGGGCGTGACGCCTGGCATGGTCCCAACGAGGGCGACCAGCCACTCGTCCTTGAAGCGGAATTTTCGCTCGTTGGGCTGTGGATCAGCAGGTATCGTCATGTCTTCCAGTGGGGCGCTTCTTTCCCTGCTGCTCTATAGAGGGCAGGCCGTGTAAATGACTGTTCTGACCCTCCGAAGATAACACCTGAGGGGCGACGGGAACCGGGGCTGCCGAGAGGCCCGTTCCGCGGTCGCCGCTCGTAAGCTGGCCTCGGTTCGGTACTTGCAAAACCGGCCATGCGCGCCAGGATTACCTCGTCGGCGATCCTAGCGGTCCTAAACTCTTACAACGTCCCAATGGGGCGGTTTCCGGCTCTTTATGACAGTTCCATCGATCCACGCTCGTCACGTCCAGCGGGGAGGGTCAGCCCCGAAGCGCGCCCCTGCGGTCGGCATTCGCAACAAGATCCTGAATCTTCTGCCTCCGAAAGAGCTGAAGGCGGTGCTCGAGCGGTGCGAGACGGTGACAATCGCATCCGAGGAAATCGTTTTCCGAAGGAATGAGCCAATTCCCTTTGCTTACTTCCCGGACAACTGCGTGATCTCGCTCGTTACGGAGATGGAAGATGGCGACGCGGTCGAGTCGATGACTGTTGGGAACGATGGATTCGTGGGGATGCCGGCTTTTCACGGTGTCTCTTCGTCGCGCCTCAAGGCGATCGGTCAGATCTCTGGCGAGGCGAGGCGCCTCGTCACGGATGATTTTCTTGAGCTGGCGCGGGAGTTCGAAGGTCTCAGCCGGCTCCTGCATCGCTACAGCCAATTCGTGTTCGAGACAGTCTCGCAGTCGGCGGCGTGCAACAGACTCCATGTCATCGAGCAGCGGGCCGCGCGCTGGCTGCTGATGTCGGAGGACCGCGTCGGGCGCAACCAGTTCGACCTGACACAGGAATTCCTGGCCGAGATGCTGGGAGTGAGGCGGCCGGGCGTGACGGTGGCGATGGGGATTCTGGGGAAGGCTGGCCTCATCGCGCACGGCCGCGGCAACATCACCGTGGTCAACCGCGTCGGCCTCGAGAAAGCGGCGTGCGAGTGCTACCGGATTATCAGGGCCAGGCAGGGTGAGTTGTTTGGCTGGACCTAGAGTGCGTGAGGCTCACTTGCCACTAACCGAGGCAGGGAGCTAAATGCCTTGCAGCTCACAGGCTAGGGGCTTTTCAGGTGGCATTCGAGATTCCGCGGAATGAGTTCGCCGCGCAGGAGCGGCCAATTCGACGCGCCTGAAACTCAGATTTGGGCGGCGCTGCTACGCCTGTATGAAAGCTCCCGGCCTAGTAGCGCGCTTCGCCTACAGCTCCCTGCCTCGGTTTCGTGGGGATGCCGGTGTCCGCCCGCCCTCACCCTATTGCCGCGCCTTCCAGGAGCGGCATGACTGTCTCGGCGAACCTCTCCATCTCTTCGAGTTGCGGACTGAACTGAAGCAGCAGCAGATCCACCCCCACTGATTCCAGATCCCGGATGCGATCGGCGACCTTCTCGGGCGTTCCGACCAGACCCGCGCGAAGACCGCGGTTCGAGACCGAGTAGTCCTCCAGGCTCACCTGCTGGTCGAGCGCCGTGTGCGAGATCCAGTCCTGGTAGTTCTGATAACCCGGCGTCCCGGGCTGCACGTTCGTTATCCGTGCGAGCTCCTTTTGTGCCTCCTCCTCAGTATCGCGAACGACCGCGTAAGCGGCGACGCCGTATTGCATCGGGCCTAACCCGATCTTTTCGCGTCGAGCGCGCATGTCGGAGATTTTGGGGGCAACGCGGTCGGATGGATCGCCGTGCATCACGTACGCGTCGCACGTCCGCGATATCAGCTCCTTGGCGGCCGGGCTCTCACCCCCCGCGTAAATCGTGGGCCTCGGGCGTCGGAACGGCTTCGGCTCGAGAATCGTCTCCTCGACCTTGTAGTGGCTGCCCGCATGGCTGAATCGCGGCTCCGTCCACACTCCGTTCACGACGCGCAACCACTCGTCGGTGCGCGCGTAGCGGTCGTCGTGCTCCTCGAAATTGATGCCGTAGCGCCTGGCTTCGTCCTTCCACCACGACGAGACGACGTTGAGTGCGAGACGTCCGCCCGAGATGTGGTCGATGTTCGCAGCTTGCTTGGCGAAGATCGCCGGCTCGTGAAAAGTCGGGCGCACCGCCACCATCAGCTCCAGCTTCTCCGTCACCGCCGCGAGCGCCGCCGCGGTGGACCAGGCCTCGAGCGAATCCGCATCGATTCCCTTGATGTCGTTCATGAACAGCTCGGCGATCAGGGTGATGTCGTAGCCGATCTGCTCACTGCGCTGCGCCAGGCGTTTCACGTAGTCCCAGGTCGGGCTCATGTTTTCGTCGGGGACGTTCCGCAGCCATCCGCCGAAAACGGGGAGCCAGTATCCGTACCGCATCAGGCTGCTCCCGCGGCTGCTGACGCCGCCGCTGCCGCCGCTCCGACAGCCGCGACCTCCAGCCCCGCTCCCGAGGAGCTGGTGACTCGCCCGACCAGGTAGTCGACGAGCCGCTCGAACGGATCGAATCCGATCACGTTCCGCGCATCCGCGACGAAATTGGACAGCGCGTTGATATCGTAGAAGTAGTGACGGCCGTCCCGATCATCGATCAGGTACTCGATTCCCCCTACGTCGAGCTCCACGCGGGCCGCGATTCGCTCGACCTCGCGGATTATCTCGCGCGCCGGTTTGAACTGCTCGACTCGCATGCCGTTCTTCTGGGCATCGACCGCGCACGCGGTGCGCGACAGCTGCTGGCCGTCGGTGGTCTGGCAGATGTCGGCCGGGCAGAGATTGAAAGAATCCCCCGCCGGATAAACGTTGATGGCGTAGAGAAACTTTCCGTCGAGAACCTCTACGCGCGTGATGTGTCCGTTGTGGAGCGGCGCCAGCTCCTGGACGAGGGCGACCTTGTCGATCCCCATGTCGATCGTCCCCGCCTTGGCAGCCCCAGCAAGAGACTCCGCGCTATCGAAGCGGGTGATGCCGGCCCCGCTTCCGCCGATGTTGGCTTTCACGACTATCGGAAAGCGGAGGCCCTTCGCGGCTTGGGGAGCGAGGGCCGGATTGTTGATGACCCTCGCTTTCGGATACGGGAGTCCCAGCTCGTCGAGGATGTCGAGCTGGAGCGCCTTGGAAGTCTCCATCTCATAGGGCGCGGACCCGTTCACGACGGGAACGCCGATGCGCTCCAGATGTCTCAGCCAGCTCAACGTGTGGAAGGTGACCTGAGCGTGGCCGCGGAGGTACGCGGACGGGCTAGCCCTGTTGAAGACCAGCGAATATGGAGACTGACGCTCGGACGGATCGTACGAGTGCGCCGAGGCGTCCACTCGCACATATGGAACCCTTCGCCGGTCCAGTTCGGAGAAGAGTGGCCTGAACCAGTCGGGGTGCTCGTAGTAGATCGCGATCGGTCCATCGGGTGTTGCGGGCATTCATCCCCTCGGCGCTGAGTTCGAGAAAGAGAAAAGAAAAAAGCCGCGTCTCGTCGAGAGGCGCGGCATGGCTGCGGTCTGCGTGAGCGTTGCGCTCCTAGCTATGCAATTTCGTTTATGACGTGCGCGAAACGCTCAGCTCCTCTCGGTTGCGAGGTCTGTCCGACAACACCTAAGCGTTCTGTATCCGCGCACCATATTCGATTTAACCTATCGCACGATACGCGCTGGTCAAGTCGGTGCGCGTCCTACATCGCGCCTTCCTGTGACCCATCGCGCGGGGTCGGCGAGGGATGTCCTCTTCAGGAGCTCTCGCCTGCAGCGTCGCCTTGCGGCTCGCTGCACCGCGCCGCCTGGCGGCGGCGCTGGCTCCGGCCGCTCCTTCAGAGGACACCCCTCGCCTCCCTGGTCGAGATCTCTCGGACGCGCGCTGTTTGCCTTGCGCGGCTGCCATGACTCCGCGATGGGCGAGCGGTTCACCCGTGAAAACACGACGATGCCGAGCTTCGCTCGGCGCGCTCCCGCGCGCGGGTGAGAGTGAGCGCGCGCGAGCTGCGCCGAGGAGGCGCGACAGCGATCACTGGCCCCGCGTTGGACTCAATGGGAAGGCGGAGGGGGTCCTCGTAGGCGACGACCCACGAGCGACAATCGGTGCGCTGACGTCGTTTCGTAGCGATTGATGCTGAGTTCCGCAGCGATCGTTCGGACCACCAACGAGCGAGAGCCCGGAGCCGAAGAGGATCCCCTCGGCCGCACCGGCGACATTCCGACTCACCGAAGTAGCACGTGTCGCCGAAGACGGGCGCAACGGATTAGCAGCGGGCGACTCGAGACTCGCGACGGGCACAAGTCTGGCTTAGCATCTAGTCATGGATTCACGCCAATCGATCCGGATACCTACGCGGGATGTCGTGCGCGTTCTCGCGCTAATCTTTGGCTTCTACATCTCGGTGCGGCTCCTCTGGATCGCCCACCCCGTCGTATTCCTCTTCTTCCTCGGCGTCCTCTTCGGCCTGCCCCTCGCTCAGGGCGCCGATTGGTTCGAGAAGCGAAGAGTCCCGCGCGCCCTCGGCGTCGTCATAATCCTTGCCGTCTTTCTTGGTCTCCTGACCGCCGGCGCCGACGGAATGGCCCCCATTCTACGCGCGCAGTCAAAAGAGCTTCAGCAGCGGCTCCCAGAAGCGCTGGACAAGATCGATGCCTGGCTCGGGCACCGCGCCAGCGGCGTGTTCGGAATCCTGTTCAACGAGGAGAGCAACGACACTCCGCGGACAGCGGCAGCGCAACTGTCAGCTCCGAATGATTCCACACTTGCCCCAGTCGTCGTAACCGATTCGGCTCGCACTGACACGCTGAAGCCAGCAGCCTCGGGCATCGTCCGCAAGCCGGCGACGCGCGCCGACACAGTGGCAGTCGGAGGAAATCTTCGCCGCGAGATCACCAAGCAGATGAGCGGCGCCCAGCACTCGTTCCTCAGAGTGCTCACTTCGACCTTCGCGGTGTCCGGTGCGTTCATGCTGGTGCTTTTCATAGCCGCCTACATCGGCTTCGATCCGGCGCTCTATCACGGCGGGCTGCTCGAGCTCTTTCCGGCGCGCCAGCGTGGTCGCGCGGCGATCACGCTGGCTAGCATCGCCACGACACTCAGGCGATGGCTGGTGACCCAGCTCATCGCGATGCTCGTGATCGGCGCGGTAACGACGGTCTTCTTGTTCGTGATCCACGTGAAGGCGGCCCTGCCGCTGGGAATTCTCGCGGGAATTCTGAAGTTCATTCCGATCGTCGGCTCGATCTTCGCCGCCATCCCGGCGATCGCGATGGCGTTCATCGACTCGCCACACAAGGCGCTCGTGGTCGCGGTCGGGTACTTCGTGATCCAGTTCGTCGAGAATCACCTACTCGTGCCAGTTCTCATGAAGCACGGAGTGAACATTCCTCCAGCGCTCACCCTCGGAATTCAGGCGCTGATGGCGCTCCTCTTCGGGTTCCTCGGCCTGCTCGTGGCGGTACCGCTGCTTGCCGTGATCCTGACCGTCGTCCGCGCGCTGAACCCGAAAGACATGCGGGAGATCTCCGCAGAGGCCAACAAGACGGTTGCCGCGTCGGTCGCCCGAGGATGAAGCCGTTGACGGGGTCCGAGGATTAAGCTGTAGACACGGCAACCGCCATCGCGGCGGGCCCGATCCCGCAGGAGATCTTGAGCTCCATCGTATCCGCGTAGTGGCGATGCCGTGTGTGGGGTGTTTATAATCCAAGCCTGCCAAGTTTCGCCCTTGGCGCGGTCACGCCGATTACAAACCGGTCCCGGGCAATGAGCGCGGGACCCTGAGGAGATTTCATGATTCGTTACGCCAGTGGGTTATTGCTTGTCGCATGTGTCGCTGTCCCGTGCGTCGCGAGCGCCCAGGCCCCGTGGCGCCAAGTGTATAAGGATGCTGACATCACCGTGGTTTTCGACACCGCCAGTGTCGTCCTTCAGTCCCCGGGCACGTGGACCACCGTGACCAGCTGGGACTACTCGAGGGCGCGCGTTCTCGAGAACAAGAAACAGTACACCCGACTCGTGGAACGGGCGTATGTCCGCTGCTCACCGGTGAGAGTGAAGAGGGTCCGGAGCACGGTTTACGCGGTCAACAACGTTCTCGTCCGTGACGAAGGGGAGGTCGATCCACGCGATCAGGCCCACATGGTCTGGGACCGCCCGAAGCCCGGCACCGCCGGCAAGAATGCGTTTGAAACGGTGTGCGGGATTCTTACCAGAAAACGCTCCGGCTCAGCTTCGGTTCCGGCCAAAACGACCCCCGAAAAGGCCACCTCTGTGAAGCCGCCTGTCAAGAAGAAGCCGGCCGGAAAATAACGAGGTCTCCAACCCCAGCTCGACAGTATGAAGGGCGCGGCTAAGTCCGTGCCCTTCTTGCATTTAGGGCCCCAGGTCCCTCAATCGTTTTCATGCCACAATTGTGTATTTTTGCTGCCCGAAAACGGGGCAAGTTGGCCGGGTGTTTGCCTTATAAGTAAGTGCGTTTTTAACAGGGGAGCTATCCAATGATGCGACTACTCGAATCCAAGAGAACCGACAAGAAAGGACGGTCGCCAGGCGGGACCATCTTCAGCATAATATTGCACTCTTTGATCATTTTCCTCGCTGTCTTTGCCACCGCCCGTGCCGGTTCCCGGAAGGCCGAAAAGGTGGAAACGAAAGTCAACTTCGTGCAGATGAAGAAGACCGAGCCGCCTCCGCCGAAGAAGGAGCCGCCACCGCCGCCGAAGGAAGCCCCGAAGCCGAAGGCAGAGGCGCCCAAGGTGGTCAATGTGCCCCAGCTTCCCAAGGAAGTTCCGCCTCAGGGGTTCACGGTTGTTGCGCCGGTGGTGAGCGTTCCCACCGAGCTGCCGACGGTCGATCTGTCCAAGGCGCTCACGAACGAGAATGATTTCAGCGGCAAAGGCGTCGCTGGCGGTTCGTCGAGTGGCGTGAAGGGCGGAACCGGCAATGAAGGAGACGCGGGCGCGGACCACGGCCCATACATGGAATTCCAGGTCGAGAAGCCGGTCGCGAAAATCGGCGGAGAAGCCCCGGAATACCCTTCGGCTCTGAAGGCTGACGGTGTAGAAGGCACGGTTCTGGCGCAGTTCGTCGTCAACGAGAGTGGCCGCTACGAGTCGGGCACTCTGAAGATCCTTAACTCGAGCAATCCGGCGTTCTCCGCCGCCGTCAAGGATGCGCTCCCCCGCATGAAGTTCTCGGCGGCGCAGATCGGGGGCAAGAAGGTTCAGCAGCTAGTGCAGATGCCGTTTCAGTTCCACATCGGTCATTAACGAACAACCCGATCGAGTAAAGCCGCGGAGAATTTCCTCCGCGGCTTTGCGTTGCCCGGGCCTGAATCGACAAAGCGAGGGCGGTGTATGATAGCCGGATCGAATTAGATTCAACCGCTCATGACCATTCGATGTCGCAAGCTGCTCGTCGGAGCGGTGGCGTTTTTCGCGCTGGCTCCGTCGATACATAGTCAGAATCCGGTAGTGGGTCGGCCCAAGCCGCAGAAGCCCCTCGAGATTCCGCCGGCGGTCGTCGTGCTGCAGGTCGACACGGCGGCGGGCGACTCGACGCGCACAATCATCCAGCGCGACTTCGACTACGGCGATCGCATGCAGCCGCTCATCCTCGACAGCGCGACGCTGGACGACATATGGCGGCCTGGTCAGAAGAACATCAACTTCGCGCCGCTCGCCCAGACGCGGGCGAATTTCGTGGTGAGGGCGCGCCCAACCGTGGCGGGTTTGCACGTCGAAGTCTACGACGTGCCGCGCGGCCGGCTGCGGCAGGAGGATTATTTCCGACTGCCAAAGGCTCCAGTGTACAGGCTGCCGGCGATTCGCGATTCGCTCTCGACACTACTCGGCAGGAAAGCGGGCGTGACGATGGGCGCCCTGGCGGCGGACTCGTTGACGAGAGACAGTCTCGCGCAAGCGGCGGCGAAGCGCGTTGCGGTCAAGACGACACGCGACCGTGCGAACGCGCGCAGCGCCCAGGAGGCGCGCGATTCTCTTTCCAGCGAGCTCGATCGTCGCGACGTGCTGCTTCGCGCGAACGCGGTGCGTGACACGCTCCGGTCCGACTCGGTCTACGCGCGGATCGTCCTGAAGGATTCCGTCGTGCGCGATTCGCTCGAACGCGATCGACGGCTCGGGATTCACGTCGTGAGTGACGAGCTAGAGCGCTGGATCACGGGCACGCGCGGAATTGCGGCGACGCGAATCGCGTTCATCGATGGGACCAAGCTCAAGCTCGTGGACAGCGATGGCGCGAACGAGCGCACGCTTCCGACGGTGGGCGCGGCCCTCTCGCCTTCGTGGCATCCATCGGGGCGATATCTCGTGTACTCAGATGCGGACGATCGAGGGACGCGGATCGCGCAGATCGATCTGCGCACGATGAAGCCGAGGCTTCTCACCGCCTCGAACCGTGGATTGAACATCACGCCCGTATACACCAAGGATGGAAAGAGCATCGTCTGGGCGAGTGGCGGAGATTCGCCGGCCGAGCTCATGCTCGCCAGCGCCGCCGGTGACGACTCGGTGCCGAAGCCGTTCGTCGGGCGCACCGGCTTCGAGACGACGTCGCCGAGCTTCAGCCCCGATGGAAAGCAGGTCGTGTTCATGTCGCCGCGCCCGCTCACGCCGCAGCTCTACACCATGAATCTCGACGGCACCGGCTTGAGACTGCTCACTCCCGTGGTCCCCGGAAAGCGCAGTTATCGGACGGGGGCGGATTGGTCGCCGAGCGGCGACGAGATCGCGTATCAGCAGCAGAACGGCGACTTCCAGGTGTGGACGATACGCGTGAAGGATCGTGTGATGACGCAGCTCACGAACGAAGGCGAGAACGAGGATCCGGCCTGGGCGCCCGACGGCCGGCACCTGTCCATCACGCGGCGGCTGGGCGCGATCGGAGATCCGCGGGGGATTTGGGTACTCGATGAGCGCACGGGGCGGCTGCGTCAGCTTACAGTTACGGGCGATGGGCGGCTGTCGGACTGGTCGCCGCCGTTGCGGCCTGTTTACTAAATAGTCCGCTTCGGTCGGCACCTCTGCATGTCGTCGGCGAGGGTGAGCGGCGTAACGCGCCGCGATGCCGCTCGTATATATCATGCATAGTAGAAATGGCCATTACTCAGATACCAGAGGACGCATGAGCGCATCCGCGGCACCGCGCGCGATTTCGACGCGCTACGACGGGACGACCTCGACCGTCGCGCCAATTCTTCCGGCGCGCGAGCGCCTGGTCTCGCTCGACGTTTTCCGCGGCATCACGATCGCGGGCATGCTGCTGGTGAATGATCCCGGCACCTGGAGCGCGATTTTTCCGCCGCTCGAGCACGCCGTATGGGATGGCTGGACGCCGACTGATCTGATATTTCCGTTCTTCCTTTTCATCGTCGGCATCACGACGTACCTCTCGATGTCGGCGCGGCGCGCGCGCGGCGACGACAACTCGGCTCTCGTCAAACAGATTCTCCGGCGCGGCCTCATCATCTATGCGCTCGGTTTCGCGATGGCGATGTTCCCGTTCTACCAATGGGGAACGATCGCTGCGCTCCCCAACGCCACGGCGTGGGACCGGATCATTTTTCGCATCGAGCACGTCCGCATTCTCGGAGTTCTGCCAAGGATCGCGATAGTGTACATCTGCGCCGGACTGCTGACACTGAAGACGACGCTCAAACAGCAAGTCGTCATCATCGGCACCCTGCTGCTCGGATACTGGTTCGCGATGACGCTGATCCCCGTTCCAGGTGAGAACGAGATTGGGGCGCTGCTGCTGCACACCAAGGACAGGAACCTCGCGGCCTATCTGGACCGGCTGATCCTGGGGACGAATCACACCTGGATCGGGAGCGTGACGTTCGACCCCGAAGGTCCGATGTCCACGATTCCCGCGATCGCGACCGCGATGCTCGGCGTCATTGCCGGGCGCTGGATTGCGTTGAAGGAAAAGCCGCTGCTCGAGCGGATCAGCGGACTCTTCGCCGCCGGATCGATCGCCATGGTGATCGGCCTGATGTGGAACTGGTCGTTCCCGATCAACAAGAACCTGTGGACGAGCTCCTACGTGCTGTTCACCGCGGGAATGGCGTGCATTGCGCTGGCGACGGTCATGTGGATCGTCGACTACCGCAACGTGAAGTGGTGGACGAAGCCGATGGTGGTCTTCGGGGTGAACCCGATTTTGGCGTACGTCGGCTCAGGTGTGATGGCGAGATTGATCTACACGCTCTGGCACGTGAACTACGACGGCAAATCGACAGCGGTTCAGGACGCATTTTATCAGGCGGTGTTTCTGCCCTGGCTTCCGCCGCGGGTTGCATCACTGGCGTTCGCGATCACATTCGTGCTGCTCTGGTACGGAATCCTGCTGATTCTCTACCGTAAGAAGATCATACTGAAGGTCTAGCTCAGCGCGCTGGAGCAGCATCTGCCCATGTGGTCGGCGAGGGTGTGCTCTCCGGCTCCGGTCTCTCGCTCGTTGGTGGTCCGAGTGGATCGGTGCGGAACTAGGCATCTGTCGCTGTGATCGGGCCTAAGCGCACCGATTGTCGCTCGTGGGTCGTCGCCGGCGAGGACACCCTCACCTCCCTCCACAGCCTGTAACTGCAGCGGCGCTTCGTGCCGCGTGTGCCCGCGTCGCCCCCGTCCATGGGGAACAGGACAGCGCGCGCGACCTGAGATCGCGCGCCCAGAGGCGCGAGGAAGATGTCTGGCCCCGCGTCGAACTCGGTGGGAAGGCGGAGGGGTTCCTCGCAGGCGACGACCCACGAGCGACAATCGGTGCGCTTACGTCGCTTCAGGGCGACAGATGCCTAGTTTCGCACCGATCCGATCGGACCACTAACGAGCGAGAGACCGGAGCCGAAGAGGATCCCCTTCGCCGTACCGGCTAGAACGCCAACGAAACCAAGCTGAAATCAGCGCGTGGCCTTTGCAGTTGCGATTCTCGGGCGCGAGGTCTCTTTCTCCGCGAGCGAGCTCGTCGCGACCGTTTCCGGTTCGATCGGCACGCCCGCCCGCCTCACCACGTAGGCCTCCATCGCGAAGTACTCGGGAAGGCCGAGCCGGTCGACGCGCTGCGCGGTGTTGCGGTTACGCTCCTCGACGCGTTGCCAGAACTCCCGGTCGTCCTGCCCGGGGAAGGGCGCGCGATCCTTCTGACTCTGGTGCTTGAAGATCGCCATCTTCTTCGCCCGCAGCTCGTCCTCCGACAGCGGGACCAGCACGTCGGCCTCGGCGATCTCCCACTCCTGCCAGGCGCCGCGATAGTACCACATCTCCGGAGGCGAGCCCGAGTACTGGCTGAGAGCGCCTTGTATGGCCTCGAGACACATCCTGTGCGTGCCGTGCGGGTCGGAGAGGTCGCCGGCGACGAATACCAGCTCCGGCTTCTCCTCTTCGAGCAGATCGAGCACGATGCGCACGTCCTCGGGGCCGATTGGATCCTTCCTGACCTTGCCGGTCTGATAGAAGGGCAGGTTGAGGAAGCGAGCCTGCTCGCGCTTCATGCCGAAGGTCTCGATGCCCGAGACCGCCTCGGCTTCGCGGATCGCGCGCTTCATCACCTGCACCGGGAACGCGTCGGTCTCTCCCACCTTCTTCGAGTCGAGGAATTCTTCCACCTCCTCGATCAAAGCGCCCGCTCTCGAATCATTGATGTCGAAGTCGTTGCCGAACCGCCGCAGAAAATCCGCGTAGCGGCGAACTTCGTGGTCGAACACCGCGATGTTGCCCGATGTCTGGTAGGCGACGACGATGTCGTTCCTGTTCTGGTGCAGCTTGTTGAGCATGCCGCCCATCGAGATGACATCGTCGTCGGGGTGCGGAGAGAACACGACCACGCGCTTGCCGGTGGGGAGCTTGCTGCGTCCGCGGATCTTGGCGATCAGGGCGTTGAAGACGGCGCCGTTGAGGGGACCAGCCTTTCCGTAGCGTGACAGTAGCGGACTCAAGTGGTGCTCGCGGTAATCATTCTCGTCTAGCTTGAGCACCGATTTCTTGGTCGTCTCACTCAACCAGATGACGGCGTCGATCTCCTTCTCGCGCGTCCATTTCACCTCGCCCAGCACCCACGGCGTTCGAAAGCGCGTGAGGTCGGCCGCCGCCGCGAAGTCGACGTAGAACACGGCGGCTGGGTGTTGCTGAAGATAGGTCGCCGCGACGTCGGGGTCCGGCTCTCCCTCCACCGCCCGCCGAATGATGGCTGCCTTGTGCTCTCCCGTTGCCACGAGGGCGATCTCGCTTGCTTCCAAGATCGTCGCGACACCCATTGTGATCGCTTCGGTGGGCACGTTGTCTTCGCCGAAGAAATCGCCGGCGGCATCGCGACGCGTGACGGTGTCCAGCGAGATGCGACGAGTGCGCGAATCAGCGCCCGAGCCGGGCTCGTTGAACCCGATGTGCCCGGTCTTGCCAATGCCAAGAATCTGAAGATCGATTCCGCCCGCTTTTTTGATGGCGGCTTCGTACGCCTCGCATTCATCATCCACGTCGTCACGGGGAACGTCGCCACGAGGGATGTGGATGTTCTCGGGGCGCACGTTGATGTGGTTGAAGAGATTCTCCCACATGAACCGGTGATAGCTGTGAATGCTCTCCGGTTTCATTGGGTAGTACTCGTCGAGGTTGAAGGTCACGACGTCCGAGAAGTCGAGGCCTTCCTCGCGGTGCATCTTGATCAGCTCGCGATAGATCCCGATGGGCGTGCTGCCAGTGGCGAGTCCGAGCACGGCGTGGCCCCCCTCCTGCCGGCGCTCCTTGACTATCTCGGCGATGCGCCTGGCGATCGTGCGGGCGATCTCGTCGTACTCGACGACGACGAGGGGGACTCGTTCATGGGAGGATGACATCAGCGAGAGGAAAGACGCACTCTGTAAGTTACGCCCGGGCGCCGGATGATGCTCTTGCAGTTTCTCATACTGGAAAAATCTACGGCCAGCTAAGAGCGTTGACCAACGGTTTCTCCTAGTACGCGTCTCTGCTCAAGCGGGCAAGCCCGGAAATCAACGAGCTTCCCAGTTCACGATCCGCGCGCCGAGCACCGATTGCTGGACCGCATCGGCCACGTCGCGGCGCAGTTGGACGTGCCGGGTATTGCTGCGCGTCGGATTTACGCGGTTGGTGAGGACCACGACGAAGAGATCCTTCTCGGGATCGATCCAGATCGAGGTGCCCGTGAATCCGGTGTGGCCAAAGCTCCAGGGAGAGAAGAACTGCCCCGCGCTCGAGCCGCCCTCAGGCGAATCCCAGCCGAGCGCACGGGTTGATTCCTTTCCCTGGCGCGCCGTCCAGCGCGCGATCGTCGCCGGCTTGACGATTCGAACGCCGTTCGCACCTTCGCCGCCGTTCAGAATCATCATCGAGAAAAGAGCGAGATCCTTGGCGGTGGAAAAGAGGCCGGCGTGTCCGGCAACCCCGCCCATGGCCCACGCATTCTCGTCGTGCACCGTTCCCCACAGTAGCCCGCCCCGCGCCTCGTCGACCTGCGTGGGCGCTATGCGCGGACGCAGCGCGATCGGCGGCTGGAACTGGGTGTCGATCATGCCCAGCGGCTTGAAGATCTTTTCGTTCGCAAGGACGTCGAGCGTCTTGCCGGTGATTCGCTCCATCACCAGCTGCAGGATGATCATGTCCCAATCGCTGTAGACCATGCTGGAGCCGGGCGTGTACTCGAGCGGACGCGCGTTGATCTGATACAGGTACTGCTCGCGGCCGCGCGCGGTGGCGTAAATGTTCGCGCCTGCCTCGAGCCCGCCGCTGTGTGTGAGGATCTGCTTCACCGTGATCTGCGCCTTCTCCGGTGAATTGAACTCGGGAAGGTAGGAGACCACCGTACGGCTGATATCCAGCTGGCCCCCTTCCTCGAGAATCATCGCCAGCGTGGTCGTGGCGATGACCTTGGTGAGCGAAGCGAGGTCGTAGAGCGTGTTCGTGTCGGCCTTGGGCGATCCTGGCTGATTCCAGTCGATGTAGCCGTAACCCTTCATGTATGCGATGTGTCCATTGCGTCCGACGGCGATTGTGACTCCCGGGGCCACCGCTTCCTCCATCGCCGTTTTGACGATCTTGTCGAGCTTGCCCGCGATCGCTGTGTCGAGTCCGGAGTTGTTGAGACCGACCTCGGGGTCGGCGTACTTGATCGGCGGCGGTGCGGCGACGGCGACGCGGGCCGGGGGCGGCGGGGCGCACGCGACCAGCGCGGCAACAGCGAAAACGGCAAAGGAGGTCAGAGACTTCATGAGGACGACGGTAGGGTTCAGTAAGACGGCCCCGCTTCGGCGCGGGGCCCACTGATGTTCACCAAGAAAGACGATTGTATCAGCCCCGCACAACGTCCCGGTCTATGTTCGCCGCGGGCTTGCGGTTAGCGTCCAGGCGCGCGAATGCAGTTCCTGATGAGGTCGCCGGCCGCCACGGAATCCGCCCGCGTGGAGAGGGTGGGGCAGGGCGGGGGAACCGCGCTCGTGAGTGAGCGATGCCCGTTCGAGCCGACGGAGCGAACCGCGGCCCACCCATCGTCGAGCTGGTCGGGAAGAAGAAACGAGGTCGTGTCTCCAGCCTGATAGATCTTTTCATACGTGGGCGCAAAGGTTCGGCGGAATAGGACCTCGTAAGTGGTCGCGCCTGGAATGGGCCGCCAGGTGATCATCCACTTCTGTCCTCCCGACGCCTGATCGCGACGCGCGAGTGCGGCGGGTGGAGCCGGAGCGTTGGCGAGCGTTCCGACGACGGAAGCGTTGAGCCTGGCTATGTTCGCCACGTAACCAAAGTTCACGTGCGCGAAATCGTCGGTCGGCAGATGTTGGCGCTTGTAGTTCTCGAGCCGCTCCGTGAAACGAAGCCCTGGATCGCCAAGACTCACATACGGGCTGTGGTCTCCTCCGCGAGAGATGCGATCGAGCCTGAACACGGGGAGAATCTGGAAGGACGGGTTATAAATCGTTCCCGTCGCCCAGGCGTAGCGCGCGAGCTCCCTGCTCGGACCGTTGTCCGGCTCCGCGCCGAAAATCCGGGCGCTGGTAGAGTCAACCTTGCCATCGTCAGCGACCACGTTGCCGACGATGTCGTCGGTGAATGCCGACACGATCTTGTAGCCTGTCGCGTGCAATCGCTGCGCGAGGTGCGTCGAGCCGTATAGTCCCTCCTCCTCGCCGGAGTAGGCAACGAAGATCACCGATGCTTCGAGCCCGTGCGGAAAATGCTTCGAGAATACCCGCGCAAGCTCGACGATGGCCGAAGTGCCCGAGCCATCGTCGTCGGCCCCGGGCGCGTCCTGCGTCGCCTCGAATCGCGCCAGCGGCCCAAGATCAGTGCGGGCGCAGACGCACGAATCATAGTGGCCGCCCATCACCAGCACTCTCGTCGTGTCGCGGCCCGGCAGCCAGGCGACCACATTGACGATATTGACCATCGGGTGCTCTGGGTGCCCGCGCATCTCCATCATCGCCGGATCGTACTCGACGCGAAGGCATCCGCCACACGCCTGGCTGTATCCCTGCAGCTTGCTGAATAGATACCGGCGCGCCGCGCCAATTCCCCGGGTGTTGCTCAGCGTATCGCTCATCGTGTGGCGGGTGCCGAAGGAAACGAGCGTCGAGTCCGTCGCTCGGATCTCCGACGCCGAGATGTCGCCGATGGCAGCAGCGAGGGCCGGATCGCGGGTGAGGCCGAGCGTCGCATCGGATGCACCGGTGGGACGCGTGGGCGTGCTGAAGACCACGGCCGCCGGGCCCATACCGGGGGAAACGATACCGATGACGACCCCTGGTGTCCCGACCTGTCCCGCCCCGATCTGGGTCGACGGAGGAGGCGAACATGAAAGGGCGAGCAAAACAGCGGAGGCCAAACGGCAAAACGTGCTAATCGGCATGGCGGAGGCCAAACGGCAAAACGTGCTACGCGGCATGTTATTTTTATCCGAATGAGGACGAGTTCAACGGCTCAGAATAGGCACCGGAAGTGAGTAAGACAAGCGCGCGACCCGCGCGGGATCCGGACATTGCGTCGCGAGCCCCCGACGACTTTTTCTGGCAGTGGTCCCGCTTCAGCGAGCTGACCGTTAAGGATCTCTACGCGGTGGTGCAGCTTCGCGAGGCGGTTTTCATCGTCGAGCAGAACTGTCCCTATCCCGACGCCGACGGACGCGATCCCAACGCCTGGCATCTCCTTGGCTGGGTCCAGGGGCCGATGAGTCGCTCTCTCGTCGCCTACGCGCGGCTGTTCGAGCCGGGAGTGCGTTACGACGAAGGCTCGATCGGGCGCGTCGTCACAGCGCCAGAGGTGCGGGGAACCGGTGTGGGCAAGGCGCTGATGGCTGAAGCCTTGCGACGAATCGAATCTCTGGCGCCGGGCCAGCCCATCAAGATCGCGGCGCAACGCCGGATCGAGGATTTTTATCTCGCGCTCGGATTCAGGACGGTCTCCGCTCCGTACGAGGAAGATGGGATCATTCACGTCGACATGCTCCGCTAGAAAACAAATCACATGATCACCAAGGCACGCTACTGCGAGGGAGAAACCTTCGGCGAGTTCATGGCTCGTCCGGTCAAGAACCATGACCTGTGGGTTGGGATCACAAACCATGTCGTCATTCCGATTGAGCTCTCCGCGCGCGTCAATGCCCTGGGCGGACATTGGCACTTGCTGGTGCTGAGCGAAGACTGGTGCGGTGATTCAGTGAACATCGTGCCGATCCTTGCGAAGCTCACCGAGTCGGTGAGCAACATGGACCACCGCATTCTCGCGCGTGATGAAAACCTGGACATCATGGACGCCCATCTGACCGGGAGATCCCGTTCGATCCCGATAGTGATTCTGTTGAACGAGAAATACCAGGAGTGCGGCTGGTGGGGACCGCGGCCCAGCCCGCTGCAGAAATGGGTGGTGGAGAAGGGGATGCTCCTCCCCAAGGACGAGCGATACAAGGAGGTCCGGAAGTTCTACGCGCGTGATCGCGGGCTCACGACCATGCACGAAATCGTGGACATGCTGGAGACTCGGTGCGTGATGGGCCCCGTGAAAAAAGCCGCTGGCTCGGCTGCGTCCTGAGCGATTGCGAGGCGTGTAGGCGTTCGCGCGAAGCTCGAAGGAAAGTTGTTGTTCGACTCAGGCGGTGGGGGTTCCGCCGTTCAGGCTTTCGGGAGTCGGAGAGTAAAGGTGGAACCCTTGCCCAACTCGCTCTTCCCACTGAGCGAGCCACCCATGGCGCTGGCGAGCCTCCGGCTGATCGGTAACCCGAGCCCGGTGCCGACGCTCAACGAGTTCCTCGGTCTGATCTGCACGAACGGCTGGAAAACGGCATCGAGTTGATCAGCCGGGATTCCAATGCCGCTGTCGATGACGCGAATCGCGACGGCTTCCGGCTCTGAGTCACACTCGAGAGTAATGGTGCCACCGAGGGGCGTGAACTTTATCGCGTTCGCAAGAAGGTTCAGCACGATCTGCTGCACCTTTGCCGCGTCTGCTCGCGCGGCCAGGCGCGCGTTGCCGCCACGATAGTCGTACTTCAGGCCCTTTGCCTCCAGCTGCGAACCGATCAATCCCTCCATGTCGCGAAGGATCTCGTTGACGACGGTCGGCTCGAGGTTCACCTCGATCGCCTGTCCGCTTTCAATCCGGGCGAAGTCGAGTATCGCCGTGATCAGTCCAAGGAGATGCTGCTGGCTCTGCTGAATTCGCAGGAGATCCCGGTGCTGCGCTTCGTTGAGAGGTCCGTGAATCTCCCGCTCCAGCAGCTCGGTGTAACCGAAAATCGCCTGCAGGGGAGTTCGGAACTCGTGGCTCAGCAGCGCCAGGAAGTCGGACTTCGCGCGGTTTGCTGCTTCCGCTTCCTCGCGCGCTTTGCGCTCGCTCAAGAGGAGTTCGTCCTTGGTCCGGTATGCGGCCGCGAGCTGGACGGTGCCTGATGCCACCCGCAGCTCGAGATGGCGAATCAGCTCGCGAACCGCTTCGTCGGCCGCGCGCCGTTTGGTGACGTCGCGGACGATCCAGCGATATTCGGCAGCAAGATAGTTTCTCGAAGATCGAGCGATCGAGGCCGACACCGCGGTTCTCGGACCGCGTCGCGGCTGCACCCACATCTCCCAGTCATCGAGCCGGCTCATGTCGCAGAGCTGATCGACCTGATGAGGATATTGCTTCCTGGCTGATTCCTCGAAGAATGACGGTAGCAGCTTCCCGACGAGCTGTTTGGGCTCGACGCCGAGCAGCCGACCGGCGGCGACATTCGCTTCGCGTATCGTTCCGTACAGATCGGTGATGAGGTATGCGTCGGGCGCGAAATCGAACAGCTCGCGAAACCTGATTCGCTCTCGATCGAGCGAGTCCCTGCTGGCGGCAAGCGCCCTGCTTCGCGCCTGGAGCTCCATATCGGCGAGTCGGAGCTCCTCAAGCGCGTCGATAAGGTCCTCGCGATCGCTTCCTTTTGTCGGGACATCCGCGAGCTCTGTCGCGGACGGCCGGTTCCCGGGACGCTTCTCGAGGTCGCGAACGTTGCGCGATGACTCTCGGAGGTCGTCGGAAGTCGGTTGGTTTCGGGGGTCCATCATTCTGCGCCGGCGATGGGTAAAGCGGGCCTTCTCTTCATGAGACATGAGATGCAACTACGGGGCCGAGTGCCTCAAGTTTGGTCGTCGATTTCAGGCCAGAATTTGCGGCAATGGGATCGGGTTTTTCGGGTTAGAAACGGTCTAGCACTGGATCCCGAAAAAACGAAGAGGCGCGGATGATCCGTGCCTCATTCGCTTCCGTCCGGCCTGGTCGGTCAATTGTTGTTTTCGCTCTCTCCGCTCGACCGGCGACCGCCGCGGGATGCTTCACCACCTTTTCTTCCCGCGATTCTGGCCTCTTCGCTCGTGAATTCGTGCGCGGTTCCTTTCTGGTGGGCGGCGCGCCCACCTTTCGCCGCGATTGCTCGCTGCGCCTGAGGATCCATCGCCGCGAATCCGCGGGGAGTCTTGCGACCCACACCGCCTGTATTGCGTGACTCCGCTCCGCTCTCACTTCTCGGGCTGCTCATCGTGCTACTGCTTACGCCTCCCACTCCGCTGCTGCTGCGTCCGATCCGCTCGTCCATCCTGTCCCCTTGGTTGTTGGCCTGGTCTGCCATTATCAATCTCCTGCCGTGAATTTCGAGTTTGTCAGCCGGACCTGCTCGACATCCATCGCGCGAGCGGTGGATTGGCCGGAGCGGGGGGCCGCGTCTGAATGAGTGTCTTGATGCGGAAGCAGCAAGCCGCAATTTTCGGGCGAGGGCGAACGGGCCCGCGATCCTGCCGACAAATGTGGATTTCTGCTTCTCTCCCACTTGTGTGATGCTGTATGATTAAAGGGATACGCCGCAGGAGCCCGGGCAGGAGGCGCGAGGCGGCGTGTTTGTGTAGCTTCTACCTCTCCGCTGGTCTTAAGCGGGGCTGTCGCCGCGTCGTTAATCCTGTCCGAGGTCGCGAGTGAATCCAGTAGAACAAGAGACGCTGTCGAAGATCGAGGTGCTCTCCGACCTCGAGCCCCTGGTGGTGGAGTTGATGGCTTCGCACGAGGCCAAGCGAGTGCTCTGGTTCCCCGCGGAGCTTCTGGACGCTCCGCCGGGCGAGGACCCCGACCAACACTTGAAGGCGCTGAGGGAACGCGCGAGGGGCATCAGCGACCCGGCGCGAGTCGCGCTGGCGCTCAATCTCCTTACCGAAGAAGGACTGCCCCACTTCCATAGGCTCCTCGCGGTGTACCTCGGCACCGACAGCATCTGGGCCAAGTGGAACAACCTCTGGACGGCGGAAGAGGACCGGCACGGCGCGATTCTGCATGACTACACGAGGGACGCGGGGGTGTTCGATCCAGTCGTGATCGAGAAGATGCAGTTCGAGTACATCAAGGCCGGCTTCGAGCCGGAGTGGGACAAGGACCCGTATCGCGTGTTCGTGTATACGTCTCTTCAGGAGAGAGCGACCCAGGTATCACACGCCAACACCGGCAAGTTCGCATCGCAGTACGAGCCGATGATCGGGACGGTGCTGGCGAACGTCGCAAAGGAGGAAGCGCGGCACTACACGTTCTACCGCTCGGTGTTCAAGGCGGTGATGGAGAGGGATCCGAACCAGGGGCTGATCGCGGCGTCCAAGATCATGCCGGCGATAGACATGCCGGGCGTCAACATGCCGCATTTCCGCGAGCTCGCGGACGTCGTGCGGCGGGCGGGTATCTACGGACCGCGGGACTATCTCGGCATCGTCCAGGAGCTGATCAAATACTGGTCGATCGAGTCGCTCGACGGACTGAATGATCTGGGGCGGATGGCGCAGGAGAAGATCATGGGGGTTCCCGCCCGCCTCGAGCGCATCGCGGAAATTATGGAGAAAAAAACCAAGCCCAAGAGCTTCTCGTTCGACGTCGTCTTCAATCGCGTGTTCGCAATGGAGTGAGTTTCGAGCGCTTGGCGTTCGGGATCTCGGCGCGTCGGTCAGTCGGAGGGGGTCCTCTGCGGCTCCAGGCTCTCGCTAGTGGCGCCACCGATCTGTAACGCGGGGCTAGAGCGTCGTTTCGCATCGCAAGGTCATACCGATCTCTCTGTCGCTCGTGGGTTGTCGCCTACGAGGGCCCCCTCCGACTTCCCTCCATGCATGATCTCGCCGCAGCGCGCGTACTCCCCAACGCGCGCGGCGACTGAAGACAGCGTCGGCGCTTCGCCTCGCACAAACGACATCGCGCAGTAAGGTTGGTGCGGTGAGCGTCGAGACGGCCATGCGGGACGCACGCGCGGGAATTCCGGAGCGCTACGCAACACGCGCCGCCAGGCGCGCGCAGGTACAGATCTGTGCCGGAAGGTGAGGGTGTCCTCGTAGGCGACAACCCACGAGCGACAGAGAGATCGGTATGACCCTGCGAAGCGAAGCGATGGCCGGCTGCGTGTTACGGATTGGTGTCGTCACGAGCGAGAGCCTGGAGCCGTAGAGGACACCCTCACCGACCGCATTCAGAAATGCTAATCGAAGCGCGCCCGCGAAGGCCGCGCAGATGTGTTAAGGCTCGCGGCTAGTATCGCGCTACGAGCCCGAAAGGCCGAGGTCGGCCGAGCGCGCCTGCATGGACGCGATCACGAAGCTTATGTGCTCATCGAGATCGACGCCCAGCTCATTCGCGCCGTTGACCACGTCCTCGCGACTGACGCCACGCGCGAACGCCTTGTCCTTCATTTTCTTGCGAACTGATTTCGCGTCCACCTCGTGCACACTCTTCGTCGGACGAACGAGCGCCGTGGCTGTGATCAGCCCCGTTAGCTCGTCGACAGCAAAAAGTGCCTGTGCCATCTTCGATTCCCGCGGCGTGTTCGTGTAATGCGCGTGGCCGAGTATCGCCTGCAGAATGCCCTCGGGATAGCCTTTCGAGCGTAGCAGCCGCACGCCCTCGGATGGATGCTCTTCCGTTGGTGAGTGGGCGTTGTTCGGGAAGCGCTCGTAGTCGAAGTCGTGGATGAGGCCGGTGGTGCCCCAGCGCTCCTCGTCCTCCCCGAACTTGTGCGCGTAGGCGCGCATCGCGCCTTCCACCGCCAGCATGTGCTTGCGCAACGATTCGCTGGCGGTGTACTCGTGCATGAGCGCGAGTGTGTCCGCTCGCGCTGGAATTTCATTTGCGCTCATCTCTTCCCCGGTGGATTCGGCATCGGCGTGTCTCCCAATCTCCCGAAATCTATGAAGCCCCGCTTTGGATTTGTCGAGACGAGCTCGACATCGATCTCGTCACCCACGTCGACGCCGGCCCCGCCGCGCACCAGCATCCCTTCCACCGGCGGGTCCAGCACACGCACAAATGTCCCGCTCTGGTTCTTGCCGGTAACGATCGCCTTGAAGCGCTGGCCGATTCGATCGCTGAAGAGAATCGCCGCTGCGATCTTGCGCACGGTTCTCTCCACCTTGCGGGCGGCGTCTTCCTTGAGCGTGCAATTGCGCGCGATCGCTGTCAGCTCGTCGTCGGTGTAGGGCGCGGGATTGTTGGCGAGCACGGCTTTCACGATGCGTTGAGTCACCAGATCCGCGTAGCGCCGATTGGGTGCCGTCGAGTGCGTGTAGTCCTGCACGGCCAGCCCGAAGTGGCCGGGCTCAGCGACGCCCGGCTGATCGAGGATGTATTCGCCGGGCCCCAGCAGCTTGACCACCGCCAGCGAGAGATCGGGGAAGTGATCGGGGTCCGACGCTCTGCGCTCGAGCATGAAGTCGTGGAGCGCCATCGGATCCGGCTCCGGCGGAAGATTCCTGCCGTATTGTTTCGCCAGCTCGACGATCCTCGCCCAGCGCTCCGGGCTGCGCACGATCCGCCTGATCGAAGAGACGTTGCGCCCCTCGAGGAATCGCGCCACCGAGCCGTTGGCCGCGATCATGAAATCCTCGATCAAGTCGGTTGCTTTGTTCTTTTGCGATTTCTCGATCGCGGTGACCTTCCCGTCCTGAGACACCGCGCGGGCCTCCACCGTGTCGATCTCGAGCGCGCCGTTGTCGAGACGCGTCTGTCGCAACGCTGCCGCGATCTTCGCCTGAAGCCGGAGCTGTGCCTCGAGCTCCGGAGTCGCGGAAATCTTCGCCGGCATTGTCGCGCCCGATTCGAGTTGCGGAGTCCTGGAAATCCTTTCCGGCGCTGCCGTTCCGGAGTCGAGCCACCCTCCGACGGCGGAGTAGGTGAGCTGCGCCTTGTTCGTCACACGCGCGCGGAAGACCTCCGTCGATTTCACGCTTCCGTCGGCGCCCACGATCATCGCGACCACCACGGCCTTCCGGTCCGCGCCCTCGAACAACGAGGTGGCACCCGCGGACAGCTCGGGCGGAATCATCGAAAAAATCGCGGCGCCCGTGTATACCGAAGTCGTCTGCGCCGCGGCGTGTGCGTCGATCGCGGAGCCTTTGGGCGCCTCCGAGTCGACGTCGGAGACTCCGATGTAGAGTCGCCACTCGAGCGGCTTCTCGGCTCCCGGACCGATGCTCCCAGCCGCGACGGCACCGCTGCTCACCTCCTCCGCGAATTCGATCTGATCGAGATCGCGCGTGTCGTCGTTGTCGACCGAGGACCAGAGCAGGCTGCGTAAATCTCTGAGCGGGGCGCCCGTGTCGGGATGCTTTCCGACGTTCGCGAGCTCGGCGCGTACGGCGGGATCGGGGTTGGGATCGAAACCTTCGTCGATCATGGCCTGCCGCGCGACTTCCCGAAGGTCGGGCGTCAGCATTTCGGGAGTGACTTCATCAGCATATGCGCGATGTCGATAGTCAGTTGAAGAGCGAGAAGAGCGCCGACCATGATGGAGATATCGACCCAGGGTCGCCGTCGTGGGGGAAGAGTGCGTCCGTATAGAATCGCGCCGACGAAAATCACGATTCCCTCGGCCACAAAATCCAGGACGGGATGACCGTAGAGTCTGAGACCGATCATGGGGCCACCCGGCCACGTCGGCTTGTACCCGGTAATCCAGTCAAGGAACATGTGCGACAGGATTACCGCCGCGATGACCAGAGCGCCTGTCCAGTCGCGCGTGACCGCCCCGTAAGCGGCGAATCCGACGAGCGCGAGGAGCAGCACCGCCGGAATCGAATGAGAGAGCATCCCATCCGGATTGTAGGCGCCCGCGAGGCAGAGGTCCGTGTCGGCCCAGTCAGGCGCATAGGTGGCGACGAGCAGCACCAGCAGCCCGATGCTTCTGCGCACGCGCTTCGCTGCCAGGGCGGCGCCGACGTGTCCGATGTACATCTAGCGGCGGAAGCGGCGGTCGATCAGCAGAGGCACCAGTACGGCGACAAGAAGCGCTCCAATCAGTCGAAATGCGTAGAAGAAGTGATCCCTTTCAAATGTCATGTAGTTTCGTAAAGTTAAACTGGGCTCCATCAACTCGCCCGCAAACCAGGTCCCCCGCCAACCCAGCGACGACACCGATGCACGTCACGAATCTCGAGTGCTCCTTTTGCCATCGCGAATACGAGGCGAGACGTCTCCACAACGTCTGCATCGATTGTGGCAAGCCGCTGTTCGTCCGCTATGACCTGAAGCGCATCGGCGCCTTTCTGACCCGGCAGGCGCTCTATGCGCGACGATCGGATCTGTGGCGCTATCGCGAGCTTTTGCCGGTCCGGCGCGAGTCCAACATCGTCACGCTCGGTGAAGGCTGGACCCCGCTTCACCACGCCAAGAATCTGGGCGCGGCGCTGGGCCTGAGCGAACTGTACGTGAAGGACGAGTCTCTCAATCCCACTCAGAGCTTCAAGGCCCGCGGAATGTCAGTGGCGGTGTCGATGGCAAAAGAGCTGGGCGTGACAAAAATCGCGGCGCCTTCGGCCGGGAATGCCGCCGGCGCTCTCGCTGCCTACTGCGCGCAAGGTGGGCTCCAGGCATTTCTCTTCATGCCGCGGGACACGCCGCGCGCGAATTTGATCGAGTGCGAGGTCGCGGGCGCGCACGTAACGCTCGTGGATGGTCTCATCACCGACTGTGGAGCCGAGATCGGGAGACGCAAGGAAGAGGAAGGCTGGTTCGATGTCTCGACACTCAAGGAGCCGTACCGCGTCGAGGGGAAAAAGACACTCGGCTACGAGATCGCCGAACAGTCTGAGTGGACGCTGCCGGACGTCATCATATATCCGACGGGAGGAGGAACGGGCCTCGTCGGAATGTGGAAGGCGTTCGACGAGATGCAGCAGCTCGGATGGATCGGCGAGAAGCGCCCGCGCATGGTTTCTGTGCAGGCGGCGGGATGCCCGCCGATCGTTCGCGCCTTCGAGAAAGGAGAACGCTTCGCCGAGGAATTTCCGAACGCCACAACGATTGCCTCGGGACTGCGAGTGCCGAAGGCGATCGGTGATTTCCTCATTCTCGATGCGATTCGTGAATCGGATGGGACCGCCGTCGCAGTTACGGACGAGGAGCTGATTGCGGGGGCCCGAGAGCTGGCGCGCCGTGAAGGGATCTTTGCCGCGCCCGAGGGAGGCGCGTGCGTGCCGGCATTGCGCAAGCTCATCGAGCGCGGGAAAGTGAAATCCAGCGAGAGAATCGTGCTTTTCAACACCGGCTCGGGCATCAAGTATCTCGACGCGTTCGACAGCGAGGCGAAGGAGCGGACGCCGAGGAATCAACGCCCCAGCGCTCTTGGTCCTGCCCTCCGGACTTGACGAAGAACTGCCACTGAAGACTACCTGCAGGTGGTCGGCGGGCCAGTCGATGGCCGCGGGCTATCTGAGCCCGACGAGCTTGTGCGTCTGGATGCTGAGTCGCCAGCGTGGATGCCGCAGACAATACTCGATCGCGCGCTCGGTGTTGCCCGCCGTGTCGGGTCCGTCCATCGGCTGGAGAAAAAAATGGCGGAAGTCGAGCCGCTCGAACTTTTCCGGCGGCGCGTTGTCCTGAGGGTAAACGAGCTTCAGCTCGCTGCCCGTCGTTTGCACCAGGGGCGCTCCGGCTTTGGGACTGACGCAGATCCAATCGAGTGATTGGGGCGCGGGCCTGGTGCCGTTGGTCTCGACCGCGACCTCGAAGCCTCGCTGCTGCAGCTCGGAAATCAGATTCTCATCGACCTGCAGCAGCGGCTCTCCACCCGTGCAGACCACGTACTTCTTCGGCGGTCCGGCTGAGCGCCCCGATGAGTCGCCCTCGCCTCCGCCGCGACCCTCTCCTTCCCAGCATCGATCGATCGCGTCCGCAAGTTCTTTGGCGGTCCCGAATCTGCCGCCATCCGGTCCTGTTCCCACGAAATCGGTGTCGCAGAACTGGCAAACCGCGCGCGACCGGTCCTCCTCCCTCCCCGACCACAGGTTGCATCCGGAGAAGCGGCAGAACACCGCCGCCCGCCCGGTTTGCGCGCCTTCGCCCTGCAGCGTGTAGAAAATCTCCTTTACCGTGTAGGTCAACGCGCTCCACCTCCCGTCGCGCTCCTGGCGGTCGCGTAACTGATCGGATCCTCGAACCCCGCCTCGCTGAATCCCTTCAGGCGGAGCTGGCAAGCATCGCATCGTCCGCACGCTTCGCCGCTGGGCCCGGGATCGTAGCAGCTGGTGGTCCGGGAATAATCGACGCCGAGTGATGCGCCGAGTTTGATTATCGCGGCCTTGGAGAGCGAGATGAGGGGAGTACGGATCACGACGCGCGTACTTCCTTCGACGCCCGCGCGCGTGGCGAGATTCGCCATCTTCTCGAACGCCTGGATGTACTCGGGCCTGCAGTCGGGGTAGCCGCTGTAATCGAGTGCGTTCACGCCGATGAAGATGTTCGACGCCTCGACGACCTCGGCGAGCGCCAGCGCGTAGGAGAGGAAGATCGTGTTCCGGGCCGGGACGTAGGTCACCGGAATCTCCTTAGCGGAGCGCGACGACGGCGTGAGATCCCGATCCTTGGGGACCGGTATGTCGGCCGTCAGCGCTGATCCGCCGAAGAGAGTGAGGTCGATTTCCACGACGTGGTGGCGCGCGACGCCGGCGCTTCGCGCGATTCTCTTCGCCGCGTCGATCTCAGCGGAGTGGCGCTGGCCGTACCTGAACGTGAGCGCGTGGACGACAAAGCCTTCGCTGCGCGCGATCGCAAGCACGGTTGTCGAGTCGAGGCCTCCACTGAGGAGGACCACGGCTGCCGACGCTGATTTGGGTTGAGCTGGGGAGGATGCGGTCATTGGATCGGCTCTCCCCCGAAACTTACACAGCGACCGCCGTTGGAGAGCGGATGGGGTGGCCGAACGACAGTACGTGTGCGCCTCACCCCGCCGGGTCCGGCGCCTGGCTCAAAGCGCGGCGGCGAGGGCCTCGAAAAGCTCCTCTGGCACAACCGGCTTGGACAGGACCGCGGCAGCGCCTAGCACACGCACGCGCTCCTGGCCCTTGGCATCTATGCTTCCACTCAGGATGATGACCGGGATGTCGGATGTGTGCGACATGGTCTTGAGCTTTCTCAGAGTCTCCTCGCCCGACCCGCCCGGCATGTTTACGTCGAGCACGATTGCATCGACTTGCGGCGTCCGCTTCGCCTGCATCAGCGCCTGAACCGCATCGAAGGCGGTGAGCGTCTTGTGTCCTTTTTCCTTAAGGAGACTCACGACCAGGTGCGAGACGACGCGATCGTCGTCCACCACGAGAACCGTTGCCACTATGCTCTTCCCGCGAGAAGGACGAGCCGCGGGCGCAAACTCGCGAGCGCGGAATTCAGATCCGCCAGAGCGTGCTGCACTCCGCCCATCTCGCCGGAGCGACCCATCGTCTCGAGGGCGCCCGCCGCGGCCGACACGATTCCTGCTCTCAGGCTCCCCGCGGAACCGCAAAGCGCATGAGCGCCCGCGCGCAAACGGTCGGCGTCGCGTTCAGTCACCGCGGCGGTGATCTCGGTCACCCGGGGTTCGAGGTCCTCGAGAAAGAGCTCGGCCAGCTCGCCGGCGAGCTCCCTGTTCCCGCCGACCAGTTTCATCAGCGCGACTTCATCCAATGCGTCCGAATAGCCAGTGTCCGCGGTTGCCGCTTGAGCATTCGGCTCGGGCATCGATCCCGTACCGAGACGGTCGAGCATTTCCAGGAGCTTCGCCGACTGAATTGGCTTGGGTGCGAAGCCGTCCATGCCTGCCTCGAAACAAGCTTCCCGGTCTCCCTTCATCGCGTGAGCGGTCACCGCAATGATCGGCGTTCTTCTTCCAGAGCCGGCTTCCAGCTCGCGTATCAAGCGTGTTGCCTCGAACCCACCCATGACCGGCATTTGCACATCCATGAGCACCACATCGAATCGTTCGCGCTCCACCGCATCCACCGCCTCCCGCCCATTGACGACCAAAATAGCATTATGCCCCGCCCGCTGCAGTATGCTCGACGCCAACTTCCGATTGACGGCATTGTCTTCAGCCACGAGAACCCTGAGCGACTTGTCTCGCGCGGGTTCAGCAATCGTCGTGACCGTTTCCTCATAGAGGGCGGTTGATCCAACCAGCGATTCTGTAATAGCCGAGAGCAGAGCGGACCGTCTAACTGGCTTTATCAGGTATGACGAAAGCCCCAACTCGCGTGATCGTATCACGTCCTCGGCGCTGTGAACCGAGCTGAGCATGAGAACGGTCGCTGCTTTGAACGACGGCAATTGACGGATGCGCTCGACGAGCTGAAAGCCGTCCATCACGGGCATGCGCGCGTCCGTAAGAATCAGCGCAAACCCATCCGTGCTCTGATCGGTTCCGGAGAGGATCTTCAGGGCCTCACTCGCGCTCGCGGCCAGGGTGGCGCGCATTCCCCAGCTGCGAAGAATGCCATCAAGAATCCTCAGGTTGGTCGCGTTATCGTCGACCACGAGCGCACGAA
This sequence comes from Gemmatimonadota bacterium, assembly GCA_003134685.1. Classification (GTDB taxonomy): domain Bacteria; phylum Gemmatimonadota; class Gemmatimonadetes; order Gemmatimonadales; family Gemmatimonadaceae; genus UBA4720. The sequence continues at coordinate 419,436 of PLCA01000003.1, read as the reverse complement.
CGTTGGACAACCTCGTGTGGGCAACGGATTCCGGAACCGTATCCGCACATTGAATTCCGAAGCGGGCGGTGAAATCGAACACGCTTCCCTTGCCGGGCTCACTCATGAGTCCCATGCGGCCGCCCATCAACGTGACGATGCGTGACGCTATCGCCAGCCCGAGCCCCGTGCCGCCGTACTGTCGTGTCGTCGAAGCATCCGCCTGCTGAAAGGCCTCGAAAACGCGCTTCTGATTCTTTGGTTCGATTCCGATGCCGGTGTCCGCGACGAAGAAGTGAAGCATCGCGAAGCTTTCTTCGCAGCTGTCCACCTCGATGCGAAGGGTGACTTCACCCCGCTCGGTGAACTTGATCGCGTTTCCAACGAGGTTGATGATTACCTGCCGCATTCTTCCCACATCGCCGATCAGCGCATCGGGAATGTCGGATGCTATCTCCAGCCCGAATTCGAGCCCCTTCTGATCTGCACGGTGTCCGAGCGTGCTGATGGTATCCGCAATGCTCTCGCCGAGCCTGAAGTGCGATGAATCCAGCGCCAGGTGCCCGGCCTCTATCCTCGAGAAATCCAGGATGTCGTTGATGATGTCGACGAGCGATTCAGCGGAGCTTCGGGCAGTGGTGAGGTAGTCACGTTGATCGTGCGAAAGCTCGGTATCGAGGGCGAGCTCGAGCATGCCGATAACGCCATTCATCGGTGTCCGGATCTCGTGACTCATGTTGGCGAGAAATTCGCTTTTGGCGCGATTTGCGTCGTCGGCCTCCAGCCGCTGCCGCAAGAGCTCCTCGCTTCGCCTCCGTTCCTCGACCGACCGGTTGAACGAGTCCGCTAGAGCCTGGAACTCGTCACCGGTGTGAAAGTGGACCGGCGGCGAGAAACCAGTACTTCCAAATCGGTCGGCGGCAGCCGCGAGCTCCACGAGGGGCCGAACGAACCTGCGCCTTGCGTATGAGTAAAGGAAAAATCCAAGACCCGAGAGCAACGCGATCCTCAGGCCGATGTCGCGAAACAGGTTTCGGGTGATTGTCGCGTCGACCGGCGCGATCCCCATGTCGATGGATACGACGCCGACCACGCTGCCGTTTCTCGCGCCGGCGCCGGATCCGACGAGCGGCTGCACCAGGCGATAGAAAGTGGTGCCGTTGGCGACGTAGTACTGGGCACCGCTTCCTGACACCACGAGCGCGTGCGGGCCGGGGTCGATCGCCTCGCCTTCGGAGCTTCGCGGGTCAGAATCCGCGATGACTCGTCTCTGCGCGTCATAAATCACTACACGCGCGACATTGGGCAAATCTCTCGAGAGTCGCTGGATCGCGCGCGGCAGCGTCGCTGAGTGAAGGAGATCCGGCTCTTCCCGAATGATGCTCTGGATGGTCGCCAGAATGTTCGATGCAGAAACCTCGTTGGCATCATACATCGCGGCGCGCATGCCTCGATACTGGAACGCGAGCGTTACCGCGGTCAACGTCGCGAACACTCCCATGAAAGTGAAGAGCATTTTGATCGACAGCGATGTCCGGCGAGCGGTCACGCGAGGCAGCCTTTCATGCTGGTGACTCGTCGACCTGCTTCATCATCTTCTCCAGGCATTGGGGACAGATGCCGTGCGTGAGCTCCACGTCCGAATGAGTTGTCAGATAGGAATCGACTTGTTCCCAGTAATTCGCCTCGTTACGCACTTTCTTGCAGTAGCTACAAATCGGGAGCAGACCTTGGAGCCGCTGCACGTGCGCGAGCGCTGCTTCGAGCTCGGTGACTCGAGATGCCAGACTGCGTTGCAGCTTCACCATGCGCACTCCGACCCGGACGCGCGACTCGAGCTCGATCGGGTGAAACGGCTTTGCGATGTAGTCGTTTGCTCCCGCCATCAGCCCCATGGCGAGGTCTTCCTTCTCGCTGCGTGATGTGAGGAGAATGATGTATATGAACTCAAAGCCCGGCGTGCTTCGCAGCTTCCGGCAGATCTCGATCCCGTCCATGCCGGGCATCATCCAGTCGAGCAAGACAAGCTCGGGGGCATTTCCCCCACCAAGCGTCTCCAGCGTGTCCCATGCAGCAGTGCCGTCAGATGCGGTGATGACTTCCCAGCCGAGACGCTCCAGGGTCGCGGTGAGGATCTTCCGCGTTACGGCATCATCCTCGGCTACGAGAATTCTCATTTTCGGCTTGCGGCTTGGCAACTCAGGGATCACACAGCCCGTTCCAGCGAGAGAGCGAATGCGGGCAACGGGGATCAATCCAGGCGCGGCGGGGAACAGTGGCCGACCCTGAGCGAATACACTTTGCGCCGATCGTGCTACGGCGAAACCCCGTTCTTTCAGAAGCCGTTTACACCGGGCCAATTCCTTCGCAACATTCGTGAGGCGCTGACCAACGAGGCCTCGTCGAATAAGGCAAGATTACATCCAACGTCGTGGCACAAATCAACTCTGCAGCAACAGGAGCAGCCTTGAACATCTCGAGAATGACTTACGCGCTGGTGGGAGCACTCACGATCGGATGCACGTCCGCGATGCAAACCCGGTCGGGCGAATCAACGAGTGCCTCGATTACCGCCCAGGACCTGAGCACGCGTCTCTACACGTTCGCGGACGACTCGATGATGGGGCGGCAGTTCGGGACTGAAGGAAATCTCAAGGGCACGCAATACATCGCCAACGAGCTGTCTAATCTCGGGATCCAGCCCGGCGGCGCGGGAGGCAGCTACTTCCAGGATGTGCCAGCGTATCGCGTCTCGCTCTCGCCGGGCGCGCAGGTAGTCCTCGACGGCGCGCCGCTAGCGTTCGGAACCGACTACATCACCAGCTTCCCCGCATCGGGGCGCGCCATTCCCCTCGACAGCGTGCAGGTCGTGTACGGCGGCGATCTATCTGATACGACGACATTGATTCCGCCGGATCAGGCGGCGGGGAAGGCGATTCTCCTCACGATTCGCACACCCCTTCAGCGGAATCCGGGCGCGATCACTGCCCGTTACGCGGCGGCGAGAGCGATCATCACGGCCAACGATCCGCGCACCGTCAGGCCATACGCGGTGACGATGTCCACGGATACGAACCCGGCGCGAGTCAACCTAGTGGTTTCTCCCCCTGTCGCCGCGCGCCTCGTGGGCGGCGATCCGCTGACGGTAAAGACAGGAACGCCCGGGCGGTGGATTCACTTCTCCTCGATTGCATTCACTCGCTCGGCGGCACCCGCGCGGAACGTCATCGGGATCATTCCCGGAACCGACCCCGCCTTGCGCGGCGAGTACGTCGCGATCGGCGCGCACAACGATCACCTGGGCTTCCGCTTCGCGGGCGCGCTCGATCACGATTCCCTGCGCGCGTACAACATCATGGCGAACAGGATCGTTGAAGCGAGGACGCACGCGACGCCCGGCACCCCGGGCGGGGGAATGACGCCCGCCGAGCGGGCGTCGATTCACGTCAACGTCGACAGTCTGCGTCGCATCCGGCCGCCGCGGAGGGATTCGATCTACAATGGTGCCGATGATGACGGCTCGGGCTCGGTCGGGGCGCTCGAGATCGCGGAGGCGTTCGCCAGGTCCGGCGTGAGACCGCGCCGCTCGCTCATCTTCGTCTGGCACACGGGAGAAGAGGCGGGTCTCCTGGGATCGCGCTACTTCACGGACAATCCCACAGTGCCGCGCGATTCGATCGTGGCCCAGCTGAACATGGACATGATCGGCCGCGGCGGCGCGTTCGACTTGGTGGGTGGCGGACCGACGTACCTGCAGCTCGTGGGATCGCGCCGCCTCTCGACCGAGCTGGGGGACATCGTGGAGGCGGTAAACAAGAGCGAGCCGACTCCGCTCAGCTTCGACTACGCCTTCGACGCGAATGGACATCCGGAGCGCATCTACTGCCGGAGCGACCATTACGAGTACGCGCGCTACGGGATTCCGATCACGTTCTTCACGACGGGCCTGCACATGGATTATCACCAGCTGACCGACGAGGCCCAGTACATCGACTACGAGCACATGCGCAAAGTCGCGCAGCTGGTGCACGACATCGCGCTCCGTGTTGGCAACCTCGATCACCGTGTTGTGGTCGATAAGCCTAAGCCCGACCCGCGCGGGGCGTGCGTGCAGTAGACTCGCTCGCGTCGACTGCCTTTTCCGGCTCGCCCGTGCGTGTTAGAGATCTCGCCGCTGGTCAGTCGGAGGAGTGTCCTCTTCGGGAGCTCTCGCCTGCCGCTTCGCCTGGCGGCTCGCGTCACCGCGCCGCCTTGCAGCGGCGCTGGCTCCGGCCGCTCCCTCAGAGGACACTCCTCCTCCTTCCCGGTCGACCATCGTAACAGCGCCCGGCCGCCGGAGGTGGCCGGTTCGTGGGCGAAGGTTACAGCTCGCAACCGGTTCGCGCGGGCGGACTCTAGCACACAAGCCCGCGCCGCCCGTGCTTCTCTGTCACGGGCCGCGGCGCCGCTTCGACTAGCTCTCGGCGGGGGAGGGAGGCGCGGGGTCCTCGCAGGCGACAACCCACGAGCGACAGAGAGATCGGTATCAGCTAGCGCCGGGAAGCGACGCTTAGCTGCGCGTTGCAGACTGGTTGCGCCACTAGCGAGAGTCTGGAGCCGAAGAGGACCCCACGCCGACCGACCGCGTGATGCCCTCTAAGTCGAAGCCGCTGCAGGCCAAGAAAGAAGGTCGCTTACGCGACCTTCTTTGCCAGCGGGGGACGTGGATGCGGCGGCGTCAGCCTCGGATGCGGCGATTCCTCCGCCACAACTTCGGTTGTGAGTGGCGTGACCGGAGTCTCGGTCTTGAGCTCGCCGACGAGATCCCTGAGCGTGTGGCTTCCATGGAACAGCTGCGTGGATGCCATGCTCATCTGCTCGCATGCCGCGCTCTGCTCTTCGGTCGATGCGCTCACCTGCATCGCGGCCGTCGCGTGGCTCTCGGCCGTGCGCGCGACCAATCCGAGATTCGCCGCGGCTGAATCGACCGCGCGCGCATTCTCGGTTGCAGCCGTAGTCACCGCCGACGCGGCGGCTCGCGTTCTCTCGGCCGCCGCAAGAATCGTCGTCAGCGCGCTATCCAGCTCGCGGCTCACCATCTCGATCTCGCCCACCTGTTTCACACCCTGCTCCATTGCCTTCGAAGTCGCGAGGACGCGAGTCGTCACGCTCTCCGTCATCTTCACGACGTCGTCAGCCGCAGCCTGCGTCTGATCGGCCAGCTTTCTCACTTCTCCGGCGACGACCGCGAAGCCGCGACCGGCCTCACCGGCTCGCGCTGCTTCGATCGCCGCGTTGAGGGAGAGAAGATTCGTCTGCTCGGCGATCCGGCTGACCGAGACGACGAACTTGTTGATCTCGCTCGCGCTCGTGTTCAGCTCGCGTACCTGGGCCGCCGCCTGCTCGACGATCGTGCGCACGTCGAACAGAATCTTGAGTGAGCGATCGATGTCGATTCGCTTCGCTTCGGCCTCTGCTTCGATCGCGCTCGCGAGTCCATGCACTTCCTGCGCGCCGCCAACGAGGTTGTCGCCGCGAGTGCGGATTCCATCAAGCGCCTCGTTCACCTGGCGCAGCTGCGCCACCTGCGACTCGGCGCCGTGTGAGACTTCTTCCACGGCGTCCGCGACTTCACCGGCCGAAGCCGAGATCTGTTTGGACGCCGACAGTAGATCGCTCGCGGATTGCGCCACTTCATCGGCCGTCTTGGCCGCGCCCGATGCGATCCGTGACAACGCAATCGTCGCGTGGTTCATCGCGTCGGCGAGAGTGCGGAACTCGCCGGGCATTTCGCCTTCGGTGCGCTGTTGCAGGTCGCCGTGACTCAGCTGAACCGCGTGCTTGACGAGCGCCCGCAGCGGACGGCCGACTGCGCGACCGGTGCGAAGAACAATCATGAGTGCGAGCAGAGTCGCAACGATGATGACGGACACGAGAATGCGGGAGCGCGCGGTCGCCTGACCACGGAGATCGGCCGACATCCCGGCCAGCCCCTGCGCGCGGGAATGCTCGAGGCCGGTCAACTGCTCCAGCAGCCCGGGGACCATCTTGCGCGCCTTCTGCGCTTCCGCATGCGCCTCGTCGAGGCGCCCGAGGTCGGTCAACCTGTGCGACAGCGCAAAGGACGATTCTACCCGTGCCAGCGTCGTGTCGATTGCCACTGTGCGAGCGATCTGGTCGGCGACGTCGCGCTGGGAGCTGAAATTCCGGTGCAGGCGGTGCGCTTCCCAGCCGAGGCGACGAAATTCGGCGTCGGACTTGGCATCCTGATCGCTGAGATACGTGTTCGCGGCCTGTATTTCCTGCGTGACGACATTTGAGAAATCAGACGCCTGCTTCGCGTCCTGCTGCGCGTCGGCGAGAGTCTCGGTTACGCGATCGGCCATCTGCGCCATCGAGATCCAGCCCACCGCTCCCGCTCCCAGCAGCAACAGAATGAGGAAAGAGAAGCCGACCGTCAGGACCTGACGAATCGTCTGGAATTTGAAGGGAAGCTTCACTTGGCCTCCGCGAGGGTCAACAGCCCGTCGTGCGCGCGGAGGACGCGGAATCGCATCCCGACCGGATCGCCGGTGTCCTCGAAGAAGGCCGGACCGGTCAATCCCTGATACGCGGACTCACGGTTCAGAGAATGGAGATAGTCGCGGATTGCTCTGCGATCCGGACCCTTTGCCTTGAGCGCCTGCGCGATCAGCCGGGTCGCGTCGTAAGCGAGCGCCGCATGCGCGTCCGGGTCCGTATTGAATTTCTTTCTGAATGCGGTAACGAATGCGCGCGCCGCCGGTGTGCGGTCCTCCGCCGTGAACGACATACCAATGTAAGTCCCTTCGGACAGTGCGGTATCGGCGAGGATTCCTTGCCATCCGTCGCCACCGACAAAGGTCGCGTTGAAGCCCTGACGCTTCGCTTCCTGCAGAATCTTCAGCCCCGATGCGACGCGACCGGCGACGAACACGATCTTCGGCTTCCGCGTCTTGAGATACGATATGTAGGGCTCCGCGCTCGCCATGTCCGCGTTGATCGGATCGAGACTGAGGATCTCGCCGTGAAAGGAGCGGCGGAACGAATCGGCCAGTCCGCGGCCGTAGGTATTGTTTTCATAGAGCACTGCGACGGTCGCCGGAGTCCGCAGCCCGGACCTCGATGCGAAGTTGGCGAGCGCGATTCCGTTGAGGGAGTCGCTCGATATGATGCGGAATACCCAGCTAGAGATGCCGCTGAGGTCGGGGGAGGTGGCGCTCGTCGCGACCGCGGCCAGCTGCCCATCGTAAACGGGGGCGGCGGACAGCATGCCGGATGAGTTCACGTGACCGATGACCGCCGAGATGGAGCGCATCGAGACGAAATCACGCGCAATCTTCGCGGCCGTGGGACCGTCGCCGTCGTCATCCCGCGGAATCACCCGCAGCTGGTGACCGTCGATACCGCCGGCCTTGTTGATCTCTTCGATCGCGAGGTCAATGCCCTGAAGATTCTGAAGACCGTAGCCCTGCTTCCAGGGCCCGGCGGCTCCCACTACGTAAGGCGGCTTGCTCGTGGCGCATGCGGCGAGCGCGAGCAGCGCGATTGACCAGACGGCTTTAGACGACAACTTCTTCCTCCCCTCGAGTTCGGGGACATGTTTGTCCCCCGAATTGACGAGGGCCAAGCTCGGGCGGTCACTCATTTTGGAGATAAAAGAGTGAGATCTGGCCGCCTACGTCGGGCTCAGGTTGGAATCGACGGAACGGTCCCGGCGTAGGCAGCAGCAAGCCGGCGGCGAATAGCGGGCTGCGGGCGGCAGTGTGGTTGTCGTTGCCGGGGGCCCCGAGATGAATATCAAAACCCCGGCCTCTGTGACGCGTCCTGTTAGAGTAGGCCGAGCCTCGCTCGGGCCTGTCGTCTCATCGCGCCCACTAATCGCTGGACTCAATGCAACTGCGGTCAATCGCTCTATTTGCGGCAATTCTGGCGGCCGGTGCTGGCGCCGGCGCGCAGGACGTGCGCGTCGAAGTCGTCGAAGCATCCACGGGTAAGCCCATTGTGGGCGCCAACGTCTCGCTTCTCGATTCTGCTGCGGTCAGCTCGCTCGGCGGCGGCTTCAGCGATCAGATCGGACGTACCGACCTTCGCGCTCCCTCGAGCGGCGCCTATCGCGTACGCGCCGACAAGGTTGGATACGATACGTGGACCTCTGTGGAGCTCCACCTGGGCGATCGCCCGGTCCTGGTCCGCGTGGGAATGGCGCCGACGAGAATTCCGGCGCCGATAATGCCGCGGAGCGAGACGGCCTGCCAGCAGCTCACCGGCCCGGGAACTCCGGCGGGCGATCTGTGGATCGAATTGAAGAAGGCGCTGACCGCCAACGCGCTGACCGAAGCGCAGGGCCTGGTGCCGATCGACGTCGACCTGTACGAGCGTGTGCTCGATCGAAACCTCGCCGTCGTCTCCGAGCGCTCTGAGCAGCGCACCCGAATCTCGCGCCGTCCGGCGACGGGCATCTCGTGGGATCAGCTCGATTCTGCCAAGCACGGCGTAGCCTCCAACAATGACGTCTATCGCCCACCCGATGCCGCGACGATGCTGTCCGACCAGTTCGTGAGGTCGCATTGCTATGCCGCGATTCGCGGCTACGGTCCTGAGACCGGACTGACGGGACTCGAGTTCAAGCCCGCAAGGGTGGCGGCGCAACCGGAGCTCACGGGAATTCTCTGGCTTGATCCGAAGGCGAACGCGCTTCGCTCACTCAGCTTCGACTACGTGAACCTGCCGATTCCTTTGCGCATCGCGAGAACTACGGGACGCGTCGAGTTTCAGCAGCTCGCGGGCGGTCAGTGGATCGTTCCGCGCTGGTACATCAGGATGCCGCGCGTCGCGCGCGTGAATTCGACCGACCTCGGCTCTCCCGCCGCCTCGCGCGACAGTCTGGCGGGGTATCAGGAAGTCGGAGGGGCCGCGCGTCCAGCTGGGACGGCGCCCGTTTCAACCGGTGCTGCCGCAGCGCCGTCGCCCGCGGCTCCTGCATCGCCCACGCCCGCGAGCGCGCAGGTGGTCGATTCGTCGCCCGCAGCAAGTCAGTCGATGCTCACTGGCATCGTCTACGACAGCACCACTGGCAGGCCGTTGAGCGGCGTGCAGGTCTCGACCGGTGGCGGTCGCTTCAAGACGCAAACGAGGTCCGGCGGAGGGTATGAGCTTACAATCGACGGAGCGCTCGACGACACGCTTGTATTCGAGCATCCGCGGCTTCGACTCTTTCACATCGCGGAGCGCTTGCAGCCCTTCTCGATGCCGGCTGGCGGGCGCGGCCGCGCGTCGGTGATCATTCCATCGTACGAATCGCTGCGCAAACGCCTCTGCGGGCGGAATGAAACCGGCACCGAGGCGCAGGGCTTCATGGCCGGCTACGTGAGAGATGCCGCGGGCAGGCCGCTACCGCGGGCTCACGTCTGGGCAACCTGGCAGATCCTTTGGGTGGAGCAGAACGGCCGCCTGGTTTCCACCAATCAGCAGCGGACAGTCGAGACCGACTCCAACAGCGATGGGTCCTACATGATGTGCGGATTCACGCGCAACGCGCAGATCACGGCGAAGGTCGGGGTGGCTGGAAAGAACACCGTGCAGGAGAAGCTCGCCTTTCCCGCGAACATGGTGCTGGAGCACGACTTCCAAGTCGGCGCGCGGTAGCAAGCAACGGCAACTGAACGAGAGGGGAGCTATTAGCTGACCAACTAATCGCCCGTCGGAACTATCCCCGCCCCCTCGACCATCAGGATGATCGCGCGCTTTGGCGCGCGAGTGCGGTGGACGACTCCCTTCGGCACCACGAATCCCTGGCGCTCGCCGAGCTCAACGGTGCGGCCCTCGAGATCGATCAGAAACTTTCCCTCGACGACGTAGAAGAACTCCTCGAGGTCGTCGTGCTTGTGCCAGTGGTATTCGCCCTGCATCACGCCCAGCCGAACGACCGAATCGTTGACCTTGCAAAGCGTTTGGTTGTACCACTGGTCTCTCACGGCAGCGACCATCGCTGGAACGTCGACGACCTCGAGCGGCGGGTAGCGGATATCGAGGTGGGTGGCGTACGGGAAATTCTGCGTCATGACGCAAGAATTTGGCGCTCCGGCGCCAAAGCGGACAGGACCCCAGTACGGGCCTCCAATAGCGCAGGCCACGAGCAATCCCTTTGCTTTCCTGTGCGCCGCCTCCGCAAAGCTCAGTCACTTCGCGGAGGTTTTGTTTTGCTACCGCCGTTTGTTGTCGCTGTGGCAGACCATGTCGACGACGACGGCGCTCGCCAGGATCAGCACCGGATCCTCGCCGTCCGCGATTTCGATTCCGTACGTGTCGGCAAAGCTGAACCAGCGCTTCGACACCGTGGCCACGACGTGATCACCCCGCGTGAACGTGTATTCGTGATCCAGGAAATCGCCCTCGGACTCGAGATCGTCGGGTCCCGGGACATCGACCGTGAAGCGGTGGTGGATGAACGAGAACAGCTCGCGCTTCACGACCGCGAGCAGGTCAGCCCCTCGCCATAGCTCATAGGTAGGGCTCCAGTTGAGAAGCCGCTGATCGATGTAAACGAGCTCGTTCCCACCCGTGTCCTGGAACGAGAGCTTGTCCCCGAAGCTGAACAACTTTCCCTTAACGAGGTAAGCGTCGCGTTCGTTCTCGTCCTTGATCGTGAAACTGTCTGCCAGCGACAGCAGCTTCTGCCGCATTACGTAGCGCATTGGTCGGATCCTGTCAGAAACGGGTTAAGAGACTAGTGGGAAGGAGGGCGAGGGTGTCCTCGTAGGCCGCTGCAAACGAGCGCGAGGAGGAGACCCGCGACTGAGCGGAGCGAAGGAGCGCAGTTAGGGGCTCCGACCAAGCGAGTGTGCGGCCGAAGAGGACACCCTCGCCCGACTGACCGGCGATGGATCCAGGACCGTGCGATTTAGTAGCCTAATCATTGCGTCACGTCGCGCTGCAGAACGCGGAAGTACGCTGTCCAGGGACCCACGGCACTGGTGTACGCGCGGGCCATGGTCCGCGTGATCTGGGCGATGTGCGAAAGATCGTGGACCACCCACGTGGCGAGCAGCTGGCGCATCGTCACGGCGCCGAACTCCGGATGCTCGCCCGTCAGCTCCATGTCCTTCTCCTTCATATTCCAGCCGCGCAGCGTCGCGACATTGCCCGACCGCAGCTCGTCGAACTCTGCCAGCAGATCCCTGAGGGGGCGCTCCGATTTCAGCTCGGCGAAACGGTCGAACGGATCGAACCGGCGATAACTCTCCTGCTTGAGGATTATCCGGGCGCGCGGAATCCAGTCCGTCCTCTCACCATGGATGAGGTGCGCGACGACTTCACGGGCGCTCCAGGTATCCCGTCCCTCGTCCACCCGCGTCCAATCCTCCGGCAGGTCATCGAGCAGCGCCGACAACACCACCGGCGTCCGCTCCAGAACCGGAATCGCTTCATCGAGCTTGAAGTCCATCTCCGAATGATACGCTCCCGTGCGTTCGTCAACTACTTTTCCCTGCGCTAAATTGTTCGCCTGGCCGCTTTGGCTGCTCCGCAAGCAGCCATCTCTATCTCTGGAGTAAGAATGTCCGCTCGAATGCTGATCGCTCTCGCCATCCCCGCTGTCCTTGCGCTCGCTCCTTCATCCTCGACGGCTCAAGCCACCGCCACGTCTCCCCCGGGCTCGACGAGATCGCAGCCCAGCGCGCCAGCGAGATATCCGGAGCGTCCGGTACGCCGAGACATTCCGATGACGAACACGATCCGACGCGCGTTTGCCGCGGGGACGAGGGACTCCACTGGCCGGCCAGGACGCAATTACTGGCAGCTCTGGTCCGACTACAAAATCAACGCCCGCCTCGACTCCGCGACATCCGTCGTCTCCGGCCGCGAGACCATCACCTTTCGCAATAACAGCGACTCGGCGATGGGATCCGTGGTGCTGCGGCTCGATCAGAACATCTTCAGGCCTGAAGCGCCCCATGTCAGCCAGATGGATGCGCTTACGGACGGAATGAGGATCACCAGACTCGTCGTCAACGGTCAGACGTTGTCGGTGACGGACACGCTTGGTAATCCGATTCCGGGTTCGAGGCGCCGCACGACTCCGCTCTCGCGCGCCCTCAAACAGACTTCCGCCCGCATCGATCTGCCGACACCGATCGCCGCTCACTCGAGCGGGACAATCGAGGCGGATTGGAGCTTCCAGGTGCCGCGCACCGATGGCCCGCGTGGATTCCGGATGGGCCGCTGGGCCGACACACTCTACCAGGTCGCGCAGTGGTATCCTCGAGTTGCCGTCTTCGACGATCTCCGCGGCTGGGACACCGACCCGTACCTGGGGAACGGCGAGTTCTACAACAACTTCGGCCACTTCGACGTGAGCATCGATGTGCCCGCGGGGTGGATAGTCGGCGCAACGGGTGTGCTGCAGAATCCGACGGACGTTCTCACGCCGACCGCGCGCGAACGCCTGTCGCACATTCTCGAATCTGATTCCACGCGCACCATCGTTTCGGCGGCCGAGCGTGGTCCGGGCAAATCAACGGCCGCTGGCACGAATGGTCGGCTCGTCTGGCGCTTCGTCGCTGACACCGTTGGAGATTTCGCATGGGCGACCGCGAATCAGTTCGTCTGGGACGCGTCGCGCGCCACGATTCCGGGAAGGGGCCCGGTGCCGTTCAATGTCATGTATCTCCCCGGTCATGCCCAGGCATACGCTGATGGACCGCACGTGGTCCGCCATGCGCTCGAGTATTACTCGAAGCTCTGGATGCCCTACGCCTTCCCGCAGCTCACGATGGTCGACGGACCGGAGCTGGGAATGGAGTACCCGATGTTTATCATGTCCGCGGTATTCGCGGCGGACCACGAAACCGGACACGAGTGGTGGCCGATGATGGTCGGCGTCAACGAGACCTGGTACGGATGGATGGACGAGGGATTCAACCAGTACATGAACATCCTCTCCGACGCCGACCGCGAGAAGAAGCCGTACACGCTGGACAGCCTCGGTACCTCTTACGGACGCATCAGCGGCAACGAGCTCGAGCCGCCGCTAATGTGGGACGAAAATTACGCGGGTCCGTTCTACGGATTCGTTGCATACGGAAAAGCGCCGCTGATGCTCTCGTCGCTTGGCGGCATCGTCGGCGACAGCGCCGTGTGGCGCGCGATGAGCGACTACGCCAAAGCGTGGCGCTTCAAGCATCCGTCTCCCTGGGACTACGCCAACTTCATGAGCAACGCGCTCCACCAGGACCTCGGCTGGTTCTGGAACTACTGGCTGTTCACGACCGAGTCAGTCGATGGCTCGATTCAGAACGTGCGCACGTCCGGCCGGCGCACCGCGGTAACGATTCGGCAGAGCGGACAGATGCCGTCGCCAATCATCCTGAAGGTCGAATTCGCGACGACGGGTAGTGCGATCAGGCCAATGGCCAACAGCAGAATGGCGGACGCCAACACGGCGATCGTCACCTGGCCGGTGGATGTCTGGTTTGCCGGGAGTCGCACCTTCACCGCGAATCTGGATTTCGGTGGACGCGCGATCACGAAGATCACTCTGGATCCGAACGGGAGATTCCCGGATCGCGACGTTACCGACAACGTGTGGCCGCGATCACCGGCGGCGACCAAACCGACCGGCAGGAATTGAACCCGTGCGTGTCAGTCGAGTAGTGCGCGCTCGGGCGGCAATCAGACTCTCCGCGGGGTCAATTGGTGTCGCGCTGTTCTCGCTACAGGCTAATGCGCAGCGAGCGCCTATCGTCACCGCCGCGGACTACGCGCGGGCGGAAAGATTTCTGAGAGACAACGTGTTGCCGCTCGTCAGCGGGATGGGTGTGCAGCCGACCTGGCTCTCGGGCGACCGCTTCGGCTATCGCACGACCGTGCGAGGCCAGAATCAGTTCATTCTCGTCGATCCCTCTAAGGGCACTCGAGTGCCCTGCAGTCCGGAGACCGATCGTTGCGGTGGAGCGCTCGATCCGCGCGAGATGGCGCGTCTCCGCGGCACAGCAGCGCTGATGACGGGATCGCGGACGGAGTCCGTCTCGCCGGATGGCAAGCGCGCGGCCTTCATCCGGAGCTACAACTTGTGGGTACGTGACGTCGCCACTGGCCGCGAGACGCAGCTCACCGCCGATGGACAGAAAGACTTCGGCTACGCTACCGACAACGCCGGCTGGGTGAAAAGCGACAGGCCTGTCCTCGCCTGGTCGCCGGATTCGCGGAAGATCGCAACATTTCAGCAGGACGAGCGCGGCGTCGGAGAGATGTATCTCGTCAACACGAAGGTCGGCCATCCGCAGCTTCAGGCGTGGAAGTATCCGCTGCCCGGCGACAGCGTGATCGCGATGATCCAGCGCGTTGTGATCGATGTCGATACGCCGCGCGTCGTGCGGTTCCAGATGCCGCCGGATCCTCACCGCTCCACGCTCTGCGATCACGTCGTCTGCCGGGGCAGCGAGTGGGCGGATGTGCAATGGTATCCGGATGGGTCGCACATCGCGTTTGTCTCGACATCGCGCGACCACAAGCACGAGGTATTCCGCGTTGCAGATGCGGCGAACGGGAATGTTCGCGATGTCTTTCGGGAAGACGTCGCGACTCAGTACGAATCCGGGAACGGCATGGTCAACTGGCGCGCTCTTCCGGCGTCCAACGAAGTGATCTGGTTCTCGGAACGTGACGACTGGGGCCAACTCTATCTCTACGACCTCACGACTGGTCAGCTCAAAAGCAAAATCACGAGCGGGGAAGGGAACGTCGCGCAGCTACGCCGAGTCGACGAGAAGAGCAGAACTCTCTGGTTCGTTGGAAACGCGAAGGAGCGAGGACGAGACCCCTATTTTCGTCACTTCTACAAGATCGGAATGGATGGAAAGGGGCTGACTCTTCTCACTCCTGAAAACGCCGACCACGAAATCGCGCTGACACCATCGGGCCAGTACTTCATCGACGCGTACTCGACGCCCGAAGTGCCGCCAGTCACGGTGGTGCGCGATCTGAATGGGAAGAGCATAGTCACGCTCGAGACGGCGGACATAACGAGATTGCGCGCGATCGGTTGGAAGCCGCCGATTCCCATCACGGTCAAGGCGCGCGACGGCAAGACCGATCTCTACGGCCTGATGTACGTGCCCACGAATCTGGATCGCGCGAGGAAGTACCCGATCGTCAATCACATCTATCCGGGTCCCCAGACCGGCAGCGTCGGAGGCCGCAGCTTCTCACCGGCGCGCGGCGATGCGCAAGCGCTGGCCGAGCTGGGGTTCATCGTCGTGGAGATCGACGGAATGGGGACGCCGTGGAGATCGAAATCGTTCCACGACGCCTATTTCGGGAGGATGGGCGACAACACGCTCCCCGATCAGGTCGCGGGGATGAGGGAGCTCGCTCGGCGCTATTCGTGGATCGACCTCAACCGCGCCGGAATCTACGGACATTCCGGCGGGGGATTCGCTGCCGCCGATGCGATGTTCCGCTACCCGGATTTGTTCAAGGTCGGAATCTCGGAAGCGGGGAATCACGATCAGCGCGAGTACGAGGACGACTGGGGCGAGCGATACCAGGGCTTGCTCGTGCGCACTCCGGACAGCAGCGACAACTACGCGCCGGAGGCGAATCAGCTCCTGGCGAAGAATCTGAAAGGGAAGCTGCTCCTCGCGCACGGGACCATGGACGACAACGTTCCGCCCTACAACACGCTTCTCGTCGTCAACGAGCTGATCAAGGCGAACAAGGATTTCGATCTCATTCTGCTACCCAACCGCACCCACGGTTTCGGTAACGAGCCCTACATGATCCGACGGCGCTGGGATTATTTCGTCAAGAATCTGCGCGGCGCAGAGCCGCCGAAGGAATATGAGATCAAGGCAGGAGGGAGACCGCGCGTTCCATGATGAAAAACGCAACAGTCTTGTTCTGCAGTTGCCTGGCAACATCGCCCGTGATGCTCGCAGCGCAAGTCGCCCCCGAGGTGTTCAGCCATGCCGACACCATCCGCGGCTCGAACACGCCGCAGCGCGCGTGGTGGGACGCCGCGCTCTACGACTTGCACGTCAAGGTGAATCCGGCCGACAGCAGCATCAGCGGCTATAACGCGATCACCTATCGTGTGCTCAAGCCCCCGCCTGGGCGCGAGATGCAAATCGATCTGCAGGTGCCGCTCGTCGTCGACAGCATCGTGCAGGACGGACTCGAGCTGAGCGCTCGGCGCGACGGCAACGCTTTCTTCGTCACGCTGATCGCGCCGCAGAAACGGGGAACGAGGAAGACGATCGCCGTCTACTACCATGGCAAGCCGATCGTCGCGACGCGCGCGCCCTGGGATGGCGGCTTCGTGTGGGCGCGCGACAGCCTTAAGCGCGATTGGGTGGTGACGGCCAACGAAGGTCTGGGCGCGAGCGCGTGGTGGCCGAACAAGGACATCTACTCCGATGAGCCCGACAGCCAACGCATCGCGATCACCGTTCCAGACTCGCTGCTGGATGCCTCGAACGGACGGTTACGCCACACGACACGGAACGCAGATGGCACGACGACGTACGAATGGTTCGTCAGGAATCCGATCAACAATTACGACGTCGCCGTCAACGCCGGGCACTACGCGCACTTCGATGATGTATACCAGGGAGAGAAGGGGAAGCTCACACTCGACTTCTATCCGCTCGACTATCACGTCGACACCGCCAGGAAGCAGTTCCAGCAGGTGAAGCCGATGCTCCAGTGCTTCGAGAGCTGGTTCGGTCCGTTCCCGTGGTACGAGGACGGCTACAAGCTCGTCGAGACTCCACACCTTGGAATGGAGCACCAGAGCGCCATCGCCTACGGCAATCACTACATGAACGGCTACCTCGGACGCGATCGGTCGCAGACTGGACGCGGTTTGCTCTGGGATTTCATCATCATCCACGAGAGCGCGCACGAGTGGTTCGGCAACAGCATCACGATGAAGGATGCGGCCGACATGTGGATCCACGAGAGCTTCGCTACCTATGCTGAAGGCCTTTACACGGAATGCCAGCAGGGGAAGAAGGCAGGAGCGGAGTACACCATTGGACAGCGGAAACTGATTAGAAATGACGTACCGATAATCGGCGTGTACGGACTGAACCACGAAGGCTCAGGCGACATGTACGACAAGGGTGGCAACTTGCTCCACACGATCCGCCAGCTGGTCAACGACGACGCCCGCTGGCGCGGAATTCTGCGCGGGCTGGGCAAGACCTTCTGGCACCAGACCGTGACCACCAAACAGATCGAGGACTACATCAGTCGTGGCTCGGGAATGGATCTGAGCAAAGTGTTCGATGAGTATCTTCGCTCGACAAAAATTCCGACGCTCGAGTACAAGATCGAGGGGCAGGAACTCTCCTACCGCTGGAGCAATGTCGTGCCGGGATTTGCGATGCCGGTGAAGGTCACGACATCGACGGGCACCTACTCCTGGATCAGGCCAACGGAGACATGGAAGACAACCCTGATACATCTCGCCCGGCCCGAGGAGTTTCGCATCGACGAGAACTTCTATGTCAACGCGAAGGATCTCCTCAAACCGGCTCCGGACTCAACTACCGTCCGTAAAGGCTCGTAAGGCGCGCGGTCCCAAGCTTGTTGGCGTTCAGGTTGTATCCAACCATGGCGGCAGTCGCGTTTCCGGGGAGGTCGAGCTTGTCCACCTTCAATGCAAACACCGTGAAGGTGTAGTGATGCGGCTTGTCACCCACCGGCGGACACGGGCCTCCGTAACCCTTCGTCCCGAAATCGGTCGTACCCTGAGCGCTTCCCCTCGGCGCGTTCTTTCCATTTCCAGCGCCAGACAAGAGAGCGGTCGTCGTCGCGGGAATATTGTACATCACCCAATGCCACCAGCCGCTTCCGGTCGGCGCATCAGGATCGTACGCGGTGACCGCGAAGGATTTCGTCCCGGCTGGCGGGTTCGACCACTGGAGTGTCGGGGAAATATTCTGTCCGGTGCACCCCATGCCGTTGAAGACATGCGGTGCTGTGATCCGCCCCTTCGATGCGAGATCGGGGGCGGTCAGCGTGAAATGCCCGCGGCCCCGTGTTGGTACAGGTCTCTGCCCCTGGGCGGCGGCGATCGATGCCACTCCGAGAATCATTGAGGCAACGGCGAACGTCGCTGCCCGGTATCTGCCTGACTTGGACATCATGTCTATCCTCCTGGTTGGCTGAACGAGATCGCCCTATCTCCACGCCCCGAGAATGGCGCCGGCGATCACGAACGAGACGAGATAGTAGGACGTATCAATGAACCACAGCTGCTTTGGCTTGCCCGAGAAGATCGCAGTCGCGTAGCTGGTCGGCGCGGCAAAGCCGAGCCAGCAGACGAAGCCGAACGCGGCGCCGTGCGCGGCGTCGGGACGCATGACATTAGGATCCACTGCCACCGCAAAATGCCCGAGCAGATGCGCCATCACCCACGCCGTGATCAACGCTGTCACGAAGGCGCTGGCGTACATGAGCGGCATGTTCGCTACCGCCGCCTGGGCCTTCATCTGCTCCTCGGTTCTATCCTGAAGCGCAAGCCATTTCTTCATGAACAGAACGGGAGAGTACCAGAGTCCGCCGAGGATGAACATCAGGATGGCGGCTACCAGAACTGCGAAGTAGTTGACCGGGGGGAAATGCATTGCAAGACCTCCGTCGGGTATTGGTGGGGGGAGCCTCGGAGAATCTACGTTCCGCCCGCGAACGCCGCAGCGAAAATAGTGCGAATGGCGGCATCGGCCGCGGCGCCATCTGTATCAGCGGCTGGACAAGAAGGCCACCGCCTTTGCCCAAGCCTAGCGGTCGAGGCGCGCCCTGGCTTGGCGCGCTCTCGCGGCAAACGCCTTCGCGTCATCCGGCGAGAAGCTCTCCATGAGCGGTCCCTTTCCGATCTCCACTTCGCGGAAAACCTCCTCGCCATTTGCGCGGAGGAGCTGAAGCCGACCATCCGCGTACTTTGCGTCGGCGAGATCGCGCAGGTGGTAGGCAACACCATGGTCGAAGAGCGGCAGGAGCGCCCCCAGAGCCATGCGCGCGAACATCCGGTTGACGGGACTCTTGATCGTATCCGTCGCCTCTCGGGCGTTCATGTGCGCGAGTCCGCGGTCGGTCATCTGCGCGACTATCGTCGTGTCCATGAGCAGGAGCGCCGCCTGTCCATCCCTGCTCACGATCCCAAAACGGGCGTGACTCGGCAGCTCTCTGTCCGTCACGTGCGCGACCGAATCCGGAACGTGGACAGTGACATGCATCGTCGCGGAGTCCTGCGCGACCGCTGGAGCGGCGACGATCGCGACGGTGACAGCGAGCGCGAAAGTGGACTCGAGAATACGGCGGGACTTCATCTAATGCTCCGGACGAGGGGTCTTCTCGATCTACGCGGCCGCGAGATACAAAGTTTCGGAAGCGGAACTTCAGTGCAGTTTGAAGTTCTACTCCTGGTACACGTCAGCAAACTGCTTCTTCAGCGCCACGATCTTCGGCTGATCATTGATCACGATGTACGGCTGGTCGGGATGCTGCGCCAGGTAATGCTGGTGGTACTCCTCAGCCGGGTAGAACCCGCGGAGCGTCGCGACCTGCGTCACGATCGGACGTGAAAACGTCTTTGCCGTCGCCAGCTGCTTGACGTAGCTCTCTGCAACCTGCTGCTGCTGGGCGTTTCTGTAGAAGATCGCCGAGCGGTACTGTGTGCCGCGGTCCGGTCCCTGACGATTGAGCTGCGTGGGGTCGTGCGCGACGGAGAAGAAGATCTGGAGGAGCTTGCCGTAGGTGACCTGCGACGGATCGTAGATGACCTCCACCGATTCCGCGTGCCCCGTGTCACCCGTGCTCACCTGCTCGTACGAAGGATTCGCGACGTCGCCGCCGGCGTAACCCGAGATCGCGCGTTTGACCCCCTTCACGTGGTCGTACACAGCTTCGACTCCCCAGAAGCACCCGCCAGCGAACACCGCGGTGTCCTCGGCGGCGCCGCCCGTCACCTGCGCATCGAGCGACGGCGCGATCACCGGCCCATCCGTCGAGCGGGAAGCGCCGTTCGTGAGCTTCGCGGCGAAAAGAACGAGCGCGATCGAAATTACGGCCAAAACAGCGAGGAAGCTCGGCAGAGAGCGTTTCATCGTGATTCTCAGTGGGGGATACCTGTTTAAACCACAAAATGGCAGTGATTGTTCCGATTTACAGCTGGTCAATAGCAGGGGCAGCGGGCCGTTTCGGACGAGCTATTCCGTCACCGATAGCACGTTCCCATCCGGATCCTTGAACCACGCCACCTTCGCTCCGCTCGGCGAGCTCCAGACGCCAAGCTGGTCCTGCTGCATGCCGGGGTAGCGCTCGAACTTTACGCCTTTCTTCTCAAGGCCTTTCACGATTTTGCCGATATCGTCTACGCTCCAGCCGAGTATGGTGAACGGCGCCGGTTGGAACCCTGTCACGCTCGAAACGTCGACGACCCGGACCATCACTCCATTCGCGTCGAAAACCAGCGCGAACTGGTCGTCGCTCACAAAGCGGAGCCCAATCGTCTTCTCGTAGAACGCGCGCGCCTTCTCCCTGCGTCTGGTCGGAACGAACGCGACGATGTCCATTGATCCGAGCATTGGACCTCCTTTGGAATCTGTCAGGTGAAAATGGGCGGCAGCCTTTGTTCGCTCGCCCTTCGGAACGGATAGCTGAACGCCAGCCGCCCCTCGAGATCCGGGTTTGGAGGATTGCCTCCGTCCAGAAAAATCCATTCAACGTCGACGAACTCGCTGTTCTTCCACATTCCGATCCCGACCTGTCTTTCCAGGTCCAGCTCGTGCTTGGATGCGAGCGAAAGACTTCGTAGCGCGTCGAAGGCGCGATCGTGAAACTCCCTCGTCACGGGCAGGATGAGAAATCCGCATCCTGTCCGCTCCGACGCGATTCGGTACGGGAGCTCGAACTTGTCGGCCCGAACGCCCTCGATCGCCAGACGCAGCTCCAGCTTGAGCGCGCGCAGCTCGTACCGCCCCAGTAGCGCGAGCTCGGAAAGAATCTCGTAGCAATCGGAGTCGGCGTACTCTCCCTCATGAGCCGCAATCTTGCTCCCGAGGGTCTCAAGCACAAAGGAGAACTCGCAGGCGGTCGGCCCCCCGCGGGAAAGCGCCGCCCTCTCGAACCTGGGATCGGGCGGCGACGAAAAATCCTCCAGCAGGTACTGTCCGATCAGCGCCGACTCGCTGACGGCGGTCGATGGCGGATCCCAGTTGAGAAGAATGTCGCGCCGGAAGGTGAAGTAGTCGAGCAGCTCCGCAGGCGTGACGAAGTGGTCGCAGATCTCGAAGTAGTCGACGTCCCTCAGGACATGGACGAAGCCGCCGTTGCGACTCTTCTTGAACCGCGCCGCGCGAAACGCGCGCGATTTCAGCGGCACGCGGTAGATGATCATGCTGACGAGAGAATCAGACTCCTTCGGCGAGACCATGATGCGATGTCCGAAGTGATTCACCAGCGACAGACCCACGTAGGCGCCGAGCAGGGCGCGGGTATTCTGGATCCGCTTCACGCCCTTCCTCACTACGTGACCGGAGATCCACTTCTCGAGGTCGCCCGCCTTGGACGTAACCTTTTGATCGCGCTCGCACAATTGGAAAATGAACAGGATGCCGTCCATTATCAGCACCCTATCGGCGATCTCGACTTCTTTTTCGAAACTGATCGGCAACTGGCTTGCCGGGTACGAAAACGCCCTCATGAAGACGTTCGCGTGCTGCTGGGCGGCGTGATCGTGTAGAAGGCTGGAGGGCTCCCGGACGCTCTCTTTCACTCAGTAGCGTCTCGATCGTCGTTCCCGGGCCAGCAGCAGCGCCGCGCCCACGAGACCGGTGATGGTGCAGAAAAGGTAAAGCGTCCGGATGCTCACGAGCTCGTACAACGGATTCGCTTCGGTAAATGGCCGGAAGGGACGGATGTCCGCGTACATGATGCCGTCGAGCATCGAGTGGAAGATCCCGCCAAAGACTCCGCTCACAACCGCCACCGGCATGCGGAACTCGGCCGCGAGCGCCTCGGGGACCGCGTCACGGGGTCGTGCCCACCAGCCGCCGATCCGCGAGACGATCAGTCCGCACAGCATTCCGATCAGACCGCCGAGAAGAAAAGTGTGCGCCTGCCGATGCACGGGGTATTCGCCCTGCAACAGGTAGTAGCCTGACTCGACGTCGATCACGACCTGCGCGAGCGAGTACGCCGCCATCGAGAACTGTCGTGGGGCGGCGGCCTTGATGAGAAGGCCAGGACCGAGGTGGAACGGGGTTGCCGGCATGTCGCTCCAGCCAATTTATCCGACCGTCAACGCTTCCGACTAGGACGGCGTACCGTCACCAAGATGAATCGCGTGGTCGCCACCGGTCTCCTGCACTATTTTTTGCCCATGAAGAGCGGTCGAATGGGCTGGCGGCCCACCATGATAGTGGCCTGTTTGCTGGCGATCCAGCCGCTGCAGGCGCAGACCGACGAGATCCAGGTCTACACTGGCGAGCTTGAGACGCCGGGCAAGGCGAATCTCACGGTTCACGCCAACTACACGCCCGACGGTCGCACGGTTCCCGGATTTCCCGGCGCGGTGGTGCCGCAGGGATCGCTCAATGGCGCCTTCGAGTGGGCTTACGGCGTAACTGACTGGTTCGAGGCAGGTACCTATCTTCCCGTTTACACCCTTACCAGCGACCGGAAACTCGAGCTCGATGGGGGCAAGCTGCGGGCGCTGTTCGCGGTGCCGCACGCCGAGACCCGAAGTTTCTTCTACGGGGTGAACTTCGAGCTGAGCTTCAATTCGAGGCATTGGGACCAGTCGCGATACGGGGGTGAGATACGGCCGATAGTCGGGGCGCGGGCAGGTCCCTGGGATCTGATCGTGAATCCCATCCTGGACACCTCGTTTGACGGGTTTTCCCGCCTCGATTTCGCGCCGTCTCTGCGCCTCGCATATAACCGATCGCCGGCGTTCGCGCTGGCGGTGGAGCACTACGCCGACTTCGGCCAGATCGGTCACCTGGAAAGTCGCGCGAGGCAGGAGCACAACCTCTTTGCCGTGGCCGACTACGCTCGCAAGCTCTTCGACGTGGAGGCAGGCATCGGTTTCGGCTTGACTGCGGCGTCAGACAAGCTCGTGCTCAAGACGATTGTCTCACACACGTTCTGAGTGATCGACAGGAACGTCAATCGTGCTTCCTGCAGCTGTGCCCAAACAGATCACCTGCGCGGGACGAGACGCTGTGCGACATACGATGCCCAAGTCGTCCCGTGATGCTGGCCTCTGGTGGACAGGACCACGACGACGGTGCCGTCAGAAAGAACGCGCGCGATGCTGGTGTTGCCGGCGTCTCCGATCCCGGAATGCATCACTTCCGCAACTCTCCCGTTCCGGACGTATACCCTGGTGCCGTAGCCGTAGTGAATCTCGAACGGCGGCTCGCTCCGGACGTGCATCAGGGGTGACTCGAGCTCCACGCTTTCGGCTCGGCCAAAGAGCCGCGCTTCGTGGATCGCGGTTACCCAGCGCGCAATGTCTCTCGCCGTGCTGCGCATCCCGTTCGCGCCTTTGTGTCCCCAGTCTCCGCCCTGAAAATCGGTCGATTCTATGCGGGCGGGGACGAGCAGCTCTCGCTTGACATATTCCTCCCAGGTGAAGCCCGAAGCCACCTCGATGATCGCCGCCAGCAGTTGATAGTCGTCATCCGAGTACCTGTAATGAGTACCCGGCGGGTACTCGAGGGGGAGCGCGAGTATCGCGTTGACGGCGCCATCGCGGCGCATGATTCCCGTGCCGGCCGAATGTCCCCGCAGCCCCGAGGTGTGCGTCAGGAGATGGAAAACCGTAATCCCGCGCTTTGTCTCCGGGGCGTGGGGGAAAAAACGGGAGATGGGATCGTTGAAGGAGAGGCGATGCTGCGAGCGCAATCTCAGGATCGCCGCCGCGGTGAACCCCTTTGTCATCGAGCCTATGTTGAACTTGCTCGAGAGAGTGAGCCGCTTTCCGGTGCGCGGCGAATAGGCCTTCTCGAACAGGACCGAAGTGTCTCTCGCCACCAGCACGACGCCGGCAAAACCGCTGTCCGCCTGTGCGCGGGCAATCGCGTCGAGGCGCGCGGGGCTTTGCGCCACAATGCGCGTCGCGGCAAAGAGGAGCAGCAGTAGGGCGAGACGATTGCTCATTCGCCTCTTGCGGTTGGAGTGACGGTTCCTGTCAGAGCTCCCTTCGCACGCCGTTATACATGCCCATTGTCACCTTTGCTCCGTGAGCGCTATGGAATGAGGGCGATCGCCGTTAGAATTGCAGCCGTGATGACCGATTTGACGTAAACCGCGCGCGCCTGCCGCTGAACCTGCTGCAACTCGGCGGCGTCCGAAATCTGTTGCGGGCCGTTGTCCATATCGCGCTGACCGCGCGATGCGAGTTTTACTCACGTTTTGTCCCGCGCCTGAAAGACGCCGAGTGCGCCAACGCAGAACGGAAGAAAGAGGGGAAGCCTCCACACGAGAGGGGCGCGGATGCCGATCAGGAGCACGGCGATGACGACGCCGACACTAAGCGCCCCGATCCCAAACGTAAGTCGCTTGCGCCGCTCGCTCACTCCGATGTTGGCTTTCTGTGACGGACCCGTCGTGTCCATTGCTTCCTCGGTGCTGTTACAGACGACCTAGTTTAGCGCGTGCGACTCCAACCGGCCAAGCTCAGCCGCAATAAGGTCGATGCCCTCGCGACACGGAATCGGCCTGAGCGTAGCCTGAAAAACGCCTTCGGCGGCCGCATCCATCCGGCGTTGCCTAGCCGTACGTTCGCAGCTAAGATATTGCGGCTTGATCCTCCCTAACGACCCTGCCAGGTCTCCGGTCCCCGATGCGAAATCGTGCTGCAAGGCTCAACAGCATCCTTAGGTTGGTCGCACTCGCGTGCTGCGCGACCCTCCTGACGTCGTCCCCGGCAAGTGCGCAGCACCTCCGCGACCGGATATCGGAGCTCTTTATTTTCGGTCCGGGACAGGACCCACTCTTTCTGGCCGGGTCCGGAGACCCCAACAATCCCGCGTCGTTGCAGGCCCACGGGCTCCATTTCATACCTTCTTCGAACGCGGAGAACGCGTCGCTGATCGCGTTCATCACCGACGCGCTCGGTGCCAGCGTCGCCAATATCCCGATCGGATCGACCAGCGGCGGAGAGACGTTCCGGTTCGAGGGCGGCGTGCCGGTGCGGACTTCCACGTCGGCGGGTCCGATCTTCGCCGAGCGGGCGCAAACTCTGGGACGGGGACGGGTACTGGCGGGGATAAGTCGAACCGGTTTCCGATTCGCCACGCTGCGCGGCGTAGACATGCATGACATCGGTCTGACATTCACGCACCAGAACGTCAATTTTCCCGGGTGCAATGTCCAGTTCGGCGCCGACTGCTCGCTGTACGGCGTACCGGTTCTCGAGAACGACGCGATGGATTTTCACCTGTCGATGGACCTCAGCGTTCAGGTCACCTCGATTTACGTCACTTACGGTGTGACAGATCGATTCGACTTCGGACTGGTGGTGCCCGTCGTGCAAGCGGACTTTCGCGGCGCCAGCGATGCGCAAATCCGGCCGTTCGGGGGCACGACGGCAGCGCACTATTTTGCCGGTACCCCGGATAATCCCGTCCTGACCGCCAGTCGTCAGAGCCTGGGCTCGGCGGCCGGTCTTGGCGATGTCGCGCTGCGAGCAAAGGTAAACCTGAGAGAGACGCCCGACGCCAGCTTCGCATTTCTCGTCGACGGCCGATTTCCGACCGGGAGCCAACAGGACATGCTCGGCTCCGGCAAATTTGCGGGGCGGGCCGTGTTGATCTTCAATTCACGCTTCAGTGACTTCTCGCCCCATCTGAACGCCGGTTATTTGCATCACGCCGGCACACAGCAGAACGACGCCGTGCTAGGGACTATCGGATTCGATGATCGAATGAACGACAACGTCACTCTCGCCGCGGATCTTGTGTCGGAGCTGCAGGTGGGTGACAGCAAGCTTCACTTGCCCGGCCTCGTAACTTATGACGCGCCGTTTCGCCGAACGCTGATTCCCACGAATATTCCCGAGATTCGGGACGATATCGTCAATGGCTCGTTCGGCTTCAAGTTCACTCCCGCTCGCAACACGACGGGCGTTCTGAACGCGCTCTTTCCGCTGAATCGCGGTGGATTGAGAGCCAACCTCGTCTACACCGCCGGCATCGAGTACACGTTCTAGCTATCGGCGAGAGCGAGGGTCAGCGCATCGACGAGAACGACGGTCAGCGCATTGACGTGAGTCGCCACACGCGTCCGTCGTGCCCAAGGGTCACGGCAAAAGTGACTGGCTGGCGCTCTGTTTTGCCCGCCGTCGTCACATACTCGTAAGCTCCAACAAGTTGAGCGTCCGCCGCCGACGCGCCTGAAGCCGCAACGTTCGCCACCTTGAAACTGGCGTTGATAGTCCGCGCGCCCTGGAAGAACTGCTCGAAGCGCCGCTGCTGATCCGATGTCAGGCCCGGGTAGACACGACGGATGGCGCCGATGTCCTTCGACTCTATCGCGCGAGCGAAAGCTTCAACCGTAGGCGCGATGTCAGCGGCAGTTGGCGCCGCCACCGGGGGCGGCGCTGTCTCTTGCTTCGGTGGCGCCGGGACGACTGCAGCCGCGGTTACGACCGAAGGAGGCGCCGGCAATGCTTCCTGCCTGGTACTCGGAATTTGCGCCGGCGCCTGCGTGAGCGGAGCCGCCGTGGTCGTGACCTGAGATTGAATCGGCTTGGACGCGACCTTGGTGACGACGGTACCAGCACGCGTGTCGCGCACGGTAGCGCGGGGTTTTTCCTGCTTGATAGGCCGCGGCATCGAGGACGGCGGCTGAGTTTCGCGAATGGGGGTGGCCGCTGCCGAAGAAGTCCCAGCAGTCACCTGAGGCGATGCTGGCGTGGCTAACGGCACCGGCTTGTCGGCGGCTTCCAGCTTTGGCGAACCGGATCGCGAGCCTTGCGACCACGCGATCGCGAACAAGGAGGCCACGGCGAGCGCTCCCCCGCCTGCGAAGGCGAGCGTTCTCACCCGCTTCCGGGAGCTCGTCCTGGACTGCTCGATGGCACTGGCAACTGAAGCGCTCAACGAAACCGATGCCGGATAGGAAGGGCCGCTCAACTTGGATCGCACGTTGGTCAGGTCATTCGCCATGTCGAGCGCGCTCGCATACCGATCCGTTGGCTCCTTCGCCATGGCCTTCCGGACGATGCGGTCGAGGGCGGGAGGAAGTCCGGGCATCAGCTCGGTAATATTTCGCGGCGTTTCGGTGATGATTTTGAAGAACAGGTTCTGTAGAGTGGGAGCCTCGAAGGGCTTCATCATCGTGAGGATCTGATACAGGACGCCACCGACCGCGAAGATATCGGTAGCCGGGCTGGTCTTTCCCTCGGTGATCTGCTCCGGAGCCATGTAGGTCGGGGTTCCCAGAATCGACCCGGTGCTGGTCATGCTCGAAGACGCGAGATGGGCGACGCCGAAGTCCATGATCTTCGCTCTCCCATCTTCCGCTACGCGAATATTCGCCGGTTTGATGTCTCGATGTACGATGCCGCGCCTGTGCGCGAACGAGAGCCCTGTGAGAACGTCGATTATGATGTCGAGTCTGGCTTGCAGCGAGAGCGGCTCCGCCAACTCGATCAGTCGCTCCAGGTCCACCCCCTGGATGAATTCCATCGCGATGTAGAGGTGCCCATCCGATTCACCAAGGTCGTAGATGCACACGACGTTGGGATGCTGGAGAGATGCGGCAGCCTGCGCCTCGTGCAGGAAGCGCTTCCGCAGGTCGTCCTGCCTGGCGATCGACTCATTCATCACCTTGATCGCGACGTTGCGGTCGAGGACGGAATCGTGCGCCCTGTAGACCACCCCCATCGCGCCCTCGCCTACGAGCTCGATGATGCGGTATTTCCCGATTGCTGAAATGCTGGCGTCGGCCATGGGAAGGAGATGGTGTTACACGGGGGAATCGAGCCGGACGGGAGGAATATTCAGCATGCAACCAAATAGGGCAACCGGCGGCTTCTTTCAGCGCACGCCATCCAAAACCATCGCTCCCGGTCCTACGCCCGGGGCACGGGCGGGGTTTTCGGGGCGTGGGAATGCTCGTGAACGATCTGGGCGTGCGACATTGCGGCCGAGGAGTCCGCGGACGCGGGATCCAGTTCGCGCATGCGCGACCGCGTGCTGTCCGCGAGCTTAGCGTCCTTCGTCACATCGGTGACCATCAGAATTCCGAAGAGTGGAGCCAGGGCGGTGGGCGCCAGCCTGGCGGAGCGACGGTACTGCGCAAGCGCGCGGTCATACGCCTTTGCCCGAAAAAGCATGTTGCCGCTGTCGAGGGCCGTTTTCGCCTCGCCCGCGATCGCGCTCGGTGTGGTCACTCCACCTCTGGCGGTGCTCGCGAGGTTTGCTTGATCGAGTGGGATCTTCGGCGCTTCACGCTTGCTTCCGACACACCCCCAGATCGCCGCCGCCGCCGTGAGGCAGAAACACAGGGAAGACACTGCGATCCTCTTCATGAAAGGCGTTCTATGGTTTTCCATGCTCAAGGGCCTCCTGGTATCGCCCGGCCATGACACGCGATGCACACGGATGGGTTCTTTGATCGCATGCGCGCCGCATTGAAGTCGGGCCCGTGTGGGTTGAATCGGAAGCCGGCGCCCACTGCGGAATGGCACGCAGTGCAGTCACGCTCGGCGTGGCACGACGCGCACGATTCAAGACTCTGCCGCGCTGCCTGTCCGTGTCCCAGGCTGAAGCCGCGAAACGCGTCGTGGTAACCCTTTTGACCGATTCGCGCGGTCGCGACGAGTCCCGCCCGCTGGTGGCAGCTCTGACAGAACTGCGCCGGGTTGTGGCAATCGCTGCAATTCGCTTCGCGCGCGTAGGCCGAGCTTGGATGACGCGTGATGAAGTTCTGAGGGTGATAACGAGATTGCCGGCTACCGTCAGGGCGATGACACTCGAGACACATCGATCGCTCGTGGCAGGTCTCGCACGTCCTGGGGCTGGCGCTTGCGATGGGGCCGTGTCCCTCCCTGAATTCCAGCGTGTGGCTCGATGGTTTTATGCGTGCCCATAGCAGGCCCGCCACGCGTCCGGTGGCGCCGGGCGGCATCGCTGCCACGACGCGCGGCAACGCGCCGACATGGCAGGTCGTGCAGCTCTCGCGCGCGTGACAGCTCGCGCATGTCATCGGGTGGGCGTTTGCCTCCGCCCCGTGCCGTTCCCTGAAGTCCACTGTGTGACTTGATGGTTTCGCGCGTGACAACCGCGCGCCCACTGCGCGTCCCGGACCGGCGGCCGGGAGCGCCGCAATCACCCGCGACGGCACGCCGACGTGGCAGCTCATGCAGCTCTCGCGTGTGTGACAGGTCGCGCACGTCGCGCCCGATCGCTGCGCCTCCAGGCCGTGCGCGCGCAACCAGCCTGTCGCTGAATGGCTCGGCGGCACCAGCCGCGAGGCCGCGTAGGCCGGCGTCCGTTCGTCGAGCGCCAGCGCGAGAATCACGGGCGACTCGGGAGCGTTCACGTGACACGTGATGCACAGGTTTCTCGAGTGGCACGTGGCGCAGCTGGCCGCGATGGCGTTCGGGCCCGAGGCCACGCCCGTGACTCGTGCGGCCATGCCGTGGCCGCCGAGCAGGAAATCCGGCGCGTTGTGCGACTGGGGCTTGGGGAATTGCGCGATGACATCACGGGTCAGGCTCGGAGCGTCTGTCAGTCGCACGTGACAGGTCGCGCACGCTGCGCTCGCGACATCCACATGGGGCGCCTTGAGCCCGTGACAATCCAGGCATTGCGCGACGACGGCGGGCTGCACGGTCATCCGCGGTGCGCCGGCCACGTTATGACACGCGGAGCAGTCTTGAATCAGCGCGCTGTCAGCCGGGTGTCCCGCTGTCGCCGCGCGGCTATGTCCATCGTGAGTGAACCGCAGATTGCCCGCGCGCGGTCCGGTTCGCGGCGTCCACGCGACTCGTGGCTTCACCACA
The DNA here is from genome assembly GCA_003134685.1 of Gemmatimonadota bacterium. GTDB lineage: Bacteria > Gemmatimonadota > Gemmatimonadetes > Gemmatimonadales > Gemmatimonadaceae > UBA4720. Next base: position 389,435 of record PLCA01000003.1, on the reverse strand, counting down.
CCATCGTGACACGATGCGCAGCGTGCCGGGTCAGGCCACATCGGCTGTCCCGGCTCCACGACACCCGCGTGGCACGTGACACAGAGCGGAAACAAGCTGGCGTGTTTGTCGTGTGGAAAGGATTCTTGCGGCGCGCGGCTCACGTGAGGCGCGGCGACCAATGCTCCCGCCGCGAGCAGGCCGGCTGCCAACGCTGAGCCGACACGCGTGAGCAGGCTCATTGTCCGGTCCTGTGAGCCGGAGGCAAGGGCGTGCGATCGGCGCCGGAGCCGAAAGCGACAGTCAGTCCCGCCCGGATTCGGAACTGATCCAGGGACGATGCGCTCGGGTCGGGCCTCTGGCGATCATCGCTGACGAGAGCAAGGTCGCTCCAGATGCGTTGCTGCGAAGTGACCTGCCACTCGGCGCGACCACCGATCCAGCGGCTCGTTGCGTCGAGATAGCGCAGCTCCAGCGGCCGGGCCAAGGACCCACCGTATACATCGAACGAGAACTTCTCGTTGGGCGTGTAAGTCACAGTGCCGTCGGCAAACCGCGCCGCGGCGCCGGGTCCGTGCTCGAGGCCGAAATCGCCGTCGAGTGTCCAGCGGGTATTGAGCGTCGCGGTGGCGCCGGCGCTCGAGCGCCATCCCCGGTCCTCGAGCTGCGGCACGATCGCCGTGGAGACATTCGCGTCATCGTAGTGGTACCGTTCCCCCCGTCCGTTCACCGACAACCAATCGGTCGGCCGAAACTGCGCGGAAACGTTCACCGCGTTGTACGGCACCGGGCTGAATGCGCCCCACAGCGTCCACAGGCTGAAGTAGGGATGGTAACGGCGCGCTCCTGCCGTCACCGAAAATCGCGAGTGCAAATAGGTGAGCGCGAAATCGGCACTCCCCAGATGTCCTTCCGCAATGTTGTAGTCGAGTCCGCCGGCTGCCCGAAATGCCGCGACGGTTGCGCCTAGCGAGAACGCCGTACGCTCCGAGACGAAGTAATGGTTCTGCGGGTCGATCTCTCGCCGGTATTCCGCGCGGACGTCGACATCCCTCACGCGCAGCGCCGCCTCGGCACCCGCTACGAGCTGCCTGTTGCTCGGTCGCCACTCATCGAGAGGATTGAGTGCCGGGCTGGCCGCCGAAATAGCGGCTGCCTGTCCGAGACCCCAGCCGCCGTAGCCCGTGAAATCGAGCGACGCCTTGTCCCACCGAACCCTCAGCAGACCGCCGTCGAAGCCGACCGGCTCCAGTCGCGACGTGACGAGCTGGCGCCCGGCGCGCGCGATGAAAACTGAGCGCTGGTACTCGAGATACCCCTCGATGAGCTGCCCCGACGGAACTGTGCCTGGCCACACTCGATCGGGTCCGAGATCTCCCACGAGGCGGCCGGTCGCGTGGAGAGCGAGCCCCTCGACGCCCAAGCCCCACATGACCAGACTCGCGGAAGTCGTCACCGGGACCGCGCGCAACACGGGACCCGGCAAAAAGAAAAAGCAGTAATCGGCCGCGCCGCATCGAACCGCGTGGCCATCGGGCGTCTCCAGTCCACCGTCGGGGGAGGGCACCACCAACGCGACCGGGATGCTGTCGGAGACGAGGCCGCGAAACGAAACGGTCTGTACGCTCGCGTCGACACGAACACGGTAATCCTGCGCCGCTACTGGCGCGGCGCCCGCCACCATGATGAACGCGGCAACCGGAATTGACGCGGCAATCTGAGCGCGGATGCGCGTCATTGTGGCCGCGACGTGACGAGTCTCGAGCGATAGACGCCGGGTTCGGCGAGGAAGTGGCAGACGCTGCATTCCTTCTGGTCGTAATGCCCCTTTGCCTTTGCCGCGTGGCAGGTACTGCAGAAGCTTCGCGTCGGCGTCAGCTCCGCGATCGTCGTCGCAGTGTGGCACGCGTCGCAGCGCTGGTGCGCGGTCTCGAGGGTCCGATGCGCAAACTTGGGCTCGGCGATCGTGTGACACGCCGAGCAGTTACGGCCGGCGGCGTGGTGGTCGCTGTGGCAATCCTTGCACTGCGCCTGCGCCGTCGAAGGCACCAACGTCACTGGTGTCGTATGGCACTCCAGGCATGCGCGCTTGGTGTGCACCGCGTGAAAAAAGTCTACCGGCCGCGGACGGGGGTCGTGGCCGGGCACCGTTACCGTCATCGTCGTGTGCTTCACGGCCGTGTACTCGCTCGTCGCGTGGCACGTCGCGCACTTGCCCGACGTTGGCGCCTGATGGTGGCAGATGGCGCAGCCGCGCGGTGGCTTGAACGTGAGGAGGCCAACCCCCGTCCCAGTCACATGACAGACGAGGCACGCAAGCTTTGCGTGCCTCGCGTGAGGAAAGGGGTCGGCCGTTGCGGGCGGCGCTCGGGAGAGAGGCGCGCCGGCGTAGTTCGTCGCGGGACGTACATCGTCCCGCTCGAGGAGCGTCGCATCATCGCCGGATTCCGCCGACGGACCGCTGCTGCGGACCGACGCTATCGTCACCGAATGCCGGGAATCCGCATAGGCCGCATCGGGCGAGGGAGGAGCCGTGCTCGTGCCCACGCGTCGCAGCGCCTTGGTCGTGTCGAAGGGAAGGGGCGGCCGCAACCGTCCATGGCTCCGCACGCTCAGGTGACATCCTTCGCAATTGCTCGCGTCAACCCTCGCGGCATGCGGTACGTGGCAGGTGAGGCACTGCGAGGCGATCTGCTTGTGGCTCGCGCCAACGTGGAAGGGCGTGTCGCGCCAATTCGCGTGACAGCCCGCCGTCGCGCAGGACTTCACCGCCGCCGCCGCCGTCTTCTGCAGGTGCGGATTGTGGCAGGTTCCGCACTTTCCGCCATGAGGGTCCTTAGCTTCATCGAAGTCTGCGAGAACCTTTTGCATCTTGTGGCACGCGAGACACTCAGTCTGCCCGGGTACCAGGGTGCCCCGTGCCGAGTCACGCGTTGCGAGTAAGGGAACGTTGGCCGTGAACGCGTGGCAGCTGATGCAATGGAGGTCCGTCTGCTCCGCCATTTTGCCGAGCGCGATGTTGGTTTCGCTCGCCTTGTGGCAGCCGCTCTGGCCGCACGTCTCGTTCACCGACGCGAACCGATGCAGCTCGACCCCGTGACACGTTATGCACTGAATGTTCTTGAGCGCGCTCGAGTGCGACTCCAGATGCACGCGGTGTCCTGCTGTCGACGCGACATGTTGCCAGGTTGCCGTGTCCTTCGTGATGTGGCAGTTCTCGCAGACCTTGTTCGGCACTTTGGCGTGCTTGCCTATTTTCTCGGGTCGCTCCGCGACCCACAGGTAAACCTGCCGCGCGCTTGCGTACAGAGACTGCTGATGGCAGTCGTGACACGATAGCTTGGCGTGCTTGTTGGTCGCGTCGCCGAACTTCTGGAACGCCGGGTTCATGATGTGACACCCGACGCAGAAGTCGTTCGAGTGCTGGGTATAGTTCCAGGTCACGGTGCCCATGGCGGCGATGCCGGTAATCAGCACGACGGCTATCGCCGCGAGCGCCAACTTGACGCCGCTCGTGCGCGAGGTCAGCCAACCGCGTATCGCAACGCGCCGCACGAACAAGAACCAGAGGATGAACGCGGCAACAGCGGCCCCGACGACAACCCCGCCGATTTGCACCCACTGCGGGACTGTGTTCAGCAGAAACCGGACGAAGTGTGCGATGCCGCCGGGGAGCGGCGACTGGACGACGATCGAGTCCGCGGGCGCGGCGTGCGCCTGCTGAAGCGCCGCCGCCGAGCGCAGAACGCGGACGACGCCAGTGAACTGTATGCCGATCACCACTTACTGCGAGATCGGTTCACCTACCAGGGGTGCGCGAGAAACATGCATCGAACGATTGAACTTGCCGCCGATCGGACCGGTCATGCCGGCCTGAACACTAGGTGACGCAGCCGGCAATGCGTAGTAGGTCGTGATGTAATTGATCGTGGCGATCATCAACGCCTCACACAGGAACGGATTGTGAACGCCCTTCGAGTTGTCGGCGTTGGTTTGGCCAAACTCGCCGCAGAGCCGCGCGTTGAATTCAGCGCCCTCGGCCGGTGTGATGACGAGGTCCGTGTTGCTCCATTCGGTTGGTCTCGAGGCTTTTACCTGGGCCAGAAGACCACCGTCAGTCGGCGACGCCTGGAGCGAGCCGCTGCCGTTGGAGTCCACCCAGAGTTGATCGGCGAAGAACTTCATCCGGGCGCGGACGGTTGTGAACGCCGAGACAGCCACCGCGGCGTTGGCGTGACAGCCCGAAGCCGCGCATGTCTGCCACGACCGGGCGCTTTCCGTGTACGGACATGTCTTGTCGGCCGTCGGCTTGCCCGCGGCGTCGAGGCACGGAATCGGCCGCATCAGGTGACCCGTCGCCTGGAACGCAAAGCCGCCGGTCGCCGGGTCGGTCACGGTGAACTTGGCGATGTGGCACCCGGCGCAGAGCTTCGGGTTCAGCGTCGTTGCATGCGACCCATAGATGCGTGCAGTGTCGTATGTAAAGCCTGGCGGCCGCCAGCCGGCAAACCCCAGCAGCATTGCGCCCTGCGGAGCATGAGGCGAGCTCGTTCCAATCTCCGGTTCGCTGCGCCGGTTATGGCATTTCATGCAGAGATTCTGGTCGGGATCCTGGGATGTCACCGGAAAGCGCAGCTGGCTCGGGTTGCCTGAACCGTGAGGATCGTGGCAGACGGCGCAGGCCGCCACCGGCTGATAGTCCGTCGGATTGGCCTTCTCGACGAAGTTCACATCGACGCCCCACCGTAAGAGCGCCGCGCGGCCTTCGTGGCAGCCGGCGCACGTAGCGTTCGAGACGCGCGATGCGTTTATGGTCGCGTGTCGTGACGCACTCCACTCTTCCACGAACGGCTGGTGCGTTCCGGAATGGCAGTCGCCGCAGTTGCCGGTGCCGGCCATGCTCAGTTTCGCGAGCGGCCTTATCAGCGTTCCCTGGCCGACGCCTTCAACGTGTTGAAGGCCCGCGCCGTGACAACTCTCGCACTGGACATCGAAATACGCGGAGTCCGCGACTTTATCGTGTCCCGCCACCGTGCCGCTCGCAGCGTTGCCGTTGCCCGTCAGCGAATGGCAGCTGTAACACTCTGGAGTCTTGACCGAGCTTGTGGTCACCGCGTTATAGGCACCGGCGTGCTTGGTCACTTTCCAGCTGGCCTGGAAGTCGACGTGGCAATTGCCGCACGTCGTCTGCTTCGTCGCCGCGTCGAAATAGCCAAGGAACCCTGAGGCGGCGTCAGGCGGGGGATTGAATGGGCCCCGATCACGGAAGACGATTTTGTCGCTGGCACACCCGGCGAGCGAGACAGCGGTGATGAACGCTGCTGTCAGCAGACCGTAGGCTCGTGCGCGCGATGGCGCCCCGCGCACCTGGTTTTGTAGTGTAGAAGAGCGGGCGGTACGGGTGGGAACTACTCCGTGCCGTAGGGTGTTGCAAACAAGCGCAGTGACAGACGGGTCGTGCATAGCGCTGTGTTGTAGGCTCGTGGGGGGCGAAATCATGCGTTACGCAAACCCACCGAGGCATTCGACTGTGCGACTCTAACTCTACGACACTAATGCTAGCGTCACTCTGGAAAAAAGTAAGTCAGGGAACCTTCCGATAAGTTGTCAGGTGATTCACCACCCCCACCGCATCAACGTTTTTTTGCCTGCTCAATAGCGGCGCTAATGTCGGCGGCGTGGTCGGTGTATTCCGGAAGATTGCGCGCTTTCTCGGCTGACTCCGCCGCGAGCAGCCGTCGTCGAAAGTTCTTGCTCGCAGCGGCGTCGCCGCGCGCATCGGCCGCTCGCGCGGCGAGCGCCAAACCAAGCAAGTGCGTCGGGCGCTGCGCGAGGATCGTGTCGCCCTGCGCCGTCGCGCTCGAAACATCGCCGGTCACGAGCGCAACGAGTCCCACGTCATAGCGTCGATGAGCGTCGAGCGGTCTAAGCGCCTCGATGGCGCCCAGCGCCATCGGTCCAAAGAACGCGGCACTGTCCATTTTTCCCTCGGTCGAGAGCCGCATGACCCGATTGAACAAGCGATCAGCTCGTTCTTCCGGCGACATCGATGAGATGTCAGGCGCCTGAACCGTACCTGTGCCGAACGGTACACGGGCCACAGAGTCGGTCGCGCCGCCGCGTGAACTGAGTTGAACGACCGAGAGCACTAACAGCGCGACGAGGGCAAGAGCGGGAACGACCCACCGCAACGCGTTTGAGCCTGGCGTCGATGGCGCGCGCACGTTCCCCGTCGCGCGATCGTCATGCGAGCTATGCCCGTGAATCGGCGAACCGCAATTGTGGCAAAACCCCGCGTTCGCGTTGAGTTTTGTTCCGCAATCGCTGCAGAACCGTGGATTCGTCACTGGAGTATTCGTTGCCATGGTACACCTGGAAAAGACGGCTTATGGGCGACTTCGCGCATGGCGAACGCCCGGCGCAGGAAAATCCTTGAGCAGCGCGACTAAGGTGTGGTTGACTCTGGTGCGGTCCACCGCCGCACCAGAAACGCGACGAGCACCAGTCCTCCGATCACGAGGAGAACCGGAATAAAATAAAGCAGAATGTTGAGGCCTGTCATGGTGGGCTCGAGGAGGATCCACTCGCCGTACTTGGAGACAAAATAGGCCCTGACCTCGTCCGGCGTTTCGCCTGCACGCAATTTGTCACGCACGACGGCCCGCATCTGCCGCGCGAGATCAGACGGCGAGTCCTGGAGGGATTCGCCCTGGCACACCGGGCACCGGAGTGTCGACGCGACAGCCGTCGTTTGCGCCTCGAGCGCGGAATCCGCGGCCGTCGCTACCGAAGGGCGTGAACGCGCTTCGACGCCTTGTGCGGACGCGGGCCGCGCAGCGCACAGCGCACCGGCCACGACAGCCAGCGTCGCGAGCGCGTGCCGTTTCACCGGACGACGGCGAGCGGCATCATTCCGGTGGCCGTCGCATTCGGAAGCAAGGAATCAATCCATTGGCGCAACACGCTCGGCGGAATGGGTCCCACGTACTTGTACGCGATGCGTCCGCTCGCGTCCACGATGTATGTCTCGGGCACGCCGTAGACTCCATAGTCGATGGCCGTCACTGAGCCGAGGTCCATCACGGCCGGGTAGCTCTGGCCGCCCATCTGCGTGATCCAGTCGCTTGCCGCCGCTGCGCCGTCGTTGTAAAGCACACCAATGAACCGCACTGGCTTGCCGACGTACTGCCGGGCCGTCTCGCTCAGCCCGGCGTGCTCGGCGCGACAAGGCCCGCACCACGACGCCCAGAAATTCACGACCACCACTTTGCCCACGAGCGCGCCAAGTCGGACAGTATCACCGAGCGGCCGCATGAGCGGGCCCTCGCCGGGAGCGAAAACCGCCAGCGTGAACTCCGGTGCGGCGTGTCCTGGAAGTGGAGAGGGAATCTCAGCCGGGTCGCGGGAAAATCCATAGGCGAACAGCGCAATGAGCGGCGCCGCGGCGAGCACGGCGATAGCGGCGCGCTTCCAGTTCATGAATCCGCGCTCGCGATACTCGGAGCAGGATTCGTGGCGGGCGCAGGCGCGGTCGCGCTCCGACCGCCGTAGCCCAGGCCGATGATCGCTCCGATCACAATCACTAGCCCGCCGAACCAGATCCACGGAACGAATGGCTCGACGATCACCTTCACCGTCGCGTTGGCGCCGCTCGATTCGAAGGCCATGAGATTGACGTAGAGGTCGCCCGTAATACTGCTGCGCACGGCGGGCGTCGGCACCGGCTGGTCCGACACCCGGTAGTAGTTCATTCGCGGTTCCATGGTTCCAATGATTGCACCGTTCTTGCCGACTACATCCATCGTCGCGCCGATCACCGACCGCTGCGGTTCCTCTCGGCCCCACAGGTTCTTCAGTCGCACCGTATGGCCGGCGACGGTGAGCGTCTGGCCCGGCGTGAGCGTCGCCTCGCGCTCTGAGCGAAACGTCGACGATGCCGTGATTCCCAGCGCGATCAACAGCACGCCAATGTGCGCAACGTATCCACCGTAGCGGCGGCGATTGCCGGCGACCAGTCGCACGAGTGCCGTCGGCCAGCTCTCGCCGTGCGCGCGGTGCCGGGCGCGCATGCCGATCCAGAACTCCCGCACGTTGCTCATCGCCGCGTACCCGACGAACGCGAACGCGAGAATCGCGTAGACGCTGCGTGCTCCCGCGATCACCGCAATCGCGCCAAGGATCATCGCGGCGATGCCCGGTGGATACAGTCGCTTGCGAGCATCGGCCCACGTAGTGCTGCCCCATGGAAGCGCGGGCCCCACGCCCATGAGGAAGAGGAGCGACACCATCGCTGGGAGTGCCATCCGGTTGAAGAACGGCACCCCGACGCTGACTTTGACGCCGCGCACTGCTTCGGCGACGAGCGGATACAGTGTGCCGACGAGCACCGTCAGCATTACCGCGGTGAGGAAGAGATTGTTCAGCAGGAACACCGTTTCGCGAGACGCGGCGCCGCCCAGTTTCCCCTTCGTCTGAATGCGTTCCGAGTTGCCGGCAACCAGCATCAGCGTGGTCACGAGGACGATCGCGATGAACGCGAGAAAGTAGTAGCCGATCGCGCCCGTCGTGAACGCGTGGACGGACGAAAGGATTCCCGAGCGGGTCAGGAACGTCCCGAGGATGGTCAGCACGAACGTCGCGACGCACAGGTTCAGAGTCCACAGCCGGAGCATGTTGCGCCGCTCCTGCACCATCACCGAATGGAGATAGGCTGTCGCCGTGAGCCACGGAAGAAACGACGCGTTCTCGACCGGATCCCACGCCCAGTAGCCGCCCCAGCCGAGCACCTCGTACGACCACCACATGCCGGCGATGATCGCGGCGGAGAGAAATCCCCAGGACGTGAGCATCCAGCGCCGCGAAAGAATGGACCAGTCGTTCGATGCGGCCTCGTTGGAGAAAATGGCGCCGAGGGCGAATGCGAAGGGCACCGACATTCCAACGTAGCCGAGGTACAGCAACGGCGGGTGAACCGCCATGAGATAGTGGTTCTGCAGCAACGTGTTCGGACCCGGTCCGTCGGCTGGTACCGGGAACACGGGCAGAAACGGATCGGCGGGGCCCACGAGCAGAATCGCGAAGAACGCGGCGACCGCGAGCAATGTCATCACCGCGTACGGAACGAGATTTCCGAGGCGGCGACGGTGAAGCGCCACGACGGCTGCCGAGTAGAGGCCCAGCACCCAGGCCCAGAAGAGAATCGAGCCTTCGAGTGCGCCCCAGAGCGAAATGACTGTGAAGAGCAGTGGCGTGGAGCGGCTGCCCACCTGCGCCACGTACGACACTGAGAAGTCATGCGTGACGAGCGCCACAACCATCGACACCGCCGCGATGCTCACCAGCAGGAAGTTCGCGTAGACCGCGCCGTACACCAGCTGAAGCCACTCCCGCCTGCCAGTGCGGATCGTTACGGGAGTGAGGATTGCTCCGAATGCCACCGCCGCCAGCGATACCAACAGCGCATTGTGCGCGAGCAGGTCGATCACTGGCTCGACTGCTGTATGAGCGTCTTGTACTTCTCGTGCGCTTCCTCGCCCGGTTTGGGCGGACGGTACTCGTTCGAGTGCTTCACCATCAGGCCCGTTGCCTCGAACACTCCGGCCGTACCGAAGCGTCCCTCGACGACGACGCCCATGCCGTCGCGGAACATTTGCGGGGGAGCACCAGTCGAGTGCACCGGCACCTCTCGTGCGCCGTCGGTAACAATGAAACGCAGATCGAGCGTCTGCGCGTTCCACTTCACCGAGCCCGGCTTCACCTGTCCGCCGAGGCGCACCGGCACGCCGACGCCGTCGGTGCCCTTCGCCAACAGTTCCTTTGGCGTCAGGAAGAACACCACGTTCTTCTGCAGGCCGCCGAACAGCAGCCACGCGAACACCGCGACGATGACGGCCGCACCTCCAATTATCCACCCGCGTTTCATTGGCTCTTCTCCCCGCTGCGCTGTTGCGCCATGCGCTCATAGTCGGCGCGGGCGCGCCCACCCTTTCGGACAAGGCGCCATAGATATCCGAGAATGACGATCCACGTCACCGCGTACGCCGCAATGATGAAATTCAGATTCGACGCAGCTGTCGTCACTTGCCTCCCATTGCGGCCGCCTCGGCCATGTGCTCGGTCGCTCGCTCGAGACGGGCGATCTCGTAGCGCTTACGGATGAAATAGATCATAACCAGCAGCAGCGCGATCGCATTCAGCCGCAGCCCCATCGTGTACCTGGGGTCGAGGGTGGCCGGGCTCGACGGCGGCTGATGGAGTGTACGCCACCACTTCACCGACATGTACACGATCGGAACGTTGAGCGCGCCGATCGCGCCGACCGCCGCGCTCCATCGCGCCTTCTGTTGCGTGTCGTCGGTGAACGCACGAAGCGCAAGATAGCCGACGAAGATCAGGAATAGCACCAGCGTGGACGTCAGGCGCGCGTCCCATACCCACCATACCCCCCAGGCAGGGCGCCCCCAGATCATTCCCAGCATCAGCGTCAGGCCGTTGAACGTCGCACCGACTTCGGCCGCTGAAGCTGCGAGCAGGTCGTCGTTTTCCCTGCGTTGCCACAGATAGCGCACGCTGAAGGCGAACACGACAAAGAACGAGAGGAACGTCATCCACGCTGCCGGGACGTGCACGTACATGATTTTCTGCAGATGCCCCATGTCGCCTTCGGCGGGAGACGTCAGGATGGCGTACGTCTGCGCCACGATCACGGCGCCGATGCTGACGAACGCCAGCCAGATGCTGGTGCGCGGCGGGCGCGCGGCGCTGGGGTCCCGCAAACGGTCGGAGGAAGAGTTCAATTGGCCTTCAGGCTTCAATGACGTGTTCAAACGCGATGAACGTGGCTATCAGGAAAACTAGGTCGTAGGCCACGAGTAGTCGAATCCAGGCGCCTGCTTCGTGCATCACGTCCGCGCCCAGCAGCGCCTTTGATGCCGTTGTCGCGGCGAGCAGGACCGGCACCAGCATCGGAAAAAGCAGCAGCGGAAGCAGGACTTCGCGCGCGCGGCTGCGACTCGCCATCGACGCGTAGAACGTGCCCAGCACTACCAGCCCCACGACGCCGAGCGCCAGGACGCCGATCAACGACGGCCAATCAGCGGGGATCTGCACCCCGAACAACACGATGCCAGCGGCCACCACGATGGCCACCATCAGCGTCAGAAAGATCAGGTTGCCGAGCAGCTTTCCGGCAAAAATCGTCCAGCGCGGCCCGGGATACAGCAGCAGCGGTTCGAGGGCACCGCTCTCCAGCTCAACCTGGAAGGACCGATTGAAAGCGAGCACGCCCGAGAACAGCGTGGCGAGCCACACCGCCCCGACCGACGCATTGCGCAGCGCTTCTGCATCGGGACCGAGCGCCAGCCCGAGAAGAATAAGGATCGTCACGCCGAGCGACGCTACGCTGTTGAACCCCGCCTTGGCGCGGAGCTCAGTGGTGACATCCTTTCTCGCGATGGCGCGCACTCGGCGCCAATCATCGCGCCACGTCATCAGTGCGCCCCTTCGATACGCCCTTCGACGAGAGTGAGCGTGCGATCGAGCATCGCTTTGGCAGGGGCGAGCTCGTGCAGCGCCACGAGCAGCGCACCGCCGGATCGTACGATGCCGGCGATCACGGAGTTCATGAGCTCGACACCATCGGCGTCGAGATTGCTGTACGGCTCGTCCAGCAGAAGAACCCGGGGATCTTGCAGGACGAGACGGGCGAGCGCCAGCCGGCGCTGCATTCCAGCAGAAAATCCGCGCACACGGTCACCCGCTACGTGCGCCAAGCCAACGCGTTCGAGGCTGCTCTCTACCGCCGCGTATGGCAACCCCAGCATGTCTGCGGCGAACCGCAGATTCTCGCGTGCCGTAAGGTCGTCGTAGAGACCGGGGGTGTGCGCCAGGTATCCGACCTGACCGCGTACACCGCTGGCGTCGCGCACGACATCGAGCCCGTTGACAGAGGCGGAGCCGGAATTCGGGTTGAGCAGTGTCCCGAGGATCCGCAGCACCGTGCTCTTCCCGCTGCCGTTTGGTCCCAGCAGCGCCACGGCTTCGCCGCGCCGCACTTCGAGCGAAACTCCGCGCAGCACCCATCGTGCGCCGAAGCGCTTGCCAAGACCAATGACGTTGATCGCTCGATCGGGCTGGCCGTTGACCATCGGATGAAGCTGTGGGCGGAGGTGACGTGCGGTCCGGAGCACGATCGGAACAACCAATATAAAGCGTGATCGCGCGCTCAGCGTCCGCCCGGCCCCGGCGCGCCGATGACGGTTACGCTCCGCCCGTCATGTCGGCGAGCGTCAAGTGGTGGTGTAGCTGCCCTACAACGCCGGACGAGCGACTCTGCGCAGGCGTGGCCGGTAGCTCACCGAGATCGTGATGTACTTCGCGTTGTAATCGTTGAGATTGTTCCCCAGGAAAATGGCGCTTCCTGTCGACGGTTGTAGTCCGAGCGTCCTGAAGTCGTTCTGTGCCCACCTCTCGGTTTGGTACCGGACCGTCATCCCCCATTCGGGCGTCACGAAATAAGTCGCGAAGAGGTTCATCGGCTGAAACTTCTGCGTCACCTCCGGAAGGTCCGACGCAGTGGCGTTGAAATTCTGCGTCGCGGTTCCGCCGGTGGGAGTGAGCGGGTTGAAAGTCGCCATTCGGAACTTTGCCCGCGAGGCGTCCAGGCGCCCCCCCGCCTCGAACCGATCCGGAACGAATGCCGCCCGGAACCCCGCGCTCACCGTCCTTATCTCGTCGTGGTTGTTGGCGACCCAATCATAGGTAGGGTTGTTCAGCTGACCGGTGGCGCGGTACTGGGAGCGGAGCCGCGTGAGAAACCTCTCGTTCGTCAGGCTGCCGTCCACGGAGAATCGATCCGTGAGGGCCCACGAGACGTCGCCTTCCTCCATGTTGTTCCTGTCACTCTGCAATCCGTACGCGGAGTGCGGGTACTCGTCGTGTCCGACCGTCCAGCTCCCCGACATCGTCAGCTGATCGAGTGGGGTCACCGTCGCCAGCAGATTCGTTCTCTCACGATCGCGATCCGCCTGGTCGAAGCGACGATGCAGTGGCTGGTCATCGGTGGTGTTCTGGATGTACTCTCCATGAATCCGCCGCCGTCCTGTCGTGTAGCTCGACCTGAGGGACATCCAGTCGAACACACCAACGTCGAGGCTGAAGTGAGGCGATCCCTCCCGCAGATCGGCGACGTTGCGCGCCTCGCTTCGCTTCCAGTTCTCCCAGCCGTATCCGGCGGAGAAAGTCAGCGGCACCGCGGTCTCGAGTCTCCACGTTGCGGCGGCGTCGGCGTTTCTTCTCGTGAAGGGCAGATTGTCCCGGTCTTCGGCCGCCGCCACCGAACGGTCGTTGATGATGAGGACAGGCATGCTTGCCACGTCCACGTTGTCACGAAAACTGAAGGTTCGAAGGCGCGCCGTGAGGGTGAGCGGAGTGATCGGCCTGCTCACACCCGATACATAGAGGGACGAAGTCCCCGAATGCCCGCCGAGGCTCTGGGGAATCTGCGACAGGTCTGCGACGATAGCGCTGTTGATCGTCGCGGGGATGAAGGGCTGGTTCTGAATCCAGAGACTGTAGCTGCCGCTGGCGTTGAGTCGCGTGCGGTACGGCAGGCTGAGAGCGGCAGTCACGACGCCAGTGTGGGCCTGGTTGCTTGGAGCGAGCGCGGTCCGTCCGCGCGACGAGCCCGTAGTCGCCTGATCTGTGGACAGCAGTGGATTGTCAGAGGTTACTGACGCGAAGGTGTTGAGGAACGCTGAGTAGTCGTAGGATCCGATCACCTGGAATCTCTGGTTCGAGTATCCCTCGGTGAACTTGAGGTCCTGCATCGTCTGGTCGATGGGCTCGAGAATCTCGCGGAAGTTGTTTCCCGGTCCTCCCATCGCCATCCCCATCGGCCGTGAGCCGGATTTTTCGATCCCAGTGTACTCGGTTCGCAAGTCCCAGTGCGGTGACGGGGTGAAGGCTGCGGCGACCTTCACCGCGTTCCACAATGTCCGCACGGGCGCGAGGTATGGTGCGCTCGGGTTCCATGTGGCCGTGTCGGGCCGGGGATTCGGCAACACGAAAATATTGGGAGCCGGTTGGCTGCCAAATGACCGCGCGTTGGTACTGAACGTGTGCGGGATGCGGTCCCACCGGACCTGGACGTCGAACACGCCGGGGCTGTTGGCCCTCAGCCTGACCGCCTGGTCACGCTGGCCAAAATTGGTTCCACTGAGCTGAAAGACCGTGATGCTGTCCGACCCGGTAAAGCCGAGCAGGAGGTTGAGAAGGACGGGTCCGGTCGGCACCGCCTTGTACTCGACGAGCTTGGCGAAGTCGAGGTGGTTGGGTCTGTCGATGAAGGCGCGCTCACCGAGCTCGCCGCCAAAAATCACGGTATTTGGACCGAGCGAAGGCAGCGAGCTCCCCGCCAGCGCCGCGGCAGCCAGAGCGGCCGCGCTAGTGGCGGGCGTCTTCGTCGTATCCGCCGGCTTCTTGATCGTATCCGCGGTGGGCTTCGCGGTCGTGTCCGCAGCCTTCTTGACCGTGTCCGCGGTGGGCTTCGCGGTCGTGTCCGCAGCCTTCTTGACCGTGTCCGCGGAGGTTTTTGCGACGGTATCTGCCGGCTTCGCTGGAACCTGGGCCGCGACGGAGCTTACGGCGATGACGATGCCGGCCGCGACAACAATTCCGAAGTTGTGTGTACTGACGTGCATGGCAGCTCCCCGGTCAGGGGCTAACGGGTGAAGTATTTGCCCGATGGATGGTTGGATCCGTGAATGTTGAAGTGGCAGTCGACGCATTGGCGTCCCTGAATGAACCGCGCGTCGACGGCGGTAATTCCACGCGGCTGAGTGGGATGTGACGTGGGATCGTGGCACTGCTGGCAGAGACGTGGCTTGGGAACCTTGAGGAGCTTCTCGTGGGCGGTGCCATGGGGATCGTGACAGTTGGAGCAGCTTTCAATCACTGGCGGATGCTGCCACATGAACGGCCCGCGTTTCTCGGCGTGGCAGGCGAAGCACACCTCGTTGACCGAGCTCGCGATCAGCAGTTTCTCATTCGGTGAGCCGTGCGGGTTGTGACACGAGGTACAGTCCATCTTTCCCTCGCCCACCGGCATATGGGATGCGCGCAGCATCTGCGCCACGCGCTGCTGGTGACATCGCCCGCACGTCGCGGGCGCAGTCTCCCGCCGGAGGTTTGCCCGGTCGGAGACCGAGTGCATCAGCGTGTGGCAGCTCGTGCATGCCACGTCCCGGGTCTCGTGCACACTTCCCGCCCACATCACGCGCGCAGTCTTCTCGTGGCAGCTGAGGCAGACGGCATCCCTCGCCTTGACGCTCGTCTTGGATCGCGGGCTGAACGTGATCAGCTGGCCAAGCTCTTCGCCTCCCGATTGCTCGTGAGCTTTGCCCGGGCCGTGACAGCTTTCGCACCCGAGCGCCTCGTGCTTGTCGCGGGGGCGACCGACGAGCAGACGTCCCTTCACGGTGCCGGCAAAGACCGCATGTTCCTTTGCGTGACAGTCCAGGCAGCTTGCTGACCCCGCGTATCCCGGCGGCAGCGAGTCGGCGGGGGGCATGGCCGTGACCTGCCCGCCCGCGCCGCTGGCGCACAGGGCCAGCAGGGCAATTCCGAACAGCGGTCTCGAACCGATGCGCATCATCCCCTCCGTGCTATTTCCTTGAGGGATTCCCCTCGCCGGCGCGGGTCCGCGCCGACCTTCTACTTTTCCTTCTGGCCGAACAGCTTGATGTAGTCGGCCACCGCCTCCATCTGCTCGTGACTCAGCTTGCCCTTGAAGGACTTCATGTCCTCGTCTTTGCCTTTCGTCAGTATCGTCACAATCGAATCTTTGGAGTGCTTTTCGAAGAACTCCGCGTCGAACGTCACGATCTTCGGGAACTTGGCCTTCATCGTTTTCGGTGCGACGCCGCGCACGCCGTGGCATTTCCGACAGTTGTCCTCGTACGGAGCCTTGCCTGGCGGGTCCTGACTCGGCGTTGACGCGTGCGCGAATCGACTGGCGTAGGTCACGCTGATGCTCACAGCGGCGATTGCTACGAGTACTGAATGCGGTCTCACTTTGTCTCCTTTGGTTTGAGAGGCTCTGGGAATGTGTCGCGGAACTCCGGCTGCTTGTTGAGCGCGGGCAATCCGCGAAGCGACGAGAGGTAGCGCGCCAGCTCCTCGATCTCCTGGTGGCTCAGAGTGGGCGGCCCATAAGCCGGCATCTTCGAGTCGGGGTGAAAGCGAATTGGATCCTCGATGTAGCTGTGCAACCACGCTGTGGAATGCCTCAGCCCGACTTCGGTCAGCTCGGGCGCGTCGGGCGCGTCTTCCTTTTTTGGTACGGCGGCCATGCCCGCGAGCTTGTGACATCCGCCGCACTGCTGGCGCTCGAACTGCGTTCGTCCCGCCCGCTCCGTCGATGTCAGGATCCGTCCCACCTCGGGCGCAACGACGTTCCTCGGCTGGTCACGCATCGATGCGCCAAGGAGAACCGCCATCGATATGATGATTCCTCCGAGGATGGTGGCGGCCGCCGGCCGCTTCGTGATCGATCTCGTGCTCCGCCTGTCGAAGAATGGAAGCAGGAGCAGGACGACCACGAGCGCCATCGGCAATCCCACCGCAATCGCGCTCTCCCACGATCCGGGGACCAGCTTGAGCAGCTGGAAAAACGGCCGGAAATACCACTCCGGCAACGGCACGTACGAGGAATCTGTAGGGTCGGCTGGCGCTTCCAGCGGCGCGCCCACGAACTTGCCGAGGATCGCGAGAATCGCGATGACCATCGTCCCCGTGATGACGTCCTTCGCGATGATGTCGGGCCAGAAGCGATATCCGCCGGTCTTCGATTCGTGCTCGCGAGTGCGATAGTATGCCGGATACCCGGAATCCGAGGTGCGCTTCGGAGCGTTCGTCTCGAGCTCCGCCGTCCGCGGCGCGACTCCCTGTCTGATGACGAGAAAGAGATGAAGTCCAACGATGATGACGAGCAGGACTGGCAGAAGGAGGACGTGCAGCGAATAGAATCGCGTCAGCGTTGCCGCGCCCTGCTGTGATCCGCCGCGCAGGAGAGTCACGAGCTTCGCGCCGATGAACGGAGTGGTGCCGGCGATGTTCGTTCCGACCGCGGTTGCCCAGTATGCCTTTTGATCCCACGGCAGGAGATAACCGGTAAAGCCGAAACCGAGCACTATGAAGAGAAGGGCCACGCCGAGGAGCCAGTTTATTTCGCGGGGATACTTGTACGCTCCCATCGTGAATACGCGAATCATGTGGGCGAAGACGAGCACCACCATTGCCGACGCACCCCAGTGGTGCATCCCGCGCACGGTGGCGCCGCTGACAACGGCACGCTCGAGATATCGGATGCTCTCGTACGCGTGGTCGGGAGAAGGGGAGTAGTACATTCCCAGCACGATGCCGGTCACCACCTGGACCATGAAAACGGCAAGCGTCGCGCTGCCCAGCGTATGCCACCACGTGAGGTTCTGCGAAACCGGCCGGTCGAGGAGGGATCGCCGAATTCCCGTCAGATCTATCCGCTCGTCGATCCAGCGTCCCAGCCGGCTCATTTTGCTATGCCTCGATGCGCTCAGGCACGCCCAGCCGGAAATCCTTGTAATTCACGAATACCGAGGCGTCGCGCACTTGGACCTCCAGCTCGTCGAGCGGCCTGGGAGGAGGCCCATCGAGAACCTTGCCGGTCTTCACGTCGAACTGCCCGCGGTGACAGGGACAGAAAAAGTCCTTTCTGTCCTTGTCGTAGAAATAGCTGCAGCCGAGATGCGTACAATGGCCGTTGTACGCCTTGAATTTCTCGCCGTCTTCGGTGTACAGCCAAACACCGTTGAGGGTACGGCTCTCGATCCACGCGTCGTCAACCGACTGGACGAAGTTCACGCGAATGGGAACGCCAATGTCGAGGAGAGCGGTATCGTCGGCGACCTTCACCCAGTTGCCGCCCTTCGGGCGGAGGGAGATGGGAGGGAAGATCGCGCGCACCACCGGGATGGAGACCAGCCCCGCGCTGATGAGCGCACCGAACGCACTGAGACGCTTGAGAAAACTGCGGCGCCCTTCGCTTCCGTCGCCGTCGGAGGCGGGGACCTGCTCAGCTGAAGTTGAGGACAACGAACTCCTGTTGTTGACGTTCGTACGGCGACGTCTGTCTACCAATCTCCTGCACAATCCGGAAAAAGACAGAAACCCGGAATGCAGGTCAAGTCAGGGAAACCCGCAGCGCCGCTACATCAAGAAATGATCCGCTGGTCACGATGCGTTGCTTGCAATCGTGCTGGGAGTTTGCCGGCATCCGGTTGCGGGGCGCGTGTCGGGCTGCTGGCCACGGGATTAGTGACCGCTTCAGGGCCCAGCCGGCGGGGCTCCGTTTTGCGCGCTGCTGGCGGTGTTACGAGGGGGAGGCACGGGCGTCGAGAGTGGAGCCGGAGCGCTCGCCGAAGCTCCGACCGGATTCCTTCGCCCCCCTCGAGATGGAAACAGACAACACGCTGGATAACTGGCTCTCGTCCTGGCCCGACGCGGTGGCGTTCGTGGCCGTCCTCGCCGTAGCGTGGTGGGCGAGCTGGAACGCGGGCGATCTCGTGTGGAGCTTGTGGCTGTCGAGCCTCGTGGTCGGCTATTCGACGATAGTGTGGATGATCGGTCAGCCGACCTTCGAGATCGCCCGTGCCTCATGGAAGGACCGCGCGCTGGTGGGTTCGAATCTTCGGCCCCTCATCGTGCTCTGGGCGGTGTTACTGGCCGGCGCGTTATTCGTGCTCGCGTTCTTCACGATTCACTTCGTGGGGTTCCACTACGGCCATTCACAGTTCCTGATCTCGTTTTTTCCGATCGGTACGGCGCACGGGATGGACGCGGGAATGTCCACTTACGTGGAGATTGCGCGCCGCTATTGGCCAGCGCTTCCCTCGGCCTTTCTCGCGCACCGGGCCGCTTTTCTGCGCAAACCGTTCTCGCTCGATCGGGATCTGTCCCTCGCTTCCTTCTCCGGCGGCAACAAAATCCGCGATTTAACGATCGAGCCATACCGGAACGTCATGCGGATGCACTTCCTGATTTTCTTCTTCTTCCTCGCGCATTTCGCGAAGCTGGAGAATTTCGCGGTGTTCGCGGTGGTTTACGCCGTGTACTACTTCCCGTGGCGGTTGCTGCGCCGACCCGTAGTGCCGGCTGGTTCGGCTGTAACCCGAACGCTTCCAACTGCGAACTGAACGGGGTGGGAGGCGTCAGAAGCATAGATGCCAGTTGTCAGGTCACGACGCCCGGACTTCACCAGGTGGCGTTCCGGGCACAGTCAGTTGCTTGTACCCTGAAGCGCGACGGTGAAGTCCGGGCGTAGTGACCCGGTACCTGGCATCTATGCTTCTGACGCCTCCCGCCCCGTTCATTTGCAGTTGAAGTTTTTGAGCCCGGCGCGCGCTCTGGCGCGAGGCAGGCAGGAATCGTCAATATTCCCGGGTCATGCCGACGCAAGACACGCTGCTACAGTGGGAAAATTTCTACATCGTCGTGGGATCGTCTGCGGGCGCGCTCACGGGGCTGCAATTCGTGGTCATGGCGCTCGTGGCGGACTCGCCGGCGCGAACCGATTCGGGCACGATCGACACTTTTGGAACCCCGACCGTCGTTCACTTCTGCGCCGTGTTGCTGGTTTCCTCGCTCCTCAGCGCGCCGTGGCCCGCGCTCTCGCAAGCTGCCGCCGCCATCGGAATTTGTGGAACAGCGGGCGTGATCTATAGCCTGATCGTCGTGCGTCGAGCGCGACGCGTAATGGTTTACAAACCGGAATTGGAAGACTGGATCTTTCACTGCGTGCTTCCGCTGGTGGCGTATGCAACGCTCCTCGCCGCCGGTGTTGCGCTCACGTTCTGGCACGTGCCCGCACTTTTTGGAGTTGCTCTGTTTGCCCTGATTCTCCTCTTCGTCGGCATCCACAACGCCTGGGACACGGTTACGTACGTGACTGTAACGCTGAAGCCCCCGCCGCCGACCGGGGAAGGAACCCCTCCACCGCCTTCTTGAGCGAGTGGGTTTCGAGGTCGATCATGGCTACCTGATCGGCCAGGTCCCTCCGACCGCCTTGTAAACCACAACGAGCGCGGTCGCGGCCGACGTATATCCCTGTGTCAGCTGGCTCTCTGCATCGAGCAGCGTCCGCTCCGCATCCAGCACCTGGAGGAAATCCGTGAGCCCCGCTTCGAACCGCTGCTGCGCCAGATCCGCGGCGCGAGCGCTCGAACGCACGGCACTCCCGAGGATCGCCAGACGCGCATGCGCCCGATCGTAAGTCACGAGCGATCCCTCGCTCTCTTCGAGCGCTTGAAGGACAGTCGCGTTGTACGTGGCCTGTGCCTCTTCCTGTCCGGCTTGCGCTACCTCCACTCTCTCTCGCACTCGCCCCACATCGAACAGCGGGAAACTCACGACCGGTCCAACCAACAGCCTCGAAGTGCCGCGCTTGAACAGGGAATCGGCCGCCGTCGCTGCGTAGCCGGCACGCGCCGCCAGCGTAACGCGCGGCAGATATTCCGCTCGCGCTGCCCCGACGAACAACGACCGCGCCGCGAGTTGTCGTTCCGCGCGTAGCACGTCGGGCCGACGATGAACGAGTTGGTCGGGAGAGCCCACAAACAAAGTGTCCGGAAGACGGAGTAGCGGTCCCGTGTCGAGCACCGCTGCTGGAAGCGCGCTCGGAACACGCCCGAGCAACACAGCCAGTCTGTTTCCGTCCAGCGCTATCTGCGATTCGAGTAGCGGTGTTGTCGCGAGTGTCAGATACAGCACGGATTTCGCGCGCTCGGTATCGAACGCCGTTCCGCGACCCGCCGCCAGACGATCTTCAGTGAGCTTGACGACCTTGCGCTGATTCACCGCGTTCCGCGCGGACACCGCAAGCTGCCGTTGAGCGCCTCTCAGATCGAAGTAAGTGCGCGCGACCTCGGCCGCGACACTCACCTGAACGTCCTCGAGACCGTACTGCGACGACTCGGCCAGCGCACCCTGCGCTTTCACCGTTCGCCCGACGCGGCCGAACATGTCGACCTCCCACGACGCGTCGAAACCCACGTCCCACAATTGCGACGTCGGAAGCTGAGTCGCGAGTCCCGGTGTCTGCGCCACCGAGAATTGCTGACGCGATGTGCTACCCGTCCCCGTTATCGTCGGCACGAGATCGTACGCCGCGAGGCGCCGTGCCGCGCGGGCACTCGTGAGACGCGACTGAGCGATGCGAACATCCGTGTTCGCGCGCTGGGCTTCACGAATCAGCATCGTCAGAGTACTGTCGCCGAGATCGCTCCAGAACGGAGCCGACGCGAGCGCCGTGCTCACGTGGATCGCGCTCGTCGGGATGTCCTCGGAAGCACCGCGCGCGTCGGCGGACACGGGCGTGATGCGGCTGACACTGTATGTAGAAGGAACCGGCACTTCGGGTGCACGGTACGCCGGCGTTGAGCAAGCGGCTAGCAGCCCGCTGAGCCCCGTCAGAATCTTACGCATGACTGCTACCCTCAGTCCCCACCGCCAGCGATGGCCGCCACGTATGGAGAGGTTGTATGCCTTCTGGTTCCGGCACGGGCTTCCCGGTGCGCCGATCGACGGCGCCGCGGACGAGCACGTAGAAGAGTGGTGTGAAGAGAAGCCCAAGGAAGGTGACGCCAAGCATGCCGGAGAACACCGCGATGCCCATCACCTTCCGCATCTCCGCGCCCGCCCCACTCGCAATAATGAGTGGGATGACGCCCGCGATGAACGCGAAGGAAGTCATCAGAATCGGACGCAGTCTGATGCGGGCGGCCTCGAGCGCGGCCGTGAAGCGGTCGCGCCCCTGCCGCTCGAGGTCACGCGCGAACTCGACTATAAGAATCGCGTTCTTGCACGCGAGACCCACGAGCACGAGGAGACCGATCTGGGTGAAGACATTATTGTCGCCGCCAGTCAGCCACACACCCGCGATCGCGGAAACCAGGGACATCGGCACGATCAGCACTATTACAAGCGGCAGTGACCAACTCTCGTACTGCGCCGCAAGAACGAGGAACACGAGCAGAATACAGAGCGGAAAGACCAGTACGGCGGTGTTGCCAGCCAGCTTCTGCTGATAGGTGAGCTCAGTCCACTCGTAGCCGATGCCGTTCGGCAACGTCTGGTTGGCAAGCCGTTCCATTGTTTGCACCGCTGCTCCGGCGCTCACCCCCGGGGCCGCGCTGCCGCTGATGTCTGCGGCGGGATAACCGTTGTAGTGTGTGACCTGGTCCGGACCGTATGACTGCTTCATCGTCAGCACCGAGCCGAGCGGCACCATTTCGCCGCGCACATTTCGAACCTTGAGCTGAGCGATGTTGTCCGCGTTCGCGCGATAGGGCGCGTCTGCCTGCGCGATCACCTGATAGGTGCGACCGAATTTGTTGAAGTCGTTGACGTACTGGGAGCCGAGATATATCTGGAGCGTCGAGAAAAGGTCATTCAGCGGGATGCCCAGCTGTTTCACCTTGTCGCGATCGACATCGGCGAAGAGCTGAGGCACGTTGATCTGGAAGCTCGAGAACTGACCGGCAAGTCCAGGCGTCTGATACGCCTGACCGAGCACCGCCTGCGTCGTTGCATAGAGTGTCGAATCGCCAAGTCCTGCCTTGTCCTCCAACATCATCTTGAAGCCACCGATCGAGCCCAACCCGTTCACCGCGGGCGGAGGAAATACGGCGACGAAGCCGTCCTGGATCGCCGAGAACTTCTGATTGAGCGCCATCAGGATAGCGCTGCTCTTGAGATCCTTCGACTTTCTCTCCTCGAACGGCTTGAGTCCTATGAAAATGACGCCGGCGTTCGATTTGGGGCCGAAGCTGGTAATGGAAAGGCCCGGGAACTCGACGGCGTGCTCGACGCCCGGCGTCTTGAGGGCGATGTCCGACATCCGTCTCACCACGGCTTCGGTGCGGTCGAGCGAAGCGGCGTCGGGCAGCTGCGCGATCGCCACGAGGAACCGCTTGTCCTGACTCGGTACGAATCCCTTCGGCACTCTCGCAAATCCGATGATGCCGATCACAACGAGTATTCCATAGGCCGCGAGCGCGACCACGGAGCGGTGTGTCACCCGCTGTACGATGGTCCCGTAGCGCTTGGACGCGCGCCCGAAGAAGCGGTTGAACGGATCGAACGCCCAGCCAAAGAGGCGATGCATGATGCGCGTCGGCGCATCATCAGGAACTCCGCGCGGGCGAAGGAGCACGGCGGCGAGAGCCGGCGACAGCGTCAGCGAATTGAACGCCGAGATCAGCGTCGAGAATGCGATTGTAAGAGCGAACTGGCGGTAGAACTGTCCGGTCAGACCACTGATGAACGCCACCGGGACGAACACCGCGCACAAGACCAACGCAATGGCGATGATCGGCCCGCTGACTTCCTCCATCGCGCGGTGGCTCGCATCAAGAGGCGACAGGCCCTCCTCGATGTGTCGCTCGACGTTCTCGACCACGACGATAGCGTCGTCGACGACTATACCAATGGCCAGCACTAGCCCGAACAGCGACAGCGTGTTGATCGAGAACCCCGTCGCGAGCATCACGGCAAAAGTGCCGACGATGGATATCGGTACCGCGGCGAGCGGGATGATCGAGGCACGCCACGTCTGCAGGAAGAGAACCACAACGATGACGACCATCAGCGTGGCGAGGAGCAGCGTGTAGATCACCTCGCGGATCGAGTCGCGCACGAACAGTGTCGGATCGTACACGGAGGACCAGTCTACGCCCTGTGGAAAGCGCGTCTTAAGGTCGGCCATCCTCGCGCGAATGGCACTGGAAAGAGCCAGCGCGTTCGAGCCCGGAGACTGAAACACCACGATGGCGACGGCCGGCTTGTTGTCAAGCAGCGCGCGCAGGCCAAACGTTCCGGCAGCGAGCTCGATGCGCGCAACATCGCGCAGACGAGTGACCGCTCCATCCGCGCCGGTCTTGACGATGATGTTGCCGAACTCTTTCTCGTCCGTGAGCCGCCCATGCGCGGTGACCGTCAGCTGATATGCGACCGGATCGTTCATCGGCGGAGCCCCGACGGTGCCTGCGGCGACCTGGAGGTTCTGCTCGCGAATCGCCTGGACGACGTCGCCCGCCGACAACCCGTGCGATGCGACTTTGTTCGGATCGAGCCAGACGCGCATCGCATAGTCGCCCGCGCCAAACACGATCACCTGACCAGCGCCGGGAATTCTCGACAGCTCGTTTTTGACATTCAGCAGCGCATAATTCCGGAGGTAGACCGGGTCATACCGGCCATCGGGAGAGAAGAGATGCACTACCATCGTGATGTCCGGGGAGCGCTTCTGGGTGGTCACACCGAGAGCGCGCACCTCCTCCGGCAGTCGCGCCAGCGCCTGCGACACGCGGTTCTGCACCTGTACCTGCGCGAGGTCGACGTCCGTGCCGATCTCGAAGGTGACAGTGAGATTGAACGTGCCGTCGGCCGAGGCGGACGATGTCATGTAGAGCATCCGCTCGACGCCGTTGATCGCGTCCTCCAGCGGCGTGCCGACCGTCTGTGCGAGCACCGTCGGATTCGCGCCAGGGTATATCGCGCTAACCGTGATGGTCGGGGGCGTGACTTCAGGATACTCGCTGATTGGCAGCCGGGTGACAGCGATCAAGCCACCGGCAAGAATGACGAGCGACAGGACGATCGCGAAGATCGGGCGGTCGATGAAGAAGCGTGAGAAACGCACGGGAGCGACTCCGGAAAAGTTGCGCTACCGCGCCGCGGGTGCCGGTGCGGCACTCTCGGCGACCATGGCAGCATTTGTGGCGGCGACCTTCATTCCGGGGCGAACCCGCATCAGGCCGTTGATGACTACGCGCTCTCCGGGCTTGAGCCCGGATTCAACCGTGCGCAGACCATCTACGACGCGGCCAGTGACGACGGGACGATACTCGACGGTGTTGTCGCTCTTCAATACGAGCACGAACTTGCGATCCTGATCGGTGCCGATCGCCTGATCCTGAACCAGCGTCGCGGGGTGGCGCTGGCTGCCGAGGAGTCGCACACGCGCGAACAATCCCGGTGTGAAGAGCCCATTGGGGTTCGCCAACAGCGCCCGAGCGCGAATCGTTCCCGAGGTCCCATCGACGCGATTGTCAACGAAATTGAGTCTCCCCTCATGCGGGAATCCCGTCTCGTTGGCGAGACCGACCAGCACCTCCCGTCCCTTCGGACCGGTGGCCTGCGCGCCCATGTATTTCAGGTACGCCTGCTCGTCCGTGTCGAAATACACGTAGATGGGGTCGATCGAGACAATGGTGGTCAACAGCGTCGGCGACGGCGCCCCCGCCTGGACGACATTGCCGGGGGTGACTTCGGCGCGACCGACGCGCCCGGAAATCGGCGCTCGCACAACGGTCCACTCCAGATTCAATCGTGCCACTAGCACAGCCGCCTCGGCGCCCTTGACCCCCGCGTCCCCTTCGGCGCGACCGCTCGTCCGGGCGTCCAGCTCCTCGCGCGAGATCGCCTGGGTGTTCACGAGCTTCTGCGCGCGCTCGACTTCCATGCCGGCGAGCTGATTGCGAGTGCGCGCCTGAGCGAGCACCGCCTCAGCCCTTGCGACTTCCGCTTCGTACGGACGCTGATCGATCACGAACAGGACGTCGCCCTGATGGACAATCGCGCCCTCGACGAACCCGACCCGCTGGAGGAATCCGCCAACGCGCGGCCGCACCTCGACCGAGTTGACGGCGTCGAAATGACCGGTGAACTCATCCCAATCGGCAACCACGCGCTCGATCGCCGGCGCGACGGTGACCTGGGGAACCTGCATCGGCGGCGCGCCTTTGCTGCAGCCCGATGCGGTGACCGCGAAAATACCAGCGGCGGCCCAACCGCCGGCGTGAGCTCTGAGGGAAACGGACTTGGCGCGAGAGAAAGTGGAACTCATGTTGCACGACTCCGGAACAGGGGACCGCTACAACGAACCATTGTGGCACTACGTATCGACGTGTAGTTTGTTACCGAGCGGTAACATTCCGTAATTCCCCCTATGTTACCGGTCGGTAACATTTTAGTCAAGGAGGGGTACAAACAATCGTGCAAACAGATATTCACAACAACGGGCTTAAAAGGAAGAAAAAAGGTCGCTCCACGATCCCTATTCGCGAGCGGATTCTCGTGGCAGCGGGTGATCTCTTTCATAAACAGGGCATCCGCGGGGTCGGCGTCGAAGCGATCGCCGAAGCCGCGCAGACGAACAAGATGACGCTGTACCGATACTTCGCCTCCAAGGATGAGCTAATCACGGAATGGGTGCGCGGGATCGTCGCCCACAAGGAGGAAGACTGGAAGGATCTCAACGCCAGGCATCGCGGAGATCCGCAGGGCCAGCTTCAGGATTGGAGCCGGCGCATGGCCGCGAAGCTCCGAGCGATGGAAGAGCGCGGGTCGGCTCTCGGCAACGCCTTCGCCGAGCTGCCCGATCCGAACCATCCGGCGCGCCACGTCATGAAGGAGCACAAGCTTCGGGAGCACAAGCGCGTCGTTCGCCTTTGCAAATCCGCGGGATTCCCGGATCCCGCCTTCTCCGCGGACCTGTTCTCCATGCTGCTGGAGGGCGCCCACTCGTGCGGAACGTGTGTCGGGATGAGGCAGATCGGTGAACATCTCGTGCAAGTCGTGGATCTGATGGTGGAGAACAACCGGCAGCCGGCGGCGCGCTAGATCAATCGCCCGGCTGGTCCTCGGCTCCACCTATACGTCGAACGAGAACCGGCGAAATCGACACGCCGGACTATTGGGAAGCGTGGCCGCAAGAACTTCACGCGGATCGGCATTGATGAGGACTCGCCGGATGAGCGTCGGTGTGCCATGGAGGAAACTCAGCCCCGCGAATACCTCCGCCACACTAACAGCGCGACCACTGCGGGGATAAGAAACACCGCGAGGAAAATGGGGGCTTCCTCTTTCACCGAATACCCTGCCTTGGAAACGCCGACCCACATATTGATTCCCGCGCCAACGAGCCAGAGCGGGACGAACACCAGCGCGGCTCGCGCCACGACCGCGAACTGACCGGCTTCTCCCATTAGGCGCCCAACCACCAGGCATAACGCGAGGAGCACGAAGCCGCCGGCAATCACCTTAATAGTATGCTGCATTGAGTTGCCTCCTAACGCGGGGAACGCTGTGCGCGGCTACCCGCGCTCTTGGTTGCTCCGGGATCCGCCGGATTGATCATCGATCTGTCATCCGTCAAAAGCGCCACTGACGATATACAATGCTCACGTCCCCCGTCTGACTCGGCACGACGTACGGCGGACGCGGGGCAACCGTCACGCCGGGAACTGGCGGAATGCCGGGCCGACGCGCAGCAAGGTCGAAGTCTATGTGGCCCCCTGCGGGAATTGAGAGCGCGACGATCGCGCCGGTGTCTGGAACGGCCCAGTATTGCATCGTCCAGTCGCCCGAGCGAATCCGGTATCGCGTCGTGTCGACGACGCGTCCGTCGATTGACGACGCGAGCACCTTGGCGCCGCGCGCGCGCATCACCAGCCCGGTGGTTCCCGCGGGCGCGTTGACACGGAGCACGACGCGCCTCGCACCGTTGGTCACCGAATCGAGAACCAGCGTGGCGTTTGGTGCGCCGAGCGGAATGCGTTGGACCTTTCGACCGATGAAGCGGCCTGCGTCCGACAGTCGCGCTGTCCACGCCGGAGCGGGCCCGGCGATCCCTTGCCCGATCGCGTCGCGCGTCCACGCATTCGTCGATCCGCCGAGCGTGCCGAGCCAGGCGTCGCTCGAGTCGGCGTTCTCGGCGTACACCAGCGCGCTACGCAGAGGATGGTCGGCGCTCGGATGCACCGTGAGCGCGGCGATCAGGAGACACACCACACCCGCGCCGGCGAGCCATGGCGCGCCCGACCAGCGCGCCTCGCCGGCAATGAGCTCGATCTGCGGCGCGAGCAGAAGGGTGACAAGTGAAGCCACGACGCACAGCGCAATCGCGCCTGCACCAGCGACGCCGAGCATCACCACCGAAACACCGTAGATGAAACCGACGAGAATGAGCAACGTAAAGATGGCAGCCGCCCACTCGGCTACGTCGCGTCCGCGAGCGAGAAGCGCCGCGCCCGCGGCGAACAGCAGAGGCCAGGCAAAAAGGTAGCTGACACCAGGCACATGTATGGCGAGCGCAAACGCGAGGACGAGCCACACGATCAGAGCGCCGATGTGGAGCCCGCGAGGCGTGGACCATCGCTTGGCAAGCGCATAGCACACAGCCGTCACCGATAAGGCGAGCAGCGCGATGGCGGTCGCAAACAACCCACTCCACACCGCGGAACCGTGGAGCATTCTACCGACGACAAAGCCGACGGCGCCGGACATCACGATTGCGACGACCGCCGCGAGCACGCCTGTGCCCACTCCCTTTCGGTCGCGAACAACGAGCGTTACGACGAGCACCAACGCAAGAATCACGAGGGGGAGCTCGAGTCCCTGCGGATAAACGACAAGGCCGACGATCGGCAGGTCGAAGAACACGCCATCGCCGGTGCGCGCGCGCGGCAACGGCTCCGTGCCAAATGTGCGCGTCATCGCGAGCATCTGCGAACCGTGATGCTGCAGGCTGCCCGGATTCAGATGCGCGACGTCGTCGTGACTCGTGTGGTAACGCTCGACCCCGTCGGCAAACGCAAAGTTGAGCGCGGGCAGGTCGAGCACGGCGACTTCTGAGAGGTCGGTGTCGTTGGGCAGTGTGCGATAGATCGCCGCGTAGACTGATCCAGCCGTTGCGTCGCGCGCGCTGCGCAGCGCTCGAGCAGCGTCGAGGTTGCCCGGGCCTGTCTCGAACATGAACGAACGCCCGCTGGTGCCGCGTGCCTCGAAGTTGAGCACGACGCCGACGTCCTTCGCCAACGGATGCTCTCGCACGAACGCGGCGGCTCCGAGGAGCCCCGATTCCTCTCCGTCGGTAAACAGCGCGATGACGTCGTGCGCCAATGGCTGCTTGCGCGCGCGTAGAGCGCGGAGCGTTTCTAGCAGCGCGGCGGATCCTGCGCCGTCGTCAGACGCCGCCGGTCCAGCCTCGACGCCGTCGTAGTGCGCCATGATGAGCACCGCCTTGCCGTTCGGATCGGTGCCCGGAAGCCGGGCGAGAATGTTCTGAACGCGCCCGGATTCCCGATAACGCGTGCCGATCGCGGTCGCTTGCTGGATTTGCGGGCTGAGCCCCAGCGCGGAGAGCCGGCCGACGATGTAATCGCGCACTCGATCGTGATCCGCTGTGCCCATCGGATGCGGCCGCTGCGCGATCTGCTCGACGTGTCGCATCGCCCGCTCGGCGGAGAACACCGTATCGGGGGCCGTCCCCGGAACGGCACTCGGAGGCCGCGCGACACGGAGAATCGATGCCGCCGATAAGAGGAGGAGGCCGAGTGCGACACCGATTCGTTTGAGCATCGGCAAAACATCCCGCGTGAAGTGAACCTGTTGTCGAGCTAAGCGAGCAACACGCTATGGATTGCGATACACGCGCACGTAGTCCACGATCATCTGCTGCGGGAAGGTCGACGAGGCGTCGGGATCGCCGGGCCAGCCTCCGCCCACCGCGACGTTGAGCAACAGAAAGAAGGGATGATCGTACACCCACTTCGTCCCGCTCGGCAGATCGGCCGGCGTCATGCGATGATACTGCCGTCCATCCATGTACCAGCGGATCTCGTTCGGCCGCCACTCGACGGCGAAGACATGAAAGTCGTCCGCGTAGGCACCAGTCGACAACGTGTCGGCCCGGCCGATGCCGCCGGCGCCTGAATAGCCCGGGCCGTGGAGTGTGCCGTGCACGATGGCCGGCTCGCGTCCGATGTTCTCCATGATGTCGATCTCGCCGCTCTGCGGCCAACCGACCGAACCGATGTCCCCGCCGAGCATCCAGAAGGCAGGCCAGATTCCCTGTCCGCGCGGGATTTTGATGCGTGCCTCGATGCGACCGTACGTCTGCGCGAACAGACCCGAGGTCTTTAGCCGCGTCGACGTGTAAAGACATCGTCCGTACCAACATTGGTATGTGGACGACGACGGCTCGGCGCGCGCCGTGATCACGAGGTGGCCGTTGCCGTCCAGCGCGACGTTCTCGGCACGCGTCGTGTAGAACTCGCGCTCCTGGTTGCCGAAGCCATTTCCGCCGGTGTCTGCGACCCACTTCGCGCGGTCGAACGACGCGCCCGCGGGTCCGTAGAATTCGTCGCTCCACACAGGAGTCTGCGATGGCGACTGATCGGCACACGCGACGAGCGCGAACAAAGCGAAGAACGCGACGACAGCCGGTTTCACGTTAGCGACCAAGCTCAACTCGGTTGGCTCGACTATGGGCCCGAGAGACCAACCGGAACTCCTCCAGGTGCGCGCACGACTGCGATGGTCACGCCCTCCATCACTCGCACAGGCGCGAGCACCGCTTCGGCTCCTTCGCGCAGCGCTTTTTCGAAGGATGCCCGCGCGTCCGCGACGTGAACGGTGAAGGTGCTGCCCGGCGTTTCGGACGGTTTGGTCGCGCGAATGCCGCCGCCGCCTTTGTCGGAGTAGGCAAAAAGGTGGTAATCGCCGTCTGGCATCGGTACGCTCGGCTTGAAAGTCCAGCCCAGTACCTTGGCGCACCAGGCCTTCGTTGCTTCCGGGTTGGAGCTGGCGAGCTCGGTGTGCGTGATCCAGCCGTTGAGCCCGGGCGTGTGAACGTGACGCGGGCGAGACGAAGACTTACCTGAAGACCGCTTCGTCGCCCGTTTTGTCGTTCGCTTGGTCGATCGTTTTGCCGCCGATCGTCCTGATTGTTTCTTCATTGTGAAAATGTGCTTGTCCGTTCCAATTTTCGTTAGGCGCCTCGGCGGCGGGACGGTCGCTTGGCCTTGGATCGGCGCGCGATGGCGACTGCCTTCTCAGCCCAGGGACGCAGGGCGTCGGGATCCTCGAGCAGATCCTCCGGCAGCTGATAGTACTGCATCGTTCCGCCCTCCTCCCCGAACGGGCGAAACGGTCCCATACCCCGGGCTTCGAACTCGGGGCGCGTCGATTCGTCGGCCTTGAAGTAAACCGTGTCGTCCGCGATCAGGGCGAAGAACAGGTCGCCGGAGTAGATCCCTACGCCGCCGAACATCGGCCGCGCGCGGATTCTTGTTATGGCTCTACTCAACTGATCGAGGACGAGTACCTGAAAGCTCGAGCTGACTGCCACGGAGCATGAATGCGAAAGTCGATTTGCGATTACTTCCTGAGAATCTTGCGCTGATTCGAAATGATCTTCTTCTGATTGCTCAAAATCGCCTGCTGGTTGCTCAAGATCTTCTTCTGGTTCGTGACGATAGCGTTCTGATTTGCGATGATCCTCTTTTGGTTCTGAAGTGTGGCTTGTGCCATTGCTATCTCCTTGTTGTGGTTTCCATCTGCGGGACAGAATTGAGCCGCTCGTCACCGCCTGTTCATCGATCGCAAGGCGTTTCGTGCTGCAAGCTCGTTACCATTGCGACCAAGCTGCATCCGAAATGTGCTTGTGACCTGCAACGTTCTAATCCAATAGTGCTTGGATGTTGCCGTCACTGGGCGGGCAGTGTCGGGCGACGGGAGCGAAGCGTCGTCCAGATGCCGCGGACTGACAGGATCGCCGTGAACCATCCCGTTGTGCTGAGCGCGAACAGCGTCCAGACGAAGAAGAACCCCCCGGAATTGCTGATCACGCCTGCCCTCGAATGGATAATGATCATGCCCGCCCCGATCAGTCCCCCGAAGAGCATGATAATGTATCCCCAGATCCGATCGGAGAGCATGAGCGTCCCATACAGCCACACGGCAAAGACCACGACCGGGATAGGGATCATGTTCGTTCCATCGGCCTGGCGCATGACGTCTTGCGTCAGGTGAATGATCGTGAGGAGAAGTGAGAGCAATGACGCGACGATCAGCATGACGTTGTGCTTCATCGGGCGTTACCGGAATGGTTGGGGGTCACCTATTGGTAAGCCCTATGAAGAGCGCGGGCAATGGCGGTGGCGGTCCGGCCAGGGCCAGGACTTAACGACGCAGCGAATCACGGTGGCCCTTGTTGGGGCGCGCCCTGGGGTTCGTCCTGCTGCTGCGGCCGGAGCTTGAGCGCTTGACCGAAAGTTCGAGACATCGTGACGAATAGCCCCCGCTGTCCGAAGTGCTGCTGGTTCAATTCGATGACTCGACCGTCGGCCGTTCGAAAGCCATAAGACATCAGATTGAATGGATCCGCGAGGCGGAGCGTCACACTGCCCTTGTCGCCCCAAAGCTTGCGGCGCAGCGCGAAATTCATATATACGAACGCGGTCTGTGACCCGCCTTCTGTTGCCGAAGGCGCGCGATAGTTGGCGAAGGCCTGCAGGTCCGTCACGGGGGACAATTTTACTGTCGCGTTCACCCGGGTGTTCCAGACGACGGAATGTGTCGAAAGATTGCCGGCAAGGTTTGACGCGTCACTGCTATAGTGGTAGATGCTGCCTCCGCCGAAGAGGGTGAGTGCCGCGTGGCGGTAGGTCACGTTGAGATCGGTACCGGTTACAAGCGTGCTGGCCACGTTGTCGAAGGTGGCAACTGAAATACCGGTGGAATCGATCGTCTGGATGTAGCGGACGGCGTGCGCGGTCTTCCGCAGATATGGATTGACCTGCACGGATCCCCACGAGCGCGTGTCCTGGAATGCGAGCTCCATCGCGTCGGTGTATTCCGGGCGAAGCGACGGATTGCCATGGAATTCGTGGCGCGCATCGTTCCGATTCACGATCGGGCTCAGCTGCCACGGACTCGGACGACTAATCCGTCGCGAGTAACTCAGTTTCACCTGCCGCATGTCGGTGAAATTGTAAGAGAGTATCGCGCTCGGGAACGCGCTCGAATAACGATTGTCGTACGCCTGACCCACGGTCGGCAGCGTGAATCGTGTCGCCGCTTCCTCGAGCCGCAGTCCGCCCTGTGTCTGGACTTTGCCTATTTGTTGTGAGAGCACGCCATAGACGGCGCCGATCCGCTCGTGATAGTCGAACGTATTCGCGCGACTCGGGTCGGCCGTGTAGACTCCGCTCAAGGAATCGAGGAACGCGACGGTGGAGTTGTCCGCGGTCGACCGCATGGTTCCCTTGAATCCCGTCTCGAGCTTTGTACCGCTCCCGAAGGGATGCGTGTAGTCGGTCTGGAGGTTCCACGCCGGCACACGATCGTGTGATGCATCGCGCTCGCGCGGCGGCATCTCCGATCCGGTGGATGTGTCCGCCTCCAAGAGCACTCCGAACAGATTGTTGTCGCTCGAATTATTGTCGCTCGAATAGCGCAGCTCAGTCGAGAGTATGGTTGTCGATGGGCCAGCGGTGCGATGGTACGCCACCGTGTAGTTCTGCGACAAGCTTCGCCAAACCTGGTCGTTCCCCTGATTGAACAGCCCGATCACCCCGCGCTCGGCGTCCAGATCGCTATAGAAAGCGGTGTTTTGGCGCGCGAATCGACCTCCGGAAAGCATTGCGTCGGCGGAGAGCGCGTCGTTCTCGGTGAGCTTGTATTGGAAACGAAACGTCATGCTCTGAAAGCGCGGCTGCGCGTGTCCATCAGAGTGCGACTCGACAAAAGCCGGGATTGGAATTGCAAGATTCGTCCGATCCGACGACCCGCTGATGACGCGGTGGTCGCGGTACAAGCTTGCGGAGAGGTAGAGCGTGAGCGGCCCCGATTGGCGACCGATGTTGCCCGAGAGGTTGGCCTGTCGCGTGGTACCCGTACCGGCGTTGAGCCCACCACTCAGCCCGATGTCGGCTTGCTGGTTGAGGACAATGTTGATGATTCCAGCGGTGCCCTCCGGGTCGTTCTTTGCCGACGGATTGGTTGCTACTTCAACACGCGTGACCGTGCTCGCCGGAATCTGTGCCAGGAATTGAGCGAGCTGTTCGCCGCTGAGTGTTGATGCTCGTCCATTGATCTGGACGACGACATTGGCATTGCCGCGGAGCGTCACGTTGTTGTTGCCGTCGATCTCGACGGATGGAACGTTGCGCAGTACATCGACCGCGGTTCCACCGCTCGCGGTGGTCATGTTTTTCGTGCTGTAGCTATTCCGATCGGGTGAAAGTGCTACGTCCTGACGCTCGCCCGTTATGACCTGACTCTCGAGCTTGACCGCGAATGCCGACAGCGTGAGCGTGCCGAGGTCGGCAAGCGGATGTTCGCGCGAGATAGTCACATCGGATCGCACGAGTGGCGCGAATCCCAGCGCCCGAACGCGGATGGCGTACCGACCGGGCTCAAGGCCGGTAACGTGAAAAGAGCCGTCGGAATCGGCCAGCGCGCCAACGACGAAGCTCGTATCGGTGGCGCGGCGGACACTGATTGAGCTGGTCGTGATCGCCTGCCCAGTCCCGATCGCAACGATGCGGCCGCGGATCTCCCCCTTGTCTGTCGCGGCCTGCTTCGTGGAGTCGGAGGTTGATTGCGCCCACGTCGCCGAGGTGAGACCAAAAAGCAGAACGAATCCCAAAGCGACTGCAGTCTGCCATCTCGGCTGCGCGCGATGCTTTCCGCTAAGAACACATGTCATTCGACTGTCTACGTAAGTCGGTTGCGGTCCACTAACTCTATTCACAAAAGTGCGGGCCACAATTAGACAGCCTAAGCGGAAGAACAGTTTGGTGCCAGCCTCCGGCGTACGCGCCATTGCCGCCGATCTCGCCCAGGCATCCCTGCATGCAGGGTTAGGCGCGCGGAACCGCGGGACGGGTACCGCGGCGCAACCGCAGCAGAAACACAAGTGCCAAGCCAAGACCTGCCCCCAAAACGTTCAGGATAACATCGTTGACGTCTGCAGTTCGATTGATCCATGTCCTCGAAAGGTATTGAACGAGTTCGATGCTGGATGAAAGAGCAATCGCGATTTGCAACCCCCTCCAGAAGCGAAGACGCCTCCACACCAGAGGGAGCAGGATGCCGAGCGGGAAAAAGAGCATAACATTACCCCTTGCGTTCCGCACGCAGAACGCTTGGGCCGTGGAACCGCTGGGCAGGGTCGCGGAAGAACAGGTCAGCGATGCCAGATTGGGATGGAGGTCAATTCCCACCGCAGCCTCGGCAGCCAAGCGCGAATTATGGTTGGGGAGGAGCGTAGCACCGGCAAGGCCGGAGAGATAGACGACGAAGATCAGGAGCAGGATTTCGCGGTGGAACGAAAGGCGGTGCCCGTGAGTCCGAAGGCGGTACAGCCGAAAGACCAACCAACAGGGAACGGTAATCGCACTCAGGACAAGAAACGGAAAGAAAAGCGAGCGGTACGGAAGAAACGGAAAGAGAAATCTGGGGATCATATCGGCAGATCGCTGGTTGTGGCTAACTATGTGTTCAGTGGCTGGCATGCGTGATAACAGCGCGCACCATACGTCGGAAGCACCTGCTTGGATTCACCTTGGCTCAAACTACGATTGGGGAAAGGACGCGTGAGCGCAGCGTAACTCCGCCCTAGGTGACATTGTCGAGCAGTTGCGCGCGATAATACGCCTATCCGGATGTGTTATCGAGCACAATCTCCTCCTGAAGCGCCGGCAAGCTGCAGCG
Organism: Gemmatimonadota bacterium; assembly: GCA_003134685.1. Taxonomy (GTDB): domain Bacteria; phylum Gemmatimonadota; class Gemmatimonadetes; order Gemmatimonadales; family Gemmatimonadaceae; genus UBA4720. Next base: position 353,861 of record PLCA01000003.1, on the reverse strand, counting down.
TAGCGCGCAATCCAGAAGTGCTTGTCTGCTGCAACGTTCGTTAGACGGCCGGCTTAGCTCGATTCGGTGGCCGTATCTGGTAGGACATGAACCAGCCATACAGGAATCCCATCACCGCGAATTTTCCGAGGTGCTGTAGGAGAATCGTCACGGTGATGGGGTGCGGATCGGGAACCACCCAGTTCCATGCGGGATTGTGCCAACCGACGTGCACGAAACCGAGACCAATTACCCAGAACGTCGTCATGATTGCCGCAAACAGAGCGGCTGTGCGCCACACGAACGCCCATCGGCCCTTAATCAGCCACCTGTCCGCCGGATATTCGCGCTGTGACATAGCTCCCTTTACGTGAACTGGATTGGTCCGTCTAACGCCCAAGTTCAGCTGCAAGCACACTACCACCATCGCGGCGCAGCCGCATCCGAAAAGTGCTTGTCCGCTGCAACTTCGTTAGCGCGCAGGCGCGTCGACGTCGGAACGCCCGCCCGCTTTGCGGAGCGCGCTGCGGAGCCCGAATACTGATGCCACCACCATCAAGACGCCGAGTGAGCCGCTGAAGGCAGGCGAGAACAGCCATGGTTGGGCGGCTTCTGTCCACCGACCCAACTCGAACGCGCCCCAAGAGAGGAACAGGGCGAACAACCACACCTGCCGCCGTAAGGCCGCTGTCGTAGCGGGCGGCCCCGACGGCGGCGGGAATGTAGGGATAAGATCCGTGGGCATTTCGTCGCCTCCACGTTGTTTGCGCGCTAACGCCTATTACGTTGCAAACGAAATTAAAAGGCCGCGTAGCTCGCGGCCTTTCCCCACTCTAACGATACCGAGCGCGGAAGCAAAGTCTCCGCCCCGCGCGAATTTAGTGGAGGGGCACTCACAATAGTGCTCGGTGATAGGCTGCAAGAATAGCTGCGTAACATTCCCTCGCCGCATTTGCCGCAGAAACACATCAATCGGCCCGTCGCCGCGACCAGATCCACGCGCCAATCAACGCAATCGGCGGAAGATACAGCCACGCCCACGACCAGTTGCTGAGATTCACCGTGAACCCAATCCTCTGACGGCCGGAAAGTGCAGCGAGCACGAGTCCGCCGAGCGCTAGTCCGATCGCCGCGAGCACAGGCGCGCCGAGGAGCCACAGCACACACGCGACTATCACGCGACGCGGAGACCAGCTCGAAAGCTCCTTCACCTTGTCCCCGCGTTGCCATCCCGGTGATCCGGATCGGCTGGCCGAACCGCGCAGTGCTCGCCGCAACCCATCCTGTACCGGTTGCGCGCAAACCATCCATAAAACTTGTCGGCAATCGGTCGCGCGAACGGGATCTTGAAAAGCCACGATACCAGCCCGCCCTTCGGCAACACCTTCAATAATTCTTCGAGCCCAGCAGCGGCCTGCCACGTCTTCCCGTCACTCGACCGGATCACCTGCATCGATTCCGCATACGCGCGCGGCGGAATCCACGGGAACCTCGCGCGCACTCTTGACGTCTGCGAAGGAATTATCTCGAGCTCGTGTTCGCGATCCCACTTGAGAAGCAGCCTCACCATCCGACCACACACCTTGCAGTCGCCATCGTAAACCACAGTGTAACGCCGGACGCGATCGCCACTCTTCGCCCGGGCAGCCTCGTGCGTCTTTTCACCCGTCGGCGCGATCTTCATTTCGATGGAGCCTTTCCCGCAGGCTGCTGCTGTGTCAGACAATGGAGCGTGCCCAATCCCCACACCAGATCCACCGCGTGAATCCCGATCACCGCGCGCCCCGGAAATGCCTCGGCGATTCCGTTGAGCGCCACGCGATCGTTGGGGTCATTGAATGTCGGCACCAGAACGGCGCCGTTGGCGATGTAGAAATTGGCGTAGCTCGCGGGGAGCCTCTGGCCGTTCATGATCACCGGGCGCGGGAACGGGATCATTACAATCTTGAGCGGGTCTTTCTTCGCGACGGCCTGGAGCCGGCGCAGGTTGTCGGCCGACCGGGCGTGGTTCCCGTCGGCTGGGTCGTGCTCGTACGCCAGGATCACCGTGTCGCGCGAGCTGAAGCGCGCGATGTCGTCGATGTGCCCGTGCGTGTCGTCGCCCACCGCGCCCTCGCCCAGCCATATGGTATCGGTCACGCCCAGATACTCGAGGAATGCTTTCTCGTAATCGCCGGCCATCATCAGCGGATTGCGCACCTGCACATCGCTGAGCAGCCACTCCTCGGTCACGAGCATGCGGCCCGCGCCATTCACCTCGATCCCGCCGCCCTCGAGTATGAGACGCTCTCCATTGTCCGGTCGCCGCGGTACGATCCGCGGCAGCCCGGTCAGACGCTCGATCTCGGCGCCGATCTCAGTGTCCTTCTTGTAGTTGTCGTACTTGGCCCAGCCGTTGAATCCCCAGTTGATCAGCTCAACGCGACCGTCGCCGCGAATGACGCCAGTCGGAGCGGAATCGCGGAGCCAGACCCGATCGTTCATGACCGTGTGCAGGCGATAGCGGCGCTCGTTCACTCCGTGCGCGCGCAACAGCATTCGCGCGTTCTCCGCCACCGTCGCGTCATGACAAAGAATTTCGACCATCTCGTAATCACTGAGCGCCCGCACGATCTCCGCGTAGACCCACGGAATCGGCGCCAGCTTGCCGGGCCAGTCTGGCTCGTGGTGCGGCCACGCGATCCACGTCGCGTCGTGCTTCTCCCACTCCGCCGGCATGCGCCGGCCGAGCGAGAGCTCCATAGTCAAAGCGCCGCTTCCGGCAGAAGCGGCGCTCTTGTCCCTGGGCGCCACTATTGTTTGACGGGAATCATGTGGTTGGCGGGTATCATGCGCTCGCCGGCGCCGCGCGGAAATATCGATTTGGGGATCATTACGTGCACGCCGACGTTTCCGTCGACCAGCTCGGTGATGTCCACGTCGCACGACACGCTCGTCAGCATGTAGGCGTCATCGTGCGACAATCCCTGAACGGTCATCAGGAAGTCGACGGCCTGGCGAACAGCGATCTTCGTTGCCTGCACGAGATCCTTGTCCATCCCCATCGCGATCCAGTGCGTGGGCGTTTCCGCGCGCGGCCACGCGAGGTGGAAATCCTTTCTGACCGTCACCTTGAATCGGCCGCGGAGTGAGGTCTCGAGAGCGGTGATGTCGACCTCGCCATTCCCCTGGCCGGCGTGGCCGTCTCCTATCTCGAGCAGCGCGCCCGGAGTATGCACGGGAATGTAGAGCGTGGTACCCTCTACCAGCTCCTTGTTGTCGAGGTTGCCCCCGTGGATGTCTGGTGGCGCGCTGCTCACGCGTCCCCGCGATGCCGGCGGAGCAACTCCGATGCTGCCGAAGAATGGATGCAGCGGGATGTCGATTCCCGGAGCGAAGTGCGCCACCATGCGCTTCGCGTCGAGCGGAATGATCCGCATCTTCGAGTACGCAAAATCTTCCGGCAGGAATCCGCGATTCACGCCAAAGGCGTTGTATGCGTACGGAATCGCGAGATCGATTTTCTGGATCTGAATCTCGAGAACATCGCCCGAATCGGCTCCGTCGACGTAGATGGGACCGGTGAGGATGTGTCCGCCCGGTCCCTTGTTGGTGACAGTCGTCGTGATGTCGCGAAGCGACTGCTCGACCTGGGCCGGCGCGACGCCAGCTCCCTCGAGACGCTCGGGCGTTGATGTAATCAGGGTTCCGACCACGACCACATCTCCCGACCGTATGTGCATGACCGGCGGCGCCGCTGCGTCGTAGTAGCCCCACGCAACGGTGGTTGGCGTAGGCATCAGGGTGTGCGTTGCTTCCTGCGCCCCAAGGCCCGTGGCCGATCCGATGAGCGCTGCGACAACCAGCGTGCGGGTAAGACGGATCGTCACCGCGCGCTGATTGTGTCCCGAGTCGCGCCCTGTAACGTCCCGACGTGGTAATGCTTTGAGCTTTAAGCTTGAAAGCTTACAGCTTTCCTCTCGTTCAGTTGCCGTATCAAGTTCCGTTCGGTAGCGCATCACCCGATGTATCGGTTCAGAATCGGCGCGTAAGCGTCAATGCGACGGTCCCTCAGGAACGGCCAGTTGCGGCGGGTGCTCTCGATCAGCGCCCTGTCGCACTTCGCGACGAGCAACGCCGGCTCCGTCCCCGTCTCGACCAGAATCCGGCCGAACGGATCGCAGATGAACGAGTGTCCGAAGAACTCGATGCCATCGGTGCCGGGCTCGTCCTCGTGCCCGACACGATTTGGCGCCGCGACGTACACCCCATTCGCGATCGCGTGCGCGCGCTGCGCGGTGCGCCACGCTTCGACCTGCGCTTCGCCGTGCTCCGCCTTCTCCGACGGATGCCAGCCGATCGCCGTCGGATAGAAAAGGATTTCGGCGCCGAGCAGGCTCGTGATGCGCGCGGCCTCCGGGTACCACTGGTCCCAGCAGATCAGCACGCCGATGTCGGCGTAGCGGGTCTTCCAGACGCGGAATCCGCTGGCGCCCTTGTGATCGCCGTCGTCGGAGATGTGGGAATCGCCCGGCGTGAAGTAAAACTTTTCGTTAAAAAGCGGATCGTCCGGAATGTGCATCTTGCGATACGCGCCGAGGACCGAGCCGTCGGCATCGATCACCGCGGCGGAATTGCGATAGACTCCCGCCGCCTGACGCTCGAAGATCGGAACGATGATGACCAGCTCCATCGCTTTTGCCAGCTTCTGCATGCGCGCGATCGTTGGCCCGTCGATCGGCTCGGCCAGATCGAAGCGCTCGTGCTTCTGCGATTTGCAGAAGTACGGCGCGTTGAACAGCTCCTGGAGGCAGACGATCTGCGCCCCTTTCTCCGCCGCTTCGCGGATGCGAGTCTCGGCTCGGTCGACGTTTTTCCTGACGTCGGTGGTGACGGATTCCTGGATGATTCCGACGGTGAACGAAGGCGATGTAGCCATGGGTGGAACGTTAACCTCTTGCGCGTGCACAGGAAGTGGCAGAGCGATTGCGTTAGCTTAATTGCACTCCCACCAGTGGAGATATGCAGTCAGACGAGACCGCACCTCCGACCGTACCAGCGAAATTGACGTCCACCGCGGAGCGTCGCGTCCGTCGCAGCGCCGGCATCAACACGGCATTCCGCGCGATCAAGGCGGAGCACGCATCAAACCGCTCGCCGATGGAAGTCCTGGCAGACAGGATGATTGGAGTCGCGAGCGCGACGCCGTTTCTCGTCATTCACGCGCTCATCTTCATCGGGTGGATCTACTGGAACCTGCCGTTCACCGGCTTCCGGAAGTTCGATCCGTACCCCTATGGGATGCTCACGATGGTCGTCTCGCTGGAGGCGATCTTCCTTTCGATCTTCGTGCTGATGACGCAGAGCCGCGAGTCGCGCATCGGCGAGCTGCGGGAGGAGCTGACGCTACAAGTGAATCTCAGGATGGAAGAGGAGATCACCAAGACGCTGCACCTGGTCGCCGGTCTCTACTCCCGTCTGAATCTCACGCTGGCGGACGATCCCGAGCTGAGGGCGATGCTGGAGCCGCTCGATCCGAAGAAGATGGAGGCCGATCTGGCCGAGCAAATCAGTGCTTCGATGCCCGAGCTCCAGTTGAGAAAGCGGAAGAGCGGCACGACCACGTCTACTCGCCCAAGCGTCTGACGAGAACGCGGTGCAGTGCCGCCTCCAGCGTCCCGATGGATGCCTAAGCCTTCGGGCGATCCTTCCCAACCAGTTGCCTGAGTACGTACGGAAGTATCCCTCCGTGACGGTAGTAGCTCATCTCCTCAGGGGTATCGATGCGGGAGACCGCTCGGAATTTCTTCTCGCTTCCGTCCGCCACGCGGGCCCGCACTGTAAGCGCGGCGCGGGGCTTGAGATCCTCCGACATTCCTTCGATCGTGTACGTCTCGAATCCCGTGAGGCCGTGAGTCTGTCGCGTCTCTCCGTTCACGAACTCGAGCGGCAGCACTCCCATGCCCACGAGATTCGAGCGATGGATCCGCTCGAACGACTCGGCGATCACGGCGCGAACACCGAGTAGCAGCGTTCCCTTGGCCGCCCAGTCGCGCGACGATCCGGTGCCATACTCCTTGCCAGCGATAATCACGAGCGGAGTTCCGATTTTCTGGTACTCCATGGCCGCATCATAAATCGAGACTGGCTTCTCACCCGGGACACGCGTGGCCCAGCCTCCCTCGGTTCCGGGCGCGAGCTCGTTGCGGAGGCGGATGTTGGCGAACGTGCCTCGCATCATCACCTCGTGATTTCCTCTGCGGGCTCCGTACGAGTTGAAGTCGGCGGTCTTCACGCCGTGCTCGATCAGCCACTTGCCGGCCGGACTCGCAGCGGGAATCGAGCCCGCCGGTGAGATGTGATCGGTCGTGATTGAATCGCCGAACATCCCGAGCACCCGCGCGCCGCTGATCGGCCGGATGCCGGGCGGGGTGAGCGTCATCCCATCGAAGAAGGGAGGGTTTTTCACGTACGTCGAGTCAGGATCCCACGCGTAGAGATCGCCCTGCGGTACCGGCAGGCTCCTCCAGTTGTCGTCGCCGTGAAAGACGTTCGAGTACTGCGCCTTGAACATCTCGGCCTTCACCGAGCGCAGTATTTCCTCCTCGACTTCCTTGGGCGCGGGCCAGATGTCGCGCAGGAAAACAGGTCCGCTCTTGCCGACGCCGATCGGCTCGGTGGCGAAGTCGATGTCCATCCTGCCGGCGAGCGCGTACGCGACGACGAGCGGTGGCGACGCCAGATAATTGAATCGCGTAAGTGGATTTATGCGCCCTTCGAAATTTCGGTTGCCCGACAACACCGCGGCCACAACGAGCTTGTTGGCCTCGATGGCGTCCGCGACCGGCTGGGGCAGGGGACCGGAGTTCCCGATGCACGTCGTGCATCCGAATCCGACGACGTTGAAGCGCAGCCGCTGAAGGGAGTCCATCACACCAGCTTTCTTGAAATAGTCGGTGACGACCTTTGAGCCCGGCGCGAGACTAGTCTTTACCCAGGGCTTCGAACTGAGCCCCTTCGCGACAGCGTTGCGCGCGAGTAATCCCGCGGCCAACATCACGCTTGGATTGGACGTGTTGGTGCAGCTCGTGATTGCTGCGATCACCACTGATCCGTGGCGAATCGAGAACTTCTCGCCATTCATCTCGACCGGAACGCTCGAATTCTCCGCGGCCTGCTCGTCCGGATCGGTCGCCACCACCGACGGTGAAAGCTGTGGCGACGCCGCCACGGACATCGCCTGCTTTGCAACCGCAACCGCGGCGACGGTTCCTGTGCGCTCGAGATCCGCCGCCAGCGCTTCCTTGAACATTTTCTTCGAGAGCTTGAGCGGCACCCTGTCCTGCGGACGCTTGGGACCCGCCAGACTCGGCTCTACGGTCGCAAGGTCCAGCTCGATGGTATCGCTGAACAGTGGATCGGGAGTGTCGTCCGTGCGGAAGATCCCCTGCGCCTTTGTGTACGCTTCGACGAGCTGCACCTGCGCTTCGTCCCGTCCCGTGAATCTCAGGTAGTTGATCGTCTCGGCGTCGATCGGGAAGAAACCCATCGTCGCCCCGTACTCGGGCGCCATGTTGCCGATGGTCGCGCGATCGGCCAGCGAAAGACTCGACAACCCCACGCCATAGAATTCAACGAATTTCCCAACCACTTTCTTCTTCCGGAGCATTTCCGTCACGGTCAACACGAGATCAGTCGCAGTGGAACCAGGTTGCAAGCGGCCGTGCATTTTGAATCCGACGACCTCCGGGATGAGCATCGATACCGGCTGTCCGAGCATGGCCGCCTCGGCTTCGATTCCGCCGACGCCCCAGCCGAGTACACCGAGTCCGTTGATCATGGTGGTGTGGGAATCGGTGCCGACCAGCGAGTCGGGGTACGCGTACGTCACCTTGCCCACGACCTCCGTGAAAACTCCCTGCGCCAGATACTCGAGATTGATCTGGTGCACGATCCCGGTGTCGGGCGGAACGACGCGAAAGTTGTGCAGTGCCTTCTGTCCCCAACGGAGGAACGCGTAGCGCTCCTGATTGCGGGCGAACTCGAAGTCGGCATTGATAAGAAGCGCCGCCTCGGATCCATACTCGTCGACCTGCACCGAGTGGTCGATGACGAGATCCACCGGCTGAAGCGGATTGATCAGGCGCGCGTCGCCGCCCAGGCGTGCCAGCGCGTCGCGCATCGCGGCGAGATCGACGACGGCAGGAACTCCGGTGAAATCCTGAAGCAGCACTCGCGCGGTGCGGAAGGCGATCTCTTTTTCGACTCTCCCCTTCATGTCCCAGGTCGCGAGGGCGCGCACGTCGTCTGGTTTGACGAACTTGCCGTCTTCGTTTCTGAGCAGGTTTTCGAGGAGGATCTTGAGGCTGACGGGGAGTCTGCCTGCGTTCCCGTCCGCGAGCTTGGACAGGGAATCCAGCCGAAAGATCGTGTACTGCCGACCCGCAACGTCCAGCGTTGATCGGCTACCGAAGGAATTCGGGTGTGTCATTTTGATTTTTTCCGAACTTGGCCGCGTCAGTGCGCTGGCCGTAGGCGCGGAGCCACTGGCGAACCGACTTCGCAGCTCGTCAGGCTACACTGAATCTAATACAAGGGAACAATTAACTGAACATTGACTGCAGTTATCAGTCGTCCCGCGTCTAGCCAGCCTTGGTGGTCGGCTCACTAGTAGGGTCGACCGTTGTCTTGTCCTCGTGGGAGCCACCCATCTCGAGGCGCGTCGCTTCGATGGCGTACGTAGGGCAGTGGTGCACGAAGTCGCCATCCGCCGGCGACCACTCCACTACCGGCGTGAGCGGGTATGCTTTCCCGTGCGCGTCCATCGCCATCACGTCGGGCGCGAGCGCGGTGCAGAGGGTGCACCCGATGCACTTCTCGCGGTCGACCGCGATCTGCATCGGCCTCCGGGGAAAGACGCCGAGACCCCAGGTGATGCACTCCTCATAATGCTTGCAGGCCTCCATCGCCGCCGTGTAGCCCGCTTCGAGCAGCTCGTCGGTGTGCGAGAAGCTGAACCAGCCGATGTGATTGACCTTGGGCCTGATCAGAATCATCGGAGGGCGCGTCCACGTGGCGAATGGCGCCAGTTGGAGCGCGTGCATCATCGTCGTCGCCGCGCGGACATAAATGGAGGCGAACCCGGCGGTCGCGATGTCGTTTTCCGGCTCGAGGTCGCTCGACCCAGTGTCTACCGCGATCACGGCATCCATTCCCCGGCCTGCGATCGACACGGGAAGGTTGTCGAGCACACCGCCATCGACGCACATCCTCCCACTGATCGCGCCGGGAGGATAAAACCCCGGCAGCGCGCACGATGCATAGACAGCATCGGCGACGCTCACGTCGCGCAGGCCCGGCAATCCCCACACGACCTGTGAGCCGCGCTGGATGTCGACGGTGTTGACGAGGAGCGTCCTTTTCAGCTGATCGAACCTCTTCTCGGTCGCAATCAATTTCGCGATGTTTCTGAGTGGCTCCTCGAGGTAGATCGCGGGAGAGTGCTGCCGCTCCAGGATCATCCCCATCCGGTTGAGACGGAACAGATCGCGTCGTTTGAGTGCGCGGGCGCGATCAGCCATCTCCGACACCGACATCCCACGGGCATACGCCGCTCCGATAAGCGCGCCGATGCTCGTGCCCGCGACCACGGTCGGCTCGATTCCCAGTTCCTCGAGGGCGCGAAAAACCCCGATATGCGCGAATCCCTTGAGCCCGCCGCCGCCGAGGACAAGGGCTATCTTGCGTGTCTTGCGTCGCGGCTTGGAGGGAGTTGCTCGTTTCACGCTTCGTGGTGTCTGGCGGGCCATGCTAACGTTGGGTGCGGGACGCGATTTCCGGGTATGCTAAGGTTGGTTGCGGAACGTTGTCTGGCTGGGATGCTAAGGTTGAGTGTGGAATGTTGTCTGGCTGGGATGCTAAGGTTGAGTGTGCGAAGGTATAATGTAGTGACGTCCATCACACACACTGAGTAAATCGATGATTCGTTCCACTGTTCTGCTCACGGCCACCCTCCTCACTATTGTCTCGGCCTCGATGGCGAGTGCGCAAACGGACCGCGAACCCAGCCGCATCACTGCCCAGGAAATCGACGCACACCTCCGCTTTCTCTCGTCCGACCTTCTCGAGGGCCGGGCACCGGCGACGCGCGGCGGACGAATCGCCGAAGAATACATCGCGACCCAGCTCCAGGGGTTCGGCGTAAAGCCAGGCGTTGGAGACAGCTCGTACTTCCAACGCGTTCCGATCGATGTCGTAAAAGCGGATCCGAGTACCATCAAAGTCACAGCATCTGGCAAGGCCAACGCCAATCTCCGTTTCACCGATGACGTTGTCGTCTGGCCAGGCTCAGCTACCGATGCCAGCAGCGCGCACGGAGAGCTCGTGTTCATCGGCTACGGCGCCACCGCGCCAGAGTACAAGTGGGACGACTTCAAGGGCACAGACGTCCGCGGAAAGATTCTTCTCGTCCTGGTGAACGATCCGCCTGCGACCGCCGCCGAGCCGAATCTCTTCGGCGCGAAGGCGATGACCTACTACGGACGCTGGACATACAAGTTCGAGGAAGCCGAGCGCCGGGGCGCGGCGGGAATGCTGATCGTGCACACCACCGAGCGTGCCGGCTATCCGTGGCAAGTGGTCGTCGGCTCCAATTCAGTCGAGCACCGCCTCCTCCCGCGCGCTGCGGCGGCGCCGCCTCCGATCGCGGTGCGCGGCTGGATCACCGACAGCGCCGCGACGGTAATTCTTTCGCAGGCCGGTCTCAACATGGCCGATCTGCGCAAACGCGCCGAGTCCCGCGATTTCCGCCCGGTTCCAACCGGAATCATTATCGACGCCTCGATGCGCAACAGCGTCCAGCACATGTCGTCGAACAACGTCGTCGGACTGGTGCGTGGAATAGACCCAGTGGTCCGTGACGAGTACGTCGCCTACAGCGCCCACTGGGATCACCTGGGAATTGGGCCCGTGGTAAATGGCGATTCTATCTATAATGGCGCGGCCGATAACGCATCCGGTGTCGCGTCGATCCTCGCAATCGCGCACGCCGCGGCCGAAGGAGTGAAGACGCGGCGGTCTCAGCTCTTCATCCTCGTCACGGCCGAAGAATCGGGCCTCCTCGGCTCTGCCTACTTCGGCGAGCATCCAACCGTGCCCGCTTCGAAGATCATCGCGGCTCTCAACATGGACATAGTCCCGCTCTTTGGTCGCGTACGGAATCTCACCGTCGCGGGTGACAACAAGAGCTCACTCGGACCGACACTCGCACAGCTGGTGAAGTCCGAAGGCATTCGCATCTCGCCCGACGCCCATCCGGAGCAGGGACACTTCTATCGTTCCGACCACTTTTCCTTCGCCAAAGCCGGAATTCCTTCGGTCTCCATCGGAGGTGGCGACGACATCGTAGGCCATCCGGCGGAATGGGGTCTCGCGCAATCGGATGACTACACCGCCCACCGCTACCATCAGCCGTCCGACGAGTATCGGCCCAATTTTGATCTGAGCGGCGCCACGCAGCTGGCCGACATCGTCTATCGGTTTGGCGTCGCCCTCGGCAACACGCGCACTATTCCCACCTGGAACGCCGATGCGGAATTCCGCGCGATGCGCGACGCTTCTCGAAAGGGTCAGTGAGCCGGGACAACCGAGTTTGAAAATGAAATCGACCCAGGGTCAGCGGCCGGACCCTTTGCTCGCCTTCCGTGAGGAGTTTCCGATCCTCGAGAAGACGACGTACCTCGTCTCCAATTCTCTCGGGCCGATGCCCCGCACGGTCCCCGAGAAACTGGCCGAGTACGCGCGTGACTGGGGCGACCTCGGGGTAAAGGCGTGGAACCGCGGCTGGTGGGAGCTTCCCGTCGAAGTCGGAAACGAGATCGCGCCCCTCATTAACGCCGATGACGGCGAGATCGTGATGATGCCCAACGCCACCATCGCGCAAACCGCCGTGCTGTCGTCCATCGACTTCTCGAAAGAGCGCGATACGGTCGTGATGACCGAGCTCGACTTCCCATCCGTCCGCTACGCGTACTCCGAAATGGCGCAGCGGCTAGGCGCCCGCGTCGTGGTCGTGAGGTCTGACGACGGACTGACGATCGATCGCGACAGGTTGTTGGCCGCGATCGACGGACGCACTCGCCTCGTGGCAGTCTCGCACGTGTTGTTTCGGAGCGCGTACCTCATGGATGCGGACGCGATTTGCGCTCGCGCGCACGAGGTCGGCGCGCTTGTCTCGCTCGATTCCTTTCACGCCGTCGGGATCGTGCAGGTTGACGTGAAACGGAGCAAGCCCGATTTTCTTACTGGTGGCGCGCTCAAGTGGCTCTGCGGCGGACCCGGCGCGTGCTTCCTTTACGTGAGCCCGACTGTCCGCGATCAGCTCAAGCCGGCATTGACCGGCTGGCAGGCGCACTCGCGGCCGTTCGCCTTCGAAGATTCCATGGAGTACACGACCGGCGCCTTCCGATGGCTGAACGGAACACCGGTGATTCCGGCGCTTTACGCCGCGGCGGAGGGGCCAAAGATTCTGCGTCGCGCCGGAGTCGCGGCCATCAGGGAGAAGAGCGTTCGCCTCACCTCACGGTTGATCGAGCTAGCCGACGCCCGTGGCTATACCGTGAATGCGCCTCGCGACCCCGCGCGTCGCGGTGGAACCGTTGCCCTCGATGTTCCCCACGGGTACGAGGTCACGCAGCACCTGCTGTCGCAAAACGTTCTCGTGGACTACCGCGTAGGTGCTGGTATCAGGATTGCCCCTCACTTCTTTACCAGGGAGGACGAGCTGGAGGAAGCCGTTTCGGAGATCGACAAAGCTCTCGAGACCGGGAGCTGGCAACGCTTCTCGGAAAAAATCGCGGTCGTCACCTGAGCCGTTCTGCCTTGGATGTTACTACCTTGAACAATGCAGTGTCTAAAGAGTACAATAGACCTATACTCGACTCCTCGGAGGGTGCGTAGTCATGCCAACACCTTTTTTGAGTTCTGAAGAGTACGACGAGAGAGCGCATCAACTGTACAACGAAGGACAGTATGACGAAGCTCTGGACGTACTTCGAGAAGGACTCGGTCTCTATCCGAATTCGGTGGAGCTCCATATTGGGGTTGGCTATGCCCACCACGCCCGCGAGGACTATGCGTGGGCGCGACGCAGCTTCGAGGAAGCGCTCGTTCTCGATCCGGATCATGAGGACGCGCTCGCCGGGCTAGGCGAGACCCTCCTGAAGTTCGGCCAGCAGGATTTTGCGCTCAAGAGCTTCCGCCATACCTTGGAATTAGGATACCAGGATGATGTCGAGCTGATGCTCCAGATCGGCCGCGCGCTTTTCCGCGAGGGTCTGATCGATGAATCCAAGCAGTTCTTCGAGATCGCGGCGCAGCAGACGCCCGATGCGGCGGAGGCCGTGTCCTGCATCGGCTACGCCGAGCACAGGCTGGGCAATGACGAGACGGCGATTTCGACGCTCCGTCGCGCCCTGCAGATGGATCCCGACCACACCGAAGCGCGGATCTACCTCGGCAACATTTTTTACGATCGCGGCGACTACGAGGCTGCGCTCTATCATCTCGACCGCTCGACACCCGAGGACCACTGGGACGAGCTGGGCATCTGGAGACTGATCGAGCTGAAGAAGATGATCTATCGCCTGCGCGACAACGATCCGGAGCTGCGTCCGTGGGAGGGCAGGCTGCGCGATCTGGCGGGCGACCTCGACGACATCGACGAGATGCTGGCGGAGATCGAGGCGAAGTTCGTCGACGCGGCTCAATCCGAGGCGAAGGGCCAGCTCGAGCTGTTCGGCGCGCTCCTTTCCAGCTTCGTCGACGTCAAGTCGACGCCCGAATCCCACAGCATCACCCTCGAAAATGGCAACACGTTCGAAGGCACATGGGAGGAGATCGTGGAAAAGATGCGCGATGCCAAGTGCCTCAAGGAGACGCCAAAACCGGAGCAGGATGCAGAGAGCTTCATTCGACGTAGCGCGGATGCAGGGCTTTTGCGCATTCTGAGATGAGTCCACAGAACTCGCAGGCGGCGCTTGCAGCATTGAATGGGGTTCGCCCCGTTCTCAGTCACTTCGAAAAACCACGCACGGCGGAAGATCTTGCCGCCGATATCATCGATCTCTGGGCGGGCGCCGAAAGCGCGCTCCAGACGCTCGTCGGCAATTCCTCGCTCGCCGGACAACAGCTTGTTCGCGCAGCGCGTCAGGCCGAAGTGATCACGATCGACCAGGCGCACTCGCTGCTGGAGTTTCTCGCCGCGCGCGACCGCGCCAATCGCACCAGCTACAAACCGACGCAGGCCGACGGGGACGCCGCGGTCGATGGATTCAAGGCGCTCGAGTTGGGGCTCACGAGCTCCGCGCCGGTGAAAGCCGCGGCGCCGGCGAGTCCATCTCCGGTTGCTTACACTCCGCGTCATTCGCGTCCGGCGCAGCCATCAAAACCGCCGCCGCCACCCCAGCCGGCGTCACCATACGCACCACCGTCCGCGGGTGGCGGCTACCGACAGCCACCAGCCTATGCGGCCCGCAGCATGGCTGGGCCTCCCACGATAGAAATGCCGGGCTCCTTCTCCTCCTCCTCAGAGGCATCGACAGGTGGAGGCGGGAGTACTGGCAAAGGCGGTAGTACTGGCAGAGGCGGTAGTACCAGCGGAGGTGCAAGCGGCGGGATTGGGCGCACTATGGTCCAGCATGCGCTGGCTGCGGCGGACTCGGGCGGCCGAGGGTTTCCATGGTTGCCGATGCCGGTGTGGATCGGGATCGTGGTCATCGTGCTCCTCGCGGGCGGGGGATATTTCTTTTTCGGCCGCGGCACGAGCAGCGGCGGATTGACCGCCGGCATCGACGCTATGCAGAATGGCCAGCGTGAAGTAGCGCGCGGCATATTCGCCAAGGCGGTGAACGACAATCCCGCGGCGCCGACGCCCCACATCTTCCTCGCCAGGCTCGCGCGTGGAGAGGGCGACCTCGCGACCGCCCGAGCGCAGCTCGACACCGCGTTGAGACTCGATCCGAAGAATGCGATCGCCCTGCGCGAGATGGGACTCGTGCTCTTCGCGAGCCGCCAGTACGATCTTGCCCGCCGATTCTTAGTGCGAGCGGTGACTGCCGATCCCAAGGATCTCCGCTCGCAAGGATACCTCGGCTGCTCCATGATGCGGCTCAATCGCGTACCGGAAGGAACAAAGTGGATCAGCGGTGCCGGCACCGGCCCATGGCAGGCATGCCTGCAACCGACGACGCCTACTACCGCACCGCCGCCCTTGTGATCGAATTCAGGAACGTCGGGAAGATTTACAAATCACTCCTCGGCAACTCAGTTAAAGCGGTCGAGGAGTTTTCGTTGACGGTCATCGATGGCGAGATACTCGGCATCGCTGGACCGAATGGCGCCGGCAAGACCACGCTCATCGCGATGATGCTCGGCTACCTCCGTCCGACGGCCGGGACCGTCGAGATCAACGGATTGCCCGCGCGCCAGTACGTCGAGCGAAACGGAATCGGATACCTGTCGGAGCTGATCGCCATCAACCCGAAATGGCACGCCGAGACCGCGCTGGTGCGCTTCGCGACGCTTGCGGGAATCTCCCGCTCGGAGATTCGGCAACGGGTGGGCTACGTCATCGACCTATTGGGCCTCGATGAGCACCGCAACAAGAAGGTGAAAGCACTGTCGAAGGGGAACCTTCAGCGCCTCGGCCTGGCGCAGGCGCTTCTCCGCGACGAGCGGATCCTCGTTCTCGACGAGCCGACACATGGTCTGGACCCGGTGTGGACGCAGCGCTTCAGGGACGTCGTCGAGGAGCTGCGGCGCCCCGACCGCACGATACTCATCGCCTCGCACAATCTCGACGAGCTTCAACGCCTGGCGGATCGCGTCGCGATCATCGATCGCGGGCGGCTTCAGCGCGTTGTAAGCACGGGGTACGAGAACACAGCCCCGGCGGCGGGGACTCGATACAGAGTGACTCTCGCCAGCGGGCACGATCTCGTACGCGCCGTATTTCCCCAGGCGGAAGATGCCGGCCGCGGCGAATACGACGTGACGGTGCGCAGCATCGAGGACCTCAACGCGGCGCTCGCTGATCTGATCGGCAGGGGCGCGCTCGTCGCGAGCGTCGTTCCCGAGAGATCGGTGCTGGAGCAGCAATTCAGGGAAGCCGTGGGAGAGTCGCAGTGAGCCGCGTTAGCAGCCTGGCGAGATACTCGCTCTGGCAATTCCGCGATTTTGTGTTCGAGCGCGGAGTTGCGATCCTCATCATCGGCTTCCTGTGGGGATACGTATTGATCGAACCGCTGCGGCGCTCAATGGGTCCGGCATGGAATGGCCCCCAGGGGACGACCGTGTTTGGCATCGCCCTCCAGGTCTCGAGCGCGATCGTGTCACTTTCGGTTCTCATCGCGCTGCACGGTATTGTCTCCTCCGATCGCAAGTTGGGTTACTACCGGTTTTTCTTCTCGAAGCCGGTAAATCATGTTCTGTATTACACCCAGCTCTTTTTCGTCTACATGGTTGGCGTTGTCGCGTCGATGCTCGTGCTCTCTCTCTTGTTGCACACGGTTCTCCCGACCTTCAGTATTCCGAATTTTCTGCTCTACACCGTCCTCGTCTACGTAGCGATGGGTGGCATCGGTTTCTTTCTTTCGGTGGCGACGCGTTACGACTGGCTGACGCTCGCGGCGGTGTGGCTGGGTGCGCGGATGCTACGCGGTCTCTACGGTCCGAGGAACGACTGGCGCAGCAAGCTCGTAGAGGTGCTGCCGCCCGTTCACAAGCTCGATGCGGTGGCAAACTCCCTGATCGGGACAGGAACCGCGCACGCGACCGATGTACTGTGGCTGTTCGGTTACGGCGCGTTATTCTTTGCATTGGGGCTTGTCGCGCTACGCTGGGGATCATTGGCTGACTGACCCCTCAGTCGCTTCCGGTTTTAAAAGCAACTGAACGAGCGGGAGGCGCCAGTAGGTAAGTTGAGAGTTTGCCAGTTCACGACGCCTGGACTTTTCTCACCTCGGGTCAGGGTACAAGCGATGCTTTATCCCAGTTCGCCACAGCGACAAGTCCGGGCGTCGTGAACTGACAACGGGCACCTACGCTTCTGAGGCCTCCCGCCTCTTCTTTTGCTCTTATCGTCTCACCCCGCACCGCGATTGCAATGGACTCAAGCAGTATTCATCGCACGGTCCTCCCCAATGGCCTGACCGTCCTTGTTCAAGAGGAGCGGTCCGCGCCCGTCGTCGCGATCGTGACCCACGTCAAAGCCGGGTACTTCGACGAGACCGACGAGGAGAACGGGCTCTCTCACGCCCTCGAGCACATGTACTTCAAGGGCACCGGAAAGCGCGGCGTAGGTGATATCGCCAAGGAGACCAAGGCTAGCGGCGGATATCTGAACGCCCAGACGATCTACGACACGACGGCGTACTACACGGTGCTTCCGTCGACCGGATTCGCGAAGGGGCTCGAGATTCAGGCTGACGCGTACGCGAATTCGGTCATCAACGCCGGCGAGCTCGCGAAGGAGATGGAAGTCATCATCCAGGAGGCGAAGAGGAAGTCCGACAATCCATCCGCCGTCGCCACCGAGACGCTGTTTGAGCTCCTTCATGATGCGCACCGAATGAGACGCTGGCGCATCGGGCGGGAGCCGGGCCTTCGCGCTTTCACGCGTGACCTGATGAACGGCTTCTATCGCAACTTCTATCGGCCCGGCAACACGATCCTGAGCATCTCGGGCGACGTCGATCACGCGGACGCACTCCGCCGCGCAAAGGAGCTGTACGGAGACCTGGAGTCCGGCGATCCGGTGCGTCATCCGGGCCCGCCGGAGCCGAAGCACGATGACTTCCGCTATCGCGAGATTTCAGGCGACATCGCGCAGAGCCAGCTCGTCATTGGATGGCGGACTCCCGGCACTCTGGACCCGGACACCGCGATCCTCGATCTCGCGGCATCCGTGCTGGCGACGGGACGCGCATCCCGGCTGTATCGCGCCGTTCGCGAGAAGAAGCTCGCGTCGTCCATCACCGCCTACAATTACACGCCGACCGAGCTGGGTGTGTTCGTGGTTCACGCCGAGACGGAGCCCGAGAACACCGCCGAGGCGGCGCGGGTGATCTGGGATCAGCTGCACCAGCTGCGCGTCGGTGCAATCGATGACGACGAGCTCACTCGGGTGCATCGCATCTTCGAGGCGCGCTGGGTTCGACGCCTTGAGACGGCTGAAGGTCGCGCCAATTACCTCGCCGAATGGGAAGCGTTGGGGGGCTGGCAGCTGGGCGACGAATACTTCAAGCGCTACATGTCCGCTTCGGCCGACGACATTCAGCGCGTCGTGCGGAGGTATCTGTCAGAGGAGCGGGCAGCCGCTCTCGTCTATCGTCCGGAGAGCGCGCCCGTAGTCGCGCAGGACGCGGCGGACATGAAGCGGATTCTCGGTGAGGGTGGGTCGGACCGCCTCCCGTCGATTCCGCGTCGCGCCGTGACCACGTCACCGGAGACGAAGAGCCCGGAGCTGGAGAAGGAGGAAGCCGGCGTTTCCGTTTTTCGAACGGCGGAGAAAGTTCCAGTGCTCGTGCGGAGAAAGCCCGGCACGCCGATGGCCAGCATCGGCGTCTACATCGTCGGCGGAGCAGTCGAGGAAGAGACCGGGCAGGCGGGGCTCACCCTCCTCACCGCGCGCGCGATGCTCAAGGGAACCACCACGCGCAGCGCTGCGCAGATCGCGGAGGACGCCGAGATGCTCGGCGGATCGATTTCGGCGAGCGCCGGGGCCGACAGCTTCGGGTGGTCGTTGTCGGTGCCCGCGGCTCGGCTGGCCGAGGCGCTGGAGCTGCTCGGAGACGTGATACTGCGTCCGACCATTCCCGACGATGCATTCGAGACAGAACGAACGGTCGCGCTTTCAAATGTCGCGATGCTGCGCGACGACATGTACCGCTACCCGATGAGGCTCGCTAGCTCGGTGGCGTTTGCCAAGCATCCCTATGGGACTCCCGCGATGGGAACCGAGGAGTCGCTGCGCGCAATCTCGGCAGAGCAGGCGAGAGAGTGGCACAAGTCACGGGTCCTCGAATCCGCGGCAGTGATCGGAATCGTCGCGGACGTGGATGCGAAGGAAGTCGCCGACATGGTGGCGCGGGAGCTCGGCGCCCTCCACCTGGAAAAAGCTCCAAAGATTGGCAAGCCGCGTTGGCCCAAGAGCGTGAAAATTGCGGCCGAGTCGCGCGACAAGGCGCAGACGGCGATTGCGCTGGCGTTTCCGGCGCCCGCGCGTGACGACGATGCCCGTTTCGCCGCCAATCTCATCGCGACCGTCGCGAGCGGACTCGGCGGCCGCTTTTTCGAAGAGCTGCGCGACAAGCAGTCGCTCGCCTACACGGTGCAGGCGTCGGTGAGCGAGAGAAGGTTGGCCGGGATGTTTCTATCGTACATTGCGACCTCACCCGAAAAGGAAGGCGTCGCGCGCGCGGGTCTGCTCGGCGAATTCGCGAAGCTGCGCGACGAGCTGGTATCGGAAGATGAGATGAGCCGCGCGAAGGAATACGTGGTGGGATCGCACGCGATCAGCCAGGAGAGCGGCGGCGCTCAGCTGGGCGAAATGCTCGAGGCCTGGATGTTCGGCCAGGGATTGCACGAGCTGCTGGAGTACGACGCGCGAATGCGCGCAGTGACCGCCGACCAGATGCGCGATGTAGCGCGCGAGTACTTCGATCCGGAAAGACGGGTGGAGGGAATAGTCCGCGGGGTGGGGCGGACGGTGTAGCCCCGGAAGAAAAAGAACTGAACGAGATCCGAGATCTGAGAAGCAGAGATCTCGGAGGATAGTAAGAACGCTCTGACCTAACCGGGCACCGTCCAGCAACAATCCAACGCTGGTTATGCCAAAGAGAGAGGTCAGCGCGCAGTGACTCCCAACCGGTATCTGCGCTCTCTGACATCTCGGATCCCGTTCAGTGCTTTTCAACCCGGTATCTCCGCCCTCTGAGATCTCGGATCCCGTTCTGTTCTAGTAGCGCCGATCTGCCGGCCTACTGCGTACCGGGCCTCAACCCCTTCTCCGCCCGGAGAATCGCATCGGTCGCGGGCCGAAGTCGCCCGCCCGCCGCCCGCAGCCCACGAACCGAGTTGTAATCCCCGCCCTCGTACACGACGAGCCCCTTGATCGGCAGCTGGGCGGTCGCCCACGCCAGCACTCCCCATATCGTACGCAGCTGATTCTCCTCACCGTGCACGAGCGGATATCCGCCGGCGGCAAAGACCCAATGTTCCTTTGGCTTGGGGAACTGCTGCATCCAGCGCTGCGCGACCCGAAGATGCGTGTCGAGAGACGTGGCGCCGTCGAATCCCGCGTGCAGCGAGAACCCTACCGCGTCGATCGGCGAGCCCGGTCGCGCCGCCCATACGTACAGCGTGCTGTCGCGAGTCCCGTAGCTGCTAATCGGGACGCTGACCTTGATGCGCGGATATATGTAGTGCGCGATGCGCGACGCTCGCGTGAAGTAATCGATCCAGTACTGTGGAGAAGCTTCGCCGAGAATGCGCGTGCCTTCCTCCAGTGGATCGACGGCGGGGATCAGATAGTCCGGCTTGAGCCGTCTCGCGATTCGATCGACGTCCTTGAGGCGCGCGACCGTGTAGGCCTCGCGCGACTGCTTGAATTCCTCCTCTCCCTTCTTCGGATAGCCGAGCGCGACGATGAGGAGCGTACTGTCGGCTCGCGCCTGCTCGATTGAGCGCGCCAGGGAATCCAGCGCGACACCGCGCGCTGCTTCCGGATCTACGACGACGCTGATCGCATCGACGTCCAGTGTGTCGGCGAGCTCGAGATCGTACTTGATCGCAAGCGGCGGCGGCCCGCTCCTCAAGTCGGGAAAGATCTTGAGTCCGATCCGGAAATCCCCGTCGGGATGCTCCTGAAGCTGGTCGTTCGCGTGTGACGCGTAGCTTCTGATGCTTGCGTACGCGCCGGGCAGCTCCACGACTACGAGCGCCGTCATCGCGATCGCCGCTCCCGCCAGCGCGACGCGGGCGAGACGCGTGAAGCCCCACCGCGCGGGAAGCGAGGGCGCGAATATCGGAACCTGGATGTAGATGGGATTCCAGAGCGCGGGCGTCCCGAAGAACGTTCCGAGCATGCTCGCCTGCGCAGCGTTGAGAGCGAGACCGAATTCCGTGGGCGAATGACCACGCATGATGGCGAACTTTGTCACCGCCACAGTGGCGATGATGATGTTGTAAACGAGAAGGGGGAATCCGAGCAGCGGAGTCACCAGCCGCCGGCCCAGCGCGTATACTGCCTGCACCACGAACAGCAGCGCGGTGAACGGCCACAGCCATGACACCAGAATGATCGCGCGGCCGTACAGAAGCGATTCCGACGTGTAAGCAACGACGAGCGCGGGAACGATCAGCAGGCCGGCAATGCCCGTAATCGTCTGAAAGCCGCGCGGGATGCGCCGCAGCTTCGCGATTCTGCCCGCCATCAGGATGTCCCACGCGATCATCGCGACCGAGAGGGCGAGGTAGATCGCCCCGAGCAGCCTGTGCGAGGTCATCGAGCGAAGCTAGACACGCTTGCGCGCGCTGGCAAGCACTCGGGCGCGGTCGTACTTTTGGCTCGCATGGGTCGTCGCGCTCTGTTCAATCTTCCAAATACGATGTCGCTGTCGCGAGTGATCCTGGCGCTCGCATTCGTCCTCGTGTCGGAACCGTGGGATCGCATCGCCCTCATCGCGGTCGCGGGATTGACGGATTTCATGGACGGCTGGATCGCCCGCCACAAAAAATCGGAGAGCACCGCGGGTGCGCTCCTCGATCCAATCGCCGATCGGATCTTCGTGTTCGTCGCGATTTCGACCTACCTCGTTGAAGGCCAACTTTCCACCGCGCAGTATTTCATCTTCCTCACGCGCGACTTGGCCACGGCTGTTGGGTTCCTGGTCGCCAAAATTATTCCAGCACTGCGGCCTGCCGTGTTCAGGGCGAGAATGCTAGGCAAGATTGTCACCGTCCTGCAAATGATCACGCTGGTGGCGATCATCCTCGTGCCGGAGCTGACCCGGGTCCTGATCCTGGCGATCGGGGTCGTCTCTGCTGCATCGATCGTCGACTACACCATCGCGCTCTGGCGGGGACGCACCCGCTCGAGCGCCGCCTGACGCCGATCGATGCCAACCCCGCGGTCGCTCCTTCACATGACGCTCGGCCTGACGTTCCTGGTGTCTGCGGCTGCACGCTCGCAGACCCCCCAGCAGCCGGTCCAGATCGAAGGAAGGCTCGATGCCATTATCGCCCGCACCACCGGCGTTGAGGCTGGACTCGGAGTGAGCGTCCCCTCCGGGATCTACGTACGGTCCGGCCTCGTCGCTGGAATCGGCGTGGGCCGCCACGGGGTCGAAGGCCGGACCGATCTGATCACGAGATTCAGCCTCGACCCGTTCCGTCAGAGTCGGTGGGCTCCGTACGGCGGAGCCGGCGTATCGGGGCGGTACCGCTCAAGGCTCGACGGAGGCTCGCGTGCCTACCTGCTGGTCGTCCTGGGGGTTGAGGGCCCGCTCCCATTCGGCCAGACGTCAGGCATCGTCCCGGCGTTCGAGGTCGGGCTTGGCGGCGGGGTGCGGTTAGCTGTAGTACTGCGACGGGGGATCACCGCTCGAAGGTGAGCCGACTACCAGTGCAGTTGAGTCTGCCGCAAAAAAAGAAAGGGCGCCCAGCGGGCGCCCTTCGATCAAACGGCCTGTCTAACCTTCGGAGGCTGAGCGAATCGCTCTCCCAGCACCCGAAGTTCCCCTACTTCCGCTGGCGTCAGCTCATGGTACCGCTCCGCCAGGTAATCCATCGTGTTGTCGAACCAATCCTTCTGATCCTCGGGCGCCGAGCCGACTACGCCACAGCGCATGATCTGCTGGAACAGCTCGTCCCGGGCCTCCGCAAATGGAGTTGCCGCTCGGACGGGCTCCTTCCGGAATCTGTTTTTCTGAGTGTTCATCAATTCGGTTGGAGTAAAAACGTCTATGAAATCGTAAGCTTCAATCTACTTCTCTTAGACACCATTTCATAGAAGAAAGGTTCATGCAGCAGCCCTTTTCTTGATGAAACCGAGCAGCAACTATGAACGATTCATGCGGCAGCCCGTCTTTTGATGAAATCGAGCAACAATTCCGAGAGATGCTCGGGGTTTTCCTCGGGAACGAGCCGCGCGACTCCCGCGAGCCTCACCAGCCTGGCTTCCGGGATGGCGTTGACCAGCCTGTCCGCCAGCTTTGGCTCGACCCATTTGTCCTCGTCGCCCCAGATGATGAGCGTCGGCGCCTTGATCTCCCCGTATTCGTCCTCGTCCAGATCAGCCTTGTTGACCGCGCTCGCCAGGGTCAGCAGGTGCTTCGCGCCATCCTTTCCGACGAAAGGAGCGAGATATCGGGCGATGAGCTTCATCGGCATGTGCTCCTGATCAGCCACACTCCCCTTGAGCACTCCCTCGAGGAGCGGGGCAGCGCCCATCACACCGCGCGTGAGACTGAACGCGAAGCGCGCCGTGCGCCGCTGCATCTGGGTGATCTCCTTCGCGGGCAGCTCCTCGAACGCGGGCGTGTTGATCAGAACCAGCTTTTCGACGCGGTCGGGACGATTCGCTGCCAGCTTCATGGCCACGTCACCGCCGAGGTCGACGCCGACGACGACCGCGCGCGAAACGCGCAGCACCGTCATCGCGGCATCGAGATACTCCGCCTGCGCCGCTATCCCGAAGTCGGCGTCCAGGGGCCGGTCGGACTGTCCGTGCCCGAGCAGATCCACCGAGTACGCCGTGTGCCCCGCGGCGGTGATGGCGGGAGCGATGGCGCGCCACAGAAAGTTGCACGTTCCGAATCCGTGCAGAAGAATGACGGCGGTGCCGCCATGCCCGTACCGCTCGACGTGCATCGCTCCCGGACCGACCGGAGCCCTCAGGACATCAGCTTGCATCTCTATACCCCTCTCTTAGCTTTCGCGTCACAACGCACTCAACGCACGAAATCGACCACGGAAGATGCCTCCAAACAACGAACCACCCAGAGACAGGAACGTACCCCCGAAAAAGATCGTCAGGGAGGCCCGTGCATCAAGTCGGCCAAAACCCTTCCTCTGGGTGCTCGGCCTCATCGCTCTCGTCGGCGTCGCCGCGCTCGGATACGTCGCGAGTAAGCCCAAGTCCAGCTCGGTTGCCGCAAATGATGTAGTCGACACGACCAACGCCGGCCCCGCTCAGGGCTACCTGATAGGCAAGGTCGATGCCCCGGTAAGGATTGTCGAATTCGCCGATTTCGAGTGCCCATCGTGTGGCGGCTTCGCGACGATTACGGAGCCTGACGTGCGGACCAGGATTATCGAGCCAGGGCTCGCTAACCTTACTTATTACGATTTTCCGATCACCCAGCACCGCAACACGCTGCCGGCGTCAAACGCCGCAGCGTGCGCCGATGAGCAGGGAAAGTTCTGGCCGATGCATGACCGGATCTTTCAAGGGCAGGACGAGTGGAATGGCGAGGCGACCGACGCTCCGAAGCCATTCTTCAAGCGCTACGCCGGCGAGGTGGGCTTGGACGTCGCAAAGTGGGAGAGCTGCTACGACGCGCGCAAATACCAGAAGCGCATCAGCGCCAATCTCGCCGAAGGCCTGAGACGTGGCGTGTACTCCACACCGACGTTCTTCATCGGGAACAAGATGTATCCCGGGATGCCCTCCTACGATCACATGAAAGAGATCGTCGATTCGGCCGCGAGAACCACGACCACTCCGGTCGCGACGGGCGGCCCGGCGGCACCAGCGACGAAGAAGTGACGAAGCGGATGATCGTGGCCGCGCTGGCGCTGGCCGGGATCTTCATCAGTCTCTACCTCACTCTCTACAAGCTTGGCGTCATCGGAGAGCTGAGCTGCACGATCGGCTCGTGCGAAACCGTGAACACGAGCAAGTGGTCGAGATTTCTGGGGCTGCCGGTCGCCGTCTGGGGGCTGCTCTTCTACCTCGACGTCTTCCTGGTCGCGCTGGCCGGGACACTCCCTCGCTTTGAAGGCGAGCCCGCTATCTCGCTCGTGCTCGTGGCCGAAGCAGCTGTAGGCGTGCTGTTCTCGGCGTGGCTGACGTACCTGGAGCTCGGGGTCATCCACGCCATCTGCATCTGGTGCGTCACTTCTGCCTGCATTGTGACGCTGATACTTGTCGCCAGCATCGCTGATTTGAGGGAGGCGCGAGGGGCAGGGCCGGAAACCGGCTGACAACGAGCGGGGCTATGCCTCCGTCAAGTGAGTGCAATCCAAAACCCTGCCCCCGCCGATGTCTCTACGCCCCTCTCTTGATGTCTTGAGAGCGGGACGCCTCATCGAGCCGTAACCGCGGCTTCTCGGCGGCGACGTCCTCACCTTCGCGTTGCATACGACGCCGGAATGGCACCAGATCCCGGCCCAGATGCACCAGCGCCCGAGTCGCCACCGTGCTCGCCAGCGGCTCGGGGATCCCCATCACGCGAATATAGGTGTCGATCGCCCGGTCGAACGAGAGATCTTCCGCCAGGGTGTCGACGAACATCAGCGCGTTGTCGACGTGACCACGAATAATCGTCTCTTCGGCTCGGGCCTGTGACAGGCGCAGCCGCCTCTCGGCGTTCGGATTCAGCTTGCGGCCGAAGATCGATTCAGGAAACAGATTTCGAAGGGGCATTTAGCTGTCCGTCGGTTGGATATGCACCTGATGTTAGGCACGGAGCGTACCAGACGATAGGTCTTGCCAGGCCGCCAATTGCGCCTTGTGCGCGCCCTGATCAGAACCGGCCGCGCCGCAAAACCTATCAGCACACCTCAGAATGCAATAAGGGAGTTCTGGGAACATCCAGGTTCTCTCTTTCCTAGGCCCGGGATGCAAAAAGAGCCCGGGATTCTCCCGGGCTCTTTCCTTCTGCGAAGCTACGACTTGCGCCGAAGCTCTAGAGATTCATTACACGCAGGCGATCACACCGTTGGCCATGCTGCAAACCTTGGCGGACTGCGAGTGCGTGGCAGTGCCGCTCCATGAACCCGGCGGGCCGGCGACGTTCACGATGACGACCGTCACGTTCTGCGACGGGCTGAAACCCTGCAGAGGAGCCAGGCTGGTGGCGGTTCCACCGAAATACGCGCCGTTGTTGTCGGCGGCGTACTGCTCTTCGTAGGTAGCCATGTTGCGAAGGTCAGACTTCATCGCGGCGACGTACGCCTTGTCCTTCGTGTTCGCAAACTTCGGAATCGCGATCGCGGCAAGAATGCCGATGATGACGACTACGATCAAAAGCTCAATAAGGGTAAACCCCTTTTTGTTGCGTGACATCGGTATTCTCCTGCAGCGGTTGGATGATGCAAGTGGCTCAATCGCCCCTTGCATAAGAAGGACTCCGCAGGACTCCTTCTGCAACCGTTCTAGCGCCCTCCGTTTCCGGTAAGTGCCTGTATTGCATGATTTTCTCGTTAACCCAACGTGACTTTATCGTCATGACTCTTAACGCCGTTTGGGTGCGCTTGACACCAAGGAATCTGTCCACAGCGTTGCGCGATTTCGTCGCCATTGAGCGGGGTACCGCTTGGTCGCCTTGCGCTAGGGGGATGTCAGCGTCAGAACGACCGCTAGGCTGTAGTTGCCGGGGGTGTCCAGCGTCCAGCTGTAAAGCGTCTGGAAGAACAGCGTGGTTACGCTGCTCGCGGTCGCAACACCCGTGACGAGGTTTACGTCGCTGGTCGTGAGCCCGTTGAACGTCCCGTTCGACGCGGTGCTCCACTTGAGATCCGCCGCGGGTTTTGTCGTGCGCGCCGGAGCGCCGGGTGATGTGTTCGTGGCGGTCCAGAACGTCGCCGCGGAGCGAATGTGGAGGGTCCAAGCGGCGTTGGAGCTGATGGTCAGGGTCGGTCCCGTTGTGGCGTTGAAGCCCGCATCGAAATCGGTTGGCGTCGGTGGTGTGAGCGCGGTCGAGGCCGCTGTCATCTGGAGTCTCACCACGCGACCAGCAGTCATGGTTACGCTGCCTGCCTGATTGCAGGTGCCACCGGCGCCAGACGCATTGCACTGAGCGCCTGCGGCGCCGGGCTGCGCCGACGCACCGATCAGCATGGCTATTAGCGTTATGCCGAATCCAGCCGATCTTCTCATTTCGTCTCCCGTTCAACTCTAAAGGTTCCGGAAGACGTGGTCCCATCTGGTGAGGAGCCGATCCAGGTCCCGGTAATTGTGTCCGCTACGATCCGACCCACATGCCTGCGCGCAGGCGACTCGACGTCCGCATCGAAGTCGATGACGTCAACTCCGCTCTCGGTGCCACTTACGACACCATTAAGGCTTCTGGGCTGACCGGTTCGTTCATCCACGCTCTGAAGAACGAGGTTTCCTTGAAAGCTCATCCCCGATTCACGTGAGATCGTCAGCGTTCCGGTGAGAGTCTCGCGCACGGGGCTCGTCTGGACTCCGGCGTAGTTCCACGAACCGTTGAGATCCAGCAGCGACGCTTGCGGTTCAGTGGACTTGAGACACGCCGCGAGCAGCGAGCTGCTCGCGAACAGGAGCGCTCCAAGAGTCGTCCGAGCCCACGGTCTCGTCACGCCGTTCATGAGCCACTCGGATTGACGGTCGGCTTCGAGCTCTTGTCGCTCGGCGGCGCGCTGTTCTTCTGTGTGCCGCTGCCCTGCGTGCCGGTGCCGTTCCACATCCGAATCGGACGTGGATCCAGCGTGACAGTGATCGACTTCGAATCTTTCCCGCTCACAACCAGCAACGGCAGTGGAGTGCGCGGCACGAGCGGCTCGCTCAACTCCGAGAGATCGAAATCGAGCTTGTAAGTTCCTACCGGTAGCGACTCGAACGTGGCGGTCGTGGGTCCCGTCATTGTGGCCGCCCACTCGCGACCTGCGCTGTCGCGCGCGACGACGTGCGCTTTGCTCAGATCGACCACCACCGCCGAAAGGCCCGACCGTGGCGCGACGACTAGCTCGACTTCGGCCGACGTTGACAACGTCACGCTTAGATCACCGATAGACGGGCCACTCGGTGCCCATCCGTCGGGAAGCGATGCTTCGTCGATCGTGACCGGTTTTGTCTGATCGCCACTCACTCTATACTTGCCGCTGGCGTCGGCTACCGCCGTTTCGGAGCCACGTCTGACCATTGCGCCGGCGACGCCGGGCTCACCGCTGTCGCGACGCTGATTCCCGTTTAGATCCTCGTACACGTATCCCGAAGTTCCAGGAGTGCGTAGCATTGGCATCGTCATCGAATGCTCGAAGCGCGCGCCGAAAATCCACGGCACGCGGCCACTGACCGAGTGGAATATGGAGTTGCGCTCGGCATCGATCTTGAGGGCAAAGCCGTTGATCAGAGGAATGGCGAGCCCCGCCCGGATGATGGCGGTGTTGTCACCACCGAATCCATTGACGCGTTGCAGCTCACCCTCGCCCCGGATGCCGCCAAACCATGGGAGGACCACCTGCTGACCCCGAACGCCGATCATGCTCTGCTGATTGACAAAGCCGCCTGCGTCGCGCGTTTGCTCGATGCGTGTCTGCAGCTCGACGAGGCCACCCGGTCCCGACCACCCTGCATTGGTCGCCCAGGAGTTTCTCGGCGTGCGGCTGCTCAGCGTCGCCTCGCCCGTCGGAGTGACCGTGCGGGTGACGGTGCCGAGATACGCCGAGCTGTTCAGGTAATACTGACGCAGGTAGCTGCTGAAGCTTATCCCAAGCTGCTGTTCCTCGGTTCCAAACCCGCCGCCGGCGTTGGACACTCCCGGACGCGAGGTCGCGTCGAAGAGGTAGGAGCGCATCTCGATCGCGATCGTCGTGGCTTCCCGGATCGCGTACTGCGGTCGCACTGAAAACCCATTCGACTTGATACCGGTGAATACTGAAGTCACGTCCGTCGTGCGCCAGGCACTCCCGCTCAGCGTCGCGCGCGAAGTCAGCCGCTCCGACACGTTGGCCACCATCTCGTTCGTGGCGCGCGCGTAAGCATCGCTTCCACCAGGCGCATGAGTCAGGCGCAGCTGCTCGGTGTTGTCCGCGTCCGTCCGCACCAGCTCGCTCGACCAGCCGATTCCGCTTCCGCCAAGGAACCGGCGCTCGGCGACTTCAGCCTTGAGCGTGCTGCCGAAGAGGGTCGGCACCGCGGCACCGACGCCGAACGCGTCCAGGCGGCGCGGCGACAGTCCGGCATCCGCGAGGTGAGTAATGGAGCTGTTCAGAAGTAAGTCGCCGAAGCTCCGCTCGCCGCGCAACCCGAGCATCGGCTTGCGCTCAGTCGATCCCTGAGCCGCCATGGACAGCGCGCCCATGCTCGTGAGATTCCACTTCGCGTTCTGCACGTGCACGAGCGCACCCTGGCCGTATGGATAGAGGCCGGTGAGATCGGAGAACGACGTACCGGTATTGCCGAGGCTCAGCTGACCAGAAGGAGCGGACAGCACGACCGACGCTGATGACTGGTAGGACCCGATTCGAGCGAAAGCATTGCTGGCTGCACCACCGATCGCGGAACCCGACGACATTCTGGCGTCGATGCGGACTGAATCGTAAAGCGCGCCGACGGCGCTCAGTGTGAACAGACTATTCGGGCGTCGGTTCTCGTCGGCGGCGTGCGAGAATGCCGATGTGACGAGAGGTCCCGCCTGGCTGCCAATCGAGCCCGAGTTGAACACTTCCACCCTCATTGTCTTGGAGTCCAGGGCCTCGCCCTTTTCGCTGAGGTCGATGCGAACGAACGACGAACCGGTGCTGGAGAGCGCGGGAATCGCGAGCCTGACGCGGCGCTTTATCGTTTGACCCGGGCTGATCATGATTGGCGCCTGATGCACCTCTCGCAATGCCCATCCGACCGGAAGTGTGAGCTCAGCCTGAACAGTCTCGAGGGCGTTTCCAGTGTTGGCGATCTCGAACGGCAGGATCACGTCGTTGCCGGCCTGCGCGTTGATCGCGGCAGATCCTGGACGAAGAAGGATCTGGCGGACGAGGTTGACATCTATCTCGATCGGCACAACGAGCGTGGCCGAGGCTGGGGAGGAGAAGCGTGCTTCCGCGGCCACGAGCCGTCCCGCCAGCGCGCTGGCCGGAATCCCGATCGTTACCCCCACTCGGCCTCTGCTGGTGCTGGCAAGCGAGCGTGTGCGGGGGCCAAGGACGACAAAGTCTCCGTGCGGTATGACCTCGACGTCCAGTTTCATGACGCGTGCAAAAGCGTCTGGAACTGGGATGGAAACGACCTGGTAGCTGCGAGGCGCGCCAGACGCTGTGACGGACGGGAGCGTGATCTCGACGTCGCTCGCCGAGTCGGATCTTGAGCCATTCTCCATGATCAGTGATGTGGCACGGACTCCAACCCCTGGCGCCGGAGCGGAAGCCGATTGCGCCGTAACCGTCGAGAGGACGCCCGAAACGACGAAAGCGAATGCAGCGACAACTACGCCGCGGACGTGCGCGATCACGGGACCGTCTGCGAGAGCGTGATCGAGTAGTTCCCCGAGTAGGTAGCTGGCGGATCGGTGGCCCAACGGAGTATCAGGCGGAAGAAGATCACGTTATTCCACGGATCGTTCGTTCCATTCCGGACCACTGTGCGCGCCTCGACCGCAGCATTGACGGAAGTGATGCTGTTCCATGTCGCCAGATCGGATCGGCGCCACTGCAGATCGGCCAGTACCTTGCCGCCACCCAGATTCGCCGAAGTCGCCCGAATCAGGACCGTGGTCGTATGCGACTGATTGCCGCTGGTCGCGTTGATAGTGAACGTGACGCCAGTCGCCGAATTGACGAAGCCGGCGATGTAATCGGCGGCTGTCGGCGCGGGGAACGTGATCACCTGGCCGGCCAGAGTGAGCGACGTAACCGGGTTCTGCGCCGCCAGCGGAGACGCGAGCAGAGCCAGCGACAGCGAGATCGCCGCGCTGGTGCTGCCGCTGAATAGCTTCCGCTTGAGCGTAGACACGTTACTTCGCCTGGAAATCGATCTGGCCGGCAACGAGCTCCGCGCCGCCGAAATCGATGAGTGCGAGTACGACGTAATCTCCGGGAGCCAGCCCGGACGGAACATCGACCATCACTTTGCGGGTCGCGCCAGGTAGTGTCGGGAATTCCGTGATCGGGACCTGCATCGCGAGCGAGTTGTCGAGACGTCGAAACTCCAAACGTCCCTTGGCGACCAGATGCATCCCGCCGGTGTTGTGGAAGCGCACGGAGATCTGGCGCTTGGTTGCCACTGGAGCACGCGCAACGGTCGTGACTGGGGTCGTCGACGAGGTCGCCGGGGTAACCGGGACGTCTTCGACGGCCATGTTCTCGACCGCTCCATCGCGCGAGAGCCCGGGAGGCGCGACGTAGACTTTCACGCCGGTCCGGAAGATGTACTGGAGCGAGTTGCCCTTTGCCGAAGCGCGCCTTGGCACTTCCTCGACGAAGAAGATATCCCAGCACTCTTTCGTCACGGCCACGTCCGTTTGAGCGGCGAGGCGGACAATGCGGGAGGTGTGCGGCTCGACGCGGATCGAGAGAGGCGAGACGGTGAGCATGGAGCCGCACGACGTGCCGCTCGAGCCAGCTGGCAGAAAGCGATTGTCGCCGTTCTCGACGCGGTCCCAGTCCGAGCGCGTGATCGACGCCTGGACGACCTCGTTGGACGTGTTCGACAGCGAGAAGCTGGCTGACACGCGGGTCGTGGCGGCGGTGACCATGGTCACCTCGAGCGGATCTACCAGCAGCTGCGCGGACGCGGGCTGCGAGACCACCACCCCTATTACAGCGCAAAGGGCGAGTACGGATCTCCGTACTCGCCCTCTGCGCTCAACGCCCGCCCTTTCGGGCGAGCGCGAGCGAGAATTAAGCATCAGTTACGGAGCCGTCAGGGTGAAAACGATCGGCAAGCTGTAGGTACCTGGAGCATTGCTTGCGCTCGTGAAGTCAGACGTCCAGCTCGTTCTGAAGAAGGCCTGTGCTGCCGTACCGTTCGTCGAGCTCCCGCCCGAAGTGAACGTCGCGTCGGCTGCGGTAATCGCTGCGAAGGTTCCACCAACCGCGGTCGACCATGCAAGGTCGCTGATCGGCTTCACACCGGCATCACTGCCGACGTACGTCCAGCTCGCCGCGTTCTGCGACTTGATCTTCAGCGTCCAGCTTCTGTTCGCCTTGATCGTGAAGGTCGGGCCTGCATCCGCAAGGACGTGGCCTAGATCGACATCGTCAGCGGTAGGATTGGTCAGGGCCGTCGCGGACGTGGTCATTCCGAGCTTGACCAGCGCGCCAACGGTGACTGATGCGGTATTCGTGGTGTTACACGTGCCGGCGTTGCCGCTGCACTGTGCACTGGCCTGGCTTGCGCCGATGGCGGTTCCGAGCACCATTGCGGCCAACAGGGTACGGGTCGCTCTCATGTTCGATATCTCCAAGAAATTTGATGGTGCCGGTGACCCAGCCGGAGGGCTGAAACCGGTCCTCTCAATGCTGTTGAATGACGCAAATAGCAGTTGATTGCTGTACCTATAAGACGAAAACGGACCGTCTCTGTAACGGGGTTTTCACCCTTATTTCAGAGGCAAATCCGTTCTTTTTTTTACGCGCGATTTTGCGCGATCCTTTTGTCTTCTGCAAACGACTTGAGGCCGTCTACAAGCCCTCAATGTACGACCATTGCTTAACTAGTCAACTGAAATGATTTCTACATTCTGGCCAAGGTCAAAAGTGCGTCGGGATTTGTTCGGGTGCAGCGGCTAAACCCCTGTGGGCCATTACGATTGGGCGGTCGCCCTGCCTCCCGATAAGCTGATAGGGAATCACCCCTCCTTGTCTTCGTACTGATCCTTCAGGCTGGCGACGACATTCGGATCCGCAAGCGTCGTCACGTCGCCTAGCGCGCGTCCTTCGGCGATGTCGCGCAACAGTCGCCGCATGATTTTCCCTGAGCGTGTTTTTGGAAGATCGGCGGAGAATAAAATGTCGTCCGGGCGTGCCAAGGCGCCGATCTTTTTTGCGACGAATTCCTTAAGCTCGTCGCGCAGCGCCGGACTCTGTTTGCTCTTGTCCCGAAGAGTGACGAACGCGGCGATTGCCTGGCCCTTGAGCTCGTGCGACTTGCCCACAACTGCTGCTTCAGCAACAGCCGGATGCTCGACGAGGGCGGACTCCACCTCCATCGTGCCGATACGATGCCCCGCGACGTTCAGCACATCGTCCACTCTGCCCAGGATCCAGAAATATCCATCGCTGTCGCGCTTCGCGCCGTCGCCCGGGAAATACAGATCCGGACGCCCCGGCCACTTCGAGAAGTAGGTCTCGACGTAGCGGGCGTCGTCGCCCCAGATGGTGCGCAGCATCGACGGAAAAGGTTTTGTGAGCGCGAGCAGTCCTCCGCCGACATCGATGCGTTTACCGAGGGAGTCGAGAAGATCCGCGGTGTAACCAGGCAGCGCCTTGGTCGCGCTTCCTGGCTTCGTGGATGTGATTCCGGGCAGCGGCGAGATCACGATTGCTCCCGTCTCCGTCTGCCACCATGTATCCACTATCGGACAGCGATTGCCGCCGATGTG
The DNA here is from genome assembly GCA_003134685.1 of Gemmatimonadota bacterium. GTDB lineage: Bacteria > Gemmatimonadota > Gemmatimonadetes > Gemmatimonadales > Gemmatimonadaceae > UBA4720. The sequence continues at coordinate 320,337 of PLCA01000003.1, read as the reverse complement.
CTCGCGGTACCACATCCACGCTTCCGGATTGATCGGCTCGCCGACGGAGCCGAGGAGGCGAAGGCGCGACAGATCGTGCTTGGCGGGATATTCGTCGCCCCACTTCATGAACGCGCGAATCGCCGTCGGTGCCGTGTAGAGGATCGTGACGGCGTGCCGCTCGCAGATGTCCCAGAACCGATCTTTCTCGGGCCAGTCCGGCGCGCCCTCGTACATCATGCACGTTGCGCCGTTGGCGAGCGGGCCGTAGACGAGATACGAGTGGCCGGTCACCCAGCCGATGTCGGCCGTGCACCAGAAGACATCCTCGTCCTTGAGATCGAAAACCATTCTGGTCGTGGCGGCGACTCCGGTGAGATAGCCGCCGGTCGTGTGCACGATGCCCTTTGGCTTGCCGGTAGTCCCCGACGTGTAGAGGATGAACAAAACATCTTCCGCGTCCATCGTCTCCGGCTCGCAGGTGAGCGGTGCGTCCTGCATTAGACGGTGCCACCAGTGGTCCCGACCTTCCCGCATTTCCGCGAACGCTTCGTCTCCAGAGCTGCCGGGCCGGCGCTGCACCACCACGACATGCTCAATGGATGGCGTCGTCTCCAGTGCCTTGTCGGAATTGCGCTTCAGGGGAATTACCTGGCCGCGGCGATAGCCGGCGTCCGCGGTGATGAGCACCTTCACCTTGGAATCGTTGATTCGGTCGCTCAGCGACTCGGGGGAAAACCCGCCGAACACGACCGAGTGGATGGCGCCGATGCGGGCGCAGGCGAGCATCGAGATCGCGGCCTCGGGTATGAGGGGAAGGTAGATCGCCACGCGGTCCCCTTTGCGCACCCCCAGCTTCTTGAGGACGTTGGCGAACTTCGAGACTTCGCGGTAAAGATCCCAGTACGTGAGCGTCCGCCTGTCACCCGGCTCTCCTTCCCAGATGAGCGCCGCCTTGTTTCTCCGTGCTCCCCGGATATGGCGGTCGATGCAGTTGGCGGAGATGTTGAGCTTTCCTCCGGTAAACCATTTCGCGTGGGGAGGCTTCCAGTCGAGAACCGTCTTCCACGGCTTGATCCACTCCAGCTGTCGCGCCTGCTCGGCCCAGAACTTCTCGGGGTCACGGGCGGCTTCCTCGTAGATGTCGGGCGACGGGACGTTGGCCGCGAGCCTGAACTCCGGGGGAGGCTCGAACTTCCGTGTTTCCGTTAGAAGGACGTCGATGTCAGTCATTGGCGCGAAGTGGTTGTTAGCCGCCGAGTTGGCGGAGTCGCAAGGATATAGCGTTTTGCGCCGCGCTCGCCAGAGTGGCAAGTTCTAGGCGAATGCCCTCTGCAATCTCTACTGGCGCGTCAGCCCCCCCGATAGTCGAGGTGGCGGAGCTCGCCCGCGAATTCGGATCCAGACGAGCCGTCGCCGGAGTGACGTTTTCGCTCGCGCCGGGCAAGTGTCTGGCGCTTTTCGGACCAAACGGGGCGGGGAAGACGACGCTTCTTCGCGTGCTTGCGGGACTGCTCAAGCCGACGTCCGGGAGCGCGCGCGTCGCGGGCATTCCGCTCCCCGGCGGACCGTTGGCCCGGTCCCGGATCGGACTCATCTCGCACCACACCATGCTCTACGAAGCCCTTTCGCCACGCGAGAACGTCTCATTTACCGCCCAACTATATGGTATCCGCGATTCCCGCGCTCGCGTCGAGGACTCGCTGCGACGCATGTCGATGCTGGAGCGGGCGGATACTCCGATCCGCTCACTGAGCCGCGGCATGCAGCAACGGGTGTCGATCGCGCGTGCGATGGTGCATTCGCCGCAGCTCGTGCTGGCCGACGAGCCGTACAGCGGCCTCGACGAAAGCGGCGCCCGCGCTCTCACGGCGCTTCTCGGTGAGCTGCGCTCGGCCGGGACCGCGATCATTGTGGTGACGCACAATCTCGCCGAAGGGCTCTCGCTCGCGACGCACGCGGCGGTGATGCAGCGCGGGAAGTTCCTGCGCTACGATTCCGCCGACCGCATCGACGCCGGCTCCTATGCAGCCACATACCGCGAGGCGCTGGCGGCGAATGGCTGACATTCTCTCCGCGGCGTGGCTCATCGCCCGCAAGGACCTCTCGATCGAATTCCGTACGCGCTCCGCGTTCTTCTCGGCCGTGGTGTTCGCGCTGCTCGGGCTCGTCATTTTTTACTACGCGTGGGATCCAACGGCGGTGACCGCTACGGACCTCGCGCCCGGAGTGCTGTGGGTCATCTTCACCTTTTCCGGATTGCTCGGGCTGCATCGCTCGTTCGGGGTTGAGACGGCGGATCACGCCATCGACGGATTGCTGGCGTCGCCGGCGAGCAGGGAGGCGATTTTCCTCGGAAAAGCGATTGCGAATCTCATTTTCGTGGGCGCGGTGCAGGCGATCGCGATCCCGGCGCTGGCACTCTTCTACAATCTGCGGTTGGGCGCCGTAGCCGGCCCGCTGATCGCGATTGCCATTCTCGCCGCAATTGGCCTGGTCGCCGTCGGAACGCTGTTCAGCGCGATGGCCGTCAACACGCGGCTCGCGGAGCTGCTGCTACCGATGCTCGCGCTTCCTTTCTTCGTGCCGATCGTGATCGCCGCGGCGCAGGCGACGGCGAAGCTATTGAGCGGACGGCCTGTCATCGAGGTGGGGGCGTGGCTCAAGCTGCTTTTGGCGTTCGACATTGTGTTCGTGGCGGCATGCACTCTGGCGTACCCTTTTACGGTTGAAGACTAGAGCAACTGCTGCAGTTTCAAGGAAAGTTGCCAGCAGGCAGAGGTCTGAAGCGTCGCTTAAATTGTTGTGTCGGTGGCATATCGTCGCCGACAAATCGCGCGAAATGCCCCTCACATCGACATGAAGATCTCCTGGCTTTCCACCCTCGCCGGCGCGGCGGTGATCGGCACATTCATTCGGGCGGTGTTCTTCACCACGCTCGAGGCAAGGCAGGGAGCGGCGCAAAAGATTTTCTACATTCACGTTCCGGCGGCGTGGGTCGCGTTTCTCGCATTCTTCCTGGTGGCGGTCGCTAGCGGCGTCTATCTCTGGCTCCGCGACCCGCGCCTCGACCGCTTCGCCGAAAGCTCCGCTGAAGTCGGTGTAGTCTTCACCACCGTGGTGCTGATCACCGGGCCGCTTTGGGCGAAACCGATCTGGGGGACTTTCTGGGCCTGGTGGGACGTGCGCCTCGTCTCGACGCTCTTTCTGTGGTTCATCTACGTCTCATATATCGTTCTGCGCGGCGCAATCGAATCGCCGGAGCTTCGCGCCCGCTATTCGGCGGTCCTCGGCATCCTTGGAGCGCTCCTCATTCCGTTCATCCACCTGAGCGTTTACCTCTTCGCCACGATGCACCCAATGCCGATCGTCGGAAAGCCGAGCGCGCCGTCGCTTCCGATTGGAATGCTGATAACGCTGATGATTTCGCTGGTGTCGTTCACGCTCCTCTATTTCGCTTTCGTGCGCGCGCGCTATAACTATGCTGTGGAGCGGGATGCAGCCGCCGCGAGAGCTGAACACGATGCCTGAGACATCATCCTACTTTCACGCCGCCTACACGATCGCGCTCGGCATCTACGCGGCATACGCGCTGAGCATCTATCTGCGGCGCAAGCGCGTGCGAGGGAAATAATGTCGGCCAACCTGTTCGCATCACCCCCGATTCCGACGGAGATCTCAGATCCCGTCAACGCGCGCATCCTCGCGGTATCGGAGGATCGCATCTCCGGCTTCGTCGAGGAGCCGTTCGCCGCTGTTGGGCTGGCGACCGATCTCTCCGAGGACTTGGTCATCGAGCGCTTGCGCGCAATGCTGTCCGCCGGAGTCGTCAGGCGTATCAGGCAGACGCTAATGGCGACGAACCTTGCGCCCGGCGCGCTCGTCGCGTGGCGCGTTGACGCGGACAATCTCGACCCCGCCTTCAACTACATGGTGAGAGAGGATCCATTCTCGGGGCACGTGGTGATTCGCTCGACCGATGCTGAGACTCCGGGCTCGATCTACAGGTTGTGGACGACGCTCAAAGTGCCGCAGGGATTCTCGATGCGGCGGCACTGCGAGTTCCTGGCGGGGAAGGTCGGCGCAGACGCGTTCCGAATGATGCCGGCCAAGCGCCTGTTCGCGCTCGGTGTCGGGCACGTGCGTCGTCGCGGCATGGAGCCGGGGTCGAGAAGCGATGAGCCGGGACGCGTCCTCGACACCAACATCGTGGAGCTGTCCCCGCTGGAGTGGCGCGTGCTCACCGCGCTCAAGCGCGAATTCAAAGTCGAGGAGATCGCGCCCAATCCATGGCGCGGCCGGGCGGCAGAGGCGGGAGTGTCGCCCGACGACTTCATTCGCATCGCCCACTCATTGAGCGCTCGCGAAGTGATCGGGAGATTTTCGACCTTCCTCGAGCACGTTAAGCCATCGGCGGGCGGGGAGCGTGTAACGAGGTACAACGCGCTTTTCCATTGGAAAGTACCGGCCGGCAGAGAGATCGAGGCGGGCAAAGAGATCGGCCGCCATCACATACTCACGCACGCATACTGGCGCGAAGGCGGACCCGAGTTCGCGAACGTGAACGTCATGGCGGTGGCGCACGGCACCGAGAAGCAGCTGGTGCTGGAGCACAAGGCGGCGATCGACAGGCATCTCGAGGAAGCTGGCATTCCGATCTCGTACACGAACGTGTTCTGGGGCGGACGAAGCGAGATCAAGCCATCGGAGATCTCTCCCGTTGAGTACGAGGCGTGGGCAAAGCGCGTAGGCTTGTGACCAAGGGCGAGAACGGAGAAGGGGTGACGGCAGGGAAGGTTTTTCTCGTGGGTGCCGGTCCCGGTGATCCTGGTCTCATCACCGTAAGAGGGAAGCAGCTCATCGACTCGGCTGATGCCGTTGTGTACGACGCGCTCGCCAATTCCGCGTTGCTCCCTCCGGGCGCGAAAACCACTGGAAGGCCTGAGCTCTATTACGTCGGCAAGCGTGGCGGGGCGAAGGACTCGGTAACCCAGGAGGAGATCAACGAGCTCCTCGTGAAGCTCGCGCGCGAGGGAAAGCGCGTCGTGCGCCTCAAGGGCGGAGACCCGTTCGTGTTCGGCCGCGGCAGCGAGGAAGCGCAAGCTATGAACGACGCCTCGGTTCCGTTCGAGGTGGTTCCGGGAATAACGGCTGGCATCGCCGCGCCTGCCTACGCCGGAATTCCGGTGACGCACCGCACTCTGGCGACATCGGTGACGTTCGTGACGGGAAGCGAAGATCCCACTAAGCCGAGCACTCAGACCAACTGGACAGCTCTCGCGAAAGCGGGCGGGACGCTCGTTTTGTACATGGGAGTGAAGACTCTCGCCAGCATCGCCGATACGCTGATCAAGGGTGGAATGCCATCCGACATCCCCGCAGCCGCAATTCAGTGGGGAACGCATCCCAAACAACGCACTGTCGTGGCCACGCTCGAGACCCTCGCGGCAAGAGCAGCGGAGCAAGACATCACCGCGCCGGTGATCACCGTGATCGGGTGGTCAGTCGTGCTGCGCGAAGAGCTGAACTGGTTCGAGCGGCGGCCGCTGTTCGGAAAGCGGATCGTCGTCACGCGCGCAACGCAGCAGGCGCCGGCACTGAGCGAAAAGCTCGGTGAGCTCGGCGCCGACGTGATCGAGATGCCGGCGACACAGATCGTGCGCCTGGAGCTCGAGCCCCTGCGCGCGGCGATCAGCCGCCTGTCGCTCTACGACTGGCTCATCTTCACCAGCCAGAATGCAATCTCGATTTTCTGGGAACAGCTCCTCGGCGGGGGCAGGGATGCGCGCGCGCTCGCCGGGCTCAAGGTTGCCGCGGTCGGTCCAGCGACGGCGGGCGCTCTGCTCGAGCACGGCATAACTGTGGACGTGATTCCGAATCGCTTCGTCGCCGAGGGATTGCTGGATACGATGCGCGCGCGCGATGATGTCGCTGGGAACAAGGTGCTCTATGTAACGGCCGAAGGCGCGCGTGATGTGTTACCGAAGGGCCTGCGGGAAATGAATGCCGAGGTGACGGTGATTGAGGCGTATCGTTCGATCGTGGACGGCGAGGGCGCGGAAAAACTTGCGCGAGCCATCGAAGCCGGAAAGGTGGATCTCGTCACCTTCACTTCGGCCTCTGCCGTGAGGGGATATGTTGACGCCGTCGGAGAAGAGCTGGCGATGCGCGTTCCCGCGGCGTCCATAGGGGGGCGGACATCCGAAGCGCTGCGCGAAGCAGGAATCGAGGTGAAAGTGGAAGCAAAGGAATCAACGCTCGACGGTCTCGCATCATCGGTCTCCAGTGCCTTCTAGGCGGGAGATAGATCCCGCCGTCGTGAGAATCGGCACGAGGGCTTCCGAGCTTGCGATGCGGCAGGCGCGGCTCGTCGAGAGCGCGCTGCTCGAGCGTGGGATCGCGTCGGAGATCATCACGTTCAAGACCACCGGCGACAAGAAACTCGACCAACCGCTCAGCGAGATCGGCGCGAAGGGTCTTTTTACCCGCGAGCTCGAAGTCGCGCTGGCGAAGAACAAGATCGATTGCGCGGTGCATTCCCTGAAAGATCTGCCGACGGATTCCGTTGATGATCTCGAGATCATCGCGCAGCTCGAGCGGGAAGATCCGCGCGACGTGCTCGTCGTCAATCGGCAAACGGGCGCCGAGAATCTGGACGATCTGCCGGCCGGCTCTCGCGTGGGGACATCCAGCCTGCGCCGCCGCTCTCAGCTGCTGGCGCGCCGGCCCGATCTGGAGGTCGCGGAGCTGCGCGGCAACGTTCCAACCAGACTGGGCAAGGTCGAGAGCGGTACGGTTCACGCCGCAATTCTCGCCGCCGCCGGATTGATTCGGCTCGAGGTACAGCGACGCATCACCGCGTTTCTCGAGCCGCCCGATTGGCTACCCGCCGCTGGGCAGGGCGCAATCGCAATTCAGACGCGGCTCGAGGACGCCCGGATGGGAGACCTTTTGCGTCCGCTCAATCACGAGCCGACGTCTACGGCGACGCGGGCCGAGCGCGCTTTCCTGGCGGCCCTCGACGGTGGGTGCCAGGTCCCGATCGGCGCCCTCGTGAGCGACGCTGGCGGCGTACCTACACTATATGGTATGCTCTCGGACCTGAGCGGCAGGCACATTGTGCGTGGTTCCCGTGTGCTCGACCTGCGCTCTCCCGAGTCAACCGGCGAGGCGCTCGCCGCCGAAATCCGGTCTCGCGGGGGTAGCAGCCTCCTCGTCGAGCTTCGTCAACTATCCAAACTTCCCGCCCCGCAACCAGAGTAAGCGTGTCCAGCTTTCCGCAGTATCGTCCGCGTCGCCTGCGCCGGACCGCCGCCCTTCGAAACCTCGTCCGCGAGACGCACCTCGCGCCGTCGCAGCTGGTCCTCCCTGTCTTCGTGCGCGATGGGAAAAAAATTCGCCGCCCGGTTGGATCAATGCCCGGCGTAAACCAGACCTCGGTCGACGAGATGCTTCGCGACGCGGAAGCGGCGGCGAAGGCGAAGGTCGGCGGCATCATCCTCTTCGGCGTGCCCGAGACGAAAGACGCGACTGGCTCGACAGCATGGGATGAGAAGGGCGCGGTGCAGATGGGAGTTCGCGCGCTCAAGAAGGAGATTCCCGAGCTGGTCGTCATCACGGACGTCTGCATGTGCGAGTACACGGACCATGGCCACTGCGGAGTTCTGAAGGACGGCGAGGTCGACAACGACGCGACGCTCGAGCTGCTGTCGCGCGCCGCGCTCTCGCACGCGCGCGCCGGAGCGGACATCGTTGCGCCCAGCGACATGATGGATGGCCGCGTCCGGGCTATTCGTGCGTCGCTCGACGCTGCGGGGTTTATCGACACCTCCATCCTCAGCTATGCGGCGAAGTACGCGTCGGCGTATTACGGTCCATTTCGCGAAGCCGCCGAGTCCGCGCCTCAGACCGGAGACCGCCGCGGCTACCAGATGGATCCCGGCAACGCGCAGGAAGCCATGCGCGAGGTCCTCGCCGACATCCAGGAAGGCGCCGACGCGGTAATGGTGAAGCCGGCCGGTCCGTACCTCGACATCGTCTCGAGGGTGAAGGCCGAGACGGGCTATCCGGTCGCCGCCTACCAGGTGAGCGGCGAATACGCGATGATCTGCGCCGCGGCCGAGCGCGGGTGGATAGAAAAGGAGCGGGTGATGATGGAATCGCTGCTCGGCATCCGCCGCGCTGGCGCGGATTTCATCGTGTCCTACTTCGCGACCGAAGCCGCCAGCAAGCTGTGACTCGGGATGATACTTGACGGAATCGACGGCCTGGTATAATTAGACGCTTGGCTAATTAACTAACTAACCATGAGCGACGTTTTTCGCGCACTATCTGATCCCACCCGGCGGGAAATCCTCGAGCTGCTTCGCTCAGGACCGCGCACATCCGGGGAGATCGCCGAAAAGTTCAGCACCAGCTGGGCGACCATCTCGCGTCACCTGAGCGTACTCAAGGACGCGGAGCTGATCCTGGCCGAGCGGAACGGACAACACATCGTGTACGAGCTGAACACGACTGTGTTTCAGGAAGTGGTCGAGAATCTCATCAAGTGGCTTCGCCCGGGGAGATCGAATGCGTAAATGGATTCCATTGCTCATCGTCGTCGCCGCGTTCGTCGCTTCGGCGATCGTCTATCCAAGGCTTCCCGAGATGGTCCCAACGCACTGGAACGGAATGGACGCACAGCCGGATTCCTGGAGCAGCCGTGCCTTTGGTGCGTGGCTAACCCCCGTGATCCTCCTTGGAATGTGGGCGCTCGTGCGGATCCTGCCCGCGATCGATCCACGGGGAGCGAACTACGCCAAGTTCGGCGGCGCGTTCGAGGCCATCATCGGCTCACTGATGCTGTTCCTGCTCGGAATGCACATTCTTCTCCTTCGAGCGGCGCTGGGTCATCCCGCTCCGATGCAGCGTGTCGTTCCGTTCGGGGTTGGAATTCTCCTGATCGTGATCGGGAATCTGCTTCCGCGCGCGCGGCCGAATTGGTTTGTGGGGATCAGGACTCCGTGGACGCTCTCGAGCGACCGCGTCTGGGAGAAAACGCACCGCTTTGGCGGACGAGTGTTCGTTGCAGGCGGGCTCCTCATCACCATAACGGCGTTGCTGTGGGCACAGTGGGTCCACGTAGTCCTCATTGCAGTCGTGCTTATCGCCACGTCGTCAGTGTTCGTCTACTCCTATGTCGAATGGAAACGGGAGCAGTCCACGGCAAGCCCCGCCAGCTAAGGCAGTTTGTCAGGTAGAGCTTGTGCGCGCGACAATCGAACTCATTCTCAAAGGTCCATGAAATCCCTCCGCTTCTTTTTGCTCTCGTCATTTGCCGTGCTTTCGCTCGGCTCGATCCCGGTGGGCCCGGCCTGGGGTCAGACAGCGGGCGCAGTCGGCGGTCGACCTCAAGCCGCGACGGCGGCAGCGATCGACACCGTTCCGCCAAAAACAGTGATCGAGACGCCGTTCACGATTCAAAGCGGGACGCTGACACTGCCCGGCACGCTTACGCTCCCCGTCAAGAAAAGCCGCAAGATCCCGGTCGCGTTGATCGTGGCCGGCTCCGGACCCACGGACCGGAATGGCAATTCCGCCGGCGCGTTGAGGGCGCAGAATAACTCGAATCTCTACGCCATCCTCGCCTGGCAGCTGGCCAACGCCGGCATCGCGTCCGTGCGCTACGACAAGCGAGTGATCGGCGACAATCTCCAGAAAGTGGATCTGCCCTCTACCTCGATCGACGATTTCATCGCCGATGCAATCGCGGGCGCGAGAAACCTTGTCGCCGACCGGAGGTTCTCGAAAGTCATTCTGATCGGACACAGCGAGGGCGCGGAGCTGGTTCTTCAAGCGGTGAATCGCGGCGCGCCCGCGGCTGGAATCGTGATGATGGCGGGGGCGGGCAGGCCGATCATGCCGGTACTGCGGGAGCAAATCTCCAAGCAGCTTCCGCCCGCCGAAATCGTAAAATGGGACTCGGCAGCAGCCCGGTACCTGCGCGGCGAGGATCCGGGAGATGTTCACCCTGGCCTCAGGTCGTTGCTGCAGCCGACGAATCGCAAATTCATGCAGAGCTGGGTGAAGTACGATCCGGCCGCCGAGATCGCGAGAGTCAAAGTTCCGGTGCTGATCGTCCAGGGCGGACGAGATATTCAAATCAGCGAGGCAGACGCGCGCGCTCTCAAAGCGGCGCAGCCAGCAGCGAAACTGGTGCTGATTCCAGCCGCCAACCACGTTTTCAGAGCGGCCAACACCGATGACCGCATGGTGCAGATGAAGCTTTACGTTGATCCGACGATTCCCGTCGTTCCCGAGCTGACGCCCGCGATTGTCGACTGGATTGGCAAACTGAAATAATCGTTTGGCGAACGCAGTTGGCTGTTTGCCTGCGAAGGGAGTCCCCAGCCCGGAGCGGCGGGCGCGCTCGTCCCCGCGCGGTTAAGTTGTACGCTTCCCCACGAATTACCTGAAAATGCGCTATAGGATGTTCCCCGGGACCGACCTCAAGGCGAGCGAGGTCGGCTTCGGCACCTGGACCCTCTCCACCGGCTGGTGGGGCGAGAAGACCGACGACGAAGCGGTCGAGATGCTGCGCGCGGCCCACTCGGATTTCGGCATCAACTTCTTCGACACCGCCGACACCTACGGCAATGGTCGCGGCGAGAAGCAGTTGGCGCGTGCGTTCCGCGGAAAGCGGGGCGACGTGCTGTACTCGACGAAGATCGGATACGACATCTATGATCCCGCCGCCCAGTCGGCACGCCGCGGACAGAGCGAGCTGCCGCAAAAGTTCGATCGCGACTACATGCGCTTCGCGCTCGACAAGTGTCTCGAGCGACTCGAGACGGACCACGTCGATGTGCTCCAGCTTCACAACATCAAGATCGAGCACGTACGCGACCCTGCGATCTGGCGGGCGCTTCGCGAGATGAAGGACGAAGGGCTGATCGGCGTCTGGGGTGCTGCCTTCGGCCCCGCGATAGGGTGGCTGTACGAGGCGGTGGAGCTGTGCGAGCGGGAGAGCGACATCGGGACGATTCAAATGATCTGGAACGTGCTCGAGCAGCATCCCGGAACCGCGATGATAGAAGCGGCCAGGGAATTCGCCCCCAACTGCTGCTTCAACATCCGCGTCACGCACGCGTCCGGAATGCTCGAGGGGAAATACGCCGAAGACACCGTGTTCCCGGCCAACGACCACCGGCGGCACCGTCCGCGCTCCTGGCTCACCAATGGCCTGAAGAAGATTCGCACGCTCGATTTTCTGACAACCGAGATGGCCCTGGGGCAGGCGGCGCTCAAATGGCTGCTCGCCGAGCCGCGAGTGGTTACAACGCTGCCCAACATCTACGACCTGGAGCAGCTGCGGGAATTCGCCGCGGCGTCGGACAAGCCGGACCTCTCGACCGCCCAGATGGAGCGCGTGGCCGAGCTGGCCGATCACAATTTTGGCGTTGACGAAGACCCGATGAAGTACAAGGGCACCATGGAGCGTGTGACCACGTGATCAACCCATGGCACGATCTGCCGGCCGGGTTGCATCCACCCGACAACGTGACGGCGGTGATCGAAATTCCGCGCGGCAGCAGGAACAAGTACGAGCTGGACAAAGCGACGGGAATGATTCGTCTGGACCGGGTTCTTTATTCCGCGGTTCACTATCCTGGCGACTACGGACTCATTCCCCGCACGTTGCACGAGGATGGCGACCCGCTGGACATCCTCGTCCGCATCAACGAGCCCACTTTTCCCGGGTGCCAGATCGACTGCCGCCCGCTGGGCGTGCTCAGGATGCGGGACCGCGGTGAGCCCGACGACAAGATTCTCGCGGTGCCGTGCCACGATCCGTACTACCACGAGTATTTCGATATTGCCGATCTTTCTCAGCACTATTTGAAGGAAGTGGAGCATTTCTTCCATATCTACAAGGACCTCGAGGGGAAGCGCGTGGAGATAGTCGGTTGGGAGAAGAGTGAAGTGGCCGCGAAGGTCATCAACGAATCGATCGAGCGCTATCAGGAGAAATTCCATCAGGTGGGTACTTAATTATTCGGCGCTTCGGCCACGCGGCCGGCGGCGGAGGACGATAATGAACAGACAGCGGCGGATACTGGGCTCAATCGCGGTCATCACGGTTCTCGCTTTGCTTGCGTCTGCGTGCAGCAGAAATGACGACAAGGCGGTGAAGGGCCGAAGCGGACCGAACGGAGCCGCGCGCGACAGCGTCAGCGATCTCGCGCTCAGCGAAGAGGGACTCGGACAGATCCTGATCGGCATGAACCTGGACGACGCGGTCAACATGGGGCTTCTCAACGAGAACCCGACCATGAATCCACAGTGCGACTTCGTATTCCCGGCGGTGGGCGCGGGCATACCCGAGGGAGTGAGCGTGATGGTGGTGAAGGGCAAGATCGCGCGCATCGACGTCGATACCGGATCTGTCACCACCGAGGATGGCGCGAAGGTCGGCGACACCGAAGACCGCATAAAGAGCATCTACGGGGACGAAGTGAAGGTCGAGCCGCACAAGTACATCGAGGGCGGTCACTACATGACCGTGCTGGGCGACAGCGCCCGCGCCGGAAAGGCGCTCGTCTTCGAGACGGATGGCAAGCGCGTGACGATGTTTCGCGGCGGACGCCTTCCAGAGGTAAAGTGGCTCGAAGGCTGTAGCTAGTGCTGCGGACCCTGTTCGGATTGCACGGCAGGGTCAACCGTCGCGTCTACCTCGTGGCGGGAATCAGCTTGATGCTGCTCAAGTACGTCGTGGATGCGACCGCGATCTATCTTGTCGCGCACGTCGTATGGACGCCCTGGGACTATCTGATCCCACTCTTCTCGATAAAGTCGGCGAACGTCACGGCGATTCCGAGCTGGCTCGGTTTTGCCCTGGTTCTCTGGGCGCTGCCTTTCATCTGGATCGGGGTGACGATGATGATGCGGCGCGCCGTGGATGCGGGCCGCTCTCCCGCCTGGTGTGCAGGGTTCTTCGTGCCGATCCTGAATTATGCGTTGATGCTATGGTTCGCCACGCTGCCATCCGTGCCACCCTCGGCGGAGCTCGCGAGCGCAGGCCATCAAGCAGCCGCGGACCGGTATCGAAGCGCACTCATGGGCCTGTTGGGCGCTACTGCCGTCGCGCTTCTGGCCATGCTGGTAAGCATCGTCGCGTTCCATACCTATGGCGTGACTCTCTTTNNCTTTCAACCGAGGAGGGATCAGGAGCTCGGCGGAGACGGCGAGTGTCGTGTGGTTGAGCCTCTTGCTCGTGGCAGGCGCGATTCTGCTGTTCGCGCTCGAAGGAGTGTTGTGCCTGGCGATGGCGCTTCCCATGGCGGCGATCCTGGCGCTCATGGGGGGATTGATTGGACGCGCCATCGCGACGGGAGGCAGCCGCGGGGGACTCAGCTTTGCTGCGACCTTATTCGTGTTGCCGACCGGAGCCCTGATGGAAAAGGTCTCCGCGGTCGCACCCACGTATGAAGTCGTTACGAGCGTCGACGTCGCGGCAGCTCCCGATGTCGTATGGACACGGGTTGTTCAGTTCGACGAGATTCGGGAGCAGCTTGCGTGGTATTTCCGAGCAGGCATCGCGTATCCGATTCGCGCAACGATCGTGGGTAGCGGACGAGGCGCGATCCGGCGATGTGAATTCTCGACCGGCGCATTCGTCGAGCCGATCACCAATTGGGACGCGCCAAGGCAACTCGCCTTCGATGTAGTCGAGCAACCCCCGCCCCTGCGCGAGCTCAGCATTTACAGCCGAATTTACGCGCCACACGTCAACGGCTATTTTCGGTCCACCCGCGGCGAGTTTCGGCTGATACGTTTGGCTGGCGGACACACCCGCCTCGAGGGTCACACCTGGTACAACGTGGCGATATACCCTCAGGGATATTGGCGCGCGATGAGTGAGCTCCTGCTTCACCGCATTCATCTGCGCGTCCTGGAACAGGTAAAGCGTGAATCGGAAACTGCAGCGAAGGCAGAATCGGTGGCGTCAACGAATTAACAAAGGAATGAGCTGGTGACGCGAACATTCCTGACCGCGGATTGGCGCTACGTTGCGATGCTCAACTTCGAGGTGGATCCGAGCGTCCTCAGGCCCCACCTTCCGAGGGGAACGAAGCTCGATGATCGGGGCGGCCGTCATTTCGTGAGTCTCGTCGCGTTCCTCTTTCTCGACACGCGCGTACTGGGCGTGCCCGCCCTCTTCCATCAGAACTTCGAGGAAGTGAACCTCCGCTTCTACGTCCGGCGGGTTGGTGAGGAGTCGCGCGCGGGAGTCGTTTTCATTCGCGAAATGGTACCGCTCCCCCTCGTGGCCGAGACCGCGAGGCTCACCTACAACGAGCCATATCGCACGGTCCCAATGGAGCACACCATCGTCGATACTGACGGCGAGCTCCAGAGCGTCGAATACCTGTTCGGCGCTCCGCGCGACCGGTGCCGCCTGGCGCTCCACATCGATGGACCCGCGCAGGAAATAAAAGCCGGCTCGGACGAAGAGTTTCTCTCCGAGCGGGGATGGGGTTACACGAGACAGCGTAACGGGGGTACGATCGAGTATCGGGTCGAACACCCCCGCTGGCGTGTGTGGACCGACGCGCGGTCGGAGCTCGAGGGACCGCTGGGGGAATTCTATGACGAGCCGTTTGCAAGTATAATCTCCGGAGTGCCTGCATCCGCTTTTATCGCGGACGGATCCGCGGTCGCGGTGCACATGCCGGAGCGAATCGCCTAACTCATTGCCATCACTGCCATGACCACTACCGTTCAGGAAACCGACCTGCGTTATCCAGTCGGAAAGTTCGACTTCGACGCCCCGATCAACGAGGTCGATTATCCGATGCTGATCGCCGCGATCGCGGAGACTCCCGGTGCGCTGCGACACGCAGTCGCGGGACTCTCACCCGATCAGATGGCCGCACGCTACCGCCCGGGTGGTTGGACGGTGAAGCAGGTGGTTCACCACGTACCCGACAGCCATCTGAACGCGTACACGCGCTTCAAGCTCGCTCTCACCGAAGACGAGCCGACGATCAAAACGTATGACGAGGCCGCGTGGGCCGAGCTCGCCGATTCGAGGAAGGTGCCGATAGAAGTCTCGCTCGACCTGCTCGACGCGCTGCACCTCCGCTGGGTGGCCCTTCTCCGGTCGATGGATCCCGCCGACTTCAACCGTACTTTCCGGCACCCGGAACACGGTCGGGTACTAACACTAAAGCAGTTGCTCGGACTCTACGCGTGGCATGGACGGCATCACGTCGCGCACATCAATTCATTGAAAAAGCGGGAGGGCTGGTGACAGAGCTGGCAACTTTTGGAGCGGGCTGTTTCTGGGGAGTCGAGGTCACATTCAGAAACACCCCGGGCGTCAAGGACGCCCTGGTCGGCTACCTCGGCGGCACGCTGCCTAACCCGACATACCGGGATGTGTGCACCGGGCGAACGGGACACGCGGAGGTGGTGCAGGTGGAGTACGATCCCGCCGAGGTGAGCTACGACAAGCTCCTCGATGTGTTTTGGGAGAATCACAACCCGACGACGCTGAACCGGCAGGGTCCCGACGTGGGCACCCAATACCGGTCCGCCATCTTCTACCACACGCCCGAGCAGAAGCGCACGGCCGAGGAGTCGAAGGCGCAACTCCAGGCGAGCGGTCGATTCCGCAACCCGGTCGTCACCGAAATCACCGCGGCGTCCACGTTTTATCCGGCTGAGGATTACCACCAGCGCTATCTCGAAAAGCGGGGACTGGCGAGCTGCCACGTCTAGTTTCTCAATGATCGGAAGAGAGAGGGGTTTTCGGCGAGCGGCTTGAGCACGAATGGGGAGCGGCACCGCGCTTGCCTCATTTCTTCGGACAACTCGAGGACGGTGCTGGTGAGACGCAAAAACAATTCGCGGCGAACGACCTGGCTCCTGGTCGGTGCCGGGGCCGCCATGGTGGCGGGGAGGCTGATGGAGCGTGGACTGGAGAGCGGCTGGCGCGCCTGGAAGGACGAGGAGCCTCCCCGCTTCAACAAAGGCGATAGCTGGTCCCAGGCCCTGGCGTGGGCGGCGCTGTCCGCGGCGGCGGTAGCGACCGTTGAGCTCGTCGCTCGGCGGAGCGCTCAGTTGGGACTCAGGCAGCTGAGCGGCAAGCGCGCCCCGGTGGGCCTGTGAATCATCCCCCCGAATTCCTCAAGCTCGTCGACGACGCGAAGTCGCGCGTCCGCGAAGTCAATGTCGATGAGACGCGTCGCAAGCTCGGGAGTGGAAAGGCGAAGCTCATCGACGTGCGCGAGGACAACGAGTGGGAGACGGGACACGCGCGGGGCGCGGAGCACATGGGGAAGGGCGTGATCGAGCGCGACATAGAGCAGCGCGTTCCCGACAAGAACGCCGAGCTCATTCTCTATTGTGGCGGTGGTTTCCGATCTGCGCTGGCGACGGACAATCTCCAGAAAATGGGATACACCAACGTCTGGTCAATGGCGGGCGGTTGGCGCGCTTGGCAGGCGGCGGGAGCACCGGTCGAGAGCGGGGAATGATCCCCGCCTGAACCGCCCGGGGTGGACCGGGGCCACTACCCGATCTGTGCAAAGTACTTGACAGTACAAAGTAAAGGCCTACCTTGAAGCCACGTAGCATCGCGTTGCCCTTGAACACTCACTCTGGAGAACGCTGATGTTGAAACTGCTCGTGATGCTCGCGTCGATCGCAAACTGCGCCGGCGGTGTCGTACTGATAGGTACCTGGGCAACCCTGTGGCAGAGAGTTCCGATCATCGTGCTGTTCATCGGCGGGTCGCTCCTCATTCAGGGTGCTTACACGATTCTTTACCTGCGCGGCGATCTCGATCGCTGGGGAGACCTCGCCACGGGCGCGCTATTCGCCGGTGAAGGACTCTCCGCCTGCGTTGGCGCCGGCGGACTGATCCAGGGCATCATCCACAACGTCAACAACGCCGACATGGAGATGGCGCCGGTGCTGGCGGGACTGCTCATGCTTTTTCAGGCAGTGCTTGCGCTCCTCTATCTATCGGTCAGCGGTCGCCTCCGTCCGGCTGTACAACGGCGAACTTCTGCCGGAGGTTGAGCGGAGACCCACTCTCTCGGACGTGGGAACCACCGGTATCGGTTAGCCATTGGCGTTGACGAAATCATATTTGCCTAGGCACATTATACTTGTGTTACCGAATATGATAAGAAAGAACGATCGACTCCAAGTGGCAAGAGAACTCGCCGCTCCGACGGTCAATGACCTCGACGCGGTTTTCAAGGGCTTTGCCGATCCGACGCGCATCCGCATCCTCAGCGTCCTCGCAGCCGGGGAGCTTTGCGTCTGCGATATCGTCGACATTCTCCGCCTGCCACAACCGGCCGTGTCGCGTCATCTGGCCTACCTGCGCCGGATGGGACTCGTCGACGCGACCCGCGAATGGAAGTTTGCGCACTATCGCCTCGCGAAGCCGGAGCACGCCGTGCACCGAAATCTCCTCAGCTGCGTGCGCACTTGTTTCCGTGGAATCGAGTCGCTGGACCGGGAGCGCGTCGAGGCCGAGGCGCGCGCCAAGGTTAGGGCATCCTGAATGGAGACGGCTTCGCCGTCCGCTCTTTCGATACACGGTGCCGACGCGCCCATCCTCAAGCGGCTTTCCAAGCTCGATCGATTCCTGCCATTCTGGATATTCGCGGCGATGGCCCTCGGAATTCTCCTCGGAAGGGTCTACCCGGATCTCGGCGCGTTGCTCGACCGGGTGCGGCTGGCGGGCGTGTCCGTTCCGATTGCCATCGGACTCTTGTGGATGATGTATCCCGTGCTCGCCAAGGTGCGCTATGAGACCATTGGGGCGCACGTCCGTGATACGAAGCTCCTGACCACGTCGCTTCTCTTGAACTGGGTCCTTGGCCCACTGGTAATGCTCGGCCTCGCTTGGCTCTTCCTGCCGGACATGCCGGCTTACCGCAACGGACTCGTGCTGATCGGGCTCGCACGGTGCATCGCCATGGTGCTGATCTGGAACTCGCTCGCCCGCGGGTCCGGCGAGCTGGCCGCCGTGCTGGTGGCGCTCAACTCCGTCTTTCAGATCCTGACCTACTCGGTACTCGGCTGGCTTTTCCTCACCGTCGTGCCCCAGTGGTTCGGCGCAGACACGACGACGCTTCACGTTTCCATTGGCCAGATCGCAAAAAGTGTAGGGATCTTCCTCGGTGTCCCGCTCGTCGCGGGCTTTCTCACGCGGAAGGTGCTCGTCGCGCAGAAGGGCGCCGCGTGGTATGACGATACGTTCATGCCGAAGTTCGGACCCACCGCGCTTCTTGGGCTCCTCTACACGATCGTGCTCATGTTCGCGATGCAGGGACACCGCATTCTCGAGCTTCCGCTAGACGTGCTTCGGATCGCGTTGCCGCTGCTCGTCTATTTTGCAGTGATGTTCGGGCTCGCCTTCTGGCTCTCGCGCCGTCTGGGTTTCAACTACGAGGCAACCGCCTCCCTCTCGTTCACTGCGGCTGGCAACAACTTTGAGCTTGCGATCGCGGTGGCCGTCGCGACCTTTGGCATCAGCTCCGGCGAGGCCCTTGCCGCCGTGGTGGGGCCGCTCATCGAGGTACCGGCGCTGATCGGCCTCGTGTACGTATCTCTGTGGGCCCGTCGGCGGTTCTTCCCAGAGGACCCAGCGCCGTCACACAGCGATAGCGAGCGCTACGGCCTCAGCTCCCCGTGATCGACGGGCTCCCGGCCGCGGCGCATGAACAGGAATTCGTAGAGAAGCGCCGCCACCACAGCGCCCGTGATCGGAGCGAACCAATACAGCAGCTGGGCTTCATAGACGCCGCTTGCCACGGCGGGGCCGAACGATCGTGCCGGGTTCATCGACGCTCCGGTAAGCGGCCCAATGGCGAGTATGTCGGCCGCAATCACAAAGCCGATCGCCAGGCCGCCGATCTTGGGGCCTCGCAGATCCACCACCGTTCCAAAGATCACGAAGACGAGGAAGAACGTCGCGATGGCCTCCAGCAGGAATGCCTGCCCGCCGGAGATGTCGAGGGCGATCGATTGACCGCCGCCGCGGGTGGCAACGAACACCGCCTCGGGGAACGTCGCCTTGAGCGCGTACCCCGCTGCGATCGCGCCGAGGATTTGTGCGACGATGTAGAGCGCGGCCATCATCGGCTCGATTCGTCTGGTGACGAGAAGTCCCAGCGTAACCGCCGGATTGATGTGCCCGGAGATGCGCATCGTTGCGCTCACCATAACGGCCATGGTCAGTCCGTGCGCGAGCGCGATTTCGACCAGGGCGGCCGGGCTCTGCGACATGCGCGCACTCATGATCGCCGCGCTTCCGACGAATACGAAGGCGAACATACCGATGAATTCTGCTGCGAAGTGGCGCCACGCGTCCCGCATTTGCTGCCCCCGGTTTCGGCAAGATTGATGGGGCCGCGGCGCGTTAGATCGCTAGATCACCCGGCGCAATACCAGCGCGGCATTTATTCCGCCGAAGCCGAAGGAGTTCGTGAGCATGTGCTCCACGCGTTCCTTCCGCCCGGTTCCAGGCAGAAAGTTAAGATCGCAGGCCTTGTCCGCAACCTGCAGGTTGACGGTCGGCGGCAGCCATTCGCGCTCGATCGCGAGCGCGCATATCGCGGTCTCGATCGCCCCCGACGCGCCGAGTGCGTGGCCGTAGTAGCCCTTTGTCCCACTCATCGGAATCCTGTACGCCTGATCGCCCAGCACTTGCTTGATCGCCATCGTCTCGGTCGAGTCGTTGAGCGGCGTCGAGCTTCCATGTGTGTTGACGTAGCCGATCTCGCCGGCGGACACGTTGGCGTCATCGAGCGCCAGGCGCATCGATCGCGCTGCCTGCGAGCCGTCGGGCCGCGGCGCTGTCATGTGATGCGCATCGTTCGTCGTGCCATACCCGGCGACCTCGGCGTAGATCTTGGCTCCCCGTGATTTCGCCCTGTCGTACTCCTCGAGAATCAGGACCGCCGCGCCCTCGCCCATCACGAATCCATCGCGATCCTTGTCGAATGGGCGCGAGGCCATCTCAGGCGCTTCGTTGCGCGTGGACATCGCGCGGATGAGCGCGAACGCTCCGAAGCAGAGCGGGGCGAGCGGAGCCTCCGCGCCGCCCGCGATCATCACGTCGGCGTAGCCGTGGCGTATCTGCCTGAACGCGTCGCCGATCGCCATCGCTCCCGACGCGCAGCTCATGGCGTTGGTCGAATTCGGGCCCATGACGCCGAGCTCGATCGCAATGTTGCAGCTCGCCGCACCGCCGAAGACCGCGAGCGCCAGTGTCGCGTCCACCGCGCGCAATCCCTGTGTCAGATAGACCGCGAGCTGGCCCTCCGCGTAGCTGATCCCACCGAGAGCCGTACCCATGTTGGCTCCGACGCGCTCCCGGTCTTCCTTCGCGAGGTCGAGATTCGCATCTGCGAGCGCCATCTGCGCGCCGACGACGGAGAACTGCGCGAACCTGTCAAGCCGCTTGGTGCTCCTGCGGTCGAGGTGGTCGCCTGGAACGAAATCATTGATCTCCGCCGCGTTGTGGCTGCGGAACTCCGAAGGATCGAAGCGGGTCAGTGACCGAACCGCCGACCG
Source organism: Gemmatimonadota bacterium (assembly GCA_003134685.1). Lineage (GTDB taxonomy): Bacteria > Gemmatimonadota > Gemmatimonadetes > Gemmatimonadales > Gemmatimonadaceae > UBA4720. The sequence goes on along the minus strand of PLCA01000003.1, from coordinate 299,775 downwards.
CTGCTGCTCGAGTCCCGACCAAAAGGGATCCAGCGTAGTTCCGATCGGAGTGATTGGGCCGATACCGGTAATTACAACTCTGCGTCGCTTCACCTGTCTCCTCGATTCACGATGAATTCATTGCTGATTTTTCGTTGCGCGCTCGGCAACGTCCGCCAGCCCCGCCAAAGTGCGGGATGCGATACCGTGCACGAATACCGGGCCTATCACGTACATCGCTGCCCAAATTCCGACCACTGGCACACGCGGCCCATCCCACACGTGCAGGATTCGCACGTGCGTTCCACCCGGCGCAGGGGTGAATGTCCATTCGACGTCCATGCCTTTGGTGATACCCCCGACGTGCCGAAAACGGATCGACGGGCGTGCCGCGTTCACCGACATCTCCGATAGCCACCAGGTGGGCCAATTGGCACGCAGCGGTCCCTTCGCGGTATTGGTGATGTGAAACGGGCGATAGGCGGACATCTCCACCAGTCCGCCACCGTCGGCGCATCGCTTCCGGAATCGTACGTATCGGTAGTGGGATAGATGTGCCGGCCAGTTTTCCACGTTACTCGCTAATTCAAACATCGTTCCCACAGGGGCGCGAACGAGTTGCTCGTCGATTGTTTCCATCGGGCGTCCGAGCGGCATCGGTCCGAGATCAAGGGGACGCGCGAGATCCCTGGTCATCGATGCACTGGCGCCCAGCTCGTCGTCACTCGAAATGCACGGCGGCGATGAGCCACCGGCCTCCGCGCAATCGCCTCGTGCACTGTATCCGCGAGCTCGTCCGGCGTGAAACCCCGCATCACGGAGACGACACCGTCGTGGCGGCTAACGGCATGAAATCGAAGGGGAAAAGACAGGAGCCACAGACCCGCGGCCGCGATCCAGCTTCGTCTCAGGTCGCTCACGACCACGCGCACGCGCGCGACGCGATCCATCTCTCGCAGCAACTCCGCCGCCTCCCTCCCGGCGAAATGATGCAGCACCTGCGAGCACATCACGATGTCGATGCTGTTCTCCCTGAACGGGAGGTGCAGCGCGTCGGCGCACACGGAAAAGTCCAGCGACGATCGACTGGCGGAGACGAGCTCGAGCGCCGAATCGAGTCCGATCGTGGTCAGGTCGACGCCGCTCCGGCGCGCTTCCTCTCTCGCGCGGCAGGGAATGTCGCCGAGTCCGGTACCGACATCGAGCAGCGTCGCGTCGCGCGGCACCTCTTTCAATGCTTCCCTCACTTCGCCCAGGGCCGAGCTTGTTCCGCCGAACAAAGCGTTGGCGCGCGCCACGTCGGCGAGCGAGCGCGTCACTATTCTCGGATCGACATCCGGCGAGTCGAGTATTTCAACGCCTCTCACCCGCCGCGGCGTCAGTATGTCACGCACTGTGCTAATGCTCCAGCTGTGCGTAACCGCCGCGGTAGTATAAGAGCGGCGACCCGCTCTCAATGCGCGTCGCTTCCACTTCGCCGAGGATGATCGTGTGATCGCCCGCATCGTGCAGCGCGACGCGCCGGCACTCGATCACGCCGAGCACGTCGTCGAGAATCGCGTACCCATTCGACGACTTGGTAAAGCCGACGCCCTCGAACCTGTCGATGTCAATGATCGCAAAGCGGCGGGCGATCTGCTCCTGTTTGGCGGACAGAATGTTGACGGCGAATCCCGGCGCTTTCCTGAGCGCCTGGTACGCCGAGGCGTTCTTCTCGATGCAAACGAGAACGAGCGGCGGCTCCAGGCTCACCGAGCAGAATGCGCTCACTGTCATGCCCTGGTCGGCCCCGTCCGCGCCCTTCGTCGTCACGACCGTCACTCCGGAGGGAAACCTGCCGAGTACCGCCCGAAATTCGTCTGGGTTGACGCTCAATTTCTGAATGCCGGAGAAATGAAGAGATTAAAAAGGAAACGCGGGCTGAGCACGACGCTCGCGGGAATGAAATCTCCCGCCACGCCAACCAACAGGTCCGCCATGTCCTTGCGCTGCGACAGAACCCTGGCCGCGTTGTTGAGGAAATATGGGTAGGCGATGGCCATGCCGACGATTCGCTCGAGTTTCCATTTGCCGCCAAACTCCCGCTTGCGCGCCCGATCGTATCCGGAAAGAATCCGGCCTTCGTCCTTTGCGCTGCTCCCCAGCGCTTCAACCAGGTAGGGCGCGAGAAGCTCGCCGCCCCGAAGCGCCGCGTAAATGCCCTCGCCAGTGAACGGATCGAAGAAATCCGCGGCGTCGCCTACGAGCGCCGCTCCCGGAGACCAGGCGCGGCGCGAAGAAGTCGCGAACGGACCCGTTGCGCGAACCGGCGTGATTCGCTCGGCACCGACGAACCGCTCGGCCAGGTGAGGTCGCGACCCAATCCAGCGCTCGAGGAATTCGGCCTTGTCGTCGCCGATCTCTTTCGCGCGCGACATCGGTACGACGACCGCGACGTTCATTTTCCCGTCGCCGACGTCGACTATGCCGAAGTAGCCGTCGTAATCCACGTGCATCTCGCCCATGTCGGTGACGCCCTGCACCTTCCGGTAATGTGCGACGAGGGCAATGCGCCGCGGCCAAATGCGACTGGTTCTCACCAGCCCGAGGCGGCGTCCGACGACTGAGCGCAGCCCATCGGCGCCGACGACGTAGCGCGCCCGGAGTGTCCGCTTCTGCCCATCCGCGCCGAGCACGCTCACTCCGCTCACGCGCGCCGAGCCGTTCCTCGCGAGATCCGTGACGCGCATGGATTCCTCGACACGCGCCCCCGTTGTGCGCGCTCCGCGGAGGACGATCTCGTCGAGAATTGTCCTCTGGACGGCGAGGCCCTTGTCGCGGAATCCGTGGAAGCCATGATTGGCCGCGAATTCTCCGTTCGCGACGTGGCCGTTGGGGGCGCGAATTCTCATCCCAGCCAGGTGCGCCGGATTGGTGGCCTCGATCTCGTCCAGCACGCGCATATCCGAGAGGACTCTCGACGCCTGCGGACTCAGGTATTCGGCGCAGATCTTGTCGCGGGGAAATTTCGCCCGGTCGAGGACGAGAACATCGACTCCTTCGCGCGCCAGTGCCCACGCCGTGGCGGCGCCGGCGGGTCCACCACCGACTACTATGACTTCCGCGTCGAGTTGCTCGCCCACTATCCTATCGCGCGCGCGACGCGCTGGAACAATCCCATGTATTGCCAGTGTGGCCGCGGCAGGTGAAGAACCGATGCCGCGCGCGTGAGATAAGGAAGAACCATCGATCTGGAGTCGGCCGAGAACATGAATCGCGGATGATCGGCGGCGAACTGCTTGAGCCGCGCGACAGTGGTGGCGAATTTGAGCTCGGTCGAAAAATAAAACGCCGGATCGAGCAGCGTGCTGTTGGCCGGGACTACGCCCTCCGAGATTGCGATTCGGTGCAGCGTCGTACCTGGGTAGATGCGGAGTCCCACCGTCAGGTAGACGGCGTCGCCCCTCAGCAGCCGCCATTTCGCGAAGGTGAGAGTCTCCTCCAGCGTCAAGCGCGTCTCTCCTGGTCCGCCAACCAGAAAGATCCAGAGGGTCTTGATGCCATGTTTCTCGACTCGCTCGGCGACCTCGCGCACCTTGGCTGCGTTGAAGCCCTTCTCGAGTCTTTCGAGCACGGGATCGCTGGCGCTCTCGGCAGTTATCCCGAGCGAGCGAAAACCTGCGGTCTTCATCGCGCCCAGCAGCTCTGACGATGCGGTCGCGGGGGTGAAGTTCGTGGTGTCGAGCTGAACGCCCAACTTCCGCCGGGTGATCGCTTCGCAGACCTCCAGCGCGTGGCCCGGTGGGGAATTGAAGGTGGAATCCACGAAATCGAAGTGTCGGATGCCAGCTTTCGATTTGAGCTCTTCGATCTCGTCCGCGACGAGCTCCGGAAGGCGCGTCCGGTATCCCCAGCCCTCGACGTTCCGGTAGGTGCAGTAGATGCACTTGTACACGCACCCGCGCTTCGTCTGGATCGGAATGGTCGCGCCGTGTCGCTGGTAGCGTGCAAGATCTATCCAGCGATGGAGCGCGGGCCTGGGAAGTGAATCGAGATCCGCGTCTTCGCCCGGAGGAGTGAATACGACCGTTCCGTTGCGGTCGCGGACGAGTCCGGGGAGATTCTCGACCGGCGCGCCGGAGCACAGGGCATCGACGAGCGCAACGCTGGCCCTCTCGCCGTCGCCGGCGACCGCATAGTCGACGCCCAGGTCACGAAACAGCGCTTCGGGCGCTACTCCAAACGCGGCCCCGCCCGCGATGACTTTCGCCGCGGGCGCTGCCTCGCGGAGCGCGCGCAGGACATCGCGCGCTTCCGGAGTGTAATGTCGAAGGGCGATCGCATCACTGTTGTCGATGTTGCGGACGGAGACGCCGATGATGTCCGGCCGGAACGCGCGGGCCGCGGCGCTCGCGCTCGCGACCGGGTCCTTCGCGAAGCAAAGGTCGAGGAATCGCACCCGATGTCCGGCTGCGTCGAGCGCGGAGGCGACACACGCCATTCCGTTGGGCACCACAGGGTACGGCTGCCGCTCGCGATTGGTGCTCACGAGCAGCACTCGCGCTCCGTCGTCGGTAGCCAAACCCGTATTCGATGTCATCAGTCCACCGCGCGAGTAGTCGCGCTGCTCAAGACAGAAGTAAAGCTACAAGTGCGCCTACGCCGGAGCAGACCGCGTTGACCGCATCATTGTCGAATCCCGCGAGACCGCCTGCGTGACTGGTCACAGTGCCGCAACTATGCACGAGTCGCTCCGTGGATTTTGCGCACAGCTCGCACCAGCGCCGCGCCTGCACCGTAGCACCTAGCAGGGAGTCTGCCAGAGCGCCCGCCACTCCAGCCAGTGCCACGGCGGCGAATGAAACCGGCCAGTTGGCCAGCGCCGCCGCGGCGGCGATGAACAGAGCGCCGCCAACTCCTGCCGCCGTGCCAACCAGTGTGATACCCCCCGAGGTCCCGGGTGCGACCCTGCTGCCCGAGACGATAGATATCGGATCGCCCCCTGCGAGAGTCCCCACTTCCGTTGCCCAGGTGTCCGCGGCAGATGCGGCGAGCGCGCCTGCTCCAATTGCGTACCAAATGGGAGATGGAGCGAGCATTGATCCAAGCGCCGCCGCCGCGTACAAGCCGCCATTGGCGAGCACCTGAGTGGCGTCTCGCTCGTCGCCCTTCTCTACGACCGGGCCCGCCCGCTCGGCTTTTTGCCGCTCACCTAGCCTCGACAGAGCGCTCGCGGAGACGAACATTGCGAGGAGAAGCGCGCCCCGGCTCCATCCGGCGGCGAGACAGATCGTCCCCACCACGGCGGCCGCGATCGCTCCGCTCGTCGCCAGCGTGCGCGCGCGACGCGCCGCGAGCGCAGCGAATACCGAAACCAGGGCGCCCATCACCGCGCGAGCGAGCAATTCAGTCAGCTGTGATGACCCGGTACTTGATTTCCAGCGAGCGGCGACTTCACGGTCTCCTGCTTGAAGGCGATTCGAGCGACGGTTAGCTTGCGCTCTCCGCCAATCAACTAAATGCCCGGCACTGTAAATCCGATAGTCCCGCTCAGTCTCCTCGAAGCAGTGCGCACGCTCGACATCCCTGAAGGAGACGATGTCGAGGTCGAATATGTGCAGGAGCATCGCAACAAGCGACTGGGATTGAGCGATACGGTGATCGCGCAGATCCGGCGCTACAAGGAGGCGCTGAAGCGGAATCAGCAGATCGCGATTGACGAGGCGACCGGCATCGCCCGCCTGATCGGACGCAGACCCGACGCTGAGGGGATCTTCACCCGCGCCGGCACGATCGTCGCCAATCGGATGTACCAGATGATCTCCGCCACCAGGCGACAGATCATCCACCTGCTTCCCGGGTTTCTTGCTCGCCCGCTCGCGTTCCGCCAGCTGAAAAAGGCGGGAAACAAGTACCTCGGGGCTTCGGTGCGACGGGTCGGCTCATCGATCGTCGTCGGCATCAAGGAATCGGTGACATTCAGCACCGGGCCGAAGGGAATCGGGTGTCTCTACTACGAGTCGGCGCTGAGGGAAATGCTGAGGCTGCTCGTGAACGGCGGTGGGATGATCGATCATGTGCATTGCCGCGAGCGGGGCGAAGACATCTGCGAGTGGCGAGCGGAATGGCGCGCGGTGAAGACCAGTCAATAGACGCGCGCGGTGCTGAAGCCTGAATCTCTGCCCGCGCTCCAGTCCGCGCTCGACCGAGCCGGGCTCGATGGCTGGCTCCTTTACGATTTCCACGGCCTGAATCCCGTGGCGGTGGGCATGCTCGAGCTGCCCGGGATGACCACGCGCAGATTCTTCGTCTACATCCCTCGCCAGGGAGCGCCGGTAGCGATCACCCACGCGATCGAGCAGGGTCCATGGGCCGGATGGCCGGCAAAATGGCGCAAGGAGAAGTACAGCAGCTGGCGCCTGCTGGAATCACTGCTCGCCGAGCTGCTCAAGGGAAAGCGGGTGGCGATGGAGTACTCGCCCGGCGACGCCGTTCCATATCTCGACCGCGTTCCAGCGGGGGTGCTCGAGATGGTTCGAAACGCCGGCGCGACCGTCGTAACATCCGCCGATCTCGTCTCCGCGTTCTACGCGGTGTGGAGCGATAAGCACCGCGCATCACATGAGCGAGCGGCCCGGCTCGTGGCGACGATCGGCGAGCAAGCGATTCGCCTCGCGGGAAGCCGCGCCGATAGTGCGTCTCCGCTAACCGAATACGCGCTTCAGAGCTGGATCAGGGAGAAATTCGCAGCGGGGGGACTGGAGACCGATCACGGACCCATCGTCGCGATCGGTCCGAACGCAGCAAATCCCCACTACGAGCCGACCGCTGACAAATCGGCCACGATCAATCGCGGCGACATCCTTCTGGTGGACCTGTGGGCGCGCGAAAAGGCCGGAGTCTTCGCCGATCAGACCTGGATGGGATCGCTCGGCCCGCCGAGCGATCGCGACAAGAGCATTTGGCTGGCGGTGCGCGATGGGCGCGACGCTGCGATCTCGCTACTGAGGCAGCGAATCGGCGCGCACGAACCGGTGCGGGGCGGCGAAGTTGACGACGCCGCCCGGGAAGTGATCACTAAGCGCGGCTATGGCGAATTCTTCATCCACCGCACGGGCCATTCGATCGACCCGCGTGATCTGCACGGCTCCGGTCCGCACATCGACAACCTGGAAACGCGCGAGGAGCGCACTCTCATCCCGGGCGTGGGCTTCTCGATCGAGCCGGGCATTTACCTCGCCGGAGACGTCGGAATGCGCAGCGAGGTCAACGGGTTCATCGGCGCGGACGGCCTTCTCATCACGCCATCCGACTATCAGAAGGATCTGCTGATCGTCTAGCGGCCGATGACGTCCCATACTGCCGGGTCTTCGAGTCCGAGTCGCCACAGAGCAAACGTGGTCACGCCCAGCTCCCTCGCCTCGCGCACGAGGGTCTCCAGGAGCACGTGGTCGCTCACCCAGATCTCCCAGCCTTCGGGCGAGAGCGCGTGGAGCGTCGCCGATGCATGGTCGCGAGTGAGCGGCGTGTTGGTCGTCGTCGCAAGTCGCCGCGCGTCGTCGTAGCTGATGACCTCCGTCGCCGCGCTTCGGCGCCACCGATAGCCGTAGAGCGGAAATGCGGCGACGATCCTCGCCGCTCCGACTTCGGCCACACGCGTGCCGAGGTTGCGGTTGACCCAGTCCACAGCCGCGATAGGACCAGGCGGGGAGGTGGCCCAGTGCTGGTCGTACAGCACGGGCATGATGAGATCCGCGGACTGCAGGAGAAGCGCGGCAGGATAGGCGGCGGTGTCCCCCGCCGGAACCGCGATGACGACCATGGAGACGCCGTGCGCGCGCACGGAGTCAGCCACCGCCTTCGTGACTGTCAGCAGCTGGTCCAGATCGCGAGGCGTCATTCCCTCGAAGTCGATCACGACTCCGTGATATCCGCCCGAGTCGATGAGCGACGCGATTGCTCCCGCCGTCAGCGCCGACACCTGCGCGTCTTCGCCGAGTCCGCGGATTACTTCGGGATGAAAGCGACTGCCGACGTAGGTGGTGATGAGCGCCATCGCGCGCGGCGCAACCACCGGGTGCTTCCCGATGCTGTCGGGATACAGCTTGACCGGGCGAAAGCTGGCAGTGTCGAGCGCGATCCAGCCGGTGATGACTCGCTCGAGGCTCGAGGCATGCGCCTCGACGGATGCGTCGCTATTCGGGTCCCAGGGTCCGGTAAAACCCCAGTACGCCGGCGGCACGCGCGGCTGCGAGGGTAGATGCGCGCAGGCAGCGAGGAGCGCGAACCCAATCTGGCTAAGCGCGCGACGATTCAAGCGCACGACAAACGCGTCCGAGCGTGAGAAGCGCGGTGTGTCGGCGCCGTGAACGCCGCAACCCGTGCGTCGCTCCTTGTGTCCGAGCGGTCGACCCCGCAAACTCCGGCCCCATGAAACATCTCTCAACCTACTTTGCGCTTGTCGCGCTTGCACCGGCAGCGCTCGCAGCCCAGGGGTCCGCAGATCTGGTTCTCACTAACGGAAAGATCTACACGGTCGACAACGCGCGGCCACACGCTTCCGCCCTGGCGGCTCGCGGCGGCCGTGTCCTCTTCGTCGGGTCCGACGCTGAAGCGAAGGTTCTGGCCGGTCCTTCCGCTATGGTCATCGACTTGCACGGCGCCACCGTCGTTCCGGGAATCGTGGACGCCCACGCCCACCTGCTCAGCCTCGGCAACATGCTGCAGCGGGTAAATGTCGCCGGATCCACGTCGTACGATGAAGTGATCGCTCGCGTCAAAGCGTGGGCAAAGGATGTGAGGCCGGGCGTATGGATCCAGGGCAGGGGCTGGGACCAGAACCTTTGGCCGAGCAGGGAATTTCCGACGCACGAGGAGCTCACGCGCGCCTTCCCGAACAATCCGGTCGTGCTCACGCGCATCGACGGTCACGCTCTGCTCGCGAACGCGAAAGCGATGGAGCTGGCGCATGTCACCGCGGCGACCGCCGATCCCTCGGGTGGACGGATCGTGAGGCTTGCCTCCGGCGCGCCGTCAGGCGTCTTCGTCGACAATGCGAACGGCCTGATCGACCGCGCGATTCCCGCCGCCACCCGCGCCGACACCCGGAGGGCGATCCTCGCCGCGATCGCGGAGGCCAACCGCCTGGGACTGACGGGCATTCACGATCCCGGAGAAGACGCCGAGACGATCGGGATTTTCGAGGAGCTGGCGAAGGCGGGAAACTACAACCTGCGCAACTACGTGATGCTGAGCGATCCGGGCGAGCCCGGGTCGACGGCGGCACTTGGAAATCCGTACATCCGGCGCGGTCCGCAGAGCGCGCTCTACGACGGACACCTCTGGATCCGCGCGATCAAGCTCTACGCCGACGGCGCCCTTGGGTCGCGTGGTGCGGCTCTGCTCGCGCCGTATAGCGACGAGCCTTCCAACTCCGGGCTGCTGCTCTCCAGGCCCGAGCACATCGAAGCGTGGGCGGAGACCGCGCTCCGCAGCGGTTTCCAGGTGAACGTGCACGCCATCGGAGATCGGGGCAATCGCATCGTGCTCGACGCCTTCGACTCGGCGCTGAAGAAAGTTCCGACAGCCGATCACCGCTTTCGGATCGAGCATGCGCAGATTCTGAGCCCGGAAGACATTCCGCGCTTCGCCAGGCTCGGAGTGATCCCCTCGATGCAGGCCACGCACCAGACGAGCGACATGCGGTGGGCAGAAACCCGCGTGGGGCCGCAGCGAATTCGCGGAGCGTATGCGTGGAGATCACTGCTCAACACCGGCGTCGTGATTCCGAACGGGACCGACTTTCCGGTCGAAGAAGTGAATCCCCTCCTTACTTTTCACGCCGCGGTGACCCGGCAGGATCCGTCCAACATGCCGGCGGGTGGTTGGTATCCCGAGCAAAAGATGACGCGTGAAGAAGCTCTTCAGTCCATGACAATCTGGCCCGCCTACGCCGGGTTCCAGGAATCGATCCTGGGCTCGCTCACGCCCGGCAAATACGCCGATTTCGTGATCCTGGACCGCGACATCATGCAGGTACCAGACACCGAAATCCTGGGGACTCGTGTAATTTCCACCTGGATCGGAGGAAAGCGCGTCTACGAGGCGAAGTAAGCGCCGGAGCCATGAGGAATGGAACCCACGCAGCCTTCGACGGCACATCGCTTGCCATTTCAACAAGCGAACCTTCACTTCGATCGATTGCCGCTTCACCACGCGAACTTTCACTTCGGCTCGACATAAATGCTCCGCCGGTTCGTCGGCTTCACGATAGTTTGCCTTGTCGTCCTCGCGTGCTCGCACGACGATACCGCCTCAGCGCATGGCCGAAAAGGCCCGCGCGCTCCTGGAGATGGCGTTGCTCCGCGGCCCGCGGTCATCGCGCCTGCTGCTGAACCGTACAAGATCGTATCCGTTGCTGCCGGCGGCACGATCACGGGGACCGTCGACTTCGAGGGAACTGCACCGGTAGCCGAGATCGTCCGCCCGTCGACCGATCAGAAAGTGTGCGGCAACTCGCTCGTGCAGAAGACCATCACTCTCTCCGGGACGCGAGTCGGCGGAGCCGTCGTCTGGCTGACCGACATCCGGAGCGGGAAGGGCTTTCCGCTCGAGCGCCGTTTTGACCTGACGAACGACGGTTGTACGCTCGACCCGTTCGTGCAGGTGATCTCGACCAACAGCACGCTGAACGTCGGCAACGATGACCGGACACTGCATACCAACCGCTTCATCAACGTCGGTACCGGCGAGATTGCGGCCGTGGCACCGTTCAACGACGATGGAGAGGTAGTACCCGTCGATCGGTTCAAGGAGGCCGCCGAGATCGAGGTCGTGTGCGAACAGCATCCGTGGACTCACGCGTGGATTGCGGTGCTCGATCATCCCTATTACGCGCAGACAGCCGCGAACGGGACATTCAGCATCGACGGCATTCCGCCCGGCAGATACCGCATTCGCGCCTGGCACCCGAGCCTCGGATACATGGATGACAGCGTGACCGTCGGGGCAGGGCTGCAGGCGAACGTCGCTTTCCGAATCCGACGGGCCACGCCCGCCGTGCCCACTCCAGCGGCGGCCGACAGCGCGCATCCCGCTTCGAGCACTCCCGCCGTTCCGATCCTTCCGACGGCGTCCAGCACTCCCACCATACTTGGCGCTCCCACCACAACGGGCCCGCCGCCGCCGCTGCAGCGCGACTAGTCCGCGCCTTTTCTTTAACCGCTTTACCCGACGAGGGCATCCCCCGGCCTGAACTGGCCGCGGTAAAGACGGGAGTAGACTCCCTCGGATGCAAGAAGGTCCTGGTGGCTCCCCTCTTCGACGATCACGCCGCGATCGATCACGACCAGCCTGTCAGCGCGCAGCACTGTGCTCAGGCGGTGGGCGATGATGAGCGTCGAGCGTTGGCGGAGCAGGTCCTCCATCGCCTCCTCGACCAGCCTTTCACTCTCGGTGTCCAGACTGGATGTCGCTTCATCCAGGATCACGAGCGCCGGATTCTTAAGGAACACCCTCGCGATCGCGATCCGCTGACGCTGACCGCCCGATAGCTTGACGCCGCGCTCGCCCACTAGCGTGTCGAATCCTTTGGGCAGCCGCTCGATGAACTCGACCGCGTGCGCCGCCTTTGCCGCGGCATGAATCGATTCCTCGCTGGGGCGGGATCCATCCGCGCCGATCGCCGCATAGGCGATGTTCTCGCGGATGGTTCCGCTGAAGAGCGTCGGTTCCTGCGGCACGATCCCGATCGCGCCGCGGAGCTCTGACAGCGAGAGATCGCGGATGTCGATCCCATCGAACGTGATCCGGCCCGAAGCGACGTCCCAGAATCGCGGCAGCAGCGATGCGACCGTCGTCTTGCCGGCCCCGCTCGGGCCAACCAGCGCGACCACTTCGCCCGCCCCGATCCTGAGCGACACGCCCTGCAGCACTTCCGGCAGCGCCGGATTGTAGTTGAAAGTGACGTTGTCCATCACGATCTCGCCGCGCAAAGGACGCGGAAGCCTGAGCGGCCTCGCCGGATCCTTCACCGAAGACACCGTCTCGAGCAGGTCGAACACGCGCCGCGCGGCGCCAACCGCTTCCTGATACGCGCCGAAGAGTGAGGCCAGCGAGCCAACCGCTCCCGCCACATAGAGCGCATAAAGGAGAAAGGAGACGAGAGCGCCGGCCGTGAGATTCCCCGCCAGCACCTGGCGCCCTCCCTGCCACAGCACAGCGACGACGCCGCCGAATCCGCAGAACGTGAGTATTCCGAAAAACGTTCCGCGAATCTTCGCGCGCCGGATCGCCGCGTCGATCACCTGATGAAGATGCGCGCCGTATCTGCGCACTTCCTCGGCTTCCGCCGTGTAGCTCTGGACAGTCCTGATCTGGGAGAACGCTTCGTCCGCCGTGCCCGTTGCCTCGGCGATCCGGTCCTGCACGCCGGTGCTGGCCTTTCGGAGGGCGCGTCCAAAAACCACGGCCGCTCCGACCACGAGCGGGACGACGGCGAGCGTCGTCGCCGTGAGGCGGCTGTCCGTGAAAATCAGCAAGGCAATCCCACCGATCAGGAACAGCGTCTGCCTCGCGAACTCCGAGAGATTGTAGCTGAGAACTGTTTGCAGCACCGTCGTGTCGGCCGAGAGACGGCTGGTTAGCTCGCCGGTTCTCCGCTCCGTGAAAAATCCGGGTGACAGCCGGACCAGATGCGCGAAGAGATCTTCGCGGAGCTGCGCGATCACCAGCTCCGAGGTGGACGTCAGGAAATAGACCTGGACGAAGTTGAGCACCGCCTGAATCGCGAACAGACCGAGCAGTCCGAGCGCGATCTTGTTCAGAAGTCCGGCGTCCGTGTCGATGAATGCCGCGTCCAGCAGGTGGCGCACGATCTGAGGGAATGCCAGCGCGATGCTGGCGCTCGCGACGAGGCACACGAACGCCACCGTCAACCGCCACAAGTACGGGCGAATTCTCGGCAGCAGTCGTCCGAGCGGGCGAGGCGATGTAACGGGCGGCTGTTCCCGTGGTGTTGGGCGCTGCGCCGAAACCGCGAAGGGAGTAGGGGCCGTCACGTTCCCAGCACCTTGCGGTCGATTACCATCGCCAGAAAGAGAAGCGCGAGGTATAGCAGCGAATACTTGTAAACCCACCACGCCGGTTTCGTCCAATCGGCGCTCCTGCTCACTCTAATGACTCCCGCCAGCAGAATCGCGCCGAGCGCGAACGCGGAGATGAAATAAATGATGCCGAACGCGCCGAAGGCGAATGGCAGCAGCGTGAGCGCGATGAGAATCAGGTTGTACCACAGCATCTGTCGCATCGTCTCGCGCTCACCCCATACCAGCGGGGCCATCGGAATGCCCGCCCGCCCGTAGTCTTTCTGCTTGAGCAGCGCGAGCGCCCAGAAGTGGGGCGGCGTCCAGTAGAAGATGATGAGGAAGAGATAGACCGCGGTCAGGTCGAGCGTGCCCGTCATGGCGGCCCAGCCAACGAGCGGAGGAAATGCCCCGGCGGCCCCACCGATCACGATGTTCTGCGGCGTCGTTCGTTTGAGCCAGCCGGTATAGACGAAGATGTAGAAGTAGAATCCGCCCAGCGCGAGCAGCGCCGTCAGCACGTTCGTGAATCGGGCGAGCAGAAACGTCGCGGCGGTAGCGAGAGCGACTCCGAACGCGAGCACCGACTTTGGACCCATGCGCCCGCTCGGAATCGGGCGCAGCCGCGTGCGGGACATCTGCGTGTCGATGTCGCGGTCGAGATACATGTTGACCGCGTTCGCGCCGCCCGCCATGAGGTAGCCGCCAACCAGTACGATGAGCACGAGCAGCCACCCCGGATTTCCGGCGACGAACATCGGAGCAATGGTCGTGACGAGCAGCAGCGAGATGATGCGCGGCTTGGTCAGCATCACCATGTCGCGCAGCAGCGAGGGCTGCGTCTGTTCGCGTGCCGAGCTGTCCATTTAGGTGGCCACTCCTTCCGGGGTGGCAAACTCGCCGCTCGAAGGCGAATCGTACACGATCCGCTCGATGTCGGTCATGCCGTGCGTTCCAGTTGCTAGTGCCGCGAGAGCCACCACTGAAATCCAGAGCGCCGTTCCCACCGCCTGATGGAGCGAGCGCAGCGTCGCAGGCAGATGCATCTCGACCATCGCCGCCGCGACGAGGACCTGAAGAATCACGATGCCGAGCGCCGTCGAGGCCGCGATGCGGACGGCTCGGGTCTCACCGCGTTTGCGGACACCGATGACGATTCCGATCAGGTGGCCGAGCAGCAGGACCGCGAGAATTCGGTGCGTCACCTGGATGTAGAGTGGAGCGCCGCTCACAGTAATTCCTCTGCACCAGGGGAAGCCCTGACACGCGACCGCCGCGCCCGGGGTGTTGGCGGTCAGTGCGCCGAATACCAGTATCAGAAACGTGAGTCCCGCGGCCGCTCTGCCCGAGCGCACGGTTCGCGCATAGCGAGCGGGCACCGTGCCGGCGCCAAAGCCGCCGGCGCGCACGACGACGATCACAAGCACCGCCAGCAGCGACATCGCAATCGCGAGGTGCGTGACCACCACCCATGCACTCAGCTCCATCTTGACCGTGACGGCGCCGAAGAGCGCGGCGACAATCACGAGCAGGATCGCTAGCAGGGAAGGGCGAAGCACACCGCCCGCTCCGCCAACGCCAGGCTCGTTGCGCTTGAGCCATGCGACCCCGACCAGCGCGACGATCGCGAGCGACAGCGCGGCGGCGCCATAGCGGTGCGAGATCTCGACGAGAAGGTTCGATCCGCCCTGCGCGGGCGTGAACGATCCATAGCAATCCGGCCAGTGATCGCCACAACCCATTCCCGAGCCCGTGATCCGGACGATCGCCCCGAACACCACCTGCGCGAACCCGATGACGACCGCGAGGTAGCCAAGTCTCCTGATGGTCACCATCTCAGCTGGGCGGCGCAGCTGGTGGCGCCGCAGGCATCCGCATCGAGTGCCGCATGCTGGAGTGATCCATCATCTGCATGTGGCTCTGGCGGGCCTCGATTCTCTGCCACGTAGCCACCAGAACCGCACAGAGTGCCAGCGCTGGAATGATCGCCCACGCGAGCTCACCGCTTCGTGACGACGCTGGAACCAGCTCCGATCTGTTCCCCGGCTGCGCCGCAAAGGTGGATCGCAGTATCGCGACTTCGGCTATCACGCATGCAACCGCGGCGATCCAGAAGATTGTCTCAGCCAGCGGCTGATTCATTGGCGACAATTGAAGTGTGCGGGGACGCGCGGAAAAAACATTCGCCGCGCACATAAAGCTACTCGCGAATCCAGGTGCTTTGCACTAGCGTATGCGAATGACCGACCCGATCCTCGGTGACTCTTCCACGCGATCGGCGGCGACTGACTCGACGTTCGCGCGCGCCTCGACGCTTCCACGCCGGCTCGGATTGTGGAGCGGCGTAGCGGTTCTCGTCGGCTCGACGATCGGGTCTGGAATTTTTCGCTCGCCGGCCGGCATCGCGGACAAGCTTCCCGGTCCCCTCCCGTTGTTCGCGATCTGGCTGACCGGTGGACTCTTTGCGCTCTGCGGTGCGCTGACGCTCGCCGAAGTTGCGGGCGTATTCCCGCGCACGGGCGGAGTGTATGTCTTCATCCGCGAATCGTGGGGGCGGCTGCCCGCCTTTCTCTTCGGCTGGTCCGAGCTCGTCATCATTCGCGCGGCGGCGCTCGGCGCCATCTCGACCACTTTCTCGGAATATCTTCTTCGCGTCCTCGGCCACGACCCGAGGGTCGAGCCATACAGCAGGTACGTTCACTACATCGCGGCCGCCGCGATCCTCATAACGGCGACGTTCAACTACGTGGGTCTCAAGTGGGGCTCGCTGGTGCAGAACGTCACGACGCTGGCCAAGACGGGTGCGCTGCTCCTGATCATCATGCTCGCTCTCGTGATCGGGCTGCCGCAGACGGGTGGCCACTTCTCGCCCGCGGTGCCACCGGGAAGCTTTTCGCTCGGGCGCTTTGGACTCGCGCTCGTGTCGGTACTCTGGGTCTATGATGGTTGGGCCGACGTCAGCTTCGTCGGCGGGGAGGTGAAGGACCCGGAGAGGAATCTTCCCCGCGTTCTGATTTACGGTACGCTGATAATCATCGCCCTTTACCTGCTTGCAAACCTGGCGTATCTGGCCGTGCTGCCGGTTGAGGAGATTCGGCACTCGAAGCTCGTCGCGGCCGATGTCGCCGACCGACTGATGGGGTCAGTGGGCGTGGCGTTCGTCTCGGTCGCGGTAATGATCTCGACTTTCGGAACGCTCAACGGCTCGGTGATGACCGGCTCGCGGGTTCTCTTCGCGATGGCCGCGGACGGTCTGCTCTTCAAGCCGATAGCGATCGTCGACCGGAGATTCCACACGCCCGGCGTCGCGATCTGGCTCGGCGCTACGCTGGGAGTGGTCTTCGTCCTCGCCGGGACGTTCGAGCAGCTTGCCGATACCTTTGTCATCGCGATCGTGCCCTTCTACGCCCTGGCGGTCGGGGCCGTGTTCGTCTTTCGCCGGCGACCCGGGTATCATCCGCCATTCCGGGTTCCCCTGTATCCCGTGGTCCCGGCCCTCTTCATAGTTGCGACCGTTCTCCTCCTCGGGAACGCCATCATCGACCCCGTCAGCCGCGTCCCCACCCTCGCCGTTCTGGGGGTGATTCTGCTCGGAATTCCCGTTTTTCTGCTGACCGGACGTTCCAAGCAGGAAATCGTGACGCGCTTGTGATTTGTTTTGCTTGACCCCACGAGTTGCCGATACGTAGCTTATCCCCTTCCTCACAACCTTCTGACCATGCCCCAATACCGTATGCGCTTTCTCTGTGCTGCCACGGCAGCACTCCTGATTTCATCCGCGAATTCAGTGTTTGCCCAGGGGGTCACGACGGGCGCCGTCAGCGGCACCGTCACGAACGACCAGGGCCAAACCGTCGAATCAGCCCAGATTGAAATAGTGAATCGCGCCACCGGCGCCAGAAGCGGCACGACTTCACGCGGCGACGGGCGATATTACATCCAGGGTCTCGAGGTCGGAGGCCCATATAGCGTGACGGTCCGCCGCATCGGCTTCACGCCGCACGACACCAGCGGTGTATATGTCTCGCTCGGACAGAACGCCCGCGTCGACATGGTGATGCGTGCGCAGGCCACACAGCTCGTCGGCGTGGAGGTCCTTGGCGCCTCGAGCGCAGTCATTTCGAGCTCCCACAAAGGCATCGCGACGACTATCACCGACTCGGTGATCGCCCGCTACCCGACATTGACCCGCAATTTCACTGATTTCGTGGCTTTGACGCCGCAGATCTCGACAAAGGGACCCGGAAACTCCGGCGGAGGCCAGAACAATCGGTTCAACGGCATCCAGATCGACGGCTCGGTCGCTAACGACCTGTTCGGACTCGGCTCCACCGGCCAGCCGGGCGGCCAGGCGGGCGCCAAGCAGATCTCGCTCGAAGCCGTAAAGGAGTATCAGGTTCTTCTCTCGCCGTTCGACGTTCGTCAGGGGAATTTCACCGGTGCCCTCGTCAACGCCGTAACGAAGAGCGGCTCGAACCAGCTCCACGGATCCGCAACGTACGCGAACCGCAACGAAAGCCTCGAGCGGAACATCGATTATCTTCGCGCGGCTCCCTTCACGGTCAAGCAGGAAGGCTTCTGGCTTGGTGGTCCGATCCTCAAGGACAAGCTTCTTTTCTCGGTCGCTCCGGAGTGGCAGCAGCAGCAACAGCCTGCATCGGGTCCCTACATTGGCCAGCCGGCTGGCCTTCTCCCGAAGCCTCCGGCAACACCTGAAGGCGTGGACAGTCTCGTCAACATCCTCACGACCCGTTACGGCTTTGCCGATCCGGGCAACGGCGCCTTGGTGAAGAATCAGAATCCGCTTGCGAACCTGTTTGCCCGCGTGGATCTCATCAACCTGCCTGTCGGCAGCCGGCTCGTGGCGAGATACAACTACGTCGATGGGCAGCAGGATATTCTCAGCCGCAGCAACACGCGCATCAATCTCTCGAACAACGGCTACAATTTCCGCTCGACCACCAACAGTTATTTGACGCAGCTGTTCTCGAGCATGGACAACGGCACGAACAACGAGTTCCTCATCGGTCTCACGAAAATTCGCGACGCGCGCATCACGCCAATTCAGGCTCCCTTTGTCGTGATCTCGCGCACCACGAATCCCGGTGGAGGTACCGGCCAGATGTCGGCCGGAACCGAGAACTCCTCGCAGGGAAACCAGCTCGATCAGGACATTTTCGAGATCACCGACAACTACACCATTCCCGTCGGGAATCATCGTTTTACGATCGGCACCAAGAACGAATTCTTCAAAGTGAGGAACCTGTTCTCGCAGAACTCGCTCGGGAACTTCACCTTCGGTACACTGGACTCCCTCGTTGCCAACACCCCCAGTGCGGCCACGCTCGGCATAAGGCTCCCCGATGGTACTGACGGGGCAGCGCGCTTCAAGGCCCGCACGCTCGGCTTCTACGCCGAAGACGAGTGGCAGACAACGAGCAGGCTGAGCACGACGTTTGGCCTCCGCCTCGACCTGCCTGGCCTCACGTCGAGTCCTGGCCTGAATCCGGACGTTCAGTCCACCCTGGGAATCAACACGACCCAGGTGCCTCGGAATGTGAAGCAGTGGTCTCCGCGTTTCGGCTTCAACTGGGATGTGACGGGCGACCAGCGCAACCAGCTTCGCGGAGGAAGTGGCGTGTTTGTCGGTCGCCCCGCCTACGTCTGGCTGAGCAATCTGTTCGGTAACTCGGGCGTCAATGGCTATGGCAACCTCGTCTGCAACGGCGCGAACGCTCCACCCATGCCCAACGCAGGCACCTTGCCGAACCAGGGCTGCACGAATCCGGCGCTCACCCCGAATATCACAGCCAATACCGTTGACCCGAATCTCAAATTCCCATCGGTGTGGCGGAGCTCGCTTGGCTATGATCGCGTTCTCCCCTGGAATGTGATTGGAACGTTCGAGGCGATGTACACCCGCTCCGTTGCCAACTTCTACTATCAGAACATTGGTCTGCTCGACGATCCGATCGGCACCGACCGCAACGGTCGTTCGTTGTATGGCGACATTCCATCGGCCGCTGGTAACCCTACCCCATCCCGCAAGCTGGTTCCGGGCACGGCACGGACCCTCGGCGACGTCATCAACCTGACGAATACCAAGACCCACGACTACTCGTATAGCTATACCGGCGAGCTCCAGAAGCGCTTCTCGAACTCATTCGAGGGGTCGGTCGCCTACACCTACGGCCATTCATACAGCGTCTGGGATCTCACCTCGTCGGTCGCGTTCTCGAATTGGTCTTTCGGTCGGTCCTACTCGGGCCGGCAGGACGCGCAGGATCTCGCTCCTTCCAAGTTCGACGTGCCGCATCGTGTCATCGCGGGCGGTACGTACACTTTCGCTACCAAGACCGACGTGTCCTTCAGCTTCGTCGGCGAATCGGGCGTCCCGTTCGAATACGTTTACGGGAGCGACATAAACGGCGACGGCTCGACTGCGAACGATCTCGTCTACGTTCCCACGGACGCGCACGTCGCGTCCGAGATCCTGTTCCAGCAGAACGGCAACCTCACTCCGGCCATGCAGGCGGATTCGCTCGAGGCGTTCATTTCCGCCCACGACTGCCTCAATTCGCAGCGTGGAAAGATCATGCTGCGCAACTCCTGCCGCACGCCTTGGACGAAGTTCATGAACGCGTCGGTACGCCAATCGTTGCCGACGCTGAGGGGACAGAACTTCATCCTCCAGCTCGACATCTTCAACTTTCTCAACCTGTTGAACAAGGATTGGGGCGCCCAGGACCTGGGCAGCAGCAACAGCCCGAGCCTGCTCTCACGCCGTAGTGCTGTCGTCGCCGCACCCGGTCAGCCGCTCAAGTGGGCGAGCGGTGCGCAGTCGGTGTTCATCTTCTCGCCGTTCCAGCAGTTCAATACCAAGAACCCGCAATCGAACTACGCGCTTCAGCTTCAGCTCAAATACGCGTTCTAAGGTGGCGGCGCGGCTGACTGGATTCAGCCGCGACTGAGTTCATCAAAGAAGAATGCCGGCGGGATTAGTCCCGCCGGCATTCTTTTTTCATCCTTCGTGAGTCATGTCGGCGATAGACCTATCGAGCTATTTCGGGCTGACAGCGATGACGCTGCTCACGCTCAACATCATGATCGGGCTCGTGATGTCGGTGAAATACAATCCCGTCCGCGGCTGGCCGCACCTGCGCATCAACACGTTCAAGATCCATAACTGGACGGCCTACATCGCGCTGACGATCGCAACGATCCATCCGCTGATCATCCTCTTCTCGTCCACGGCGAAATTCACCTTTCTCGACATTCTGTATCCGGTGAACGCGCCAAAGCAGCCGTGGATCAATGTTCTGGGGGCGCTCTCGCTCTATTCCCTCGTTTTTGTGGTGCTCACTTCCTACTTCAGGCGCGAGCTCGGACGAAAGAAGTGGAAGACGCTGCACTTCACGGCATATGCGACGGCGGCACTCTTCTACGTCCACGGGATTCTCACCGACCCGACGCTCAAGGACGCACCGATCGACTTCTTCGACGGCGAGAAGGTCTACGTCGAGCTATGCATGCTGCTCGTGATCGTGGCGATCGGATTCAGAGTGCGCTGGCAGCTCGGACAGCCGCCTCCGCGCGTGCATCGGCCCAAGTCCGCGGCCGCTAGAAAATCTTGACGTTGATGTAACGCTTCGGATTCTTCTTGATGTCCGCCAATAGTGAATCCATCCGCTGCAGCAATCCACGCACGTCGTTGTACGCGCCGGGATCGTTGATCAGCTTCGCCGCGCTGCCCGGTCCGCTGTCGACCTTGGCGAGAATCGCGTCGAGCTTTCCGGATGTCGCCTTTAGGTCCGCGCTCATCGCCGCCATGTTCGCGCTCGCCGTGCGCAAGTTGCTGATCGTCGAATCCACTTTGACCGGATCGATCGCTCCCGTCGCCCGCCGCAGCGACGTCATCGTCGCGCTCAATTGCCGGGACTGTTCGGCCGCGATCGACGCAAAGTCGTTCACCAGACGATTCGTCGCGCCGATCGTGTTGCGCAGGTCGCGGATTCCTCCCGACGCCACCATCTCGTGCTCCAACGCGGATGTCACCGCGTTCACCGATCGCATCACCGAATCGGCCTTGGTCGTCAGCTCCGCGATCCCCGGAGAGGAAGGGCCTACCGGAACCGTGTCACCCGCTTTGAAAGAACGGGTGTCCGGCCGCGAAGGAGTCACCGCTATTGCCATGTCGCCGAAGATCCCGTTCGGCACGACGGCGGCCGTGCTCGTGACGGGCACCTTGTACGCTTTCTGGATGCGAAGCGTCGTGACAAGGATGCCATCCTGGTGCAGATCGACCTCGTCCACGTATCCGACGTTCACGCCCACGAGCAGTACCGGCTGGCCCTGCTTGAGTCCCGCGCCCCACGGGAATTTTGCGTATAGGGGATAACCCTTCGACAATCCTCCGCGCGCCAGCCAGAGCGAGCCGAGCACTGTCACTATGACGGCGACCGCGATCACAAGGCCAACCAGCACTTCGTCTCTTTTCTTCTTCATGCCTGGAGGTAAGGGGCCAGCAGGAGCGCGGTGAGCGCATCCAGCACGAGAATGGCGACCGACGTCACGACTACTGCCTGCGCGGTGCTCCGACCGACACCCTCGGCGCCGACGTTCGCGGTGTAGCCCTCGTAGGAGCAGAAGAAGGCTATCGCGCCCCCGAATATAGTCGCCTTGATGATGCTGTACACTATCTGGAACGGAGTGAACGACAGCCGCAGCCCTTCGGCGAAGGCGGCCGAGGTCACGTCAGTCGCGGTGACGGCTGTGAACATCGCTGTCGCGATCCCCACGGCGTCCGCGAGAATCGTGAGCACGGGCAGCATGATGAGCGCCGCGATCAGGCGTGGTACTACCAGGTACGCGATCGGATCGTACGCCAGCGTCTCCAACGCATCGATCTGCTCGGTAACGCGCATCGTTCCGACCTCGGCCGTGATGCGCGCTCCAACGCGCCCCGTCAGCACCAGGCCCGTCAGGAGCGGACCGAGCTCGAGAACTATCGACTGGCGCGAGATCAGCCCTACGACCGAGAGCTGCACGCCTCCGAACAGCTGATACCTCGTCTGAAAAGCAGTGACCGCGCCGATGAACGCCGCCACGATCGCAGCCAGCGGCACCGAATCGACGCCGATGTTCCGCATCTGTCGGATCGTCTCGCGCCCGTAGGTTGCCGGATCCCTGAACGCGATGCCGATATCCCGCAGGAAGTAACCCCACTCCCCAACCTTGCGAAAAGGGCGGAGCGGATCCCGGATCAAGTTCTGACGCGCGCGAAGAGGAAGGCTCCCACCACGCCGAATATGATGCTTGGCAGCCACGCTGCCAGGTCCGCGGGTATTATTCCCTTGCTGCCGATGCCTTTCGTGAGCTGGATCAGCATCAGAAAGATCACGGTCGTTGCCAGACTAAGTCCGATTCCATATGCCGCGCCGCCACGCTGAGTGCTCGTCGCCAGCGGCGCGCCGAACAGCAGAATCACGATGCACGTAACGGGGATCGCGATCTTGAGCATCCTCTCCACCCGCAGCTCGTTCACCTCCGCTCCCGACCTCTCCATCGACGTGATGAACCGTCCGAGCTCGCGAAAGCCCATGTCTGCCGGCGCCTTCTGCGCCAGCGTCAGCTGCTTCGGTGGCTCGGTGAAGTGACGGTCGATCAATGAGTCGAAGCTGAAGGTCATGTTGTGCAGCGTGTCGGGGATCACGTGCATGGCCCCCTTCTGGAGCACCCAGCCCTTCGACGACCTGTATTGCGCCATGCTGGCCGTGACGACATACGAGGGATACCCGGGACCATTGCCCTTCCGTTCGATCACCATCCCTTCGATCGATGGCGCGAGCAGATGCAGTGCGCCGACCTTGTAGACCCGCCCGCCGTCGGCGGCGTACGCGAAGTTGTAGCGATCGTTGCCGACGTTCACACGATTTGCATCCAGAATTTCCAGTCGCTTCTTGTTGGTGATCGGAGCTAGTTCGCCGAGTATGAGACCGAGGATGGTCGCGATGACTGCGCCCACGAAAATCGGAGCGATGAAGCGGTAGAAGCTGATCCCGGACGCCTTTGCCGCGGTGATCTCCGAATGGCGGGTCAGCGACCCGATCGCGAACACAGTCGCGAACAGCACCGCCGCCGGCAACACCATGAACATCGAGTCGGGAAGCCAGTACAGATAGCTGAGCGCAATGCGACCCCACGACAGTTGCTGGGCAAGGTACTTGTCGAGGTTGTCCGTGAGATCGATGATGTTGACGAGGATCGGAAATCCGAGCGCCGTCGTGACGAAGATCTTCCAGAACTCGACGAATACGTACCGGTCGAGCGCCCGCACCATTCTCTTCAAGCTGCGACTCTGTCGCGCCGAACCCTGCGATCCTTCCACCCGATCTTCGAGCG
The DNA here is from genome assembly GCA_003134685.1 of Gemmatimonadota bacterium. Classification (GTDB taxonomy): domain Bacteria; phylum Gemmatimonadota; class Gemmatimonadetes; order Gemmatimonadales; family Gemmatimonadaceae; genus UBA4720. The sequence continues at coordinate 276,334 of PLCA01000003.1, read as the reverse complement.
GATCGATCCCTTGATCGCTCCGATCATGTCCTTCATGTCGCCGCCGCGCGCGGTCGAGCCTTCATGCCCCATCTTGGTCAGCATCCAGAGGGCTATGAGGGCAAAGATGACATTTGCCATCCACATCGACACCACTGCCGGCATCAATCCGCGCTTGGCGATCGACTCGCCGGCGATCAAGCACACGTAGTAAAGCGCGAACACGAACAGGCTGACCCCAATCGTGAGACCCACGCCGCCGCGCGGGAATCTCAGCGCGATCGGTGCGCCGAGCAGGACGAACACGAAGCAGGCAACGGCGAGCGCGAATTTCTTGTGGATCTCGACCCCGTACGAATTCATGAGCTGCGCGTCGTCCTGAAGCCGAATCCTCAACCCATCGATCTGGACGAGATCGGACGAGCTGGCCGTCTGTCCCTGAGTGGCGCTCTTGTTCACATCGCGGGTCAGCGATCCTGGTCTCAATCTGCCCGCCGCTACAGGGGAACTCGCCGCCGTTGACGATGTGCTCTGCGAGGTCGATGACGCGCTCTGCTTGACTATCACTCTCGGCGTCGTCGATACCCCCTGCGCCTTTGCCTGCTTTGGGGCGAGCAGCGCCATGCCGTTGCAGTACAACCTGCCAAGCCCGATGTCCCAGGGAACGCCGGTGTTCGCGTTGAGCACGTCTTTGCTCAGCTTCGCCTTCGATTTCTTGAGTGCGGCCAGCCCTGTCTCGAAGAGCTTGCGGACCTCTTCGTGATCGCGGCGCGCCTTGTCCTGCGCCTGCTGCATCTCGCACACGGTCATCTCGCGATCGCTCTTGTAGGCGTCGGCGGTGGTCTTCTGAAACTGGTTTCCCACGCCGCGAACTCTAATCTGATCGACGTTGAAGTAGAGCCGCTGCAGCTCGTCCGGATTCGCGGTGGGAACATCCTGCATGTTGCCGTTGTAGAGCGTAAGCTCGAGGTCGGTCAACCCCTTGCTCATCCTCATGTTGCCGCTGTCCGCGAAGATCGTGCGGCGGCGCGTCGGATCCGCCATGTCGTAGATCGTCACCTCGCGCATCATGTTCGACGCCTCGTCCAAATGTCCCGCGCGAAGGTAGAGCTTTCCGGGACTGACCTCATTGATCACCTGCTCGCGCAGTCCGAACGTCGGCTTCTTCTGCGCGATGTCACGCTGCAGGACTGCCAGCCGGTGATTGGACCTGGGGAGGACCTGATCGTTGAACCCGATCATCACGACTGTCACGCCGAGCGCCGCCCACAGTACCGGCTTGAGCACGCTCACCAGGCTCACCCCGCTGGCCTTGAGTGCGGTTATCTCGTTTTCGGCCGCCAGGCGGCTGAACGCATACAGAGTCGCGACGAGAACAGCCATCGGGAGCGTCAGCGCTACCGTGAGCGGCACGGACAGCCCGAAGAACTCCGCGATCACGACCGTCGGCAGCCCTTTGCCGACCAGCTCCCCGAAATGCTTTCCGATGTACTGCAACAGCAGGATCGAAGTCAGCGCTGTCATGGCGAAAGTCAGCGGACCTACGTGTTCCTTTAGAACGTAGCGGTGCAGTATCTTCACGGAGTGAAATATACCCTGCGCCCATGGGTAAGCGACACGCAGACAACGAGTTCCGCGCGTTCGATCGAGCGTGGAACTCGCCGCGCCGCGCTCGCGTTCATCGCGCTTGCGCTGCTTTGCGCAGCCGCCGGAACCGCGCGCGCGCAAGATCCGCTCGACACGACGCGGAAGATCACTCCAGCACCTCCGGTCACTCCGCCGACCGGCACGCCGGGAACCCCCGCTCTCCGGCTCCGTCTCGGACGGGACACACTCCCGCTGGTTCTTCCGTCCGTTCTCTCTCGCGGCGACCGAGAGTCGTTCCGTCAGGCCCAGGCGCAGATCGAAGCCGCGCGTGCGACGGCGTTCCAGCAGAACATGCGCACGATTCTCCAGGCGGTGTGGGGTCAGGTCGCGACCAGCAACTTCGCCACCTCGGGGCCCGCGCCGGCGTATCCGGGCGACCTGCCGCCAAAGCCGAAGCCCACCGCAATTCCGAAGCGCGTGCCGATCCTCGGAGAATACGCCGATCTCGGACTTCAGATCGACGGACGCCTCGAGCTCCGCGGCGAAAAAAATGAGAGCGCTCTCTGCTCGTCGACTTTCCTCTTCGATCCGGTGGCGAACTGTCGTAGCGCCTACGAGCCGCTGGTGGATTTTCAGTTCGCCGCCAAATCCGGCGGCATCGTCGCCGACAGGGTGCACGTCAATCTCGATTACGACACCCAACGCGAGTTCGACGCTTCGAACAACATCTCGATCTACTACGAGGGAAAGCCCAATGAGTTTGTGCAGAAACTCGAAATCGGCAACGTGACATTCCAGCCGCCTGCCTCCCGCTACATCACGGCGGGAATCGCGAGCGGCAACTACGGAATCCAGGCGGTTACCAAGATCGGCTCGATGCGGCTGAAGACGATTTTCGCGCAGCAGAAGGGGAATATCGTCCGCGACCGCGTGTTCACCATCGGCGACCGGACGCTCCAGGCAATCGACCGAAAGATCGAGGACTACCAGTTCGAGCCGCGCCGCTTCTTCTTTACGCTCGATCCGCGGGTGTTCGGCGGCGCCTACCCGAACGTCGATATTCTCGATACAAAAAAAATGGCGATGCTCTCGGCCTCCATTCCGGATACGCTGAGGCCGACCAAGATTTTTCTCTACCGTCTGTTGATCGGCGGGCAGCCGCCAAATCCCGCCGGGCCGCAGTTTCGCCTGATCGGCGACGCGCGGTCACGGCGCGGACAGGTGTACGAATACCTGCGCGAAGGCGTGGACTACTACGCCGATCCGTCTCTCCTCTGGATCGCGCTCGTGCGTCCGCTCGCTCTCAACAACGAACGGCTCGTCGTCGCGTACCGTGTTCGCATCAATGGTCGGGACACCACTTACACAACGACGGGCGGCACGCCCGACCTCACGTTCAACCCTGGGCGAGACCAATTCGCGAATCTCATCTGGGATCCGAACGTGCAGCCGGGCGATCCTGCGTTCGATCGCGAGATCCGAAGCATCTACCGCCTTGGCGGTCCAGATCTGCGTCGGCAGAGCGTGACGATCAAGATCGTCACCGGAAGTGGCGAGGATCAGGAGAAGCCCGTCGCTGGTAACTCCGATACCTACCTCAAACTGTTCGGCCTCGCGCAGTCGACCAACAGCTCGAGCTTCGATCTCGAGAATAGAATTTGGCCGCGCCCGAGCGATCCGAATTTCGAGCTGAGTCTCGGCTCGCCGGGCGCGCACACGATCCGTGATCAGTTCCTCATCTTCCCGTCGGCCAAACCTTTCGCGTCGAGTGGCCTGGCGGTTGGCGGCAATCCAACCAACGACACCATCTACACCACACCGCCCGAGTACGCGCGCTCGTCACAGCGGCCCGTGGCAACGTATCACATTCGGATGCGCGCGCAGTCGGAGGGGGGAGGGGATGGCGGCGCGTTGATGCTTGGAACCGTGCAGATCAGGCCGAATTCGGAGCGCCTGCTCGTCGATGGCATTCCACTCACGCGCGGCACCGACTACTCCGTGGACTACGATCTCGGCCGAGTCTCATTCAATCGGCCCGACACGCTTTTTCCGCGGCCCCGTCAGGTCACTGTACAGTACGAGGAGAATCCCGTCTTTGAGGAGACTCCTACCTCGATATTCGGCGCGACCGCCGAGTTCCCACTGACGAATGGCCAGATCAACTTCACCGCGATCTCCCAGAGCCAGCACACGAATTTCACGCGCCCGCCACTCGGCTTCGAGCCAGCCGCTTCGCTCGTCGCCGGTGTGAGCGCGCTCTTCAACTTCGATGCGGATCCGTTGACCCAGCTCGTGTCCAAATTGCCCTTCGGACCGACGACTGTTCCTTCGCGCATTGCCTTCTCCGCCGAGATCGCAGCGAGCCGCCCCGAGACCAATGCGTCGCAGCAGGCGTATCTTGAATCGTTCGAAGGCGAAGGCGGTCTCCAGATCTCGCTCGCCGACCCGCAATGGTATTTCAGCAGCCAACCAGCTCTGGGGACGACAATTCCAGCGCGTTTCGGCCCGACAGTCTTCGATCTCACGCGCGCCACCACGCTGGCGTGGCAGAGCAATGGTGCTGATGCGGACGGCCGCGGGATTCAGTACCGCATCGATCAGATCGATAAAGAGGTCGCACAGAGCGGCACCGGCATCACCGGCCCGGAGCCGCTGCTCTGGCTAACGCTCTATCCGCTCTCCATCGGCGGACAGGTGAACAACCTCACGAAAACGTTTCGCTGGGCGGTCCCGAACGCGCCCACCGGGCGCCGGTGGCGCTCCGTCCGCACCGTCCTCAACCCGAGCGGCGCCGACATTTCGCGCGCGGAGAACCTGGAGTTCTGGGCCCAGATTCCGGTGGGCAGCACGCGGTCGAAGAACCCAACGCTCGTCTTCGATTTCGGAGACGTCTCCGAGAACTCGGTTTCGTTCGGTCCCGACACGCTTATTATTCGGCCCGGCGCGGGGGCCGGCTCGCTGGACACGACTTATCGCGGCAAGCGAATTCAGGGGCTCGACACGCTCAACAGCGAGCGCGATCCGTTTTCGCGCGCCTTCAACGTCGCGAGCAACGACAACGGGCTTCCCGGCGATGTCATGGACACGTTGATCGTCGAGTACGATACGATACCGGGCGTGGCGCCGACCTTCGTGACGCTGCGGTTCGCCCCCACGTGCCGCGGTGGATACGGGCTTCGCCAGATTCTCGGCGACTCGCAGACGAACTGCACCGTGCACAACAATCGCCTCGACGAAGAGGACATCGACGCCGATAACGTTCTCAACCTGACCACCGCCGAGCGCGATCAGGAGCAATGGCAGCGCTACGTCGTAAATCTTGCCGACGCTTCGAAAGTCACGCGCGATGGTGTATGCAACCAGCCGCCTCTGCTCGCTGCCCAGCCGAGACTTCCACACGACGACGTGTGCTGGGAGTTCTTTCGCATTCCTTTCCGCACCCCTGACGACTCCCTCGGTCATCCCTTGCTGCGACGCGCCCGGGCGCTCCGCATCACGATGATCTCCGGCGACGGAGTGGCCGACGACGAGTTCGCAACGATTCCGCTGGCGCGACTGAGCCTCACTGGCGCCCCCTGGCTCAAGGTCAGCGACAGAACACTGCACGGAATTGCGGGAACGCAGACGTCCACCGGTGCTGTTCAATCCGGAGTCGTCGGCACGCAAGACAAAGGGCTGCGCGGCGCCATCGACTACGTATCGCCTCCTGGCATCACCGACGCGCCGACGAGCAACACCATCGCTTTCCAGCCCGGTCGCGTCCAGATCAACGAGAGATCCCTGCGGCTTTCCGCGACCGATCTCGGCGTCCTCGACCGCGCGGAGTCGTACTTCCGCTTTCCGGAAGGCGAAAAAAACTTCATGAGCTACAAGGAGCTCCGCGTCTGGGCGCGCGGCGTGAGCAGCGGCTGGGGCCAGGACGGAGAGCTTCAGTTCTATATCAAGATCGGCCGCGACGACAACAACTTCTACATGTATCGCACCCCGATCAATTCGGGAACGACTAAGGCTGCTTGGCTGCCCGAGATAAGCGTGAACTTCGCGAGACTGTTCGCGTTGAGGGCGCAGATTCAGAACGCGTATCTACAGGGACTGCATCGCAACACCTGCGCTGGTCTCGACTCTGTTCTGATCGCGAACACACCACTTCCAATCGGAGCAACGCCCAGCTCGCTCTACGCCGCGTGCGATAGTGGATACATCGCGTACACGCTGGATCCAGGGGTGACCCCTCCCAACCTTGCCGCCGTTCAGGAACTAGCCGTAGGAATGCTCCGGCTTCCCGTTCCTCCGGGCGCAAATCCGATACTTCCCGGTGACACGCTGGAAGTCTGGGTCGATGACATCAGGCTGGCGGGAGTCGTCAACGCGACCGGTTTCGCCGGGCAGGCTGGATTGACGATCGTCGCGAGCGACTTCGCCGACATTCGCATCAACGCCAGCAGGCGCGATCCGAATTTCCGGCAGTTGGCCGAACAGCCGAGCTACCTCACCGACAACAGCCTGGACTTCAGCTCCGCGTTCCACCTGGAGAAACTGCTGCCGGCATCCCTCGGCTTGTCCATCCCTTTCACGTTCAACTACACATCGGCCTCAGTCGACCCGTTGTTTGTCACGCAGTCCGACATCGAGGCCGACGCGATAGACGGACTGCGCACGCCTCGCTCGGCGGCGACATCGGTGACCCTGAGCGTGCGGCGTACGAAGCAATCGACTGGCTCGGCGTGGTCGCCCATTCTCAACAACCTGGCGCTCAACTCATCGTACACGACAGGCGTTTCGCGCAGCGAATACGAGGACGGAAAGGCGAAGAGCCTGGTGGTGGGAGTCGATTTCAACCTGTTGCGCGCGCTGCTTCCCGACATCGCGCGATGGTCGCCGACCGAGCTGCATCTCACCAGCACCTACACCAATGGAAACGATGATCGCGTCTCCTTCCTCAAGCCGGCGTTCGCGCTCGACGACACCGCGCACCCCGTCAAGGGAAGAACCCGCACCTGGAGCAATGGCAGCAGCCTCGTGTTCCGTCCCTTCAAGGCGGCGTCGGTTCGCTGGGACATCACCTCGGTGCGCGACCTGCGCGGATACGGAACGGACTCTCCCCTCGGACTCATCGCCGCCAGCGATCGCGATCGAGTGCTTGGCACCGACACCGGGCTCGAGCGCGAGCGCGCGATGCAGGCCGGAATAAACATCTCTCCTCCCATCACGGCGTGGTTTCGGCCGAGGCTGGACTTTGGCACTTCGTACAACATGCTGCGGGACCCGAACACCCTTAGCTTTGCCCAACAGGGAGACACGACCGGCGCGTTCCGAATTCCCCGGCGCCTCGGCAACTCGCAGACGACATCCGCCGGCCTGACGCTGGATCTCCCGCGCGCAGTCAAGCTTCACACCGACAGCAACAGCTTCCTTCGTGGATTCCTAGGCGGCCTCCAGCCGGTGGACATCAACTTTAATCGAAGCGTTCTCTCCGTTTACGATGGGAGCGGGGCGGCGGCGCCTCTCGCCTATCAGTTTGGACTCGGCGGCATAAACACTTTCCGGGAGCTCGGCGGCCAGCTGGCGACGAGTGTCGGATTGGTAACCCAGATCTCCGTCAATCAATCGCTGAACCTTCCATTCGGCGCGAGCCTCGCCAGCAGATACCAGCGCATCAACACCAGAAACTGGACGCGCAGGATCGACCAGGGGCAGGACATCGTCGACGGAACGCAGATCGCGTTTCCGGATGTTTCGCTTCGCTGGACCGGAAGGCCGATTGGGCTCCAGTCCGTCATCTCCAGCCTGGGAGCAAACGCGCGTGTCATGGAGACGCGACAATTCAACGGCACCCAGCCGTTGCTTGACGAGGTGATCGACGACAGAGGCCAGCTGAGCGTTCGGACATTTCCTCTGAGCGGCTCGATCGTATTCGCCGGAGCCCGACCCCTGGCGAGCACTGTGGGGTATTCATTTTCCAAGCGGCTGGATGCAAAGCCGGGGTTGAGCAGCAACGGCGACAACTCCGACTTCAGTATCGATGTCTCAAAGCCGTGGGGGCTCCCCGCCGATTGGAACGCGCGGAGCGATCTGCGGACGCGCGTGAGCTACCAAAAGAGCCAGGGGCAGAATTTCGTCATCAATCCGCTCGCGGTCACGGGGGAGAGCCGGCTATCGGACAACGGACGGCGCGCTTTCAGCATGAGCGCGGATACTGATGTCGCCGAAAACATTTCATCGAGCTTCGTGATCTCGCGCGTCGAGAGCTTCGACCGTAACCTTAACCGCCAGTTCACACAGACGGTGCTCAGTGCGGTGATGCACCTGCAGTTTTACGCCGGGGAATTCAAGTGAGATCAATGCTCGTCATTTTGTTGTTGTGCCTGGTGGTTGGTTGCAATGGAGACGCAAACGGGGGAAGCGCCGCGCAAGGGACATCGGCGGCGACTTCGACCGGGTTCAACGGAACCGCTGCGTACAACTACGCGAAGGCGCAGGTCGATTTCGGCCCGCGGGTGCCGGGGACCCCAGCCGCGAAGCAGGCCGGAGATTGGATTATCCGGCAGATGCGCGCTCGCGCGGATACCGTGATAGTCCAGAGCTTTACCTACACAACCGCCGACGGGAAAAAGCTTCCACTGCGCAACATCCTGGCGCGATTCCGGCCTGAATTGTCGGAGCGCGTTCTCTATCTCACGCACTGGGATTCGCGGCCGATATCCGAGTCCGCGGCAACCGAGGCCGAAAGGAAGATGCCCGTGCCGGGCGCGAATGACGGGGCCTCCGGCGTTGGCATGTTCATCGCCCTGGCGGATGTGTTGAAGAAAACGAAGCCGAATGTCGGCGTCGATCTGCTCTTCACCGATGGCGAGGACTACGGCAAGTTCGGACCTCCTGAAGTGGATGTTCTGATCGGCGCGAAATACTTCGCGACACACCTCCCGTCGCCCGGCTACAAGCCGCTTTACGGCGTTCTCTGGGATATGATCGGCGACAAGGATCTCCGCATCCCGTACGAGATGCTTTCTTTTCAACAGGCTCCTGAAGTCGTTTCGCGGGTCTGGCAAACTGCCGCGGATCTCGGATACGGGAACGTCTTCGTCCAGGAGAGCGGCGGCGACGTAACGGACGACCACATTCCGCTGCTCAACGTCGGGCTCCGTGTGATCGACGTCATAGACCTCACGTATCCGCCCCACCACACCCCGCAGGACACGATGGACAAGATTTCCGCCAAGTCGCTCGCGATTGTTGGAGACGTCGCAACCGCGCTGGTAACGCGCAGGTAGAAGATGAAAGGGAAGCTCACGGTCCTCATGATCACGGCATTCGTGGACATGCTGGGCCTGGCGATGGTCATCCCTCTCCTTCCTTTCTACGCAACCAAGCTCGGAGCCTCGGCGACGATCGTCGGGGTCCTGATCGCCGCCTTCTCCATCGCCCAGCTGGCCAGCGCGCCCCTCTGGGGCAAGTTCTCCGATCGTTACGGGCGGCGGCCCGCTCTCCTGGCCGGGCTCCTCGTGTCGGCCGTCGCCTACGTCATCTTTGGTTACGCGAGCACACTCTGGCTGCTTCTACTCTCGCGCGTCGTGCAGGGGCTCGGCGGTGGAACGATCGGCGTCGTGCAGGCCTATGTCGCTGACGCCAGCGATCCCAGGGATCGCGCCAAGAGCCTTGGATGGCTCTCAGCCGCCACCAGCTTCGGCGCCGTCGTAGGCCCAGCGATCGGCTCCGCGCTCATTCACTGGGGCCGTCATGCGCCTGGAATAGCGTCCGCGATCTTCTGCGTTCTCGTTAGCGTCTTCGCCGCGATCTATTTGCGCGAGTCGCGCGAAGAGGCAGCCCAGACTGGCGAGCATGGAGTCGTTCAGCAGACCAGCGGCGGCGCGGTGTGGAACGTTATCGCTCGCCCAAAGGAGGCCGCGCCGCGACTGATCTGGATCTACGCCATTGCGATCGGCGCTTTCTACGGCACCGCACCGACGCTCCCTCTGCTCCTCGCCAACCGCCTTCCCATCAACGAGTCCAACGTCGGCTACTTCGTTATGTACCTTGGCGGAATGGGTGTCATCGTTCGCGCCGGAATCCTTGGACGCATGATCGAGTGGCTGGGAGAAGCGCGACTCACCCGGCTCGGACTTGTATTGCTTGCCCTCGGATTGGCGGCCGTCGCAGCGGTACATTCTTATCTAACGCTGCTGATTGCCCTGACCCTCATGCCCCTCGGCACAGCGTTCGTCTTTCCGTGCGTAACGGCCATGCTCTCCAGAGTCGTTCCTACCCGGCATCGGGGATTGTACATGGGGGTCCAGCACACCTTTGGCGGTGTCTCGCGCGTCATTTTCCCGCTCGCTGCTGGTGTGGCGATGGATCATCTCGGACTCGGCGTTCCGTTCGTACTGGCGGGGGTTCTTGTGCTGGCAACCCTGCTCCTTACGACTTCGATGGAAGAGTACGCTCCGAGCCGCGCCCCTTCGGTAACGTAGCCGGAACTGCTGTCGCTAGGGTCGAGTCATGCCGACCCCTGCCGAGCGCAAGGCGCTCCTCTTTTTCTCGATTGTTCTGGTACTCGGGGCTTCAAACCGCGCCTTTCGGACCCTCCATAGCCATTCCCCGGTCGATTCCGGAGCGCGTTCGGCCCTTGAAGCACAGATAAAAGCGGCGGATTCCGCTCGGCGCTCCGGCCTCCGAAAGCCGAAGCGGGAACCGAAGCAGAAGGCGCCTCCGAAGCCCGCCGGACCGGTGGATCTCGATGTCGCCAGCGAGAAGGAGATCGAGGCGCTCAGGCACGTCGGACCCACTCTCGCCAAACGCATCGTTGCTCACCGAGACTCCTTCGGTCCATTCGGCTCCATGGAGGGATTGAAACGCGTAAAGGGCATCGGCCCATCTATGGTAGGAAAACTCGACTCCATAGTAACCTTCTCGCTTGTCCCGCGTCCTTCCAACAGTGTGATATCCAGGCCATCCGAACTGCCAAAAGCACGCAGGAAGCCTCATCGGAGGGACACGCGTCCTTGACAGCTCCTGCCGCCAAAAATTCGCCTAGGATCGGCGAGCTCCTCTTGAAAGAGGGCCTGGTAACCCAGGACCAGCTCAACAAGGCGCTCGCTGAGCAAAGACACAATGGCACGCGTGTCGGCTATAACCTGGTCAAGCTCGGTTACGTGAAGGAAACCGACCTCACCAGGATGCTCGCACGTCAGCACAAGATGCCCGCCGTCGACCTGGCAAAGTTCCAGGTGGATGCGCGCATCGCGAAGCTCATTCCGGGCGAGCTCGCGCTCAAGCACAATGTCCTTCCCCTCAAGCGTGACGGTCGCACCCTGACAATCGCGATGTCCGATCCGAGCGCGATGGCGGTGCTCGACGACATCAAGTTCATCACCCGCCTCGACATCTTTCCGGTCATCGCTGGCGAGTTCACTCTGCGCAACGCGATCGAGAAGTTCTACGCCTCGGGTGAAGCGCAGATGGAGAACCTCCTCGCGGACATGGTCGAGGACGACATCGAGATCCTCGAGAGCGAGAACGAAAACACGGCTGACAATGGCGCCTCGCTTGTCGACGAAGCGCCGGTCGTAAAGCTTATCAACGCCATCATGACCGACGCGCTAAAGAGAGGCGCTTCGGATATTCACTTCGAGTGCTTCGAGAAGGAGCTTCGGGTACGCTACCGCATCGACGGAGCCCTGCAGGAGATCATGAAGCCGCCCATCAAGATGCGGCCGGCTCTCATCTCCCGCTTCAAGATCATGGCGAGCTTGAACATCGCCGAGCGCCGTGTGCCGCAAGATGGGCGTATCAAGCTGAAGATCGGAAGCAAGGTCATCGATTTCCGTGTCTCCACCCTCCCGACATTGTTCGGCGAGAAGGTGGTGCTCCGTATTCTCGACAAGGGCAACCTGACGCTCGACCTCGGGACATTCGGCATCGAGCCTCGTGCCGAACGCGAGCTGATGGAGGCGATCTCCAATCCGTACGGGATGGTGCTCGTCACCGGTCCCACAGGTTCGGGCAAAACGACGACGCTTTACTCGGCTCTCTCGAAGATCAACAACATCGACGTCAACATCATGACGGCAGAGGACCCGGTCGAGTACAACCTGTTTGGAATCAATCAGGTGCTCGTCCGCACCGACATTGGCATGACCTTCGCCGCGGCGCTCAAGGCGTTCCTTCGTCAGGACCCCAATATCATCATGTTGGGAGAAATTCGAGACCTCGAGACCGGCGGCATCGCCATCAAGGCCGCGCTGACAGGTCACCTTGTCCTCTCGACCTTGCACACCAACTCGGCCCCGGAGACCGTCACGCGTCTCATGGACATGGGTATCGAGCCATTCAATGTGGCTTCCGCATTGAACCTGATTCTCGCCCAGCGACTCGTCCGTCGTGTCTGCTCCAAGTGCGCCGAGGCCTACAAGATGGACAAGGCCGAGATCGCGGGCGCCAAAATCGGCGGCGGAATCACGATGCGCGATATGCACTTCACCGACATGGCCCTTGCCGACGCGAAAGTCCGCGCCACCGAGGCTGCCCGGCCGTTCATGGACCAGATCACGCTCGACACCAAGATGGAAGACCTCCCGGTTTTCCGAGGGAAGGGATGCGAACAGTGCGATGGCACTGGTCTCAAAGGACGCCAGGGTCTTTACGAAGTGATGAGTATGACGCCCAACCTCCGAAAGCTGATTATGCAGAGCGCGGGCGCCGCAGAAATTCAGAAAGCGGCCATCGAAGAGGGAATGCTCACGCTCCGCATGGATGGCTGGTTGAAAGTTCTCAAGGGGATCTGTCCCCTGGAGCAGGTAGTTCGCGAAACCGCAGCGTGATCCTCAATACCCGAATCGATAACCGATGACCTTACCGTTCATTGACACGTCCACCCCGTCCGGACCGGCGAGGCCAAGCGGAGTCAATCTCCGCTCCCTTCTCGAGGAAATGGTCTCCCGCAACGCGTCCGACCTGCACATCGTGGCAGGCGAGCGGCCCAAACTTCGCGTCGACGGCGACATAACGAATGCGTCTGCTGACCAGGAGCTGGCGCCGAAGGATACGCTGCAACTCGCCTATTCGGTTCTGACCGAAACGCAAAAAAAGCGCTTCGAGCTGGAGGACGAGCTCGACTTCTCGTTCGGAATCCAGGGGCTCGCTCGCTTCCGCGGCAACGTCTTCAAGCAGCGCGGCTGCGTGTCGATGGTCATCCGCCAGATTCCTTTCGCGATCAAGACCTTTGATCAGCTTGGGCTCCCGGGGTCGATCGCCAAGATGGCGGAGAAGCCGCGCGGACTGGTCCTCGTCACGGGCCCGACCGGCTCCGGTAAATCGACCACTCTCGCCGCGATGATCGACAAGATCAACCGCGAGCGGAAAGGCCATATCATCACGGTCGAAGATCCGATCGAATTCATCCACAAGCACCAGCAATGCATCATCAACCAGCGCGAGATCGGAAGCGACACCAAATCGTTCGCCAGCGCGCTCAAGTACGCATTGCGTGAGGATCCCGACGTCATTCTGATCGGTGAAATGCGCGACCTGGAGACGATCTCTGCAGCCCTGACGATCGCCGAGACAGGTCACCTGGCCTTCGCGACACTACACACCAACTCCGCGGCCGAATCCGTCAACCGCATCATCGACGTATTCCCGTCGCACCAGCAGTCGCAGGTGCGGGCGCAGCTCGCCTTCGTGCTCGAGGGAATCGTCACCCAGACGCTCCTTCCCAAAGCGCAGGGAAAGGGACGCGTGATGGCCGCCGAGATTCTGGTGGTAACGCCGGCGATCCGCGCGCTCATTCGCGACGACAAGGTTCACCAGATCTACTCGTCCATGCAGGCCGGTAAGAAGTACGGCATGCAGACGCTGAACGACGCATTGTACCAGCTCTACATGAACCGCGAAGTTGCGGCGGACGAATGTCTGCGCGTGAGCGGTGATCCGACCGAGTTCCAGCGCATGATTGGACAGCTGGATCCGTCCGATGATGGAAGCGGCAAATCGGCCGCCGGCAAGCAGGCAGCCACCCGTGGACCCGCCCCGGGCTCACCAGTGAAACGTTAGGAGAGGACCAGTATGGCTACGTTCACATATACGGCGAGAGCATTCAACGGCGATCTGCGCACCGCGACGATCGATGCGTCCTCTCGCGATGATGTCATCGCCCAGCTCAGAAAACAGAGGCTCAGCGTCGTCAAGATCGATCAGGATGCGGCCAAGAAGATCGGCCGCGGATCTATCAAAACGCGCGACGTCGTCATTTTTACCCGTCAGTTCTCGACCATGATCAACTCAGGCCTGCCGCTCGTGCAGGCGTTGACGATTCTCGCCGAGCAGACGGACAACAAGGCATTGTCGGAAGTCACCAGGAAAGTGGTGTTCGACGTTGAATCCGGAAATACGGTTGCGGACGCGCTATCCAAGCACCCGAGAGCCTTCACCAACCTGTACGTCAACATGGTTGCCGCGGGTGAAGCCGGAGGTATTCTCGACACGATTCTGCTCCGCCTCGCGACATTCCTTGAAAAGAACGACGCGCTGGTCAGAAAGGTGAAGGGCGCGATGATTTACCCGGCGGTCATCATGAGCGTCGCGGCCATCGCCGTCGTCGTCCTCCTGATCTTCGTCATCCCGGTGTTCGCAGGCATGTTCGCATCGGCGGGCCAGGCGCTGCCATTGCCGACCCGAATCGTCATCGGTGCCTCTGGCTTCCTTAGAAGGTATTGGTGGATAATGGGCGCCGCGATCATCATCGGCGGATATATGTTCAAGAAGTACTATGCTACGCCGCCCGGAAAGCTCGTGATTGACCGCTTGATGTTGCGCATGCCGGTTCTCGGTGACGTGCTGCGCAAGTCCGCGGTGTCACGCTTCACGCGCACCCTCGGTACGCTCATTAGCTCGGGCGTCAGCATTCTCGAAGGACTCGAGATTACGGCGAAGACGGCGGGCAACCGCGTCATTCAGGATGCCATCATGCAGTCCCGTTCCTCGATCGCCGGCGGTGACACCATCGCTCAGCCGCTCCAGAAGTCGAAGGTCTTCCCGCCCATGGTCATCTCGATGATCGCGGTCGGTGAGCAAACCGGTGGTCTGGACGAGATGTTGTCCAAGATTGCCGACTTCTACGACGAAGAAGTCGACGCGGCGGTTAGCAACCTTCTTTCATTGCTGGAACCGATCATGATCGTCTTCCTCGGCGTTGTTGTCGGAGGCATGGTCGTGGCGATGTACCTCCCGATCTTCGACATGGTCAACGCGGTACAATAAGAATTCACGACGCACGAAAAAAGGCCAGCCCTGATGGGCTGGCCTTTTTGTCGTCTGCGCCGCTTGTCATGCAGGAAAGCGATGCCGTCCTACCACATTATCCCGACGGTCACCGGAATGAAGCTGAAGGTGCCGCCAGTGCCACCACTGGCCGACACGCGATTGTACCGCGCCTCGACGAACGTTTCGAAACTCGAGCTCAATGGCAGTTTTACGCCGCCGCCGACGTTGAACCCGAAGTCGTTCTCCGAGGCGGCGTTTCCAAACGCGTCATTGGCGCCCACACGATACAGGCCTGCTCCGCCGATTATATACGGCGTGAATCCCGACGCCGGCAGCGCGAACACGGCGTTGGCGGTGAATGCGGCGATGTTGATGTTGCCGCCGCCCACCTGGTTTCCGAATTCGTTGTAAGCGCCCTCTAGCCGCAGCCCAACGGGCGACGCCGCCGGATTGTAACCCACTGCTAGTGTGACGTTGTACCCGGTGTTCGCGACGCTGCCTAGATCGCCAGTTGGGAACGCGATGCCCGCCGCGCCACCTATCTGAAACGGATTGGCCGAGCTCTGCGCGCGCGCAGTCGGCGCCACCGCCGCGATGCCCGCCGCAACCAAAGCTGAAAAAATGATTCGGTTCACTTTATCTCCAATGTTAGTTATGACGCCTTGAGTTACTCTCGCTCACATACCCGTCTTAACGCGTCCGGGTCCCACACGGGACGGGAACCCTGCCGAGACGCCACGAAGCGTATTGCTCAGGTGGTCGCAGCCTTTCCCACGTCTGCGCGCAACTGCGCGTCGATCTCCTGGAGCTCTGCCGGCGTCAGCTTCCAGCCCGCGGCACCGGCGTTGGCACGCAGCTGCTGCGCCGACGAAGCGCCGGCGATCACCGACGCGACGACGCGATGCGCGAGCAGCCAGGAAACCGCCAGCTCCAATATCGTGTGGCCGCGCGACTCGGCGAACTCGATGAGCACTTCCACCTTGTCGAGGTTCTCATCGGTCAGAAGTTTCCGATAGCGCCCGTACTTCGCGACCCGCGTGTCATCAGGAATCGGCTGGCCCTTTCGATATTTCCCCGTGAGCAGCCCGCTCATGAGCGGAAAAAAAGGCAGGAACGCCATCCCCTGTCGCTCGCATTCGTCGAGCACGCCTTCCTCCGGCTCCCGATGAAGTAGGCTGTACTCGTTCTGAACGCTCACGAACCTCGCTAGGCCGTGGCGAGCCGCAGCGGCCTGCGCCTCCTTTACTTGCTGCGCCGAAAAGTTCGAGCACCCGATCTCCCGCACCTTGCCCGCTTTTACGAGCTCGTCGAGCGCGCCCAGGGTCTCCGCGATTGGGACATCTGGGTCGGGGACGTGCTGCTGATACAGATCGATGTAATTCGTGCCAAGTCGCTTGAGACTCGCCTCGAATGCTTGTTTCACATATTCGGGTCGCGCGCCGCGACCCTGTCCCGGCATGTCGTTCCCGAAGCTGGTGGCGATGATCACATCAGAGCGGTGCCCGCCGCCAACAATAAAGCGGCCGATCAGCTCCTCGCTCCTTCCGTTCGCGTACATGTCGGCGGTATCGAAGAAGTTGATCCCTTGCTCGAGCGCCGCCTTCATGACTTCCTCGGAATGCGCCTGGTCGCTGCGCATGCCGAAGTTGTTGCAGCCCACACCGACGACGGAGACGTCGAGCGAGCCAATTTTTCGTTTTTCCACTTGCGCTCCTCTATTCCGCCGCGGTCTCTCCAAGCTCGACGCGCCGCTTTTCACTTGCCATTGCAAGCCTCTTCACTGTTGTGCGACATCCGGCCGCGACGGGATACCCTGCGTTCGATCACCCGATCAGGCAATTCACGCACCCTTCTGTCGACCCTCAACGGGCTGCCCGAGCTCGAATGCCTCAGCAATTAATCTGTATGACTTTTTCCGTGCTTCGTGGCTGTGCGTGATCGTCACGATCATCATCTCCTCGGCGCCGTAGTCGCGCGCGATCGCTTCGAGTCCGTCGCGCACCATTGGCTTGGTGCCGAGCGTCATGCGCCGCCGGCGCGCGATCGGAAGCGCTCCCGTGGGCTCTCGGAGAAATCGCGTCGCTGTCTCCACCGTTGGTACAGGTATCATCCTCCCCGTCGTGCGTAGCAGCGCCAATGCCATCCGGCTGCTCGTTGCGAGTCGCTCCGCCTCCTCCTGTGTGTCGGCGCAGAGCGCCCAGGTAGCAACCATCACCCTTGGCTCAGGCACCCGTGCAGTGGGCGTGAACCGCTCCCGGTACAGCGTTGCGATGTGCGCGCCCTCGGAGTTGATGAAGTCGGCAAACACGTACGGCAGGCCCAGCTCTCCTGCCCAGATCGCGCTTTGGGGAGATGAGCCGAGGAGCCAGATCCCGGGCGCTTCCGGTTCGCCAGGAAGCTTCGCCACGCGCGCGAATGGATGCTCTTCCGCCAGGCTGCCCTCGAGATATCCGCGCAGCTCGACCAGCTGCTCCGGAAAATCATCTGGCGCCGCCTGCCTTCGATCGCGCTGCAGCGCAAATGTCGCCAGCGGATCCGTTCCCGCCGCCCGTCCAATCCCGAGATCGATTCTCCCGGGAAAGAGCCCGGCGAGCATGCTGAATGTCTCGGCCACCTTGAGTGGACTATAGTGGGGAAGCATTACTCCGCCCGAACCGACGCGAATGTGCTTCGTGAGAGCGGCGATTGGGCCGATGAGCGCCTCGGGACTCGGACTCGCCAGCATCGGAGTGGCATGATGCTCCGCGACCCAATAGCGGCGATACCCGACCGACTCGGCGAGCTGCGCCAGGTCGATGCTGTTTCGGAGGGCGTCGCCTCCGGTTGACCCTTCGGAGATCGGCGACTGGTCGAGAACGCTGAGGATGCTCGTCATGACATCGCCGCTTGCGCGCTAGGGCCGATTCCTCGCGGGCAGGCTTTGAGTAACCCCGGCACCTTCTACGCACGCTGCAACGTCACGTGTTACATCCGACTGACACGCCCGCTGTCGCGATGCCGAGTCCGAAAAGAATCCCCCGACTTGCAACCCTACGCCGTCCCAGCAGCGCAACCGGCTCTCTCCGTCGGGCAGCGACTTGCAGAACGCCACGCCACGCGGAAGCTCGCTCGGCGCGTACGCTAGATGTCGCACAGCTCCCTCGTAGCAAAATGGAACGCCGGCAGGTGTAGCCTGATCGCATCTTTTCCTGATGCCGGCGTATTGAAATGCCGATGCCCCGGACGCGTTCCTGCCGAGCCCAACGTAGCAAGCGCGAAGGAGATCGGGAGTGCCGGCGGCATCACACACTGCGCTCGCCTTCTTGTAATCCTGCTTCACCGCCGGAAGAATCAGATCGGCTTGCAGCTCGTAGCACTCGCGCCGGTAGCGAGCTGGTGTAGCGTCGCAGGGATAGTGCAGATCGTCGGGCTTGAACAGAACAATGGTTGCCGCAGGCATCGAATGCCGATGCATCCCGAGCATGCCGACGCCGAACGCCTGAATGCTGGCGCCCATGTTGTGCTCCATGAACACGCCGCTGTAGCAGCTCCGCTCGTCCCAGTCGCCGGCGAGCCGATCGCAATCCCTGAGTGAAGCGTTGACGTCGTAGCGGTGGTACATCATGAGGCCGTGACCAGTCCCGTGGAGGCAGTCGTACAGCCGGAATTGCTCGCGGGTGCCGCGTAGTCCGTCACATGGGGCCAGCAAAACGCTCTGGGTCAATGGCATTCCCATTCGCGCGTCGAAGTATCGCTGCAGAATTCCGTGATAGCATCCCGACTGGTAGCGGTCGTCGCACTGCGACAACAGGCGTGTCGCGGTCGCGGGGGTCGATCGAACCGCGTAACCGAGTGCGTGCGCGAGTGGATGCCCAAGCAGAACGAGCGAGGGATCGCTGTGGACAATGCGGTCGAGAGTCCCCATCGCGAGGGCGATGTTTCCGGCGGACGAGAGCGATGCGATGCCGTCGCCGAGACAGGTGGAGTAGGCGTCGATTGAATGCGTTTCGTGCGCCTTGCAGACGCCGAGCAGCGAGTCCGCGATTGCGCCCGAATCTGAGCGCGGCCGGCTGGGAGTGGTTGGGGCGGTGACGATCGTATCGCCCGGCATGTCCCGCATTGCCGCATGGCTTTCGTGTTGCGCCTCGCTGCGCGGCGCGACTAGGAGGACAGAAGCGAGCGCCAGCCCAAGCACGCCCGAAGGCTTTCTGAATGTCGAAGGTCTTCTCTGCAAATGATGAGTCTCCGCGCAATTGAGGAAGGATCAATCACCGGAGTATCATCGTGCGCAGCACACGATTCAACTGGCTCGATTGCCGCTGGCGCGGCGCGTGAGTTACCGCGACTCGAGACTCAGGATCCGATTCAGCGCGGTCGCGACGTAGACCATGTCTATGCTCTTCAGGAAGTCGTGCCAGGGTGGGGGGGCACGAAACGCCATTCTGCCGGACGCATCTTCCCAGACGGGAACCACGACGCCGGCCATCTCCGCCGAGACCGCGCTCCGTTGAAACGCTTCCTGAATGCGAGCCTGCTCCGCGAGCGATCTTTTCCCAAAGGTGCGGTCCACAGGCACAATGATTATGTCCTGACTATCGCGTCGCAAATGCGCCACCTGAAAGGTGGGCATAGCATCGGTCCGCTTCGGAGCCGGTTTTCCCATGGTCTCTTGAGACTTCAACGGCTGAGCCCAGGAATCAATGTCGGTTTTATTTCTCGAACTGTCGGTTTTCTATCACCATCGAGTTAATGCCTTCCAGGCGCGGCTGAGAGCGCTACCTTACCCGTCAATGAGAAAACTCGCGGTCATTGCGCTGGCTTTCTTCGCGGGGGGCTGTATTGAGCATCCCCCCGGAACCGGACCCGCCGACACTGGGGGCACACTGGTCATCTCGACGACCGGGGATCCCGGCACGCTCTTCCCTCCCTTCGCTAGCACCGTTCAGGCGAAGCAGATAACGGAACAGATCTACGACTACCTCGCCGACGTCGGCTCGGACCTCGATACCCGGAACGAAAAAGGATTTCGCTTGGGGCTCTCTGACCGGTGGCGCTGGTCCGGGGACTCTCTGATGCTCGCGTTTCACATCAATCCGCGGGCAAAGTGGCACGATGGAAGGGATGTCACGGCGCGCGACGTTCAATTCACCTTCGCGCTCAACAGGAACCCCGCGCTCGGCGGCAGAATGGGAAGCGAGCTCGCGAACATCGATTCCGTAACAGTGACCGACTCACTCACGGCTGTGTTCTGGTTTCGCGCGAGATCGCCAACGCAGTTCCTCGATGCCGCGGCGCAACTGCTGATTCTTCCCGCGCATCAGCTGGAGAAAATTCCGGTCGATTCGCTACGCCAAGGCGTGCCACCGCCGATCGGGACCGGGCGCTTTCGCCTGCGAAAGTGGGACAAAGGCGCCTCGGTGGAGATCATCGCCGATACTTCCAATTTTCGTGGGCGGGCGAGGCTGGATCGGGTGATCTGGACTGTCGCGCCAGAGTTCCAGACGGCTGTGACTAAGTTGTTCAGCGGAGGTGCCGATCTTTTCGATGCGCTCCGCCCCGAGAATTTGCGTGAGCTTGCGCGTCACCAGAGCCTCCGGGCGATCATCCTGCCGGGAATGGACTACGCTTTTCTCCGGTTCAACCTGCGTGATCCGGCGCACAAGGCTCGGCCACACCCGCTCTTCGGGAATCGCGAGCTGCGCCGCGCGATCACCATGTCCGTCAACCGCGGGACGCTGGTGCGGAGCGCCCTCGACACCTTTGCACTCGTGCCCGTCGGCCCGATCGTGCGCGCTTATCCGACTACGGATCCGCGGGGCGCGCAGCTCCCATTTGATTCGGCGCGTGCGAGCCGGCTGCTCGATTCGCTGGGATGGGTCCGCCGGGGTGCGGGCGGAATGAGAGCGAAGAACGGGAGAGAGCTTGCCTTCACGCTCATCATCCCGACTTCGAGCCGGACGCGAATCAGGATGGGACCGCTCCTCCAGGAGCAGCTTCGCCGGATGGGCATTCAGGTGCAGTTGGAAGAGCTCGAGTCTTCCACGGAAGGCGACAGGGAAGCCCGCGGCGCTTTCGACGCGGCGCTGGGCAGTTGGACGATGCCGTCGAGCCCGGACGGAATGAGGGAAGCGTGGGGCAGCCAGGGCATCGGCGAGAATGGCGTCAATTACGGGTCGTACAGCAATC
The DNA here is from genome assembly GCA_003134685.1 of Gemmatimonadota bacterium. Classification (GTDB taxonomy): domain Bacteria; phylum Gemmatimonadota; class Gemmatimonadetes; order Gemmatimonadales; family Gemmatimonadaceae; genus UBA4720. Next base: position 255,346 of record PLCA01000003.1, on the reverse strand, counting down.
CCAGATTCGACGCTTTGCTCGATAGCGCACTTCGAGCGGACCCAATCCAGCAGCGCGAAAAGTTCACAAATGCGTTCGCCATTATCAACGAAGATGCGCCCGCCATCTGGCTGTACGAACCACGGAAAATCCTGGGGGTGGACAGACGAATTCGGACCACCGAAATGCGCCCGGATGCGTGGTGGTTTGACCTCGCTGATTGGCACATACCCCCCTCTGAGCGCATTCCAAGGGACAGAATCCCCCTGGTGCGTTAAAGCCCCCAGGGGCGACTTAACCGGCTGGAGGTGATATGAAATCGCCCCTATGGTGATACGAAACAGGCATTTCCTTAATACGGGTATAGTGGCATTTTAATGCACCAAATTACGCCCAAAAAAGGCCCTATGATCCGGCATCAAGTCTACTTCGATACACTCGGCTCCATGCAGGAAGACAGCGCTTCCTGGTGCGCCGTATTCGCCGGACTTTCAGTCCTGCGTCTCGTGGACGCGTATACCGATACCGGGTCCTCCATTGACCCGGCGAATTGGGCGCAGCTCCACAGCGTTCGGTCCGCGATCGAGCAAGTCGGCGAGGGCGATACCGTTCGGGGCGCGCTGACGTGTGTGCTCGAGGAAGTGACCAACCGCAGGGCGATCGACGAGACGGTTTGCAGGTCGCTGATAGCGTACGGGCGCATACTGGACTACGCGGCAGACTGGGGACTCGCGATCGATGTTTTCTCGACCGTTGCCAAGATGTCCCGTCCGGAAAAGAATGCCAAGCTCGCCGTCGAGGCGCACGTGGCCGTGGGCGGAGCGGCCCGCCGCAATGGCGATTGGGACACCTCGGCTCGTGCTTACTCACAGGCTGCGTACATCGCTGACACACTTGGCGACCGTCAAGGCGTGCTGACGGTGCAGGTTGGTATCGCGAACACCTACATGGCCAAGGGTAACTTGCCGCAGGCGCAGACCATCCTCGACGATGTGCTGGTTCAGGCGCGCGATCAGGAATTTCCGCAGGTCCAGGCGATTGCACTTCACAGCCGTGCATCGCTGGCGGCACGCAAAGGCGATCACGCCGAAGGAATTAAGCTCGCCCATGAGGCGCTTAACCTGACAACGAGTCCAACCGAACGAGATTTCGTTCTCGGGGACATCGGCGCGATGTTCACGGAGCTTGGCCTGCGCGGCGCCGCGCGCGATTCCCACCTCATACTCGCCGCTACAAGTCAGTCGAAAATGGTTCGGGGCACGGCAACGATCAACTTGATGGAATTGGCCTCGCTCGACGACATGCCCGAAGCGTTTGATTCATACGCTCGCGAGCTTGCCCAAAGTCAGCTCGGGCCATGGCTTCGTGCGCACTACCTCCTTTTCCTTGGCGAAGGCATGAACCGCCTGGGTCGTCGCGAGGCATCAGAGAAGGCGCTTAGCGAAGCGATTTCATTCGCCGAGGCCAATCAGATTCACCAAGTCTCGTTCAACGCTCAGTCCGCACTTTCTGCGATTCGCAGCACTGCCCGTCCGAGCAAGGCGTTCGTTGCGCCTCCTGCGTGGGTGCCTGAGGAGGTCACTACCGTTGTCCGCGCAATGTCCGAGCTGCGCAAGACGGCGGTGGCTGCCACGTAAAGGACTTACGGGCAGCCGCCGGTCTGCCTCTGATCTAGTGGGTGAGGCAGGTCGAGGAACCGTTCGTAACCGGGCAAACGTCGTTCTTTGGAGCCGTCATGTCTGAGCAAGCGGTGAGGACGACCGCGGCGATGATGGCGACGGCGGCGAAAAGTCTGTTGCGGATCATTGGAAGAACTCCTGACAAAAGATGGGAGAGGGCGCTGGGGAACTAAGCACGCCTCAACGTACCTCCCTCCGCAGACACCGAAATGCCGTTTTCTTATCAGAAAATGCCTGTTTCCTACCAAAAACAGCACTTTTCCTATCATTTGCTCTCGCGCTGCCGAGTCTTTGGCGCCAGTTTCCATAGATCATGCGCCCGATCGCCCTGTGAGCGTTGCGGCGTTTCTGCCATCCCGACTGCTCACCCACGTCAAGCACGTCCTCGCTGATGAGCCCGAGATCTTTGTCGCCTCATCATGGCAGGAGCTTGAATCCTTCATCCGCCGCAAGCCGATCAGTGTCGTAATCCTCGACCCGACGGCGGATGGGATCATGAACGTCAGCGCGGTCGCCGGACTACTCAAGCGCTACCCATCCCTCCCATTGATTGCGTACGTCACGCTCCACGCACCCCAATTCAACGCTGTCGCGCAACTCGGCCGGCTCGGGCTGAAGGAGGTCGTCCTTCACCACTTCGACGACGAGCCGGAGGGATTTCGTGAACGCGTCGAGCGCGTGGAAGGCAACGCGCTGACTCACGATGTCATTGAAGCGCTGCGCGACCGGCTCATCCAACTTCCAAGGCAGCTCTCCGTCGCGGTCGAGAACCTTTTCGACCAACCCCATCGGTACACCAGCGCCCTCGACCTCGGCATGGAGGCCGGCATTGCTATCGTGAGCGTTTATCGGAACCTCGACGCCGCGCAGCTTGGCTCACCGAAACGCCTCCTCATCGCCGCAAAGGTTCTGCGGGGCTTCGGCTATCTGCGAGATCCCGGCTATTCGGTGCTGGATGTCTCGATCAAGCTCGGATACAAGACGGCGCGCATCTTCTCAGAGCACTGGGTGAGCGTGTTCGGCATTACGCCCGCCCGCGTTCGCACCCGCCTTACTGACGAGGCCGCGATTGAAAGTGTGTTGCGGTGGCTTGGAGCCGGCGATGATGATTCGCTCCCCGAAGATCTGGGCCGCGTGCCGGGGCGCAAAGGGTCACGCCAAAGGCACCGCCGGAAGCCTGAGCCGAGCTAGTCTTGTCCGGTGCGGCCTTCGATGGCGACTACCACGTGCGACCGATCCAATCGGTTGTTCATCTGGATGGAGGCGGTGCGCTGTCGGGCGGATCGAAGTGGTCAAATGCGATTACTGATCCGTCCGCGAATGCATTGACCAGTATGCGGCCATCCCTCGTCACACGTCTGGCGGCAACCATATGATCCGCAAACCACCTTCCTCGACTGGTTCCCAGGTCGTCATATCGGACCCCGCTGCCACTCGATGAGGAGTGAATGAAGCGGCCGTTCCCCGCATAGATCGCGACGTGGCTGATCCGCCCTCCCTGGGCGAACAGCATCAGGTCGCCAACTGCGAGTGAGCGGATCGATGGCTCGACTGCGATTCCCGCTCCGGCCATCTGCCGCGAAGTGCGCGGCAGATTCACACCCTGAATTCCGTAGACGTATTGGACGAATCCCGAGCAATCGAAACCGGTTCGCGGCGAAGTCCCGCCGTAGCGATACGGCACTCCGATGTACTGTTCCGCTGTCGGCACTACTCTGCGAGCGGCTCCGCTCGCAGAGGTGGTGCTGACGGGCCAGTTCGTGCGCGACGTCCGGGTCGGTGCCGGGCTGCGGGGAGGAGGTGCGTCCGCGGTGCGCCTCGAAAAGACCGAGGAACGTGAACGGCCTCCGCCGAAATGCAATCCGATTCCAACACGGTATTCGAGTCCGTGAACGAACTGGGAATCAACAGGGGTCGCTGGCGCTGCCAGATGGCGGGACCTGACTTCGCCGTTGATCGACAAGATGCGGCCAAGGGCGAGCTGAAGTCCGCCACCGTAGCTCCAGGTGCGGATGGCGTCAGTGAAAGTCGCGGGCTGGGCGCTGCTCTCGAGTCCCAGTCCGCCAAAGGCGTATGGCATGAAGCCTTCGCCGAGTCGGGCATTGACGGGCCCGAACATGAGATCGGCATTGGTCGCCCATACCAGATTGGACGGACCCTGATTGACCGCAAATGCGTCAGTCGCGAGCGAGGAGATTCCCAACCCGCCGCTTCCCCGGATTCCCAGGTAGGGTGTGCCCACGCTTAGGGAGAGCCCCCCAATTGTTCTGGTTATGGGGGCGGCGTTATCGAGAGCTCCGTAGAACTCGACACCGCCGGCTACCTGCGCCACCAGAGCGCCAGGTAGTGACAAGTACGATAGGACTCCGGAGAGACCTATCAAGCGTCGCAGGTGCATGAAGCGACTCCACTGAAGAGGTTGGGCCTTAGTAGGGCATTAGAAGGACCAGTCCGTGCCAGGCCGCTAAGCCCATGGTATACAATACCTTATGGCTTAGAGCCTCAGCTGTAAACGCCCTATTGTCACCTTTCTCGGACAGATGCAGAGGTCAGAGGAACGATCTGACTTGAACGGGTACGATTGAATGACCCGATGTCCGTGGGGTCTAGCCTTAACGGCCGGTCGTGAAGCCAGTCAAACATATGTTCGGCGAGATCCTCCTCTGGGACGCTCGTCCGGTCGTGGCAGTCACGGGTCGAGTGAGCCGGCAATCCCCCAAGCCTGGAGACACGAAATGCCAAAAATTGAATGGCGCGCGATCCTGGCTTTGCTCACCGCTGGACTCATCGTCAGCACGGGCACGCCCATAGGGACGGCATCGATCGGGTCAATCGGCGACGTCGTGCAGACGGCCTCCACCCGCATCGCAGATAACCTCTCCGACGATGGCCCTCACCTCGGCTTCGATACTTTCGCGTATCCCGGGGACGATGCGATGCAAGCGTGGGCGACCGCCGACAAACCGTATAGGTGGGTCGGCTACTATTTATCCGCTCCCTGCCACAACGATGATTCCTGGCAAGGCAAGAGAGCCACGCTTTCCACCATGGGTTGGGGCATGGCGGTCATCTACGTCGGGCAGCAAACGTGGGGCAAAACACCGGGACAAAAGGTCGCGGTCACGCGCTATGTCTCCAAGCGCGTTCGACAGGTGAAGACCAGCAACGGCAAGCGCGTTATCAGCTACGTCAACAAGCGCGTACCCGTCAAAGTGCTGGTCATCCCGCGCGCATCTCCTGGATCGAGCTGCTCCACGCAGTTCGTGAACACCGCACGCGGAACCGCCGATGCGAACGACGCGATCGCAAAGACCGCGGCCGAGGGCTTTGCGAATGGCACCGTGATCTTTCTCGACATCGAGCGAATGGAGTCGGTGCCGAGGGCGATGCGCGACTACTATGAGGCCTGGACCAAACGAGTGGTCGAGGACGGTCGCTTTCGACCGGCCTATTACGCTCACAGCTTCAACGCGGATCTCATCTACGGCGATGTGAAGCAAGTGCTCGCCGCGGCCGGTGTCTCGGGTGATCCACCGTTCTGGATTGCGAGCGAGCGCGGATTCTCCATCGACAAGGCACCGACAGAGGTCGGACATGCATTCGCCCAGGTCTGGCAGGGTCTGCTGGACGTCGTCGAGACCCACAACGGCGTAAGGCTGCCGATCGACGTCAACGTCGCCCAGCTCCCGTCGCCGTCCGAGGATTATCGGGCCGGAGAGTAGTACGTACCAATCAGCGTCCGAGACTACTCGGGACCAGAGGATTCCAGCTATTTGACGCGGGTAATGAAATCCTCGCGGTTCGGCGGGCGGAAGATCAAGTCGACCGCGAGCCAGGTCGTCTTGGCGAACGGATAACAAAACACGGCGCCAAGGATCGACAGCACGACACCGCCGTATTGCAACGCATTCCAGGGGGGATTGGGCCACGTGGCGACCACCACCACGAGGAATGCGAGCGCCAGCAGTATCTCGACCGCAATGAGGTTGAGCGTGTACGCGCCTATGAAATAATCCGCTTCACCGCGCGCGAGCAGGATTCCGCAGTGCCCGCAGCGCTCCTTCATCTCGAAGAATCCGGTGAACAGGCTGCCGTAACCACAGTTCGGACATCGGAGCAGGAGCGCGCGTCCTAGAAGGCGCCATGGTGACTGGCGCGAAATGTCTGGATGCGCGGGGTCAGCCACGCCTATCTCAGTGACCGCGCACGGGGTGCGGCTGGTACGGCTCCTCGACTGCGCGGATGTGCTCATCGCTCAGCGCGACATCGAGTGAGCGAACCGCGCTCTCGAGATGCTCGATCTTGGTGGCACCGACGATTGGGGCCGCGACGCCCGGTTTCTTCAGCAGCCACGCCAGGGCCACTTCGGAGGGTGCGACTCCAAGTTCGGTCGCCACTCTGCGCACGGCTTCGATCACCTTCAAATCCGAGGGGGAGTCATAGAGGTCGACGGCGTACGTATCGCTGTCGGCCCGCGTTGTCCCCTCGGCCGGCGACGGCGTGGTGCGGGCGAGTCGCCCTCGCGCCAGCGGCGACCAGGGGACGACCCCGACGCCTTCCTCGAGGCAGAGCGGAATCATCTCACGTTCTTCCTCCCTATACACGAGGTTATAGTGATTCTGCATCGAGATGAATCGCGCCCAACCGCGTCGCTCGGAAATGCTGAGTGCGCGCGCCATCTGCCACGCGTACCCGGAGCTCGCTCCGATGTAGCGTACCTTGCCCTGGTGCACGAGGTGGTCCAGCGCCGCGAGGGTCTCTTCAATCGGCACTCTGCTCTTGAAGCGGTGAATCTGGTAGAGATCGATCGTCTCGACGCCCAGGCGGCGGAGACTCGCCTCACAAGCCTGCACGATGTGCTTGCGCGAGATCCCTCCCATGTTCGGCCCTTCGCCCATCGGGAAATGGACTTTGGTCGCGAGGACGATCTCATCCATCTTGGCCATCTCCCGGAGCGCGCGTCCCGTGACCTCTTCGCTCACGCCCATCGAATACATGTCGGCCGTGTCGAAGAAGTTAATGCCGAGCTCGAGTGCTTTCTTGTAAAAAGGCCGCGCATCGACTTCGTCGAGAATCCACGGCCGCCACTTCGGGGTCCCGTAAGTCATGCAGCCGAGACAGATACGCGAGACTTCGAGTCCACTGCGGCCCAGCTGGGTGTACTTCATCTCTAATTCTCCACGTCGAGACGTTGGCGCTCGGCTGACATCCACAGAACTGAAGCAGGGAGCCGATAGCGACCAAAGCTAGTCGGCTGGGAGCGTTCATACAGGCGTTCGAGGTGCGCGCGAAGCTGGAGAGGCGGACTCTTTACGTCACCGGAAAAGCTCTTAGCTATAAAGCTGCTATGCTTGTCGCTCCCTGCTTCGGTTCTGTGAATGCCTCCTAGGCGCCCCGAACTCTACGCCCAGGCGCGAGCCTCAACCCTTTCCTGGCAACGGTTGTCAGAAGGTCGACGATGGAGCTGGCTGCCTACGAGTTTCGGAGCTCGGTGAACGATACCCAACTCATCACGCGCGTGGTTGCCGGCGATGCCGCCGCCGAGCGTGAGCTGTACGAGACATACGTCGATCGCATTTACCGGCTGGCGTTTCGTCTGGCGGGTGATGACGAGCTCGCGCGGGATTTCACGCAGGCAACGTTCATCCGGGCGTTTGAAAAGATTGGAAGTTTTCGCGGCGAATCGTCTCTCTCTACCTGGCTTCATTCGATCGGTGTCTCGGTGGCGCTGAACGGGTTACGGAAGACGAAGCGACTCAGGAATCGTGAGGCACCAATGGAAGAAGGATTGATGGTCGGAGTGACGCGGAGGGAGGCCGATCCCGATCTGAAGGAGAGATTGGCGCGAGCTGTCGACGCGCTGGCGGACAAATACAGAGCGGTATTCGTGATGCACGACGTAGAGGGTTACACACACGAGGAAATCAGCGGGACGCTTAGCATTCCGATTGGGACCTCGAAATCACACCTCTTCCAGGCACGAAGCAAGTTGCGCGTGGCGCTGGCGGATTTTGCACCGGAGTGGGTTTCATGACCGAAGACAACTTCGAGGAATTCCTGAAGAAGTCGGCTCAAGGCTACAACGTGCCGCCCGCTCGTATTCCCCGCGAGGACATGTGGAGCGCGATCCAGGCACAGCGCGCGGCGGGACCGCGTGTCGTGTACGGCGGAGGGTCGCCGATGCGCAAATCGTCCGGGCGGAGATTCGGCTCGAGACTCTGGCTGGGCGCGGTGGCGGCAGCCGTCCTCCTGCTTGCGACCGGTGTCGGCCTCGGGCGGTGGAGCGCTTCGTCGAACACACCAACCTCGGTAGCGGCGGCAAATGCGCCGAAGACCGGTTCGCCCTCTTCTTCGATCGCTGGGCCATCGGCCAGCGTCGCACCTGGAAATCCGGCGGCCGTTGCATTGACGCCGACGGGCGACAGATTGACGACATCGTCGCCAGGTGTAGCACTCCCGAACGGACGCGACTCGCAAAAGGACCGTACCGGGAACGGAAACCAGGTCGCGCTCAGCGGACCTTCGACCAATTCCGCTGCCAACTCCGCCTACCAGCTCACGGCGGTGCGGCATCTCAGTGAGGCCGAGGCGCTTCTGACTTCGTTCAGAACACGCTCGGCGACGGATCAGCAAATGGACGCGCAGCTCGGATCATGGGCGCGTCAGCTTTTGAGCAACACCCGCCTGTTACTGGATTCTCCCGTAGCCAACGATTCGCAGCGTCGTCCGCTGCTGGAAGATCTCGAGCTCGTGCTCGTGCAGATCGTCCAGCTATCGCCCGGAAGCACGCCACAGGATCGCGATCTGATCGAGAAGACCTTGCAACACGACCATGTAATGACGAGGCTGCGCACCGCGATCCCCGCGGGCTCGCAGCGCGGTAGTTGAGGCCACTTTCAATGACAATGAGAACACTACTCACGGCAGCAGCAATTATTTCCTCGGCGGGATTCGGAGTCAGCCAATCTCCCGCCAGCCACGATTCCTTCCACTCTTCGGTTGCCCCCCTCGCTCTGGCCAGCGCGGATGCGCAGCTCAGCGAGGCATTTGGCTCTCTCGACCAGGAGGCCATTTCACTCCCGCCCGAGCCGTGGGCGAAAGCAGACCCTGCAGATTCGTTGTACCGGCTGGCGCGTGAAGCGCTCTCGCGTGGTGACTACAAGCGCGCAGCGGAGATATTTCATCGGATCCCCGAGCGGTATCCACAATCCGCATACGCCGGACAGGCACTCTATTACGAGGCGTTCGCGCTCTACCGCAGTGGTGGTGACGACGATCTGAGGACGGCGCGCGACCGGTTGAATCAGCTGAACCAGCGTTTCCCCGCAATCGCGAAAAAGGACGGAGCGCTGCTCCAGATTCGCGTGTGTGGCGAGCTGGCTAAACGGGGCGACGAGTCGTGCGCCGCCTCCATTGGGAGCATTGCAGAGGGGGGTGGGGATACAAACCCTGGCCCGACGCGCCCACCGGTAACCGGGTCGCAGGGCCGCGATTGTTCTCCGGATGCGGACGAGGGCACCGACGACCGCATCGCGGCGATCATGGCGCTGATCCAGATGGACCCCGAACGCGCGATGCCGATTCTGCAGCAGGTTCTCGCGCGCAGAGACCCCTGCTCAGTGGCGTTGCGTCGCAAGGCAGTATTCCTGGTCTCACAGAAGAGAACCGACCAGACGGCGAACATTCTCATGAATGTCGCGCGCAGCGACCCCGACCAGGAAACTCGCGAACAGGCGGTGTTCTGGCTGTCGCAGGTGCCCGGATCTACGGGACTCCTGGATGAGATCCTCAAGGGCAATGGGGACGAAAGCATCAAGGACAAGGCGCTGTTCGCTTTGTCCCAGCAGAACGAGCCGAGGGCAGCGCAGATCCTCCGGGACTTCGCCGCGCGTGAGAACGAGAATAGCGACCTGCGCGAGAAGGCAATCTTCTGGCTCGGCCAGCGGCGCTCGACGGAGAACACGGAGTTCCTGCGGAATCTCTATTCGCGGCTCACAAACGAGGATCTGAAGGAGAAGATCCTATTCTCTCTATCACAACAGAAGGGAGCCGGGAACGAGCAGTGGCTCATGAATATCGCCGTCAATCCGAAGGAAGACATCGAGCTGCGCAAGAAGGCGCTCTTCTGGGCGGGTCAGTCGGGTGTTGCGATCTCGGAAATCTCGAAGCTGTACGACCGAATGGGCGACAGCGAGATGCGCGAACAGATCATCTTCGTGCTCTCGCAGCGCCAGAGCGATCGGACCGCGATGGACAAGCTGTTCGACATTGCCAAGAGCGAGAAGGATCCCGAACTCCGGAAGAAGGCAATCTTCTGGCTTGGACAGTCGCGCGATCCACGCGTGCAACAGTTTCTCATTGATCTGATCAACAAATGACAACACTCCGAATGACATCGCTCGCGGGAACGACAGCAGTCGTCCTCGCAGCTCTGGCCGGGATCGCGCGAGTCGCGCCGGCGCAGAGCATCGCCAGCCAGGTAGCGCGCGTCTCGAACGGCACGGTTCGCATGACGTTCGCGGCGAAGCCGGGAATCTGCGGCAGCGGCAACTCGATCAGGCATTCAAATGGCCGCGGCAGCACGTCGTGGGGTAACGAGAACAACTCGCGCGATGTCGAATGGGAAAACGATTGCAGCGTCGGTCCCGCGCGGGTCGTGCTCGACCGCCGGAATGGCGAGCTGACCGATCTTCGCTTTTACGTCGGCGGGCGCTGGCGGCCGGCCGGCGCCGACGTTGTCGATCTCGGCACGGTGCCGGCGCGCGAAGCGGCCGACTATCTCGTCTCGATCGCCCAGAGCGAGAAGGGAAGCATGGGTGAAAAAGCGATCTTTCCCGCTACGATCGCGGACAGCGCCACCATCTGGCCGGCGCTGATCAAGGTCGCGCGCAATCCCGATTTGCCCCGCAGCACCCGGACGCAGTCCGTGTTTTGGCTTGGTCAGGCGGCGGGTGATGCGGCAACGGCGAATCTCAATTCCCTCGTCCTTGACAACAGCGTCGATCGGGAGGTGCGAGAACAGGCGGTGTTCGCGCTGTCCCAGCGTCCCCGCGATGAAGGTGTTCCGGCGCTCATCGCTGTTGCGCGGACCAACAAAGACCCCGAGATACGCAAGAAGGCACTCTTCTGGCTCGGCCAGTCGCACGATCCGCGTGCGCTGGATTTGTTCGAGGAGTTGCTGACGAAGAAATAGAGCCCAAGTCGCGGGGAATGATTGCAAAGGGGGGTGCTCCCAAATAGCATCCCTCTTCTGCATCCAAGGCAATCGTGGATTTCACTCACATCTCGACTCAGCTCTCATCCAATCCGCTCACCGCGCTTCCGATTCTGTTCATCGCGGGTGTGTTGACGAGCCTCGCACCCTGCATCTACCCGATGATTCCAATCACCGCGGCGATAGTTGGAGGCAGCGCGGTTGGCGGCGCGCCGCGCGCTCGCGCGCGGACCGTGTTTCTGACACTCGCCTATGTACTCGGGCTCTCCCTCGCATACGCGTCGGTGGGCCTGTTCGCTGGACTTACCGGCACCCTGTTCGGGTCGGTGAGCACGAACCCGTGGCTTTACTTCGCGATGGCAAATCTTCTCCTGATCGCGGCGCTGGCCATGCTCGACGTCATCCCGGTACGTGTACCAGCCTGGCTCCTGACGCGCGCGGCCACCGCGGGTGAAGGAGGAAGTCTTTACGGGGTGTTCGTCATGGGCGCCGCGTCCGGACTGGTCGCCGCTCCGTGCTCGGCGCCCGTAATGGCGGCAGTGCTGACCTGGGTAAGCGCAACCAAGAGTGGAGTACTCGGATTCATCTACCTGTTCGTGTTCTCACTCGGAATGTGCACACTGCTGGTGCTGGTCGGACTTTTCAGTGGAACGCTCGCCCGTCTTCCAAGAGCGGGGCAGTGGATGGTATGGATCAAGCGCCTGTTCGCATTGATCATGTTGGCGGTTGCGGAGTATTACCTTGTGCAGATGGGACTCCTCCTCATCTGAGCGACTTCCAACATCGAAATCACAATCCGAACCTGATGACCAATCGAAAGCTGTTCTCGTCGTCGAAGGTCTTGCTCACGCTACTTCTCTCCGCGGCTTCATTGACATCCACACCCGCGTTGGCGCAGGATCTCGGCATCGAAGTCGGCGCGCAGGCGCCGGTGGTCACGGTACAGTCTCTCGACGGCAGGCCGATCAATCTCGGAGCCTACATCGGTAAGACGCCGATGCTGATCGAGTTCTGGGCAACGTGGTGCCCCAACTGCAGGGAGCTGATGCCGGCGCTGCTCGACGCCGAGAAGAAGTTCGGGACGAAGGTGAAGTTCGTGGCGCTCGCCGTAGCGATCAACCAATCGCCTGAGAGAGTGCGGAGATGGCTAGTCGCGAACCCGATGCCGCATGAGACGTTCTATGATCTCGATGGCAAAGCGGCGGGCGCATTCGATGCTCCCGCCACGTCGTACGTTGTCGTGCTCGACAAAACGGGTCGCGTCGTCTACACGGGCCTGGGCGGAAAGCAGGATCTCGAGGCAGCGCTGAAGAAGGCAATGTAGAAAAAGAGAGCCGCGGAGAAATCCGCGGCTCTCTTTTTTACTTGGTCGAATCCGGCTTGGGTGGAGGAGCCAGACTGTCCACCACCGCGGCGAGATCGCTGTACGCTGAAGGAGTGAGAACCTTGAACGGCTTGGTCACGTAGGCGATACGCCCGTCGGGACGGACAACAAACAGAGACCGGTTGTCCAACTTGTTCTTGGCATCGAAGGCGGCGTACGACTGGCCGACTTTTCCGCCTGGGTCGCTGGCGAATAGAACGGGGAAGTCCTCGTCGCGTGCCCAGGACGCGAGCGCGGTGTCGGGATCGACGCTGATACCGATGACGACGACGTTTCGTCCGTTGTTGAAGAGCGTGGCGTACTGATCACGGTACGCCTCCATTTGGATGGTTCAGCCCTTGGTTCGCGCCTGATAGAAGAAGGCAAGAACGACCGTACGTCCGCGATAGTCGAAGAGCCTGACCGGCGTCTTGAGAAGCCCATACCTGTCGGCGCCGGCGAGAGTGAAATCGGGGGCGACGTCGTTGACAGCTGGGCCGGCGGGCACCACCGCGGCCGCAAGCGCGGGCTGCTGCGCGCGCGCGACTTGACCGGCGGTCACAAGAAACGCCGCGGTGGTAATTGTCAGAGTTGCGAGACTTGCTCGAACGAGCATGGTTGAATCCCCGGTGCGATATTTCGAAAGAACTGCAGATTACAACCGAACGGGATGCGAGTTGTCAGTGGCGCACATGCCAGTTAGCAGTCGCGACTCCCAGACGTCACGGAGTCTACATCCCGAACCATTCCACGGCTAGCTATTGCAATTGCAATCTACCCCCTTCATTGAGCTCGACGGCCGCTTCGGAGGCATCCAGCGTTCGCTCGGAGCGGTCCCAATGCTGTCCCGGCTGACTGTACTCGCGCTCTTCCTTCCGCTGACAGCCAACGCGCAGGTCGGTCAACATTTCACCGACGTTCTCGACGTAGGCGCTCAGGCAATCGGGGTGGTGACGCGCGAGTCACCCGCGATTCAAGGTCGGGCTCTCACTGAGGGTTACCTGACCCAACCTGCAATCATGGCGGAGCTCGACCCTTGGAAGGGGCTGCTCTCGTTAAAGGGAACCCTCAATCTCGAAGGAGTCACGCTGAAGCGAGGGGAGCTGAACGCCGGCATTGCCGGTGAGGGATACATAGATCGCCGACATCCGCACACTTACCTCCACGAGCTCGTGCTCACATCGGCGAAAAGATTTGGCGGGGATGGCGTCAGTGGCGCTTCCATTACGGTGGGGAAGGGTTTTGCGCCCTTCGGCACCGATGACCCGATGGCGCGGCCGTTCGAGAAGTATCCGATCAACCACCACCTTGCGCAGATCCTCGAGCGCGCCGTCGCGATCGGCGCGCTGCGCGCTGGCAGCTGGATCGTCGAGGGAGGGGCGTTCAATGGGGATGAGCCAACCAGTCCGGGAGATACCCCCAATCGGAATCGATATTGGGATTCGTGGTCGGGCCGTATCACCTTCGTTCCCTGGCCACAGGGAGAATTCCAGACCAGCTATGCGCGAGTGAAATCGCCCGAGAATCCGGCGGGCGGCGGCGCGGATCAGAGGAAGCAGAGCGCTTCGATCCGCCTCGAAAATGTTCAACATTCGGGTTACGCTCTGTTGGAATGGGCACATACCGGGGACTACGTCGGATCGGAACGCACGTTCGCCTTCACGTCCCTCCTTGCGGAGACCTGGGCACGATACGACAGGGTGAACGGCGCGCTCAGAATCGAGCGAACGGAGCGGCCCGATGAGCAACGTCTCGTCGACCCGTTCAGAACTCCGATTCCCGCTACCGATCTCAGCATTGCCGGCCGCTCGCGCTGGACGATCGTCACCGCGCGCGCCGCTGTCTCTCTCGTGAATGCCAGGGCTTTCACGATCGAGCCGTTCGCCGAAGTGGCGCGCGCTCGAGTCAGCCCAACGCTGCGGCCGTCGGGATTCGACCCGCGCCAGTTTTATGGATCCGATCGCATATGGAGTGTATCGGTCGGTGCGAAGCTGGCGTTCGGCATGTCTCACATGCGAATGGGGCGGTATGGTGTCGCGACAACACGAAAACCGGACGCTAAAATGGACGGTATGAAGATGGAGGATATGTAGAATGCGCGTCGCGATCCTGACGTGCGCGATCTTCACGCTGGCGTGCGGATCCGACAGCCCAGTAACCCCTGTGACGGGCTCTCAAGCTCTGACCGTGTTCGGAGAGGGAGTCGTCCCGGACCGATACACCGGAGAGATCTGGGTACAGGGGAACGTCGCTTACACGACGACCTGGGGATTTCGCAATGCTCCGGGGAACGCTGTAAAGATCTGGGACGTCTCGGGCAACATACCGTCGCTCGTTGATTCCCTCATCGTCCCTGGTGCGAGTACCCTCGGCGACATTCAGACGAGCGACGACGGCCAGTTGTTGATCGTGGCCACTGAGTTCTCGCCAGGGTCGATAATGATCTACGATCTCGCGAATCCCGTGAAGCCGCAGCTGATCTCGCGCTATACCACCGCACTCACGGATCCTGGAGTGCACACCGCCGAAGTGCAACGCGTGAACGGCAAATTGTACGCGTTCCTTTGCATCGATCCCGCCAGCGGAAGTGCCGCCCGTCTTGTGATCGTCGATCTGACAAATCCAGCCGCACCCACCCAGGTCTTTACCGCCGCGATGGGGAGTCCCTACGTGCATGACGTCTACGTACGAGATGGGATTCTCATCACGGCACTCTGGAATCAGGGAATCACCATCTGGGACATTGGCGGCGCTGGGAGTGGAACGGTTGCGAATCCGATCGCGCTCGGAAGCGTCGTCACCGTCGGAGGAAAGGCTCACAACGTCTGGTGGTTTCACAATGCCCTCAACGGAGAGAAGCGGTTCGCCTTTGTCGGCGAGGAAGGGCCCGGCGCGATCGGCGTCTCGGCCAGCGGTGACATTCACGTCGTCGACGTCAGCAACTTCGCGTCACCGCACGAGGTTGCGTTTTTCCACGTCGATGGCGCGGGCACGCACAACTTCTCGGTCGATGAGAATCGCGGGATTCTGTACGCCGCCTACTACAATGGTGGCGTGCGGGCCATCAACGTCACCGGCGACCTGTCGAGCTGCGCTGACGCGGACAAGAGCCCGGACGGGCGCTGCGACCTCGCCAAAATGGGTCGGGAACTCGCGCACGGGCCCGACGGGGTGGGGCCCGTCTACGTCTGGGGCGTGAAGCTGGTCGGATTGCGTGTTTTTGCCTCCGACATGCTCAACGGGATTTGGGAGCTCGGGCCGGTACCAAACTGAAACCCACCCCCCTTCAAACCGTAAGGGTGACATGGATTGTCTAACCCTGTCACACCCGAACGGAGTGTCAATGAAGCGACAGTTTCGCGGTGCAGCCTTCGCGGCCGCACCTTTTCTAATCGGCTCGACAGCGTTTGCACAAGAGTCCAGCCGGTATACGGCGCCGAGGAATGCTGTAGTCGACGCGACCGGTGCCAGAACGGTCGAAGTCGACGCGGCCGCGGGATCGCTCCGCGTCGAAGGCAAGGCGGGCCTGCGGCAGGTGCAGGTGACAGGCACTGCGCGGTCATCGTCGCAGCAATTCCTCGCCAGGATCAAGCTTATCGCCGAGCGGCGCGGGGATGTCGTGTTCATCAAGGCGGACATTCCCGACAGCGAGCGGGACTACAACTACGACAACTTCTCCGCCGCGCTCGATCTCGTGATCGAGGTTCCACAGGGCATCAACGCCGATGTCTCTGACGGCAGCGGCGAGACGAAGATCACGAACGTCGGCTCGCTCGAAGCGAATGATGGCTCGGGGTCGTTTTCCGTGATCGGTGCCGCTGGATCGGTTCGTATTACTGACGGCTCGGGGGATCTAACGATCGAGAACGTCGGCGGCGATGTGACGGTGAACGACGGCTCGGGCGATATCAACGTCCGCAACGTGACCGGATCCTTCACGGTCGAGAGCGATGGGTCGGGCGGCATCTATGCCACCGACGTGCGAGGCTCGGTGATCGTGCAGAGCGATGGATCGGGAAGCATCGACGTGAACAAGGTCGGCAAGGACTTCAGAGTCGAATCGAAGGGCGGCGGCAGCATCGACTACGCCGAAGTGTCTGGCCGCGTTGACATTCCCGAGCGCCGCCGCGAGCGGCATCGCGGAGGCGACGAGCGGTAGTCTTTTGTTGATGGGGCGGTGGTTGCGCGACTGCGTGCACGTTTATTGCCGCACATCGCCCCAAACTGTGCGGGAATGCGGATTACGCGATTGAGCGTCTCCTCACGAATTTTCTTCCCGCCTTCAACGGAGAACTAAATGCGCTTTCTGGCAATCAGCTTCTGTGCTCTTGCTTTACTGCCCGCCGCATCTGGTGCCCAGCAGTCCGTTCAAAACTCAGTAAAAGGCCCGACGGTGCAGGCGGCGTCGATCGGTTTTCGCGTGAGCGACGTGAAGGTTGACGCATCGACCAAGGTTACCGCGGCCCCGATTCGTCCCCATGAGGGACAGGATGTGGCGCTCATGGTGGTAGGCGTAGGTGCGATGATCGTGGGCGCGCTCGTTCAACACACCGCCGGAACAATAATTATGATCGGCGGCGCCGGCATGGCGCTATACGGGCTCTACAACTACCTCGAGTAGGGCGATCGAAGCGGGGCTCCGCGGCTAAGCTTCGCCTTCGATGTGCAGTGTTCCTGAGCTGACGAGCACCGAGGAGCCCCCCACTCTTATCGCGGCGAGTTGTCCCCGCTTCAGATCGACCTCCAGCTCGAGCCTGCTCGGTCGGCCCATCTCGACTCCCTGATCGACGCTCCAGCTGAGCGTTCCATCGCGCGTCTCCGACCGCAGTGCCAGGAAGCCGGCCAGCGCCGCGCACGCGCTCCCGGTTGCCGGATCCTCTCCGATGCCATATCCGGGCGCGAACATTCGCGCCCGGATATGGCCGCCTTCGAAGATGTTGCTCCACTCGTCCGTGCTGAATACGAACATCTCGGGCGCCCAGTAGTCGCGCAGCCCCTGTTCCCATTTCGCGATGTCCACCTTCACCCAGGAGAGCATCTCGGGCTTTTGGATTGGGATAAAGAGAAAGGGAACGCCGCACGACACCGCTTCCGGCTCGATCATGTCGTCCGCCACTATATGGCTCGGCTCGAGCGAGAGGATCTCGCACAACGTTTCCGGCGGAGGCGGTGGATCATTGATTTCGGGAAGCTTCGCGGACGTGAGCTGCGCGAAGACGGGCTTTCCATCTTTGGCCCGAATGAGGACGGGCACGGGTCCCACACCCTCTTCCAGTACGATGTGCGTCTCGTCGCCATTGAGGGAGATCTCGCCGATCGACGCGAGGACGAATGCGCACCCCACGGTCGGATGCCCCGCGAACGGCAGCTCCGATCCGGGCGTGAAAATTCGTACTCGCCGTGTATTGGCGCTCTGTTGAGGCGGGAAAACGAAGACGGTTTCCGAGTAGTTGAACTCGCGGGTGATGGCCTGCATCTGCGTTTCCGACAGGCCGCGCGCGTCCGGAATCACGGCGAGTGGGTTTCCACCGTGAAGGTGATCAGTGAAGACGTCGGCGGTGTGAAAGGCGTAGGCCATGCGCCCAAGAATGTGCGAAGAGCTGGGCCTCCCGGCTACCAGCCGAGCCACGGGTCCGCCCGGCCAGAAGGCGGGGCCTCATTTTTCATTGACGGCAAGGCCCAGAGAGGTTAGGTTTAAACCCTGAAGCGCAACGATTGCGCATCGGAGCCAGCGAACTGTAGAGGGACCTGGGAAGTTTGCCAGGTCTTTTTTGGTTTCTGGCGAACAAATGCGGCCATTTCGGCCGCGAACAAACAGTAGTCGGACAGGTACCGCAAACACGGCACTCCGACACAATTGAATGAGGATGTACCGAACATGCGTACCACCGGCAAAGTAAAATGGTTCAACGACGCCAAGGGCTTTGGCTTCATCACCCCCGAGAACGGACAGAAGGATTGCTTCGTTCATCACTCCGCCATTCAGGGCAACGGCTTCAAGTCGTTGGCTGAGGGCGAGCGCGTTGAATTCGACGTCGTGCAGGGCCAGAAGGGCCCCGCGGCTGAAAACGTCACCAAGCTCGGCGCTTAAGTCGTAGCTTGCTGAACGCAGGATAGAAGGGCGGGGCCGATCTGGACAACTCCAGGCCGGCCCCGCTTTTTATTTGCACAGCTGCAAAACACTTACGGGGGATTATGGCGAAGGAAGAAGCGATCGAGCTGGAAGGAACCGTTACTGAAGTGCTGCCCGATGCGACGTTTCGCGTGCAGGTGAACAACGGCCACGACGTGCACGCCACGATCGCGGGAAAGATGCGGAGGTTTCGTATCCGCGTTCTAGCAGGAGATCGCGTAACCCTCGAGGTGTCGCCTTACGACCTGACGAGAGGACGCATCACCTTCCGCCACAAGAGCTGACGCGCTAGCTCGCGTTCCGGCTACTGCGCGTAACGCAGTATGTCGTAATAGAAACGCACGCCGTAACCGACGTTCTCAACCGACAGGCGCTCGTCGTTGCCGTGCATCCCGCGCTGGATCTCTGGTCGCGGAATCTTGAACGGACTGAACCCATAGGTCGTTATCCCCACCTTGCGATAGGTAGGCCTGTCCGTCGCCGCCGTCTCCATTGGAGTTGTAACGAATGCGCCCGGCTCTCGATCGTGAGCCGCTTTTTCAATGGCGCGGAAGAGATCTGTGTCGACGGGACTCTCGAGCGGTGCCTTGGTGTTGGCCAAATGCGTGAAGTGCACCGCCGTATCGCCGACGATCGCCTGTAGCGTCTTCAGGAACTCCGTCGTGTCCTGATCGGGCAACAATCTCACATCGATCTCGGCGGTGGCGATTCCAGGAATGACATTCGTCTTGTTCGAGCCGGCGAGACCGGTCAGCGAGATCGTGTTTCGGAGAACCGCGTTCCAGGACACATCACTTAGTATCCAATCACGCGCACGTGGATTCTCGAGCGCAGCGGTCACGTTGGAGAGCCACGAACGCTGCGGCTCGGGGTAAGTCCGCGCGATGTCGCGAAAGAATTTCTCCACCCCCTGAGTTACATGAAGCGGAGTCTCGTACTGCGATATCTTGTACAGCGCGGTGACGAGCCGGGGAACCGGATTCTGCTTAGTAGGACGCGATCCGTGTGATGGCACTCCGTTGACAGTGAGGCGCTGCCAGAAGGTCCTTTTCTCCGAGACACCAACCCCGAAATAGACGACATTCCCCTTGTCGTCGAGGACGTTGTCGGCACCTTCGGTGATCAGGTACTCGACGTCGCGAAGCAGATCCGGATGCATCTTCACGAACACCAACGCGCCGGTCGAGCCCAGCTCCTCGTCGGCGTTTCCGATGAAGACGATGTCGCGCGTAAGGGGCACGCCGGATCGCTTGAGGGCGATCATCGCCATGAGCTGGGCGACCCCGTTCCCCTTCATGTCGATCGCGCCGCGCCCCCAGATGTAGCCATCCTTGAGCTCACCCGAGAACGGATCGACCGACCACGAAGACGGTGTGGCTGGAACGACGTCCATGTGATGGACAAGGGCGATCGCGCGTTTGCTGCCGTTCCCGCGTAAGCGCGCATAAAAGTTGGCACGATTCGGCCCCACCTCCGTAGTGTCCAATATCCGGGCTTCGATGCCTTCCCGATCGAGGATGGTCTTCAGAAACCTCGCCCCGAGGATCTCGTTGCCAGGAGGATTGGTGGTGTTGACGCGGAGGTAGTCGGATAGGACTGCCTGCGACTCGCGTGCGAGAGCGGTCCAGTCGATGGGTGTAGCTTGCGCCGGCAACTTCGGGGCGCCGGCCAGGCAGACGGTAAGACCGATTGTCAGTGCGTTGCGATTCATCAGGACGGTGCTCGGGTTCGTGGCCAGGATTACAGGGAACGATAATTCTATTCGCGCAACGCCCGATCCGCTGCCGGGCGTGTGGTGTGACTCGTGATTTTACCTGGACGGGAGGCTTACTGTGATCGGCTCATTCGCGGTTGACTGGCGTGCCGTAGCGGTGGCGGCCTTTTCGTTCGGCGCCGCTGCCTGCACGGGGCAGACTCGGGAGACGACGAATCCACTCGTAGCTTCGTTGATTTTCGATAACGCCTCTCCGGACGCGCGCGAAGCGCTGACAAGCCCGATTGACTATCGAATCACCGAAGACAATTTCTCGCGGTGGCAGGAGGCGCAGGAAAATCTCGACCAACTTCCGCGTTCATCCATACGATCCAGCCCAGCGTCGGGGCGGACCGCCGTCGATCGCGCCGTTGCGCGCCTGCAATCGAGTCCGCCCGCACGGCAGGCGATCGAAAGCGCCGGAATCTCGGTAAGGGAATTCGTTCTCGAGACGATTGCACTGGCTCAGGCTACGGAGTCAGCCCAAACGGGCAAGTCGACGAGTTCGATGCCCATTCTGGCTGACAATTACCAGTTTGTTCGGCAATACCGGGCTGGCGGCCTGCGCGCGGAAAGCACGGAGCCGCCCGAGACGCCCGAGACGCCCGAGACGCCTGAGCCCGCGGAGCCTCCTGAGCCTCCTGAGTCGTCCGCCGAAAGCTTCGACATGCAGCCGGAAATGCAGGCCGAAGTTCGGGAACAGGAATCCGCCGAGGCGAGGCTGCAGGTCGATGCGATGAACGCCGAGCGGACCGCGCAAGCGGAGAGCGAGCGCACAATCCGGGAGGTACAGAAACGTATGCAGCGGGAGATCGAGGCAGCGCTGGAGAGTCACCGTCGAGAGCCTGCACGCGCGCGGCGTGACGCGGCGCACGATTCCTGGGGCGACTCGCGCGAATCTCTACGCCGCTCTTCGCGCGACAGTCTTTCCGACTCCCTTCCGGAGCGACGCTAGTTACTACTGCTGGTCGCTCGGGAGCTGCCGCGGTGGCGGTGGCACAGGAAGCCCGGACACGCGCGTCTTGAACGCCTGAAATTCGGGTGTATCGACGACCAGCCTGTCCGATCGATCAAGCGGCAATTGCGCGATCAACGCCTTCGCCCTCTGGATGCGCGCTTCCTCGAGGGGATGAGATGCAAACCATCCCTCGACCACTGTCGGTTGATATTCCCGTTCCTTCAGCAGCACCTGAAACAGGTCCGGGATCCCCTGTGGGTCGTAGCCGGCCCGCGTGACATTCACGACGCCCTCAGAGTCCGCCTGAAGCTCGTCGAGCCGGCTGTACCTGGCAAATAGCGCCGTTCCGCCGACCTGAACCGCTGCTTGGGCGAGTCCGCTATGACAGATGCTGGTGAGCGTGCACACGACGGCGACTCCGAGATTCGCCTTCCGCGCGCTCTCCATCTGCTTCACCGCATGCCGCTCGATCACGTGGCCGATCTCGTGCCCAAGGGAGCCTGTGAGCTCGTCGAGCTGGTCAGCGCTCTCGATGAGCCCGCGGTTCACGTAGATGAATCCGCCCGGCAGCGCGAAGGCGTTGACCTGTCTCGTGTTGACGACGTAGAAGTGCCAGTCAAGGTCCGACCGGCTCGTTTTCTTCGCGATGGACTCGCCCAGTGCCTGGATGTAGCCAGTGATGGCGGGATCGGTGACGATGGGAAGCTGGGCATTTATCTCATCGGCGTCCTGGCGGCCGAGCGCAACCTCCTGGTCCTCCGACACGGAGCAGGCAGCGAGAAGAATAAAAAGCGCTGACAGAGCGTAGGAACGAATC
The DNA here is from genome assembly GCA_003134685.1 of Gemmatimonadota bacterium. Classification (GTDB taxonomy): domain Bacteria; phylum Gemmatimonadota; class Gemmatimonadetes; order Gemmatimonadales; family Gemmatimonadaceae; genus UBA4720. Next base: position 233,450 of record PLCA01000003.1, on the reverse strand, counting down.
ATTTCTTAGCAGGAATGGTACATTCATGGGGGCAAGACATGTTCCAGCCCCCACCAGGTCAAACCGTTGCCCAAGTCGAGCGTTTCCTTGCACGTCCCCGCCGCGCCGGAAAAAAAGCACCGCACGTTTGAGCAGCGCCACCTCCAGATCCCGCGGTCCGCGCGATATGCGATAATGGGGTCCATCGAGGGAGATTTGAGCGAAGTGTGGATAGTCTGCCATGGTCACGGGCAGCTGGCCAGACGCTTCATCTCCCGGTTTTTGCCGCTCGAGCGGTCCGACCGACTCTTCATCGCCCCTGAAGCGCTATCGCGCTACTACCTATCGCCGCCGGTCGGGGGACCGCATCCAGCCAACACACCAGTCGGGGCCAGCTGGATGACCTCCGAGGATCGCGAGTCAGAGATACACGACTATGTGAACTATCTCGATGTACTCCATGACGAGATCTTCTCCGTCGTCGATCGCGCGAAGGTGCGGCTGTGGGTGCTCGGCTTTTCGCAGGGTGTAGCGACTGTTGCGCGGTGGGCGGCCTATGGAAAGGTCGATCCGGACAGGGTCGTGCTGTACGCGGGTGTCTTGCCCCCTGAGCTCGATGCGGAGGGCGCCGCTCGTCTGACGCGACGCTCGCCGCTGACGATCGCGCTCGGCACAAGCGATGACTTCGCCAGCCCGGCGCTGATTGCGGTTCAGGAGGCGCGGCTCCGGCAGCTGGGCGTCCCACATACAACCATCAGATTCGATGGCGGCCACGAAGTTATCCCCGAAGTACTGATGCGCCTGACCGAAGCGGCGAGGGGCTGACACGTGCGAATTTCCGCCGCGCGGTTACCTGAGCTCTCGTGGCGCACCGCTGTCATGGCGCTGCTGCTCGCATCGCTCGCGGTGCCGCTGATCGTCGCGACGGACTTCTTCTTTCCGTACGTGGTGCCGCGAAACATCTTCTTCCGCGTCGTCGTTGAAGTCGGAGCCGCCTCACTCGTCCTGGCGCTCTGTTTAGGGCGAAACACGCTCGACCTGCGCGACGAACCGATTTTGTGGTCCCTGGTGGCGTTTCTCGCTGCCGCATCTCTCTCCGCGCTATTCTCGCCGGCGCCCACGCACAGCTTCTTTGGGGATTTCGAGCGGATGGGCGGAGTTTGGGCCTGGCTCCATCTCGTTCTCTTCTTCCTGCTGCTAAGAACACTTCGCGACGGAGACTGGAGCCGGGTCCTCAACGCGGCGCTCGCGGTGAGTCTTTTCGTCAGCTTGAGCGCGATCGGGCAGCACTCGGCAATAGCGTCGCTGGCTCATCTCTCCGATGCCGTTGTTGCGGCCAGTTCTTCCACGCTGGGCAATTCAGGGCTTCTCGCGGCATATCTGCTGATGAACGTCGCGCTGGCGGGATATCTCGCCGCGACGAGCGCGCGATTCCGTCTGCTTTATCTCGCCGCCGGCGGATTGAATCTGCTCGCAATGTTTTTTGCCGAGAACAGGAGCACGGTAATCGGCCTGGTCTTGGGGACGATAGTGGGAGGACTCATCTTCGCGGCGCTTGGAGCGGCGTCGAGGAAGAAGTGGATCGCTCTCGCCGTGGCGGGGACATTCGCGGTCGTGGTCGCTGGAGTCTCCGCCGGCGTGAGAGCTTTTCCAGCGAGCCCGGCGGCGCGGTACGTTCCGACGGTGTTGAAGCGGCTGGCCCTGACCAATCCCGCGGGCGCGGACGAGTCGCGTACGATGCAATGGCGCGCCGCCATCGATGGATTCAAGGACCGTCCGCTACTCGGCTACGGATTGGAGAACCACAATCTCGTCTGGAGCGCGCACTTCGATCCCGGGATCTACGGACTCACCACGGACGTATTTGATCGCACGCACAATCAGTTCCTGGAGACGCTCGCCACCACCGGGCTGATCGGCGCCGTTGCGTTTCTCGGCATTTGGTTCGCGATCGGGTTGACGCTCACCAGGGCGTACCGGGCCGGCAGACTCTCCGCTTCCGCGATCGCGGTCCTGGCGGGACTCCAGGTCGCGTATGCGACGTACTTGTTCTTCTGGTTCGTCGATCTCAATTCGACGATGCTCTGGATTCTGATTGCCGCGTTGATCGCATCGCGAGGTACCGTGGGGTCGATTGTACTGGAGGCAAGCGGTCACGACACGGAGCGGGCGACGCCTCGGCCCGCGCTGGCCTTCGCTTCGATTGCCGTTCTCGTGGCGGCGCTCTATGGCGAAGTCTACACGCCCCTACGCGCGAATCGGGCTCTCGCAGGAATTGACGTGCCGAGGGGATCGTTGGTCCAGACACTCTCCGAGCTCGATGTCCTCTCGAGCTCCCATGCCCGGCAGACCGCGCATACGCCGATCCTGATGGCCCAGTTCATCGGCTCGCTTCGCCCCCGATTGCAGGAGATACGTACCAATCCGGGCCAGCGGCGAATGCTCGACCGCGCATTCGCGGAGTCTTTCACCGCGTTCGCGCGCGAGATCTACCGCGACACCTTGAACGACCGACTTTACACGCACGAAGGCGGCTTGCTTGTCGAGGCCGCGCAGTTCTACGGAGCGGCTTTGTACCAGCAGCAGGCGATCGACGCGTTTCACAAGGCGATCGAGCTCAGTCCACATCGCATCGAGCAGCGCCTCGCGCTTGCCAGCGTGTACACGGGTAATCGCGACTATGAGCGTGCGCTCGTGGTGTTAATCGATGCCGTGAAGAATGATCCGCTGCTTGGCGAGCCGCGCTATAGACTGGCGGAGGCTTATGTCGGGGCTGGGCATGCCGACTCCGCACTGGCGATGCTCCAGAGCTCACTCAGGCTTGGATACGTGGGCGCGCCTGAGACGTATCTGTCGATGGGGAAACGTCTCGAGTTCTCGGGGAGAAACACTACTGCCGCGAAACTTTACTCCGATTACCTCGAGGCCAAGTACACCGAAGCCGTATGGAACCGCTCCGAGGCAATCGATGGACCCGTACCAACCGCCGACATCGCCGTCGCCGCGCATCTCCCGCTGCTGTACATGCGCGCCAGTGAGAGTGAGCTCGCGATCAAGACGGCGGCTGCACTCTCAGCGTTCGATCCGTCGCGGGACGCCATCGTCGATCGATTCGTGTCAGACGTCGGTTCGCGGCATCGGGCAAACTGGGTAGCGAAAAGCTCGCTCCTCCCGTGCAGCACGGCACGCAACGCCCGGTCGAGGGACGCGATTGCACTCGGCGCGTGCGGGGTGTTCCGCCGGAAGCTCTAGACGGTCTGTGCGACCACCGGTTGTCTGATGCCGGCGCGGTGTATTCTTAGAGCGGCGATGCGGCGACCATCCATTGCCACAACTTCCATTTCCCCTCCCGGGATGGGGATCCGATCCCCCATGCGAGGCAGGCGTCCCAGCTTTGCGAAGGCGAAGCCCCCCAGCGTCGTCCAATCTCCGTCGGGGATCTGGATTCGGTAGTCGGAACGCACATCGATCAGCGACAGAGATCCGGCAAGCTCCAGCACTCCGTCCGTGACGATTGATTCGCGCGAGGCGAAGTCGTATTCGTCGGCGATGTCACCGACGACCTCCTCGACCAGATCCTCCATCGTGACGATGCCGGCGGTGCCTCCATACTCGTCGAGCACGACGGCCATGTGCGCCCGTGTCTTTCTCAGGTCGTCGAGCACCCGCTCCGCCGGACGGCTGTCGGGGACGTACATTGGCTCACGCACAAAGTCCGCGAGATTGAACGGCGCGTCTCCCGAGTGCAGCCACAGGTCCTTGGCCAGGAACACGCCGGTCACATCATCCAGGGAGTCGCGGTAAACCGGATAACGGGAGTATCGCTCGCGCCGCAGGATCTCCCAGACCTCTTCCTCGGTGGCCTCAATGTCCAATGCAACCACTTCTGTTCGAGGGCGCATTACGTCCCGTGCCTTCTTCTCATGGAAATCGAGAACTCCTGCCAGCATCGCGCGGTCGGACTCGTCCAGCGTGCCACGGGCGTGCGCCTGCATCACCAGAAAACGGATCTCATCCGGGCTGTGTCCCTCCGGATCATTTATGGGCTCCACCCCGAATATCCGAAGCAGGGAATTCGCCGCGCCGTTGAAGACCCAGATAAATGGAGACATCACGCGCGAGAAGACCAGGAGAGGGCGCACCACAGCGCGCGCAGTCTTTTCCGGACTCGTCAGCGCGATGGATTTGGGCGCCAGCTCTCCGAGCACGATATGGAAGAACGTCAGTATGAAGAACGCCACCGGGACGGCAGCGACGTGCACCGCCGTCGGTGATGGATTCAGTCCAATTGCCCGAAAGACCCGGTCGAACATCTGGGCGAGCACCGGCTCGCCAATCCATCCCAGAGCAAGGGAAGCGATGGTTATGCCGAGTTGGGTAGCCGCGATGTACCGGTCGAGATGCTGAAGTGCCGTTTGAACCGTTCGTGCGGCGCGATCGCCCTGGGCGATCATCTCATCGAGCTTGCTGCGCCGGGCGGCGACGAGGGAGAACTCCGCGGCCACGAAGAACGCGTTCAGCGCGACCAGTCCAAGTACGGCAATCATGCTGCTCACCGCCACTGCCATCGACGGAGGATTGGCGGCCTCCGCAGCAACAAGTCCAAGGACCATATGCCTGTAATGTATTCTATTCTATATAGTAGTAGAGACTTAGGTGCCTGCCTAAGCGTCTAATTGACGGCAGTGCCAAACCCCCGCATAAGGAACCCTTGCTCCCGGCCGTCCCAATAACACCTGCGGTTCCGCTGGCTCTGGCACTCTCTCGCCCCCTTGGAGACGGGCGGGAGGGGGTCCTTCGAGTCCTTTATCTCGGCCGCTTGTCGCTGGCGACGGCGATCTTCGTCGCTGCCATCGCGGTCTGGCGACGTGCCGACAGTAGCGCGACACTGGTGGCGACACTCGCCTTCGTCGCGGCCCTTTTGTTCACCGCTGGTTCGATGTTCTACAGCGGCCGCAGGCAGGGTGTCCTCGCGGACACCTTTTTCTACGTCCAGGTAATCTTCGATCTATTCCTCGTGACCACAGTCGTGCATCTCACGCAGACGGGCACGCCATCTCAGCTCGCGCCGCTGTACATCCTGGTCATCGCCGTGAGCGCGCTGGTTCTGCCGCCCGCCGGAGTGCTCCTGGTCGCGGGGCTCGGCGATGTCCTTTACTTCGCCGTGACGATCTTCGATCAGGCCAGGGCGTTCGATCTGCCGGTGCTGATACAGCTCGGAATATTCGGAGCTGTCGCCCTCGGATGCGGCTACATTGGCGCGCGACTCCGCCAAGCGCACGCGGGACGGGAAGAAATGGCGGCCGAGCTGGCGGCTTTCCGTCTCCGCGAAGCGGACATCGAGAGACTCCACACGCGAGCGGAACGGCTCGAGGCAGTCGCAGAGCTGAGCGCGTCGCTGGCCCACGAGATAAAGAATCCACTGGCGTCGATCAGAAGCGCCACGGAGCTGCTCGCGAAAGTGCCGGGTGCCGACGACGACACGCGAACGCTCACGACGCTCGTTCAACGCGAGTCCGACAGATTGTCGCGATTGCTTTCGGAATTCCTCGATTTTGCGCGAACCGGCGTTACCAGCGTGCGCAGGGTCGACCTCGTTGACATTGCGCATCACGCCGCCGCGCTCGTCAGCGCGCACCCCGACAAACCCGAAAACGTGACCATTCGCGAGCTGTTTCCTTCGACGCCGCTGGTCGTCGTTGGCGATGATGATTTGCTCCATCGCGCGATTTTCAATCTCCTCCTCAACGCAGTCCAGGCGTCTCCGCCCGGCGGCGAGGTACGGCTCGAAGCAGCGGAACTCTCGTACCACCAGCTCCCGGCGCAGGCTGAGCGCTTCACACGCGGGGCGATGATGGTGCAGGTAACCGACCAGGGAAAGGGAATAGCCGACTCGATCAAGGAGCGGCTCTTCGAGCCCTTCGTTACCACGAAAACGGGCGGCACGGGGCTCGGGCTCTCGATCGTACACCGTGCCGTGGAGGCGCACCATGGCTTCATTCTCGTCGGTCGAGATAGCAAGGGCGCGGGCACGAGGTTTACGGTAATTCTGCCGAGGCTCGGTGGCGAAGGAGCCCGCAAGAGCCCGCGCGCCTCGGCAAAGAGCGAGCAATGACGGCCGCAGCTACCTCGGCTCCGACCGTTCTCATCATCGATGACGAGATGGGTATCCTCGACACGATCCGCATTCTGCTCAAGAACGAGGGGTTCATACCATACACGGCCCTTGGCGGCAAGAAAGGGCTCGAGCAGATAGCTGCATTGAAGCCCGATCTCATACTCACCGACGTCAGAATGCCCGACGTGACAGGCCTCGACATTCTCGCCTCGGTTCGGGCGCACGACCCCGAAGCGGTCGTGATTCTGATGACTGCGCAGGCCAGCCTTCAGTCGGCCATTGGGGCGGTGAACAACGGCGCCTTCTATTACATCCAGAAGCCGTTCAAGAATGAAGAGCTGGTGACGATCGTGCGGCGTGCAGCAGAGCATCGCACGCTTAGGCGCGAGAACAAAACGCTCAAGGCGGAGATGAAGCGTCGCGACAAGTCGGCGCGCCCGATTGGCGCCAGCAAGCCGTGGCTGGATGCGCTGCACGTCGCGGAATCGGTCGCCGGCACGGACTCGACGGTTCTTCTGCAGGGCGAATCCGGAACCGGAAAGGAAGTCGTGGCGCGATATATCCACGACCTCTCGGCACGCGCGACCAAGCCATTCCTCTCCATCAACTGCGGCGCATTACCGGAGAGCCTTCTGGAGAGCGAGCTGTTCGGGCACGTCAAGGGATCGTTTACCGGAGCGACGCGCGACAAGGAAGGGTTGTTCTTCGCGGCCGGAGAAGGAACCTTCCTGCTCGACGAAATCGGAGAGACCACACCGGCAACACAGGTAAAGCTCCTGCGCGTGCTGCAGCAGCGCGAAGTGATTCCCGTCGGGGCTACCGAGGCGAAGCCGGTGACCGCAAGAGTGATCGCGGCTACGAATCGCGATCTCGAGGATGAAATCAAACGGGGGAATTTCCGAAGCGATCTCTACTACCGGCTGAACGTGATTTCCATCGTGCTACCGCCGCTTAGGACTCGCCCCGACGATATCCAGCTACTGTCGGACTCATTCCTCAAGCGTGCCGGCGAAGTCCGCGGCGAAGCGCCAAGGATCCTGGCGGCCGATGCCCTGGAGGCGATGCAGCGGTACTCGTGGCCGGGGAACGTGCGCGAGCTCGAGAACGCCCTCGAGCGAGCAGCGATTCTGGTCAAGGGGGACACGATTCCGCTTTCGGCGCTTCCCGAGCGCGTCGTCGCGCCCAAGTCGGACCCATTCGTCAGCGACGCTGTGCAGGCAAACCCCACTCTGGACACCATCGAGCGAGCCTACATCCTGTGGGTTCTGGAGAACGAAGGCGGAAACAAGCCGCGCACCGCGGAGGTCCTCGGGATCGATCCGTCGACGTTGTATCGGAAGCTCTTCAGGTACGGCCTGCCTACATAAGTGTCGCGAATTGCGATAGCCTCGCAAATTGCGGCGGCATATGCGTCGGTACCGACGTTCTGTAGTCTCGTAAATCTAGACAGCATCGCGAGTTACGCCCCAATGCCTTTGCACGGTACCGTGAGTGACTAGTGTGCCTTGCCTCTCTGTAGCTGAGGCGTCTTTACCATAGGTGAATGCAAGTGCATTTCACCGCAGTTGCATTCACAACAGTCATTCAACGTCTCAGGGAGACACAAATGAGCAACAAAAAGGGTTTTACCCTTATTGAGCTTTTGATCGTAGTCGTCATCATCGGCATTCTTGCCGCGATTGCGATTCCTAAGTTCGCGAGCACGAAGGACAAGGCGTATGTGGCAGCGATGAAGTCTGACCTGCGCAACATGGCGACCTACGAAGAGCAGTACGCTGCTGACAACAACGGCGCGTACTTCGGTGGAACCGCCACCAGCTTGGCTCCTCTGCAGGGCTTCAGCCCGTCGCAGAACGTGACGGTCGTCATCACGAACCTCGCCGGCCCGCCGCCTTCGTGGAGCGGAACTGCTACGCACTCGCAGTCAGCCCAGGTTTGCACGATGGTCAACGGCGTGATCACCTGCGCCTAATTTGATCTGGTTGCAAGAGAAAGGGGGAGCGGCTTAGCCGCTCCCCCTTTTTCTTTTTGGCGGGAATGAATTTGGTTTCGCCCGTTGACGAGCAGTGACGCGAATGTCGCCGAATACTGCATTGTCACCACATGACCACAGCCAGGACCGCCGGATACACTCTGATCGAGATCGTGGTCGCCCTGCTCCTTTTCGCGATTGGCGGTCTGGCGCTGGTGACGACGAGCGCCGTGGTTGGGCGGGCGATGAACACGAATGCCGTTCGCGAGCGGGCATCGCGGATCGCCGCGAGCCGGCTCGAAATCATTGGCGCCGCCTGTCACCATACGGCGAGCGGGCGAGAGACATTGCAGCAAATCGAATCCGAGTGGTCGGTGACTACTCTCGATTCAGCGCGCCTGAGTGTCGTCGAATCTGTGAGCTACCCCTCGCCGCAGGGCCGACGAACAGATCTGTTTCGGGCGGTGTTGCCGTGCCGCCGCTGAGAAGTCCAGACCGAGCCGGCCACAAGGCGGACGGGCAAGGCCGACGGGGATTCACACTCATCGAGCTCGCGGTGGTGCTTGTTATCCTCGGTGTGGTTGGCAGCGCGATCGGGCTCACGCTGTTGCGGCAGCAGCGCTTCTACCGTGGAGCAGCGGAGCTGCTTTACGCGCGCGAAGGAGTACGCGATGCGATCGAGCTGCTCTCGACAGACATCCGAGGAATGTCTACGGCCGATACCGCGGGACTGCTTGCCGACTCCGCAGTGGAGCTGTTTGCAAGCATCGGCAGCTCAGTCGTTTGCCAGGTTGCGGGCGCGGAGATCGGATTGCCCAGAGCAGTTCCTCTCCCCGGAAATACGCTGACGGCCTTCGTCACGCAGCCCGACACGGGCGACATCGTGCTCTTCTACCGGGACTCGATCGAGGGTGGCAGTCAGTGGGAACGGCATAGAATCGCCGGCTTCACCGCCCGCTCCCTGGCCGCGGCATGCCCTGCGTCGACCGGGTTTACGACGCCGCAGGATGCCGATGCGGGGGCGAGTGGATTCCTGATTACGCTCTCCACTCCCTTGAGTGGCCATGTCAGCCGCGGCGCCCCGGTGCGGTTCATCAGACACGGACGGTACAGCCTGTACCATTCCCCTGACGGAGACTGGTATCTCGGGTATCGACGATGCAACGCGGTGGGGTCACGGGTGTGTGGCGCGATTCAGCCGTTGAGCGGGCCGTACCGTGCCTACAGCAGCAGCCCACGCTCAACTGGATTGCTCTTCGAGTTCTTCGATGAGCTTGGCGGGCGTCTCGGCGCCGCTTCTTCTCCACTCACGCTCGCGAGGGTTGACATCACGGCCCGGGCGGAGAGCCGGCATCGACTCACAGTTGAAGGTCGCACCGTGATGCCGGCCGATTCAGCGACGGTGTCCGTCGCGGTGCGGAATCGCCGACCATGAACGGCGAGATCCGTGGCCATTCGACTTCCTTTGACCGCAGCTCGGTGCCCGGGCTGCGCAACGGATTCGCGCTCGCCGCCGCGCTCCTCGCGCTGCTCCTGATTGCCGCCCTCGTAACCGGAGTGTTCTTCGCGGCAACGGAGGAGACGCATATTGGCGCAGCGTCGGCTGAGCGTCAGCTCACGTTGTCGGCTGCGGAGTCGGCCATCGAGTTGACGATCGCAGGGTGGAGCAGGGAATCGATCGGTAGCATCGACATCGGTGTGACGAGAACCGCCGCTGTCGGAGAGTTGGAGGCACCTGTCGTGGTCCACATCACCCGTCTCGATTCCACTCTATACTGGATCATTGCCGATGCAACTGCTCCGTCTAACGGCTCGCGGGTGTCGCGCCGGATCGGAGTCGTCGTGAGGGTGCCGGCGAGGGCCGATCATTCGATAACTATCGACCGAATTTCAGAGCGATCGTGGTCGGAGCTTTTCTGAGACGGCCGGAGCCCACCGTTACTTTCCCGCCAATTGAATCGTGTCTTATTTCGAACACCTTGGAGCCTGACCAAAAGGCGGAACCGCCACGCGGTTGGTCTCCATGCAAGTGCAGGCAAACAGGGTCTTTGGGATCGCACGCTTCAAGAAGGTAAAGAAGTAGCGCGCAACCCTGGAAACACCCTCTTTTTTTTCATTTACCAAGGGCGCGATGGGGTTGTTTGGCCGGAAGAAGACTACCGTAGGGCTCGATATCGGCTCCGGCCTGGTTAAGGTCGCTGTCATCGATCACTCGAAGTCGACACCAGAACTGATCAAGGTTGCAATCACTCCGCTTCCCGATGATGCCATCGTGGAAGGCGAAGTGATGGATCCGCATCTCGTTTCGGATGTCATCCGCTCAACCATTGAGTCGGTAGATGCGAACACGAAGGCCGTGGTCGCCGCTGTCGGCGGACGCGATGTCATCATCAAGCGGATCAAGACCGAAAGGGTGAAAGAGGCCCAGGCCCGCGAGCTCATGCGCTGGGAAGCGGAACAGCACGTCCCCGATGTCGACTCGGTCGAGCTCGATTTCCAGATTCTCGATGAGGACGGCGATGGCAGAGACGAAATGAGCGTTCTTCTCGTCGCAGCCAAGCGTGATCTGGTGGAAGCCAAGCTCCGCATCCTCGCCGAGGCCGGCATCACGCCGAGCTCGATGGACGTGGACGCGTTCGCGCTCCACAACGCCTTCGAGCTCAACTATCCGGACGCGATGAGTGGCGCCGTAGGACTCGTGAACATTGGGCACGAGGTCACCAACATCAACATTCTGGACGACGGGGTCCCGATCCTGACCCGCGACCTTCCCATCGGCACCCGCCGTATTCGCGAAGACCTCCAGCGCGAGCACGGACTTTCGGCCGCCGACGCGGAAGCGCTGATCAGAGGATACGACCGCTCTCCCCAGCTCGACTCGGTGATTCTGCAGCGCACCGAAGAAATCGCAACCGGACTCGAGCGGGCCATCGCGTTCCTGTCCACGTCGCTCAAGGGCGACGGACAGATGAAGGCCGTTTATACCTGCGGCGGTGGTTCACGCACGCCAGGACTGACCGAATCACTTGGGCAACGCCTGAAGAAGCCGGTCGAGCTCGCCAACCCGCTGGCCAATATGTCGGTAAGGGATGGCGCATTGGAGTCTCTCGTGACCGACGAGGTCGCGCCACTCCTGATGCTCGCGATCGGTCTTGCCCTTCGTAAGAACTGACCCCGGACCACTGACACCATGATCGAGATCAATCTCCTACCCGGGGACGGGAAGAAAAAGCGCCGCGCGAATTCGACCAAAGGGCTGAAATTCGAAATCAGGCCTATGGATCTTTTCGCCGGACTCGCGGCCAAGATCACCGACAAATACATGCTCGGCGCGGTTGGCGCGGCGGGTGTATCCGCTGCGCTGATCGCCTTCATGTTCATCCATCAGGCGGCGCAGGCAAGCGGACTGGAAGCGAGAGAGACCAAAGCTCTGAAGGATTCGACCCAGTTCAGCGCCGTCCTCATGGCGAAGGCCAAGGCCGAAGCCTCGCGCGATTCGCTGTATCAGCAGATCGCGATCATCAAGTCGATCGATGATTCCCGCTACCTCTGGTCGCATCTCATGTACGAGATCAGCAACGCATTGCCGCAGTACACCTGGCTGACCGAGATCACTCAGACGAGCGCGCCTCGAAGCGCAGCCGCAGTCGACACACTGAAGAAAGTGGCTGTTACCGATAGCACGCAATCACCGGAGAAGAGGGCGGCGGAAAGGAATCGCGCACTGAAGGCGCGATCCGACTCGCTGCTCGCGACCGCGAAGGACCTGAAGTTCAAGATCGTCGGTCACACGGTGGACATCCAGGCGCTCACGCGGTTCATGAAGTCGCTCGAAGCGTCGCCGTTCATCCAGAACGTGCAGCTAAGTCGCTCCGATCTGGTTCAGGCGGAAGGAAAGGAAGTCACGGAGTTCACTCTCGAGGCGGAGACGCAATCTCCCCCCGCCTTCGCGATCAAGACGGTTCCACTCGTAGTATCGGCGGCGCACTAACATGGCAAGTCTCGCAAACATGACCGTTCGCGAAAAGAAGCTCGGCGGCGTAGGTGTCGCCGCCGTGCTGGTGCTCGCTCTGTACTGGTATTTCCTGTACAAGCCGAAGGCGCAGGAGCTGAACGCTACCCAGATCCACGTCGACTCGCTGGACAGGAAGAATCAGCAGGCGAAAGCAGACATCGCGACGGGCAGCTTGCAGAAGCTCCGCGCGCAGTCCGCTGAATACGAACAGAGCCTCAAAGTGATGCGCCAGCTCGTTCCAAGGAGCAATGAGGTGCCAGCCCTGCTCGAGGACATCTCGACGGCGGCGCGCCGCGTCGGACTCGACCTGGCTACCGTGGAGCCGATGCCGGTTCTGCCGGGCGAGCAGTTCGATACCTATCGGTACAAGCTCGCCGTAATCGGCGGGTACCATCCGGTTGGCCAGTTCCTCAGCAACGTCGGCTCGCTCAACCGCATCATCGCGCCCGTCACAATGGCGATCAAGCTGCATCCAATCGCTGACAAGACGAAGGCCCGCACAAGGAAGGGCGAATCGCTCATAGACACCGAGTTCCAGGTGCAGACCTACGTCGCTCGGACGACGCCATACGTACCGTCCACGGTGAAACAATAATGAAGCGCTCAATCTCGTTCGCCGTGGTCTTTGTAGCGGCGCTGGCGACAGGAGCCTCCGCGCAGGCACGCGCCCAGGCCGCCCCAAGGCCGAATGCGAAAACAGCCGCCAAAGCCACCACGCCCAAGGCGCCGGTGCCACCTCCTCTCGATACCAGGAAGCCGGCTGTCTCGACGGCGCCGATTCCGGCCGTCGACACCACGCCCCGGGTGTTGATCAACCGCGAGATCTTCGCGTATGACGGGGACGGCAGGCGCGACCCATTTGTGTCGCTTCTGACGACTTCCGATCTGAGGCCTCTCCTGACCGACCTGAAACTGGTTGCCGTGGCTTTCGACCCTCGGGGGCAAAACTCTGTTGCGGTTTTGCGTGATGTCACGTCTAAAGACCAGTACAGAGTGCGAGTTGGCCAGACGATCGGCAGAATGCGGGTCGCCGCCATCCAGGAGAAAGCTGTGATTTTCACGATTGAAGAGTTCGGTTACAGTCGCCAGGAAATCCTGCCGATCATCGCCGATTCGACCAAAACGAGGCCCCGTCAATGAGCTTTCTCAAAGCGCTGCCAGCAGCGGCGCTCCTGTTCCTGCCCTCATCTGCAGCGACCGTTCACTCACTCAGTGTAGTCCCGTCATCCGGGAAGACTGAAGTGGTGATCGGCGTCAATGCTGCCGTCGATGTGCAGGACTTCACTCTCGACGCGCCGGCCCGTGTGGTAGTCGATCTGAAAGGAGCCATTCTGGATATGTCGCGCAGCACCTACGACAAGGTTGCGCGCGGCGGCATCACCAACATTCGCTATTCGCAGTTTCGTCCCAATGTGGTTCGCGTCGTCATCGAAATGGACGCGAAGCACCCATATGACGTGAAGCGCAATGATGGCGAGGTTCGCATCTCAGTCACCGGCGGAAAGACCGCCGACTACACGTCGTGGTCGTCGAACAACAAGCCGGGGTACGTTGCCGCTCCGAAGGCGCCCCCGACGCGCGCCGTCAGCACACGCGCGGTGGCTCAGACATCCGAAGTGACCTCGACGCCGACGTCGGTCCAGAACACGGCAAAGGTCGTCTCACAGGTCGAGTCGACCAGCTTGCAGGTTGAAACACCAGACTACACGACACCCGCCGAGCCGGCCCCGGTCAGAACGGCCACTTACGACAAGCCGGTCGCGCTCTTCTCGCAGGCACAGCAGTCGCAGCAGCCACCAATCACTGTAACGTTCCAGGACACCGACATTCGCGATGTGATCGCGTCGTTCGCGGCCTTCTCGGGACGCACGATCGTCGTCGGCAAGGATGTGGTCGGCACCGTCACCGCGGAAATCCGTAATCAACCCTGGGATGTCGCGTTGCGCGCGATCCTTCAGGGTCAGGGTCTCGCGGCGTCGGAAGATGCTCTCTCCGGGATCATAACGGTTGACAGCTACGCCAACATCCTGAATCGCCAGGCTTCCGAACCGCTGCAGACGCAGCTCGTTTCGATCAACTACGCGCGGGCGATGGCGCTGGTGCCAACGATCCAGTCGCTCCTGCAGAAGGACTGCCCGCAGATTCCAAGCAGCGGGAACGTCGTCAGCAACGCCAGGCCGATGTGCATTGCTCGCGGACTGGTTGCCGCCGACAGCACGACCAACACGCTCATCATCACGGAGACGGCTTCGCGCCTCGCCGAAGTCCTGCAGTATGTCCGCAATCTCGACGTTCGCACTCCGCAGGTCGGCATCAAGGCGAAGATCATCTTCGTCAATAGAACGAACATCGAAGATATCGGTCTTTCCTACGATCTTGGCACGGGCACGGATCAGTTCTTCAGCCAGCTAGTCAAGCGCACGGATCCCTCGACACTGGTGCCGATCTCTACCGACGGTAGCGGAGTTCCGAACGCATTGGGAGGGGGCACTCCATTCCCGGGAGACAGAATCCTCCTCGGCGGTAACGCGCTGTCCGCGATCGCGAACGCCAATGCGAGAGTCGTCAACCCGGCGCTCAGCGTGGTGTTCTCGACCGCGCTCGGCAAGTTCCAGCTTACCAGCTTCCTCGACGCGCTCCAGGAAGTTCGTCTCGCCGATCTTCAGGCGGAGCCGAGCATCGTGACGCTCGACAACAGACAGGCATCGATCCAGGTCGGTCAGGAAATCCCGATCAGAGTGCTCGACGCAAATACGGCTAATCTCAGTGGCGCGACGACTCCGAACGCCCAGCCGAGAGCCACGGTTCAGATGAAGCAGGTCGGTATCATCCTGACCGTTACGCCGCACATCACCAACAATCGCCAGATCCTGCTGCTGCTGCATGCGGAGAACTCCGACGCACAACTGGCGGCTTCCGATGTCGGATTCATCTTCGGCAAGCAGTCGGGCGACACGCAACTCTTGGTCGGAGATGGCGAGACCGCGGTCATCGGTGGGCTCACCGTCACGCAGACCACGCAATCGAAGTCGGGAATTCCGCTGCTCGTCGATCTGCCGATCATCGGCAGACTGTTCGGCGAAACGCGTACCGACGACGAAAAGCGCGATCTCCTCATTCTCGTAACACCACACATCATCGACGACGGCGCACCGATTCCGGGCGCTTCGTCGAATCCGATCCCACCAGCCACCCGCTAAAGGTGACTCGCATGTATACGAATCTCTCTGGCGGCCTGTGCCGCAGCGTTGTCATGGCCGCAGTGGCGGCGTCAGTCTCTCTAGCGGTCGCGGCGTGCAATGACACGACGTTGACGGACGCGACGAAGGACCGTACGCCGCCTACCATTTCACTGACGCCCGTCACCGGACAGGCTGACACAGTGATCGCCTTCAGCGCCCAGGCGAAGGACAATATCGGTCTCAGGACCGTCCATGTTCAGGCAATTGGCGCGGTTGGCATTGTTTTCGACACGACGTTCACCAGCGCGGTGACGGACATCTCGTTTCCGTTCAAACTTTTTGCGTCGCGCGCGGTTCCACCGGGCACTCCCGTGACGATTACTGCCAGCACGATCGACGGCGCCGGCAACTCGTCTGGCGTCGACACTCTAAGAATGGCGACCGGAAACGTTCCCCCGCCTGACGTCAAAGTCATCAGCCCCTTCTCCGGAAGCTCGGCGGTGCTGGGCAAGTCGATCCTTGTGACTGTCATGGGTAAGACTGCGATCAAGGTTCGCTCGCTCGGCTTGATGACGACGGGACCTGTGGTGCTCGCGGACTCAATCCTTTATTCGAGCCCTCTTCGTGATTCCCTCACGATGCAGGACACGATCGCCATACCCGCGGCTGCGGCTCCTGGAACGCTTACCATAACGCCCTTCCTGAGAGATTCACTCGGCCAGCGCGCTGTTGGTCCGAGCATCACTATTACGGTTCAGACCGCGGCCCAGATCAACTCGGTCCCGGTGGTCAACCAGTATTGTGTCGGCAGCCAGGCATTCGACAACGCGTGCGGTCACGGCATACGGGTCGAGGTCAGCGACAGTATGCACGTCGAAGCTGATGATCCGAGCGGCATCATCGGGCTTGGCTATGAGGTAAGAAGTACCGCAGGCGGCGCGATTGATGACTCGGCGACGTTTGTGTCGAACGGTCAGCTGACCTTCAACTCGCACACGTTCCAGATGCGCCTGCCGTACACAATTTTTCCGACGATCGCATTCGTTCAGGTCTTTGCGCGCAACTCCAATGGAGTCCGGGCCTACGCCAAGCTCGCCAGCGGGGCAGACCGCATCGATACAGTGACCGTGGTAGCCGGCGTCACCCGTAACCTTCCGTTCGGTGGAGAGGTCGCAGATGCGCTGTATCATCCGACCAAAGATCGACTCTATCTAACCAACATCCAGCTCAATCGCGTCGAGGTATTCAACCTCGCGGATTCTTCCTTCAAAGCACCAGTGATTGTGGGCTCGCGCCCGTGGGGAATCACGGCTTGGCCGCGTGACCGCAACGGTACCATGGGCGATACGCTGCTCGTGGCGAACTCTGGCGGCACGGACATCAGCTATGTGGACCTAGACGCGGGCGCCAGCGGCAGCGGCCTCGAAGTCTTCCGGTACGCACTGCCGAACATCATTGCGTTCTCGGTGACGAGCGTGACATCCACGACCGCGCCCAATGGACCGCCCATTCAGCAGCGAACCAAGTACGATTTCAGCGACCGCCCGCAGTTCCTCGCCGCCACCTGCATTACCGTCGGGACTGGCTGCTCGGAAGTCGTGATGGCGTATTCCACGACTCCCACCCAGGGGCAATCGGCTCCGTTTGCCAACAACAACGGTACCGTCCGGTGGGAAAACCTCACTCTCGGAACTTCACACTTCTTTTTCGAGCAGGCGATTGGGCAGTCAGCGGGCCGAGGGGATACGCTCGAGGTAATTCGCTACGACGCGAATACCGGTGTTGCCACGACGATCGTGCCGTACAGGCAGAAGTTCGGTGTCGCGCCCGATACAGGGTTCTACTCCATCGTCATAGCCATCGGCAGTCTCGCGTTCCGAGACACCACGTTCGTCAGGAACTCGGGCAACTTCCAGCGCGCAGTCATCGGGGAGGGCGGCAGCGTCCTTGGCAGCCGGGCCATGACCTTCGACGCGACCACTGGTTTCGAGACCATGGCGGTGACGCCGGCTGGCGCTCTCGCTCCGCTCCCGATCCCGGCGATCGACCTCGGCATATCGCAGCCGCAGGAGGTTACGGACTGGACCGCGAACAGCTTCGCCCAGGTGAAGGGTGCCGCGATCAACTTTGACGGCTCGCTCGCTGGAATCCGCGGCGACTCGACGTATATAATCAACCCGAATTTGAGACTGCAGGGTGTGCTCGGTACCACCGCGAGCAACGCGGGTCTCGACTTCCATCCGCTAAATACAGGTCCGAATTCATTCCCGCTCACCACACGCCTCGCCTTTGCGGCGTCGGCCGAGCCGCTGATCGAGATCTTCGACACGCATTGCTATCAGAGAGTTGGAACGATCCCGATCAGGGATCCGATCATCGGACCGCTTAAAGCGGCGTTCCGCCAGAGCACCGGCCAGCTGGTGCTGGTGGGCGCCACGGCACGCGGTGTAGTGATCGCTCAGCTCCCGAATACATTCACAACGACCTGTCCGTAAAACGGACAGGAAGGCAGGCAAAGGAGCACGGCGAGCCCGGTGACCTGCCGGGCTCGCCTCTTTTGGTGGGTGTGTCTGAGGGCTAGGCGGCGGAAGCCGGCCAAGGTCAGCGCAGAGCCAGGTATCACATTTATTCGCACTTGGCAAATCAAATTTCGGGCCACTCGGAAAGCATGTTCTAAACCTTCAGCACGACGGGGCTTGGAGCGCGCAACTCATTAAGTATCAGAGACTTAAGCTCAAGAGCAACTGGCCATGAACCTATGGGCAGTTACGCGGCCGTGCCTGAGCTAGTCCATCGAGTGTTATGTCCATACACATGAGCTTTTATCGGGGCGCCCAGATGCGCCGTATATCAGGCCACGCTGACTCCAAAGTCGGCGGTCCACGCGCTTTTACCGTTATCGAGCTGCTGATCGTGATGGCTCTGATCAGCATTCTCGCGACGATCGCGCTGCCCAAGCTCAACCTGCACCAATTCCGCATCGACGCTGGCGTGCGCGTTGTACAAGGCGCACTCATGCAGGCCGAGCGGTACGCCGTGCAGCGTCAACACGACATGATCGTGAGCTTTGATGTTCCTGGCAATCGCGTCCTGCTCATCGACGACCTGAACAACAACGGCGCGACGGATCCAGGCGAGAAAGTTATGGTCCGGCCGCTCGAGGACTTTATTCGCTTCGCTGTACCCCCCGCCGCAATCGGTGGTGGCACCGTCGCCGCAGTCGCTGGCGCAAAGCTCCAGACGCTCGGTGGGTATCCGTCGATCATTTTCCATCGCGACGGCGCCACAAGCACGGACGCGCAGGTCTACATCACGTCATCGCGTCCCAACGCTACTGATTTCAAGGGCCTCAGCGTGACGCAATCCACGGGTCACGTCGACTACTACAGCTACAGTACCGGAACCTGGAAGAGAGGTGGAGCATGAAGCTCGCAATGTCCAATCGTTCGCGAAATGCGCCGGCTGAGAGCCAGGCGATTATCGGTTCCAACCGCTCAGGCATGACGCTCATCGAAGTAATCGTGGCGATGGTGCTGTTGACCGGGGCCATGCTGTCGATGGGTGCCTTCATTGCCAGGTACGCAAACGTGTCCGGCGCAACGCAGCGCCGCACCGAGGCCAATGAGCTCGTCGCCGACCGGCTCGAAGAAGTGAAGGGCGCGATCAAGTATTCGGTCATCGACAGCGTTTATGCGAAGACCGAGCCCACGATTGTGGGACACCCGGGCCTGACTCGCCAGACGATCGTCACACACACTGGCGGCGCCGCGCCTTCGCTCTACGACTACAAGACAGTAACCGTCATCGTAAATGGACCCGGTCTCAAGACTCCGTCCAAGAAGACCACCATCATCAGCATATTCTAAATGAAAAACCTCATGAAGTCGTCTACTCCAGCCAGAGATCGCAGCGGTTTCACACTGCTCGAAATGATCATCGCCATGACAGTGATGGCGATCGCACTCGGGCTCACCGTTCCGTTCTTCCGCACCGAAGTACAGGCGTTCGGAAACATTGCCGGTCGTGACGACGCGCAACAGAACGCGCGTTACGGTGTCACCATGATCGACCGCGAGCTTCGCGTTGCGGGCGTCGGAGTCGTAGATCCGCAGCCGCTCATCGTGCAGGCCGCGCCTTACGCGATCACGTTCAACGTCGACCTCGTCAGCCGCGACATCAACGACAGGGGCGCCACGTACTACGATCCTGATATTGACCCGAACGCAGCCGCATCGCTGCCGAAGACTTCCAAGATCACGCTGCCGTTGTCGGCGGTACAGTATCCTGACTCGAACTACAACCAGGCTGTCGGCGTGCCCAGTGAGGCGGAGACCGTCTCTTTCTGGGTCGCACCCGATCCGGACCCGTCCGCCAATGGAACTTACGCTCTCTTCCGTCGCGTGAACGCGATGCCGGCCACAGTCGTGGCGAAGGCTCTTGTTCTGCCGACGGGCGAGCCAGCATTCAGATACTTCAAAGCAGACACGCTCGGCCAGCTCGTGGAGATCCCACAAAGCATGCTGCCGATCTATCACTCTGCGGCGATTCACAACTCAAAGGCTGACACGGCCAAGTCTGCGCTGACGGACAGCATCAGAGTCGTCCGCGTGCGCATCACTGGTCAATTCATCGATCGCAAGGGCGTCAAGAACGCGCGTCCGGTTGAAACGGGTGTTCGGATCATGAACGCCGGACTCCTTCATTTTCACACCTGCGGTGACCCGCCGATTTTCACCTCGCCGGTCCTCGCCGTGGTGTCAACCATACCGTCCACAAAGGTCGTCGTAACGTGGAACTCGGCCGTCGATCAGTCTTCCGGTGAAAAGGACGTCGAACAGTACTCGATCTATCGCCGCTCGAGCGCCAACCCGCTCTTCACCGAGCCCCTCGCCAGCATACCGAGCGGTACTCCCACCTACACGTTCACCGACACGCAGGTGCAGAGCGGTAACTCGCTCGTTTACGGAATTGCCGCGGTCGACTGCGGCGGTCAATCTTCAGCAGTGAATTCGGCTCCTCTGGTCATAGTGCCCTGAGGAATGAAACCATGTCCCTTACCCGCATCGGATCGGTTATGAACTCGAAAAACTTCGTCGGCAGTGAGCGCCGTGGGTTTGCGCTCCTGACCGTTATCATCATGACGCTCGGCATGGCTGCACTTGCGGCTTCCGCCGTTTACCTCGCGGGCAATGCCGGACTTCTTACTACGTCCACTGACCGCGAGCGCGAGTTCAAGTACGGAGCCGAAGCCGCGATGGCTATGGGCAAGAGCCGGCTCAATGTCGATCCGCTGGCGCTGCCGGACACTGGCTACGTAACGCTGATGTCCAACCAGCAGGTGATGGGCGCCGACGGGCAGTACCTGCCTGGGGTGAACGTCAACCTGTACGTTGGCCCGACGGGTTCCACCAGCGGACAGTTCGGGCGCTTTGCCAGCGTTGTCGCCGAAGCGCGCGACGCAACTGGCGCGCGCTTCGTCCGCCGTCTCGAGCTCACGCAGGAAAGCTTCGCTAAGTTCGCCTACTGGTCCGACAAGGAAACGAACAACGGTTCTACGATCTGGTTCGCCAATAACGACAATCTTTGGGGTCCGGTCTGGTCGAACGATGTCATCAGCATCGCGTCCAGCGGCGCAAAGTTCCACGGCGACGTGGGAACCGCAAAAACCATTACGGGCAAGAGCTACGGCACCTTTGACAAGGGCTATACGGAAAACCAGCCGGCGATTACGCTCCCCACTAACACAGTGTTGAGCAAACTCGCAGGCTACGCGACGGCCGGCTTCACCAACTTCGTGGCGCCATCCAATGGCGATGCGTCGACCGTCAGGCTGCGCCTGGAATTCGTCGCAATAGACCTTGGCACCGGTACTACTGACTCCACTGGTGTCGATGAAGGCTTCGTCAAGATCTATCAGGCGAACGCGGGCGAGGAACCATGGACCCGCGGCGACTGGAACGGTAACAAGGCCACCACCAAGACCTGCGGCGCGGCGTACAAAGTCACTGTGGGCGGCCCGCTGAAGTTCTTCCCGGCTTCCGTCCACGGACAAGCCTGGATGAAGACGCTGCTAATCGCTGGCGGAATGACCAGTACCCAGGCGACCACTGTAGGCAATTATTCCCTGGATCAGATCATGTCGCAAGCGACGTCCCGCTGCTATCTCGGTGGCGACCCGATGCTCGTAGCGGAGGAGCGCAACAGCGCCGCTTTCACCGTTGCTCAGAAACAGATCGGTGGCGATACCTCGACGTTCACACCTACAGGTGTGCACGGCAAGTGGCTCGCATACCCCGGCGCAATTGACCCACGGCTGGCGGCGCGTCGTCCCGCGGATGCCGCGTATTTGTTCCCGATATACCGCGGTCTCAACCCCGGCACGAAGGGTGTAATCGCGGTCACCGGAACGGTCGGTATCAGCGGCGTGCTTCGCGGTAAGGTGACAGTGTACGCTACCGGCACCGTCGTCATACTCGATGACCAACGTTATGCGACCGACCCCTCCCTGGGCACGTGCGCAGACATGCTGGGCATCATCGCTGCCAACAACATTACAATTGCCGACAATGCGCTGAACGATCCTGTGCCAGTAAGCGGCGGGTACAGGAACGAGGCCACCACTCAGGACCTCTTCATTCACGGCGTGCTGATGGCAATCAACACTTCTTTCGGTGTCGAGAACTACAGCTCGGGTCCGAACAACGCCACGGGTTGCCAAGGCACGAATAACGGCCGCGGTTGTCTCTTTCTGAACGGCGGTCTTATTCAGGAGAGCAGAGGCGCCGTGGGGCTCACCAGCGGCGAAGGATACATCAAGCGGTACAGCTACGATCACTGCGCGGTCTCCAACCCGCCGCCGTACTTCCCGACGACGGGACGTTACCTGGAGAACCGCTACTACGAGATCGACCCGGTTCGTTACAACATCTCGGCGCTGTTCGCAGGTCTGACGCCGAACTAATCGCGAAAAAAAGAACAGAAACAGGTCTGGAGAGCCCGCCGGAAATTTCCGGCGGGCTTTCTTTTTTCTCCCCGTCCCGTTCTTTTTGGGACCATGCTGCACTTCACCACCGCAGGCGAGTCACACGGGCCCGGGCTCGTCGCCATCCTTGAAGGAATGGTCGCGGGCCTGTCCCTGGCCACCGCTGACGTTGATGCGGAGCTGGCTCGGAGGCAGCAAGGCTACGGGCGGGGCAGGCGTATGAAGATCGAGTCCGACCATGCGGAGTTCCTCTCCGGCGTTCGCGCCGGCGAGACGCTCGGCTCCCCGATCGCGATGCTGATTCAGAATCGCGATTGGAAGAACTGGCAGGAGATAATGGATCCGGCCCCCCGTGAGGGGGATCCGGAGCGGAGGCGGGCGGTTACCCGCCCGCGCCCGGGACACGTCGATCTGTCAGGGATGCTCAAGTACGATCGGGACGATGCCCGGGATGTGCTGGAGCGCGCGTCCGCCCGCGAAACTACCGCGCGAGTGGCCGCCGGGGCTGTTTGCAGGCGTTTTCTGCGCGAGTTCGGCATCACCCTCGGAAGCCACGTTGTGCAACTTGGCGGGGTCGACGCAAGGAGGCCCGACAATATGCCGGCGGACATC
This sequence comes from Gemmatimonadota bacterium, assembly GCA_003134685.1. Taxonomy (GTDB): domain Bacteria; phylum Gemmatimonadota; class Gemmatimonadetes; order Gemmatimonadales; family Gemmatimonadaceae; genus UBA4720. The sequence continues at coordinate 210,590 of PLCA01000003.1, read as the reverse complement.
AACGCAGCCGCCGACGCGTCGCCTCTCCGTACTCTCGATGCTGCGGCCGAGAAAGAGATGATCGCCCGAATCGACGCCGCGAAGGCGGAAGGCAACACACTCGGCGGTATCGCAGAAGTGATCTGCGACGGCGTACCGGTGGGACTTGGTTCCCACGTCTCGTGGGACCGAAAGCTCGATGGCAGACTCGCCGCGGCTCTCATGTCCATTCCCGCCGTAAAGGCGGTAGAGATCGGCCTCGGCGTGGAATGCGCGCGGCGCAAGGGATCCGACGTTCACGACGAGATCGACGCGGACGAGCGAAACGTGAAAACGGGGCGCGTGCGCAGACGAAGCAACCGCGCGGGAGGAATGGAAGGCGGCATCAGCAACGGCGAGCAGATCGTGCTCCGTGCGGCGATGAAGCCGATCAGCACACTGATGCGGCCACTGGCGACGATCGAAATGAAGACGCGCGAGCCGGCCCAGGCGGTCGCGGAACGAAGTGATGTCACCGCCGTTCCAGCGATGGGGGTTATCGCTGAGGCCATGACAGCGTTCGTCGTCGCCCAAGCATTGCTCGAGAAGTTCGGTGGGGATTCGCTGCGGGAGACGCGACGCAATTATGAGAATTACGTCTCTGGCTTAAGTGACAGACAGGGACGATAGCTCGTCGGCTCCACATCTGATCCTCGTCGGACTCCCCGGAGTGGGGAAGACGACGATCGGGAGAGCGGTTGCGCGGAAGCTCGGAAGACAGTTTCTCGATTTTGATCAGGAGATCGAGCGGCGGGCCGGAATGGATGTGCGCGAGATCTTTCGCCTGAAGGGCGAGGAGCAATTTCGGGAGATGGAATTCACGCTGACGAAAGAGCTGAGCGCCACTGGTGGAATGGTGCTGTCACCCGGCGGGGGGTGGATCACACAGAAGAGGTCAGTCGAACTTTTGCGTTCGGCTGGACGTATCATATACCTTAGAGCGTCACCCGAGGCAGTTGCTCGCCGGCTGCGCCGGGTGGAGACCAGGCCGCTGCTGGCTGGGCGCGACCCGGTGGTGGCACTCAGGGAGCTGTACCAGAAAAGGCAGGCCCTCTACGAGACAGCCGATATTGTTCTCGATACGGAAAGCCTTGCACGGCAACAACTTATAGCGAAGGTCGTCGAGCTTACCTCGACCATTAAATAACTACGAACGCCAATGGACGAACGGATTCCTGTACAGACCACATTTCGCGTGATGGGCCCGCACGAGCGGGGGCGCTTTGCCCCGGAAGCGTGGGGTCATCTGCTCTCACTCAACGGCTCGGGCGCAATCAACGGGCTGGAGCTGGAGCACATCATCGAGAGAGCCCTCATGCAGTTCGAGGGACGGATTGCACTCGACGATCTGCGTGGACTGCTCGAGGGAACTGGCCTGGAAGACTCGTCCGGAAGCGGCGACAACACTACGGTGCATTAGATGGCGAAAGCCAAGACAGCTAAAGCGAAAACAACCGCGAAGCGCGCGAGCAAGAGCATCGCTGCCAAGAGCGGCGCGATCAAACCGACGCGTGCGAGAAAAAGCGCGGCGGCTAAAATCGTCGAAGACGAAGGTCCATCCGAGCCGGGCTCGACATCGCTCGTGATCGTCGAGTCACCCGCGAAGGCCAAGACCATCGGGAAGTATCTCGGGCGCGCGTACAAAGTGCGCGCGACGGTCGGTCACGTGCGCGATCTGCCCGAGAAGAAGATGGGAATCGACATCGAGAACGGCTTCGAGCCGGAATACGTGACGATCCCGGGAAAGGAGAAGACCGTCGCCGATCTCAAGAGCGCGGCCAGGGATTCGCGCGAGATCTTTCTCGCGACCGATCCGGACCGCGAGGGCGAGGCGATTGCGTGGCACGTTGCCCAGGCAATAAAAACCAAGAATGGAGCGCCGATGAGGCGCGTCCTGTTTCACGAAATCACGCGCGACGCCGTGGTGTTGGCGATCGCCAGCGCTGGGAAGATCGACGAGCGGAAAGTCGACGCGCAGCAGGCGCGCCGCGTCCTCGACCGCCTCGTCGGATACAAGGCGAGCCCGGTTCTCTGGAAGACCGTGAAGAAGGGGATTTCAGCCGGCCGCGTGCAGACCGTCGCGCTGCGGCTGCTTGTGGAAAGGGAACGCGAGATCCGAGCGTTCAAGCCGGTCGAGTACTGGACCGTCGAGGCGCTCCTCGAGGAGGCCGGGCAGCAGTTCACGGCGAAGCTGCATCTGCTTGATGGCAAAAAGCCGGTAATCACCAACGAGACGGAAGCGAACGCGATTCTCGACGCGCTCAAATCAAGGAAGACGTTCCAGGTCACCGAGGTCAAGCGCCGCGAGCGGAGGAAAAACCCGGCGGCGCCGTTCACGACCAGCACGCTCCAGCAGGACGCGGCGAAGAAGCTTGGCTTCGGATCGAAGCGAACGATGCGACTGGCGCAGGATCTCTACGAAGGAATAGAGATCGGCGAGGAGGGCGCGGTTGGTCTCATCACCTACATGCGCACCGACTCGACGCGCGTCGCGTCTTCGGCCGCCGAACAGGCGCGCGAGTATATCAAGATGATGTACGGCGAGTCCTATCTTCCCGATGCTCCAAGACTCTATGCCGAGGCCAAATCGAAGAACGCGCAGGATGCGCACGAGTCCGTCCGTCCGACGGATCCGACGCGCCGCCCCGAGCACATCCGCAAGTATCTCAAGGAAGACCAGTATCGCCTCTATGAGCTGATCTGGCAGCGGTTCATGGCGTCGCAAATGACCCCCGCGATCTTCGACACAACCACGGTCGACTTCGACTTCGACCGGTTCCTGTTCAGGGCGACCGGCAGCGTGGTCAAGTTCGATGGCTACCAGCGCCTCTACAAGGAATCGCGCGAAGCCGAGGAAGGGAAAGCGCTCGAAGAAGAGCAGGGACTGCCGGTGGTCCAGAAGGGAGAGGATATCCCGGTCAAGGCAATCACGCCGTCGCAGCATTTCACGGAACCGCCGCCGCGCTATTCGGAGGCCAGTCTGGTCAAGGAGCTGGAGCGCCTCGGCATCGGCCGTCCGTCGACCTACGCATCGATCGTCTCGACGCTCGTCGATCGCCGCTACGCGATGCTCGAGCAGCGGCGGTTTTTCCCCACCTTCCTCGGCGAACAGGTCGAGCGGGTAATGGTGAAGAGCTTTCCCGATGTGTTCAACGTCAGGTTCACGTCCCACATGGAAACCGATCTCGACAAGATCGAGGACGGCGACGTGAACTGGCGGAAGATGCTCAAGGATTTCTACGGACCGTTCGCAGAATCCGTGAAGAGCGCGGACATCGAATCGCTCATCGGCGAGGCGCACGATCTGTCCATGCTCGAGACCGAGAGATGTCCGACGTGCGGGGGGAAACTGGTTCCACGCGGCGGATTCTTCGGTCCGTTCCTGGCGTGCGAGAACCATCCGAAAGACTGCAAGTTCACGCGGCCGCTACGCGGCGATCGCAAGCCGGCGCAGCCCACGGACGAGATTTGCCACGAGTGCGGCTCGCCAATGGTAATACGTCATGGCCGCTCCGGAGAATTTCTCGGCTGCAGCACATTCCCGAAGTGCCGCGGCACGCGATCGATGCCAACCGGCGTCAAGTGTCCGAAAGACGGTGGTGACATCGCCGTGCGTCGCTCGAAGAAGCGCGGGAAGGCTTTCTACGGCTGCTCGAACTATCCTAAGTGCGACTTCGTGGTGTGGGACAAGCCGGTTGCGGAGACCTGCCCCGAGTGCGGCTACGTTGGCGCCGAGTCGAAGTTCACGAAAGCGCGCGGCGACTACCGTCGCTGCATCAAGTGCGCGAACGACTGGGATGTCGCGCCGACGCCTGAAGCTGTGGCGGTGTGACGCAGCGAGTCACGGTTGTCGGCGGCGGCCTCGCCGGCTCAGAGGCCGCTTGGCAGCTCGCCACCCGCGGGTTCGAGGTATCGCTGCACGAAATGCGTCCGGTCACGACAACGCCGGCGCACAAAACCGACAGACTCGCTGAACTCGTTTGCTCGAACACGTTCAAGAGCACGGAGCTCACCAACGCACACGGCCTCCTCAAGGCCGAGATGCGGCTGCTCGGCTCGCTGATCCTCGATGCAGCCGACGGCGCGCGAGTCGCCGCTGGCAGCGCGCTGGCAGTCGATCGCGATGTCTTCTCGGCCGCGGTGACCGAGCGCATCGCGTCCGATGACCGAATCACCGTGGTGCGCGAAGAGGTCGCGAGTATCGCGGCTCCCTGTGTGATCGCCACCGGTCCGCTCACCTCGGAGAAGCTGGCCGAGGCCATCCGCACCCGTCTGGGAGTTGGCGCCCTGGCTTTTTACGACGCGATCGCGCCGATCATCGCCCGAGATTCGATCGACGACTCCCTCGTCTTCCGAGGGTCGCGGTACGGCAAGGAGACGATGGAGGGCGCTGGTGACGATGGCGCCTATCTCAACTGCCCGATGTCGCGCGAGCAATACGACGCGTTTCTCGATGCGCTGATTTCCGCCGATCAGTATCACGGCCACGAATTCGATGAAGTCCCGTACTTCGAGGGGTGCATGCCGGTCGAGGTGATGGCGAAGCGCGGACGCGAGACGATGCGGTTTGGTCCGCTCAAGCCGGTCGGGCTGCGTGACCCGCGCACAGGCTACGAAGCGCACGCCGTGGTGCAGCTTCGCCAGGAGGATCGCGCCGGCCGCATGTGGAACCTGGTCGGCTTTCAGACGCGCCTGCGGATTCCCGAGCAGCAGCGCGTCCTCAGGATGATTCCTGGCCTCGCCGACGCGGAATTTCTACGGTACGGGTCGATTCACCGCAATTCCTACCTCAACTCTCCCGCGGCGCTGAGCGCCCACCTGGCTGTTCGCGACGAGCCGGCGCTTCTTTTCGCGGGTCAGATCACGGGCGTCGAGGGGTACACGGAGAGCTCCGCCACGGGATTGCTGGCGGGGATCAACCTGGCGCGAATTCTTTCGGGCGACGATCCGGTAATTCCCCCACCGACGACGATGATCGGCGCGCTCTATCGCTACATGAACGAGGCGGACCCCAGGCACTTCCAGCCGATGAACGCGAACTTCGGTTTGCTCGACGAGCTTCCGGAACAGATCCGTGACAAAAAGCGGAAGCGGGAGGTTTTCTCCGAGCGGGCGCTGCGAGACATGCAGGCGTGGATCGAGGCCAACAGCATCCACGGCGCGCTCTCGGCCCGCGCATGAGCCAGCCGCAGGCGGTCGAAGAGTTCCTGACGCACCTCGAAAAAGAGCGTGACGTCTCTCCCAATACTCTCATAGCCTACCGGCGGGATCTCGAGGAATTCGTTTCGTTCCTTGGGCGCTACTTCGGGGCGGAGCAATGGTCGTGGCAGGGGCTGGATCGACTCGCGATCCGCGGATTTCTCGCGCATCTGACGCGGAAGAAACTCAACAAGCGATCGATCGCGCGAAACCTCTCGGCGGTCAGAAGCTTTTACAAATACCTCCATCGGAACGAGCAGGTCGAAGCAAATCCGGCGCGCGGCGTCAACACGCCGAAACAGGACAAGTACCTGCCGGGCTATCTGGATCGCGCGCAGATCGAGCTGCTCTTCCAGTCGGCGGAGCTCAAGGCGCGGGAGGGACGCTTTGGCGACGTGCGCAACTCCTCGATCCTGGAGCTGTTCTACTCGACCGGAATGCGGCTGTCGGAGCTGCGCGGGATCAATCGGATGGACATCGACCTGATGTCACAGCAGGTGAAGGTGCGCGGGAAGGGGAGGAAGGAGCGCATCATCCCAATCGGCGATCACGCGCAGCTGGCGCTCAGAAACTATGAATCGAAGCGGGACGAGCTGTTGCGTGTGATCGGACCGGTGGGAGACCGCACGGCGTTCTTTCTCAGCAATCGCGGGAAGCGCATCTCCGTGCGGGCGATCCAGAACGCGGTGAAGGGTTTCCTCGACAAGATCGACGAAAACTCGGGGCTTTCCACTCACTCGCTTCGCCACACCTTCGCTACGCATTTGCTCGATGCCGGCGCAGATCTTCGCGCGGTGCAGGAGCTGCTCGGGCACGCTTCCATCTCGACCACCCAGATTTACACCCACACCAGTATCGAGCGGTTGAAGCAGGTGTACCAGAAGGCTCACCCGCGTGCGTGACGCGGTGTAATTTCCCCCGCGAGCGGAACGGAGGAGATTCTGGGGAAGAAGCGGCATCGCCTGGACAGTGTTCCTTGATTAGAAAGCGGCACCACTGGATTGTGCGCACTACGCACTGGGTAAACGTGGTGGCAATCATCATCATGGTCGGCAGTGGTCTCCGCATCTTCAACGCCTATCCGGCGTTCGCGCGGAAGGGCGAGATGTTCTGCTGCTATCCGTTCGAGCACAAGCCGATTCCGGATTGGCTGACATTCGGCGGTTGGCTCGGCGGAGCCCGGCACTGGCACTTCGCGATGATGTGGGTGCTCGTCGTCAACGGACTCGTTTACCTCACCTTCATCTATCTCCACGGCGAATGGCGCGATCTCGTTCCTCGCAGGGGCGACATTCGCGACAGCCTGCAGATGGTCAAGTTCTACACCTTCAGGCGGAAGGATCACCCGCACCAGGGGAAGCACAACGCGCTGCAGAAAACCGCGTACTTCCTGCTGCCGGTGTTCGGGGCGCTCGCGGTCCTTACCGGAATCGCCATCTGGAAGCCGGTGGAGCTCGCGCCGCTCACCGCGGTTTTCGGCGGATACGTGTGGGCCCGATACTGGCACTTCATCGCCATGCTCGCGATCGTCATCCTGAGCGTCGTTCATGTCTTCATGGTGTTTGCGGTCGATCCGTACTCGATGACGTCGATGATCACCGGCAACTACGACCCGTCGCTCTCTCCTGAAGCCCGGAACGCGCGGCCGTTCTACCATCTCTTTCCCAGGCGCGCGCGTGCGGCAGCCGCGCCACCTCCGCCGGCGGCGACGTGAACATCGATCCGCGCAAGTTCATCTCGATCAACGGAATCGACCGCCGCGACTTTTTGCTTCGGGGAAGCGGACTTGTATCTGCGGTTTTTCTCGCTGCTTGCAATTCCCGTGGACCCAAGGCAGCGGACAGGCTGCTCAAGTACGCTGAGCGGAAGAATCTCGTCATTGAACGGAAGCTTTTGCGTCACACCTCGATGGATGCGGTCCAGGCGGGTGCCCACGACGCCGTCAACAAATTGCCGAGTTACTTCATCTCGCGGACAGTGCCGGTCTGGGATGAGAGCGTGCGAGGGAAATGGGCGCTAGAAGTGAGCGGGCTCGTCGGCAATCCGGTGCGGCTCACGATCGAGGAGCTGCAACAACTCCCGCAGGTCTCCAATCGCGTGAATCACTACTGTGTCGAAGGATGGACGGCGGTCGAGACCTGGACCGGCGTTCCGTTCACGGAGCTGGCTCGCCTGGTGCACGCCGACCCGCTGGCGCACTACGTCGATTTTCAGTCGTTCGACGACGACTACCACGAGAGCTGGGACATCGAGAGCGCGATGCACAAGCAGACCGTGGTCGCCTACGGTCTCGACGGAAAGATGCTGGAGCCCGCTCACGGCGCGCCGGCGCGTGTCTATTCTCCCGTGAAGCTTGGCTACAAGAACACGAAGTACCTGACGAAAATCGTGTTCATGCCGAAAATGAACGGGGGGTACTGGAGTGATGCCGGCTACGAATGGTATGGCGGCACTTAGCGCGGACGACTAGCGAATCCGCGTGCCCTTCTGGGGCGTCTGGTTAAGGCGCGAGTTCGTCTCGCCCGTGCCCCTCCTCGCCGCACCGCGGAACAGCAGTACCTCCTTGAGGTACGCACGGTTCATGATCGCGCCGATCACGAGCAGCAGGACGCCAGCGAGCACCGAGATCGTTCCCCAACGCCACGTATCGCGCCCGATCAGGGCAGCAGCCATACACAGCGTCCCCAGCGCCACGAGCGATTGCCCCGCCTTGTGTGGCACGGCGCGGATGCGCCGGCGACGCTCGCGCAGAGGGGCCACCCCGCCCGCCTGCCAGGCATCGAGAAGGATGCTGAGCCCGACGAGGGCGATTAATACGCCGAGAAGGATCGGCAGCTGCTCCAGCTTCATGGTTGGTTGAAATGCAAGAAGGGGGCGCGTTTCGAGGCCCCGTAGACGCGCCCAACGCGCCGCAAGGCTGTTATTTTGAAGCGATGAAGCTCGAGCGTGTGCGGTCGACTACCATCCTCGCGGTGCGCCGCGACGGACAGGTCGCACTCGGAGGCGACGGCCAGGTCACTGTCGGCCAGACGGTGATGAAGTCGAATGCGCAGAAGGTCCGGAGTCTTCACGATGGCAAGCTGCTCGCTGGTTTCGCGGGCGCCGCGGCGGATGCGTTCACCCTTTTCGAGAAGTTCGAGGAGAAGCTGGAGCGCTATCCCGGAAACCTGCAGCGCGCCGCGGTGGAACTGGCGAAGGACTGGCGGAGTGATCGTGTGTTGCGGCGTCTCGACGCCCTGCTTGCCATAACCGATAGGCAGCACGGTTTCATCATCTCGGGAACGGGCGACATCATCGAGCCCGAAGACGGCATCCTCGCGATCGGATCTGGCGGCCCCTACGCCCTTGCATCGGCGCGCGCGCTCCTCGAGAACACGGATCTTCCCGCGCGTGATATCGTGAGAAAAGGACTCGAGATCGCCGCCGAGATCTGCATCTACACGAACGCGAACATCACTGTCCTCGAGCCCACCTGATGTCATCGCCGCGCACACAGCAGGCGCTGGAGCGCCTGGCCGATCTCACGCCGAGGCAGATCGTCGAAGAGCTCGATCGCTATATCGTCGGGCAGGCCGACGCAAAGAAAGCGGTCGCGATCGCGCTCAGAAACCGCTGGCGGCGCCAGCGCACGCCGGATGCAATCCGGGATGAGATCTCGCCCAACAACATCATTCTCGTCGGCCCAACGGGCGTCGGGAAGACGGAGATCGCGCGCAGGCTCGCGCGTCTCGTCGGCGCGCCGTTCGTAAAGGTCGAAGCATCCAAGTTCACCGAGGTGGGCTACGTTGGCCGCGATGTCGAATCGATGGTGCGCGACCTGGTGGAGAGCGCGATCAACATGGTGCGCGGCGAGCGCGAGACCGAAGTGAACGAGGTAGCAAAGCAAAAGGTGGAGGAGCGACTGCTCGATCTCCTGCTGCCAACGCCGCCCGACATCAAGCAGTCCGCGCACAATCCAACGGCCCCCGCCGGCGGGGGAGCGCATCTCTTCGTCGTCTCACCGGCCGGATCTGTCTCTAGCGAGACCGACGCCACCGAGGTGCGCTATAAGAGAACGCGAGAGAAGCTCAAGCAGCTCCTGATCGACGGACAGCTCGACGAGCGCGAGATCGAGATCGAGGTCACGCAGCAGACGCCCGTGATGTTCGACATGATGGTTCCGCAGGGGGCGCCGGAGGGCATGGACAATCTCTCCGAGATGCTCCAGGACATGCTGCCCAAGCGAAAAAAGAAGAGAACCGTAAAGGTCTCCGAGGCGCGACGCATCTTGCTCAGCGAGGAGCTCGAAAAGTTGATCAACAAGGAGGACGTCACAGCTGATGCGCTCGACAGAGTGCAGAGCATGGGCATCATCTTCCTCGACGAAATTGATAAAATTGCGGGCCAACGTGGTACCGCTGCCGGCGGACCTGACGTCTCGCGCGAGGGAGTACAGCGGGATCTCCTCCCGATCGTCGAAGGCTCCAACGTGCAGACCAAGCACGGGATGGTAAAGACCGACCACGTGCTGTTCATCGCAGCGGGCGCGTTCCACGTCGCCAAGCCGAGCGATCTGATTCCGGAGCTGCAGGGAAGATTCCCGATCCGGGTAGAACTCCAGTCCCTAACAGAAGCGGATTTCGTGCGCATCATGACCGAGCCCGAGAATGCGCTCACCAAGCAGTACTCGGCGCTGGTCGAGGCCGAGGGCGCGAAGCTCGAGTTCACGACGGACGGCATCGCGGAGATTGCGAAGATTGCCGCGCATGTCAACGACCGGATGGAGAATATTGGAGCGCGCAGGCTTCACACTGTGATGACGACGCTGCTCGAGGACGTGCTGTTCGGACTTCCCGAGAGCGGGGCGAAGACGGTGCGCGTCGATCAGGAGCTGGTGCAGAGCCGCCTCAAGACGATCGCCGACGACGAAGACCTCAGACGCTACATTCTCTAGCCGGCGCGCGGATCAGCGGAGAGCTCACGGCCTGAAGCGGCCTCTTCTCGCGACTACCACGCCGTAGGCGGTCAGGTTGACGAGCAGCGCAAGACTTCCAAGCACAATCTGCGTTCCACGTGTAAGCCCAGCCGGATAGAGCACCGGCTGTATGTAGTGCTCGAGGAATCCGCCGCTATAGCCCGCGCCGCCGCCGCGCTCCCTGAGTGAATTCTCGAGTGGGGTAAGCGGGCAGATCCAACCCGTGTACTCGATCAGGACACCCCATACGGCGGCCGGCACGTGAAGCCACGCCAGACGCGGCCACCTGAGTACCAGCAGCCCTCCCAGCACCACGAAGAGGACAAACGCGAGGTGCACGACGAGCACCAGATCCGCGAGCGCCCGGTAGATCAAGCGGTAGGCACGCCGAATTTCATCCTTTGAACGAGCGCGTCGAATCGCGGCTCACCCCGCAGCGAATCGACAATTGGATGGACGCGCAGGTAGGCCACCCAGCCGCGCCGCTCATCGATCGCGCGCTCCGTCCAATCGAGAGCCGTCTGCTTGTCGCCGAGGGCGATGTACACTATCGCCTGCTCGACGGGGGAGACGTACTCGACGTTCAGCCTTTCTTCCAGCTCCGCTGCGAGCTGTCGCGCATAGGAAGGATCGCCGGCGGCCGCGAGAGAGTACGCGAGCGTTGCCTTGGTGTACGACCCGCACTCGGGCGCCAGCGCCACAGCCTCGCGCAACACTCTCTCGGCGGCGGGGAACTGCTTCTGAAGCGTGAGAATCAATCCCTGAACCCGGAAACTCTCTTCAGCGGTCGGATTCATCGCGATCGCCCGGTCGAGGTGATAGTGCGCCTGCTCGTATTTCCGGGCATAGAAATAGGCATAGCCCAGACTGCGCCGCACCGACACCGACGAGGGATCGTTCTCCTGCGCTGTGTGGGCTTCGAGCAGCGCCTCGTCGAAATTTCCCTGCGATGCGAGCATGAAGGCGTACCACTGGTGCGCCGGCGCGTAGCGGGGATCGAGCTCGATGGCGCGACGGAATTCCCTGGCTGCCCCGTCCCAGTCCCAATCGTAGACGAAGGAGCTCCACGCTAGCGACGCGTGCGCCTCGGCGAGGCTGTCATCCAGCTCGATCGCTTTCCTCGCGTATGACTTTGCCTTCTGGTGACCTTCGTGTACCGGGACGTTCCGGTAGTCGATGTGAAGCGAGTATGAGTCCGCGAGCCCCGTGTACGCCAGCGCGTATGTCGGATCGAGCGCGATTGCCTCCTCGAAGTACTTGATGCCTTCGAAGACTCCCTCGGACGTACGCTTGTTCCAGGCGTAGCGGCCGCGAAGGTACAGCCCGTATGCGAGGACGTTCTCGGTGTGTCGATTCGTCGGAGTTGGCGCGATCTCAGCGAACGATGTCGAGCGAAGCGTCGTGACGATGGTGCGCGCGATCTCATCCTGAATGGCGAAGACGTCGATCAGCCTGCGGTCGTAGCGCTCGGACCACATCAAGCGCCCGTCGTCCGTCGATGTGAGCTGCACCGTGATGCGAAGATTCTCCCCGGAGCGGCGCACCGATCCCTCCAGCACTTCGGATGCCTCGAGCAGCGCGCCGATCGCGCGCACATCCTGTGCTTTGCCCTTGAGCGCGAACACTGAGGTGCGGGACGCAACGCGCAGTCCGTCGACTTTTGCGAGCGCGTTGATCAGCTCGTCGGTGATTCCGTCGCTCAGATACTCGTTGTCGGGATCGGGGCTCGAGTTCACGAATGGGAGGACGGCGATGGTGCGCGTCATCGCGGTGAACGGCCGATTCGGCTCGGACCTCGCGTGCGTCAGGGCTTCGCAGAATTGAGTAATGCTGGAGAACCGCCGTGCCGGATTCTTTGCGAGGGCGCGCTCGAGCACTCTCTCGAAACCGGTGGGCGCATCAGGGCGGAGTGTTCGCACCGGACGCGGCTTCTCGGTGACCTGCTTCGCCATCGTCGCGCGGGGCGTCGCTCCCTTGAGGGGCGGCTGGCCCGCCAGCATCTCGTAGAAAACGCAGGCGAGGCCATAAACGTCGCCCGGAACTCCGATCTCGGTTTCACCCGATGCCTGCTCGGGACTCATGTATTCCGGAGTGCCGAGCGCAAACCCGCTCAGCGTCAGCGGCTCGTCCGCTGATGTAGACGCGATGTGGGCGATGCCGAAGTCAGCAAGCAGCGCGTGGTCGTCCGCGAACAGAATGTTCTCCGGCTTCACGTCGCGGTGAACGAAGCCGTTGCGATGGGCGTAGTCCAAAGCCGTGCCGATCTCGTTCACGATGCGGAGCGCGTCGTCGATCGGAAGGATTTTCTCGCGGTTGAGCCGGTCGCGCAGAGATCCACCCGCGATATAGGGCGAGACGTAATAGAGCGATCCCTCGGATTCACCCGAGTCGATCAGCGGCACGATGTGCGGATGCGAGAGACGCGCGGCGATCCCGATCTCGCGCAGGAATCGCTCGGCGCCCACCGACGCGCCGAACTCCTGCTTCAGGATTTTTATCGCAACTTTGCGCTTGTGCTTCCGCTCCTCGGCAAGATGCACGGTTGCCATGCCGCCATAGCCCAGGAGACGCTCGATCGTGTACCGATCGGAGAGCGCGTTAGCGAGGGAGACCGGGGCGTCGCTCATGGCCGGAATATAGCCCTGAGCGAGGGCCCGGGCTTTCAGCCGCGCCGCTTGAAAAACTGCACAGCGCGCTCGTGCTTCTTTGCCGCGGCGAGGCTCTTGAACGTGCCCAGATTCCGGCGCCGGCCGGTTTTCGGATTCTTCTTTCCGGAGTAAAGGCGGTACTCCCCGGATTTCAGCTTACGGATCATCGACGCACCCGATCGGCAGCGTGTCCGGACTACACCGGCACTGCACGCCGGCCCGCGGAGCGGAAAGCCCAGAGGGCTAGAGCGCCCGACCCGAGGAACGCGACGCCGGAAAACCAGATCGGAACGGTGAAAAGATCGATCTGCACTGGCCAGCCCATTAGGATGCGCGTGAGCTGTGCGAGACAGACAATGGCAAAGACGGTTCCTGAGACAAGCTCGTAGCGGCGCATGGTCCGGCCCTCCGTAAAATGTGGCGAAGCGACGCTCAATGCTTCCTGTTCAAGGTATCCGCGGCCGCCCGGATTTGTCGATGCTGCTCGCCGGCCAGCTCAGCGGGTGCGAAGATCCCCCCGCCATTTTCGATACGACCGATGGCGATGAACTGCTGGGGCGCTGTCGACGAGTACCCATCCTGGACTGCGCGCTGCGCTACCGAGAGTCGGGGCGCGCTAAGCTTCCACTCGTCGACGATCCAGGCACCCGATGGCATGCGGCGGAAGTGAGTGAATCCGCCGGCGTCGAACTGGCTCATCGCGCCGGCGTTCACGAAACGGAACACGACTTCACGCAGCTGCGACGTCTCCTGATCTACCCACAGCACGCCGGTGATGTCCGCCATTCGACGCCGCGGTACCGGCTCGAACGAAACACCGATCTGCCCGGTACGGTCCCGTTGGCGTACCACCCGGAAGCAGTGGGTCGCGCCAAACGGCTCCGACAGCAACACCGTTTCGTCGGGGGCGAAATAGTGCCAGCCCGCCTCCGCGTCGCCGAGGACGTAACCATTGTTCGCGAGAGTCACCGGATCGATTGCGCCGAAGGGTCGCCGGTCGATGAGTGAAAGGTAGGTCGTGTCGGCGCTGATCACCGTTCCGTCAATGCCGACCTCTTTGCGGTATGTGCGAGCCCGCCCGATACCCAAGAGATCTTCCGTAGTGAGCTGGCTCGACCTGAGCGCCTTGTCTATCTCGTCCCAAACGGTCGAAAGCGCGTCAGCGCTCGGATCGTTTCGCGCGCAGGGGGATTTCGAGTTGACGACGATTCGCTCCAGGACGACGCGCTGGCTTTCGACGTTCAGCGAGAGCGCGCTCTCGCGGGGGAGCGACACAGGACCTGATAGGAAAGGCAAATATCCGATGCGTCTGACACGAACCCGGTAGACGCCCGGCGTGGCGCGAAGAACTCGCCCGCCCGATTCCGCGCTCAATCCTTCGGCTACGACGCTGTCACGGGCGTTGAGGAGAGCGACCAGCGCGCCGCTCAAGGGCGCTCCGTCCATCCCGTTCAGCCTGATCCTCAGCTCGGTCGTCGCCTCCTGACCTCGAGCGCTCGAAGTCAAAACGCACGCGCCGAAAACCGGACCGCAAAGGAACGCTCGAAGCATTATGCAGCCTCCTGCCTTACTACCGCGCCATAGGCGCGGCGCCTAACTCACCGGCGCGATCTTTACAACGGTGTTCCCCGTGATCATGTACAGCTCGCCACCAAAATCCATCCCGAAGGACTCAACCGCGCTCGACGTCAGTCCCCAATCTTTCTGATCTACCGGGACGCCGTTCTCATATCTGAAGCTCCGGAGAAAGCCGGCGCAATAGTCGGAATAGAAATAGTGGCCGCGAATCGCCGGAATTGCGGTTCCGCGATAAACGTAGCCGCCGGTAATCGAGCACGCGGGACCGTGGCCGTAGTCCAGAATCGGCGCCTGAAAGCCGGTCGACGAGCAAGTCGCAGTGTTGTAGCAGCTCGGGCCTTCCCACACGTTCCAGCCGTAGTTGAGACCGGCGCTGTTCGCGGCGACGACGTTCACTTCCTCGTGCAGATTCTGTCCGACGTCGGCGATGTAGAGGAGAGCCGTGGCCGCATCGAAGGCGTAGCGCCACGGATTTCTCAACCCCTTCGCCCAGACCTCTCCCCGATGGTTGGCCTGCCCCACGAACGGATTGCTCGCCGGAATTGCGTAAGGATCGCCGTGATCGACGTCGAGCCGGAGAAGCGAGCCAAGTAGGGAATTGAAGTTCTGGCCGTTGCCGAGTGGGTCTCCACCGCTGCCGCCGTCACCGAGGCCGGCGTACAGCATTCCGTCGGGGCCGAACGTCAGGAGCCCGCCGTTGTGATTGGCGTAGGTCGAGTGTGGCGCCGTGATGATGAGCTTGGATGTTGTCGGGTCCGCCACTTCCGCATTCGACGTCGTCGTGAATCGCTCGATCCGAATGTCGCCGTTGGTCTGCGTCGTGAAATAGACGTAGAAGAAATGATTTGTCGCATACTGCGGATGAAAGGCGACACTCAACAGTCCTTGCTCTCCACCACTCAGCACTCTCGTGGAGATGTCGAGAAACGGCGTCGTCTGGAGCACGCCGTTTCGAACGACGCGAATCCTGCCACCCTGCTCAACGACGAAAATGCGTCCGTCGTCGAGGGGCTGTGTCAGAAAAACGGGGCTCGTGAGGCCGGCGGTGATGAAAGGATTCAGCTGGAGCCCGATACCCGGCGGCAATGGAGATCCGCCGTCGCCCGGACCAGTGGAATCGGAGTGACAGGCCGTGCCCGCGAGCACAGCAAAGGCGGCGCACAGAACACGAACAGGGCGTGACATCGTCGCATGTCTCAAAAAGAGGGAGCGACGGACATGAGTATATTTCCGACGCACAGAACTTCCACAACTGGTACGCGCAACTCACATGCCCCGAATCGTCCGCAAAGAACGTCTCCACCGCGATTTTCTTCAGATCGCTGACTACTCCGCCAAAGAAATAGACAAGCTGTTCTCGATCGCTGAATTGATGCGGGCGGGGAAGTACAAAAAGAAGCCGCTGGCCGGCAAGTCGTTGGCAATGATCTTCATGAAGTCATCTACCCGCACCCGCGTCTCCTTCGAGGTCGGCGCCTGGCAGCTGGGCGGCCACGCACTTTTTCTCTCTCCTCGTGACGTGCAGCTCGGGCGCGGCGAGCCGATTGCCGATACCGCCCGCGTGCTCTCGCGCTACGTGGACGGAATCATGATCAGGACCTTCGCTCACTCGGAGATCGAGGAGCTGGCGCGCTACGCCGACGTGCCAATCATCAACGGGCTCACGGACCTCGTGCACCCGTGCCAGGTGCTCGCCGATGTCCTCACCGTCAAGCAGCACCTTGGCGGCTACAAGGGGAAACGCATCGCCTGGATCGGCGACGGCAACAACATGGCGAACTCGTGGCTCAACGCCGCATTCGTGCTCGGGTTCGAGCTCACGCTCGCATGCCCCGAAGGCTACGACCCCGACCCGATGATTTTCCAGCGGGCGGCATCGAAGGCCAAGGTGAGAATCGTGCGCGATCCCGCCGAAGCAGCCGACAAGGCGGACGTCATCAACACCGATGTCTGGGCCTCGATGGGACAGGAGGAGGAGCAGGCGATCCGGGAGAAGGCGTTCAAGGGCTTCCGCGTCGACGAAGCGATCATGAAGCGCGCAAAGGAGGACGCGATCTTTCTCCATTGCCTGCCCGCGCATCGGGGCGAGGAAGTGGCCGCCGAGGTCATCGACGGACCGCAGAGCAGGGTCTGGGACGAGGCCGAGAACCGCCTGCACATCCAGAAGGCAATCATGGCGGTATTGATGGGCGGCGAAAAGATTTAGCGGCCCGGTGACGCCCGGCCCCGGGCGCAGAACGACTCGCGTGGCATCACAAACACGCTTTTCCAAGCTATTCTGTGACAACGAGTTAGGCCTGCTTAGCTGGCCCCAACTGCGGTTGAGCTTGGGCGAGTTGGTCGTCCATTACGTAGCCACCCCAATGGGAGACTACGATGGGCCGTTCGACCGGGATTTCAGGGTTCTTGAGCCTTCTGAGAGCAGGTTCCGCCGCGATAACACTCAGTGCGGCGATTCTCTCGTGCTCGGATAGCGCGACTGCGCCTTCTTCTGCGCTTTCCACCCGCGATCCCGCGCTGGACGGTGTCAAGGTGGTCGTTGTGCACGTTCCCGACGCCGTCAAGAATCCGTGGCTCCAAGCCCCGGCCACCAACAAGATGCTCGGCGCGCTGCACACCTCGCGCGACGTCACCGCCGCGCCAGGCGCAGCGGCAGCTCCTTCGACGTACACGGTCTCGACCGTCGCGTTCAATCCGGAGCCGTCGCCCAGCAACGTCCTGATCAGCACGCAACCTGGCGATCCCACGGTCGACTGCGGAGACTGCGTCGCCTTTCACGTGCCGATCGGCTTTGCGTTCACTTTCTACGGCAACAGCTACACTGAGCTTGATGTCTCGTCCAACGGACTCATCGGCTTGGGGTCAGCGTTGGGCACAGAGGCGTTACCGCAGGACGGCTGCTGCTCGGGCTGGGGGATTCCCAGCAACGACCCCACCGCCATGTACAACAACATCATCGCCCTCGCGTGGACGGACTGGACCCCGTCGGCACTCGCCCCCGTTACAGTCGAAACCCAGGGCACTGCGCCCAACCGCAAGTTCGTCCTGCAGTGGAACAACGTTCCGGAATACATCCCCGGGACGGGACACGTGACCGCGCAGCTCGTTCTGTCTGAGGGATCGAGCGACATCACGATGTACACGACCTCGATGAACGTCACCAACCAGTGGCACATGGTGACTCAGGGCATCCAGAACGCCGACGGCAGCGAGGCGGAGTATCTCCCCCCGCTCGACGCTGCCGATCCGGGCAGGGTCCAGACGCAGTTCACTCTCTCCAACGACGCGATTCGCTTCAGAATCCGTCCGACAGGCAATCCGATCACCATCGTCGCGCCGCCGAGCCTCCAGCTGGGCACCAATGCAGGCGCGTGCTTCGCCACGGTTGCGCTCACCCAGCCCACTGTTTCGGGCGGCGGCGCCGGCCTTACGGTCGCGGGTCACCGTAGCGACGGACTCGCGCTGGACGCTGGCTTTCCGAAAGGCGCGACGACTATCACCTGGACCGCTACGGACGCGGTCGGCACGACCGAATTTGCGACTCAGTCCGTCACAGTGGCGGATCATGAAGCGCCACACATCACCCTTCCCGCGAACGTCGTGGTCGGCAACGACCCCGGCCTCGCGACCGCCGTCGTGAACGTCGGCGTCGCGCAGGTGGAAGACAACTGTCCGAATTTCTCGATCAGCGCTCCGGCCAATGGCGTCTATCCAGTCGGCATCACGCAGGTTGTCTGGACGGCGACCGACGAGTCGGGTAACACGAGTTCCGCCACGCAGCTGGTGACGGTCAAGGACGTCGAGGCTCCCACTATCGACCTGCCCTCCTCAGGCCTCACGGTGAACGCTACGAGTCCGGCCGGCGCCGTGGTGTCATTCGCCAGCTTCGGTCATGACAATGTTGGTGTAACGTCATTCTCTTGCACTCGCATATCCGGAACGAGATTCCCGATCGGACGGACTTCGGTGTCATGCTCGGCCGTCGATGCCGCGGGTAACATGTCAGCGCCAGCTTTGTTCTCGGTGACCGTACTTGGCGCCGCGCAGCAGTTAGTCAACCTGATGGAATCCATCAACGGATTATTGCCGATTGGAGCAGGAGAGTCCGATGACCATCAGGGTAATGATGGACACGGGAACAACGATGATCATCGGAGCTATCAACATGCGGGGCCGCACGGGGACCAGATCTATTCTGCCCTCTCGTCGGGGCTAGGCAATTCACGCAGCACCCGCGGTGCTTGCCCGGCGCTGAACGTGATCGCGGCGTTGGTGCGGGCCAAAACACCGGCCGTGATCCCGGCGGCGAAAAGCGCGCAGATCCTTGCTGACGTAGCCCGTATCAAGAACGTCATCCCCTGCCGCTAGCGCCTGAGCGCTCGACAGAAGTAAGCGAACGCAGGGCGGAGCGCGATCAGCGCTTCGCCCTCGTTCTTTTCCACTCGGTCGGGCGCGTGCCCGGCATGTCTTCTGCACATCCCAAAACCATGACAGCCTCCAAGAAAATCGACGAGCTCTACGACCTCATCAAGGGCATCGAGACGGCGATGTTCACCACTCGCCGGCCGACGGGTCAGCTCTTCTCTCGACCGATGGCAACGCAGGACCGAATCGAGGGCACCGACCTCTGGTTCGTGACCAACGCCGAGACCCACAAGCTCGACGAGCTTGCACTCGACCCGCACGTCAACTGCGCCTACTACAACAACAGGACTCACGAATGGGTTTCGGTCGTGGGTCTCGCGCACGTTTCGAAGAACCGGAACAAGGTCCGTCAGCTCTATAAGGAAGAGTGGAAAGCCTGGTTCGATGACGAGGGCGGCGACAGGGACGGCGGCCCCAACGACCCACGAATCGCGCTCATCATGGTCGAGGCCGAGATGGCTACCTATATGAAGGTGAATAAACTCCGACCGATCATCCTGTTCGAAGTGCTCAAAGCGAAGATGACCGGCTCACCCGCCCGCATGGGCGACGTGAAGGAGATCACCGGCGCGGAATTGATGGATTAGGCAGAGCTTTTCCGCTTTTTCTGCCAAATTGTCACGGCGCCCCTCGAAATCGAGGGGCGCTTCGCGCATATTGGGGCGAGACCCCCATACCGCAGGCCGTCCAGTAATGGTTGACACAACGACGCTCAAGCGAACGCCCCTCTACGACGTCCACGTGGCCCTGGGCGCCAAGATCGTCCCCTTCGCCGGGTTCGAGATGCCGGTCCAGTACCCGACCGGCATTACGGCCGAGCACAAGGCGGTGCGAGAGAAGGCGGGGCTGTTCGACGTCAGCCACATGGGGGAGTTCGTCGTGCGCGGCCCGCAGGCGGTGGACTTCGTGAACTACGTGACCACGAACGATGTCGCCGCGCTCGCGCCGGGGCAGGCGCAGTACTCGACGATTCTCCGGGAAGATGGAACGATCGTGGACGACTGCCTGGTCTACCGCGTCGAAGATCGTGTGCTGATGGTCGTGAACGGATCGAACATCGACAAGGACTTCGCGCACATCTCGCGATTCGTCAAGAAGTTCAACGCGACGCTCGAGGACATCAGCGACAAGATCGCGCTCCTCGCGCTCCAGGGACCCGACGCCGCCAGAATCCTGCAGAAGCTCACGGACACCGATCTCTCGAAGATCAAGTACTACGAATTCATTATCGGCAAGGTCGCCGGGGTGGAGAAGGTCTACATCTCCCGCACCGGCTACACCGGTGAAGATGGATTCGAGCTCTACTTCGGGGGCGAGCACGCCGTGAGAATCTGGAACGCGCTGACCGCCTCGGGTGAAGTCACGCCAACCGGACTCGGCGCGCGCGACTCGCTGCGGCTCGAGATGGGAATGGCGCTCTACGGGAACGACCTCGACGACACCACGACGCCGCTCGAAGCATCGCTCGGCTGGCTGGTGAAAATGAAGAAAGGCGATTTCGTCGGGCGCGATGCGCTGGCAAAGCAGAAGGAGCGCGGGCTCGAGCGCAAGCTGGTTGGATTCACGACCGCGGAGAGATCATTCCCGCGGCACGGATATCCGGTGTTCGCCGCTGGGCGGCCGAGCGGAGAGGTGAGGAGCGGGACGATGAGCCCGACGCTGGGGATTCCGATCGGCACCGCCTACGTTCCGCCCGCGTCGGCGGCGGAAGGAGCCGCGCTGGAAATCGAGATTCGCGGCAAGCGCATTTCTGCGACAGTGCAAAAGATGCCGTTCTACAAGAACGGCAGCAGGCTCTGATCACGTGCGCGTAGCGGTCATCACGGTCTCCGATTCCGTCGTGCGCGGCGATCGCCAGGACACTTCGGGCGCGGTCGTCGCTGGCTGGGTGAAGGCGAAGAAATATGAGCTTGTCTCCGCGGCGAAATGCGCCGATGAGACCGTGGAGATCGTGCGCGCACTCATTCGCGCGTGCGATACTGAGGGCGCGGATCTCGTGCTTACCACCGGGGGCACGGGGCTCGCTTCGCGCGACGTCACCCCGGAGGCTACCCGGGCCGTAATCGAGCGTGAAGCTCCCGGGATCGCGGAGCGGATTCGCGTACTGGCGCTCGCGACCTTTCCACGCGCCGCCCTGGGCCGTGGTGTTGCCGGAGTGCGGGGCAAATCGCTGATCGTGAATCTGCCGGGCTCGCCGAGTGGCGCGCGCGATGGGCTGGACGCGCTGGATCCGATCATTCAGCACGCGTGCGATGTCCTGAGCGGCAAAGTGACGGAGCATACTCTCGCGGCGGTGCCGGCGCGATGAGGCTTCGCCGCGTCCCAGCCTTCTCGGCGGTGGTACGGTGAAGGTTCTGATCACGCTTGCGGACGTCGAGCCGGCGGTCAGGCTGAACGCGGTGCTCGAGGCGGCGGGGACCAAGACCGAGGTCGTCTCTCCGCTCGACGATCTGCGGGGCGAGATCAAGCGCTTCAAGCCGGATCTCATCGTCCTCACCGGCAACCTCGGCGATCCTGGCAACATGCAGATCGTGCGGGACCAGCTGTGGAACGGCACCGCGGTGATCGGCTTGGCCGACGTGGAGGATCCGCAGCTGCGCGAGCGCCTTCGCACAATCGGATTCACCGACGTGTACACGAAGCCTGTCACCTCGGACGAATTGTATCTGGCGGTGCGGCGTGTGCTCGACCGCAAGCGTCTCACCGAGGCGACGGGGCTGATCGGACAATCGGTAGCGATCGGAGAAGTGCTGCTCAAGATCGAACAGATCGCGCCGGTCTCGAGCACCGTGATCATCGAGGGAGAGAGCGGCACGGGCAAGGAGCTGGTCGCGCAGGCGGTCCACAAGCTCAGTCCACGCCGTGGAAAGCCGTTCATCGCGGTGAACGCCGGCGCGCTGCCGGAGTCGCTGATCGAGAGCGAGCTGTTCGGGCACGAGAAGGGCGCATTCACGGGAGCAGCGGAACGGCGCATAGGACGGTTCGAGCTGGCCGACGAAGGAACACTATTTCTCGACGAGATCGGGGAGATTCCGCCATCGACGCAGGTGAAGCTCCTGCGCGTGCTCGAGGAGAGAAAGCTCACGCGCGTCGGTGGAACGACTCAGATCCCGATCAACGTGCGAGTGGTAGCGGCGACGAATCGTCCGCTGCGCGAGAGCATGGAGGAGGGAAGATTCCGAGCCGATCTGTATTATCGGCTGAACGTCCTCAGCATGTACATGCCGCCGCTGCGCGAGAGGCCGGAGGACATTCCGCTCCTCGTGCGCCGCTTCATCAAGGAGTTCTCGTCGCAGCACGACCGTCCGTTCCACGGCGTTTCGGCGGAGGCGATGCAGATCCTCATGACTTATCCGTGGCCGGGCAATGTGCGCGAGCTGCGGAATCTGGTGGAGAGCATGGTGGTGCTGGCGCCGGGGCGCGAGATCGGACCCGAAGACATTCCGCGTCCGATTCGGGAGGGCGGAGCGGCGCGCTTCCTACCGGTGCACGTGGGGCCTGTGGTACGCGGCACCGTTGGCACCGAGGGTCGCGAGCTGGAGTTCCTCGTGAGGAGCATGCTGGAGCTGCGGCTCCAGGTGGAGGAGCTGCGGCGGCGTCTCGACGACGAGAGTCACGATCACCGCGACTGGGTGGGCGAGGTGCAGCCGACGGGCGCGCTGGGGTCAGGAGCGACGGCGCGCGCGATCGAGCCTCCCGACCAGCCGGCGCCACCAAGCGTGATTACGCTGGCTCCGGGGATGACGATGGCGGAAATCGAGAGGGCGGCGATCGAGGGCGCGCTCAGGGACACGCGGGGAAACCGGAGAAAGGCGGCGGAGATGCTCGACATCGGCGAGCGGACTCTTTACCGGAAGCTTCGCGACTACGGGATTCCGACAGAGGAAGTCGCGGAGGCGAAGTGAGTCTGCCCGGTTGGCTTTACAACCGCGAACAAAATTGTCGTGTTACTGCCGGCGATTCGCATCGTCTACTGTTCTGCTGCAATGAAACAAGCATCCCGGTGATATGAAACACACATCTGCGCGCTCGGCGAAGCGTCGTTCGCGCTCCCCGGAAATCACATTTTTCCTGGGGGAGACTGGCGTGATTTATTGCTTGATTAAACCCCAGTGGTCTGCAATATTGGTCACCTGTTTCGCGCCCTCTCCAATCCGCCTAACAAATTGAATTTGAACAACATCGCTGGCAGCGTACTCCCGATCAAGCGTGCTGAAGAGCTGATCCTGACGCTTCCGGGAGTGGTGTCCGCAAAAATCATAGAGAGTGAGAGTGGCGCGGTCGAACAGATTCATGTTCTGACCACGGCCGAGCTCACGCCTAAACAAGTGGTTAGAAACATCGAGAGTGCGCTGATGGCGCATTTGGCGATGAGGGTGGATCACCGAAAGATTTCCGTAGCGATAACGAGCGAGGCCAAGTTGAGGCCGACGCCGGCGCAGCCTCAGGCGTCGCATCCGACGCCCCGGAGCCAGTTTGCGGTGGGTCCGGCCTCGGAGGGCGGGGTCAAGCGGTATACGGCCCGCCGGCTCTATTTCGAGGACGTGGAGGTCAGGGGGTCTCGGACGAAAGGGCTCTCCTGCAGAGTTACCCTGAGAAAGGGTGAGGAGTCCTACATTGGCGAAGCTCATGGGATCGAGGGGGACAGATCTCGCCTCGATCTAGCCGCGCGAGCGACGGTGTTCGCGATCGGCTCGGCCGAGGGCAGAGAAGGGCAGCTGGCGGTGGAGGGCGTGAAGGTGATGGAGGCTTTCGACCGCGAGTACGTGTTCGTGGGTGTAACGGTGCGCGCGGGTCGCGACAGTCACTTGCTGGTAGGGAATTGCGAGATCAAGGGGAGCGCGGAGACAGCGAGCGCTCTGGCGGTACTGTCGGCGACGAACCGATGGGTTGATCAGGGAGAGTAAGCGGGCTCAAATGCCCGGTGCAGGAATAGCTGGAAATTGAAAGCGGGTCGATTCGACCTGGTGAAGTTGAAGGGATCGTTGTGAGAAGGTTCACCTTAACACGAATCCTAGAGGAAAAATAAAACCCCCGTCCCGGCAACGAGACGAGTTGAGCGGGTAAGCCGAGTTACACGAGCGGAGCCACCTAGTAGCGCATTTCAGCAGTTGCTGAATGCGACTGAACTTTAGGGGGGTGACGCAAAGTGAACTTATTTCTGGCCTTGTTTTTCAGCTTTTTGAGGGCTGATACGGCAACATGGGACTAGCCAGGGCGGGGGTTTTTTTCATATGCAGCCCAAGATTCAACGCTACGTGACGGGTGTGACGATCGCCGGGATTTTACTTTTCGGCGCGTTGTATCTGATTGACCCCAGTATTCCGGCTGGCTATCTGCTGCCTGCACTGTGTTTCTTCGTGTTCGGAGTGATGGCGAGTTCCATGTCCTATCGTTCCTCAAGAAACACTTCGGGATCGATCGCGTACCTTCCAGTACTCACAGGGCTCGTCCTTGTCCCACATTGGACTGGGGTTCTTGGCGCAACTGCGTCAGCACTCGTCGCGGAATTGATTCGCCGCCGACCACCGATCAAAGTCGTATTTAATACAGCAGCATCTCTGTTCGCGTCAAGCGTGGTGGTGGTCTCTTATCGGTTTCTAGGTGGTGAGTCCCTACTAACCCTATCGGAGTTCGCATTTGTTCCCTACTTCGTGGCCGTGCTCCTGTTTTTCGCCACGAACAGCCTGACGATCAGCGGAATTGTCGGACTCCAGGAAGACCAAAGCGCGTTGGGACTATGGGTCAAGCGGCTGCGCTTCACCCTTGTGTACGATCTTTTGTCAATCCCGTTCGTGTTCGTGTTCGCCTACATATATGTGCATTTCAGCGTAACAGGTGCTGCAATTTTCATGATCCCGCTACTTGGGGCGCGTGAGCTCTACAAGAAGAATTGGCAGTTAGAAAAGACGAATCAAGAGCTGCTTGAGCTGATGGTTGCAGCCATCGAAGCGCGTGATCCATACACCTCCGGTCATTCTCGGCGGGTCGCTAACATGGCGCGAGTTATTAGTCGCGCGATGGGTCTACGCGATCGTGAAATCGAACGAATTGTAGTTGCGGCTCTGCTGCATGACGTTGGCAAGATTCATGAGGTCTTCGGACCCATCTTGAGTAAGCCTGGGAAGCTGACGGCAGAAGAGAGCGCGATAATGCGAACTCACCCCATCAAGAGCGAAGATCTCGCACGTAACGTGAGCTCATTGAAGGATGTTCTTCCGCTAATTCGTCATCATCACGAAAACTGGGACGGATCGGGATATCCGGATGGCCTTTTCGGGGCCACCATTCCCCTCGGATCACGAATCGTTATGTTCGCCGACACCATCGACGCGATGACAACGGATAGGCCGTATCGAGCCGCCCTGGGCGAAACGGCCGTGCGCAAGGAGCTTGAAAAGTTCAGAGGGAAACAGTTCGACCCAAAGATTTACGACACCTTGGTGGCCAGCCCCCTCTTTAGCGTCCTCTTCGAGGACACGCGAGAGCCACGCGTGACTCCGAATACGCCCGCGAGACCAATTCTAAGCATTGCGCGCCGCGCCTAGTCCGGCTGCTGGCTACTCGCAAAGGCAGTTTTGCGATGGTTGTTACTGCGGTCCAGGTTCAGACTAAGGCGGAAAGAGCCTCAGTACTTCGCGCGGTCGAAGTCCGTTGGCCTGCTCGCAGTTCGAACAGCAGGTCGCTAAGCTGTTGCGGTAGCCCCCACTTCTCGCGCCGATACGTCGAAGTGTACTCAGAGAGCAAACGCAAGCATTGCTGAGACTCTCCGCAGTGCAAGAGGCCTAGTGCCAACGCATAAGCTTCGAAATCCTCCCCACCTGAGCTTCGATTCTGCAAATGTGCGGCTTCGAGCTCGGCTACCATCGGGCGGATTGTCTCGACAGAAGCATTCTGTTGAAGTGCAATCCGTACTCCGAGGGCTACGACTCCGGCTCGCCAATTTACGCTTGGAAGACCTGACTGCGATGCCAACACCGAATACCTCTTCTCGGCCTCCTCAATGTTCCCCTCTTCCAACGCGAGTCTGGTTGCGAAATAACAACGATCTGCATTGCGATACAGGCTCTCATCACCATCCGTGAGAGCCTCAAGCTTTTGCATCGCGGCTCGTGCCCGCGAAAGCTCTCCGTTGGCGATGTAGATTCGAACAAGCGCGGAGATAGCAAACGACGTACGGTTTACGAGTCCATGTGCTACTGAGTGATCCAGTGCCTCAAGAAAAACAGTTACGGCGTCGGCGTCTCGGCCAATCCTTCGATATGCGGTGCCGACGTTGCCTAGTGCTCGTGAAAGGACGCGCGGATCGCGCTCCGTGCGAACTGTTCTAAGAAGTTGATCTGCGACTTGTTCCGCCGTTTTCATATCCCCGCAACTTGTGTGATAGATCATTTCTACTTCCATGCGCGTTACGGGACCAATTGTTGGGTGGCTTAGGAGGGGCGCTATCGTGAAGTACAGCTGCTTGAAAGCGTCGAACTGATTTTGTTCGGAGCCAATCTTCATGCCCAACAGACCGCAGGCCACACGATGACTCGCTGATGCTTCGCTACTATTGACGCACGCTTTGAGATCCTCAAATAATGCGGCGTGCTCCATCGTCGCCCGCCATCGGGTCTCAAAGAGAGCCAGTTCAACCTCGTCGTGAGCGGTGGCGTTCGGAGTCGCCTTCGTCTGCACGCTCCGTGCTTTGCGCAAGACCTTTATTGACTGCTCCCATTGTCCGCAGGTCTGGAGCGATATGGCCAGTCGAGAGAACACGAGGAGCCGTTGTTCATCGGTTACGCAATAGTCGAGAACCTGTTCAAACGCTCGCGCAGCGTCGCGTGGCAGACCAACCGTTAGAAGATGCTCCGCGCAAGCACACGCAGCGCGAAAGGCGCGCTCGCGATCCCCAGCATTCTGCCAATGGAATGCGCAGGCCCATAATACGCCGGTTCTCGCACTATTACCGAGAGTCTCGCGCTCCAGGACTGTACCCGCACGCCGATGCAAAAACGCTATGGGCACCCTCGCAAGTCGTTTAAGCGCGGCGGTTGAGATCAAATCATGGCCGACGGTCAAAGGTTCATCAGGCGACACACACGGTTGGGTCTCGGCGCGCAACATGCCTGCGACACTCAGTTCCTGAACAGCCGAAAGCAGCACGTGTGACTGGTATTCCAGTACTCCCTCCACGCGCTCGATCGTCGCATTTACATCGAGCACAGCGCAGGCCTGCAAGACCAGAAGAGACTCATTGGATAGTCGCGCGAGTCGTTCGTCAATAATTGAAGTGACTGACGGCGGTGAGCCACGATCCTTGCCGGTCTCCATCCAATGATTGCCCAATTCCCTCAGAAAGAAGGGATTGCCTTCCCCGACCGAGAGGAGTCGCCGAATGAGTTCCGAGGTGGTTGGTCGGGGACTCTCCTTGAGGACCTCTGTCATGATCGCCTCGCCGAACTGAGGCCCAAGAGGTCCAACGGTCAGCAGCCTCAAATCGTCTGGCGAGAGATGACTTGCCAGGCCCTTGGTGCCGGCGCGTTCCGTCAGGACGAAAAGAATTTTTCTCGTCTTTGCCCACGGAAGCAACTCTGCCAGCAATCTGACGGACGAGGCGTCCAACCATTGCACATCGTCGACGACGACAAGCACAGACCTTTCGTCTGCGACCGCATCGAGCAAGTCGAAGAGCGCCGCGCGCATCCTTGCGTGCGCACTCATCGAGTCGTCGACCGATGGCGCACTGAACGTGGCTCGACCGTCAAACTCTGTCAGTCCTTTGAGAACGGACATGGTTTCCTGTGAGCACCCCAGCGCACCACGCAACTCGCTCAATTGCGGAACGAGATCGACAAAGACCGATAGCGGCCGATCGACATCTGATCTGCGACAAGTCGCCCTGGTTGTTTGGACTCCCTCCAGGATCGCGAACTTGATCAATTCGGAAGCAAGCCTGCTCTTGCCGATGCCGGCCTCTCCCCTTACAAGCCGCGCCCCTCCTCTACCGCGACGCGCCGCGACCAGCGCCGAAGTCAACGTTTCCATCTCCTGATCTCTCCCGACAAAGGCGCACTCTCGGACAGTGATCGGCGAGCGCTCCGGGATTCGGTCAGTGATGCGCCTTCGCAGCACGGAGGCCGACACGCTCAGATTCGGATTGTCCGATCCGACTTCGGCCAGGTATCGGTCCAGTATCTGGATTGCCTGTGTCTTGGCACCCCTCACTGCGCTGGCTTCGGCTTGAGCGAGCACGGCCGACTCGTTGAATGGATCGAGCTTGAGGCATTGCCTCGCGAATTTGTCGCAGGTCAACCAGTCCCCCTTTGACCTCGCCGAGTTGATCTCAGTCACGAGGCGCCTCGTCACAAGCGCGTGCGTCTCTTCGCGGTGCCCATCTACCCAATCCCGAAAGGCGTCGGAAAAAGTCGGATTGTACCCGGGCAAGAACTCCAAGGAGGCAGGTGCGGCGAGAGCGTCGGAATCTGAGGCTGCGGAGAGCGTGACGATATCGCTCGCGGAGTCATGCGGCGAGCACTGTAGAGTGTCTCGATCAGCCGTCACCACGAATCCGACCTTCTTCAACTGCAGTATCGTTTGGCGGAGCCGGTGCGCCCGTGGTTTCTCCTCCACCCGCGGCCAGAGCAGGGCGGCGAGGCGCTTTCGGCTCACACTCTTCCCGCGCTCGAGGATCAGATACAACGCGGTCGCGAACACCATCTCCTGTGACGGAGTCAATGTCGCCACACCCGTGTCGATCTCGGCCTTCCCTAGTGCGCGAAGCATGACCATTCAGACCTCATCTATGAAGCTCCGGGAAGAACAGTAGGCGTCTTGCGTCAGAATTGCGTCAGAATCCTTTTGATTTGGCCCAGTTGGCCCCTAACGCGACCTGGGCGGCGGGACAGCGGCCTCTGCACTGGGAGAAATCCAGGTCGGCATGCGATGGGGCCGGGCGTCGAATACTTTTCTGGCTCCAATTATTGCCGACAATCATCGAATGCTCTACGGAGACCAAATGCTGAACCGAGGCCTACCTGCTGCCGCATTACTGGTCGCGTTTGCCGGGCCCATGTGGGCGCAGTCGGCCCCTCCGGTCGACACAGCCCTGGCGCGGCAGATCGACGCGATTGCCAACCAGGTGCTCCAGTCTACGGGCGTGCCGAGTGCCTCGGTGGCGGTCGTGAAGAACGGGCGACTGGTCTACGCGAATGCTTACGGCGCAGCGAAGCTCGAGCCGCGGCTCGCGGCTTCTCCAGACATGCGCTACGCGATCGGCTCCATCAGCAAGCAGTTCACTGCCGTCGCACTCCTGCTGCTCCAGCAGGATGGAAAACTCAAACTCGATGATCCGGTCTCCCGCTTCATTCCCGGACTCACGCGCGGCAACGAGGTGACGGTCCGCCAGCTCCTCTCCCACACCTCCGGCTACCAGGACTTCTGGCCGCAGGACTACGTGATGCCGATGATGCTCAAGGCCACCACGCCTCAGGCGATCGCCGACGTATGGGCCAAGCAGCCACTCGACTTCGACCCCGGATCTCGCTGGCAGTACAGCAACACGAACTACACGCTCGCGGGAATGGTCGTCGAGAAGGCGAGCCGCATGCCCTTCTTTCAATTCGTTCACTCACGGATCCTTGTTCCGGCCGGCCTCACCAGCGCGGCGGACTTCGACGCCAGCCCGAGAGCGGCGAACGCGACCGGTTACATCCGCTACGCACTCGGCCCCCTGCGCCCGGCACCCGACGCGGGCTCGGGATGGATGTGGGCGGCGGGTGAGCTCGCCATGACGGCCAGGGATCTCGCTAACTGGGATATCAACATCATCCGACACGCGCTGCTCAAGCCCGAATCGTACCGCGAGCTCCAGCGCGAAGTCGTCCTCAACAACGGAGCGGGCACCGGCTACTCGCTCGGACTCGACGTCGCGATGCAGGGCGGCCGCTTCATGCTCGAGCACAGCGGGGAAGTCTCGGGCTTCACGGCCGAGAACATCGTATTTCCGGAGGACAGCGCGGCGATCGTGGTGCTGACGAATCAGGACGCCGCGCCCGCGTCGGGCGCGATCGCGAATCAGATCGCGACGGCTCTCTTCGCCACGGAAGACAAGCTGGCCGAGAGCAGGACCGCGCAGGCCAAAGCGATCTTTGACGGACTCCAGCGCGGGACGGTCGACAGGTCGCTGTTCACCTCGAACGCAAACGCGTACTTCAGCGACCAGGCGCTCAAGGATTTCGCATCGAGCCTTGGTCCGCTCGGCGCGCCGACCGGGTTCGTTCAAACGCGCCAGTCACTGCGCGGCGGGATGACGGCACGGTCGTATCGAGTGACTTTCTCCAACCGAGTGCTCCGAGTCTGGACGTTCGAGACGCGGGACGGGAAACTCGAGCAGTATCAGGTCGCGCCCATCGGTTAGCGGGGGTGGTGGATCTTCGTAGCTATTGCCTTCGAGTAAGCGGAACGGGCTCCCAGGAAGACGAGCAACAGGCTCCGTAAATTATCCCACCGAGCAGACCGGCCGCGCCTCCGAGAACGAAGCCGATGGTCGCTTTGTCCGACGCCGTGATTGTTCCGTCCCCGGTGTCTGTGTTTCCGGAGAGACGACCGATGAGTGCTGAACCGACCGCGCCGCCCACGAGTGCGTGTGCCGGCGCGACAGCAAGCATCGCCGACACGCCGATCGTAATCGAGATTCCTTTCATACAACCCCTGAGAACGGGTGAGACGATCCTCAAATCATACTACTCGGGCAGCGCCCCCAAAGGCCGTCGCGGATCGACCCCGGTTGTGGCGCGGGTGCGGCAGTGATTCCCCAGGGCCTAACGCGGCCCCGCGCCAGGGTCGCGCTGGCGGCGGCAATCTTATTGCTGAGGTTGGCTCCTAAATCCGAATGGGGGAGTCATGCGGGGGACGTTGAGACGGCAGAACCTGGGCTTAATCGCTGCATTCTTACTTGTCGGTTCGGGATGCGCCTCGATGCGACCCTACGATCCTGGTCCAGGAAAACGGGTCGTGGCCGGCGTGGTACAGGATGCCTACCTCTCGGGTGCGTCCGTCAACGTCACGATATCGAACCTGAGCGACGTCACGCTGTTCTATCCCGACGGCTTCTGCAAAACCGAGCTGCAGAAGAGGGACGGCACTACGTGGAAGACGGTCCAAGGCCCTTCTGCCTGCTCTATCGCGCTCGGCATCCTCGATCCCGGTCAGACCGTCGTGCATCAATACCGCCTGCCGGAGGGTGCTGCGGTCGGGACCTACCGTCTCACAATGCCGATGCCGGTCGCGGAACAGGACGCTTCACCGGAGCCGGAGCTCCAGACACCGGCTTTCAAAGTGCAGACGCCGTTGCAGTAACGACGCCACAATCGTCGTTCTTGACAGTCCCAGGTGGCGGGGATCTTGCCCCGTCAGACAGTCCGCTCATCACAGGCTTGCATGCACACAGTGTATCGGATCGACGCCGCACGCGGGTTCGTAGCGCTGTATTGGATCGAGTTCCCCTGCGCGGCGCAGCTGAGAGACGTCGTCGAAGCAGCCGTAGCGAATCCGGAGTTCAAGCCCGGAATGAACTTTCTGTGGGATCGGAAGCCGGGCGCCGCAAACCCCGCATCGGTCGAATTCCTGCGCGAGATGCTCTACTTTTTCCAAATGCTGGCCGAGAGGGTTGGCCCCCACTCCTGGGCGATCGTGTGTCACAATCCGGCCGACTTCGGAAGGGCCCGCGCGCTCGAGGCGATGTCCGATGGCACGAAGATCACGATCCGCGCGTTCCATAGCACCGGCGACGCCGAGGAGTGGCTGCGGAATCCCATTCGGTACGATTCGGGCGTCGTCGAATTCCCTGCGCGGAATCCATCGTTGCTGAACCGCTTTTCGCCTAGGAGCCTAGGAGTCTGGGCGCCGGGAAGGCGATAGTGCGCGAGAGATCGACCGGACGCTGCTGACACGCGGCCAACGCTTTTCCCCACCTCGCTGTCAAAGATCGGAAGGAAACCATCCGAACTCCCATCCGTACTGCGGGAATGGCGTCAAACAAAACTCGATTCGCTCAACGCGCACGCGTAGTCGCGCGTTGCCTGGCCCTTGGGACTGTCTCGCTGCAGCTCGCGGCGGGAATGGCGCAAGCGCAGGGCACCAACCCCGACGTAATCCGCGGACGGGTAACCGACGATTCTTCGCGCGCAATAGTCGCCACCGTCATGGTGACACGCGGTCCCGACCGGCTCACGCAACAAGCCACCACTGACAGCGCCGGCAACTTCAATGTCCGCTTCGATCAGGGCACCGGCGACTATCTCGTCTACGTCAGTGCCGCCGGATTCTCCTCGGCGCGGCGTCGCGTGCAGCGACAGGCGGACGAGCACGAGCTGGTCGCCAACTTCGTTCTTCCGCGCGCGCCGGTCGCGACACTCGACGCCGTGAAAATCGAGGGAAGAAAACCCGTTCGCGCCGACAATTCGATCGGCCCCACGCAGCTCGAGACGGGCTCGGCCGAGAAGTGGGGCGATGGCGTCAACGGTCAGATTCCGCTCACGGTCGCCGGTGACCTCGGCGCTATCGCCGGCACAATGTCCAACGTCACCATGACAGGGAGCGGGCCCGCAATCCTCGGCGCGGGATCAGAGTCCAATCTCAACACTCTGAATGGAATGGGGCTCGCCGCCGGCTCGATTCCGCGCGCAGCGCGCACCGAAACGCGCGTCACCGGCGCTACGTTCGATCCGACGCGCGGCGGATTCTCCGGCGTGAACGTAGACGTGCGCCTCGGGCCGGGCGATCGCAATTACCAGCGCCGGAACGCTTTCCTCACCTTCGATCCACGCTATCTCCAGTTCACCGACGCCACCGGCCGCTCTCTTGGCGCGACGAGTGGCGGCGCCCGCGGAAGCGTCGGCGCCGACGGCGAGCTCATTCGCGGGGCGATGACGTACAATGTCGCTCTCGACCTCGGGCGATCGCTGAGCGAGCCATCGACGCTGCTCAATGCCGACGCTCAGTCGCTGATCAACGCCGGCGTCGCGCCCGACTCTGTCGCGCGCCTCATTGCTTTCGCCACTCCGCCCGGCTTTTCTCTCGCCGCCTCCGGGGTGCCGACAAATCGCCAGCACGACGCGGTCACCTGGCTCGGACGCCTCGACGACACGCGCGACACGCTGAGCACACGCGCGCTGACCAGCTACGCCGGATTCACCCGCGATGGCGCGCTGGGCTTCGGACCGCTCTCCGCCCCGTCCGCCGCCAGCGAGCGGCGAGAGCGCACACTGGGAGCGCAGCTTACGCTCGGTTCGTACCTCGGCCCGGGGCGGAGAACGCTCAACGAGACCCGCGTCGCGGTGAGCGGCGTACGCACGACTGTGTCCCCGTATCAGACGTTGCCGGGAGCGACGGTGCTTGTCCGCTCCGACGATATCGGCGGCGGGACCGACGTCGGCTCACTCCTGTTGGGCGGCGGATCTTTCCTGCCGACCGAGGAATCGCGCTGGACGCTCGAAGCGGGGAATCAAACGGAGTGGAACGCCCACGGCAGAACGCACCGGTTCAAGGGACTGCTGTGGGGCCGCCTGGATGGTCAACGCGAGGAGGGATTCTCGAACGGACTCGGTAGCTTCGCCTTCAACTCGATCGAAGATTTCACGGCTGGACGCGCGAGCAGCTTCTCGCGCACGCTGTCGCAACCCACGCGCGAAGGACGGGTGTGGAACGCCGCGACCGCGCTCGCGCACAACTTCGCGCCGTCGCGCTACTTCAGTCTCCTCTACGGCGCGCGACTGGAGGCGGACGGATTCGGCGACAAGCCGGCCAGAAACACGGCGCTCGAGCAGGCGCTCGGCGTCCGCACGGGAGTCGCGCCGTCGCGCGTTCATCTGAGTCCGCGCGTCGGCTTCACCTTCACCTACAATCGCGACAGGGACAACGGCTCCGGCACGATGCAGAACAATACCGGGCGATACTATCGAAGCATGTCGGGCACGCTCCGCGGTGGAATCGGAGAATTTCGCGACTTGTTGCATCCGGGCATTCTCGCTGACGCTGCGGCGTCAACAGGTCTCCCGGGCGGCACGTCGTTTCTCAACTGCGTGGGCGCCGCGGTGCCGACTCCTGATTGGTCGCTGTTCGCCACGGATCCTGGCTCGATACCCACGCAGTGTGTGGACGGCAGCGGGGTGTTATCGGATCGCGCGCCGGCCGTGACGCTGATTGATCCATCGTACGATGTGCCGAGGAGCTGGCGCGCGTCGCTCGATTGGAACACGAGCATGAGGGGCTGGCTCCTTCGCGTGGGCACTCTCGGGTCGTACGATCTCTCACAGCCCGGAGTGGTGGACGCGAACTTCAGCGGCGTGAGCAAGCTGACGCTTGCCGGTGAAGCGAATCGTCCGGTCTTCGTGTCAGAGGCGTCGATCGATCCCGCGAGCGGAGCCGTGTCCGCCGTGGAGTCGAGGAGGTCGGATCAGTACGGCCGAGTGGCCAGCCGCGTGAGCGATCTGCGCGGGTATGGCGGGCAGCTCAACGTCGCGCTGTCGCCCGACGTGTTCACGTTCAGGGGCGGCGCGTCGTTCTACGGATCGGTTTCCTACACGCTGCAGGCGACGAAGCGCAAGTACCGCGGGTTCGATGGCGCGGCGTTCGGGGATCCACGTTTGCTCGAGTGGGCGGCTGGACCGAACGATGCACATCATATCTTCGTGGTGTCGAGCGCGTTCTCGACGGGAAAGATAGGAACGGTGACGCTGTTTGCCCGGGCGCAATCGGGATTGCCATTCACGCCGCTTGTGCAGGGCGATGTGAATGGCGACGGATTGAGCGGGGATCGCGCGTTCATTCCGAATCCCGCGACGGAGACGGATGCGAATCTGGCGGGCGAGCTGCGTACGCTCCTCGCCACTGGCTCTCCGACTGCGCGGGGTTGTCTGCTCGCTAACCTGGGCAGAGTGGCGCCCAGGAATGGGTGCAGGGGGCCATGGACGGAGTCGCTCAACATCCAGTGGAGTCCGCCGACGCCCAAACGCTGGGGCTATCGTGTGACGCCCAACGTCTATCTCCAGAATGTGCTGGCGGGAGTAGACCAGCTGTTGCACGGGAATGCGCTGCGTGGCTGGGGATCGCCCGCGGCGGCGGATCCGGTGCTGCTCATTCCGAGCGGGTTCGATGCGGCGAACGGGAGATTCAACTACGACGTGAATCCGCGATTCGCGGACACGCGTCCGGCGCGGACGCTGCTGAGGAATCCCTTCCGGATCGTGATCGATTTCTCGTTCAACCTGTCTACTGACTTCGATCTGCAGCAGCTGCGGCGCGCGGTGGAACCGGTGAAGGGATCAGTGGGCTGGCAACGCCGCTCGGCCGATTCGCTCGCCGCGTTTTATCTGTCGAACACTTCCAGTATCCACAAGATGCTGATCGAGCAGAGCGATTCGCTGTTCCTGAGCAAGGCGCAGGTGGCATCGCTCGAGAGCGCCGATTCAGTGTTCTCGGCGCGCGTGCGGGAGCTGTACGTGCCGTTAGGTCAGTTCCTCGCGGTCGGGCAGGGTGGGGCGGGAAAGGCGGAGCTGGATAGCGTGCAGGCGACGCAGAAGATGTACTGGAAGGTCTTCTGGGAGCAGCCGGAGATCGCGGGCGCGATCGTGACACCGTCTCAGCGGGAGCTGATGCCGATGTTCAAGAGCATGCTGGGCGTTCCGATGAAGGAGCGGGAGCACAGCCAGTGGCAGTTCGATCATCCGGTGACGTTCGCCAAGAAGCCTACTCAAGCTCCTTCTGCGAGCGCGCCGGAGTCAGTCGCGGAATCATGGCACGGCGCGGCACCAATGCTCCATGCCCGCTCCGCGCATGCGATCGTCAGCACCGGGGACGCGATTTACGCGATTGGGGGAACCGGTGAAGGGGGCGCACCGGTGTTGCAGGTGGAACGCTACGACGGCAATCAGTGGCGCGACGAGACGAGTTTGCCGGGCGAGGGGTTGAACGCGCCCGCCGCTGTCGCCATCGGCCAGCGCATCTATGTCATCGGCGGCTTCAAGACGGTCACCAACGTTCCCACCACCGAAGTGTTGGTCTACGACATCGCGACCCACGTGTGGAGCAATGCAGCCCCACTGCCAGCACCGAGGGGCGGTCACGCGGCGGCGGTGCTCGACGGAAAGATTCACGTCGTTGGTGGCGGAAACTCGCGGTCGACGCTCGCGGATCATTCCGAGTACGATCCCGGGGCCAACACCTGGACCGAGCGCGCGCCGCTTCCGCGCTCGGAAGGAAGTCCCGCAGCCGTTGCATTCAACGGAAAACTGTACGCGATCGGCGGGCGCAGTGGCGGGTCGGATTTCGGAAACGTCTACATCTACGATCCCGCGACCGACCGTTGGGGGGAAGGCCCGCCCGTCGAACCGCGTGGTACCGCGGGTGCGGCGCTTTATTGCGGTACGATCTACGTCTTCGGCGGAGAGTCGCAGGCGAAGAACGCTGTGCTCAGCGACGTCCTGAGACTGGATTCGAGCGGGACCGGGTGGCGCACCGCGCAACCGATGCCCAGCGCGCGGAACTACGCGCGGGCCGCGCTACTTGGCAACAGCGTCTATTTGATTGGGGGCAATCCCGTCGTGGCCGCGAGTCACTCGGCGGCGGGGAGCACATTGGTCGAGCGGTTCGACGCGGACTGTCGCAGGCCCTGACGGTCGATCGCGCGGAGCTTAGCGTTGCATCGTTTGTCGGCCATTCGTCACGTTGGCGCACTCTCGATCGAGATTCTACTCCCGCGATCGGCCTGGCACGGGCTCGCAGCCGCCGATCGTATCCGGTTTCTTGTCACAATGGATTACGAGCCGAAGTCCGGGAACGCGCTGAGTGGACACGGTGAAGAACGGCTTCGCCGCCAAAAGACCATTCAATGGACCGTCCTTCCCCGTTCGTGTTCTGACGGCCAGTTGGACTTCGTAGTCCCGGAGCTCGCAGTCGACTTTGAGCGGGAAGCTCCGGTCGACTTTGAGGAAGCTGCAGTCGCCGGTTCTAGCGGCGTCATCGATGCGTGCGTTTCCCGACACTCCCACCATGCCGAGGGCATTGCCCGGTCGTGCCACCCAGAAAGTCGGTGCCGCCCCCGAAGCGCCTCCGAAATTGGCGACACTTTGCTGACAGTATGAACTCTCGCCTATGGGTTGACTGAAGTCCGAGCCTTTGAGCATGAAGCCCTGGCTGCCTCCCTCTATCGCGAGCAGCTCGCGAAGCTGGAGGGGGCATGAATAGCCGTCACTTTGGTCGAAGCGGATGACCACGCGCTCGAACACAAACGCCTTGAACCGATGCTCCTTGCCATCGATGTTGGCAAGAAGGTTTGGCTCGACGCGACCGTTGGGCAGAAGCCTGATCAATTCCCAGCTCCCGGCAAAATTCCAGGTCATCGTGCGTTCGGCGGTGGTGTCCGACAGCATGTCCCGCTCGGCCTGGTCTATCCTCGCAACGAGCTCGGGTCCCGTTGGACGCTCACATGCGGCGAGGGCGAGGACAGCCGTCGATGCAAGCGCCAGTGGTAGAAGTCTCATGATTGTAGACAGGTGCCGGCCAGCGGGCGCAACGCGCCTGTGCCTCAGTCTCGCGGCCGAAAAAAAACCCGATCATGTATTGATCGGGTTAGTTGTCGCGAAACGGTGCGTACCTATGGCAGGACGAACTGAACCGTGCTCTCGACCGGGAAGTTGTTGCTTCGGAGAACCGCTACGGCGGTAAATGATCCGTGCTGGCCCTTAGAGTTCCAGCTCTCCTCGAACGCTGTCTCGCCTTTGCCCTTCAGAGTTTCGCTGCGCATCGCCGACGTGAACATGCGGCCATGACTCCAGCGCCACACTTCCTTGCCGGCGAAATCCTTCACCGCGAAGTCGTGGGTCTGACCGTCGGGGAACTGAATCTCGAGCATCTTCGACGTGTTGTTGCGGACGTTGAGGGTGAAGCGGAGCTTGTCCGCATCGTTCTTGGGTCGCGTAATGTCGAATGTGGTGACGATCGGGGCTGTCTTTTCAACGGCGTGCTTCGCTGTGGCGATCGGCTTTTCAGCGTGGGAAAAGGGAGCGGCGGCGAAGGCGACTGAGGCTGCGGCACACAGCAGGGGGAGAATTAGGCGGTTATCCATTACGTCAGTCAGTGCGTCGGATTCTTGGTGGGCGGGCGGGGCGGTTCTCACTTCACGTGAGACTCGCAACATATCGTTCTATTGACGAACGGTCAACACTGAAGTCACAGACTAACTCCGCTTGAGTCTTGGACTTGCGACCCGCCTGGAATGTTCGGCCTCTGTTCGGAATGGACTTGCCCATTTGCTTGTGAAAATCTTCACAAGCGGTTATTTTCTAGCCACAAATGGAAGACGAAAAGCGGACGCAACAGAGCTCCAAAAAGGGTCTCGCCGGCGCCGATTTCGCGGGCCTCGGAATCCAGTTCGCGTTCGCCATCATCCTCTTCCTCTACGCCGGACAGTGGCTCGATAACCGGCTTGGCACCAATGGGTTGTTCACCATCGCCGGCGTCTTCATCGGGGCGGGAGCAGCGTTCTACAACATGTACCGCAAGATCTCGGCGGCGCAGAAGCAGGACGACGAAGAGAGACGGCGGGGAAGGTGAAAGAAAGGAGAGCACTGGGATACTTTGCCGGAGTCTCGGCCGCTCTCATCATCATCTCTACAGTCGTGCTGCGGACGTACTTCAGGACGGTGGATCAGCACAACGCGATGCTGGTTTCTGCTGGACTGGCTTTCGCAGTACAGCTGGGCTCATACGCGCTGCTACGGCCGGCGCGGGCGGGGCGCGGCAAGCCGGGCGAGCTGATGATCCGCTGGGCGATTGGAGCGGTGATGAGATTGTTCGTGCTGGTGCTGTATGCGCCGCTGGCGAGAATCATCAACCTCTCGGTCGAGGCTGCGCTGGTAAGTCTGGTGACGTTTTTTTTCATGACGATGATGGCCGAACCACTCCTGCTCGAATATGATCGCTGATCAAAAAGACTTCATCACGCCGCACATCACCGACGCGCACACGCTCGACCACCCGTGTTTCGCACAGGGGGCGCACTGGTATCAGCGCATAATTCCACAGGCCTGTGAGTACGAGCTGCCACGGTGGGCACCGATCCACATCGGCCGATTCGCCCTCGACATCTCGCCCACCAGGCACGTCGTCATGCTCTGGATCGCGGCTCTCCTCTGCATCGTCACGACGCTGCTCGCGCTCCGCGCGCACAATCGCAGAACGCGCGAGGGGAAAGCGCCGAGCGGATTCGGGAATGGGCTGGAGGCGCTGGTGCTCTACCTGCGGAACGAAGTCGTGCTGCCCAACGTGGGCCCTCACGGGAACGGCTATGTACCGTTCCTGCTGACCCTCTTCTTCTTCATTCTGTTCGCGAATCTGCTGGGGCTCGTTCCCTACGGCGCGACCGCGACCGGGAACATCTCCGTCACGGCGACGCTCGCGATCATCACCTTCATCGTGATCGAGTTCGCGGGCATGAAGGCCCAGGGTTGGGGGTACATCAACACGATCGTCTTCTGGCCGCAGGACATGTCGCTCCCGATGAAGATCTTTATCTCGCCGATTCTTACGCCAATCGAGATCATCGGGAAGCTCACGAAGCCGTTCGCGCTGGCGATACGTCTCTTCGCCAACATGGTCTCGGGCCACGTCGTCCTGCTGGCGCTCATCAGCCTCATATTCACTTTTGCCACCTGGATTCTGGTGCCGGTGCCGATCGCGATGGCGCTTGGCATCTCGCTTCTGGAATTGTTCGTCGCATTTCTGCAGGCGTTCATCTTCATGCTTCTGTCCAGTGTGTTCATTGGACTGATTCGCGAGGGTGCGCACTGACGCGGAGCTTGCTCAACTTCGCGTAGGTATCCGGCCGAGCGGGCTGGAGAAGTCCGTTGGGACGAGAGTCCCGCTGACGGACAGCGACCGGAGGGTCGCGAGCATGACATATCACGACGCAAGACGGGGATTCTCAAATGGTTTCGATCTATCCGCTTTTGCAGGGTGCAATGCAGGTGGCATCTGAGCCGGGCGCTTTCAACCGCTCGTACTCAGGTGCCTGGGCAATGCTCGGCGCCGGCATTGGCGCTGGTCTCACCACAATCGGCGCGGGCATCGGTATCGGGCGCCTTGCCGGGCAGGCGATGGATGGAATGGCGCGTCAGCCGGAGATGGCCGCGCGCATTCAGACGGGCGCGATCATCTTCGCAGCGCTCATCGAAGGAATCGCGCTGTTCGCGATCGTCATCTCGTTCCTGATTCAGGGTAAGTTCAAGTTCTAAGGTTTCAAGGGCGCGGAACGCGGCGGCTACTTCGCGCGCCGCGGTCCGCGACCCGACAATTTCTTCAACGCAAACTCAAGCGGAGTCGATCCGCAAAAATCACGACGCAACCATGACGCCTTTCATCTTCGCACTCCTGCAGCAAGCGACCGTAGCACCGGAAGAATCCGCACAGTCGGGCGATCTTCTGACGCCGAATGGCGGGCTGATGTTCTGGACGCTCCTCGTCTTCGTGGTCCTCTTCGCCATCCTCGGGAAGCTTGTCTTCCCGAAGATCACAGCCGCGGTCGAGGCGCGCGAAAAAGCGCTCGAGGAAGCGATCGAAGCAGCGAAACGCGACCGCGAGGAAGCCGCGCGGGCACTGGCCGAGCAGATCAAGCAGATCGAGGCGGCGAGGGTGGAGGCTCAGAAGATCATCGTCGAAGGCAGACAGGTTGGTGAGAAGCTGCGCGCGCAGATGATCGAGGAGACGCATCAACAGCAGCAGCAGCTGCTGGAGCGCGCCCGCCGCGAGATCGAGCAGGAGAAGGAGCGGGCGATCGCCGAGCTGCGACGTGAGGCGATCGAGCTGGCCATCGCCGGCGCGAGCAAGGTGATCGAGAAGAATCTCGATGACCAGGCGAACAGGAAAATCGTCGAGAGCTTTCTCGCCTCGATTCCGGTGACGGAGACCAAGCGCGGATGAACGACGAACGAATCGGCCGCAACTACGCCGAAGCACTCCTGACGCTCGCTCGGAAGAGCGAGGAGCAAGAGGAGTGGGGCGCGCTGATCGAGGCGATCTCTGTTGGGATGAGCGAAGATCCGACGTTGAGGACGTTTCTCGAGTCGCCGAAGCTGTCAGCAGCGCGCAAGATCCAGATTGTGGACAAGGCGTTGGGTCGCGGAGCTCCGAAGCTGTTCATGCGCTTCGTCGAGACGGTAATCATGAAGCGCCGGCAGATGCTGATTCCGGAGATTGCATCGGAGTACCGCAAACTGATCGACGAGTCGGAGGACCGGGTTCACGTCAATGTGATGGTCGCGCGCGAGCTGGCCGGGCCGGAGAAGGATGCGCTGGCGCGGCAGCTGGGGCGGCTGTTCGGCAAGCGGGTCGTCCCGCACATCTCGCTCAACCCGGGGATTCTGGGTGGCGTGATTGTGAAAGTCGGAGATACGGTCATGGACGGATCGGTGCGGCGCCGGCTGGCGTCGCTCAGGCAGAGAATGCTGGCAACCGTGGCACGATAAGGGCGCTACCCCAGCAAAACGACACGTCTGGGCGTATTTATTGAATGGTCGCGGTCTGGTGCGGCCCTTTCGTA
This sequence comes from Gemmatimonadota bacterium, assembly GCA_003134685.1. Taxonomy (GTDB): domain Bacteria; phylum Gemmatimonadota; class Gemmatimonadetes; order Gemmatimonadales; family Gemmatimonadaceae; genus UBA4720. The sequence goes on along the minus strand of PLCA01000003.1, from coordinate 169,189 downwards.
TTCAACGAGCCCCGTCTTCTTACATATGTCGTTCATTCCAAAGACGCCGATGAGACTACTCACGGCTATCGCGCTGGTATTCGTGGCTGTTCCCACACTGGGCGCCCAGGTTCTCAAGCCCGGATTGCAGCCAGGGCTTACGCGAGCCCCGGACAGCGTGCGAAAGATCTCGCTGAGCGAGGCCATAGCGATGGCCCAGCAGAACTCTCCCGATGCGATCCAGGCGTCGGGAACCGAGCGAACGGCCAAGGCGGCGCGAGTTTCCGCGTTCGGGGCGATTTTGCCGAGTGCAACGCTCAGTGCGGGACACGTCATCCAGTTTGGTGGCGCCGGGACGCGACTGAATCAGAATGGGGAGCAGGTCACAGTCGCGCAGAAGCCGACCAACAACGACGGCCTCTCGCTCAACATGACGCTCTTCGACGGAGGACAGCGCCTTTATGACCTGCGCACGTCGAACTATCAAATCGCGGCCGCGGAAGCCAATCGCATAGCGGTCAAATACAATGTGGCTCTCGGCGTGAAGCAGCAGTACTACGCTGTTCTGGCCGCCATCGAGAGCCAGGATGCCGCGGCGCTCCAGATGGCGCAGGCGGCCGAGCAGTTCAAAGTTTCCGTCGCCAAGGTGAGAGCCGGAGCAGCAACCAGGTCAGATTCATTGCGCGGCGTGATCCAGGTTGGTAACGCGCAGCTCGCTATGATCACCGCGGCGAGCAATAAGGAAGCGGCAGACGCGGCGCTCACCAGACTCGTCGGATCGCCCGTGCCTGTCACGGCGGATCCCGCTTCGGTGCAAGAAAACATGTCGGCCCTTCCGGATAGCGCGCAGCTGGCGCTGCTGGCTTTGACTGGACCTGCGGTGCGGCAGGCACAAGCCGGCGTGGACGTGGCGGAGGAATCCCGGAAGGCATCCAAGGCTACCTATCTCCCATCGTTGAGCGCGAACTATTCGCGCAGCGGCAGTGGAACCGATCCGCGGTTCGGGTTCGGGAGCGATCCTTTCACCTATAGCGGCCGACTCTCCTTCTCGCTTTCGTATCCAGTGTTCAACAACTTCCAGCGCGAGCAGCAAGTCGTCGTCGCGAAGGTCGCCGAGGTCAACGCGCAGGCGGCGTTTCGGGACGCGCAGCTCGCGGCGGTTCAGCTGTTGACGCAAAACATTGGAGCGATACGCGGCGCATCACAGCGGGTGGCGGTGCAGGTCGCATCGGTCGCGGCAGCCGAGGAGGATGTTCGGGTGCAGCAACAGCGTTATAACATCGGTGCTTCGGTGCTCCTCGACCTCATCACGTCGCAAGCGGCATTGGCAACCGCAGAACAGGCTTTGATTCAGGCACGGTACGATTACCGGATCGCACGAGCGCAGCTCGAGGCGCTCATCGGACGGGATCTGCAGTGAACAGTCCCGAAACCTCCAGCAAGACAATGACCGAGAAAGAGAAACCGTTCGCGCGCCGCCGCGGGCCTGGCGTTCAGAGATCGAGAACCATTGCGATTGCGCTGGTTGTGGCGCTCGCGGCGTGCAAGAAGACGACGGATCCAACGCTCGTCATCGAGACTGCGCCTGTCGACCGCCGCAGCATCGTGCTGAGCGCGCAGGCGAACGGGACCGTCGAACCCATCGACATCGTCGAAGTAAAGTCGAAAGCGTCGGGCACGATCATCAAGATGCCCGTCGACGTCGGATCGGTAGTAAAAGTCGGCGATCTGCTGGTTCAGATCGATCCGCGCACAGTGCAGAATGCGTACGACCAAGCGGCGGCTGATCTCGCGTCGTCGACCGTAGCGAGGGCTGTGGCACTGACGCAACGCAACCGGTCCGCGGACCTGTACAAGCAGGCTATCATCACGGCGACGGAGATGGAGGCGGCGACGGTCGCGTTCGCGAGCGCGGATGCAGCTGTCATCAAAGCGCGGACGAATCTCTCGACCGCGAAACTCCAGTTAGAGGATGCCACGATTACCGCGCCGACGAACGGGACCGTCATCCTACGGCCGGTCTCGGTAGGGACGGTAATCACGTCAGCCTCGACCGCGGCGAGCGGTGGTACGACGATTCTCGACATGGCCGACCTCAGCAAGGTCCGGATGCGCGCGTTCGTGAACGAAACGGACATCGGCAACGTCAAGGCGGGCCAGACGGCCACTGTTGCCGTCGACGCGTTCCCGAATCGGAAATTCGTCGGTATCGTGGAACAAGTCCAGCCGGAGGCGGTCGTGCAATCGAGCGTCACCATGTTCCCGGTCCTCGTGAGTCTCAACAACTCCGACGGAGCCCTCATGCCCGGCATGAACGGACAGGTGGTGATGGACATCCTGCGGAAAGACAACGTTCTCGCGGTGCCGAGTGACGCGATCCGAATCGCTCGCGACGCGACGACGGTCGCTCCGGTCTTAGGGGTCAGTCCGGATTCATTGAAGTCGGCGCAGGCAGCGGCGCGGGCGGCACGGGGCTTTGGAGCGGGTGGGACAGCATCCTCTACAGCCTCTTCTCGAGACACAACGGGTGGCCGGAGATCCGGTGCGGCGAGCTCGACGCCTGGGGCGTCAGGCACACAGGGCGGGGCGCCGGGTACTGCTTCATCGACTGGCCGGCGCGGCGGTGGCGGCGGGGGCGGTGGTGGCGGCGGCGGCGGTGCGGCGGGTGGAGGAGCGGGAGGAACCGGCCGGACCGGCGGCGCGATGTTCGTGTTCGTGAAGAGTAAGGATGGCAAGTACTCGCCACGGGTGGTTCGGGTTGGAGTCAGCGATTTCGACTACACCGAGGTTTTGAGCGGCGTACAGCAAGGCGAGCAGGTGGCACTCCTTGGACCCGCGGTATTGGAGGCCCAGCGACAACAGCTTCAGGCCCGCGTGAGAGCCGGGACGGGTGGAGGACTCCAGCAAGCCACCACTCCCGCCGCGGGCGGCGCTGCCGGTGGCGGCGGGGGCGGCGGCGGCGGACGGCCGCCTGGCAATTGAGGAGGTAGGACCATGCTGCTTGGAGAGACGATTGGCGTAGCGCTCGGTGCGCTCAGAGCGAACAAGCTTCGCTCGTTTCTGACGATGCTCGGCGTCGTCATTGGAGTGGGAGCCGTGATCGCCGTAGTCGCACTTGGGCGGGGCGCGCAGGAATCCGTCAACGCGAGAATCAGCGCGCTCGGAACGACGCTTCTCACAGTGCAGCCAGGGCAGATTTACGCGCCGGGTGGTGTCTCGTCGGGGAACGATCGCGCGCCGATGGTGGTAGCCGACGCGAGAGCGCTCGATTCGGCAGGATCAGCGGTTGCGGCGGTCGAGCCGGAGATGCAGAAGCAGCTGCAGGTACAGTATCTGGCCACGAACACGAACACGACTGTCCTCGGCACCTCGCCGAACTATCTCGATGTGCGCAAGTACACGATGGCTGAGGGGAAAATGTTCACGGCGGGTGACGATCGGGCCAGCCGGAGTGTCGCCGTGCTTGGCGCGGCGATTCCCGACAACCTCGGAGTACCGGCGGCCAGTCTCGTCGGACAGAACGTCCGCATCGGTGGATTCCTCTTTCAGGTTCTTGGCGTTCTCGCCAGCAAGGGAAGCGGCGGCGGATTCGGAAACCCGGACGATCAGGTTTTGATTCCGCTCACCACGGCGCAGTTCCGGGTGTTCGGCACCGACCGGTTGCGGCAGATTGGCGTGCTGGCATCGTCAGAAGCGGAGATTCCGAACGCGATGGCGGAAATCCAGAAAACGCTTCGGCGGCTGCACAGGCTGCGGGTCGGTATTCCTGACGATTTCCAGATCCGCAATCAGGCCGACTTCCTGAACACGCTCGGCGAGACGACGCAAATCTTCACGTTTCTCCTCTCGGGAATCGCGGCGGTGAGCCTCCTCGTCGGCGGAATCGGCATCATGAACATCATGCTCGTGTCGGTTACTGAGCGGACGCGCGAGATCGGCGTGAGAAAGGCTCTCGGTGCGACGCCCAAGAACATTCTGCTCCAGTTTCTCATCGAGGCCGTAGTGCTGTGCCTGCTGGGCGGAGCGGGGGGAATCATCTTCGGTTGGGGCGCTGCGTACGCGCTGTCGAAGTTCGGAAACTTCAATACTTCGGTGGCGCCGTCGTCCATTCTGCTGGCGTTTTTCTTCTCGGGATTCGTGGGAATACTTTTCGGCGTTTGGCCGGCGAGAAGGGCGGCCGGTCTCGATCCGATACAATCGCTGCGCTACGAATAGCGGCACGGCCGCCTATTCGGGATCGGCGCTGGAGAGCGCGACTTTACCGCTCGACGGCGAGCCTGATTGCTCCTATTTTGTCCATCCATTCCGGCCGCTCCCGTCCAGCAGCCGGCAATCCAAATCTCATGGAGGTCGAATGAGACTCCGCTACTTTGCGGTCTCTCTGTTGTGCCTTTTCGCCGTTAACGCGGGTGCTCAGGCAGGCAAGAATGCACAGGCGGGAAGGAGTCCCGAGCTGCGCGTCGACTATACCAAGGAGACGCTGCCCAACGGGCTCAACGTGATCTATCACGTGGATCACTCGACGCCTGTCGCCGCTGTTCTTCTCTGGTATAACGTCGGATCGAAGATGGAGCAGCCCGGTCGCACCGGCTTCGCGCATCTCTTCGAGCACATGATGTTCCAGGGATCGAAGAACGTCGCCAAGGGCCAGCACTTCTCTCTGCTCGAGGCAGCGGGCGGGCGCGGCGGCGCCGACATCAATGGCACCACCAACTGGGACCGCACGAATTACTTCGAGCAGCTTCCATCGAATCAGCTCGAGCTCGCGCTCTGGCTCGAGGCCGACCGCATGGGCACGCTGCTCGACGCAATGGACCAGGCGAAGCTCGATAACCAGCGCGAAGTGGTGAAGAACGAGCGTCGTCAGGGCATAGACAATCAGCCGTACGGTACCTGGCCGGAGAAGATGGAAGAGGCGCTGTTCCCGCAAGGGCATCCTTACCATCACGACGTAATCGGGTCGATGGCCGACCTGTCGGCGGCGAGCCTCACGGACGTCGAGAACTTCTTCAAGACGTACTACGCGCCCAACAACGCCGTGCTGGTGATCGCGGGCGACATTGACGTGCCACAGGCGAAGCAATTCGTGCGGAAGTATTTCGGTCCGATCCCGCGCGGTCCCAAGGTTCCGGCGCTGGCCAGCATGAGACTGCCGGAGATCGTGGGGCACCAGCAGCGGTACGTGGTGGTCGATTCGCAGATTCCGGCGCCGGCGATCTACGTCGGTTACAGAGCGCCATCGGCAAAGGACAGTCGTGCTCCTCTCGTCTCCTTGCTGGGCGACGTGATGGGCGGTGGGCGCTCATCGCGTTTGTACGACGCGCTGGTGCGCCGCGAGCAGCTCGCAACGAATGTCGGCGGTTTCAATTTCGGACTCGCCGACGGTGCGGACATGCTCGTCTTCACCGCCACCGGCAAGCCGGGAAGCAATCCCGACTCGCTGGAAGTTTCCATGCTCGCGGAGCTCGCGGGGGCGAGCAGTTTCACCCAGGGAGAGCTCGACCGAGCGCGCGCGTCCGAGCGGTTTGCGTTCGTGAACGGACTGCAGACCACCGGTGGGTTTGGTGGGCGCGCCGATCGTCTGGCAGAGGGTTGGACGTACTTCCACGATCCGAATTACGTCAACACGGTGCTACGCGATTACGACCGGGTGACGCTCGCGGATCTCAATGCGTTGGCGCATGAACGACTCGTTCCCGAGAACCGCGTCGTCCTGATTTACGTTCCGCCGAAGAAGACCGCCTCACCGCCTACGACGAGGGTGCCGTAATGCGTACCGCTACTTTCCGCATGAGAATCGCCGCGCTGTCGCTCGCGATGGGCGCTCTCGGCACCGCGGGGGCGCAGACAGTCACGCCACCGGCACCAGGACCATTGCGTCCTTACGTTTTTCCGAGCGTAGAGCAGTTCCAGCTGAATAACGGCCTGAAGGTAATTCTGGTCGAGAAGCACACGTTGCCCGTGATCGAGGGCCGCCTGATTCTCGATGCAGGCGCGATGCGCGAGCCGGCGGCGAAGAATGGTCTCGCTTCGCTGACGGGGAGATTGCTTTCCGAGGGCACTGCCGACATGTCGGGCGCCGAGATCGCGCGGCAGATGGATGCGCTGGGTGCGCAATATTCGACGGGCGGGGGGTTCTCTACCTCGTTCGCCGATGTCGTCGCGCTCAAGAACGTGTTCCCGCAGGCGATGCAGCTCGCGGCAAAGACGGTGATCTCGCCGAGCTTTCCGGCCACCGAATTCATTCGCGTGAAGAACCAGGCGTTGGCGGCGTATCAGCAGAGTCACGCGCGCGCCGCTGGCCTGGCAGCGGATGCTTTCATTCGCGCTGCGTTCGACAGCACAGCGCCGTTCTCGCGTCCGGCGGCCGGCACGATGGCGACGATCGGCGGATTGACCCGCGACGACGTCGTCGCCTGGCATCGCACGATGTTCGCGCCAGCGGGCGCGACATTGCTTTTGGTCGGCGACATCACTCCCGCCGAAGCGCGCTCGGTGGCGCAGCAGGCGTTTGGTGGCTGGACCGTGACGCGGGCGGCAATGGCGCCGGTAGTGAATCCGATTCGCCAGAGCAGCGGAACGAGAGTGATTCTCGTCGATCGGCCGGGCTCGGTGCAGTCGTCAATCGTCGTCGGCCAGGCGGGATTCCGCGCGACCGATCCGGATTACATCTCGATGCTGGCATTGAACCATGTGCTGGGCGGAGCGGTGAGCTCACGTCTCAACACGAACCTGCGCGAGAAGCACGGCTACACTTACGGAATCTTCAGTGGTCTCGATTTGAGGCCGGGCGCGGGTTCATTCCAGATGCAATCGGAGGTGCGGACGGGCGCCACCGATTCTTCGCTGGTGGAAGCGATCGGCGAGTACCGCCGCATCGTGACCGAGCCGGTTCCCGCGCCGGAACTGGGAGGCGCGGTAAATAACCTCGTGTCCGGATTTCCGAACGCGGTACAGAGCGTCCAGGGTCTTACGGGCCGGCTTCAGAATCTGATTGTTTGGGGTCTGCCGATGGATTTCTACGCGACGTATCGCGAGCGGCTTGCGGCAGTAACGCCGGACGATGTACATCGCGTCGCGGCGGGCAAGCTCACCCCGGACAATCTCGTCGTCGTCGTGGCGGGCGATCTGTCCAAGATCGAGGCCCCGATTCGCGCGCGGAATCTGGGGACGGTCGAGGTGTGGGATCCAAATGGCAATAAGGTTCGGTAGAGGTAGCAGCACGGTATCCCGAAGGGCCGGCTCGAAAGGGCCGGCCCTTCATTTATGCGGTACTACTAACTTGGAGCTATGAAAGCGGTCATCATCACGCGGCCGGGCGGGCCGGAGGTGCTCGAAGTGCAGGAGCGACCGAAACCGGAACCCGGGCTCGGGCAGATTCGTGTGCGGGTGAGGGCCTCCGCGCTCAATCGCGCGGATCTCATGCAGCGCGAGGGAAATTATCCCGTGCCGGCCGGCGTGTCGGCGGATATCAGCGGGATGGAATACACCGGAGAGGTTGATTCCCTCGGGGCGTCCGCGACCCTTTGGAAGACCGGGGACCGGGTGATGGGGATCATCGGCGGCGCGGGTCACGCGGAGTTTTTGTGCGTGCACGAGAGAGAAGCGATGCCGGTTCCCAAAGGGATGTCGTGGGAGGACGCTGCCGCGATTCCCGAAGTTTTTCTTACGGCGTACGACGCGCTCTTCAACCGGCTGGCGCTTCGCACTGGTGAAACGCTGCTCATTCACGCGGTAGGGAGCGGAGTCGGAACCGCAGCCCTGCAGATCGCGCGGGCGGCGGGAGCGAGGGTGGTCGGGACCGCGCGCTCCGCCGACAAGCTGGGGCGCGCGAAGAAGCTTGGTCTCGATGTCGGGATCGATGCTTCGCGCGGGGATTGGCCCGCGCAGGTCGAGGCGGCGATCGGCGCTCAGCGCGTGCATGCAGTGGTGGACCTCGTGGGTGGGAACTATCTCGAAGGCAATGTGCGCGTACTCGCGTTGCGCGGCCGGATCGTCGTCGTCGGCCTAACCGGTGGTGCGACCGCGCCATTCAACCTGGGCGTGCTTCTCGTAAAGAGGCTCACCATTGTCGGAACGACGCTGCGCGGGAGACCTCTGGAAGAAAAAATCGCGGTGACGCGTGATCTCTCCGAGCACATTCTTCCCCTTTTCGACGCGGGCCGGCTCAAGCCTGTCGTCGACCGGGTGTTTGCATTCGACGAAATCCGTGCGGCGCACAAGCTCATGGAATCGAACGAGACGTTCGGGAAAATCGTGCTCGCGTGGCAGCCGTGATTCCTGACAACGCGCGGACCTGGATAGAGAAAGTGGCCGGGGGCCGCGTGGTTTCCGTCGCGGCGCTACCGGGCGCTACTTCTTCGTCGTTGCACGCGGTCGACGTCGAAACCGCGGACGGTGAGACCATGAGCCTCGTTCTTCGGCGGTTCACGAACAAGGATTGGGTAAAGAAAGAGCCGGATATCGCAACCCGCGAAGCCAAGAGTGTGGTGCACGCGACGGAAGCCGGCCTTCCTGTTCCGCAACTCGTGGGGTGTGATGCCGATGGTTCAAAGTGCGGAGCGCCGGCGACGCTCGTAACGATGGTTCGCGGCGAAGTAGTCCTGCAGCCCGAAAGCTGGACCGAGTGGCTTCAGGGTCTGGCCCATGTCGCGGCGCGGATTCATAAAGTTGAGGCCGAGGGATTCCGGTGGAAGTATCGCCGGTATAACGATCGTGCCAAGCTTGCCGTACCCAAGTGGTCAGAGCAACCGGAGGCGTGGAGGAGGGCGATCGAGGTCGTTCAGGAGCCCGAGCCTGTCTACACCGAGTGCTTCGTGCACCGCGATTTTCATCCGAGCAATGTCCTCTGGTGGAATGGGCGAGTCAGCGGCGTCGTCGACTGGGTGAATGGCTGCAGAGGGCCCGCGGGGATAGACGTCGCCTGGTGCCGGCACAACCTGGCGAGTCTGCACGGCCTGCTGGCCGCGGACGAATTTCTCTCGCAGTACAGCGCGGCCGCGGGACCGGCGTTCGAGTATCACCCCTATTGGGATCTGATGTCGGTGGTGGAGCTGCTGCCAGGACCACCATCGATGTATGAGGGCTGGCGGGCTGGCGGAGTTCCGGAGATTGACGACGCGCTCATTCGCCAGCGCATCGATCTCTACGTCGCGAGCGTGGTGACGCGGCTCAGCTCTTTCCCTTCCGTTTCCTACTCCGCCGATCCTGGATCAGAATCGTCGCAACCATCCACAGCCCAATTATCGCTGCGATAAGAAAGCCCACGATTCCGAGTCGGGGCTTGTACGCCATGAGCAGACCGCTCGCCACGAGCAATCCACCCGACTTCAGTGTCGCGGACACCAATTGGCTGCGCGTGACCTCAACATAGATATTTATGCATGCCGAAGAAGAAGACAGCCAAGAACGCCACCAAGTCGCGCTCGGCGGCCAAGCGACGCGCAGTCCGACCCAGGTCCGGTCGGGTAGGAGTCACGCGGGTACCGAAGCCGTGGGGGCACGAGACCATCTGGGCGCAGTCGGAACGGTACGTGGGGAAGATTCTGCATATCAACGCCGGCCACGAGCTGTCGGTGCAATATCACAACAGGAAGGATGAAACCGTCTACCTGCTCTCGGGTGAGATCGTGTATCGCGTTCAGAGAGAAGGCGACGACGTTCTCGACGACATGAAGCTCAAGGTCGGAGAGTCATTCAGAATCATACCGGGGACGATCCATCAGATGATCGCGCTGACGGACTGCGATGTGCTGGAAGTATCCACGCCGGAAATTGACGACGTCGTCCGGCTGAGCGACAAATACGGAAGAGAGGGGACAAGCGAGCCATGAAAGTAATCATCCCGCTGGCGGGGAAGGGAACGCGTCTTCGCCCGCACACCCACCTGACGCCCAAGCCGATGATGAAGGTCGCGGGCAAGCCGGTGATGTCTTACGTCCTCGACGAGCTGAAGAAACTCGGCAATGTCGAGCAGATCGTTTACATCACGGGCCATCTCAAGGAAAGGATCGAGGCGTACGCGCGCGCCGAGATGGACGTGCCCTCGGTGTTCGTCGAGCAGAAGGTGCAGGATGGGACGGCGGGCGCGATCGCGCTCGCGCGCCCCTACGTTGATCAGCCCGTCCTGATCATCTTCGTCGACACGATCTTCGACGCGGATCTTTCCAAAGTGAAGAGCGTGGACGCCGACGGCATCATCTGGGTGAAGGAGGTCGAGGACTATCAGCGCTTCGGTGTCGTCGTGACGGACAAGGACGGCAACATGACGAAGATCATCGAGAAGCCGAAGACGCCGATCTCCAAGAGGGCCAACATCGGGCTGTACTACATCAGGAACTGGAAGCTGTTGTTCGAGGGAATCGAGTGGGTTCTCAAGCAGCCGAAGAACCAGGGCGAGTATTTTCTCACCGACGCGTTCCAGTACATGATCGACAAGGGCGCGAAGATCAGAGTCATAGACGTCGAAGGGTGGTACGACGCCGGAAAGATCGACACGATGATCGAGACCAACCAGGCGATGCTCGCGCGCGGCCACGCCCGCCGGCCTAAGAACACCGGTGACTCGACGATCATCGATCCCGTTTACATCGAAGACAATGTCACGTTGAAGAAATCGAAGATCGGGCCCAACGTCTCGATCGGCGCGGGCTCTGTTCTCGATGGCACTGAAATCAGTCATTCAATAGTTGGAACGAACGCGACAATCACGAATTCGGTGCTCAAGAACTCGCTGGTCGGCGACGATACGGTGGTCGAAGGCGTGAAGGGCGAGGTGACGATGGGCGATCACTCGGAGGTGCGGGGATCGTAAACCCGGCGGCAGTGCAGAAGCCACGTCCGAAGCTCGGACGCAACGTCATCGGGCTGAGCGCGGTGAGCTTCTTCACCGACGTCTCGACGGAGATGATTTATCCGCTGCTGCCGGTGTTTCTGGCCGGAGTGTTGGGCGCCAACGCCAGCTTCATCGGCGCGATCGAGGGGGCGGCTGAGACGACCGCGTCGCTGCTCAAGCTGCTGAGTGGATGGTGGTCGGACAAAGTCTCGACCAGGAAGCCTTTCGTCGTGGCCGGATATCTCATTGCATCGATCGTGCGCCCGTTCACCGCGGCCACGCACAGTGCTACGCAAGTGCTGGGGATTCGCGTCACCGACCGGGTGGGCAAGGGCATCCGCAGCTCCGCTCGTGATGCGCTGCTTGCCGACTCGGCGGTCCCCGAAGCGCGCGGACGCGCGTTCGGCTTTCATGCGGCGGCCGACAACGCGGGCGCCGTATTGGGACCTCTCGTCGCGTTTTTTATTCTCAGGCTTCACGGCGTCGGCTCTCTCAAAGCCGGCACGCACTTCCTTCCACACGATGAGCACGCGATGAGGGAGGTGTTCTGGCTGTCGGCGATTCCCGCGGCAATCGCGATTGTGATTCTGATCGTAGTTGTGCGCGACATACCGCGCCGCGACGGCGGCGCCAAACCAGGGGCGGCTGGCGGATCGGCGAGTCTGGGCGGCCGCTTCTGGGGGTACCTCGTCGTCGTCCTGCTTTTCACGCTCGGAAATTCCACCGACGCGTTTTTGCTGCTTCGCGCAAATCAGCTCGGCGTGCCGGTCGCGCTGGCGCCGATACTCTGGGCCCTGCTCAACTTCGTGAAGTCCGCGACGGGCACTTACGGCGGGCAGCTCTCCGATAGGATCGGTCGCAAACCGCTGATCGTGGGAGGATGGCTCCTCTACTCCGTGGTGTACTTCGCGTTCGCGTGGGCGGGCGCGCCGTGGCAGGCGTGGGCGTTGTTCGCCGTCTATGGAATTTTCTACGGCATGACGGAAGGCACGGAGAAGGCGCTCGTCGCCGACATCGTTCCCGCGGTTCGGCGCGGGGCTGCCTTCGGATGGTATAACCTCGCCATTGGCCTGGGCGCGCTGCCGGCGTCTCTCCTCTTCGGCTGGATCTGGGACCGTTCCGGATCGCCGAGCGCATTCGTGTTTGGCGCGACGCTGGCGCTCGTCGCGGCGATCCTCATGGCGGTGGTCGCTCCTTCATCGCAACTGAGCGAGGCGAAGTGATCTCGTAAGCGGTTCGCGGATTACGCTTGACTCTCCACGAGCGAATAGAGTGCGCGCTTCACCAACCGCACTCGCCGAGGAGGGAGTATGAGACACACACGTGGCGATGGAGTTCGTTTTCTCGCGTTGTTCGCGGCGCTCACTGCCTGCGCCGATCCCGCCACCCGCACAGTCGGCCCTACCGGGTCGAAAGAGGTTGTAGCCGAGCCTACGCCCGCGTCAGCGAGTGAGGAGCGCGTCGCGCTGAGCAAGATCGCGCGGCTGATGGCGGAGGCGATGGACAACGAGCCGGCGCGGCAGCGTCTCAAGCGCGACATGCGCGCGGCGCCGTATAAGGAGCACAAGCTGGAGCTCGCGACTTATCTGCGATCGAAGGACGGTCGAGCGCTGCTCGAGGGCATGGCGCGGGTGACCCGCGGTGGCGAGGGCGACGTGTTTGGCGCGCTGGCCGCGATTCGGCCGCTCGAGTTCTACATGCCGGTGAAGAAGCATCGCGAATCGTGGACGGGCAAAGCGGACGTTCTCGTGGTGTCGCAGCTGGATGAATCGGAGCAGATCGTCGCGTTCGACGAGAGGGGGAGCGAGGTCGCGCTCGACCGGAAAGTCGCGCCGGATCAGCCGACACTCTCGATCGTGCCCGTGGAAACGCGATTCGACCAGCCGATGACTGCGGCCGCGTCGCGAAACGTTCGTGATCAGGGCGGCAACGCGATCGGAACGCTCGAGCGGATGGTCCCCAAAGGATCCAGCCTGGTCCTCTGCGGCGACTGCGGTGGTGCCGGTGATGGTGGCGCCCCTCCGCCTTCAATCCCGCCGGGACTCTATCTGGAGTATTCGCGGATTCTGGATGCCAAGGAGCCGTGGTTTCGCGGCGATCCAGAGATAGAGGTCCACATCCAGGGGCCGACGACTCAGGCCGCTCCCGCCTACGGCGAGGATCTGTCGTGCTCGGGCGAGCACGCGTATGATTTCAGGAAGGTGTTCAATCAGGACGGCGCGTTCTGGGAAGGAAGGGTGATGCTGTTTTCGGCTGATGAAACGGTGGCATTCACAAACAAGTTCAACCAAGGGTTCCACGTTCTCTTCTGGGAGGACGACAATGTGCCATGCGTGCTCAAGCTCGATTCCAACGCCTTGGTCGACCTGCTAAAATCCACTGCGAATGCATTCAGCACGGTGGCCATCAAGGTATTTCCCGGGGCGTCGCTTCCAGTGATGGCTGGAGTTTTCCTGGGCACGTTCTTTTCAAACCCTGGGGCGTGGCTACTCACGAACGATGATTTTCTGGGGGCCGCTGTGAATCAGGCAAGCGCCGGTTACTACTACCCTGGCAACACGCACGTGATCATGGATGGAACCACGCTCAATGGGCGCGCGACGATCGTCTACCGGCAATAGCGAACGGGAGGAGAGATGTCACGTTTTCTGCTGGCACTTTGCACCGGGTCCTGCATACTCACGATGGGGCCGACTCTAATGACTGCTCAGGAGCGGAACTACGACGAAAACGCGCTTCGGATCGACGAGCACGGGGGCACGATCAGAATCGTCAAGGGCGCCTCGGAAACAGTGGTAGCGAAGATAGGAGTTTTCCGGGCAGTCGATGTGGCGGCCGTTGTAAGTCCGTCTCCCAAGGCGATAGCGGAGGCAACGGTTTTTCAGCGAAACTACCGCCCGGGGACGTGGCTGGCATCTCTTGGAATAGCGACTCTTGGCGCCGCGATAGGAGCCTCTCGAATTTCCGGCTTGAACCGCGCGGTTCCCACCTCGTTGACCATTGTGAGCGTCTCGTTGATCACCGTTGGAGGGGTTAAGCTGGAGACCGCGCATCGAGCCCTTGCCAGGGCAATCTGGTGGTACAATCGTGATCTGAAGTAGCTCTACCGCGATGTGTTCCTCGGGTCGCTCAGTCGTCTGTAAAGGACAAACGGGCTATCAATGAGGTTCAATGAATTCGACATTTTTTCGGGCGCTGCTGATTGGCGCCACTGTTAGTGGAGCGACGGCCGGCGCGCAGACGACAAGTCATGCGGCGCCGCCCGTTGCAAACTCGGAATCAGGAAACGTCGCAGGTCCTGCGCGCACTCGCCCGCAGAGCGATTCGTCCCACAGCTACGACGCTCAGGCGCTGCGCTTCGAGTCGCGTTGGGGCAGCGCTTACATCATTCGCGGAGCCGAGGGACCCGTAATCGGCACCGCCGGATTGTTCCGAAGCTTCGACGTGACCCAGCTGGTCGGATCGTCGCCGCAGGCGGTGACGGCAGCCCGCGAGTTCAAGACGAACAACTTACGCGGATCTCTCGTAGGCGTCCTGGGAGCGACCACGGTGGTGGTCGGCGCGATTCTCACGAGTAACAGCTCGAACAACGCGGCCAGTCCGATCCTCATCGTCGCGGGCTCCCTCGCAGTTGCGTGGGGCGTCCAGCATCTGAACATGGGGTACTCGGCCTTGTCCAGGACTCTGTGGTGGTACAATCGGGATCTCACGCGCTGACCTAGCGCCTTTTCCAGCGCCGGTAACCCATCCATCCGGCCACGGCGACGAGAGCTAGCGGGATGACGATTCCAAGCGACGCGACAAATTCGGCGACGAGCGCAACGAAGTTCCTCCAGGCGCGATTCAGCGCCGCGGCGATCGGATTCTCGCCCGGTCTGTTGCCCAGTATCGGCACCGGCTCGTGGACGGTGATGGTGAGCGTGCTGATCGCAGCGCGCGAGCTCAGATAACGAAGTCTCCCCTGGTATCGCTCGATCTCTTCGCGCACGCGCGCCAACTCGTGCTCGACGCGCAGAACTTCGTCGAGCTTCCCGGTTCTGGTGGAAAGCAAGTTGATCAGTCGGTCCTCGAGACGCCGTGCGTTGCTCACGCGAGCCGTGACATCGACGAACTCTTCGCCGACGTCCTCGGCCGTGGTATTGACGGTCTCGACTCTTCCGATCGTGGATAGAGATCCCACTGCCTGATCGTATTTGAGCGCGGGAATCTTGAGCTCGAGCGTCGCCTGCCGAAGCTGGTCGCGGCCCCCGCTGATCGAGGAGTTGGTGATGTAGCCTCCGACCTGGGCAGTGAGCTGGCGAATTTTGAGAATGGCCGGATCGACCTTGTCCACTTCGATGAATGCCTGGCCGTTCCGAATCACCATTGTGGGCGCGATCGCGGCGGCACCGTTCACACCTTGAAGTGCGTCGGGGCCGGAGTTCTCCTGTGATGCCCCTCCGTCGGTCGAGGGCGCCCGGGATTCGGCAACGATGTTGGACGTGGCCGTCGCGGCATCCGCTACGAAGCCGCTCAGGGCGCCGGATTGTCTGGCCGGCAAGCCGGGAGCTGGCGCTCCGGCGCGCTGGCCCAGTGCTTTGGAAAGAGCGTCCTGTCTGTTGGTGGCGACACCGCTGCTATCGGCCGCGGAAGGAGAATCGCCGCCACACCCGGTGAGGGCGCAGGCGGCGATAACGAGCAAGGCTAGTGCTTTCATTTTCTGACTCGGTTGAGGTCTCAGTGGAGACGCCAACCGAATCAGTTGTTGCACAGCTACGGCTTCAGCAGCACTTCGATCCCGCCTTGTTGTAGCGGTCGTTCATACGCGTGTGCCGGAATTCGGTCTCGGTCATTATCCGATCGCCGGGATGAGCGGAGCGCATGTGCCCAAGGTAGCGCTCGTAATCAGGAACGCCGAGCACTGCTCGGACCATGGAGGCGGCGCGATTAAACATTGAGGTGAGGTAGTTGATCATTTGGATGAATTACGAGCCGGCAAATATCTTTCGAACAACTCGTAGATGCGGCGGTACTCGTCCGCCCACGACGAGGGTCTTACGAACGCATGATCCTCGACCGGATACGCCGCAAGCTCCCACCGCGTTTTGCCGAGCTCGATGAACCGTTGGGTGAGCCTTACGATATCCTGAAAATGGACGTTGGTGTCTACCATCCCGTGCGCCATCAGCAGCGGATCCTGCAGACCTTGCGCGTAGTAAATAGGTGACGATTGACGGTACGCCAGCGTATCGTTTTGCGGAAGATTGAGGATGTTTGAGGTATAACCCTGATTGTAGTGCGCCCAGTCGGTGACGCTCCTCAAGGCCGCGCCCGCGCCAAAGTGGGGAGACTCCGTAAACAGGGCCATAAGCGTGATGAACCCGCCGTAGCTGCCGCCGTAGATGCCGATGCGCTTGGGGTCAACTCCGACGCTCTGGACCAGGTATTTGGACGCATCCACCTGATCCTGGAGGTCCCGCCCACCCATGTGCCGGTAGATCGCTGTCCGCCAGTCGCGCCCATACCCATCGGACCCGCGATAATCGAGATCGACGACCGTGTAGCCCTTCGACGCGAGAAACTGGTTGAACATGTACTCGCGCGGGTACTCGGACCAGAAATTCCCCACGTTGTGCAGGTATCCGGCGCCGTGCACGAAAATCACCGCTGCTCCATTCGGCTGCGCGTGCACGTCGCTCGGCTTGTAAATGTGCGCGGGCACCTGGACGCCGTCGGACGCCGGAATCAGCACGATCTCCGGTACGATCCACGCAAACGACAGCCACTCCGCGCTCGGTGACACGGTCAGCTGCGACATCTCGGCACCCGGCCTGTCGTTCAGCAGAAACAGATCGGGCGGACGATTCACGTACGAGTAGACATCGGCGACGAGCAGGCCATCCGGTGATACGACCGCGTTGTGCTTCCCGACTCGGGTCGTGATTTTCTCCATCGGGCCGCCCGCGGTCGGCATGCGATAGAGATGCTGCTCGAAAGGGGAAACCTGGTTCGTCAGCAGATGGAACCAGCGGTCGTCGGGCGAGACCGTGACTTCGCGTACCTCCCATTTGCCCCTGGTCAGCTGCTGCTTTCCGGTTCCGTCGGGCGAGATCGTATAGAGGTGAGAGAATCCATCGGCTTCGGAGACGTACCAGACGCGGCCCGCACCGCCGCCGTACCAGCCTCCGCACTCGCTGCAGGGGCCGCCGATCCACGCCGTGTCGCGGGCCTCCTCCAGCGTCGTGAGCTTTCCAGCCGGATCTACGGTCTGGAGGAGACGCGTCTTGTTGTCGCCGCTGTAGGCGTAGAGCACCGCTCTCGTTCCCGCGTCGTTCCAGCCGAGCAGGTCGAAGGCGCCGGTGGTCGTGTCCGAGGAAAAAGTCTTGAGCCAGGTGACGGTCGCCGCCGGAAGCGTGATGAGCGCGACACGTCCTCGCTGCTCGGCATCGCCGACCTTGGTGCGAACTCGAAGCTCCTCGGTATACCCCGTGCGGGTGACGTACTGCGGAATGTCGGTCGTCCGGTTTCCAGCGGCCGGAGTACGGGTCGTGATCAGCAGCGACGTGCCGGTGGGCGAGATCGAGAAGTCTGCGACCTGCTCCGTGCTCTGCAGATAAACGGGTCTGAGGCCGAGCGAGTCGCGCTGCAGTCGATCCAGGCGCGCGATGCTGTCGGCGCGAATGCGGTCGCGCACTGACTCGAACAGGTCGCGCTGCTGCTGCTCGAGGCGTCCACGCTGTCCCTGTGCTCGCGACGAGTCCGCCGGCGCGGGCCCCTGCCGGATATCGGTCACCTGCCGCAGGAAGCCGGAGGACAGATCGATCGAGTAGATGTTGTTGCTACGAACGAAAAAGATCTCTCTGTCATTGGCCGAGAACTGCGGACTGTGCTCTGCTTCGACCGTTTGGGTGAGGCGCCTGATCGTGCCGGCCGTGAGATCGTTGATGAACAGGTCGCCGTTGAACTCGACTACTGAATACCTGCCGTTGTGCGATCTCTCGCTCGGCGCGAACCGATAGCCGGTCGAATCGACTTGCTGAATCGAGACTCGTTCGGGTTTTGCGGCTGGGACCGCGCGGACGCGGAACTGTTTCGGCGTCTCCCGCCAATCCGTGCCCGGCTCGAGCCAGGTGAAGTAGATCCACCTGCTGTCGGCGCTCCAGCGGACGTTGTCGGGCTGGCGGCCGTACAGCTCCGGCCCGCGCATGATGTTCTTGATGGAGAAGTCGAAGGGCCTGGATTGCTGCGCGGCGAGGGGAAGAGCGGCGAACAGCAACAGGAGCCCTTGTAAAAGCTTGCGCATCAGATGGGGAGATTGTTTTGGGAAATACCAGCGGCGGTTTAATCCGGACCTGCGGCCAAGAATCTACCCTGGAGTCGTGCTCCTCACACCTGCCCGCTCCAATGAGATCGTTGTCCCCTCTGGCTGGTGCGTCACCGATCCGCCCTGTGCGGCGATCAGTCTGTCCGCGAGCGCGACGTCCCCGGTGTACGAGTGCGGAGAACCATGGTTCACTATGATCTTGATCCTCGTCGGCTCGCTTGCCGCATGAATCGAGACCGACGTTCCGGGGATGGCGTAGCGTACCGCGTCCTTGAGTATCAATCCAAGGGCGTCCTGCAGTCTTCCGCGGTCGCCGACCACTCGGGGCAATGCAGGCTCCAGCTCGGAGAGGATCCGGACGCCCTGCCTTGTTGCCTGCGCGTTAAGTATTGGCAGCAGCGACTTGATTAGCTCGCCGGGTTTCACCAGGTCCCGGCGGAGTGTCAAAGCTCCGCGGTCGATGTCCGCGATTTCGCGGAGGTGAACCAGCTCCACCTCCGCCGCCTCCGTCGCCTCGCGCGCGGCGCCGATCATCTCTTCCTGGTTGTCGTTCAGCTCGCCGAAATGATTGTCCTGCAGCACGTGCAGAGACAGGCGCGCTTCGGCGAGCTGCTTCGACGCCGAGGTCGCGGCTTCAGCGAGAAGCGTGGCGTACTCAATGTTACGTCGCCCCGCGTCTTCCGCGGCGCGGGCCGCGTCTGCTTTGGCCGCCGTTGCCGCTTCTCCGAGCGATTCGACTCGCTGCTCGATGACATCCAGCTCGTCCACCTTTTCGTCTCCACCTTTCGTGGAAGCGAGACGCTCGACTCGGCGCGCGACGTAGCGCGTTTCCCGCCACGCTACGACGAGTGAGATAATCGTCGCGGCGCCAGCGGCCCAAACGACCATTTCCGGTGCCGCGTGATGGTACTGACCCCAGTAGGCGAGGCCCGCGACCGTGAAGAGTCCCACGACCGACGGTATCACCCCGAGGAACAGCCGGTGCGAGATCTTCACGGGCGCCGAGCCTTGTTAGGATCCTGGTCGTTGAACGAAACAACCAGTATGTCGATATCCATGGTGTTGTTCACGAGCTTGTCAATTACCGAACTGCGCGTGATGTGCTGCCACCAGCTTCGTCTCGATTGTCCGGCGACGATGAGCGTCACGCCGTGCTCGACCGCGAACTGGCAGAGAGTTGCAGCTACGTCTGTCCCCTCCAGTTTAACGACCTCAGCGCCCATGCTCTGGGCCTTCTGAATGTTGTCGACCAGCTTCCGCTGCACCGTCGCGTCAATGCGATCCGCCCTTTCATCGGGCGTCTGCACGTAGACGCAGTACCAGTCGAGATTGAGGCGTCCAGCAATGCGGCTCGACGTCCGCAGCAGCTCCTCGGTCAGTGTCAGACGACTCGGGAGTGCGACCAAAATCCTGTCGACCGTGCGCACCGATTGCGGCGTCTTGTGTATTTCGCCGCGGGTGATGCTCTCCCTGAGACGATCGACGTTGCTGGCCACTTCGCGGAGCGCCAGCTCGCGAAGTGTGGTGAGATTCTCCTCGGTGAAGAAATTCGCCAGCGCCGCGGGAATCTTTTCAGCCGCGTAGATCTTTCCGTCGGTCAGTCGCTGCCGTAGGTCTTCGGCGCTGATGTCGAGGTTCACGACCTGGTCGGCGTCCGTCACGACCCAATCAGGTATCGTCTCGCGGACCGTTACGCCGAGTGTCTCGGCGATGATGTTGTTGAGGGATTCGAGGTGCTGGACGTTGACGGCCGAAATGACGCTGACTCCTTCATCGCGGAGAAGCTCCACGTCCTGCCAGCGCTTGGCGTGACGGGAGCCGGGCACGTTGGTGTGCGCGAGCTCGTCGACGATCACCACTCCGGGTGCGCGGGCAATCACCGCGTCGACGTCCATTTCTTCGAGCGTCACCCCGCGATACGCGATCTGACGGCGCGGAACGACTTCCAGATCCCCCAACTGCGATGCAGTCTCAGCGCGCCCGTGAGTCTCAATGAATCCGATGACGACGTCGATATCGCGTCGCCGTAGATCGTGCGCCTCCTGAAGCATGCGGTATGTCTTGCCGACCCCCGCCGCGGAGCCGATGTATACCTTGAGCTTCCCCCGCTCGCGGCTCTTGAGGAGCTCGACGAATTCCGACGTTTCCGGGCGCGGCGCTACCCGCCTATCTACCGGCGCAGCCGCATTCCCGTGTCCCTGTTCGAGGTCGTCGGGCATGCGCTGCGGAGCCTCTCAGAAGGTGAGTGCCAAGGAAGTTACAAGGAGTGTGTTGCTTTTGGATACTCCAGTCGAGGCCGAACGGTTGGGAAAGATCGGATCGCCAGCCCATGTTCCACGCAGCTCACTTCGCCAGAGAACGCGCGTGTTGCCGAGTGGGGAGACATCGAGCCCCAGAGAGGCCATGGTCGCCTGGAATCCGTCCGGGGATCCCGTGACGACTATGACCTGATCCGGATCCTGATACCGCTCGGCGCGCCCGGAGATTCCAACAACCGGTGTCACTTGCAGCTTGCCGATGAGGCCAGCTGACCACCACGAGGAGCTCCCGGTCCCCGCCTGCTGCTGTGTACCGTAGTCGACATTGCCTTGCAGCGTGAAGGCGGAGGTCAGGCCACTCTTGAATCCCACTCCGTTGAAGACGCGAAGACGGCTTGAAGACACCTCATTGCCTACGAAGTTGTAGTAGGAGAACGTCGTACTCGAGCTTCGCGCGTAGTCGAGCCGGGCGCCTACCGCTTTGTCCTGATTGTTCTCCGAAATGTTCTGCCAGCCGTTCACAACGGTGATCAGCGCACTCAGTTTGGGCGTCGCCTGCCACGTAAGTTTCACTCCACTCTCATAGGCCGGCGTGAAGTCAAAGCTCAGAGAGCGAGTGTAGGTAGGGTTATCGCGAGAGGTCCAGTTTTCCATACCGATGTGAGAGAGGAAGATTCCTCCGTCCACCCACAAAGTTGGGGCGATCTGATATCCCCCAACTGCTTCCTGAATGAACCGCGAGAGGCTCGGGCCGCTGACCGTTCCAATAGCGGGCTCTCCGCCGTAATTCGATTGCACCGACGTCCCGGCCTGGAGCGCCAGCCGGCCCCGTACACGCAGGCCGGTGACTTTGACCTCAACCCAGGCGAGATTCACGTTGAATTCGTTGTGTCGCACCGCCTGAGTAGTAAAGGGCCGGTCGAAATTCACTGGACGGCCAAAATCATAAGCGTAGTAGTTGTCGACGAAGCCACCGAAAGAGACTGTGACCGCCGTGTCAGGCGACGAGTGAGCGGCCGCAGTGTCGTGCGCCGCGGGAGCTG
This sequence comes from Gemmatimonadota bacterium, assembly GCA_003134685.1. GTDB lineage: Bacteria > Gemmatimonadota > Gemmatimonadetes > Gemmatimonadales > Gemmatimonadaceae > UBA4720. Next base: position 147,772 of record PLCA01000003.1, on the reverse strand, counting down.
CCGCGGACGGTCCAGGCGTTTGAGCCGAGGCTATTTGTCCGGCAAATGCAAACGGCAACATCGGAATAATTCGAAAAAACGTCATATTCTTCATGGAGTTGGCGAATTGAGGAGAGCGCGCTACTTGCGCGCGGAAGCTGGACGGGGAAACGCATTATCCAGCGCGAGGTTGAGCGCGAGCACGTTAACTCGGGGCTCGCCGAGGAAACCGAATTGGCGGGACTCCACGTAGTGGAGCGCGAGATCTCGCACTTGCGTGCTGTCGACTCCGCGGGCAGCCGCCACTCGAGCCACCTGGAACAGGGCGTTGGCGGGTGAAATGTGGGGATCGAGCCCCGAGGCTGACGAGGTCGCCATATCCGTCGGGATCCTTCCCTTCGGCACACCGGCACTTTCCGCCTGTGCGATTGCGCCGGCGATGAGCGTATCCGCAAGCTTTCTGTCGGTTGGTCCCTTGTTTGTGCCGCCCGATGCAGTCGGGTCGTATCCGCTACCAGCTGCGGACGGCCGTGGGTGAAAGTACCAGGGCTGTGTGAACTGTTGCCCGATGAGTCTGCTGCCGATTACCTGACCGTTCACCGTCACGAGTGATCCGCTGGCTTGATTCGGAAACACCAGCCGTGCGACAGCCGTCACAACTCCCGGATAGATGAGGCCGGTGACGACGATGAAAACGAGGGTGAGGAGAATGGCGGGCCGAAGTTGATTTCTTATCATGGAATGAGCGTCCGCTAAACTGCGTGGACGAAAACGAGAATGACATCGATGAGCTTGATGCCGATGAATGGGATGATGATGCCGCCGATGCCGTAGATGACCAGGTTTCGGCGCAGGATGATCCCCGCGGGTGCCGGGCGATACTTCACGCCGCGCAGCGCCAAGGGAATCAGGGCGATGATGATCAGCGCATTGAAGATCACGCTGGCCAGAATTGCGGACTGAGGCGAGTGAAGGCGCATCAGGTTTAGCGCGCCAAGGGCGGGATAGGTGGCCAGAAAGAGAGCAGGAATGATCGCGAAGTACTTGGCGACATCGTTCGCGATCGAAAACGTCGTCAATGATCCGCGCGTCATCAGCAACTGTTTCCCGATCTCCACGATCTCGATCAGCTTGGTCGGGTTCGAGTCGAGGTCGACCATGTTGCCGGCTTCGCGCGCCGCCTGGGTGCCGGTGTTCATCGCGACTCCAACATCGGCCTGAGCAAGGGCCGGTGCGTCGTTGGTGCCGTCGCCAGTCATTGCGACCAAACGTCCGCCGCTCTGTTCGCGGCGAATCAGCTGCATTTTGTCTTCAGGCTTCGCCTCAGCGAGGAAATCATCGACGCCCGCTTCCTTTGCGATAGCGGCCGCCGTGAGCGGGTTGTCTCCTGTGATCATGATCGTGCGAATACCCATTGCGCGGAGACGGTCGAACCTCTCGCGCATCCCGCCTTTCACGATGTCCTTGAGATAAATCGCGCCGAGAACACGTGCTTTGCCGTGCTCGCTTTCGGCGACAACGAGTGGCGTCCCGCCTTCCCGCGAAATGCGCTCGACGATCGCGTCGATCTCGCGCGGAACGGTGCCTCCATTCTCACGCACCCATTTGGCGATCGAGTCGCCCGCGCCCTTACGGAGCATGGTCGAGTTGAAATCGACCCCACTCATTCTTGTCGCTGCCGAGAACGGGACGAACTTCATCTCGCCGTGACCCTCGCCAGCTCCGACTTCCCGGCCACGGAGCTTGAAGCGCTCTTTCGCCAGGACGACGATGCTGCGGCCTTCTGGAGTTTCATCAGGTAGCGAGGAGAGCTGCGCGCGGTCCGCGAGCTGTTCGACGGTCGTGCCGGGGACCGGGAAGAACTCGACCGCCTGCCGATTCCCCAGCGTTATCGTACCGGTCTTGTCGAGGAGCAGTGTGTTGACGTCACCGGCCGCCTCTACGCTGCGTCCACTCACCGCGATCACGTTCTGCTGAATGAGCCGGTCCATGCCGGCGATGCCGATCGCCGAGAGGAGCCCGCCGATAGTCGTGGGAATGAGGCAGACGAGCAGCGAGACGAGAACCGGCACGCTCAGCGACGTTCCCGCATATATGGCGAATGGCTGAAGAGTCACGACGGCGAGCATGAAGATGATCGTGAGCGCCGACAGGAGGATCGTCAGTGCGATCTCGTTCGGCGTCTTCTGCCGCGTCGCGCCTTCGACCAGCGCAATCATGCGATCGATGAACGTCTCTCCCGGATTGGCCGTGATCCGAATGATCAACCAGTCGGAGAGGACCTTGGTACCACCGGTGACGGCAGAGCGGTCGCCGCCTGATTCGCGAACGACCGGAGCACTTTCGCCCGTGATTGCCGATTCGTCGACTGATGCGACGCCCTCGACGACTTCTCCGTCGCCAGGAATGACATTCCCCGCAACGCAGATCACGTAGTCGCCGGTCCGAAGCTTGGTGGCTGGCACCAGCTCGAAATCGAGGTGATTGCTCGGGTCGGCAAGCAGTTTTGCCATTGCCTCCTGGCGCGATTTGCGCAATGAGTCAGCCTGTGCCTTGCCCCGGCCCTCCGCCATTGCCTCCGCGAAGTTCGCGAACAGAACGGTGAACCAGAGCCAGAGCGAGATCTGAAGGGTGAAGCCGATCGAGCCGCCGCCCGTCACAATCGTGTGAACGAGCGAGAGCGTCGTGAGCACGCTCCCGACGAGCACCACAAACATGACTGGGTTGCGGACCATGTGGCGCGGCGAAAGTTTGCGGAAGGCATCACGCGCCGCGATGGTCATCAACTTCTGATCGAACAACGAATGAGTGAGAGCGGCCATTAGAAAAGGACCCTCGCCGACGTGAGGAAGTGCTCAACGATCGGCCCGAGAGCGAGTGCAGGGAAAAAGGTGAGAGCGCCGACGATCAGGATGACACTGATAAGCAGACCCACGAACAGCGGCGTCGCTACTGGGAACGTCCCCACTGACTCGGCTACCACTTTTCGCTCAGAAAGGAATCCGGCGAGCGCGAGAGCGGGAACGATCACCGCAAAGCGACCGATTAACGTGGCAATGCCGAGCGTGGTGTTGTAGAAGTAGCTGCCGCCGGTGAGACCGGCGAAAGCGCTCCCATTGTTGCCGAACGCAGAGGTGTACGCGTACAGGATTTCGGAGAATCCGTGCGGGCCCGAATTGTTGAGACCCTTGAGGCCGGCCGGAAGCACGCTGGCAATCGCCGTGAATCCGAGAATGACCAGCGGAGACGCGAGGACGGCCAGCATCACCATGCGGATCTCACGGCTTTGAATTTTCTTGCCCAGGTATTCGGGAGTGCGTCCGACCATCAGGCCGGCGATGAACACCGTGAGGATTACCATCAATAGCATGCCGTACATTCCCGCTCCCACGCCCCCGAACACCACCTCACCGAGCTGGATGTTGACGAGCGGAACCATTCCGCCGATCGCGGTGAAGGAGTCATGCATCGCGTTCACAGCTCCGCATGATGCGTCCGTCGTGATCACGGCAAAGAGGGCGGAATTCGCGATTCCGAAGCGGACTTCCTTTCCTTCCATGTTGCCGCCGGACTGGAGCGATGAAGCCTTGACGTCGAGTCCTTCAGCGGCATGGATGGGATTACCGCGGGCCTCGGCCCAGTAGGCCGTTGTGGTGCCCGCGAAGAAGAGAATGAACATCGCGGCCCACACAGCCCATCCGTGCCGCTGATGCTTCACCATTCGGCCGAGCGTGTAGGTCAAACCTGCCGGAATCACGAAGATCGCGATCATCTGCAGGAAGTTGGACCAAGGTGTCGGGTTCTCGAACGGGTGCGCGGAGTTGGCGTTGAAGAATCCACCGCCGTTGGTGCCGAGCTGCTTGATGGCTTCCTGGCTGGCGACGGGACCCATCGCGATCGTCTGCTTGGCTCCTTCTAGCGTCGGGACCGTGAGGTACGGGCTGAAGTTCTGAATCGCTCCTTGCTGCACCATCAGCAGGGCCAGCACGAACGCGAAGGGGATCAGGATGTAGAGTGTGCCCCTTATGGTATCGACCCAGAAGTTGCCGATCCTGCCGGCCGACCGCCTTGAAATTCCGCGAATGACGGCGATCGCGATGGCAATTCCAACCGCGGCCGACGCGAAGTTGTGCATCGCCAGCTGCGACATCTGCGAGAGATAGGACATCGTCGACTCGCCGGAATACGACTGCCAATTGGTGTTCGTCGCGAAAGACGCCGCCGTCTCGAACGATTGTCTGTCCACGACGCCAGGAAAGTGCTGCGGGTTTAGTGGAAGCGTGCCCTGCAGCCTCAACGCGACATAGGTGACCAGCATCGTGACGGCGCTGAACAGGAGCATGCCCACGGCATAACTCGTCCAGTGCTGGTCTTCCTTTTCATCGATGCCGCAGATGCGGTAAATCGGACGCTCGAGGAATCCGAGCCAACGATAAGAGCCGTCGAAGACCTTGAGCATGTAAATGCCCATCGGCTTCGTGATCGCGAACAGCACGACACAGAAGAAGAGGATCTGGACCCAACCGTTCGCTGTCATCAGAACTTCTCCGGACGAAGCAACGAATAGAACAGGTAGACGAGCAGCAGGATCGTCGCGACTGCGGCGACGATGTTCTCAGCGTTCATCTTTTCCCCGCGGGTCAGTGTTGTCTTCGCGGCCGAGCGCGGCGCATCCGCGCACGTAGGCTATCAGCGCGGTGAATGCAAACAGCGTGAGAGCGATGTACAGCAGATCGATCATGTGCTCCTCAGGAAACCGGGGAGATTCAACGGGCCCGGGGTTCGGATCACATGATACGAGCGCAGTCATTAAGGCCGCACAAAGAAGGGGGGAGCGGCTACAAAGATTTCACAAAGAGACAACCGCGCAGGAAGTCGGTGCGAATGCCTAGCTGTGCCGCCGAAAAACGCCTTAATTCAACGACAACGCACGTCAGCCCCACGCGGTGCTGCAGCGGGCGCTACGCTGCACAATTAAACTCCAGCCCTCCCAATCCTTCCGATGGTAGCAGAGACCCCGCCCGCCACTCCCGAGCGCATTCGCGGCCTGGCCGACGTCGCGAACAATCTGGCGTGGAGCTGGCACCGCGAAGCTCGCGCCCTGTTCCGCAGCATCGACGAAAACCTCTGGCACCTCTACCGCCACAATCCCGCCGATCTGCTCAGGAACATCGATCCGGCGCGGCTGATCGCGCTCGCGGCGGACCCGCTCTTTCTCGAGCGATACGATGCGGTGATGCGCTGGCTCGCCGCCGAGACATCGTTCGACGAGACCTGGTTCAGCCGCACGCATCCCGATTTGCGAGGAAAGACGATTGCCTATTTTTGCGCCGAGTTCGGCGTGCACAGCTCAGTGCCGATCTACAGCGGCGGGCTCGGCGTGCTCGCGGGCGATCACTGCAAGGCGGCGTCTGATCTCGGCGTCCCACTTGTCGGTGTGGGCATTCTCTATCGCGAGGGCTACTTCGATCAGCGCATCCGGATCGACGGGTGGCAGGAGGACACCAACGTCAACTTCGACACGGCGCGGACCCCGATTACCGCGTTGACGGGGCCTGGCGGAGAGCCCTATCTCGCCGTGGTCAATACGTTCGGGCGCGATGTCCGCGTGCGTGCGTCGCGCCTGATGGTGGGACGGACGCCCATCATTCTCCTCGACACCGACCTCGAGCAGAATCACGCGGACGACCGGGACCTCCTGAGCAAGCTCTACGCGGGCGGGCCAGCGCTACGGCTCCGCCAAGAGTGGCTGCTCGGCGTCGGCGGAGTGCGCGTGCTCCGCGCGCTCGGCTATGACCCATCGGCGTGGCACGCGAACGAAGGCCACGCGTCGTTCATGTTGGTAGAGCGCTTGCGCGAGCTCACCGTTGGTGGAATGCCATTTGACGAAGCGGTGAGCAACGTGCGCGCGGCGAGCACTTTCACGACGCACACGCCGGTTCCCGCGGGGCACGACATCTTCGCCCGCGAGCAGATCACGAGCTGCACCGGCCCGGTGTGGGAGGAGATGGGCATCGACGCCGACAAGTTCCTCGCGATCGGCAAGCACCCGGCCCCCGGTAACAACACTTTCCACATGACGTCGACGGCGATCCGGCTGTCCCGGCGCGTGAACGCGGTCTCTCGCCGGCACGGCGTGGTGACGCGCGAGCTATGGAAGGCGCTTTGGCCGGGCCGCGACGCCAGCTCTGTACCGATCGGGCACGTCACGAACGGCGTGCATCTGGCAACATGGATGGCCAATCCGGTAATGGCGCTTCTCGACGAGCGGCTCGGGTCCCACTCGGCCGCGCACGATTCCGAGCCGGGCGTGTGGGACCGGGTGCTTTCGATCGACGACACCAAGCTCTGGCGCGTTCATCTGGACCTCAAGCGCGCGCTCATGCGGCTCGTACGCGAGGAAGCCAGGCACGCATTCACGATCCGCTCGCACGAGGCCGCACAGCTGGTGGGCTCCGGCCTCCTGCTCGACCCGCACGCGCTTACGATCGGGTTTGCGCGGCGGTTTGCGACCTACAAGCGCGCCAATCTCATATTCCGCGATGTCGAGCGGCTGCGGGCCCTACTGGTGAATTCGTCGCGACCGGTGCAGATAATATTCGCTGGCAAGGCACATCCCGAGGACACCCCAGGCAAGCAAGTGCTGCAGACCGTTCACCAATTCACGCGGGATCCACGTTTCGAAGGACGCGTGGCGTTCCTGGAAGACTACGACATGCACATCGGTCATCTGCTCGTGCAGGGCGTGGATCTCTGGCTGAACCTGCCCAAGGTTCCGCTCGAGGCGTCGGGCACGAGCGGGATGAAGGCGGCGCTCAACGGGGTTCCGCAGCTGAGCACGATCGACGGCTGGTGGGAGGAAGGGTTCGACGGAACGAACGGCTGGGCGATCCCGGCCGCCTCGAGCGACGACATGGCGGACGAAGAGACGGCGAATCACCTGTATTCGCTCCTCGAGAACGAGGTGATTCCACGCTTCTATGACAGGACCGAGGGAATCCCGCGTGAGTGGGTGAAGATGATGAAGAACGCCGTACGCGTCGCCGGCCAGAAGTTTACGGCGCGCCGCATGCTCGAGGAGTACGTGGAAGGTTACTACGTCCCTTCGATGACGGGCGCGGCGACCCCGGACGATCCACCAACCGGCTGACAACAGTGCCCAGACCGCCAGCGCGTCCCAGAGGAACCACCCGTGCATCACCGCTCCGGTCGGCAGCGGGCGATGGCGTCACAGTGGTTCATCTCACGGCGGAATACACCCCGTACGCGCGCACCGGCGGACTCGCCGAGGCGGTCCGGGGCCTCGCGACGATCCAGACGAAGCAGGGAATCTCGGTCGTCGTCATGATCCCGCTCTACCGGACGGTGCGCAGCGCCGCCAAGAACCTCATACAGGTCGGAGAGCCAATCACCGTGTACGTCGGTCCGCGCCGGGAGCAGGTCCGTTTCTTCCGCGACGCCGACGTTCACAGCGGTCCCACGATCATCTTCGTCGATCATCCCGGGTATTTCGACCGCGAAGGAATCTACGTGGAACGCGGCGCCGACTACCCGGACAATCCCCGCCGTTTCGCCCTCTTCACGCGTGCCGCGCTCGAGGCGATCTCGATGCTGGTGAAGGGCCCGGTGCTGGTGCACGCGCACGACTGGCACTCTGCGCTCGCGCTCGTCTACATGCGATCGTACGGCGATCTGCGCCAGCGCTTTAGCGGGACGCCGGCCATCATGTCGGTCCACAACGCCGGCTACCAGGGGCACTTTTCGCCGGCGGTCATCGGCGATCTTGGAATTCCTCCCGAGACGTTCAACTACCATCAGCTCGAGTGGTACGGGAAGGTGAACCTCCTCAAGGGCGGTCTCGCCTTCTGCGACCTCGCAGTCACCGTAAGCCCGAGCCATGCCGACGAGCTGCGTACGCCCGAGGGAGGATTCGGTCTCCACTCCGTGTTCACGTCGATGGGCGATCGATTCCAGGGAATCACGAACGGAATCGACCAGAGCATCTGGAATCCAGCTACGGACACACAGATCGCCGCGAACTTCACCCGCCGAGACACGTCGAGCAAGGCGACGTGCAAGGCCGCGCTGCAGCGCACCTTCGGGTTGCCGCAACGCAAGCGTGTCCCGATCTTCGGTATGTGCAGCCGACTGGTAAAGCAGAAAGGATTCGACATCATTCTCGCCAGCGGCGCGCTGAACGTGCTCGACGCGCAGTTCGTATTTCTGGGTGCGGGTGATGAGCGCTACAAGGCGCAGCTCAGAAGCATCGCCGCCAGGCGTCCGCAGCACGTGAGCTCGGAGTTCACTTTCACGGACAACGTCGAGCACCGGCTGATCGCCGGCTGCGACCTGCTGCTCATGCCATCGGAGTACGAGCCCTGCGGGCTGACGCAGATGCGTGCGCAGCGCTACGGTGCCCTTATCATAGGCAGACGTGTCGGCGGAATCAGCGATACCGTGCACGACGACGCCACCGGGTTCCTGTTCGATGCGTTCACGCCGGGCGCCTTCGACCAGGCGATCGGCCGGTCGCTGCAGCGCTACCAGGATCAGGAGGCATGGGTGCCCCGCATGTACGAGGCGATGGGCCGCGACTTCGGATGGGAAAGCTCGGCGAGCCGCTACGTTCAGCTCTATCGCCGCGCGCTCGCGGCGGCCAATCCCCAGCACTGAGCCGTCGCCATGGATTTCGTCCTCGCGCTCCACAGCCACCTGCCTTACGTGCTCAATCACGGGCGCTGGCCGCACGGCAGCGACTGGATCTGCGAAGCGGCTGTGGACTCCTATCTGCCTCTGGTCGATTCGCTGCAAGCGCTCGCGGAAGAGGATATCGCCGCGCCCGTGACCGTGGGCATCACGCCGATCCTCGCGAACCAGCTGGCGAGTCCGGTCTTCGAGAGCGAGCTGCACCAGTTCTTCCAGCAGCGACTCGGCGCGTGCGACGAAGCCGAAGTCGAGATGCGCAACACTTACGACGCGCCCCTGATTCCGGTCGCCCGCTACTGGCGCGATCGGCTGAAGCGTCTTCTCGAGCTCCATGAGTCGCTCGACGGTGGAATTCTCGGCGCGTTCAGGAAGCTGGAAGAGAACGGACGACTCGAGCTGATCACATCGGCGGCGACGCATGGGTTCCTGCCGTTGCTGGCGCGGGACGAGAGCATCCGCTTTCAGCTGGCGGTCGGCCGGGACGAGCACGTGCGCCTGTTCGGGCGGCGAGCGGCGGGGCTCTGGATGCCGGAGTGCGCCTATCGTCCGGCGGGACCATGGCAGCCGCTCACGAGCGCTCGCGCTTACAAGTATCGCGACGGCCTGGAGACGTTCCTGATGGAGGGCGGCGTGCGATTCGTCTTCGTCGACGCGCACCTCGCGAGCGCGGGCCAGCCACTCGGCGTGTACGGGGAGCTTCCGACGTCGCCGCACGACATGATACAAGCGCGGCAAATGAGAGAGCCCCGCGCACTACACTCGCCTTATCGTCCCTACTGGATCGGCGAGCACGGGCGGCGGATCGCTCCCCGCGCTCTCATCCGCGACCCGCGCTCTTCCATGCAGGTGTGGTCGCGCCACGGCGGATACCCCGGCGACGGCGCGTATCTCGAATTCCACAAGATCAGGCAGCCCGGTGGCCTCAAGATGTGGCGCGTCACATCGGAGACCGCGGGGCTCGGCGCCAAGCTGGCGTACGAGCCGGAGCTCGCGGGCAAGCAGGTGCTGCGTCACGCGAAGCACTTCGCGAAGCTGCTCGGCCGCGTCGGTGCCACGGTACGGCTGCAGGGAGGCGAGTTGATCGTGGCCCCCTTCGACACCGAGCTCTTTGGGCACTGGTGGTTCGAGGGCGTCGACTTTGTCGAGGAGCTATACCGGGAGATTGATTTACAGGGCGGAGTCCGACCGCTCACTGCCTCGTCCCACCTGGACAGCGCGCGCTCCGACGACGCGCTGCGACTGAGCGCCGGGTCGTGGGGGAAAGACGGTGACTGGAGCATGTGGATCAATCCGGAGACCGAGTGGACCTGGGAAAAACTCTGGCCGCTCGAGGAAGAGTTTTGGCGCCTCGCGCCCGACGCGCTACGGCGGCCGGAGCAGCATTCGGTGCTGGCACAGGCCGCGCGCGAGCTGCTGCTCGCTCAGTCGTCCGACTGGCAGTTCATCATCACCACTGGCGAGGCCGCGGACTACGCGGAGGCGCGCATCAACCTCCACATCTCGGACTGCGCGAAATTGATGGCCGGCCTGCGCGGCGGTGACGGCGATCTCGAGAGCGCGCGACGCCTCGCGGCCGAGCTCGCAGTTCGCGACGCCATCTTCCCAAACATTCTCGATTCGTTGAAAGAGTGCCTGCGCGCGTGACGCGATCGGTGGTGGTGCACGGCCACTTCTACCAGCCACCTCGCGAGAGCCCATGGACCGGCGTGGTGGATAGGGAACCGTCGGCCGCGCCCTTTCACGACTGGAATCAGCGCATCGAGAGCGAGTGCTATGCGCCGATGGCCAGCGCGCGGGTGCTCGGTCCCGACGGGAGCATCGCGAGCCGCGACAACCTGTACGCCGCGATGAGCTTCGACGTCGGGCCAACGCTTTTCGAGTGGCTGGAGAAGAGCGCGCCCGCGACGTACGCCGCCATCATCGAAGCAGATCGGTCGAGTGCGGTCAAGCTCGGACATGGCAACGCGATCGCGATGCCGTACCACCATACGATCCTCCCGCTCGCGTCGCGACGCGACAAGGTGACGGAAGTGCGGTGGGGGATCGCCGATTTCCGGCGGCGCTTCGCCCGCGAGCCGGAAGGGATGTGGCTGCCTGAGACTGGAGTCGACGAAGAGACGCTCGAGGTGCTCGCTGAAGAAGGCATCCGCTTCACGGTGCTTGCGCCGCACCAGGTCGCGTCACGCTCGGCGAGCGGCCTACCGCTGCGCTTTCGCGCCGGCCGCGGTCGCGAGCTCGCGCTGTGTATATATGACGCTGTGCTCTCGGGAGAAATCGCATTCGGCCGCCTGCTCACCGACGGTGCGTTGCTCGCGAGTCGTCTCGCGCCAGCGACTCCTGCGATTGGTGTCGCGCGTGGCAGTGGCGCCAAGACGTCGTCCAAAGCAGTCGAGCTCACTGCGGCAGCGACGGACGGCGAGACCTTTGGACATCATCACCACTTCGGCGAGATGGCCCTCGCCCGCGCCTTTCGGATTGTGGGCGAGCGTGAAGATATCCGCATCGAGAACTTTGCGTCGTTCCTGGCCAGGAATCCGCCGCGTGAGGACGCGGCCCTTGTGTCGCCGACATCGTGGAGCTGCACTCACGGCGTCGAGCGGTGGCGGTCCGACTGCGGGTGCCGAATGACGCCGGGAAAGTCCAACAGCCAGGCGTGGCGCGGCCCTCTACGCGATGCGCTCGAGTGGCTGGCCGGTGAGCTGCACAAAATATTCGAGCGCGAAGGACGGAACATCTTCTCCGAAGATCCCTGGAAAGTTCGCGACCGCTACGGCGAGGTGATGGGTTCTTCAGAGGAAGCGGCGCGGGCGTTCGCGGCACGATCAATCAAGCCACCGGCTGATAGCGCCCGAACAGAGCGTGCGGCCGAGCTGCTCGAGATCGAGCGCGGCGCGCTCCGCATGTTCACATCGTGCGCATGGTTCTTCGACGATCTCGCGCGAATCGAGACTATCCAGGTCCTCAGATACGCCGCTTTCGCGATCGAGCTGTCGGGGGATGCGGCGCGACTCGAGGCGGGGCTGCTTGCTCGCATCGGCGACGCCAGGAGCAACGACTCCGCGGAGGGCACAGGACGAGACATCTGGCTCACGAAGGTGAAGCCGCACCATCCGGCGGCTTCCCTCCGGGCATGAGGCAACAGTCGGAGACGCAGTTGGACTCTTCCCCGCAGCCTGAGGCCGCGAAGGATCCCCTCCGATTCGTATTTGGCGTGCATCAGCATCAGCCTGTCGGGAACTTTGGATACGTCTTCGAAGAGCACACTCGCGACGTCTACCGTCCGCTGCTCGATCGGTTCGTGGAGCGGCAGTTCTTTCCGATCGTGATGCATCTGTCGGGTCCGCTGCTGGAGTGGCTGGAGTCGAGCCACAGCAGTTATCTCGATCTCGTTGGCGAGTTGGTCGCGGCCGGAAAGGTTGAGCTGCTGCTCTCCGGCTACTACGAGCCGGTACTCGTGGCGCTGCCGCGCGACGACCGCGTTGAGCAAATCCTTTGGATGCGAGACGCGCTCAAGTCGCGCTTCGGCGTGAGCGCTACCGGCCTGTGGCTGACCGAGCGGGTATGGGAGCCAGAGCTCGCCGCTGACCTCGCGGATTCGGGTGTGCGCTACGTGCTCGTCGACGACCGTCATTTTCTGGTGAGCGGGTTTGAGCGTCATCAGCTGCACGTGCCCTGGCGCACCGAGAGCGACGGCAAATACGTCGACGTGCTCGCCATCGACGAACGCCTTCGCTACCTGATTCCCTTTCGGCCGCCTACGGAAATCGCGGACTATGTTCGCGATCTCCGCGCCGATGGCCACCGACTCGCGCTCTTTGCCGACGACGGCGAGAAGTTTGGCGGCTGGCCCGGCACGCGCGAGTGGGTATACGAGAAGGGATGGCTGCGCGATTTCCTCAACGTGATGGAGAAGTTGGTGGATTCGGGGGAGATCGTGATGAGCACCTGCACCGAGGCGCTTCAGGCGGTGCGACCCGGCGGGCTCGCGTATCTGCCTACCGCTTCGTACCGCGAGATGGAAACATGGTCGCTGCCCGCGGCCGCCGCCCACAGGCTCGGCGCGCTCGAGACGGAGCTGGGCGCCGAGCGCCTTGCGGCTGGCGACACCGCATTCGTGCGCGGCGCGCATTGGCGGAACTTCCTTGTCAAGTATCCCGAGTCAAATCGCGCTCACAAGAAAATGATGGCGCTCTCCGCACTCTGTCGCCGGCGCGGCGATCCGGTCGAAGCGCGACGCGCCATCGGCCGCGCGCAGTGCAACGACGCGTCGTGGCATGGAGTGTTCGGGGGTCTCTATCTCCCACACTTGCGCGAGGCAATCTGGCTGAATCTCGCGCGTGCAGAAGGCGTGCTCCGCGCCGGAGAACGCCTGACAGCCGAAACATTGGACTTCGACGCAGACGGAAGCGACGAGGTGTGGGTCCATTCGTCGCGCTTCTCGGCGGTCGTGTCGCCCGCCCGCGGTGGCGCCGTCGTTGAGTACACGATTTTCGAGGCTGGGATCAACTACGCCGATGTTCTTACCCGGCGTTGGGAAGCGTACCACGACGCGGCTCTCGCCGAAGCGGCGCGCGCGGCGGAGGAAGCTTCCCACGCCGCGGCTACGCCGCACGCGGAACCCGGCGGCGTGGCGAGCATCCATGATCTCGAGCGCGCGATGACGCTGGTCGAGCGCCCACCTGTCGATCTGGACGACCGCGCGCTCTTCGTCGATCGGATGCTCGGCGCGGAGGTAACGGCGGAGCGGCATGTGCTTGCGGCGTATAAGCCGGTCAAGAGCTGGGCGCGCGCGGCAATGAGCTTCGCGGTGATTGAGGAAGAAGACGCCGTGGAGATCGTCTGCACCGGCGACGCCCTGGTAAAACGGATTCGTTTTTCGGAAGATGGCTCGACCACGGTGATGTGGAGCTGGGATGGATCGGCGTTCGACCCCGGCACACGCTTCACCTCGGAATGTTCGCTCTTCCGTCCTCTCGAGCTCGAAGCCACACCAGGCGCAACTCGGTGGGTCGCTCCTATCGAGACCGTCGCGAAATCCGAGAAGGGACTCGACCGCACGATTCAGGGAGAGTCCGTCACTCTCCTTTGGAGCGCCACCGTTGGAAACGCAAAGCTTGTTGTTCGGGGGATTCGATGACATTCACGGCCCGCGCCGTCCTGGCGATCAGCCTGGCGATGCGATCGCTGCGGGCGGGCTCGGCGGGCGGGACGAGAAAGGGAAGCGCCATCTGGAAACGGCGCGCCCAGGCCGCCTCGTGGTGATGCCCTATCTCGTCCTCCACCCAAAGCAGATCGTGTCCCTGGCGATAGCCCTTCGCCTCGAGTAGATCGCGCATTCGCTGCGCGCTGAGGACGTGTCGCTCGCCTTCGCGCGTGCCGACGTCCAGATAGAGCCTACCGGGAAAGAAAGGGGCGCGCTCGATGAAGTCGAAGGTGGCATCCTCGGTGAGCCAGAGTGATGGACTGAGCACGCCTGCAAAGCCGAACACGTCAGGATGGCGGAAGAATGCGTATAGACTGATCAGGCCGCCCATCGACGAGCCCACGATACCCGTGTGCGCGCGGTCGGTTAGCGTCATATACCGTTTGTCTATGAGCGGCTTGACGGTTTTGATCAGGAACTCGAGATAGAGATCGCCGCGTCCGGCGCCGAACTCGGCATGATCGAAGGGAGAATACTCGGAGAGCCGCTGGTGTCCCATGTTCGGGATGCCGACGACGATCGCCTCCAGCCCTCCGAGGCTCACCTCCGCCATCGCGATGTCGACGTTCCAGGAGCCCGAGAAGCTCATGGCCGGATCGAACAGGTTCTGGCCATCGTGCATGTAGATCACGGGGTACCGCGTTTCCCAGGCGCCATACCGGCTTGGCAGTGAAATGAGCAGATCCCGCTCGTTGTCGAGCTGAGGGCTGTAAACGGCTGCGATCCGCTCGATCGTGCCGAACGTTGTTTTGGGTCCCGCGCGCAAACGGCGCAGGAAATCAGTTAGCGAGGCCACGAGAGCTCAGCCCGCGTACAAATGCAGGTCGGTACCTACCGCATCGGCGATGTCCATCGTGGTCTGCAGATCCGGATGCCGCACGCAAACGTAGCCATCGGACAGAAGCGTCTGCACCCAGTTGCGGCGCGCCGCGCCGATCGGAAGCAGGTCGACGTGCACGATGTGCGGTCCGTACCTCGCCCGCAGCCGATCGAGGCCTTCGATGCGTTGGATGCGTCCCGTCCCCTCCGCGCGCTTGAAGACGTTTGCGGTGTTGTACTTCCGCTCGACGTTGGCCGTGAAGCGGCCGTGAACTTCGGCCTCCGCGTAGCCGCGGAAGAGATCGATATCGGAGACGAAGTTCATGAGGTCGACGGTGCGCGCTCCGGCCGGCCGTGCGGCGATCTCGCCGAACACTACCTCTCCATTGGATTTTCTATACCACTCCATGTGCGTGAAGCCAGTCTTGAACTGCAGTGCTTTGAGCACGGCGTGTCCCATTTGGTGGCCGCCGGCCAGGTGGGGCAGGTCCAGGTCGCGCAGGCAGAGCGTCTGCGGGCTGATCCACTCCTGGCTCCGCCCCGCGAGCGGCCGCGGCCTGTAGTAGCCGATGTTGGTGTACACGATCTTACCGTCGATGCAGATCGTGTCGTAGGTGTACTCCTCGCCGTCGATGAACTCCTCGACGTTCACCTCATCGATATGACCCATCTTGGAGATCGCGGTCTTCAGCTCCGCTGCGTTATCCGCGCGGTAGGTGTCCATCGAGCCGGCGCCGGCGATCGGCTTGATGATGATCGGGAAACCGATCTTCTTCGCGGCCGCGCGCACGCCCGCGGCGCTCTTCGCCGACTTGTACTTCGGAATCCTGATCCCCGCCGCCGCGACCTTCTCCTTCATCAGGTCCTTGCTGCGGAACGGCAGGCACTCCTCGACGGTCATGCCGCCGGTGCCGAGCTCCTCGCGCAGCCGCGCGGCCAGGAGCACACCCGGCTCCCAGAGACAGATCACCCGATCGATCTTCTTGCCTTTGGCCCACTGCGTCGCCGCCTTGACGACTCCGTCCTCGTCCTGAAGGCTGGGCACTCGCACGTAAGCCGCGAGATGCTGCTTCGCCAGCGGCGGCACGTCTCCTTCGGGTTGGTCGCCGACGCCGATCACCGCGGCGCCCTCGAGCGCGAGCCCGCGAACGAATAATGGCATCTCATCGGGATAGCCCGGGGCGATCATCATGACATTCATCGTCAACTCCGTGCGCAGATGCGTGGAGAGTCGGGGCGCTTCATCCGAGCTCGACCTTCACGACCGAAATCAGCCGCTGCAGCGCGCGCATGACTACGGCTGTCTCGGGATGACGCAAGATAATGTAACCGTCACCCTCGTAGCTCGCGGCCGGAGCCTGCCCGAGAGACGGAAGCTTCACGTCCACGACGAGCGGCCCCATCTCGCGGCCGATCTGGTCGAGGCCGTGTACGTGCTGGATCCTTCCGCTTCCATGGCCACGCAGGAAAGCCGCGCCCACCGCGTACTTTCGGGTCGGACGCTCGAAGGTGCCGAACACCATCAGTTGCGCCCAGGCGCGGACGAAGTCGATGTCGTGCGCGCGGGAATTGAGCGTCGTAATCTGGGCGCCCGGCGGGCGAGCCGCCACTTCGGAGATCGCAATAGTGCCGTCAGCGCGTCGGAACCATTCCATGTGACTCAGCCCGGTCTCCATGCCGAGGACCTCCAGCGCGCGCGAGCCGGCCTTCCGAATGTCGTCGTAGCGCGCGTCGTCCACTTCACGCGGGCACAGCACGCACCACTGAATCCACGGATTGCGCACAACGTCCAGTGGGGTCGGGTAGTAGTGCGTTAGTGAATGCCACACCGCGCGCCCTCCAATGGAAATCGTCTCCAGCGAGTGCTCGTCGCCGGTGATGAATTCCTCCACGAGCGCCGCGTGACCCGCGCGCGGCGCCGCCTTTGCGACGGCCGCGCGTAGTGATGCCTCGTCGTCGGCGCGGAACGTCGCAATCGCGCCGGCTCCCGCTGGCGGCTTGATCACGACCGGATAGCCGACCTTTCGCGTGAACGCGACGGCCTCGTCGGCGCTTTCCACGAGAGCGTGCCTGGCGCACGGAAGACCGGCCGCGCGCAGCGCGTCCTTCATTTCAGACTTGTCGCGGAAACGGCGCGCCACCGCGGCGCCCATCCCGCTGATGCCCATCTTCTCACGAACCTCGGCCAGCGGAACCTGCAGCTGTTCGTAGGCACCGAAGAGGCGGTCGATGGGACCGATGCGTCGCGTCAGCTCTTCCGCCGCCCACGAGAGCTGCCAGTGGTCGAGCACGTCGTCCACGCGCCAGTGCGCGGCCACCTTCGCCGCGAGGCCGGGCGAGAGTTTTTCCGCGGGATCCTGCGTGATAACACCGAGCCTGACACCGGGCAGACTTGCCACAGCCTCGATCATGCGCGTCGCATTTTCGGACAAGATGGGAGCCACGAACACCGCCGTCGGCATCAGGCTACTAGTAGCCGAGCTTGTCGATGAAGTGCGGCAGCATCTTCCGCCACCAGGGCCAGTCGTGGTTCACGTCGTGTCCCCATACGTCGAGCCAGTGCGGAATGCCTTTTCGATGGAGGATCTCCGAGAGATTCCGCGACGCATCGGGCGCTTCGTAGGCACCCTGGCCCGTCGCGATCACGATGCGGCCGTGATGCTGGAGCGTGCGCAGCGGCGCGCCCGAGAGTCCCGGCAGATACCACGCGGGGTTGTTGAAGAAGCAGTTCTCGTCCGAGTAACCGAGCAGATAGGAGGGCCCTAGATCGTAGAAGCCGCTCATGCCGATCACCGTGTCGAACAGATCGGGCCGCCGGAAGAATGCGTTCGCTGCGTGGAAAGCGCCGAAGCTCGCGCCAGTGGTGGCGATCCTCTCCGACTTGTTGCCCACGGCGGCACGGATGTAGGGGACGACCTCCTCCTCTACGTAGCCCGAATAGAGCGCCTGTCGGCGCGCCTGCTCGCGCACGGGGAGCGAGCGGTCCATCCAGGCGTACTGGTTGATGCTGTCGATGGAGAAGAGTCTGATCCGGCCCGCCATGATCGCGGGTTCCACCGCTTTCACGAGGAAGAAGCGCTCGTTCTCCAGGTAGTCGGCCGCCGCGGTCGGAAAGAGCAGGATGGGCCGGCCGCGTGTGCCGTAGGTGACGATCGGCATCTGCAGCCCGAGTCTCGGGCTTCGCCAACCGTCGAGGCGACGCGGAAGGCGGTCGTCCACGAATTTCAAGAGGATCTCCCGATGTCGGCGATGCTCAGTGCCCGGAAGCGCCGGGCGAGATCACGAACCGCGAGCTGCCGTTGGGGTGCGGTGCGGCCGCGATCCGCGCCGCCGCGCCGCCGCCGCCTCGATGAACGCGTCGAAGAGCTTCCGCATCTTCGGCTCGGAGTCCGCCAGGTCCTCCGGATGCCACTGCACGCCGAGCACGAAGTCGTCCTCGGCGGACTCGGCGGACTCGACGCCCTCGATCAGACCGTCTGGCGCGAAGGCGTTTGCGACCAGGGTCGGCGCGAGCCGCTTGATGCCCTGGTGGTGCATGCTGTTCACGAGCACGGTGTCCGTTCCGAGCACGCGGCTCAACTGCGTGTTCGCGACGATCGTTACGGGATGCACGAGGTCCTGCCGCGTGTTCGCGCCCGCCTTGGGGAAATAGTCGTGCTTGATCGCGCCCGGATGCTCCGAGCCCACGTCCTGGTAGAGCGTTCCGCCGACCGCGACGGACAGCAGTTGTGCCCCGCGGCACACGGCCAGGATTGGTTTCCGGTCGTGCATCGCCCACTCCGCGAGCATGATCTCCGTCTTGTCGCGGTCGGGGTCGACGCGGCCGCAGGCGCTGGTGCGAGTCTCGTTGTACGAGCTGGGATCGATGTCAACGCCGCCTGGGAGGAAGATGCCGTCCAGCCGGTCGTAGATCGCGCGCAACGTCTCGGGATCGTCGAGGAGCGGGACGATCCAGGGGACGGCACCCGACGCGGTCAGCGTGCTCACGTACCGCTGGCTCATGATCCAGCAGCGCGGCAACTCGTCCGGAATCTCCTCGAGCGTCTGCGTCGTAACGCCAATCACGGGCCTTGGCGCGCGCCTCATGTGGCGCCGCTCGCCGGCGTCATGACGCCCTCGGCAGTCTCTGCGATGATCTGATCCACGACACTCTTCAAGTCTCCGGTCCGCTTGAACGTCGCGAGCTGCCGGTCGGCGCTCGACCCTTCTTCCATGATGCGGTAGGCGTACTCGATCTCCTTCCGCGTGCCCAGCTCGTCCATCACGTCACCCAGGAACCACTCGATCAGCTCCTTGATGAGCACCGGAGCCGGGAGCTCCTGCTTCTTGCCGAAATCTATCAGCTTGCCCGTCAGGCCCCAACGGACGGCGCGCCACTTGTTCTCCTCGATGAGCTCGGAGCGGTACACCCGGAAGGCCAGATTGTCGCGCCTCAGCTTCCACATCTTCGCCACCACCGCCTGCAGGATTGCGGCGACGCAAATCGCTTCGTCAACGCGCGTGCAGACGTCGCAGTTTCGGAACTCGAGCGTCGGGTACTTGTAGTGCGGCCGGATGTCCCACCAGAGCTTGGACGCGTCGGGGATGCTCTTCGTCCGGACGAGCGTGTCCACGAGGTCAAGGTAGTCCGCGTTGCTCGAGAAAATTCGCGGCACGCCGCTGCGCGGGAAGTTCTTGAAGACGATGCTCCGGTACGAGCGCAGTCCCGTGTTGCGGCCAGCCCAGAACGGAGAGCTGGTGGACAGGCAGAGGATGTGGGGAAGCACGTATCGAGCCGCGTTAAGGCAGTCGATGCGGAACTCGGGATCCTCGATGCCGATGTGCACGTGGGTGCCGAAGATGAGCAGACGGTCCGCCAGATCCTGCAGCTCCTCCTTCACGCCGAGGTAGCGCTCGAGCGGCGTCACGTGCTGCAGCTGCCAGTTGGAGATCGGATGGGTCCCGGCGGCGCCGATCGCGAGGCCATACGTGGCCGCCACCTCGATGATCGCGCGGCGCAGCTTCACCAACTCGTCGCGCGCTTCCTGGATCGTGTTGCAGACGCGCGTGCCGACCTCCACCTGACACTGGTGCAGCTCCGGCTTTACGTCGCGCAGCAGCAGCAGGTCGGACTTCATGATTTTCTCGATACCGTTCTGCAGCTCCCGCGTCACGGGATCGATGATCTGGTACTCCTCCTCGATGCCGACCGTGAGAGAAGGAGGGTTCAGCTGTGACGACTTCATCGCTTCTCCAGCAGAACGGTTGGGACGTTCGAGCCGCCGCCGGCGGTAACGTTCAACAACTCGTCGGTGGAGATGCGCGTGAGGCATCCCTCCACGAAGCGGCCGTGTGAAACATAGGGAGCGGTATCGAGAGAACGATCGTGGATGTCCAGCGCGCCGTTGACCCACGATGGAAACGGCTCCTCTGGGATCGTCACCCGCTGCTGCACGATGTAGGGCTCGTCGACCGCCGTGCGGATGGCGTTCTGCCACTTGTCGCCGCTGACCGCCCAGCCGAGCACGATACCACGTCCCCCGTAATCGTCGTTCGGTTTGAGCACCAGCCGCTCCCGGTTCTCCGCCATCCACGGCAGCAGGTCGATTCGCTTTCCATCGACTTCCGTGGAGCGCTCCTCGACGACGCGCGTCCACGGTACATGCAGCGCGACCGCGCGCCGCTCCGCTTCACTGAACAGTCTCGCGTTACGCTCATCCCCGATGACGGCGAGGCTCGCCTTCTTGTGCAGCAGCTTGCACCGAAAAGGGTTGACCATGCATACGGCGCCTTCCCGCACGGCGCGAATCACGTCGTGTTCAAGCCCGCACTCCTTCACCAGCTCGTCGATGAGCACGCGCTTGTAGATCAGCGTCACGTGCACGTCGCTGGCGAAGAGCTTTCCGTTCCTGTACTCCATCTCCCGCGGATCGGCGATCACGCATTCCAACCCGTTCCCCTGAAAGAAGTCGCGAAAGATGACGAACTCGCTCTGGGTCGGGACGTCTGACCAGTCCACGATCGCGATGCGCGGGGCCTCACGGGTGCCGCTCCACTCACGGTGCGCGGCGAGCAGCGCGTGCGCCACGCCCGGCGTCGCCGGCAGCGGCCAGCAGTGATACTCGCGCCTGAACTTCGACATGACGGGGAGCGACATGAAAAGCGTGGTGAGCTCGTCGCCGTACCCTGCTCCCGCCGGCGTCTCGGCGTTGTATTCGGTGAACTTGAGTCCCGACGCGTCGGCGCCCTCGTCAAAAAAAGCGTCGAGACGGGAGGTGGGGCTGGCGTCGCGAAATCCCGGATCCTCGTGGAGGAGCGACTCCTCCCAGTCATGCAGGCGGAACTGGGCGCGAAGGACCTTGTCGGACATCGCCGCCACGCGGGCGGTTTCGAGCGCCGACAGTACGAGCGCCGAGCGATCGGCGATCAGCCGGTACTGCTCCACCGTCAGAAAGCGCGGACGAAGAACGGAGCAGAGCGGGCGCCCGCCGAACTCGAGACCTTTCGCGCCGAGCTCGCGCACGAACCAGTCGTGCGAGTCCGCCGCCGCTTCGGGCGTGAGCAGGTCGTGGTAGCGCGCGACCGCGGACTTCACCCCCGCACCGTCGCGAACTTCGCCGGCTGCGGCGACGTGAGTGGCGCCAGCGCCATGCGGATAGCCATGTCGGCCATGTGCTGCACCGTCCAGTCGAAGAAGGGACGGGTCAGCGAGTTGATGTCCATGTCCGGCGCGGGATTCATGAAGTCGATGGCATACGGCACGTCGCCGCGCACCGCGAACTCCACGCTGTTCATATCGTAGCCGAGCGCGCGCACCAGCGTCAGCGCATCGTCGATGATCCGCTTCCTGAGCGAGGGCTGCAGGTAGCTCTCGTCCTCGATGTAGCGGCGTGCCTTCGGGTCGTACTGCATGGGGAGCACGTACTCCTGTCCGAGGCAGAGGCAGCGGATGTACTTGTCCCACTCGATGAACTCCTGGAGGAGCATCGTGAGCAGGCCGCTGTCGTTGTAGTGCCGCATCACCTCATCGAGGGAGCGGCAAATGTAGACGTCCCGCCATCCACCGCCGTGCGCGTCCTTGAGCACGCATGGGAGCCCTACGTACTCGATCGCGCCCTTCCAGTCCATCGGGTACTTGAGATTGCGGAGGCTCTCCGAGTGCGAGATGGCGGGGATGTACTTCTTGTTGGGGAGCACGACGGTTTTGGGACTCGCCACGCCAAGCACGGTCGCGAGCGACGCGTCGAAGAACTTGTCGTCGGCCGACCACATGAACGGATTGTTCACGACCTTGGTCCCCATGAGCGACGCGTGCTTGAGATACGCGCGGTAGAAGCCGACTTCATGCGAGATGCGATCGATGATCACGGCGTATTCACCCGGCACGCCCATGCGTGTGATGTCCAGCGACACGTACTCGGCGGTGACCCCGGCCTTGCGGCGGTTCACTTCCTCGATGAACGCCGGTGGAAAGGACCACTCCCGGCCGACGAGGAGTCCGATCTTCAGTTCCATGGGGTGTGCGCTCCGTAGTGGCTGGAAGAACATAACGCGGCGTGGCGTGTGGGGAAAACGCGGGTTTGAGCGCAGTCCTGGAATGGGGCGAAAAAAAAGGCGCAATGTCTGCGCGACCCTCACGTCGATTGCTCGAATATGGCTAGGTCTGACACTAGGGCGACGTGTCCGCGGCCGGAAGCCGGAGCTCGAACACCGATCCGCCGCCTGGCCGGTCGCTATATCCGAGAGTCCCGCGTTGAGCTTCCGCCAGCCGGCGCGCGATCGAAAGCCCGAGGCCGACCGAGCCCGCGTCGGGAACTCGCCCTGAAGCACGGTAAAACGGCGTGAAGAGTCGATCACGCTCGGTCGCGGGAATCCCAGCGCCGCGATCGGCCACGCGAAACACGATCTCGCCGTTATCGAGACCGCCCGTCACTTCGACGGGCGTGTCGACGGGGGCATACTTGAGCGCGTTATCTACCAGGTTCGTGAGAATTCGCAGCGAGTGAACAAAATCGAAGCGACCTAGCGAAAGCGCGGCAGGATCGTCGAGAGCGACATTCAATCGGTTCCGATCTGGCCGGCCGGACACGTGCTGCCCGACGGCACCGAGCAGATCGTCGGCGGCATTGACCTGGATATCCAGCGGCAGCGCGCCGCCGTCGAGGCGCGCGACATCGAGCAAGTCCGTGACGAGCCGATTCAGCCGATCCGCCTGCTCTTCGATGATGAGTGTCCGCTCGTCACCCAGCGGCTGGAGCTCGTGGGCGAGAGCTTTGATCGTAGTCAGCGGCGTTCTCAGATCGTGTGAGAGGGAAGCGAGAAGCGCGTCCTTGAGCTTATCGGCTTCGCGCAGCGCTTCCGCTCTCTCGACCGCCGCACGCTCGGCGCGCGCGCGATAAAGAAGCTCGGCGGCGACAAAGCTTGTTATGAGAAACGCGACGAGGACCACCCAGTCGAGCGGATTGCGAACCAGTAGGGTGTTGTAGGGCGGAAGGAAGAACCAGTCAAATAGGAGGAATGCCGTTAGTGCAATCGCCACTCCCAGTACGCGGCCGCCCGATGCACTGGACGCGAGGACGACGAGGAGAAAAACCAGCGCGACGTGCGCCTTATCGAGGTCTCGCCGGAACACGAATAGGATCAAAGCCGCGACCGCGAGGCTGGAGAAGGCCAGAATCCATACCACGTTCCGGGAGCGAATCCAGCCACCAGCGACTCTGCTCATGACGGAACCCGATTCGTCATGGATCACTCGCACGAAGCGAACCGATACCCTACTCCCGGCTCGGTGAAGATGTAGCAGGGACTCAGAGGATCGGGTTCGATCTTCCGACGAAGGTTGGCAATGTGGACGCGAAGATACTGCTGGGCGTCGCCGTAAGCCCGCCCCGCCCAGACCGCGGAAAAAAGCTGCCTGTGCGTCATCGTCTTGCCGGCGTGCGTCATGAGGACGCGCAGGAGCTCCCACTCAGTGGGCGTCAGGTGTACCAGGGCACCGCTGCGGGTAAGCGCCCGGGCGTCGAGATCCAGCTTTAGGTCGCCGCACTGGATCGTGGTAGCTCCATTCGATTCGCGTGCGGCTGACCTCCGAAGCAGTGCACGCACACGAGCCTTGAACTCGATGGTGCTGAAGGGCTTCGTGACATAGTCGTCGGCACCGGCATCGAGCAAGGCGACCTTCTCCTGATCCGAGTGGCGTGCCGACAGGACGAGGATTGCTGCGTCCGACCACTTGCGGATCTCGGTGCAGACCTGGGATCCGCTGATGTCCGGCAACCCGAGATCGAGCACGATCAGCGCTGGACGCTCGGCAGCCGCCAGGTCGATCCCTTTGCTCCCGCTTTCCGCTTCGAGGATTCGGCCGAAGTCTTCCGTCAAAGCGTGCCGCACAACGCGACGGATCTGAGCCTCGTCATCGATGACGAGAGCGGTGCGAGCGGCCATCATACTATTATCGCACTTCTTACGTTGTGCCGAGAGCCCTGGGCTCGTTGAGGGCCGCGCCCGCGGCGCCGAGGGCGGCGACTTTGAGAAAGAGTCGACACTGCACGTCGTGATTCGGATCACTCACCTCCGAAGGGGTTACGACCGTACAAAAGCGTTCGCAAAGACTTCGCAAGGGCTTTCCGTGCGCCAGTCCGCGAGTGATAGTTACCCCCGACGATGCTGCCCAGACTTAAGCGGATCCTGTACGGAAGACCACGCGATGTGGAGTCGCCGAGCACCTATCACTCCATCTCGCTCATCGCTCTCCTCGCCTGGGTTGGACTGGGAGCTGACGGCCTTTCGTCATCGGCGTACGGACCAGACGAGGCATTTCGAGCCCTCGGTCAGCACACATATCTGGCGATTGCGCTCGCCGTCGCCACGACGATTACGGTCGTCGTCATCTCTATCGCCTACTCTCAGATCATCAAGCGGTTCCCGTTCGGGGGCGGTGGATACATCGTCGCGAGCGAGCTACTCGGACCGCGCTGGGGAGTTGTGTCAGGATCAGCGCTCCTCGTTGACTACGTTCTGACTATTTCGGTCTCGATCGCCAGCGGTGCCGACCAGGTCTTCAGCGTTCTCCCACTGGAGGCAGCGCGCCTCAAGCTGATACTCGAAGGAGCGGTAATCTTCATTCTGATTCTGCTCAATCTTCGCGGCGTAAAGGAATCCGTCACTGTCCTCGCGCCGATCTTCGGTCTGTTCCTTCTCACACATGCCGTGCTCCTCGTCGGCGGAATCGGTATGCACGTTCACCAGATCCCCGCCGTCGCGAGTGGAGTGCAGCATGGGTTTCAGAGCGGGCTGAGTACCCTCGGGTTGGTGGGAATGTTCGGCGTTTTTCTGAGGGCATACTCGATGGGCGCCGGGACGTACACGGGAATCGAGGCCGTCTCCAATGGGCTGCAGATCATGAGAGAGCCGAAGGTTCAGACTGCAAGACGCACAATGACATTGATGGCGATTTCTCTCGCCGTGACGGCGGGAGGGCTGCTCGTACTCTACCTTCTCTTCGACGCGCGTCCCGTCGTTGGGAAGACCATGAACGCGGTCCTGCTCGATGCCTTCGCCGGCAGATGGACGATTGGACGGTACCATATCGGGTACGGCTACGTGGTGCTGACGTTGGCGGCTGAGGCCGCCCTTCTATTCGTGGCCGCGCAAGCCGGGTTCATCGATGGCCCCCGGGTCATGTCCAGCATGGCGACGGACTCCTGGCTTCCGCACCGCTTCGCTCAGCTCTCGAGCCGGCTCACCATCAGCAACGGCGTGTTCCTCATGGGAGGCGCGGCAATCGCGACTCTCCTGTACACGCGCGGAAATCTGGTGGCGCTCGTCACGATGTATTCTATCAACGTCTTCGTGACGTTCTCACTTTCCCAACTCGGAATGTTTCGGATGTGGCTTCGCCAGCGGGGCGAGGGGCGCCGTCGTGGGCTGGGCGTGCACGGTTTGGCGCTCGCACTCTGCGCCGGAATTCTGACCGGCATCATCTACGAGAAGTTCGCGCTCGGGGGATGGGTAACAGTCGCGGTAACCAGCGCCGTGGTGATTGGATGCTTCATGATCAGAGGGCACTACCAACAGGTGCAACGCAACCTGGAAAGGCTGAACAGCATCATGGAAGCGCTCCCAACCACCGCAGCGGCGACGCCACCCCGTATCAATCCGAAGCGACCCACCGCCGTTCTGCTGGTCGGAGGCTACGGTGGCATGGGCGTCCACGCGCTGCTGACGATCCAGAGGCTATTCCCGGGTCACTTCGCCAACATCATTTTCGTTTCGATCGGGGTCATCGACGCGGCCACGATGAAGGGAGTGCAGGAAGTAGACAGGCTACGCGAACAAACGCAGGCATCTCTCAGGAGCTACGTCGATCTGGCTCACAGATTTGGTCTAGCCGCCGAGTCGAGAATGGCCATAGGCACTGACGTCCTCGATGAGGGTGAGGAGCTCTGCTCGGCTATTGCAGCTGAGTTCCCAAGGGCGCTCTTCTTTCTCGGAAAGCTGATTTTCGAGCGTGAGCGTTTCTTCCACCGGATACTGCACAACGAAACGGCTTATCAACTTCAGCGACGCCTTCAGTTCGCCGGATTGAACGCGATGGTGTTGTCGGTTCGCGTGCTCGAGCCGATCGAAATGCCGCAGTTTTCCTCAGATGCCGCATAGCGCGTGATGCAAACCCCTGCCTAGGGTAAAACGACAGCTCTACGGCGACGCAGATCGTTCACGCTGTCTGGCGAGGTGGTAGCAGGCGAGCCGAATTAAGGATGAAGACCAGCTCAGAGGTCACGTGAATGAATGCTGCCAGAAGGGGATTCAGGTAGCCCGCAGCCGCGAGCGCGATTCCGATGCCGTCGACGACGAGCGTGCCACTGAAGTTGGTCATGATGATTCGCCGCGTGCGCCGTGCGAGCTGAAGCGTCTCGACGAACTTGAGCAGATCGTTTCCCAACAGGACAACATCCGCGCTCTCCCGAGCCACATCCGTTCCCGAACCCATCGCGACCCCGACTGTAGCTGCCGCCAATGCTGGCGCGTCGTTCACACCGTCCCCCACCATCGCCACCTTCCGATCGTCGGAGACAAGCGCTTCCACACGTTTGAGCTTGGCGTCGGGTAGGAGTTCCGCTCCGACGTCGTCCACTCCCAGCTCGCGCGCGACCGCGACGGCCACCGACCGCTGATCTCCCGTGAGGAGAATGACTCTCATCCTCATCGCTTTGAGGGCCGATATTGCTTTCTTAGCCTCGGGCCTCACGGCATCAGCAACGTGTATTGCGCCGAGCAGCTTGCCCGCGCGACTAACCAGCACTTCGCTGTCGGTGTCACCCTCAATTCCTGAAAGCTCCGTCAACGAATTCGAGCCGAAACCCCGTTGACGAAGAAAAGAGCGACTGCCCACGAGGATCTCCTCACCCATGTATACGGCGGCAACGCCACGCCCAGGTGTAGAGACAAACTCCTGGGGCTCGATACGAGGCAACCCGAGCGTCTGGGCATGAGCGACAATTGCCTTGCCCATTGGGTGCTCCGATCTCCGTTCTGCAATTGCTGCTGCTTCGAGCAGTTCGGATTTGCCAATACCGCGGGCGGTTACCACCTTGCGCACCTCGGGTCTCCCGAAAGTCAGAGTCCCCGTCTTGTCGAGCACCACGGTGTCGATCGTGGCAAGCGCCTCGAGGTAAAGACCGCCTTTGATGATCGCTCCCTGGCGCGCAGCGCGCCCGATACCACCCAGAATCGCGAGCGGAGTACCCGCGGCGATTCCGCACGCTCCGGCAACTATGATGACGGAGATTGTCGAACGCGCATCTCTCGTAATGAGGAAGGTGAGCACGGCTGCTCCGATCGCGAAGTAGACGAGATACCCTGCGAGACGGTCTGCCAGTTTCTGCACCGGAGCCCGGGACCGTTCGGCGCTTTCGACCGCGTCGACGATCTTGCCGAAGCTCGTGTCGTGCCCAAGCCGGTCGGCCCTCACTTCGAGCGCGCCGGATTGGTTGATGGTTCCAGCAAAAACCTGCGTGTCGACTGTCTTCTCGACCGGCATCGACTCGCCCGTGATCGTCGCCTGGTCTACGTACGAGTGTCCGGCGATGACAGTACCATCTACCGGCACACGCCCACCTGGATTGACCAGTACAAAGTCCCCCACGGCCAATTCTTTGAGCGGCGTCTCCTTTACTTCACCGGAGCGTCGGACGGACGCGGTTGGGGGCAGGTAGTTGAGTAGATCCTGAATCGCGCCCCGACCACGCGCGACAGTCAGCCCTTCCAGGATCTCGGCCACGAGTACGAACAGCGTGATGACTAGCGCCGTAAAGAACTCACCGATCGCGAGGGCCGCAAAGAGCGCGAGGCTCATTGACAGTTCCATCGTCATTCGGCGTTCGACGATGTTTTCGTAGGCTTCGCGGAAGATCGGCCAGCCACCGACAATTGCCGCCGTGATCCCGATGACGCTTACTCGAGCGAAAGGCTCCCAAACGTGGAACCAGACCAGCGTAGCTCCGAAGGCAACAACGGCGATGCGAACGACATCGACCCACGCCACCGAGTGCTGATGATCCCCTTCGTCGGAATCCTCGTGAACGCGATCACCAACTTTTGCCAGGGCGAACCCCTGATGTCGGTCCTCGAGACTTGGGCTGGTCGACATCTACGTCAGGTACGAGCGGACCACGTCAACCAATTCGTCCGCCGCATCTCCACCGGTCCCACCGGAGGGGAACGCATGCGTCCGGATATGATCTTCAACCACTTCCGCCATCAGGCTGTTCATAGCCCCGCGAGCGGAGGCTATCAGTCTCAATACCTCACCACACTCGCTCTCGCTTTCGAGTGCGCGATGTACAGCTTCCACCTGGCCGCGAATCCGGCTAACGCGGGCCTGAAGCTTTTTCTTGTTTCGGATCGTGTGAGACATGGCGGCTGTCGCTGCAGATAATAGTATACCCCGGTAGGATATACTATAAGCCATGGCAGGCTACTCTGACAGTGCCCATTTGCTTAAGATAACTGCGCAGAAGGTCAATGAATCCTCATGGAGCCAGCGACAATGCCGGTTGACCCAGGGCAGTTGCCGGTGGGAACATCGGGCCGGGATGATCCGCGCACCGGGATAAGCGGGGGAGCATTCGCCGCCGCCCGACGGTTCTGGCGGGCGCTGGGACCGGGCATCATCACCGGCGCGGCGGACGACGATCCGTCGGGGATCGCGACATACTCGATTGCGGGCGCCCAATTCGGGACCGGACTCCTTTGGATGGCGCTCCTGAGCTGGCCGCTCATGGCCGCCGTTCAGACCATGTGCGCGCGTATCGGCATGGTGACTGGACGCGGCCTCATGGGTGCGCTGCGGAGCAAATTCCCTAGGCCGCTGCTGCTCGCTGCCTGTGGCGCTTTGTTCATTGCGAACACTATCAACATAGGGTCTGACCTTGCGGGAATGGCCGACGCTGCCGAGCTGCTTACACGCGTCAGCTCGCACATCTGGGTTGTTGTCTTCGGTGTGCTTATAGCTTACGCGACCGTTCGACTCCGCTATGTGATGCTCGCGAACGTTCTCAAGTGGTTGGCGCTAGTCCTGTTTGCGTACGTCATAGCGGCCTTCATTATCGGACCGCAGTGGAGGCTGGTCGCGCACGACACCTTTGTCCCCAGCATGCCGCGAGAACCAGGCGCATGGGCGATGGTGGTCGCGATTCTGGGTACCACCATCAGTCCTTATCTGTTTTTCTGGCAGGCATCCCAGGAGGTCGAGGAAGAGAAGGCGATGGGCCGGCATTCGATTCTTGCCCGGAGGGGCGCAACTCGAGAGGAAATCCAGACGCGAAAGTGGGATGTCGGCCTTGGAACTCTGTTCTCCAATGTCGCGATGTTCTTTATTATCCTGACGACCGCGCTCACGCTGCACCGCGCGGGGATTACAAATCCCCAGACGAGTCGTGAAGTCGCGTCGGCATTGCGCCCACTTGCCGGCAATCTCGCCACCCTTCTCTATACCGTGGGCATCCTAGGCGTAGGTACACTCGCCATCCCGACGCTCTCCGGCTCCGCAGCTTACGCGTTCGCTGAGACGTTCGGCTGGAATCAGGGGATCGACGAGCGCTTTGGGCGCGCACGGGCTTATTACATAGTGGTCATTGTCGCAATGCTGGTTGGTGTCGCTCTGGACTTCGCCAATGTGAACCCAGTAAAGGCGCTCTATTGGACAGCGATACTCAATGGCCTTCTAGCTCCATTCCTTCTCCTCGGCATCCTCATAACCGCATCCGACCGTACGCTAATGCAAGGCCAGCCGAGTTCCCCACTCGGGCGATTTGTCGTCGCGTTGACGACTTTGGTGATGTTCGGGGCGGCCTTCGCGATGTTCGCACTGCCGTAAGACTGGTTCACCCGGTCGACTTCGCGATGGCAATGACTGTCACAACGGCGACGACCCGCGCGATGAAGGCCGCTGCTTACGCCGCGCGCGTAGCTGGCACGAAGGGGGTCTCGCTGGTAATCACGGCCTTGCGGCCCGACAGTACACTGAACCATTCGTGCACCGACGCGACCAGAATGACGACCACTGAGATAAGGAAAAACGCCGCCACCGCAGCATCGATGTGGTCGTTGAGGATCAGGCGCTTCGCATCTGCCAGCGTCTGAACGCCGTTCGGCAGCGCCCCGGTCGCGAGCGTCTCCGCCAGCGTTCGTGCGTGCGAAAGGAAGCCAAGCCTGGGATCGGCGGAGAAGATCTTTTCCCAGCCCGCCGTCAACGTCACCGTCGCCAGCCAGGCGAGCGGGAGAATCGTCACCCACGCGTAGCGCGCCTTTCCCATCTTGATGATCACGGTAGTGCCGACGCACAATGCTACCGCGGCAAGCAGTTGGTTGGAGATTCCGAACAGCGGCCAGAGCGAGTTGATGCCGCCAAGCGGGTCCATCACTCCCTGATAGAGGAAATAGCCCCACATCGAGACCACGAGGCCGCTGGCCATCACCACTGCGGGGTACCACGACACGCGTCCGATCGGCGCCCAGACGTGCTTGAGCAGATCCTGAAGCATGAATCGTCCGACGCGCGTGCCCGCGTCAACAGTCGTGAGGATGAACAACGCCTCGAACATGATGGCGAAGTGGTACCAGAGCGCCATCGCGGTCGACCCGCCGAGTACCCGCGAGAAGATGTGCGCCATCCCCACGGCCAGACTCGGCGCGCCACCGGTGCGTGAGAGCAGCGATTTCTCTCCGACGTCACGCGCCAGGATCTGCATCTGCGCCGGATCGAGCGTAAAGCCCCAGTGCTGCACCGCCGCGGCGGCACTTGCTGCGGTAGTCCCGATTGCACTCGCTGGAGCGTTGATCGCAAAGTAGACGCCCGGCGTCAGCACACACGCAGCAATAAGTGCCATCACCGCCACCAGTGACTCGGTGAGCATCGCACCGTACCCAACGGGCCGCGCATCGGCCTCGTTCGTGAGGAGCTTGGGTGTCGTTCCCGACGCGATGAGCGAATGAAAGCCGCTGATTGCGCCACAGGCGATGGTGATGAAGGCAAATGGAAAAACCTTTCCGGCGAAGACGGGGCCTGTCCCATCGGTGAACTGAGTGAGCGCGGGCATCTGTAGCGGTGGAAGCACAATCACGATTCCCAGCGCCAGCGCCAGCACCACGCCGATCTTTACGAAGGCGGAGAGATAATCGCGTGGCGCGAGGAGCAGCCACACCGGAAGCACCGACGCGAAGAAGCTGTACGCCATTATCAGCATCGCGAGAGTTTTTCCGGTGAGTGTGAACGCCGGCGCGAGCGAGGGATTGGACGCGACCCATCTCCCAGCGAACAGCGCGACGAGCAGGAGGACGAGACCGATCGCGCTCGCTTCCAGTACATGGTGCGGGCGAATCCAGCGCATGTAGACACCCATTATCAACGCGGTCGGAATCGTCAGGCCGATCGTCACGACGCCCCATGGACTCGCCTTGAGAGCGTTCACGACGACGAGCGCCAGCACGGCGATCAGAATGATCATGATGCCGAGTACCGCGACCAGCGCGGTGAAGCCGGCAATGGGGCCGATCTCTTCCTTGGCCATCTGGCCCAGCGATTTCCCGTCGCGGCGCACCGACGCGCAGAGGATCACGAAATCCTGTACCGCCCCGCCCAGAGCGACACCGACGATTATCCAGATCGCGCCGGGAAGGAATCCGAATTGGGCCGCTAGCGTTGGCCCGACGAGCGGACCAGGTCCCGCGATCGCCGCGAAATGGTGGCCAAACACGATCCACCGATTGGTCGGCATGAAGTCGCGACCGTCGTTGAGACGCACCGCCGGTGTCGGACGCGCGGGGTCGAGCGCGAAGATCCTGCTCGCGATGAACTTGCTGTAGAACCGGTACGACACGGCGTAGGTGCAGAGCGCCGCCACCAGCAGCCACGCGGCATTGACCGGCTCGCCGCGCGACAGCCCCAGCCACGCAAAGCTGGCGGCGCCGGCAGCCGAGACGAAGGACCAGATGAGGATGGTGAGGAGTCGTCGCATCAGAGCGTTGCCCACGTGTGCGATGAAATTGAGTATGCGTTAACTTTCCCCGCAATCCGAACCCGACCAGTTGCGACCCATTTTCCTCATTGCTGCCGCCGCGCTCTCGCTGGCGTGCGCGTCCAAACCGCCCGAGACCGACGCTCCTCCCGTCACGTATCGTCCGCTCGAGCGGATGGCGGGACAGGAGATCCTCGTCCTTCCGGTCCAGTATCTCACCGGTAACGACACCCTCGGCTGGCAGGCAAAGATTCCTGATCGCGCCGCGTTTCTCGCCGACCTCGACGATCAGATCGAAGCCGCGATGAACGCGCGGGGCCTTGGCCGGGCATGGACGTTTGGGCGCGAGGTCGAGCGCGCGTCGAAAAAGAACAGCATACTGATGACTGACGCGCGCTCACTCTCCGCCGACTGGCTGCGTGGACGCGTTCTACCCGAGGCCACGGTGCGCGATCCGCTGGCGCAGCAGGTGCGTGGACTCGTCGGTCTGAAGGGCTCGCGCTACGCCCTGCTGCCCGTCGAGCTCAGGCTGGAGAACCGTGGTAATGGTACGGGCGTTGCGATTTTACGCGTCGTGATGATCGATTCGCGCATGGCTCTGATCCGGTGGGTGGGCGAGGTGGTAAGCGACCCGATGAGGACGCTGTCTCCCGCGCTCACGGCGAGTGTCGCGACGCATTTCGCCGATCTCGTCATCTCGCCCTGATCTGACCGCGATCTCGACGCGGGTGCCGTGACGACCGTCTTCCACGTCTCCGATCTGCACTTTGGCTGGCCTGCGGTTCCCGAGCAGATCGAAGCCATCGAGCAGATCATCCAGATGAAGAAGTACGACGTCGTGGCGATTTCGGGCGATCTCAGTCAGCGCGCGAGGGCGGGTGAGTTTCAGAGAGCGGCGGCGTTCATTCGTGACGCCAGGAGAGTGAGCAAGGTCATCACCGTCCCCGGCAACCACGATGTAGCGTGGTGGAAGGCACCACTCGGCTTCGGCGACAAGTCGAAGATCTACGAGAACTATCGCAGATTCATCGAAAAGAATCTGGAGCCGGTGCTCCACGTGCCCGGCGCGACCTTCGTCGGGATCAATACGGCGCACGGCGTCACGCGCCGCACGCTGACCTGGAACCTGCGCGACATCTCGATCATCGGCGACATCCACAAGAAGCAGCTCGACAAGGCGAAGGATCTCTTCGAGAAGTCACCACCAACGGATGCTAGGGTCATCGTGATGCACCACAACCCGGTGCGCGGCGAGCTGTCGCAGCGTCACGGGCTCAAGAATACGCAGAAGATTCTCGGGGCTTTCGCCGAAATGGGCGTCGATTTAGTGTGTTCTGGTCATGACCATCAGGAATCGGTGCACTACATCGAGCACACGAGGAAGGGCACCGTGATCTCGACGGCTGGCACCGTCTCCAACAGATCGCGCGGAGGGCGGCCTTCTTCGGTCAACGTCATTGATGTGGGGCTGGATACGATCGATGTCACGACGCACGTGTGGTCCAAGGAGCATCGCACTTTCGTGAAAGGTTCCCACAAACGCTTCAAGCGGTCGGAGTATGTGGCGGCTGTTTAATCGCGATCAGCTCGCGCTGGATCTGGATGACGCGCCGCCAAAAAACGCGGAAGAGCTGAGGGACCGGCTCCGGCGCATCGGGCTCGGTACGAAGTACCTGGTGAGGCTGACGACGAACCGGACGGTCGTCGTCAGCTACAGCGGCGGCGAGCTACGGATTCATCACAGCTTTCTTGGCGCCGGCGAGGAAGTGTGGAGGGCGATTATTACGTTCGTGCACGGGCGGACGCGCGTCGTGCGAAACGAGGCGCGAAAAACGATCCTCGAGTTCCCCGTGGCGCGATCGACTGACCCGCCGCGCCGGAGGCGGTCGCCGGAGCGCACGAACCCCGCGGACCTGCCGCTCATTCGCGAGCTGTCACGCTGGCATGCCGCGTACAACGACGAGCGATTCGGTGGAGCGCTGCGGACGATTCCCATCCGCATCTCGCGCCGGATGAAAAGCCGGCTTGGCCACTACAGTCCGGCCGCTCACGGATGCGAGCCGGAGGTTGTGATCAGCAGGCGGCATATCCGCCGCGACGGGTGGGATGAGGCGCTGCACACGCTGCTGCACGAGATGGTGCATCAGTGGCAGGACGAGCAGGGGCTCGTCGTTGATCATGGATCGAGCTTCCGGGCCAGGGCGCGGGCGGTGGGGATAACTCCTCTCGCGTGCCGCGCAGTCGCCTGATAGGCAACCTCAGAGTGGGTCTTCCGCTCTTATCGGAGCTAACTTTCTGCCATGACCGATTTCTACAATCTCGATTCCGTGCTCTCCGAAGAGGAGCGCGCCGTCCGTGACACGATTCGCGCGTTCGTCGATGAAAAAGTTCTGCCCATCATCGGCGACTGCTACATAGAAGGAAGATTCCCGAAGGAGCTGGTGCCGGAGATGGCAAAGCTGGGTATGTTCGGGGCAAACTTGCCCGAGGAGTACGGGTGCGCCGGCCTCAACAACGTCGCGTATGGGCTGATCATGCACGAGCTGGAGCGAGGCGATTCGGGCGTGCGCTCTTTCGCTTCCGTGCAGGGCGCTCTGGTGATGTATCCGGTTTACGCCTTCGGTTCCGAGGAGCAAAAGCGCCACTATCTCCCGAAAATGGCTAGCGGCGAGATAATTGGATGCTTCGGATTGACCGAGCCCGATTATGGGTCGAACCCGTCGGGGATGATCACCCGCGCCCGCGAGCAGAAGGACGGAAGCTGGGTCATCAACGGCGCCAAGATGTGGATCACGAATGGATCCACCGCTCAGGTCGCGATCATCTGGGCCAAGACGGGAGACGACAAAAGCGACAAGTCGATCCGCGGGTTCATAGTTCCGACCGACGCGCCGGGGTTCACGGCGAAGGACCAGAAGGGAAAGCTGTCGCTGCGCGCCTCGGACACGAGCGAGCTGGTGCTCCAGGATGTGAAAGTGCCGGCCACGGCGCTGCTGCCCAAGACGGGCGGCATCAAGAGTCCCCTCATGTGCCTCACGCAGGCTCGTTACGGCATCGCATGGGGTGCCATGGGAGCGGCGCAGGCGTGCTACGAGGAAGCGCTCGCTTACGCCGGCAACAGAGTGATGTTCGGTAAGCCGATCGGAGGCTTCCAGCTGCAGCAGCAGCGGCTGGCCGAAATGCTGACGGAGCTCGTAAAGGGCGAGCTACTCTGTCTTCATCTTGGGCGGCTCAAGGATGCTGGGACCTTCACCCCGCAGCAGGTGTCACTGGCCAAGCGCAACAATGTGAGCGCGGCCACCGATATCGCTCGTGAAGCGCGCCGGCTACTGGGCGCAAATGGCATACTTGCTGAATACTCGTCGATGCGGCACATGGCTAACCTGGAGAGTGTGTACACGTACGAGGGCACCCACGACATTCATACTCTGATATTGGGGCAAGCAGTGACCGGATTGAGCGCATTCGAGTGAAACGAAGCGTGTCTGACGCACATCTGACGGTGGGATTGTAGTATTCGCCGACAGCTGTCGAGCGGAGCGA
This sequence comes from Gemmatimonadota bacterium, assembly GCA_003134685.1. Taxonomy (GTDB): domain Bacteria; phylum Gemmatimonadota; class Gemmatimonadetes; order Gemmatimonadales; family Gemmatimonadaceae; genus UBA4720. The sequence goes on along the minus strand of PLCA01000003.1, from coordinate 112,024 downwards.
AAGGGTCCGGACGCGAGAGGCGTTCGGACCCTTCTCCGCCTTAGTCGGTTGCGGGCCTAGCATCTCATGGCGTGTCCTGCCACATCCCCTAACCCCTGAGGAGCCCTAGCCTGACCCGTTCCAGAGTTGCGATCCTGGTAGTGTCGATCGCCGTCGTCGCGGCGGCCACCGCGGCGTGGCTCTTTCCGCGCGCCCTTCCGATCGTCGCGCTCCAGCAGTCCCTCACCAGAGACGTCGCGCTCGCTCGCGCCGATTCTTTTTTTCGCGTTCACTCCCTCGCGCCCGCAGGGGCGCGAACCGCGGTTCGCTTTGAAGGGAACGACTCGCTCCGCACGTTTGTCGAGCTGGCCGGCGGCGGTCACGATTCTCTGAACGCTCTGGTTCGCGGCAAAGACGTCGCGCCCTTTACCTGGTCGGTCCGCGCGTTCGTTCCGGGCGACCCACGGGAAGCGCGCGTCCAATTCGCGCCCGACGGCCGCATTATCGGGTTCGAGCGAAAGCTCTCCGACGCGGATCGTCGGCCGACCGTGAGCGCTGACTCCGGCCAACGCCTGGCGGAGATTGCGCTGAATACCTGGATCGACGGTAGCGCGAACCGCTGGAAGCTTGTCACCGCATCGTACGAAACGAAGAAGACCAGCGGCCGGATCGACCGCACTTATACGTTCGAGCGTGTCGACCGACGCATTGGCGGCGCGCCTATCCGCGCGGAAGTCGGAATCGCCGGCGACACCCCGGCTCGCGTCCGGCCGTTTGTCGAGATTCCCGAGTCGTTTCGCCGGCGGTACGCCGAGATGCGGTCGTGGAATGAGCTGCTCGCGCTGCTGGCCACTCTGGGGTTTCTCGGAATAGCTATCGTCGGCATCGTCGTCCTCAGCCGATTTGCGCGCGAGACCAGCGTCCGCTGGCGCGAGCCGATGGTGGTGGGCGCGGTGATCGGCGCGCTCGCGCTCGCCGCGGGGATCAACGAGATGCCGGGGAGCTGGTTCTCGTACGATACCGCGATGTTGCCCGCCACCTTCCAGGCGACGCAGCTCCTTTTTGCGTTGTTGGCTGGCCTCTCGACCGCGCTGCTCGTCGGCTTCACGCTTGCCGCGGCAGAGGCATCCACCCGGCATGGGTTCCCGCGGCATCTCGATTGGTGGAAGCTGTGGCGGTACCGTGGCACGAGGGAGGTCGCGTCCCGTGTTGGATGCGGCTACGCCGTGGCCGCGATCGGGTTCGCCTACGTCGCGATTTTCTATTTGGTGACGCGAACGTTGTTCGGTTGGTGGGTGCCGAGCGAGCTGCTCGACGATCCAAACCAGATCGCGTCGCCGATGCCATGGATATCGGGCATCGCGGCGTCGGTAAATGCCGGGGTGTGGGAAGAGTCGCTCTTCCGCGCGCTCCCGCTCTCCCTGCTCTCGCTCTGGATTGGGCGACGTGCCGGGCGCCGGTGGTGGTTGGCGGCGGGAGTCGTCGCGACGGCGCTCATCTTCGGCTTCGCGCACGCGAACTACGAATCGTGGCCTCCGTATTCGCGTGGCGTGGAGCTCTTTCTCGACGCCTGCTTCTGGGCTGTGCTGTTCATCAACTTCGGGCTTATCGTCACCGTGATCGCGCATTTCGTGTACGATCTCGTGTTGTTCGGGATATTCGCCGCGACGGGAAGCTCCGTCGAATACCGGGTCTCGGCTGCGATCATCCTGCTCGTGCTGCTGGCCCCGGCCCTCGTGGTGTTGTGGCGATGGGCGCGGCAGCGTGGCTTCACAACGGCTCCGGAGGACGCCCGGTTCGGGGCGTGGACGCGTGTCGCCGTGGAGGAACCGCGGACTCCGATCACCGCGAGACAGCCGGGCGTAATCGCGGCGCGGGCACGCCGGCTCGCGGTGGCGGCCGCCGTTGCCGGCGTCATCGTCGCTATAGCTCGTCCGCCCAAGCCCACACTTGGCCCGCAGTTCACGGCCGACCGCCACCGTGTCCTTGTCGCGGCCGACTCGATGCTGCTCTCGCACGGTGGAAATCCGGCCGGCTGGACGCGCCTCACCGGGACAGGGGCGGACACGCTCGACGCGTGGCCGCGGTTTCTGCGCCAACACAAGCTGGTGCCCGAGGCGCAGCGGTTCGCGTCCACATATGAGCCGCCCACGTGGTGGACGGTCCGCTACGTCCACACGAAGGGCAGCGCGGCGCAGCGCACCGAGGAATGGCGCGTCAGGCTGTGGCCGGACGGCAGGCCGCTCGACACACGCCATCTCGTTCCGGATTCCGCGCCCCGCGGTTCGGCCGATTCCGCGGCCCTTCGCCGTATCGCGCTCGCATCTCTCGCGCGTGAAGGGAGAGACACATCCAAGCTCAAGGAATCGGAGGTCAAGGAGACAGCACGCCCCGCGAGACGCGACGCCACGATCACTTACACGGACACGGCTGTGAAGCTGCCGGACGGTGCGGCCGCGCATGCGTGGGTGCAGATCGCCGGGGACGAGCCCCTCGTGGCGCGACGCGGCGTGGAATTGCCGGAAGCATTTCTCCGCGCTGACCGTGCGCGACAGACAAATCGGATGTTGAGCGGGGGCGTGACCATTCTGCTCCTATTGGGACTGGTGGTGACAGGCGCGATCGTCGTCAAGCGCCGCCGCCCGATCGTGCTGGACGACGGGACGCTCAGTCGAAAGGACACTCTCATTTCCCTGGGCGGGCTCGTCCTGCTCACGACACTGAGCGGCCTCAACTCCCTGCCGTCGCGGCTCTTCTCGTACGACACGACGCAGACCTGGGGCAACTTCATCGGAACTACCGCGCTCGGGTTCATCCTGTCGATCCCGTTGATACTGTTTATCCTCGGCCTGTGGCTCGCTCTCAGCGCCATGAGACGACGCGTAGGAATTCCGATGTTTCCGGGCGAGCCATCCAGGTCGACTAGCAATGACATGCTGATCACTGGGCTCGGACTAGGCGGCATCACCTACGCGATGACACACCTGGATGCGCTCATCCCCCGAACCGGCATGCCTCGCCCACCGATGACGATGCTCAATGAGGTGTCGCCATTATTTGCGGGCATCGCCGACATACCAGCGAATGCGCTGATGATGGTTGCGCTGGCCGGCATCCCGTTACTCGTCGTCGCGGGACTCACGCCGCGCTGGAGCCTGCGAGCGCTCCTTGTCCTGGCGGTCGCGGTGATGGTGGGTGTGTTGGCGTGGACGTCCGGCCCAGTCAGCGACGTCGACATCGATCCCGCGGGCGTGGCGATGGCCATTGTCGGCCTGGCCGTAGTGTCGACCGCGCTCGTTGTCTGGGGCTCGCTGTCCGGCTGGTCCTGGATCGTCGCGGCGCTGGCATTCCAGGGGTTGGGCGGTCTGCGCAACGCCGCCTATGGGCCGGTGGGGCAGACACGCGGCGCGGGCGCGCTCGCGGTCCTCGTCGCCTCAGCGCTCGTCGCGGTGATCGCGCATCAAACGGCGCGAAAGCGCGGAGCGACCGAACCCAGTCTGACGCAAGTCTGAGCGCCGGGTTGTATACTCTTCGTCGACTGCAGTCGAAGCGGAGCGAAGGGGTTCGGACGCGAGAGGCGTCCGAACCCTACTTGTTATAGCCCGCGGCCCGTTCCGCCAGAGGTCCTGAGGACGCGCACAATTAGAGGACGCGCACAATGGCTAGTAGTATCTTTATGTGAAATCATTCACATGGAGATTCCGCGGTGAAGATTGCCGTGTGCGTCAAGCGGGTTCCCGACATGGATGTCCGCTTCCGAATCGGTGCGGACAACATTTCGGTAGATCAGGGCGGCCTCAAGTTCGATATCAACGATTTCGACGCGTGGGCGGTGGAAGCCGCGCTGCAGTTGAAGGATAAGAATGCCGGGAGCGAGGTTACGGTGATCTCCCTCGGCCCGGATGTGGTACAGGAGACCATCCGGAAGGCGCTGAGCATGGGCGCCGACCGGGGAATTCAGATCAAGGCCGACAAGGTCCCGTTCGATGGACTCGCGATCGCTAAGGCGCTGTCGGCGGAGCTCAAAACCGGCGGCTACGATCTGATTCTCTTCGGAAAAATGTCTCCCGATTCGTCCAACGGAGTCGTCGGCCCCATGGCGGCCGAGCTGCTCGGACTTCCGTGCGTCACCGCCATCTCTTCGCTCGAGATCGCGAATGGCAAGGGCACGGCGAAGCGGGAGCTGGAAGGCGCGCAGGAAATCGTCGAATTCCCGCTCCCCGCGGTCCTCACAGTCGACGAAGGTCTCAATGCCGCGCGCCTGCCGTCGCTCAAGGGAATAATGGCGGCCAAGAAGAAGCCGCTCCAAATCAAACCTGCTCTGCTCGCAGAGCCACAAATCACTGTAAGGAAGCTCGAGCTCCCCGCCGAGCGAAAGGCTGGGAGGATTGTCGGCGAGGGTGCGGCGGCGGTGCCGGAGCTGGTCAGGCTCCTGCAGACCGAGGCGAAGGTTCTCTGATGTCGAACGTCTTCGCTTTTGTCGAGACGCGCGGCACCGACGTGCGAAAAGTTGGACTCGAGGCGGTCACCGCGGCCCGGATGCTCGCTGACAAATTGGGCGGCGGGGAAGTGCACGCGCTCCTTCTCGGGCCACCGGGAATCGCCGCGAAGGCGTCGCAGATCGGGCAGTACGGCGCCGACGTAATCATTGTCGTCGAGCACGCCGGTCTCGCCAACTACAGTCCCGAGGTCGCGACTGCGACCGTCGCGGATCGGATGAAATCGGGCGGCTATCGCGCCGCCATATTCAGCACGTCGGCACAGGGGCGTGATCTCGCGCCGCGAGTAGCGGCGCGTCTCGGCGTCAGCATCGTCACCGACGTTCTCTCGTTCGAGATCGAAGGTGACTCGCTCGTCGTCCGTCATCCGATGAACATCGGGAAGGTGATTGCGACGATCGCGATTGCCGCCAAACCCGCGGTGATCGCGATGCGTCCAAACGTCATCGCTCCGGCCCAGAATGCGAAAGCGGGACGCGTGGAAAACGCGCAGCCGGCAATCGATCCTGCGTCCGCGCGCGTGAAAGTGATCGAGACGCGCCAGGGCGGTGGCGGCAAGCTCGATCTCGCCGAGGCTCCGGTCGTTATCGCCGGTGGACGTGGTCTCAAGGCGGCGGAGAATTTCAAGATGGTCGAAGACCTCGCCGCGGCCTTCGGAAATGCGGCGGTCGGTGCCACGCGCGCCGTCACCGACGACGGCTGGCGGCCGCATAGCGATCAGATCGGACAAACGGGTCGATTGGTGAGTCCACAGCTCTACATCGCGGTCGGAATCTCCGGCGCGGTGCAGCACCTGGCGGGCATGCGAACCTCGAATACCATCGTCGCCGTCAACAGGGACAAGGACGCGCCGATCTTCAAGGTTGCCGACTACGGTATCGTCGGCGACGTGTTCGAGGTGATTCCGGCGCTCACCGAAGCGGTGCGCGAGGCGAAGAAGCACCACTGATGGCCGCCCGCGCCGGAAAAGTTCTCCCAAGCGCGCATCAGGCACCGCTCCCACTTGAGCGGCTGATCCTGACGGAGCCGCCCGACACTGAGGCGGTGCCGATGGATGTTCTCTTCGTTGGGGGCGGACCTGCGGGTATGGCCGGAGCGATCGCGCTCGCCCGGTTGGTGAAGGCCGACAACGATGCCGGCGGAGATCTCGGCGACGTCCAGATCGGCGTGCTCGAGAAAGCCGGCGCGCTCGGCGAACACTCGCTGTCCGGCGCCGTCGTCAATCCGATCGCCTTTCGAGCGCTCTTCCCAGAGCTCAAGGACAAGGATTTTCCCTTCCGCGCGCCGGTGGATGGAGAGCGGGTCTATTTCCTGACTGGAAGCCGCGCGGTGAGGATCCCGACGCCGCCGACGATGCAGAATCATGGCTACCAGATCGGGTCCATCTGCGAGATCGTGCGCTGGCTGGGCGAAAGAGCGGAAGGCCTTGGCGTCAACATTTTCACCGGGTTCCCGGCGGCGTCGCTCTTTGCCGAAGGCCAGCGCGTAATTGGCGTTCGCACTGCCCCCTCGGGTCTGGCGAGGAGTGGTGACCCCGGCAGCGGCTACGCCCCACCGACCGACATCACGGCGCAGATCACGGTGCTGGCGGAGGGAACGCGCGGAACTCTCTCGCAGGCGTATCTCGAGTGGCAGAAGATCTCGTCCGACAACCCGCAGATCTTCGCGCTCGGCGTGAAGGAGATATGGGAAACGCTCAAGCCGCTCGACGCTGTCGTGCACACCCTCGGCTGGCCACTCCCGAGGGATTGTTTTGGCGGCAGCTTCATGTATCCGCTCAGCCGGAATCTCGTCGCGCTGGGACTCGTCGTCGGGCTCGACTACAAGCGCACGTCCGACGACGTTCACGAGATGTTGCAGCGGATGAAGTTGCATCCGCTTTTCCGCGATCTCCTCGAGAGCGGCGAGATGATTGAGTGGGGAGCGAAGACGATTCCAGAGGGCGGCTACTACGCGATTCCAAAGCGCCGCCACGGCGACGGACTCATGATCGTCGGTGATTCAGCCGGCTTCGTCGAAGTCGCGTCGCTCAAAGGAATCCACTACGCGATGCAGTCGGGCATCTTCGCCGCACAGGCTGCGTTCGATGCGCTGAAAAGAAAAGACACTTCGTCCGCATCGCTCAAGGCGTACGATGCGATGGTGGATGGGAGCTTCATCGCGAAGGATCTCTACCGCCGTCGCAACATGCGCCTCGCATTTCAGGAGAGCAACTTCTACGTCGCGGGTTTCAAGGCCGGTCTCATGACGGTGACGGGTGGTGCGTTACCCGGTGGCAAAATCGAGTCACACAGCGACGCGGAGATGCCGCGCGAGGTGGAGCAGCCGGAGCCATTCGTTCCAGATGGGAAGCTCACCTTCAGCAAGCTCGATGCGGTTTTCAAGTCTGCCAACGCGACGAGGGACGACATTCCATCGCACCTCATCCTCGGATCCGACATCACGCCCGAAGTCGCGGAGCTGTATACGCACATGTGTCCGGCGGGCGTTTACGAGCTGGACGGTGAGCGGCTGGTCGTCAGCCCCGCTAACTGTATCGACTGTAAGGCGACGGATGTGATCGGGCCGAGATGGACGCCTAGGGAAGGCGGGAGCGGGCCCAAGTACCGGCAGATGTGATCGACTAACCGCGTCCAATCTCGTATATGTCGATCTTCTGCTTGATCTCCCCTGCCTCGAACGGCCGGGTTTCTTTTTTCTGGATCTCGAGCCTGTGGATGGCGCACGCCTCGACGAACACTGGCGCGGCAACTCGTCCCGGATCGGCGATCAGCGCGACCCCGCCCGGCGCCAGCAGCCGCAAAAGAAGCACAGGCAACAGCTCGGCGTACTCCTTCTCGTACAGCACATCAGACGCGAATACGAGATCGAACGTCCCTAGATCCTCGGGGAAATGCCTCCAATCCACCATGCGCGTGCGTGCCGTCGTTCCGAGATTCCGAAAGACATTCGCGCGCGTGACATCGAGCGCGTCCTCGTAGTAGTCCGTTGACAGGACGTCGAATCCGGCGCTCGTCGCGGCCAACGTGCTCAGGCCAACTCCACAACCCAGCTCGAGCGCCATGCGTCCCGCGCCCGTGAGCTCCAGCAGCTTTTCCGCGAGGACAATGGACGACGGCCACACATCGGCCCAATAGGGAAGCCGCTCGTCCAGGACGAAATCCTCTTCGCGAATGAGATCGTCCGCGTTCGCGGGCTTGAGGATGCTGAAGGTGCGCTCGTCTATGGTCGCATCTTCGATCGAAGTTCGGAAACGCCGAGTGAGCGCCACGACGAGCGCGTCACCGTCGAGAATGGCGGTCTTGCCGAGGTTCGAGAGATCTCCAGTGTCGATCACAGCGAGAACGCCGACGTCTCTTCGAGGCTCTGATCGAGCATCAGCGCGTTCAGCTGTGATCCCTTCGCGACCTTCGGCGAAGTTGCAGGCACGATCAGCAGCGCGTTCGCCCTCGCCATCGACGTCAGCGCACCCGAGCTCTGCTGCCCCGTCAGACGCGCGACGAGCGCTCCATCGTGATTTCTCGTCACGATCGCGCGCAGAAAATGGGTGAGCTTGGCGCTGATCTTCACGTCTTCCTCCACGGTCACCGTCATAGTCCGGCGGAACATCGCCGAATGGCCCTGCATCTTCCTCAGCGCAGGCCGGACGAACAGCTCGAAGCTCACCATCGCCGACACCGGATTGCCCGAGACTCCGAGCCACGGGACATCATTAAGCATTCCAAAGGCCAGCGGCGCGCCCGGTCGCATTTTCACCTTCCAGAACTTCAGCTTTCCTCCCAACGCCGCGAAGACGCTTCGCGTGTGGTCGAGATCGCCGACCGAGACGCCCGCCGATGTGAGGATGAGATCACAGTCGCTCGCGCTCTCGAGTTTTCTCTTCAGCGACGCTTTGGTGTCGGCGGCGATTCCAAGGTCGACGGGTTCTCCGCCGGCGACACGGGTCAGTGCGTCGAGTGTGTAGCTGTTCGACGAGACGATTCTGCGCTGCGCGATCACTTCGTCGAAATCGTCGATGTCGACCAGCTCGTTCCCGGAGCTGATGATCGCGACCCGCGGCCGCTTGAACGCCTTCACCTGCGCCACGCCGCTTGATGCAAGCACGCCCATCAGCGCCGGCCTGACCGGAGTTCCTCGCCTCGCCAGCACATCGCCGCGCTGATAGTCCTCGCCCGCCTCCCGGATGTTCTTCCACACGTCAGCGGCTTGGCGAATCTCCACCTTCGCGCTTCCGCCGTCGGTGTGCTCTGTTCGAATGACCGAGTCCGCGCCCTCCGGCACCGGCGCGCCCGTCATGATCCGCATCGCCTCGCCGCGCTTCAACGGCCTCGGGGCAAACTCGCCTGCTGCTATCGTCGCCACCACCCGCAGCTTCACCGGCTCACCGCTCATGACCGGAGTGATGTCCGCCGAGCGAACCGCGTAGCCATCCATCGACGAGTTGCTCCACGGAGGCATCGTCACCGTCGCCGAGATGTCTTCGGAGCAAACTCGCCCGAGAGCCCGACGCAGCGGAACCGATTCGACATCGAGCTGCCTGATTTCGGCCATGATGCTCTCGCTGGCTTCCGCGACCGTCAGCACGGGCTGATCATAGCGGCGGCGCTTGGAAGTGGACACAAGACGTTAATGCGCGCGGTAGGCGGCGAGCGAGGAAGCGATCTGGTCCGCCACGTCTGTGACCGCGGAGCTCGGCGTCGTCCAATTGTTGGCCAGGATGCTGAAAATGAGGCGTTCGCCGTCGGCAGTCGTGACGTACCCGGAAAGGGAGCGCGCCGCCGCGATCGAGCCGGTTTTCGCATGCACGTTTCCCTCGGCCGGCGTGCCTTTCATTCTGTCCTTGAGAGTGCCGTCGACGCCGGCAATCGGCATCGCATTGTAGTAAACGGCGAACGCGGTGTCCTGCTGAATCTTGTCGAGCACTTTCACGATCGTCTCCGGAGAAACGAGATCGTGGCGCGAAAGTCCGCTGCCGTCGCGGATCACGAAGCCGTCGGGCTGCGCGCCCCAGGCGAGCAGCTGTTGTCCAACTATCTTCCGCGCGCTGTCGGATGTCCCCATTCCTCCTCGCTCCAGCCCAATCGTCTTGAACAGAATCTCCGCGATCTGGTTCTGCGACGGCTTCATCAGCGCCGGGATGATGTTTCGCATTGGAAGGGAGACGAACGTGAACAGCGTGTCCATCTTGAAGGGCGTCGGCACAATGCTGTCGACGACCCCCGCTTCAACTGTGATGTGCTTCCGCACCAGTGCGTCGTTGAGCGCGTTGAGGTATCCCGTCGCTGGATCCTTTGCGGGGCCCGAGTAGAGACTGTCTCGCACGGTGTCAGGCGGGGGACGTGGTGTCGTCGGCGCCATTCCCTCGTTGAAGATGAGCTCGTCCACACCGGCGCCGTAGTATTCGCCGAGGTCGTCCCACTCCCAGCCGTAGCCGTGGATGGAGTCGGGGAAAGCGTTGCCGATCCGCGCGAGCGACCCCGTGATCTGTCTGATTCCATGAGCGCGAATCGAGTCGGCGAGCGCGTCCATTACGGTTGTCGCGATTCCCCTCATGTTGTCGCTCACGGTCGGATCGCCCCGCCCGATCACCAGCAAGTCTCCGTCGAGGAGAGAGTCGCGCACCTCTCCGCTGGCGAGAAAAGTCGTCTTGTAGGTGTAGTCCGGGCCGAGCAGGGTGAGCGCCGCCGCGGTGGTGATGATCTTCATGTTGGAGGCCGGCATGAACAACTTGCCCGCGTTCTTCGAGTAAAGCGTGTCGCCGGTGCGCGGGTTGACGATCAGCACGCCCCAGTTCGCGTTTCTGAACACTGCCTGGGAAGTCAGCGAGTCGATCACGTGCCCGAGCTCGGCCCGCTGTGATCCGGGGTGAACGCTTCTCATCACCGTCACGCAGGCAGAGAGAGCGAACGGCGCGACTGTGCTTACAAGCGCGCGCGCGAACCGGCGTTTGAAAAAGTCCGACACGATTGTGAGTTACTCCCTGCTGTAGGTAGCGCTTAGACTGTCGTCTTCCCCGACGGTGACGCGCATCACTCTGGCCGGCTTCGGGAGCTCCTTCTCGACGCGCTCGAACACGTAGCGCGCGAGATTCTCCCCGGTTGGCACGAGCTTGCCGTCGGCGAATTCCGCTACGTCGAGATTGATGTTGCGGTGGTCGAAGCGGTCCTTCACCTGCTCCCTGAGGATCCGGTCGAGGACGCCGAGATCAACGACGAATCCCGTCTTGTCGTCGATCGGGCCGCTGACGGTGATGTCGCACACGTAGCTGTGCCCATGAAAGTTCGGCCACGCGCAAGCGCCGAAGGTGCTGGCGTTCTTCTCATCGCTCCACTCGGGGCGGCTGTAGCGATGCGCGGCTGAGAAGGAGATTCGTCTGGTAAGAGAAGCGCTCGGCATCCTTTAATTTGCGCAATGCCCAGCGCTGGTGCCTAGTGATCGTCGTTCATCACGTCTGGGTTGCGTCAGACCCACTGAGGCCTTCTGGCGTCGGGCCATCGGGTGGATTCCACGGAATCCCTCCCTCGATCGCTTCCCGCACGTCGGTTGTTCCGAATAGCTCCGAACGGAGGTCCTCGTGCAAGTGCTGGGCTTCCGGGTCCTCGGTACGTGCACGACCCCCGAGCAACAGTCCTTCGTGCAGCTCTTCGTCAACCAGGTGCTCGTCGACGGCTTCGGGACTCTCGGCGCGTCTGATGGGATCGACGACAATGTTGTTCCGGAGATTTTCGAGGCCAATCAGATCGGTGACCACGTGCTCTGCAACGCGAGCCTCTTCCTCGGTCCCGACGCGCCCTGAGAGAGTGACGACCCGGTCGCGAACCGACACCTCGACATCATCCGGATCGAACAGGAGCTGTTGGTCGAACGTGTCGCGGATGAGCGCGCGCAGCTCGTTGTCGCTCAGGTCGTCGGTATCTCTGATGTCCTCGTAGTCCTTTTCCACACTGTCTCCGTGTCCGCCCCCGGAGGAGCGGTTCAGGTTACCGGAAGAACAGCAGCGATGCGCCGAGAGTCAGAGCGCGACTGGTTTTCCAGAATGAACGGGCCTGGTTGCCGGTTACGGCAGCGGTCCCGCCAACGGGATTCACGTAATACGCGGTCGGATATTTTAGCTGATATAGGTAGTCGTTCCAATCAAATGTCAGCTGAAAACGCCCGCCCGGGACATACCTGAGCCCACCGCCAAATGAAAATGCAAACGGGGTGCCGAAGGTGTACGGGTCGGACGCGACCGCGCAGCCGCACGTCGCTATTCCGGCGCCAAGGTCTATGACCGGCACGATGTGGTGAAAGCTTTTTTCCCCCGTGAGATTCAGAGCGAGATCGATGTCAAAGAGGTTGACCGAGACGTTCTGCTTTCCGAGCTGGCGCGCGGTTCCGGTCCTGGTGGGATCGATCGCAAAGCGCTCAGTGTTGACGTGCGACCAGCGCCCCACCAGGAACGCGGGGCCGCCAACGTGAACCTGATAGCGGATTCCGAACATTTGACCGTCGCCGGGCGCGATTCCGATGGGATCCTTGCCGGCCTTGTAATGACCGCCGAAGAACGTGAACTCCTGGCTGGTCTCCAGATCCCTGTAGGGACTGCTTTCAGGAAGATGTCCGACCTGCGCCCGTGCGGTCGTCGCAATACAAGCAAGCGCCAGAGCGCTCAATAGCTGCTTCACTAATCCACTCCAAGATTGACGCCGGTCATCTCCGCCGGCTGCTCGATACCGAGCATTGATAATATAGTTGGCGCGACATCGCAGAGAGCGCCGCCCGAGCGCACCCGCTGCTCCTGCTCCCAGTCGACGACGACGAGCGGAACCGGATTCGTCGTGTGAGCGGTGTGCGGACCGCCCGTTTCCGGATCGATCAGCATTTCCGCGTTACCGTGATCGGCGGTTACGATCAACCTGATCCCCGCGCTCTCGGCGGCCTTCAGAACGCGCGCCAGGCATTGATCGACGGTTTCCACCGCCTTGATCGTAGCCGGAATCGATCCGCTGTGACCCACCATGTCCGCATTCGCGTAGTTGCAGAGAATGAAATCGTGCTCTCCCGACGAGATGCCCGTCACCAGCGCGTCAGTTACCCCCGCGGCGCTCATCTCCGGCTTGAGGTCGTACGTCGCCACCTTGGGGCTCGGCACCATCACGCGGTGCTCGCGGGGAAACGGGGCTTCAACGCCGCCGTTGAAGAAGTAAGTCACATGCGGGTACTTCTCGGTTTCTGCCGTCTTCAGCATGTCGAGCCCGCGCGACGACAACACCTCGGCGAGAATCCGCGCCATCGACGTGGGCGCGAACGCGACCGGAACGTCGAACGTCTTGTCGTAATTCGTGAGCGTCGTAACAAGGACTTTGGGGCGCCGCGAGGCGTTAAAGCCGTCGAAGGCCGGATCGATCAGCGCGCGAACGATCTGCCGCATTCTGTCCGAGCGGTAGTTGAAGCCGATCACCGAGTCGCCGTCCTTCATCGGCGCCACCGGGTTTCCATTCTCGGTGACGACCACCGGCAGCATGAACTCGTCGGTCTTGCCGGACTCGTACGCCTTGCGAATGGCGTCGAGCGGATCGGTGACGGTCGTTCCCTCGCCGAGTACAATGGCGCGATACGCGAGCTCCGTGCGGTCCCATCTCTGGTCGCGGTCCATCGCGTAGTAGCGGCCCGAGACGCTCGCGATCTTCGCGGGCGAGCCGATTTTTCGGATCTGACCGATCAGCTCCTGCATGAAGCCAAGCGCGGATTTGGGGAGGGTGTCGCGTCCGTCGAGGAAAGCATGAATCGCAACGCGCTCAACGCCCTCTCGCTTCGCCAGTTCGAGCAGCGCTAGAAGGTGCTTGTCGATTGCGTGAACACCGCCCGAGCCGATCAATCCCATGAGATGCAACGTGCCGCGAAGTCTCTTCACGTGCCTGCATGCGCCCAGGAGGGCGGGATTGGAGTAGAAGCTTCCGTCGGCAATGGCCGAAGAGATGCGTACCAGATCCTGCATCACCACGCGTCCGGCGCCTAGATTCAGGTGTCCGACCTCGCTGTTGCCCATCTGGCCTTCAGGCAGGCCGACGCGAAGTCCGGATGCTTCGAGCAGCGTGCGCGAGCCGCGGCTCCAGAGCGAGTCCCAGGTCGGAGTGTTGGCGAGTGCGATTGCATTGCCCGCAGTTTCGGGGCGGTAGCCCCATCCATCGAGTACGATGAGCGCGACTGGCCGCGCGCGCGGTGACTTGACCATTATATCTGTAATGTAATCCTACCCCGACGAGAGGCGCGAAGAGAAACGATGGAAATCTTCAGACCTAAACAGGAGACCGGCCCGGAAACACGCCGCAGCCCCGGCCGCTCCGGAGAAGGCGACCGGCGCCGTGGCACCTGGCGCGATTTCAGGCGCGCCTATCCGGGATTCGTTTTCGTTCTCGGACTCGGTCTGTTCGCGATGATCGCCGTCGACGGCTGGCTCCTCGTCAAGCGGGTGAAATACAACCAGGACGTGAAGTCGCTCCGGGATCACATGTCGCAGGCCGAGCGACAGCGGTCGGATTTGATCGTGCAGTCGGAGCAGAACAAGCTTCGGATCGCGATCGAGTTGGCCAAGCGGCAGGCGAAGTTCGACAAGAAGCTTCATCTGAACGTGTCGGTCGACAGCTCGCGGATGTACCTCACGCGCGAAGGCGCGGTGCTGCGCGAGATGCCGGTGCAATTCGGACCGGAGCGTTCGCCGTCCGAATCGTCGGACTCCCTGCCGGCGGCGATTCCGCGCGGAGAGCGCACTGTCGCGGATCTCTCCGAGACGAAGATCACGCTCGACGGTGGGACCCAGATACTGTCCTCGGAGAGCGCTCAGCTCGCCAACGATTCGACCGCGATCCCACCCGGATCACTACGCATCAGCATCGTAGACATGAAGGCGATAAAGCCGAACCTTAATGCCGGTATGAAGGTATACTTCTACTGAGCAACGCACCCCTCAGTCAACAGCGCAAACGAGGAAGCAAATGGGAGTGAGCAGAATCTTTTCGTACGGCGGCAAGACGGTCTGGTTGCTGATCACCGGCTTCATCGTCGCGGCGATCCTCAGCGTCATGTTGCTCACGAAAACGGCCGAGCTCCGCTACCAGCGCGACGTCAACCGCATGGTCTACAACGACAACCTCGGTGTTCTCAACGAGGTGAAGTCGAAGCTCGGCATGACCGGCGACAGCCTCAAGGCGCTTCTCAACGAAACGGCGGGGGAGGCGACGAACCAGCCATACATCGTCGTGAGCATGGCAGACCACCGCCTCTGGTACAAGCAGGGAAAGGACGTTCTGTTCGAGGCACCGGTGGCGACCGGCAGCGGCAAGGAGCTGGTGGGCGGATCGGCCGGACAGTGGCGCTTCGAGACGCCCCGCGGTCGGCTCACAGTTAAGGGCAAGGATGAGGATCCGGCGTGGGTTCCCCCCGACTGGCACTACGTCGAGCAGGCGCACAAAAAAGGACTTGGAATCGTGCGCCTCGATCAGGGTGAAAGGATTTCGACTGGCGATGGAGTCCTCACCACTCAGAACGGCGAAGTCGTGAAGCGTTATAACAATGGCAGTACGGTGTCTTTAGGTGGAGGCGTCGAAGGAAAGGAGATCGTCGCAAATGGGAACATCGTCATTCCGCCCTACGGCACTACCGCCCGCAGGTACATGGGCGTGCTTGGAACGCGCCGACTGGAGCTCGGCGACGGCTACGGAATTCACGGGACCGATCACCCCGAATCGATCGGGCAGTCCGTGAGTCATGGCTGCGTCCGGATGCGGAACGAGGACATCGAGCGCCTGTACCCGATGGTCGCGGTCGGTACTCCAGTCTACATCTATTAAGAACGCCGCTTGGAGTCTGGAGTCGTAGGGGAGAGACGGGATCATCCGACCGGCGAAGAGCTCGAGCTTCCCGATGATCTCCCGGTTCGAAAGCGCCATACCGCGCGGATCGTCTGGATCACGGCGGCGGTCGTCGCCCTTGTCGGCGCGTTCCAGTTCCTGCAAGCCGCGAGCGACGCCACCGACAAGCCGATCGGGACATTCGTCCGATCCGTTGTCCCCATGGCGGAGCCGTCCGCCAGCGCGTTCGGAGCGAGCGGGGAGCTGAAGCTCGCCTTCGCGATGCCGTCGGAGGAGATCTCGTATCCGCTCGACGTCCACGGCGATCCAACCGCGCTGCAATACGCGTGGATTCGAAATGGCGATTCGACGCTGGCGACCGAGGCGCAACCTCTCACTGGAGACAAAGTCTCCGCGCCCCCCAATGCTGGCTTCTACAGGCTGGCGCTGATGAAGGCCGGCCAGAAGCGCGCTGTCGAAGGTCTGACCCTCGCGGTCCTGGTTCCGTTCGAGGAGAAAGAGGGCGCGATGCTCCACGGCTATCGCATCGGGACGTATCTGGCAGAGCGCGCGCGTGGGAAAACGCCGCCGCCGACGGGATTTCTCCAGATCACCCCCGCCGACGTCGACATTCCTATCACCAAGCACCTGAAAGTCGGTGACTTTCTGAACCACGACCAGAAGGGCGTGTGGCCGAGTTTCGCGGCGGTGAATCCGAAGCTGCTGGACAAGCTGGAGCTGGTGATTCAGGAGATAGCTCGCTGGCACGGCGACAAGGCAATTGCCGACATCGAGATCGATGTACACTCCGGATTTCGCGCCCCCGAACACAACCAAAGGGTCCGGCGCGCGGCGAGCGACAGTCAGCACCAATACGGCGACGCCGCCGATGTGGCGATAGACGCCAATGGTGACGGAAAAATCACCGCGATCGACAGCCGCATGGTAGGTTTGGCGGTGGAGATCGTCGAGTTGAAGCATCCTGATCTGGTTGGGGGCCTTGGCATCTACACGACAGGCCATTCGAGCACGAATTACGTACATATTGATGTGAGAGGGAGACGGGCGAGGTGGCGGGGTGGTGGGTGAAGGGCAACTGCAACTGAACGGGATCCGAGATCTCAGAAGCGCAGGTGCCAGGCGTTAGTAAGGACACGCGACGTTACTACGTGGCGTTCATCGCACGGCGAAAAAGGAACAACAAACAATGAACGACATTCTGCGTGAGCGGCTCATTCGCAAGCTCGATACGCTGCCCGAGGAAAAGATTTATCAGATCCTCGACTACATCGACTTTCTGGAGTCGAAGTACGCTCCGAAGCTGTCGACCGCGACCAATCCGCTGAAGCGGTTCGCCGAGGGCGTGGAGGACACGCTGCGCGCCGGAAGAATGTCCGCCGGCGTGATCGGCGGAACGATGAATGTGATGAACAAAGCCGTTGGCGTGGTGACCGATGTGGCGAACGCTGGCAAGTCAGTTGCAACGGAGATTGCCGGGGTGGTGTCGTCGGTGACTTCTTCGAAGGCGGCAACGCAGGCCGGTCCGGCCGCGACGACAACGCCACCAGCATCACCGCCCGTCCAGAATCCGCCACCACCACCACCGGGAGATCAGCGTAAGTGAAGAGTCAACCCTCGCGTTCCAGCACGGCCTCGGCGCGAAAGCGTCGCCCGACAGGGAGTGCCACGGCTGCCGCTGCGGCCTCGCGCGCGCAGGCGCGTGCGCGCGAGGCGCGGGATGACGATGAGCCACCGGTCTCTTCGCCGAGGGCGGGTGCCAAGCGCACGCTGATGTCGACGGTCAAGGATCTGCCGAATTTTCTCAGGCTGCTCGGCGGATTGCTGACGGATCGGCGCGTCTCGAACACCGACAAGCTCCTCGTCGCGGGCGCGATCGCTTACATCGCGATGCCGATGGATTTCATTCCGGATTACATCCCCTTCCTCGGCGAAATAGACGATTTGTTCGTGCTCGTTCTGGCCCTGCAGCGACTGATCGCAAATGCGGGACGGACGGTGATCCAGGATCACTGGATGGGCGATCCGAGCGAGCTCAAAGAGCTGGATCTCGAGCGAATATTGGTTGCGGCGGCGTTTTTCCTGCCGCGCAGGATCAGACGGCGGTTGCGGACCCTTGGGCGGGATTTCTAGACCAGTCGTTCTCGTCCTGGCATCGCTCGCCCTGAGCGCTTGCCGCAGCGCCAACCCAAAAGATGTGGTGAGGATGACGGGAGGGTGCACGACGCAGGTGCGCGCCAAAGGGCCGACGCCGCGGCTGCCTCGGAGTCCTTCGCTCAAACCGGGTTTCGGCGCGGTCGTCGGTACTCTCGCGGATTCAGGTGGCGCGCTCCCGCACTATCCCATTCTCGCCACCACTCCTGGCGACGCTCCCGACTCACCGCACGCTTCCGCGACCGCGGACAGCGTCGGAGGATTTGTGTTCGACGCTCTTCCTCCGGGGCAATACCGGCTGTTCGTCCGCGCCTTCGCGCATCGTCCCGATTCAACCGAGATCGAGGTCGCGGCTGGACGGGTCGATACGGTGAATTTGTCGCCTCAGTTCTTTGAGTGCGTCCGCTAGGCCCCTTTAGCGTCTGGACCGAGGGTTTGCCCAGGAACCGATTTGCGCCGCTGTCCGTTAGCTTTAGATGAAGTTGTGCCGGGCACGGAGCCGGGCCGCCCAGTTTCATCGCCCAAGCCCCACACCTATAGCTAGCGGGTCGGCCGTCGCACCTAACGTAGGTCGCGGCTGACGACCAAATTTCGAGTGCAGCTTCGCCCCTGCTTCGCCCCATTTATTATCGCACTGACCTATGGACGACCAAAACAAGCCCCTTGCCCCCTGGACCGCCTCACGGAGCGCGAAAGAGAAAAACGTCGTGCAACGCGCCGTCACTGCTTTGCTGGATCAGCTCGCCCCCGAACGGGTTCTCAAGCGCGGTGATCAGCTTCAGCTCACAGTCGAACAGCACCGGACGCCAAATGGATGCGTGCTGCAGGCACCGACGGCCGCGGTAAGCGTGTCGTGGTTCTCCAAGACGGGAAAGGATACGCCTCTGGGGGAGCTGCACGTCATCGTGTGGAGCGGCACCGTCTCTCGGCGGGGCAGGGCTGCGAACCCGGAGGGCGCCAAGATCCTCAAGGAGCTGGTGTTGCTCCCGATCGAGGCGCCGTCTACCGATTACGTGTGGCGCGCGGCCGACGGAACTGAATACGATACTGCTTCCCTCGCAGCGAAGTGCATCGCGCTCCTGGAGGAGCAGATCTGAGCCATCGCCGTAGCGGTTGAACGCGGGTATGCGCCGACTTTTCGCCCGGAGGTTTTCCTGAGGCGCTTAGCGGGTTTCTGGTTTGTGAATATAGGAATGGCTCTCTTGTTAAGCGGTTGCAGCGCGCGCCCTCCGATTATCGAGGCCACGCCGAATGGTGCCGTAGTTCGCACCGCTCGCACCGGCTTGTACACCAAGTCGGTCCTCACCAAGAAAGAGCCGGACACGTTTCTCGCCGACGACGGCACCATTTGTCGAGTCCCGGCGGATCGGTTTCGGGACACCGCCGTTCACACTCTCGTGTACTGTAACTGGCAGTAGTAGTAATGCACCCGCGAGCGCCTTGATGCGCTGCTCCGTAGTTTGACGATAACTTTTTGAATTGCTCGCCGATCGCTTTCCCGCCTTCTCGGAGAGATGCAACGTGAAGAATCACTCGCGCGCAGTCGTTCTAGTTCTGTTCATGTCGGCTGTCGCCGGTGCGCAGTCCACGCAGCCCACTCCACCGACCGCGGAGCAAATTGCCCAGCGATTGGCGCAGGAGGAGCAACTCCACAACGATTGGGCGAACCTCCAGAAATACCGCGAAGCGAACGCCAAACTCTCCCCGCCCGTGAATGACGAAAACCGCGTAGTGTTTTTCGGCAACTCGATCACCGAGGGTTGGGCGCGCTACTTCCCCACCATGTTCCCGGGCAAGCCTTACATCGGCCGCGGCATCAGCGGACAGACGACGCCCCAGATGCTCGTCCGCTTCCGGCAGGACGTGATCGACCTCAAGCCCAAAGCCGTTGTGATCCTGGCCGGCACCAACGACATCGCGGGCAACACCGGACCCTCGACGATCGAGATGATCGAGGCCAACCTCGCCTCGATGGCCGAGCTGGCGAACGCGAACGGAATTCGCCCAGTGCTCTCCTCGGTGCTTCCCGTCTACGATTATCCGTGGAAGCCGGGCTTGGAGCCGGCCCCGAAGATCATCGCGCTCAACAAGTGGATGAAGGACTACGCTCGCACGCACGGCGCAGTGTATCTCGACTACCACTCCGCCATGGCCGACGCACGCGGGGGAATGCGCAGTGAGCTCGCGTCCGACGGCGTCCACCCGAACGAAGCAGGATACCGGATCATGGCCCCGCTCGCGGAACGTGCAATCGCTGAAGCGCTGCGCGTCAAACGATAGTGCGCTGCTCAGAATAACGACGGGCGAGATGCGGCTCAGTTAAATCGCGTCGCCCTCCAGAGCCGCACACCAGCCGCCGCCAACATTCCGAGCGTCACCATCACCAGCCCGGCAGCCCACCCCCACGCGACCGCGAGCTGGGGCGCGCGGGCCATCAGCGCAAAACCAACGATCGTCGCCGTCGCCACGCTCACCACCAGCCAGTCTATCCACGTCCGCCCGCGAACGATCGAGCTCGCGTCCTTGCCAGCGATTCGCGATCGCGTATACTCGGGATCGACTCCGTAACGCTCACCCTCGCTCGCCGCCGCCTTTTGCCAGCGCGCGTGCTCGCTCCCACTAACCGACGAAAGCGCGATGACCCCGGCGCCGACCGCCATCACGAGTGAGCCGCCGATGACTTGGGCCAACACCGAATGGGAAGCTCCGCGCAGCTCGCCGAAAACGAGAATCCCCCACAATAATCCCCACAACTGATTCGTGTTCGAGAGAGGGATCCCGCGCGTGATCCCCGCGTATTTGACGGCGTACTGTTGAAACAGATCTCCGACCACCCATACGAAACCGCCGGCCAGAAGCCAGAATAGCACGTGGCGCGCGCCTGACAGCTGGCTCCAGAGCGGACTCACCCCGCCCGAGTATGTGACGGCAAGCGCCGTCATCATGCCCAGCTCTCCAACTGTGAAGAACGTGATGAATGAGAGCGGGCTCATCCCTGTGAGATAGGCTTTGCGATAGGGGATATACATCGTTCCCCACAGCACCCCCGCGGCCAGCGCGGCGGCGACTCCACGAACCGCATCGCGCGCCGGTACCTGCGCGGCGGAGGCAATTGCGAGCGCGGTCGCCCCCGCGAACATGAGCGCGGCGCCCCCGAGTACGCCGACCCAGCGGCGCCAATCCGCGCCCCGCAGTTCCTGGAAGAACAAAATGCCCCAGAAGATTCCGAGCAGGCTGTTGCTGTTCCACAGGGGGAAAGCGATGCTGAGTCCGACATCACGGACGGCAAATATTGTAAGAGTATTCGCGACCGCCCAGAGACAGCCCGCGAGCACCGCCCACACGATGAGGTGCGGCGCCTGGCGCATGTCCGCCGCGACGTACGACGTTCCCTGGATCAGGGCCGGCAGCGTCCACCGCGCCAGAAAAACACCAATCACCATGCTGAGCGAGATCACAACCGGCGAGAGTCCGAGCGTCACCAGCTTGGTCGGCGCCTCGGCGGCGCCGAGCCACGCTCCGGCTGTAAGTCCACAGAGCATTCCCACGCTCTGAAGAGTGCGGAGACGACGAGCATCCAGCGCGCCCGCTTCCGCGGCGACGGGAGACTCCTCGGACCTGATCGTGCTCAAGAAATCCACCGCAGCACGAGAAGTCCGGCGGCGAGCACCGCCACCGGAACCCAGAATTGCACGTCACGCAGCACCAGGCCCAGCCAGCTACCCGAGCGCTGCTCGCGGCGATTGTCGCTCATTGGTCTCCTTGGCGGTCGGCGGGCAATACTGGCCAGGACTGGCGCCATCGCGCAAGAGCCGATCACATTGAATCGCCACCATCATTCAGGGAGCTCCATTGAGTAACAAGGAAGATTGGCGCGCGATCGTCGCCTCGTCGCTGAATTGGGAGCAGGCGCACTCCTCACTGGAGAACGCGATCAGGGGACTTCCCCCCGAGCTCCGCGGTAGGCGACCGACCGGTTTCCCGCACTCGGTGTGGGAGCTTCTCGAGCACATTCGAATAACCCAGCACGACCTGCTCGATTTCGTCGTGAATCCGGACTACGAGGAAAAACTCACATGGCCGGACGGCTATTGGCCACCCGCGGCTGCGCCGACGACCGAGAAGGCGTGGAACGAGAGCGTCTCCGGATGGAAGAAGGATCGAATGGCGCTCGAGCGCTTCACCACCGAGAGCAAGCTGGATCTCACGACGAAGATCCCCCGCGGAACTGGACAGACCTATCTGCGAACGGTCCTCGTCGCCGTCACCCACGCTTCCTACCATCTCGCGCAGATCATCACCGTCCGACAACTTCTCGGAGCATGGCCGCCGCCCAAGGCCAAGTAGGTGCGCAGAAAGGCGAGGCCTGAACGCGCACCGACACAACGGTCACCGACGGCAAAATCGGCCCCTGACCTCCTCGTGATGTCGCGCGAGGAGGCCGAGCGCTACGAGCCGGGCCTGAAAGAGATCTGCATCTCGATCTCGGATCCGGACGCCGAGCCCGCCGGGGTCTCAGCGCAATTCGTGGCAGTGTTGAGGCTCCATTTCGACGACATCACGGAGCGCAACGAGCAATCCGACATTCTCTTCGCGGCGGACCACGCGCGCGCAATCACCGAATTTCTCGACAAATGGCCCGACGCCGAGCGAGTGATGGTGCACTGCAACATGGGCGTGAGCCGGTCGCCGGGAGTGGCCCTCGGACTCTCCGATGCGCGCGGCTGGGCGACGGCGGCACTCGAGAGATCGCATCCCGGCTGGAACCGGCTGGTGCGCGGTGTGATGAACAAAACGACCACAAACACCAATCCCCGGAGATCGACATAATGCCTCGCGCTACCGGACTCTTCGACGTATCGCTAAAGCCGTTGCCGATGGACAACGACCCCGGTACGCAGCTGCTGGGGAGGATGTCGATCGACAAGCAATTCCACGGCGACCTGAATGGCGCCAGCAAGGGTCAAATGCTTACCGGCGGCACGATCATCAAGAATTCCGCGGGCTACGTCGCCATTGAATTGGTGACCGGATCGCTCAAGGGCCGGAAGGGGTCGTTCATCCTTCAGCACACGGGGGCGATGAATCGCGGCGAGCCATCTCTGGTCATCACCGTTGTCCCCGATTCCGGAACTGATCAGTTGGAGGGGCTCAAGGGCACGATGAAAATCGACATCAACGCCGGCAAACATTCGTACGAACTCGACTATGTGCTCGCGAATTTCCCCTGAGGCATGACCTTTTCCTGCCATGACAACCCTTTTGAACTAGGAGGTCCCGGAACAACCTTTTGAAACCCGGGAGCGTCAAAGTCGTAGTGCGGAGACATAGGTAGGGTTTTCTCCCTACGGACCGATATTCTCGACGCCCCACTTTTCTCTGAGAGCTGGCCCCATGAAGCGCATCCTGTTCGCGTTACTCGCTCTCCTCGTAAACCTCGCCGCGGTCTCACTCCCGGCACAGAACCCAACCCAGGCCCGACCAGCGGGACCACCTCCGTCAGGCAATGGCGAAGTGCAGGGCACCGTTGTGGATACAGCTGCCAAGACTCCGCTTGCCCGCGCCTCCATCACCGTCCGCAACGCGAAGGACTCGGCCCTCGTAGCCGGAGCGCTGGCGGCCACGGACGGCGGATTTCGAATTCAGGGGCTCCGGCCCGGCAAGTATTACCTGCGCGCAGCTTCCATCGGTTACGGGCCGCGCAACGTCGCGTTCACAATCACCGATTCCGTGCCGCGTGCCGCCCTCGACCCGATTCAGCTCACACGCATTTCCGTGACGTTGCAAAGCGTCCAGGTGCAGGGCGAGAAACCAGCAGTCGTGATCGAGCCCGATCGCAACACCTATCGCGCGAAAGAAATCGCGCCGGCCGCATCGAACGCGAGCGAGGTCCTGGCGGCGACTCCCTCGGTCGAAGTCGATGGCGATGGCAAGGTCAGTCTGCGTGGGAACGAGAACGTGGCCGTGCAGATCAACGGGCGTCCGACCCCGATTACCGGCGCCCAGCTCTCCGCCTACCTCAAGCAGATTCCGGCGAACATCGTCGAGCGCATCGAAGTGGTGCCGAATCCATCCGCCAAGTACGACCCGGAAGGGATGGCGGGCATCATCAATATCGTCCTCAAGGCGAACACCGATCTCGGCTTGAGCGCCGGACTCAATACTGGATTTGCCACGCCGAGCCGCTTCAATACCGGCACGAACCTCGGCTACCAGAGCGGTCCCGTGACGCTGTTCGGCACTTACGGTTTCAATGCCGACGATCGCGCGATAGTCGGCATCAACGACCGGCTTCGCTACGATCCAGTTGGCTCGCCGTTGTCGTACACGAATCAGGATATCGATGGCAGAACCATCAACGCCGGTCACAATTTTACGGGCAACATCGACTACAAGCTGACCGACAAGGATGTCATCTCCAATTCGCTGACGCTCAACCGCAGACATTCCAACGACGGCGCCCTCGCCGGCTACACTGAGCTCGATGCGACCCAGGCGTTCCTCGACCGATACGTGATTGATCGCAACGACAAGGCAAGAGGGCTCGTGTTCGACAATTCACTTTCGATCAAGCACACGATCGAGCCGCGCAAGCACGAGCTCTCGGCGGAGGTGCGCTTCAACCGCTCGAGAGACGAAGACAACACCCTGCTGTGGCAGGAGCCACAGAACCCCGACGGCACGAGCTCGGGTCCAGCGACGCAGGGCGAGATTGACGGGACGAGTGCGCTGACACGTCAGCTCACAATGCAAACGGATTACACCCGCCCGCTTACCGCTAGCACGAAGCTGGAGAGTGGTCTCAAGGAAACGGGCCGCTGGCTCGACCGCGATTTCCTCGTGTTAAAGGACGATCTGGGAACCGGCAATTGGGTCGAGAGCAATCTGAGCAACAAGTTCCAGTTCGACGAACACGTGCACGCGGGCTACGGCGTGCTCAGCCAGAGCGTCGGCAAGTTCGACCTGCAAGCCGGACTGCGCGCTGAATGGGCGAACCGGAACTTCGATCTCTCCGGCGCGCAGAGCATTCCGTACAACTACCACAGCCTGTTCCCGAGCGGCGTCATCATGTACAAGCCGGGGGAACAGAGTCAGATAAAGTTCAGTTACTCGCGGCGGATTCGGAGACCGGGAACCCAGGAACTGAATCCATTCCCCGTGTTCTTCGACCAGCAGAACGTGTTGATCGGGAATCCACGCCTGAATCCAGAATACACGGACGCGTTCGAGTTCAGTATGAGCAAGTCGGGACAGCTCGGATCGCTGCAGCTGTCACCGTTCTACCGTCACACGACGGACGTCATTCGCGTCAACATCAACACCGCCGACACCGTCGACGGGCGTGAAGTGACATCGGTAAACTTCCAGAATCTCGACAAGGCGAATTCGTGGGGCACCGATCTTAACGGCAACCTGCGGCTTGGCCCCAAACTCAGTGCGTTGGCGGGATTCAACATCTTCAAGATGGTGACCGACGGCGGCTCGCAGTCGGCACTCCAATCGAACGCAGTGACCTGGTCCTATCGCCTCAACGCCACCACACAGTTGAGTCCTACGGTGACACTCCAGGCGAACTACTTCTACCGCGCGCCGGTCAATATCGAGAAGGGACGCTTCTCCTCGATGCAGATGACCAACATCACGCTGCGCAAGAAGATCGATGGGGATAACATGAGCGTCGCGGTGCGCTTCGCGGATCCGTTCGACACGATGCATTTCCGGATCACGGCCGGCGATAGCAATCTGCAGCAGATCACGGACAGGCACTTCGGTGTAAAGGCGACGTACGTGACGTTCCAATGGAACTATGGAAAGCCGCCGAAGATTCGACTGCCCCCCCAGGACCAGCCTCCGCCGTCGGTGTTCCCGTAGTCGGGTAGAATTCAGAACCAGCAGTAACGAAAGTCGCAGCCAGGTATTACGTCTGGCTGCGACCTTTTGCATCCCGGCCACGGTTTGCGTTCGTCGGGCCGGAATGCCTCCGCCTCTGGACGCAACCAGCACATTGCCATACATTTAGCTATGGCAACCACAACTCGGCCATCGAGTAAGCCCGCCTCTCCGGCAAAAGCCGGAAGCGGGCTTTCGCGCATCAAGGCCTCGGCGGCCGCCGAAGAAGGACTACCCCGGGTCAGAAACGATGTCGTTCTGACCTTCGATGACGTGCTGCTGACGCCTCGTC
Organism: Gemmatimonadota bacterium; assembly: GCA_003134685.1. Taxonomy (GTDB): domain Bacteria; phylum Gemmatimonadota; class Gemmatimonadetes; order Gemmatimonadales; family Gemmatimonadaceae; genus UBA4720. The sequence goes on along the minus strand of PLCA01000003.1, from coordinate 86,360 downwards.
ATTCACTTGTCCACCCGAAGGACGTGAGCACGACTTCGCTTTTCACACGCGGCATCCCGCTCAACGTCCCACTCGCGTCCGCCGCCATGGACACGGTTACCGAGTCCGACATGGCAATGGCGATGGCCAGGGCGGGCGGAATCGGCGTCATTCACAAGAACATGTCGATCGATCGGCAGGCCGCCGAGGTTGACCGCGTAAAGCGGTCGGAGAGCGGAATGATCCTGAATCCGATCACGCTCTCGCCCGATGGAACGCTCCGCGAAGCGGTCGCGCTGATGAGGCGCTTCAAGATTTCCGGCGTTCCCATCGTCGATCGCGACGACAGGCTCGTTGGAATCATCACCAATCGCGACCTGCAGTTCGAGCGCAATCTCGATCGTCCGCTTCGCGAAGCAATGACGTCGAAGAATCTCGTCACCGCACCCGTCGGCACCACGCTCGACGAGGCCGAAGCAATACTCGGGAAGCACCGCATCGAAAAGCTTCCCGTCGTCGACGAGCGGGGAATTCTGCGCGGGCTGATCACGGTCAAGGACATCCACAAGCGAAGGGATTTCCCGAATGCCAACAAGGATCAGCACGGGCGTCTTCGCGTCGCCGCAGCGATCGGCGCCGCGAATTATCGCGACAGAGCGCGAGCGCTGGTAGACGCAGGTGTGGATGTTCTGATCGTGGACACGGCGCACGGGCACTCCGAGGGAGTACTCGAAGCGACATCGGTGGTTCGCGAGCTGTTTCCGGATGTGCAGCTCGTTGCCGGCAACATCGCGACCCGCGCCGGCGCCCGCGCGCTGGTGGAGCGAGGCGTCGATGCGGTCAAGGTTGGCGTTGGACCCGGCTCCATTTGCACGACGCGCATCGTCACCGGCGTCGGAGTTCCCCAGCTCACCGCAATCTTCGATGCGGTCGAGGGCGCGGGTGACATTCCGGTGATCGCGGATGGCGGAATCAAATACTCGGGCGACATCGTGAAAGCGCTGGCGGCGGGCGCCTCCAGTGTGATGATGGGGTCGATGCTCGCTGGCACCGAGGAGAGTCCCGGTGAATCGCTTCTACTCGAGGGGCGCCGCTTCAAGATGATTCGCGGCATGGGCAGTTTGTCCGCGATGCAGGATGGAAGCGCCGACCGGTATTTTCAGGAAGGCGAGATGTCGGCCAAGAAGCTCGTACCCGAGGGAATCGAGGGACGCGTTCCATACAAGGGCGCTGTGAGCGACGTGCTGTTCCAGATGGTGGGCGGCCTCCGCAGCGGCATGGGATACGTCGGGTGCGCCGACATCGAACAGCTCCGTACCGAATCAGAGTTCGTCCGGATCACCGCCGCCGGACTCCGCGAATCCCATCCCCACGACGTCACTATAACGCGTGAGTCGCCCAACTACTCGCTGTAGGTTTCCTTGACATTGCTTCACGCGTCAACACAACTTCTGGCGCCCCTGCAGTGTCGAATGTTTCAGAGTCCCGGCGTCACACTACCCACGCTTTCGGAGTTTCTCTAATGGGCTTATGGACGAAGAAGAGCATCGCTGTCCTGCAGGCTGAGGCGGCGGGCGAATCCACGGAGCATTCTCTCCGACGCGCGCTCGGCGCGCTGAACCTCACGACGCTGGGCATCGGCGCGATCATCGGCGCCGGCATTTTCGTGCTGACCGGCACCGCCGCGGCGAGGTACGCGGGACCGGCAATCGTCCTCTCGTTTATTGTGTCCGGATTTGGATGCCTTTTCGCCGGCCTCTGCTACGCCGAGTTCGCGAGCATGATTCCGATCGCCGGGAGCGCATACACCTATGGCTACGCGACGCTCGGCGAGTTCATCGCCTGGATCATCGGCTGGGACCTGATCCTCGAATATCTGTTCGGCGCTTCCACTGTTGCGGTAGGCTGGTCGGGATACTTCTCGGCGTTCATGGAGCAACTCCACATACATCTGCCTACAGCGTTCACGAGCGCGCCGTTCTATTACGCCGACGCGAACGAATTCGATCCGATTACGAAAGTTCTCCTTCACCCGGCAGGGCTCTCTCACACCGGCGCCATCGTCAACCTGCCTGCGATCGTGCTCATCGCGCTCATGTCTACGCTGCTCGTCATCGGAATCAAGGAGTCGGCGAGCTTCAATAACTTCATAGTGATTCTCAAGATCGCGATCGTGCTGCTGGTGATCGGATTCGGGTTCATGTACGTGAACCAGGCCAACTGGCATCCGTTCATTCCCCCCAATACCGGTGAATACGGTCACTATGGCTGGAGCGGAATCGTGCGTGGCGCGGCCGTCGTGTTCTTCGCCTATATAGGATTCGACGCGGTGTCTACCGCGGCGCAAGAGGCAAAAAATCCGCAGCGAGACATGCCGATAGGAATTCTCGGATCTCTCGCGATATGCACGGTGCTTTACATCCTGATGTCGCTCGTCATGACCGGATTGGCGCACTACACCGACCTGGATGTTCCGCACCCGGTGTTCGTCGCAATCGAGAAGGCAGGTCCCGCGCTCCACTGGCTTGGAGGGATCATCAACATCGGCGCAATCGCCGGTCTTGCGTCCGTCGTGCTCGTGATGCTGATGGCGCAGCCGCGAATCTTCTATTCGATGGCTCGCGACGGATTGCTCCCGCCCGTGTTCGGAAAGGTTCATCCGCGCTTCAAGACGCCATACGTGACGACGATCCTCACAGGCATCGTTGCCGCCGTCGTAGCTGGACTGTTCCCAATCGGATTGCTCGGCGAGTTGGTGTCGATCGGCACGTTGCTGGCGTTCGTAATCGTCTGCGGCGGCATCATCATGCTCCGCTACAAGTCGCCGAACCTCGCGCGCCCATTCCGTACGCCGCTCGTCCCGCTGGTCCCGATTCTCGGAATCCTGATTTGCGGCTACATGATGGCGAGTCTGCCGTGGGCAACGTGGGAGCGGCTGATCGTCTGGATGATCATCGGGCTCGTGATCTACTTCCTCTACAGCAGATCGCACTCGAAGCTGGCCCGCGCGGAAGGCAGTGCTTGACCTTCTAAGCGTCCCCCAGCAGCGACGGGAGTCGATCGAGCGTCTCGCGCAGGAGCTTCGCGCGGGACGCTCTGTCGCAATGTCTACTCACATCAATGCGGACGGCGACGGCTGCGGTTCCGAGACGGCGCTGTCGCGGCTGCTCGGTCAGATGGGAATCCGGTCGAAGATCGTCAACCCCACGCCCTGGCCGGAGATGTACAAGTTCCTCCTCGGCGTTGACGTTAAGGACGCGAGCGATCAGGGCGCGAAGGGGCTCAAGGAAGCCGATGTTCTCGTAGTGCTCGATATCTCCGACGTGAAGCGGCTCGGCGTTCTGGCCGAGGCGGTGCGCAGGCTCACGATTCCCAAGCTCGTGATCGATCACCACCTGCCGAGCGACGAGCCGCCCAGCACCTTGATGGTGGCCGACACGACGGCGTGCGCGACGGGCGAGCTGATCTACGATTTCGCGACCGTTCTGGGTCTCAAGGTGACGCCGGACATCGCGCGGGCGTTGTACGTCGCGCTGCTCACTGACACCGGCGGATTCCGGTTCAGCAACACCACGGCGCGTTGCTTGAGCATCGCGGGGCAGCTGATCGCGTCGGGCGTCGAGCCGGAGGAGATGTACGGGCGGCTTTACGCATCGATGCCGGTGGGAAGGCTGCACCTGCTGCGTGATGCCCTGGCGACCCTGGAAGTCGATCCGGAGTACGGAATCTCCTGGATCTCCGTCGCCGCCGGCGCTGCCGAGCAATACGGGCTCCGGTCGGAGGATCTGGAGGGTATTGCGGAGCACCCGCGCTCCATTGGCGGAACGCGGCTCGCGGTCTTCTTCCGGGATCTCGGCCACGATAAGGTGAAAGTCTCCTTTCGGAGCACCGGCGATGTCGACGTGAACAAGTTTGCCAAACAATTCGCAGGCGGCGGTCACGCGCGGGCGGCTGGCGCTCTCATCGAAGGGAATCTCGAGGTCGTGCGCCGCAAAGTCATCGCCGCCGCCCGCGAATTCCTGCGCGCGGAGGACAAGGCGGGGGTCGCCTGAGCGCAAGCCCGTAGCAACCGCGCCGCGCGCCCTCTAACTTGCGCTCATGAGCGTTCTCCGCCGCAAACGATCCCGCCCGCAGAAAGATGTCGAGGACCACATCCGTCTCGAGCTCGTCGAGATTCTGCCGATTCTGAGAATCGAGCAATGCGCGATCGAGCTGCAGTCATTCGATCCGGCGACAGGCACCGCCGTGCTGTTGATCAGGGGCGGATGCGCGGAATGCGATTGCTCGCCCGCCACCTTCATTCAGGGGATCGAGACGCAGCTAAAGCTCAAGGTCTCCGAGCTGATGGCCGTCCTCGCCACGGAGGAGTCGAGCGGGTGACCCGCAATCTTCAGGAGCGCGTAACGGATGCTCTTTCGCGCATCCGGAACAACCGCGTCGGCACCAACGTGCTCGAAGCAGAGATGATTCGCGACATCGCGACCACCACCGATGGCAAGGTACGGCTGAGTCTTTTCCTCACGCCTGACGACGACGCCACCGTCGTACGCGAAGTTAGACAGACGCTCCAGCAGGTGCCGGGTGTGACCGACGTTCGCGTCGATGTGAAGGACGCCTCGCAGGTGAGCAAGCAGCCGGCGCAGGTGGGCGCAGTCGCAGCGCCCTCCGGAGCCGCGACCGCGCCATCCGCGTCTATGGCTCCTCCCTCTCCGAAGAGCGCCGCATCGCGTACGCTCCCCGTCATGGGACAGGAAACGCAGTCACAGCGGGCGGCGGTCCCCGCGCCCACTCCTATCGCGTATCCGCACCTCGGCAAGGTCATCGCCATCTCGAGCGGCAAGGGAGGCGTCGGAAAATCCACCGTCGCTTCCAACCTTGCCATCGCCCTCGTCAAGCAGGGCGCGCGCGTCGGCCTCATGGACGCGGATATCTACGGACCGAACATCCCGCGCATGATGGGCGTCAACGCCCCGCCGCCGGTGGAGAACGAGAAGATCATTCCGCTCCAGGCGCACGGCGTCAAAATCATGAGCCTCGGCTTCATGATTGAGCGCGACCAGCCGGCGATCTGGCGCGGGCCGATCATCATGAAAATCATCACCCAGTTTCTGCGCGATGTGCAGTGGGGCGAGCTGGATTATTTCCTGGTCGACATGCCGCCCGGCACCGGCGACGCGCAGCTCTCGCTCGTGCAGGCGACGATGGTGCACGGCGCCATCATCGTGACCACGCCGCAGGAGGTCGCGTCAGGCGACGCGCTGCGAGGCGCCAAGATGTTCCAGCGCGTGGCAGTCCCGGTCCTCGGCGTCGTCGAGAACATGAGCTACTTCATCTGTCCACACTGCAGTACGAAGCACAGGATCTTCGGCAGCGGAGGAGGGAAGCGGCTCGCCGACGAGCTCGACGTCCCGCTACTTGGCGAGATTCCTTTTTTCGGGGGAGTTCTGGAAGGCGGCGATCGCGGAGAGCCGATCGTTGTCAGCGAGCCGCAGACGCCCGCGGCAGAGGCGCTATTCGAGCTTGCCGCACAGCTGAAAGGACTGCTCTAGACAGCTACTGCGTTCTTCCTGGGCCTGGAGCGCCACCAGGAGAGGATCACCGCGCCGAACCCGGTAGCGACCGCGACGAACGTCACCGAGAACGCGAGCATTCGAAGTATCGAGCCGAGAATCGGAAACCACGTAAAGGCCGCGGCGACGATCCACAGGGTGCTGAAGGCAAGAATGCCGGTGAAGAGGAACTGCAGCTCCTGCCCGGCGGGAGTCTCCGCATCTCTCTTTCCCGCAATCGCAATTCCGGTCACCTGCGCGACCGCGAGGAAGCCGAGTATCCCGATTCCGGAGACGGCGACGAGGAAGGCCGCGACGCCGATCGGGATGAAGAAGACTCCGATGATCGTGATGGCCATGGCGACGACGAGCGCGACGAGAGCCGGAATCGATGCGAGTCCGCCGACCACACCGGTGAGGAGGGAACGGCCGGTCTCGTTGGTCACGACCTCGACGGCGCGCTTGAAGTAGTCACGCATGAAGAAGAGGACGAACGTTCCGACGAGAAGCAGAACCACGAGCCAGAGAAACGCCGTGACGAGCGAGCCAAGTGTAGTCCGCGGCCGCCCACCGAAGCTTACAGTCGACCGATTGTGTGTAGCGCCGACGTCCTTGATGACGCCAAGGATGGAACCGCCCTCGTTGCGGACGTGTCCCATCAACGCAACCGCTCCGCCGCGAACCCTTCCGCCCTCGTGCACGATGACGTCGCCCAGAATCGCGGTTGCCGCGCCATCCACGTTTCCATAGACGTCGAGGCTTCCGCGGACAACCATCACCGAGCCGGATGTCGTGGTGCCAGCAGGGATGGTGAGGTCACCAGTCGTCACCTGAGCGTACCCTCTGAATCCGGAAAATCTTACGCCATCACTTCGCTGAGCGTGCGCATCCTGCGCGGCCACGGCCGCAACCACTAGCGAGATACCGAGCAGGATTGATTTCATTTACGCTGCCTTGCGTTTGGCGATTTGAGCCGCGGTGCGGATCACGGCATACCCGCCGGACAATCCTATCGCTAGCGTCAGGTAGAGAGCGAAGGCCTGAAGCGAGCCGGCCTGGAGGTAAGCGATTGTCGAGGGTCCGAGCACCATGGCGCCGATCTCTGAACCAACCGCCGCGATAGCGAAAGCGTATTGAGCCGAAGCGGCGCTCAGGATCGCGGTTAGGATGTCGATCTCGAAGAACATGAATGCGGCGGCGGCGATGAGGGCGACGCCGGTCACGGCCGTGCCTGTTGCCCTCACGACGCCCATAGAGCGACGCCGGACAACCGCCTGCTGTCCACCCTGTTGCAGCTCCAGATGCCTGGAGGCTCTCAGGGGGGCCACAACTTCGGCTGGCTGCAGGCGGTCTATCCTGGAGACAACGCGATCGGCGAAACCCCGGGATGGCGACAAATACGGCAGTCGCTGTAGCTCCGCCGCAATGGGAACAAAGTCTTCGGGGAAATCGTGCTCTATCATGGGTTCCTCACGTGATGACCTACGGGTTCGCTACGGGTCAGGTTTCAGCTTTTTTCAGGTTTTTTTCGGGTATTTTTTGGGCCATTTTTCGGGTCGAAAACCACTGGTTCCAGGGTCATCTCAGGTCCCCCAGATACTCCCTCAGCTCCTGCCGTGCCCGGTGGATGTAGGTCTTCACGGTTCCGAGCGGCAGCTTCACAATTTCCGCGATCTCGTCGTACGAATAGTCCTCTACGTGCCGCAGGATGATGCACGCGCGATACTCGGGCCGCAGCCGCGCGATTGCCTTTTCGATGGATGCGCCCAACTCCTTCGATTCGAGCTCCTCGAGTGGGGATTCGCCCCCGCTCGTCACCGTCACCGAGGTCGCGCGCGCACGCTCGGCTGTTACCGCGTCTGGAGATCCTTCAATGCTGATAGTGTCGAGCTGACGGCGGCGGAGATGATCGATCGTGATGTTGTTCGCGATCTTGAACAGCCAGCTCGAGAATTTGAACTCGGGCCGGTATCGGTCGATGTGGTTCAATACCTTGATGAAGGTTTCCTGCGCGAGGTCCTCGGCGGTCTCATTGTCGCGCACCATGCGGTATATGAGCGAGAACACGGGTCGCTCATAGCGCTTGATCAGCTCGCGATAGGCGTCCTCGCGCCCTTCCTGGGCGAAGACGACCACCTGCTGGTCGGATACGTCGGTGTAGGACCTTGATGGCATGTTTGGGAGGCGCGGGAAAGATAGCTTGCCCCGCGCACCGTTGCCGGGCAACTTTCGAAGGATGCTGGCCACCGACATAGACAGGGCGACTGCCAGTGCCGCCGCTGCCGGTGGCGCTGAGAAGCGCGCGTACGTGCAGCGGATCTTCTCCGAGATCGCCCCGCGCTACGATCTCCTCAATCACGTACTGAGCCTCAACATCGATCGCCGATGGCGTCGCATGGCTATCGCCTCGCTTGGCGTCGAACGGGATCAAGCGGGACGATATCTCGACCTGTGCGCGGGAACGATGGATGTCGCCTCGGAGATTTCGAATTTGCCCGGCTTCCGCGGTCTGGTCATAGGCGCTGACTTCGCGGAGCCAATGCTGAAGGCAGGAGCGGCCAAGGTGAAGAGCGCCCGAATTGCGCCCGTGACCGCCGATGCGATTCAGCTTCCACTACCGTCGGGGCAGCTCGCGGGCGCGATCGTGGCGTTCGGGATCAGGAACGTTGCCGGTCTCGAAGCAGCTCTGAAGGAAGTCTTTCGAGTGATTGCTCCGGGCGGGCGTTTCGTGATACTCGAGTTCTCGACGCCGCGCCTTCGCGTCGTGCGCGCGCTCTACCAGGCGTACTTTCACCACGTGCTGCCCGTGATCGGCGGTTTGGTCAGCGGACACCGCACGGCGTATCACTACCTCCCGCGATCGGTTGCGAATTTTCCCGTCGAAGAGGAGCTCGCGAAGAAGTTGGAGAATGCCGGATTCAAGAGAGTGACGTGGTCGAGCCTGTCGTTTGGAGTCGCGGCGATCCACGTCGGAGAACGTCCCAACAGTTCCATTGGAGCCAGGTGAGCCTCGATAACATCTCGCAGTTCCTGTCCGCCATAGATCGCGCCGGAGAGATGGCGCGTGTTCGCGAGCCCGTGAAAGCGCGTCTCGAGCTGTGCGAGATCGCGGATCGCGTAATGAAACAGCCCCGCGGGGGCAGTGCTCTTTACTTCGAAAACGTCATTCTCGATTCTGGCGAGCGGTCGCAGTATCCCGTCGTCATCAACCTCTTCGGCTCGATGCGGAGGATGTCCCTCTCGCTCGGCGTGGACGATCTCGACGAGATCGGCTCGCGCATCACCGAAATGCTCGATCTCAAGGTGCCAGAGGGCATCATGGGCAAGCTCTCGATGCTTCCGCGGCTGCTCGAGCTCGGAAAGTTTCCGCCACGCGTTCGGAGCGGCAAGCCGGCGTGCCAGGAAGTGGTGTTGAAGGGCGACGAGGTGGATCTGTCGAAGCTGCCGATCATCACCTGCTGGCCCGAAGACGGCGGACCGTACATCACGCTGCCGATGGTGATCTCGAAGGATCCCAAGCGCGGCATCCGCAACGTCGGCATGTACCGCGTGCAGGTGCTGGGCCCGCGCACTCTGGCGATGCACTGGCAGCGGCACAAGGTTGGCGCGGCGCACTGGCGCGAGATGGCTGAAAAGGGAGAACGGATGCCGGTGGTCATCGCAATCGGGGCGGATCCGGCGTCGGTCTATTCGGCATCGGCACCGCTGCCACCGACGATCGACGAATTCCTGTTCGCGGGATTTCTGCGCAAGCGTCCCGTGAGTCTCGCGAAGGCGGTCACATGTGATCTGGAAGTCCCTGCCGAAGCCGAGTTCGTGATCGAGGGTTACATCGATCCCTCGGAGCCGCTCGTAGTCGAGGGGCCGTTCGGAGATCACACCGGATTCTATTCCGAGGCCGACTTATATCCTCAGGTGCACGTGACGGCGCTGACGATGCGGCGTTCGCCCGTCTATGCCACCACGATTGTCGGACGGCCCCCGATGGAGGACTACTACCTCGGACACGCGACGGAGCGGATCTTCCTGCCGCTGCTCAAGCTGACGATCCCGGAGATCGTTGACTATCACATGCCAGCCGAGGGGATTTTTCACAACCTCGTGTTCGTGTCGATCGACAAGCAGTATCCCGGTCAGGCGTACAAGGTGATGAACGCAATGTGGGGACAGGGGCTCATGTCGCTGGCGAAGGTGATCGTCGTGTTGGACAAGGAGGTCGATGTCCGGAACGTTCAGGAGGCGTGGTGGGTTGCGCTCAACCACATCGATCCCGAGCGGGATGTCAGATTCTCGATGGGTCCGATCGATGTGCTCGATCACTCCAGCAGGGCGTTCACGTACGGGTCCAAGATGGGAATTGACGCCACGCGGAAGTGGCCGGAGGAGGGATTCACGCGCAACTGGCCGAAGCTGATCGAGATGGACGTCGAGACGAAGAAGCAGGTCGATGAGATGTGGGCGAAGCTTGGCCTCGGTTCGAACGAGAAACCGACAAAAAGAGAAGGCCAATGATGCGCGGTAAGGATCCGTTGACGTCGGCGACCGTGCGCGAAGGGCAAACGTTCCGCGGCCAGGGACTGCTGCTCCGTCACGCGAATCTCGTGCGCCTGCCGCACACGATATTCGCGCTGCCGTTCGCGCTCGTCGGAGTGGTGCTGGCGAGCTACATAGCGCCGATTACGCCGAATGATGTGATCTGGGTAGTCGTCGCCTTCACGACGGCGCGATTCGCGGCGATGGGATTCAACAGGATCGTCGATCGCGAGATCGACGCGCGCAATCCCCGCACGCGGTCGCGCGAGATTCCCTCGGGAACGATGGGCGTGCGGGAGGCAAGCGTTGCGGTTGCGATCGCGTCCGTCGTGTTCTTCGTGGCTGCGTGGCAGCTCAACATGCTCTGCCTCATTCTCTCCCCGCTCGCGCTCACGTGGGTGCTGTTCTATAGCTACACCAAGCGGTTCACGCGCTGGTCGCATCTGGTGCTTGGCGTCGGTTTGTCGATCGCTCCAGTCGGCGGGTATCTCGCGATCACGGGCCACTGGAGTGATCCATGGTGGATGCTCATCGCGCTGGCGATCGCCGTCGCGACCTGGGTGGGCGGCTTCGACATCTTATACGCCCTACAGGACGTCTCCTTTGATCGTGAGAACGGGCTCTATTCGGTCCCGGTTTCTTTCGGGGAAGCGAACGCGCTCGGCATCGCGCGCATACTGCACTTTGTGACGGTTGCCGCTCTGGCCGTCGGGGGATTGGGCGCCGGAGCCGGAATCCTTTATTACGCGGGCGTTGTTGTAGCTGGGCTACTGCTGCTGTACGAGCACTCGCTGGTCAAACCGAATGATTTCTCGCGCCTCGATGCCGCGTTCTTCACCATGAACGGCGTCATCAGCATCGTATTCCTCGGATTTGTGTTCGCCGAGCGGCTGCTGAGATGAGTGGTACTCCGCCGATCGTGGTGGGAATAACCGGCGCATCGGGAGCGCCCTATGCGGTGAGACTGTTGCAGCAGCTGGTCGCTGCGCACCGGCCGGTATCGCTGATCGTGTCGAAGTACGGAATGCGACTGCTCGAGACCGAATCCGGAATCGACTCGATCGACGCGCTCCGCGACTTTGTTGGAAAGCATGACTGGGATTCGTGCATTGAGACTTTCTCCAACGAAGACAGAGGCGCGCGACCAGCTTCCGGCTCGGCGCTCACAGCGGGGATGATCGTGTGCCCGTGTTCGATGGGGACCTTATCGGCGATTGCGGTCGGTGCATCACGCTCGCTGATCGAGCGGGCGGCTGATGTCACGTTGAAGGAGCGGCGAAAGCTCGTTCTTGTCCCGCGCGAGACTCCGCTTAGTGCGATTCACCTCGGTAACATGCTGCGGCTGACGCGGGCGGGCGCTGTGGTGATGCCTGCGTCACCCGGGTTTTATCACCGGCCGAAGCAGGTGTCAGATTTGGTCGACTTCGTGGTGGCGAGGATGCTCGATCACCTCGGAGTTGAGCAAAGCCTCGTCAAACGATGGGAAGGCGAGACGAAATAGCCGCAAGCTCAGCACTTGCTTGCGCTGGCGTGCTCTCTGCTGAATGTTGGGTGGGTAGGCCACAACCAACGCGGAGGCGCGTATGAGGATTGTTTCGTTAGGTCTTACCGTCGGACTGCTCGCGACGAGCCTGGGTTTCGGGTGTAGCAATTCGGTCGATGTCTCGAACGTATCGGAATCAGTGATTCTCGAGGCCGTGAAGCTGGAGGCACCATCGACCATTGCTCCCGCGACGACGCTGACCGTTCTCCTCACGCTCAGTCCCGGCGGGTGCACGAGCTTCGACCGCATCGCAGTCCAGCGAGCAGCGTCGGAGATACGGCTCACCGCGTTCGGCATCCATCTTTTGGGGGCGTTGCCATGCGCTTTCCCTCTGCCTTTTGTGAAGACGATTGAGGTCGCGGCGCCGTTCCCGGCCAGCTTCAATCTAGTTGCGGTGCAGCCAGCCGGAGTCGATCCTCTTACCGCGAGTGTGGTTGTTCAGTAACTCGCGGTCGACCAGGGGTAGCGCAGCCGTGCGCGCATCCGCGTGACTACCTGACGAAGCAGGTCAGCAGACCTGCTTCGTCCTTTTCATTTCCTTGGGGAATCTCCGGAACCAGGACGATAGCAGGAGCAGCTCGTCGATCTCGTGGGTCGGCACCTGCGCCGGCGGCTTATCGTCGGGAGAGAAGATGTCCTCCACCAAATGCTTCATCGTGCGGCGATCTTTTTGTGACTTCGGTTTCATCACCTCGGCGCGCACGACACCACGCCGAATGAGATAGACCTTGTCCTCCCCCTCGTGGCCCGGCACCGTGTACACGAAGGAGAGGTTCTCCACCGCGAAGCGCAGCCGACCGAACTGCGCGCGCAGCGCCTCCAGTCGCTCCAGCTTGTCGCGGTACACCGCGGCTCTCTCGAACTCCAGCTGTGCGCTCAGACGCTCCATTTCCCCGCGCAGCGTGTTGATCGGACCGTCATCCGACCCCTCCAGAAACGCGCGGGCGAGCCCGACGCGCTCGTCATATTGCGCGGCCGAGCATCCCCCGACGCAGGGGCCGAGGCACTTGGAGATCTCGTGTCGGATGCAGCCCGGTGTGCGCGGCGTGAGCTGAAACAGCTCCACCTGGTCGCTGTAGAACATCTTCAGGTCGGCGCGGCAATCGCGGAGCATCAGCGCGTCATTCAGCTCGCGCACCGCTTCGCCCACGCGCTGCGCGCCCACGAACGGACCGTAGTAAATGCCGGCTTCCTCACCCGACGCCCCACGCACGACCAGCATCTTGGGCGCCGTTCCCTTCGTCAGCTTGATGAACGAGTAGTGCCGCGCGTCGCGCATCATCGCCACGTTGTAGCGCGGGCGGAAGCGCTTGATCAGTCTCAGCTCCTGCAGCAGCGCCGCGAATTCGCTGGGCGTGTAGTCCCATTCGATGGAATCGGCGGAGCGGAGGATTCGCGCGCCTTTGTCCTCCGGGTACTCGCAGCGAAAGTAGCTCATCAGCCGCGAGCGAACGCGCTTCGACTTGCCGACGTACAGCACCTCGCCTTCGCTCGAGAGCATTCGATAGACGCCCGGCCTGTCGGCCGCGGTTTCCCGGACGTTCGATTTCATGACTGCGAGCTGCACATCGCTCGTGGGCTGCTTCTCGCGCCTGAGAGCACCGCCAACCATGGTTAGTGCTGGCACTTCACGCACAACGTCGTCGCGCGGCCATCGATGGCGTGGGTGGAGACAAGCTTCGCGCCGCATCGCCGGCAGGGAAGCCCGCCCCGCCCATAGGCCTCGAGCTTTTCCGAGAACGAGCCGCGCTTTCCCCGCGCGTCGCGGTAGTCGCGAAAGCTCGTGCCCCGTGCCTCGATCGCTTCACCCAGCACGGCGACGATCGAATCGTGGAGCAGCTGTGCCTGCTCGAATGTCACCGACGCCCCCGGGCGCGATGGGTCGATGCGCGCTCTCCAGAGCGCCTCGTTCGCGTAGATGTTGCCGATGCCTGCGATTTTTCGCTGCTCCATTAGGACTTTCTTGATGGGCTGACTCGTGGCCCGAAGAACCGTCGATAGATGCTCGGCCGTAAATGCACGGTCAAGTGGCTCGATGCCGAGTTTGCCCGAGTACTCTTCGAAACGATCCGCATCCATCAGCGCAACCGTTCCTAGTCGGCGGACGTCGGCGTAGTGCAGAGCTCTGCCGTCGTCCAGGTCGAGTCGCAGTGTCGAATAGTCGAGCTCGGATCCAGTGAAAGTGCCGTCGTCGATCAGCAGGGCGCCCGTGAAGCGCGGCTGCACGACGATTCGGTCGCCAGTGTCGAGATCGATCACCACGAGCTTGGCCCGGCGCCAGCTGCGAAGGATCGTGGCGTCGCGGAGGCGCTTCGCGATCGAGCGCGCGCTCACTTCGCGCAGCACATCGGCTTTGCGAACGGAAACCTTTTTTATCTTCCGCCCTCGGATCGCGCCGTCGAGATCCCGCGCGATCGTCTCGGTCTCAGGTAGTTCGGGCACCGCGCATGACCTCCCGCCATCCGATGTCGCGTCGCAGCTGCTTTCCTTTGAACGACACCTGCTCGGCGTAGGATCGCGAGATCTCCGCGGCCTCGATGAGACTGGAGGCTACCGCGGTCACGGCGAGCACGCGTCCTCCGGCGGTCACGAGCTCATTCGTCGATGGATTCAGCGCCGTTCCCGCATGAAACACCTCCACACCTTCTTCGGGCGGTGGGAGCTGGATGACATCGCCAGTCCGGGGCTCGTGCGGATAGCCAGCCGCGGCCACTACCGTCGTAACCGCGGAGAGCGGTTTCCAATCTGGAGGGCGCGAGCGGCTGAGCGAGCCGCCCCCGGCCACCGCCGCGATCAATTCGAGCAGCGACGAATCCATGAGCGGCATCAAAGCCTGGGTTTCGGGATCGCCGAACCGGCTGTTGAATTCCACGACCTTGGGTCCGTCGTCGGTGATCATCAGTCCGGCGTAGAGTAGGCCTGTGAATGGAGAGCCCGCGTCCCGCATCGCTGCCAGCGTGGGCCTGATGATTTCCGACATCACGCGCGCGAGGAGCTCCGGCTTGGCGCGCGATGTCGGAGCATAGGCGCCCATTCCGCCGGTGTTGGGCCCGAAATCGCCCTCATGCAGCCGCTTGTGATCCTGCGCCGCCAACAACGGGAGAGCCTGCTCTCCATCCGTGATGGCGAAAAGCGAGATCTCTTCCCCTTCCATGAACTCTTCGATGAGTATCTCTCGTCCTGCCGCGCCGAACATCCGGTCGCTAAGCATCGCGTTGATCGCGCGTTCCGCTTCGACCGCGCTCTGCGCGACGATCACGCCCTTTCCGCCGGCAAGGCCAGACGCCTTTATCACGACCGGCGTCGTGAAATCGGCGAGCGCTGCCTTTGCCTCCTTGGCGTCAGTGTGCTGCACTGAACGCGCCGTCGGTATTCCGGCCCGGATCATCAGCTCCTTGGCGAAGCGCTTCGAGGTCTCGATGCGCGCCGCCTCGCGCGTCGGACCGAATATCGGGAGGCCCCGCGATTGAAAGAGATTCGCGATTCCCGCTTCCAGCGGGGCCTCGGGTCCGACGATAGTCAGGTCGACCATCTCTTCCTCGGCCAGGTTAGCCAGATCATCGAGTCTGTCGACACCGATCGGGACGCATCGGGCGATCGACGCGATCCCCGGATTTCCTGGAGCGACGATCAGATTGATGTTCGGATCATCCCGGCACAGCTTCCAGGCGAGGGCATGCTCCCTCCCGCCGCCGCCGACGATCATCACCTTCATGCGAACGCTTGCTCGAGGTCGGAGAGAAGATCGGCGATGTCTTCGACACCGCACGAGAGGCGAAGCAGATCATCACTCAGCCCCAGCGCCGCTCTCCGCTCGGGCGGAACCGACGCATGGGTCATGGAAGCGGGGTGGCTGATCAGGCTCTCGACGCCGCCGAGTGACTCGGCGAGAGAAAAAACGCGTACCTTGCCGAGGATTTTCGCCGCCTTCTCCTTGCTCCCCGTGAGTACCGAGATCATTCCACCGAATCCCTTCATCTGACGTTTCGCCAGCTCGTGCTGTGGATGCGACGGCAGCCCGGGATAGATCACATTCTCGGCGCCGAGCCTCTCCGCGAGCCACGCCGCAATCCGGCGGCCGTTCTCGTCGTGGCGAGGCATCCGCAGGTGCAACGTCTTGGTGCCGCGCAGCACCAGCCACGCATCGAATGGGCCGGGCACCGCGCCAGCCGTGTTGAGAATGAACTGCATCCGCACGGCGAGATCGTCGTCACGGACCACCGCGATTCCGCCGACCATGTCGCTGTGTCCATTCAGATACTTCGTGCTCGAGTGATAGACGATGTCCGCGCCGTGATCGAACGGGCGCTGGAAATAGGGCGAAGCGAAGGTGTTGTCGACGATGAAAAGAGCATTCTTACGCTTTGCAATCTCCCCCACTGCAGCAAGATCTGTGATTCGCATCATCGGATTGGTCGGTGTCTCCATCATGATCGCGACCGTGTGCTCGTTGCACGCGTCCTCGACATTTTGCGGATCGCGGCTGTCGACGTAGGAGAAGCACAAGCCGAAATTCCTTAGGATCTTGTCGAACAGCCTGAAGGTCCCGCCGTAGCTGCTCTCGCCGGCGACGATATGGTCCCCTGACTTGAACAGCTTCATGATGGAATCGGTCGCGCCCATGCCGCTGCTGAACGCAAAGCCGTGGGTGCCACCCTCCAACGCCGCGACATTCCGTTCCAGCGCCTCGCGCGTTGGATTCTTGCCGCGCGCATACTCATATCCCTTGTTCTGGCCGAGGCCTTCCTGAACGTAGGTTGACGTCGTGTAGATCGGCGTCATTATCGCGCCCGAGAGAAGATCGGGGCGCTGCCCGGCGTGAATCGCGCGGGTGCCGAATGAAACTTTCAGATCTTCGTCAAAGATGCGGGTCATGCGCCTTTCACACTGGAAGGAGAGGTATGGATGATGCCTGAGAAGTTAACCAATCGAGCGCGCATTTTCGTCGTCCGGCCGGCTCGTGCCGAGTAAATTACCCGCTACTCAGCCGGCCCAGCAGGAAACGAGAGGACAGAACACGAATGGCTTATGAGGGCTTGATGGTGGGTGTCTCCGGCGTGCGCGGTCGCGTCGGAGAGGCGTTGACACCCGAGATCATCGCTAAATTCGCGGCCGGCTTCGGCGCCTGGGCGCTGGCGCGCTCCGGTCCGAAAGCGCTCATCGTCGTTGGTCGTGACAGCAGGGTGTCAGGCCCGATGTTCCAGCCGGTCGTCCATGCCGCTCTTCAGTCGGTTGGCTGCGACGTGCTCGACATCGGCATGGTTCCGACCCCGACCGTGCAGCTGGCGGTCGAGCACCACCACGCCGCCGGCGGCCTCGCCATCACCGCCAGCCACAATCCGATCGAGTGGAACGCGCTCAAGTTCATCGGTCCGTCCGGGCTGTTTCTCGACGCCGAAGAGGGGGCGCTGATGCGACAGGTCGTGGATGGAAGCATCCCACGAGCGACCTGGGACAAGCTCGGAACCGTCGCTCAGGACAAGGACGCGGCGCGGGAGCACATCGAGAAAATTCTGGCCCTCCCCTTTCTCGACGTCGATGGGATCAGGAAGAAGGAATTCAGAGTGGCCCTCGACTGCGTCCGTGGCGCGGGCGGGGTGTTCATGCCGGTGCTGCTCGAGCTGCTCGGTTGCAAGCTGGCGACGATCAACATGGAGCCCGACGGGCGCTTCCCGCATCCCCCCGAGCCCATCGCCGAAAACCTGGGAGAGCTAGAGAAGCTGGTCGTGGATTCTCACTGCGAAATCGGAATGGCGGTGGATCCCGACGTGGACCGTCTGGCGCTCGTGTCGGAGGAAGGAATCGCTATCGGAGAGGATTACACGCTCGCGCTAGCGGCCAAGGTGGTCCTGAGGCACCGAAAGGGCGTAATCGTTACGAATCTGTCGACCAGCCGCATCCTGGACGACATCGCCAGGGAGGCCGGAACCCGCGTGATCCGGGCCGCCGTCGGTGAGGTCAACGTCGCCACCAGAATGCGCTCCGAGAAGGCGCCCATTGGGGGCGAGGGAAACGGCGGTGTAATTCTTTCAGAGCTCCACTTGGGCAGGGACGCGCCGGTGGGGGCCGCTCTCATGCTCCAGCTTCTCCTGGAGGAGGGGAAGCCCCTCTCGAAAATCATCGCGGCGTACCCGAGATACGTTATCGTTAAGGACAAGCTGGACCGACCGAACGCACCTCTCGACGCAGTATACGAAGCCCTCAAGCGGGCCTTCCCCGACGCCGAGGTCGACACCCAGGACGGGCTGAGGCTGACTTGGCCGGATCGTTGGGTGCACATCCGCCCCTCGGGAACGGAACCAATCGTGCGAGTAATTGCAGAAGCCCCGACAACCGGAGCAGCGCAGGAGCTGGTCCGCGATTGCAGAAAGCCAGTCGAGGCGCTGGGCCGGTAAGAATACAGTCAACGAGAAATCTTTATGTGCGGAATAATCGGCTACATCGGAATGCGTGGCGCGACACCCCTCCTGCTCGAGGGGCTCAAGCGCATGGAGTATCGCGGCTACGACTCCGCCGGTGTCGCCGTCATGAATGGCGGTGGGGTCGAGACCCGCAAAGCTGCTGGAAAAATCTCGGAGCTTGAGCGCGCTCTCGCCGCCAGCCCGGTCGCCGGCGACATGGGAATAGGACACACCCGTTGGGCGACGCACGGCGTCCCCAACGAGTGCAACGCTCATCCCCACATCGACTGCAAGGGGAACATCGCCGTCGTACACAACGGGATCATCGAGAATTCCGGGACGCTCAAGAAGGAGCTCATCGCGCACGGCCATACTTTCGTGTCCGACACCGATACCGAGGTCATTGCCCATTTGATCGAGGAGGCGTTCGACGGAAATCTCGAGGATGCCGTAATCGAAGCCCTCTGGCAGATCGAAGGCACGTACGGAATTGCGGTCGTCTCGAGCCAGGATAAGAACAAGATTGTCGCGGCGAGGAAGGGCAGCCCGCTCCTCATCGGACTCGGCGACGGCGAGTATTACGTCGCCAGCGACGTCTCGGCTATTCTGGCGCAGACGCGCGAAGTCGTCTACCTCGACGATGGCGATGTCGCGGTCCTCACGCGCGATGGCTACACGATTCTCAATCAGCGCGCGCAGCAGCTGGATCGCCGCGTCAGCAAGATTGATTGGGACCTCGACCAGATCGAGCGCGGCGGGTTCGCCCATTTCATGCTCAAGGAGATCTTCGAGCAGCCGGCGACGGTCGAGAACTGCATGCGCGGACGATTGCTGCCGGATCAGGGAACGTCCAAGCTCGGCGGCCTCAACATGACCGACGAGGAGCTTCTCAAGTTCGACAACATCCTCATCACGGCCTGCGGTACGAGCTGGCACTCGGCGCTGATCGGCGAGCACATGCTGGAAAGCCTGGCGCGCATTCCCGTTGAAGTCGAGTACGCGTCCGAGTTTCGCTACCGGAACCCCATCGTCACGGACAAGACTCTGTGCATCGTCATCTCTCAGTCGGGTGAGACGGCGGACACGCTGGCCGCGATGCGCGAGGCAAAATCCCGCGGCGCGCGAACGTACGGAATCGTGAACGTGGTCGGCTCGACCATAGCGCGCGAGAGCGATGGCGGCATCTACGTGCACGCCGGACCGGAAATCGGCGTCGCCTCCACCAAGGCGTTCACGAGTCAGGTGATCGCACTGCTGCTCTTTACGCTCAAGCTCGCCCGTCTGCGCAACCTGTCGATGGTGGATGGGAAGGAGATCATCGAAGAGATGCTGAGCCTTCCCTCCAAGATTCAGAACATTCTCGACCGGGCCCCCGAGATCGAGAAGATCGCCGAGGAGTTCAAGAATGCGCAGAACTTCCTCTACCTGGGCCGAGGGTACAGCTTCCCGACCGCGCTCGAGGGAGCGCTCAAGCTGAAGGAGATCAGCTACATCCACGCGGAGGGCTACCCTGCGGCGGAGATGAAGCACGGCCCGATCGCGCTTATCGATGAGAAAATGCCCGTCGTGTTCATCACACCGCACGACTCGGTGTTCGAAAAGGTCGTCTCGAACGTGCAGGAAGTGAAAGCGAGGGGTGGACGCGTGATCGCAATCACCACTCGAGATGAAGAGATGCTGGCGGGAAAGCTGGACTACGAGTTCCGGATTCCCGAGACGAAGGACATGCTCACGCCCGTGCTTGCGTCGGTACCGCTGCAGCTCCTTGCGTACTACATCGCCGTCAAGCGGGGCGCGAACGTCGATCAGCCGCGCAACCTCGCCAAGTCCGTCACGGTGGAGTAGTACTGAGAGTCCTGCTTCAGCGGGTCTCGCGGGCGGAAGTCCGCATTGGAGAGCGAAGGGCGGGAAGCATTGGGAAGGGATTTCTCCTTCTCGTCGGCTTCACGCACGGCGACACGCCCGAGAAAGTCGACTGGATGGCCGAGAAGACTTCCGGCCTCCGCCTCTTCAGCGACGCCGATGGAAAAATGAATCTCGCGCTCTCGGAAGTCGGCGGTGCGATGCTGGTGGTGTCGCAGTTCACTCTCTATGGGAACGCGGAGAAGGGAAAGCGGCCGAGTTTCATCGACGCCGCGCGCCCCGGGGAAGCCATCCCCTTGTACGAGCGTTTCCTGGCGGCATTGCGCGAGCGCGGACTCCACGTCGAGAGCGGCGAATTCGGCGAGATGATGGATGTCGAGCTCGTGAACGACGGACCCGTCACGCTATGGCTCGAGCGGTGAGTGAGTGTCGTGTCGTTCTCGCGTCAGCCTCCCCGAGACGGCGGGAGCTGCTCAACCTGATCGGCATCCAGCACGAGGTGCGTCCGGCCAATATCGACGAGACGATGCGTCCGCGCGAAGCTCCGCGCCGCCACGCGGAGCGACTTGCCCGCGAGAAGGCGAGCGCCATCGCCGTGCGTGATCCCGATCTCATCGTCATCGGCGCCGACACTGTCGTCGTCGTCAATCGCAAAGTACTCGGCAAGCCGGCCAACGCCGCCGACGCAGCTCGGATGCTGGGTATGCTGAGTGGCCGCGAGCACACGGTAGTCACCGCCGTCGCGGTCTCACGAGGAAGGAAGCTCCGCTCGGCGGTCGAAGAAGTGCGCGTGAAGTTCCGGCGGCTGCGCGACGACGAGATCGAGTCGTACATTGCGACTGGAGAGCCGATGGACAAGGCGGGCGCTTACGGAATCCAGGGATTTGGTGCGACGATCGTCGAGCGCATCGAAGGGGAC
The DNA here is from genome assembly GCA_003134685.1 of Gemmatimonadota bacterium. GTDB lineage: Bacteria > Gemmatimonadota > Gemmatimonadetes > Gemmatimonadales > Gemmatimonadaceae > UBA4720. The sequence goes on along the minus strand of PLCA01000003.1, from coordinate 65,573 downwards.
TACTTCGCCGTCATGGGACTGCCACTGGTGCGCCTGGTGGGATTGATGCGAGACGTCGGGGTCAAATACAGGTTCGGCGAGCTGGGGACGTCAGCCGACTAGCTCGCGCGCCCTCTCCATCACCCGCTTCTCGTTGTCAAAAGCAAGCTGGCTCGTCGCGTCCTCGATCGGCACCCAGCGCGCCTCGTTCACTTCCCAGTCGTGGTCTCCGGTGTCGCCAGACACATAGCGAAGAAGATAGAAGTGAACGCGCTTGTGGAAGCGCACCTTGATCCCGTTGTCGAGCCCCGCGTACCAGTATTCGATCGTCTCGATGGGCTGCACGACATCGCTCGACACTCCTCCTTCCTCATGCGCTTCCCGCACCGCCGTTATCTCGGGTTTCTCTCCCGCCTCGACCAGCCCTTTGGGCAGCTGCCACCTGTTCTGTCCGCCAACAGAGACGATCACCACCTCCACGCGGCCCTTGTCGCCGCGAAACACCACGCCGCCGGCCGATACCTGCTCCTTGACGGGCACCTTGATGCGCAGCGAGCTGTTCGGAGTGGATCCACTGGATTTTCGCGGCGTCATCTTCCAGCTCGGTCGGCGTAGCGATCGCGCCACAGCTGCACCTTCTCCAGCACGTGACGCGTCTCGATTCGCTTCATTCGTCCCGGGCGATTCTGCATGGAGATCGGGTAATCCTCTCCGGGTTCGCCGTACGCGTCGATGACGAGATCCTGGAATCGGCGGTAGGGCCCGGTGCGCTTTGGATTGGTGTAGCCCATGAGACTGATTACCGGACGGTTGAGCGCCACGCTCATATGCAACGGGCCTGTGTCGGGCGAGAGCACCAGGGCCGAAGCGTCGAGAATCGAGACCAGATTCCTCAAGCCGCTCCCCAGCTCGGAGCGGGGCCTGTGCTTCGCGCGCTCCATGACGATTCGCTCCGCCGACAGTTCGCGCTCTGAACGACCACCGACGAGAACCACCCCCATTCCAAACCTCTCGTGGAGGGCGTCGCTCACCTCGGCCCAACGCTCCGGCATCCAATCTTTCTCGGGTTTGCTGGTCGCGACGACGATCGACGCGATCGGACGATCGATCGACGCAATGAACTCGCGTTGCCATCCCCGCTCGACCGGCCACGGCCCGAGATGCCATTCCACCGGCTTGGGTGAAACCCCGAGCGCTGTGAGAAACTCGAAATACTGATCCTGCACGTGCTGTATGGAATGCGGCGGAATCTTCCTGTTGGTGAAGAGCCAGTTCAGATCGCGCGCCCGCGAGCGGTCGAACCCGAGCTTGATGGGAGCGTGTGTCGCGCCGGTGACGATCCCCGCCTTGAAATAAACCTGGAGATTGATCACCAGGTCGAAGCGCCTCTTCGCCAGCTCCCGTGAGACATCCGCGAACGCCATCAAGCCACGGGCGCGTTCGAAGACGACTATCTCATCGACCGAACGGTGGCCCCGCACGAGCGCCGCGGGACCCGGCTGGAGAACCCACGTGATGCGCGTCGCTGGATTCGCCCGTTTGAGCGCATTGATTACCGGCAGGACGTGCACCGCGTCGCCGACGGCGCTCATCATCACAATGCAGACCTTGTCCGGTACTCCGGGCACGATTGCAGCGCTCACTCCACGCTCTTCAAACGCAGGTACTCTTCGTCTTCTGCCGAATAGGGAAGGGAGTGAAGATCGCGCCATTTGCGTAGCGAGCGAATGAGCCGGTCGAGATTTGCTTTCGCCACGAGCGGCGATCCCGGTGAGCTGAACCGAACGCGATCGACATCGAGCACATGCGCGTCGAGTCCCGGACCTTCGCCGGCGGTGAGCAACACGTTCTTCAGATTGAGATCCCGGTGGTGCGCCCCGGCATGGGTCAGGGATCGCAGCAGCTTTACTATGGCATCCAGTACCATGACCCTGTGGTCGTGATCTGTGATCTTGGCCAGAGCGACGGAAAGATCGTGGCCGTTGGGGATCTCACGCGTCGCGACATCGGAGCGGCGCAGCAGGAGATTCTTCGGATACGTCACGTAGGCGAGCACCTCGGGCGTGCTCACCCCGCTCGCTCGCAGACGCAGCGACGCGAGCAGCTCTCGGTACCCCCGCGTTGGCAGGACGAAGAGGTCGTTGTTGAACTTGGCCATCCAGCCGCCGCGCATGTTGTGGCGCACCACCACCCTGCCGCAGCCACCAGGAAGATTCACCGCGAAGACGGGCGCGCGTCCGACGAGTGGAATGGTGTCTGGCTGACGCGAGGCGAACTCGTAAAGCCTTTCCTTCTCCAGCACTCCGCGGATGCTCGGCGCGCAGGCTTGCGCCGCGACGACGCGCGCGCCGCCAACCTGGAAGCGCTCGTACGAGGGGATAGTCAGGCCGACGATCATTGCGTCTTCTGTTGTCGTCGCACCGATGCAATGGCATTCAGGAGTGCCTGGGCCTTGCTCCGTGTCTCGTCCCATTCGCGCTCGGGAACAGAATCGGCAACGATGCCAGCGCCAGCCTGGACCGATGCCGCGCCGTTCGCGATGACGCACGTACGGATCGTGATCGCCAGATCCATTCGCTTGCCGCCGGCGCCAATGTAGCCGATCGCCCCCGCGTACGGTCCGCGCGACACCGGCTCCAGCTCGTCGATGATTTGCATCGCCCGAACCTTCGGCGCGCCCGTCATCGTACCGGCGGGGAAAGTGGCGCGAAACACGTCGAGGGCAGAGAGTCCATCCTTCAGCTCGCCCTCCACCTGACTCACGATGTGCAGCACGTGTGAGTACTTCTCGATCTTCATCAGCTCGGTGACTTTCACCGTCCCGTACCTCGCCACGCGGCCGACGTCGTTTCGCCCGAGATCAACAAGCATCACGTGCTCGGCCCGCTCTTTTTCGTCGGCGAGAAGCTCGGCTGAGAGCTGCTTGTCCTCCTCCGGTGTCTTGCCGCGCGGCCGCGTGCCCGCGATTGGACGAAGAGTGATGTGATTGTCCGATACTCGTACCAGCAGCTCCGGAGAGCTGCCCACGATCTCGACTCCATCGAGCACGAGATGGTACATGTAGGGCGACGGATTGATTGCCCGGAGCGCGCGATACAGGTCGGCGGGATCGAAGTCGAGCGGGACATCGATTCGGCGTGACAACAGCGCCTGAAAGCAGTCGCCGGCCCGGATGTACTCCTTGATGCGCTCGACGTGCTTCATGAAGTCGGCGCGGTCGTAGCTGGAGTGGCCCTCGACAGCATTGGCATTCGAGTCCGGCGACATCGCCTCCAGGCGCGCGGGTTTCCGCAGGCGCGCGAGAACCTCGTTCAGCTCGGCGGCGGCGCTCTCGTACAGCGACCGCAGCTCGTCTTCGCGCGCGCCTTTGTTAACGGGAACCGACACCACCACGCGAGCGCGCCCATAAAGGTTGTCGAGTATCACGAGCGAGCGAGTGAATACGAAGACGGCATCGGGAGCTCCGAGACCGTTTTCGGGTCGGTTGGGGAGATTCTCGATGAGACGCACAATGTCGTAACTGAAATATCCGACGATTCCGCCCCAGAATTGGCCGAGCTCTGGAACGTCCGCCGGCTGGGCTCCCTCGATGAGGACTCCCAGATCAGCGAGCGGATCGGCGGGCGTCCGCGCATTGTGCCATCCGCGCTCTCGGGTCCAGTCTTCCACAGCGCCGTTCGCGAGCCGCCACGCGGAGCGAGGCTCCGTCCCCAGATACGTGTAACGGGACCACGTCTCGCCGCCCGCGGGTGCCGACTCCAGAAGAAACGCGAACGGGCCGCGCCTGAGCTTCGCGAATGCCGAGACCGGTGTGTCGGTGTCGAGAAGACAATCCTCCCACACGGGCACGAGTGTCGCCCCAGCCGCCCTTCGTTTGAAATCCTCGAAGCTCATGGCCTCACCGTAGTGTTTGCAGCCGCAATTGTTCTCCCTCCCGCTCGACCAGCAACTAATTTTCTTCCATGAAGCTTCAGGCGACCCTCTTCATCGTCTCGACGATCATTTCCGCCGACACACTCGGCGCGCAGCAGACGTGGAACGACCCACGCACGCGCGAGCTCGTCGAGCGCGCCACCGAGCGCAGGGCCAGTCAGATCGCCGACACCGCCCTCGCCGACTACAAGGCGACGGCGCACGGCTATGTGACATTCCTCGCACAATTTGGAGAGGGATTCCCCGAGCCGCCAAAAATCGTGAAGGCGGACGAGCTGGGGTTGGAAGTCTACTGGCGCGCTCCCGATCTGAGCAAGCAGCGCATCATGGGGCGCCGCGACACTCTGCTCCTGCCGACCGACATCAACTACCACCGCGATCACCTCGGCATCGTCCAGAACAACTTCAGGAACATCATCAGGATCGGAGAGGGCGATGAGGTCCAGGACGTCCCGCATCCGCTCTCGGCAACCGGCCTCGAGGTCTACGATTTCGCCATTCACGACTCGCTGCAGATCCGCCTCGGGCCCCGCGTGCTCGACGTCTATGAGGTCAAAGTGCGTCCGAAGGACGACCGCCAGCCGCGCGCCGTGGGTGCCGTTTACATCGACCGCGAGACGGGAGAAGTCGTACGCATGGCGTTCAGCTTCACGCGGGCCGCGCTCATCGACAAGGATCTCGAGGATGTGTCGGTCGTCCTCGAGAACGCGCTCATCGAAGGCCGCTTCTGGCTCCCCCGACGTCAGGAGATCGAGATTCGCCGCACCGGCTCGTGGCTCGACTACCCCGCGCGCGGAATCATCCGGGGCCGGTGGGAGATCTGCTGCTACGAAGTGAACAAGGGAATTCCAGCCAGCTACTTCACGGGGCCGGAGATCGTGATGGCGCCGCCGGCGGAGAGAACACTTCACCCCTTTCCGTTCGTCGGCCACATTCTCGACTCGCTGCCACCGGATGTGAGAGCGGTCACGGACGAGGATGTACAGAAGGTCCAGGAGGAGGCGCGTGCGCTGGTCCGCACGCAGGCGCTGGCGCGGAGCCGGAACTTCGCCTTCTCGGCGCGGCATGTCTCGGACGTCGCACGATTCAACCGGGTCGAGGGTCTGGCCCTTGGGAGCGGATTCCTTCAGCGAGTCGGGGCGGGTTTTGCCGTCGCGGCATCTGGCCGCTACGGGTTCAGCGATGACCAATTCAAGGGGCGCGGGGCGCTGGAGTACCACACCGGTGCAGGATCGTCACTCACACTCGTCGCGCAACGGCAGTACCGCGATGTGAGCGATGAGCAGGAAACATCACTGGTGCGCAACACCATCGCGGCTCAGGAGTTCGGCAGCGACTACACCGACACTTACGACGCGCGAGAAATTTCTCTCTCCGGATCTCTGGCGCGGCTTGGTTGGCGGCCATCGTTCGAGCTCGCCTACGAGCGACACGAACCGCTGGGTGTTCACGCTCGACCGGCGAACGGCAGCTTTGAGCCTACGATCCCGACGCTCCCGCTGCACGAGAATCGCCTGACACTCGCGCTGGACAGGCCCACGGGCCTGACGCTCGGCGGCTATGAGCTGGGGGCGCACCTGGCCGTGAGCGCGATCCGCAGGGCGAGCCCCGCCAATTCACAACCTGGCGATTTCCTGAGACCGTCGCTGATGCTCGATCTCCAGAAGCCGTTCGGCTCGAGTCGGCTTCTCTTGCACACACTCGCCACCGGAGTTTTCACCGGCGACACCCTGCCGGCGCAACACCTCGTCTACCTCGGTGGTCCGACGAGCGGTCCGGGATACGAATTTCACGAATTCATCGGACGCGGTGGCGTGAGTCAGCGGATCGAGTATCGCTTCCTCGCGCCGTTCTTCGGGATCCCGCTGGGCAGATTCGGGCACGCGCCGGGGACAATCACCCTGGCACCCTTCGCGACAGCCGTGTGGATAGACCGCTCTGCTGATTTCAAGCCGTCACGCCAAGGCTGGTATCCATCAGTCGGACTCGGTGCTCTTACCGTCTTCGACGTGCTGCGGCTGGACATCGCGCGGGGCCTCCGCGACGGACGTTGGACCTTCTCGGTCGACATTGGACGCGATTTCTGGAGCGTGCTGTAGTCCGGCGATTCGGGAAGCCATCATCCTGTTATCGAACGACCGTTTCGTCGTCCTCTCATGGGGGACGGAATACCTGGTGCTGCCGGAGTTTCGACACCCTGACGAACCACCATCAGGACCCAGGTATTCACGGACTCAATACTCGATTTCCGCCGCGCGCCGGGCTTCTGGCAGCGATCCCCCCCGCATGGCCGCGTAGCCCGCACCGGTGAGCGCACCTGGTTCGCTCGGACAAAGCGCGAGTGCTCGTTTGAACTCGCTCGCGGCCGTGGCAATGTCGTTCGTTCTGTATGCTGCCCAGCCTCGTTCAATCGCTTGTCTCGCATCCGGGAGCGCTGGGCAGGTCGTCTGAGCTAGGGCGGGAGCAGCTGCTGCCGCACCGAGAAATATCGAGATGCCAAAGAAAAAGAGGCGTGTCCATTCACGCAGGGGCAGGTCGAGAAACCGGATGAGAGGGGGACGCATACCTCTCGGACGAAGGGCTGGAGCGGGTGTCACCGTGTCACCGTGTCACCTTGATTCCGCGAGAATTGATTTGGCCATTGGGTGCGGGATGACGCAACATAGCTTGAGGCATGACTTCCGTCGGCGATTCGGTCGCGGCTGACAAGTGGCTCGTTCCGATCCTCATGGACATCTTGCCCAAGAGCTCGCTCGACGCGCTCGAGTGCGCGATCGGGGTAAGCTATTGGCGTGCCGCCGTCGATAAGGGCCTGCTGTCAAACGAAGAGGTACTCGAAGCTCTTTCGACGCGTACCCGATTCAGAATCGCCGCTGATCTCCTCGTCAGCACCCAGGCGCGCGACAAGGTGCCGGAATGGCTCGCTCGCAGATTCGGAATCCTGCCGCTCGCCATTTCCGAATCCACGCTCGACATCGCGACCTCAAATCCCTACGACCTGGACTGCGAGAAGACGCTTGCGTTCGCCGCCGCCCGCACGGTGCGCATGTGCCTCGCGTCACCGGATCGGATCCAGGAGAGGATCGAGGAAGTCTATGCCCCTGTCGGCCGTGTCAGCAGGCTGCTCGATGCTGTGGGCAAGTCATCGACCCAACACGTGATCGAGAAAGCCGACGACACCGAAACTCAGCTGGATGAGAAGCAGGCCGAGCGCCCGGTGATCAAGCTCGTCGATCACATCGTGGCCGAGGGAATCGCCACGGGCGCGAGCGACATTCATCTCGAGGCAGGGGAGAGCGGAATCGCCGTCCGCTATCGCATCGATGGAATGCTGAAGGAAGTGATGGTCCTCCCGAAAGCCGTTGGTGTCCCGCTCGTGTCGCGCATCAAGATCATGTCGCAAATGGACATTGCGGACCGTTTGCGTCCGCAGGGCGGGAGAGCTCGCGTAGCAATTAACGGCGCTCGCGTGGATTTGCGTGTCTCCACGCTGCCCGCGTCTCACGGCGAGAAAGTCGTGATCCGGATCCTCGATTCCCGCGCTGCGCTCCGCTCGGTCGAGTCGCTTGGTCTCGATCCTGTCGACGGCCCGCGGATGCAAAAGCTGCTGGAGGTGCGGGAAGGGTTGATCCTCGTCACCGGCCCAACTGGTTCGGGCAAAACGACCACGCTATACGCTGCGCTCCGCCTGCTGCAGCACCGCGGCGTCAACATCATCACGGTCGAAGATCCGGTCGAATATCGAATCCCGGGAATCGTACAGGTGCAGATTCACGAGAAGGCCGGGCTCACGTTCGCGTCGGCGCTCAGATCGGTGCTCCGGCAGGATCCGGACGTCGTTCTGATCGGCGAGATTCGCGACCGGGAAACCGCGGCAATTGCCATCCAGGCGTCGCTCACCGGCCATCTCGTGTTCGCCACCCTGCACACCAACGACGCCTGCAGCTCGATCGTTCGCCTCACCGACCTCGGCGTCGATCCGGTGAAGCTCTCCGGCGCTCTCAAGGGAGTGGTGGCGCAGCGACTCATTCGGCGGCTCTGTCCCGAGTGCAAGCTCGTCGCGAACGCCGGTGTTCCGCGCCGCCTCGTGGGTGCCATTCCGGAAGACTCGATGATCTACCTGTCTAGGGGCTGCAAGGAATGCTCGATGACCGGCTATTCCGGACGCGTCGCGGTGACGGAAGTGCTCGTCACGACTCCCGAGATAGAGCGATCCATTGCCGCCGGCGATCCACCGGGGCGCCTGCTCGCCGCCGCCCGATCTTCCGGCACACGCTCGCTTTGGGGTTGTGGCTGCGCCCAGCTTCTCGCGGGAAATACCAGCGCTCAGGAGCTGGTGCGCGTCCTCGAGCCCGAAGGCGCTCGCGCCGGCACGCGCGAGCCCGGCACAGGCTATGATCTACCGAAGCCCATCATCTACGAGAGACGAGCGCAGAGTCCAATGACGCAGATAGTTCCAGGAGTCGTCGAAGTCTATGTCATTCGCCACAACGCCGGCGACTGGCGGGTGCTCGCGCTCCAGCGTTCGCCGGATGCGAGCAGGCCCGGCTCGTGGGAGCTCGTCTACGGCAAGATCGACGCGGGGGAGCGCCCCGAGCGAGCGGCCGTTCGGGAGCTGCGCGAGGAGACGGGACTCGAAGTCAAGGCGTTGTACAACGTAACGGTGAACAGCTTTTATCTGCACGCGACTCAAACAATACAGATGTCGATCGTCTTCGCTTCGTTTGTCGGCGAGGATTCAGAAGTCGCTCTAAGCGACGAGCATCAACGGTTCGAGTGGCTCACCGTCGATGAGGCGTGCGCTCGCTTCACCTGGCCCCGGGCCGCGCGCGGGCTGAGGGATGTGCGTCACCTCCTCGCGCGTGGAAACGCCGGACCGGTCGAGGATGCGCTGCGGGTTCTCTAAGAGCAACTGAACGGGCGGGAGGCGCCAGAAGCACAGTCGGGAGTTTCCCAGTTCACGACGCCCAGACAGTACGCGAACAATTCCGGATACGAGCACACGCGAGCGCACGCACTCTCACGCCAAAGAGGCAAGTCCGGGCGTAGTGAACTCGCAAACTGGCATCTATTCCTCTGACGCCTCCCGCCAGTTCAGTTGCCTTATCTACCGGTTCTTGACAGTAGTGAGATTCCCTTGATCCACGGGCGCGTTGGGCTTCACTCTCACGCTCTTAGCCGGAATTCCCACGTACACGTGGTACGGCCGAACATCCTTGGTCGCGACCGCCATCGCCCCAACCATCGCCTGTTCCCCGACGTGCACTCCCGCAAGCACCGTCGCGTGGTACGTGATGCGAACGCCATCCTCGAGTCTTGTCGGCGCGTCGGTGACATCTCGTTGATCGACGATGCTGTGCGTGTGGCTGTAGATGTTCGCGAAGTCGCTGATCGACACGTTGTTGCCGAGTGATATCCCGCCGCGATCGTCGAGCAGGACGTACCGGTGGACGACGCAGTTGTCGCCAACCTCCATGTTGTAGCCGAACGAAAACTCGACGTACTGGAAGGCTTTGAAGTTCTCACCGCATTTCTTGAAGATGTGCGGCGCCAATACACGCCTCAGCTGAACTCCCAGCTCCACGTTCTGCCCTCCCAGCACCGTGCGATCGAAGGAGTACCAGAGCCAGAGAAGTGGCTTCACCTTCTGGAAACGCGCATCATCGCACTCGGCGTAATACTCGGGCTCGAGCGTCACGTTGCGGGGATCGAGCGCCGAGAGCGCCAGCCGTGTCGCCAGCGGAAGCTTGGCGTCTTCCACCGCCGTTTCCCAGTTCGAAGCAAACTGCGGATAGGCGATTTCGCACAGCGTCCGCCGGCAGAGCAGTGACCGGTCGGAACCGGATTTCAGCTCCGAAGCGATCTTCTCGAGCCACTGTGATTCGATTCCGGCGATCGGAAGGGCGGGAAGCTTGCGCAACGGATAGATGGGCATGTTTGGAAAGTTGATGTGCGCCCCGGGGAAAAACCAGCTACTGCGAAGGTGGCCGCGATGCTCTGGCGCGCACGAGCGCCCTTTCCCGCTCCACGCGCGTGAGGACCTGGTCCCAGCTGTCGTCACGCACGTCCTGGAACGTCACGGTCAGCGGCTGATCGAGATCGATCGCCTCGTCGAACAGGTAAATCGCGCTTTGTGTCTCGCGCTGCTTCAGCCTCTGCTCGCCGAACCCGGAGCTGAGCGGCAGCACCTCGAGCGCCCGAAAATCGCGCCCGCTGCTCGTGATCACGAGCTCCATCGGGCTGAAATGCACGTCCGGCTGGACGCCGTAGAACGACACGTACCACAAATCCGGAGATCGGCCCCCGGTGCGTCGAGTCACCGCGGCGATCGCGGCCTTGTTACTCTCCTGCAGCTCGCGCAGCGCGCGATACGAATCGGGGGTGAGGAGCCGGATGAGGTTCTCGTCGAGCGGTATGGCGCGAACGATCAGACCCTGCAGCTCCAGCCTGATCGCTATATCGTCCTGGCGCAGCGTGCCGAAGCCGACCGGGACACTGGCGCGGCCAACCGTGTCATCCGTGATTGGCGCGAGCGTCCCCGATTGCCCGGAGGCTGTGGGCGTTCCGCTGGCGCACGCGGTGAGAATGGCCGCTACGAAGACAACTCCAGGCGCCCCTCGCGCGCTCACTGCGCGTCCGCGTCCGGAACGGCTTCCACGAGCTCCGTGATTGCCTCCAGGAGCTCGGTCCGCCCCTCGCCCGTCTGCGAGCTGAACGGAATCACCTGCTCGCTCGGGAGCGCCAACGCGCGCGAGATCATTGCGGCCTGCTCCAGAGCTGCCGTCTTGCTCAGCTTGTCCTTCTTCGTCAACGCGACAATCGTAGGGACCTCCGTCTCCGCCAGAAAGTCCAGCATCGCGCGATCATCATCGCTCGGCTCGCGCCTGATGTCCAGCAGCAGGACTATACCCCGAAGCTGAGTCGTCCGCCTCAGGTAACTCTCGATCATCGGTCTCCACTCGGCCTTCTTGTCCTTGGAAACGCGGGCGTAGCCGTATCCTGGAAGGTCTACGAGCACGAAGCCGTCATTGATGCGGAAGAAGTTGATCTCGCGGGTGCGGCCCGGGGTTCGGCTCACGCGTGCGAACGACTTGCGGCGGACCAGAGTGTTGAGAAGGGAGGATTTCCCGACGTTCGAGCGTCCCGCGAACGCGACCTCGGGGAGCGATGACTCGGGACGCCAGCCATGACGCTCGGCCATTCCACCGATGAACTCCACGTTCCGGATGACCAGCTTGTCGCCAACCGGATCCTTCTCCATCTAGTGCGTTACGGTATCGTAGAGCGCTTCGCCCGATGAAGTCGTCGCTGCGGCCTGCGGGCGCAACGCCAGCGCCAGCACTTCGTCCATCGTCTTCACGGGATGAAAGCGGACCGATGCTCGAACTTCTTCTGGGAGTTCTTCGATGTCCCGTGCATTTCCGTGCGGAATGATCACATCGGTCACCTTGTTGCGGTGCGCTGCGACCGACTTCTCCTTGAGCCCACCGATCGGGAGCACCCGTCCGCGCAGCGTGATCTCTCCCGTCATTGCGACGTCCCCACGCACCGGAACCCCGGTGAGCGCGCTGATCACAGCAGTGGCGATCGCGATTCCTGCAGACGGACCATCCTTCGGGGTCGCGCCGGCCGGCATGTGGATGTGGATGTCCCGTGTTCTATAAAATTCGGATTCAATCCCAAGCGGTCTCGCCCGCGCGCGGGCGTACGAGAGAGCGGCGCTCGCCGATTCCTTCATCACGTCGCCGAGCGTTCCGGTGAGCTGTACCTTGCCGCGGCCTTTGACGACGCTGACTTCGATCTCCAGCACCTCGCCGCCAGCCGACGTGTAGGCGAGGCCTGACGCGACGCCGATCTTGTCGTCGAGCGACGTGTCGTCCGGATCGAACGGCGGGGCGCCGAGGAGCTCCTTCAGGTCCGCGACCGAAACGGTTTGCGTCTCGAGCGCGCCGGAAGCGACTTCGGCGCGTTTGCGCGCGAGCTTTCTGGACACGCGCGCGATGCGCCGCTCCAGCTCGCGCACTCCGGCCTCGCGAGTATAGCCGCGCATGATAGCCATCAGCACGTCCGGCTCGAGAACGACCTCTCCTTTCTTCAAGCCGTTCGCTACGATCTGCCTCGGCAGCAGGTACTGCCTCGCGATGGCGAGCTTCTCGTGATCGAGATAGCCGGCGATGCGGAGGATCTCCATCCGGTCGCGCAACGGCTCGGGAATCCCGGCCAGCGAGTTCGCGGTCGTGATGAACAACACCTGCGAGAGATCGTAGTCCACCTCGAGGTAGTTGTCATTGAACGTCGTGTTCTGCTCGGGGTCGAGGACCTCGAGCAGCGCTGCCGCGGGATCACCGCGGAAATCCTGCCCCAGCTTGTCGACTTCGTCGAGCAGGATCACCGGATTGACCACTTCCGCCCGCCTCATCGCCTGGATGATGCGGCCCGGCATCGAGCCAATGTAGGTCCGCCGGTGCCCGCGAATCTCCGCCTCGTCGCGCACGCCACCCAGCGCCATTCGGACGAACTTGCGGCTCAAGGCCCGCGCGATCGAGCGGCCGAGAGAAGTCTTGCCGACTCCCGGAGGCCCGACCAGGCAGAGGATCTGTCCATCGAGCCGGCCGACCAGCGACAACACAGCAATGAAGTCGAGGATCCGGTCCTTCACCTCTTCGAGTCCATAGTGATCCGCGTCGAGAATCGCTCTCGCCCGAGTGACGTCGAGGACTTCGTCAGTCCGCTCGGTCCAGGGAATCGAAACGATCCAGTCGACGAAGTTGCGCGCGACGGTGAACTCGGGAGACATCGGCGGCATCCGCCGCAGCTTTCTCAGTTCTCGGAGGGTTCTCTCTTCGACTACAGGCGGAAGTGCTTTCTTTCGAATCTGGGCCTCGAGCTCAGCGAAATCGTCGCTGTCCTCCTCGCCCAGCTCGCGGTGGATTACCCGCAGCTGCTCCTGCAGGTAGAACTCGCGCTGGTTCTGGAACATCGCGCCGCGGACATCGTCGTCGATCTTCCGCTCGAGCCGCAGCAGCTCGATCTCGCCCGAGAGCAGCTCGGCCAGCATCTCGAGCAAGCTCCGCAGATTCTCGGCTTCGAGCAGTGACTGTCGAAGCTCGAACCGAACCGCGACGTGCGCCGCAACCCCGAACGCCTGCCGCTCCGCGGAATCAGTGCTCTGAATGATCGAGACAATCTCCGTCGGAATGCGGCGGTGGAGACCGACGTACTCCTCGAACGAGTTCATCACGCGCCGGCTCAGCGCTTCCGTCTCCGCGACGTCTTCGAGACCCGGCCCTTCGAACGGGAACGGCGCCGCGGCCGCCCTCAGGACGTTTCCGGCGGGGATGTAGCGGGTCACCCGGGCCCGCGCGATTCCTTCGACCAGGACGCGGGTGGTGCCCGTCGGAAGGCGTGATACCTGAACGACTCGACCGATGACGCCGGTCCGGTGCAGGTCAGCCGCTGCGGGCTCCTGCTTTTCGCCGTCGCGCTGGGCGACCAGCAGGATGATCTTGTCCTCCGCCAACGCGGCTTCGATGGCGGCAAGCGACGCCGGACGGCCAACGAGGAGGGGAATGACTACATAGGGGAAAATGACGACATCCCGCAGCGGCAGGACCGGTATCCGGTCCGACGTCGGGATGCTCTCGTTGTCCCTCTGAAAAGTCTGTGGCAAAATGATTAGGTGCTAGTTCGACGCTATACGGGCAGTAAGAGGCAATCTGCCAACCCCCCCCGACGCTAACCGGGCGGGAAGAAGGCTACTTAACCCACACCCCTCGACGGGCGCAGACCACTTATCTACGCGGAAGCGTTTACGCTTCCTTCTTTCTCCGCATCGGAGAGATCTCGAGCAGCGGCTGTGTGCCATTCGCGATGCACGACTCGGTCACCTTAACCTCGACCACATCCTCTCTGCTCGGAAGGTCGAACATCACTTCCATGAGAACCTCTTCGAGGATGGCCCGGAGGCCTCGCGCACCGGTGCCACGCTTGAGCGCCTTGCCCGCGATCGCCACCAGCGCCCCTTCGTCAAACGTGATCTTCACGTCCTCGAGTCCGAACAGCTTGGCGTACTGCTTCGTGAGCGCGTTCTTGGGTTCCTTGAGAATCCGCACCAGCGCCTCTTCGTCGAGTCCCTCGAGCGCGACCGTGACCGGCAGGCGGCCCACCAGCTCGGGAATCAGGCCATACCGGAGCAGATCGTCCGGCTCGACTTCGCTGAACATCTTGGTCTGCGCGAGCTTCTTGTCCCGCGCCGCGGCGCCGTTGAACCCGATCTGACGGCGTCCCGTACGAGCCTCGATGATCTTCTCGAGCCCATCAAAGGCGCCGCCGCAGACGAAGAGGATATCCTTCGTATTCAGCTGGATGTACTCCTGCTGCGGGTGCTTGCGGCCACCCTGGGGCGGAACCGAAGCGACAGTTCCCTCGATGATCTTGAGCAGCGCCTGTTGGACGCCTTCGCCCGATACGTCGCGGGTGATGCTCGGGTTCTCCGACTTGCGGGCGATCTTGTCGATCTCGTCGATGTATACGATGCCGCGCTCGCATTCGGCGACGTTGAAATCGCCCGCCTGGAGCAGTCGAACGAGGATGTTCTCCACGTCCTCACCGACATATCCCGCTTCTGTGAGGGTCGTCGCGTCCGCGATCGTGAAAGGAACGTCCAGAATGCGGGCCAGCGTGCGCGCCAGCAGCGTCTTACCGACGCCGGTGGGTCCGATCAGCAGAATGTTGGATTTGTCGAGCTCGACGTCGTCGTCCTTGAGCGTCGTGGAGTTGATGCGCTTGTAATGATTGTAAACCGATACAGCCAGCGCCTTCTTGGCCTGCTCCTGACCGATCACGTACTGGTCGAGGACATCCTTGATCTCTTGCGGCGAGGGGACCTGGGTTATCGCCTCAGCTACCTCGCGCTCCTCATCCTCCGCCAGAATCTCGTTGCAGAGAGCAATGCACTCGTTGCAGATGTAAACAGACGGTCCGGAAATGAACTTCCGGACAGAGTCCTTCGACTTTCCGCAGAACGAGCAGCGAAGATGTTTCTCTTGGGACATAGATCAACGGGGAACGAGGAATGCTTGCCCAGCGAATCCGGACATCGAGGCCTGACTAAAGATACCTAACAGCGGGCGCGAGGACGGTCAAGCAAAGCCTCTGGGGGCAGGACTCGTGAAGATTTTCACAAGTAACAGTTGCCCCCAAAATCAGGCCTTTTGGAGCGCATCACCCTGTTTGAGGGCTTCCTCTATCTCGCCACGGTACGAAATCACGTTGTCGATCAAACCGTACTCCTTTGCTTCCTCTGCCGACATGAAACGGTCCCTGTCCGTGTCGCGCTCGATTCGCTCGACTGGCTGGCCCGTGTGCTTGGCCATCAGCGTGTTCATCTGCGACCTCAGGTGGAGAATCTCCCTTGCCTGGATCTCGATGTCGGACGCCGTCCCGCCACCGCCGCCCTGCGACGGCTGGTGGATCATGATGCGGGCGTGAGGAAGGGCGGATCTCTTGCCCTTGCGCCCTGCCGCGAGCAGGAATGCGCCCATGCTCGCCGCGAGCCCCATGCAGTTGGTGTTCACCGGCGATTTGAGGAACTGCATCGTGTCGTAGATCGCGAGGCCGGCAGAAACGCTGCCGCCCGGTGAGTTGATGTAGATGTGGATGTCCCTCTCGGGATTATCCGACTCGAGGAAGAGGAGCTGCGCGATCACAATGTTGGCGACGTCGTCGTTGATCGGCGTGCCAAGAAAAATGATCCGGTCCATAAGAAGCCGGGAGAAAACATCGTAAGTGCGCTCGCCGCGGCTCGAGCGTTCGATGACGTACGGCGTGTAGATCGTCGGCATTGGCTCTTCGTCTTCCCGTTTAGGCATTAGTCGATACATCGTTTCTGTCCAGCAGCCACTTGAACACCTTGTCTTCGGTGATGCTGCGCTCCATCTCCTTCAACCGGCCGCTCTTTTCCAGCTGGGCGTAAATCTGGCCGGGGTTCGCCCCCCTCTTTTCAGCTTGCTCGGCAATGCGGTCGTCCAGATCCCTCTCCGTCGCGATCAATCCTTCCTTCTCCGCGATGGTCTCGATTACGAGGTCGCGCCTGATTTGCCGTTCTGCCATCGCGCGGAATTCTCCGGAGAACTGTTCGCGCTGGTCCGTCGGAACCTTGTAGGCTTCAGCATAATTCTGCACGAACTGCTGGACCCAGCTCTTGGGGACGTCGAACGCATTGGCGGCAATGATCTGATCGATCAGCTGCTGCCTCACGCCGGCCTCGACCTCGTGCTCCGCGTGGCGCTCCATGTCGCTCCGCACGGCCTTCTTGAGAGCGTCGAGCGACTCGAAATCACCGGCCTCGCGCGCGAGCGCGTCGTCGATCGGAGGCGCCGACTTCCGCTTGACTTCATTGACCGTGATGCGGACGGTCTTCGTCTGTCCACGCTGGGCCTCGTCCGGAAAATCGTCGGGCCATTTGACCGGCCGCTCCACCGTTTCGCCGGGCGCGGCTTCCATGACCAGCTCTTCGATTCCGGGAATTGCCTGGCCGGCTCCGAGAACGAGCGGATAGCTCTTTCCCTCACCCGCTTCCGCGCCCGTCGCTATCTGCACGTTCACCATGTCGCCTGGCTGCGGCTTTTCGACGACTGGTGTCCAGGTCGCCTTTTCGTCCCGGATCTGCTCCAGCTGCTCAGCGAGTTGTTCATCGGTGACAGTCGCCGCGGGACGCTGAATCCGGAAGCCATTCGTCCGCGCGAGCTCGATCGTCGGCCTGACTTCGAGGTGCAGCTCGAAGGTCAGTGGCTTTCCCTCCTCGAACTTGAGATCGTGCACGTGGGGCTGTGCCGCGACCTTGATGCTCTCCTTCTCGATGAACTCCTCGTAGGCTTCGCGAACGATCGATTCCAGCGCCTCCTGCCTGATTGCGTCACCAAACTTCTTGCGAACTACGGTTGCAGGGGCCTTTCCGGGTCTGAATCCGGGAAGCCGGACGGTCGACGCATACCGCTTGGCGGCCTTGTCTTCTGCATCCTTCACCGCCTCCGGAGGCACCGACACCTGAATGTGTCGCTCGACGCCCTCGGACGCGCGGGGTGTGAACTCGATCTTCATGACCCCAATATAACAGAGTTGCAAGGGCCCCGATCCGCCAATTCACGCATGATTCAGAGCGTAAATCAGGCCCGCTCCAAGGGCAAGGCAGCTCTGCGCGCGGCACCGCTATTGCTTTTTCCGAAAAGAACCGGAACCGGGATGCACACCGCCAAACTTCGTACGGAGACGGATAATGCAGCTAGATACCCTAAAGGACCTTTACATCGCTGAGCTAAAGGACCTTTACAGCGCCGAGAAGCAGATCGTGAAGGCGCTTCCCAAGATGATCAAGGCGACGAAGCATCCGGAGCTGAAAGCCGCCTTCAAGACCCACCTACAGCAGACCGCGGAGCATGCAAAGCGCGTCGAGCAGATCTGCGAGGAGCTGGGAGCGACTCCGCGCGGGAAGAAATGCGTTGGAATGGAGGGCCTGATCAAGGAAGTGAGCGATCTGATCGAGGAGCAGCCGGACGACGACGTTCTGGACGCGGGGCTGATTTCCGCTGCGCAGCACGTCGAGCACTACGAGATGGCCGGTTACGGAACCGTTCGAACATACGCGAGGCAGCTTGGCTACGAATCGCAGGCGGAGCTGCTCCAGCGAACCCTCGACGAGGAAGGCGAGACAGACCATCTGCTCACCGACCTAGCCGAAGCGAGGATAAATCTCGAAGCAGAGTAGCCCGTGCGGATTCGACTGCCCCATTCGCATGTTCGCGACGGGAGGACTTATGAGGGAGGCTCGACTACGATCCTCGGCGTCCCGATTTCATCGACGTGGCGGGGGGCTTTCCGGCTCTCACGGGCGGCGCTGGAGGGGCTGCCGGCGGCTGAAGCTTCGTGGGGTCCGGTATCGAGTTGGGTTGCGGCCCTTTCTTTTTCTTCGAGAAGTCGGGGATCTCGTTTTTTCTCTTCATAGTTGGTCTCCGTTCAGGAAGATCGCGTTTTGCTTCCGCGAAAAGTAAGCAAACGGATACAAGCACACCAAGAGTGGGCTGGTGTCCGGCGGCATTGCTATTGCGCGAGGAACCGGTGAGCTTGAATCATCGGGTATCTGACCCGCGGGACTTTCCACCAGCCCGCCCACCCGATTCGCCTCGACTTCGAGGCAGCATCCGGCGCTACTGGCGACGCCTCTCTTTCGCGAAGGGGCTTCGGGAACGCAGCTCAAGTGCAATTGCCGGGTTGCTCGATGAATCGTCTCCCCAGAGGGACGACGACATCTGCATGACAATCAACCACCAAACAGACTGATGAAAAAAAATCTGAGAGAAAGGCTATTCGGCTCGCGGAATGTTAGAGATGCGGGTGCAACCGAGCTGAAGAAGGAAAAAACGCTTGCCAAGATCAACGAGCCTGATCCAGGCGCCAAGCCACGTGCACGTCGCACCGTTGGCCTGACAGAGGCGAGACTTCGCGCTGCCAACCAACAGTCATGGATGACGAGCGCGAAGGGTTGGAGCGACTTCCTGGGACGTTTTACTCGGCCCTCGAGAAGTTAAGTCGGCGCCGACGCAATTCGATCCCGTGCCCTCGAATCAGGGCAGGCAAATCGCGGCGGGTTTTGCAGTCTACGCGGATTCCGGCTCCTACATTGATCGTGCTCAACCGTATAAGTCATTGCTAATACACGAGTTACGGCCAGCGCCGATTTGCGGTCCCGAGAGTGCCTTACTGTGCCTTGCCTCTCTATACTGAGGCGTACTTACCACAGGTGAATGCAAGTGCATTCCACCCAATTTATTCAACGCTTCAGGGAGACACAAATGAGCAATAAAAAGGGTTTTACCCTTATTGAGCTTTTGATCGTGGTCGTCATCATCGGCATTCTTGCCGCGATTGCGATTCCTAAGTTCGCGAACACGAAGGACAAGGCGTATGTGGCAGCGATGAAGTCTGACCTGCGCAACATGGCGACCTACGAAGAGCAGTACGCCGCGGACAACAACGGCGCGTACTTCGGTGGAACTGCCACCAGCCTGGCTCCTCTGCAGGGCTTCAGCCCGTCGCAGAATGTCACGGTCGTCATCACGAACCTCCCCGGCCCGCCGCCTTCATGGAGCGGAACTGCAACGCACTCGCAGTCAGCGAAGGTTTGCGACATGACCAACGGCGTGATCACCTGCGTCTAAGTTCAATCGCATGAAAAAAGCGGGGACGGCCTCAAAGCCGTCCCCGTTTTTTTTTATGTAGCCACCCGTCTCGGCGACACCAGCATCATGCGAAAGGGGGGACTCGAACCCCCACGGATTGCTCCACTGGATCCTAAGTCCAGCGCGTCTACCAAATTCCGCCACTTCCGCGCTCGCGATCAAAAGATAGCAGCACCTCCGGATCGCGTGAAAGCTTCTTCTGCCCTCGCACAGTGAATGCTTGCCTTCGGCACTGCCGCCAGCTCGATTCGTCTACCGCCAAAAAAGAAGAAGCCCCCGCGGAAATCCGCGGGGGCTTCTTCACTCAGCAAAATGCTGCGTTACTTGCCTATCTGCAGATTCACGATTCTAGGCGCGTGATCCCGGGTATCCAGGGAGTAGACGCTTAGGCTGACGTAATCGCCGTCCTTGAGCCGGCTCAGCACCTGCTGAAATTCGGCAGGCGTGTTGATCGCACGACGCGGCAACGGAAACAGCACCTCGGTAATCACGTCGTGCGGCGCGAGCTTCTGATCCGCCGGCCCACCCGGAGTCACGTCAGAAACGAGGACACCGCGCACCGGCGGAGTCAATCTCGCCTGCGCCGCAATCTCCGGACTCACCGGCGCGACGGAAATCCCGAGCGCAGGGTGCAGAATTCCGCCGGAAGACGCCGGGGCCGGCGCGTCAGCCTGCGCAACCTGTTGGTCGGGTGCCTCCATTAGAGTTACCCGGAACGTCTTGCGCTGTCCGTAACGCATTGCCTCGATCTCGATCGTTTCACCAGGATTGTGATTGCGAACGATTCTCTGGAGCGTGCTGACGCGGTCGACCGGCTGGCCATCCGCGGTGATGATGACATCACCGGGCTGCAGGCCGGCTTTCTGCGCCGGGGTGTTTTCGGTTGGGAAGTTGCGAACCAGCACGCCACGAATGTCCTTCACGCCCGCTACCGCGGCATCTTCCGGGCTCACATCATCAATGCCAATGCCCAGCGCCGGAACACGCACCCGGCCATTGGCGATCAGCTGGTCCATCACGCGCTTCGCAAGTGTGACTGGAATCGCGAAACCGTAGCCGGCGTTGTAGCCCGTTGGGCTCGCGATGGCGCTGTTGATTCCGATCACTTCGCCACGCGAGTTGACCAGGGGTCCACCCGAGTTGCCCGGATTGATGGCGGCGTCGGTCTGAATCAGATCGCTGATGGCGTACTGATTCGTGCCGTTCGGATTCATCAGCTCGGCGAGGCTGCGGCCCTTGGCGCTGATGATTCCAGCCGTCACTGTATTCTCGAGACCCAACGGATTGCCGATCGCGAGCACCCACTCGCCGATTCGCGAAGTTACGTCGTTGCCGAGCGAAACAGTGGGGAAATTGTTGCCGTCGATCTTGATCACGGCGACGTCGGTCGTGCGATCGTGCCCAACCACCTTCGCTGTGAAGACGCGGTGGTCGAGCATTTTCACTGTCACCTTGTCGGCAATCGTCTCACGATCGGAGTTGGTGATGACGTGGTTGTTGGTAAGGATGTAACCGCTCGACGTCACGATGAAGCCGGAGCCCTGACCGCGCATCGGGCGCTGTTGCTGCGGGATGTCGAACTGCCGAAAGAAATCCTCCATGCCCGGCGGAACTCCCTGCGGAAGCTGCTGTGCGCGTCCGCGTTGCGAACTCGTGCCGGTCTTGGGGTTGCTGATTACTTCAATCGAGACGACCGCGGGCGTGACGTTATTCGCGATCGCAACGAATGCGTTGCTTGCATCGGCAATTGGCTGGACGATTGCCGATGCTGGACGAGATTGCGCAAATCCGAGCTTGGTCCAGTTGAGACCGGATGCGACGATTAGTCCGCCTGCAAAGGCGGTGATAACGGCTACGAAGAGCCGCGCTCTCTGAGTTCCAATTGACATGCGACTAGGTGGCTAAAGGGTGTAACTATGAGACACAGTGTAGGAGCTACAGGTTTCACGCCAGTCTTGCGGGACCTCGCCGCCAAGAACTGCTCAATGAAAGAAGTTACTCCGAGATCACATTAATACGCTTGAAACGCGGACTTGCTCCACATTTGTTCTTTTTAGTTCGGGTCCGATCGAACAAGTCACCATTAGGTGGAGGTTCACTGCCCCCGAATGCACCCTGTAACGAAACGATCCGGGTGTAACAAAACGTTGCAACGTTATTGATGAGCTTGCTAAGACCGAATATTGTAAGTCTTTGGTTACCAATGACTTCGTCAAGGGCATAACCGTTGCCTAAGGGTGATCGTCCGGAATTCCCACCCTCAGCCAAAGACGGTTAGATGTCCCGATTCGGTCTCGTTCGTTCCCTCGCCGTTGTCCTCGGCGCCTTCGTCATCGCGTCGTGCTCCGAGGCCGGGATATCAGCCCCATCCGCGCCCGCCACAACGATTGCCGCACCGGCAAGCTTCCAATCTGCCGCGCAGCGCCTCCCGGGCGCTGTTTCCGATGTCGGCAAGCTGGACCTCAAGGCCATCTGGTGGAAGAAGCAGCACAAGGACGTCGTAAGAGTCTCCAGGACCATCGACCAGTCGGGCGGCACGATTTCGATTCCCGAGACGGGTCTTACGGTTTCCTTCCCGGCTGGCGCGGTCACCGGTCCGATCAGGGTCACCATCACCTCTGACGACCAATACGTCGCTTACAAGATGGAACCGACCGGGACCAGGTTCCTCAAGGACGTCACCGCTACGCAGGTCCTGAACACCACGTCGATCTTCGGGGAGCCGCTACGCAATCAACTCTACGCGGCGTACATCGCGGATGACAACGTCAAGCTCAGTGGAAAAGTCCCGGTCCTGGAGATCGAGCCGTCGACGACGATTTTCTCCCCGCTCTCCCCGCACCTTCCACAGGCGCAGGTTTGGACGATAAGACACTTCTCGCGCTACATGCTCGCTTCCGGTTGATCACACGACCAGTACCAAGCTTCGACCCGAGTACCGCGCCCTGATCGCTCCAGGAAGTCTTCCGCTGACCGCTTCATAAGACAACACCAACCCCTGGGTTTTCCGATGATCCGCTCCAGATTTGTCCGCTCTTTCGTACTCGTCCTTACGACTTTCGTAGCGCTCTCCTGCGCGGACTATTCACCGACCGCTCCTGCGGCTGCACCGACAAAAGCCCAGGATGGGCTGATTTCGGATCTTCTCGGCGCGGTGACCGGGCTCCTTGGCTCGGTCATCCGGGTCATCGGATTCGCTACAGATCCGAACGGCATTGACGTCCACGGAGTCAAGTGGGCTCCGACGCACGTCAATGAGGTTCGCACCGTTTCGGCCGCGATTGGCTACAATGGCGGCACGCTGGCGATACCCGGCTCGGACTTCACGATCACCTTCCCGCGGGGCGCACTGTCCAACTCGACCGCAATCACGATCACGTCGGACGAGACGGGTTACGTGTCCTATGACATGAAACCGCATGGCCTTCGATTCGCGAAACCAGTAGTCGTCACGCAGCGTCTGAGGAATACGGCGGTCTATGGAACTCCGCTTGCCCTGAATTCGTTCTGTGCCTACTTCTCGCATGACCTGTTGGATCTCAGCGGAATTCTCAAGGCTCTAGAAATCGAGACCACGACGATCTTCTCCGCTCCGAACGGGAACCAGCAGCAACCCGAGGTCGAGACCTGGCAGCTCAACCACTTTTCCCGCTACATGCTAGCTTCAGGTTGACCGAAAGCTGGTCAGAATCTCATTTTTCGCTCTTGAGGATTCCCTGAACAAGGTCACTGCGCATGCAGAAATCTGATGACGTAGAGCGCGCCCGGCTGCTCGTCGAGCTGGCGCGGGTAGCCGAGCAGCATCAGAAGACTGCCAAGGCTCAGAGTCTCTATGACGACGCTTTGGCACAGTTCGCGGAAGACAGCCTCGATCCGTTTCTGCCGGACGTGCTGCGATGGAAAGGAACACTGCTGAGAGAGAAAGGCGAAACAGAGTCGGCTTTCCGATGCTACACGAAGAGCTTGGAGAAGGCGACGCTCATCGGCTCCGAGTCGGCGGTGGCACACGCACTCAACTGCCTTGGCACGATCGCCCAGCGCCGCGGCGATCAAAAGGAGACCGAGCGGCTCTACTCCCAGGCGGCAGAGTTCGCCCAGAGAGCCCGGGACTCGAGACTTCTCGGAATGATCGAGCAGAATCGTGGTGTGCTGGCGAGCATGCGCGGCGACTTCGGCCAGGCCGCCGCGTACTACTCCAACAGCCTCGGCGCCTTCGAAGTCGCGGGTGATGCGGAGCCCATGTCATGGGTCCTCAACAACCTGGGAATCCTGCACACCAAGATCAGAAACTTTGACGAAGCGCGCGGTCACCTCGAGCGAGGACGCGCCATTGCGGTGAATCGAGGGGACGCCGTCGTCGAGAACGTGACTACGCTCAACCTCGCCGAGGTCTGGATGGGGCTCGGACGGCTGGATACCGCGGACAAGTTCTGCGCGATGGCGCTCGAGCAGGCGCAGCGGCGCAGCGACCATCTGAGCGCCGCCGGCGCGCTCAAGATTCGCGCGGCCATCGAGCGCAAGCGCGGCGCGCTGGACAAGAGCATCGCCACTCTTCGCATCGCGATCTTCGAGGCGGAGGGCGCGGAAGATCGCCTCCTGCATGCTGAGATGCTACGTGAGTTGGGCGAGATCTCGCGCGCCGTGGGGAACGCTGGAGCCGCGCGTTCAGCATGGCGCGAGGCCGTCGATTCCTACGAGGCAATCGGCGCCAGCCAGGAGATAGCCGAGGTCGAGGCCCAGCTGGACCAACTGCCCGGCTGACGATAGTCGGTCCCCGCCCGGCGCGTGGTATGCGCGGTGGGGTGACTCGGTAAGCGCTTCCTCGTCTCCCTAGCGCAGGCCGGAGATTCCTGATTCGGGAAGTCGCGCGACATAGCGCTCTTCGGGACCGTTGTCGCGGCGTAATGAGCAACCAAAGACACACAGTCGAATTGAAGGCGGTGGAATCCTCCGCCGTCAGAGAAAGCATCGATCGCGCGAAGCAGGCCGAGCGCGATGGACGCTGGGCCGACGCGTGCGCGATATACGAGAGTCTCGTGCGGGATCCCGATACCATGGCCACGACTCGTCTCGCCGCGCTCAGATGGCTCGGCCGCGCCTACCTTGAGCAAGGCAACCGCGGCGCCGCGCTCGATGTCCTCGAAGCGGCCGTAGCGTCGGCAGATGTCATCGGTTCTCCGCCGGCGGTGGCCCAGGCTCTCAACGTCGTCGGGATTGTCTATCAGGTCGCGGGCGATCTGGATCAGGCAGCGACGATTTACGCGGCCGCGCGGGACAAGGCGGAGCTTGCGGGCGACGCCGCGCTCATTGCCATGATCGATCAGAACCTCGGCACCGTCGCGATGATCCGCGGAGACCTCCGCGGCGCTCTCGAGGCGTTTCGCCTGAGTCATCTGGGATACCAGACGCTGGGGATGCGCAACCACGAAGCGCAGGTGCTAAACAACATCGCGCTTGCCTACATGGAGCTCGGCGAGCTGTCCGATGCTGAGAAGGCGTACGACGAGGCCGCTCGCGCGTTCGAGGAGGACGGCGATCACGCGCGCCAGCTCGATCTCGCCGTCAACAAGGTGCAGCTCTACATCGCCGGGCGGCGCTACGACGAGGCGCTGGCACAATGCCGCCAGCTGCTGGCCGTGGCGACGGACACCGCCGCCCCGTGGCGCGGGGAAGTCTTGCGGCACGTCGGCGTCATCGCGCGGGAGCGCGGCGATTTCGCGCAAGCCGCCGACCAGCTGCTCAAGGCGGAACAGCACGCGCTGGAGAGCGGCGATCTCCTCCTCCGAGCGGACGTGTCGGAGCAGCTCGCGGAAGTCTATTGGGCGCAGGAGCGGCATCGCGACATGCTTCATCGGCTCAACGACGCCCACTCGCTCTACACACAGCTCAAGGCGCAGCATCGCCTCGCGCAGGTGGAGAAGAGGAATGGGGCGCTTGAGTCGCGTTTTCTGGAGATGGCAAAACAGTGGGGTGATTCGATCGAAGGCAAGGATCGCTACACCCAGGGCCACTGCGAGCGCGTCGCCTTCTTCGCTTGCGTGCTCGCCGACAGCGCCGGATTCAATTCGCGATCGCTCTTCTGGTTCCGGATCGGCGCGCTGCTGCACGATATCGGGAAGATCATCGTCCCCACGGAGGTTCTGAACAAGCCGGGCAAGCTCACCGACGAGGAATGGGCGATCATGAAACGCCACCCCGAGGCCGGGCTCGAGCTCGTGGCCGAGATCGACTTTCCGGGAGACATCGGCGCGATCATACGCAACCATCACGAGCGGTGGGATGGCTGCGGCTACCCCGATGGACTGAGCGGCGAGGATATTCCGTTTGCCGCCCGAATCCTTTGCGTCGCCGACGTCTACGACGCGCTAACTACAACCCGGTCATATCGGCCGGGACTGACCCATGCCCGCGCAGCCGAGATTATGCGGGCTTCAACCGGCCAATTCGACCCTGAGCTCTTGGGGATATTCCTCACCTGGGCGGAAACAGCTGATATTCCGGGCAGGCCAACACCCCAGCGGATGGCAATTTTTGCGTCAGGCGCTGCCGATTGAATCCCGTAGAAACACCGATAAAGGAATGTTTCTTTTTGCAACGGAACGTTAGACCAAAACAGATCAGGCGCGTGGTCCCGGAATCGTAAACCCTTGTGAGTAAGGAGGTTAGGTTGAGGCACGCGCTATGCCAAGGTTGAGCTTGGAAAACATAAAGTCCCTCACCGAGGTGGTGTACGATGTTAAGTCACCGCATGATTCGAAACCTCGCGCTGGCTGTGAGCGCCGTAGCCGTTGTCTCTTGCGGCGATTACACCGGCTCAACCAGTCCAATCCAATCCAAGCATCTCCCCCCGACACTTACTCTCCGAGCATCCTTTGCGCTAGTGGCGGGTGGCTCGATCGCCAAAGCAGTGATGTGGGGCCCGAGCCATTCGAAGGTCGACCAGAGCGTCTCTGCCGTGGTCGGACCCGAGGGGGCTACGCTATCCCTGCCCGGCGCAGACTTCTCGATGACGATACCGGCCGGCGCCTTGAGCGCTCCCACTGCGATGACGATCGTCGCGAGGGCCGGTTCGTTCGTCGTCTACGACATGCTTCCCCATGGCCTGCGGTTCGCGCTTCCAGTAACCGCGGTTCAGGGTCTCCGTACGACCATGACCTATGGGACGTCGGTCGGCAACGGCGTAAGATCAGCATACCTTTCGGACGGAAGCGAGCAGATCGGTTTCGACGGTTCTGCATTGCCCGCCGAACTTGAGGCTGCCACGACCTTCTACTACGGCGCGCAGCCGGTCGCCGAGAGCCAAGTCTGGATACTCAACCACTTTTCCCGCTACATCCTCATCTCGGGCGTCTGGGTGTGCGTCGAAGGCTGTAGTACCGGTGGTGCCGGCAAGTAGGCCGACCGCGTCGTTCGCTTACGATTGCCATCAGCGAGGTACAACGCATGAAAACTTCGACACTCTGGCGGTACCGTGACGCAGCCTGATTCGGGAGGCGCGCGTCGACTCGTCGAGCAGGCACGCGAGGCCGAGAGGGCTGGCGACACTGCGAGATCACTCGGACTTTACGACGACGCGATCGAGGCTCTCGACCGCGAGCACGACTTGGCTAGTCTCGCCGACGCTCTCCGGTGGAAGGGGACGCTTCACCGCGAGCAGGGTGAAACCGAGACCGCCTATCGCTGCTACACGCAGAGCCTGATTCACGCCGAAAAGTGCGGCTCAATCAGCTGCAAGGCGCACGGGTTCAATTGCCTTGCCATCGTGGCGCAGCGCCGCGGCAATCTCGTCGAGAGCGAGAAGCTCTACATGCAAGCCGCGGAGTATGCGGGGAAGGCGGGCGATGTCCGCCTGCTCGGGATGATCGAGCAGAACCGCGGCGTCCTCTTCAACATGCGTGGCAACTTCGTCGCCGCCGAGGCTCGCTACTCGAACAGCCTCGGCGCCTTCGAGAGTGCGAATGACGACGAGGCCGTCTCGTGGGTGCTCAACAACATCGGCATGCTCTACACCAAGCTCGGTCACTATTCGCGCGCCATCGAGACGTTCGAGAGGGGACTGACGATCGCGAAATCGCGCCATGATTCGCTCGTCGAGAGCATACTTGTCCTCAACCTGGCCCAGGCTTGGGTGGCGGTCGGAAAGCTCGACGATGCCGAGAAAGCATGCGCGTCCTCCCTCGCGGGAGCGCAAACCCGGGGAGACCATCTCACGATCGCTGAAGCGCTCAAGTGCCGGGCGAGAATCGAGCGCGAAAGAGGGGCGTTCCACGAGAGCATTGCGACACTCCGGATCGGAATCTTCGAAGCGGAGGGTCTCGAGGACCGGCTGCTTCAGGCCGAGATGCTCCGCGAGTTCGGGCAGACTTCGAGGGCGTTGGGGAACTCCGCGGATGCCCGTCTGGCGTGGCGGGAAGCGGCCGAGTCTTTCGAGGATGTGGGCGCCCAGCACGAGGCCGCCGAGATCAACACTCTGCTTGCCTCGCTTCCCAGCTAGCCCCTCCTGAGGGCGCCCGCCGCCGCTCGGGGTCCCGCGAGGCCGTAAGTCCTGAAAAACGGGTGACTTGACCCCCCATTTCCTCGTCTCTTTACATAGCTCCAGCGCGTTTCGGAGCCAATTCGAATCTGTCAACTCAATTCCGCGCGCGGATCGCTCGATCGTCTGCGCGAAAAAGGAACGGTGTAACTATCACAGCCCGATCGCAGTTGGCATCGGCGGATCGTTGGGACTCCCACGTAATCGGTGAGAGCGCGGCCATCCGCGAAGTCATAGCACTGGCGACCCAGGTAGCGACGAGTCGCAGCATGACAGTTTTGCTCGTCGGAGAAACGGGGACTGGCAAGGAGCTTTTCGCCCGCGGCCTCCACGCGGCGAGCTCGCGCGCGGCGGAGCCGTTCGTCGCGATCAATTGCGCGGCCATCCCTGAGACGCTGCTGGAAAGCGAGCTGTTCGGGCACGAGCCCGGCGCCTTCACCGATGCGCGCATCCTCAAGCGTGGGCTGTTCGAAGTCGCGGGCTCGGGCACCGTTTTTCTCGACGAGGTCGCGGAACTCCCGCTCAAGCTTCAGGCGAAGCTGCTGCGCGTGGTCGAAGACCGGCGCTTTCGCCGGCTCGGAGGCTCCGAAGAGCGTGCACTGGCGGCCCGCATCATCGCGGGCACCAACTCGTCCCTCGAGTCGGCCGTTGCCGACAATCGATTTCGAGCCGATCTCTTCTATCGGCTGAACGTCGCGCGACTCGAGCTTCCGGCGCTCCGTGAGCGAGACGGGGACATTCCGATTCTCGCCCACTACTTCGTCAAGCGGCACGCGGAAATAGAAGGCCGCGCGAACCTGCGCCTAGGCCAGGATTCCGTCAGCGCGCTGGAAAGACACCGCTGGCCGGGCAATATTCGCGAGCTGAAGAACGTCATCGAGCGCGCCGTGGTTGTCTGCACAGGCGACGTGATTCAGCCCCACCATCTGTCGCTGCAGCGACGGTCGTTCATTCCTTTGGTCGAAACTCCCGCCGGCGGCGTGATTCGAATACCCGCAGAAGGCAAGTCACTTCAGGCGATCGTCGACGAGGCGATCCACACCACGATTGGCCTCACCGGCGGAAATCTGAGCGCGGCCGCACGCATCCTCGGAATCTCGCGGCCGACGCTGACCAGAAAGCTCCGCGACGAGGGCTCCGCGCGTCGCACAATCCTCGCCTCGTCATGAGCCTGCGTTCCACTTCTCGGACCGAAGAAGGAGAGCCACTCGAGATACGAGCCCTGATTAAGGAGGCAAAACTGGCGGAGCGCGAGGGCCGCTGGAGCGAAGCGTCGGTTCGTTACGAAGCGCTGATACGGAACCCGCTCGCAAATGATCACACCAGACTCTCGGCTCTACGGTGGCTGGGAAGAGCCTACCTTGAGCAGGGCAATCGCGGCGCGGCGATAGATGTTCTCGAAGCGGCGGTTGCCGCCGCGACTCAGGCAGGCTCTCAATCCGCAATTGCCCAGGCGCTCAACGTCGTCGCGATAGTCCACCAGACCGGGGGAGATCTGGATCGCGCTGAATCGATGTACTCCGAGGCGAGACTTACGGCGGCGTCCATCCGTGACGCCGAGGCGCTTGCGATGATCGACCAGAATCTTGGAACCGTGGCCAGCATTCGCGGAGACATGCCTCGGGCTCTCGAGGCGTTCCATCTGAGCCTCGACGGCTATCGCGCGCTCGGCATGCGCGACCAAGCCGCGCAGGTTCTCAACAACATCGGGCTGGCCTACACCGATCTTGGCGAGCTCGAGCGCGCGGAAGCTGCGTACACCGAAGCCGAGCACGCCTTCGGCGAGGAGCACGATCACCCCAATCAGCTCAACGTCGCACTCAACCAGGTGCAGCTCTGCATCGCGACGGGACGGTTCGACGAAGCGATGGATCGCGTCGAGCCCCTGCTTGCGCTGACAGGAGAAATTGCCCCGTCGTGGCGGGGCGAGGTGTTCAGGCACGTCGGAGTGATCGCGCGCGAGCGAGGCGACTACGTCAAGGCGGCCGAGTATCTCGGGCGGGCGTGCGAGTGTGCGGACGAAGGAGAGGACCTGCTGCTCAAGGCCGACGTGACCGAGCAGCTCGCCGAGCTTTACTGGACCCAGAAGCGCCATCGCGAGATGCTTGCCAACCTCAATCAGTCGCACGCTCTTTACTCGCGATTGAAGGCACAACACCGCGTCGCGCAGGTGGAGCGGCGAAACGCCGCGCTGGAGGCGCGATTCCTGGAGATGGCGCACCAATGGGGCGACTCGATCGAAAGCAAGGACCACTACACCCAGGGCCACTGCCAACGCGTGGCTTTCTTTGCCTGTGTGCTCGCCGACAGCGCCGGAATGGATTCGCGCTCGCTCTTCTGGTTCCGGCTCGGCGCGCTGCTCCACGACATCGGGAAGATCATCGTCCCCACCGAGGTGCTGAACAAGGCGGGCGGACTCACCGATGAGGAATGGGCGATCATGAAGCGCCACCCGGAGGCGGGGCTGGAACTCGTCTCGGACATTGATTTCCCGGGAGATGTACGTGCGATCATCCGGAACCACCACGAGCGGTGGGACGGCAACGGATATCCCGACCGTCTCGCCGGCGAGGAGATTCCCTTCGCCGCAAGGATTCTCTGCGTCGCCGACGTTTATGATGCGCTGACCACCGCGCGAGCGTATCGAGACTGCCTGTCGCACACGCGCGCCGCCGAAGAGATGCGTGCCCAGAAAGGACAGTTCGATCCACATCTCCTCGAGACTTTTCTCGACTGGGCCGACGCAAACGCAACTGTGCATTCGATTCCCCATCGCGCCGCAAGCAACTCAAACGGAAGCACGGCCACCCTGGGAAGCACGCCTTTTATGAGAAGCACGGCATGATGCATGGACGACGCGGTGCCTCGATCACCCTCTCGGCGTTCTTTCTTCTCAGCGCGTGTTCGGGCGATAAGCACGTAGGTGGCACGATCGTACTTTCTTCGGCGGCCGACGCTGACATTCTTTTTCCCCCGCTCACCCTGACGCTCATGGGGAAGCAGGTCTCAGATCAGGTGTTCGACAACCTGGCCGACATCGGTCCATCGCTCAACACCGTAGGCGACGCCGGATTCACGCCGAGACTGGCGGATCGCTGGCAGTGGTCGGCGGATTCACAGTCGGTTGCTTTCCACCTGAATCCGCGGGCTCGTTGGCACGACGGCGTTCCGGTGAGCGCCGAGGATGTGCGATATACGTTTCAGCTGGTGAAGGACACTTCGCTCGCTTCGCCGCTCGGCTCGAATCTCGACAACGTCGATTCGGTATCGGTGCGCGATTCGCTGACCGCAGTGGTGTGGTTTCACCGACGTACTCCGGACGCGTTCTTCAAAGTCGCGAGTCCGGTGGTGATTCTGCCTGCCCACCTGCTTCGCCAAACGGCACCGGCCGCCCTCCACGAGAGCGGCTTCGCGCGCGCCCCCGTGGGTAGCGGACGATTCCGGTTCGCGGCGTGGGATCGCGGGGCGCGCATTGTCCTCCGCGCAGACAGCGGAAATTACCGAGGCAGACCGATTGCCGATCAGGCGATCTGGCTTGTGGCGCCGGACTATCAGACGGCCTCGGTGCGATTCCTTGGCGGGACGGCCGATTTCCTCGATGTCGTAAAGCCGGACGTGATCCCGCTGGCGAGGGCAAAGGGTGCCGACATCATCGTGTCACCGGGAAGTCTCGACTACGGGTACGCTGCGTTCAACCTGCGCAACGCGAAGAACACGGGCCCGCATCCCATTTTTGGGGATCGCGAAACCCGCCGGGCGCTCGTGATGGCCGTCGATCGATCCGCGATCGTGCGCAACGTGTTCGATACTCTGGGCCTCGTTGCTCACGGGCCCGCCACCCGAATCATGCCGACTACCGACACGACGATCGGCATTCGATACGATCCCGACCAAGCGGCGCGCACGCTCGACTCGCTGGGCTGGAAGCGCGGGGCCGACGGTCTGCGCTCCCGCGGAAAAACCCCGCTCGCGTTCGCGCTCATGGTCCCGAGCTCCAGCGCGATCCGAACCAGGATCGCCGTCCTGCTGCAGGAGCAATGGAGAAAGGCGGGCGCGAATGTCCGCATCGATCAGCTGGAGCTAAACACGTTCGGCGGCCGGATGGAAGAACGGAAGTTCGACGCGCTTCTGAACGCCTGGCACATCGACCCTACGCCTTCATCGGTGCGCGAGGAGTGGGCGAGCTCCGAGATCAAGAAGGGCGGCTACAACGCGACGTCGTACCGGAATCCAGGTTTCGACGCGGTGGTCGACAGCGCGATCAACGAGATGAACCCTTCGCGGAGCGTCGAGCTGTATAGGCGCGCCTACCGAATTCTTACCGACGACGCGCCCGCTATGTGGATCTACGAGCTACGCAACGTGCACGGGGTGTCGAAGCGGATTCACCCAGTGGGAATCCGTCCGGACGCGTGGTGGGCAGACCTTGCCGACTGGAGCGTCCAAGCGAGGCCGAACCTTAAGTGAATCCCGACTGGAGCTTGTTGCCATAGCGGGCAAATGGCCCCTCGCGGATTCCTCCGGAGGGGCCATTTGATTAGAGTTACCCGCCTTCATACTGGGTAAAAAAGGGCCCGACTGAAATCCAGTCGGGCCCTCTCTAATGACAGCGGTCTTACTTCTTGTCGTCGACGATCTCGTAGTCAGCCTCGACAACGTCATCAGCCGGCTTGCCGCCCGGCTCCGCGCCAGCGGTCGCGCCCGCTGGCTGACCAGCCTCCGGCTGCGCACCGGCCTGACCCTGCTGCTGATAGAACGCCTGCCCAGCCTCGCTGAATACCTTCGTCAGCTCTTCCTGCGCCGCGCGGATCTCGGCCATGTCGTCGCCCTTCAGCGCTTTGCGGGCCCTCTCGACGGCCGCATCGACCTTGGCTTTCGTATCCGCAGTGACCTTGTCGCCCCACTCCTTCACATTCTTCTCGACTTCGTAGGTCATCGAATCAAGCCGGTTTCGCGCATCAATCGCTTCCCGTGCCTTCTTGTCCTCGGCGGCGTTCTTCTCCGCGTCCTTGACCATGCGGTCGATCTCGCCGTCGGAGAGTCCGCTCGAGGCTTCGATGCGGATCTTCTGCTCCTTGCCGGTGGCTTTGTCCTTCGCGGTCACGTGGAGGATTCCGTTGGCGTCGATGTCGAACGTCACCTCGACTTGCGGCATCCCGCGTGGTGCGGGTGGAATTCCGGTGAGTTGGAACTTGCCGATGGTCTTGTTGTACGTCGCCAGCTCGCGTTCGCCCTGTAGAACGTGGATCTCCACCGTCGTCTGATTGTCGTCAGCCGTAGAGAAGGTCTCGCTCTTCTTGGTCGGGATCGTGGTGTTGCGCGGGATGAGCACCGTGGTGACTCCGCCCAGCGTCTCGATACCGAGTGAGAGCGGCGTTACGTCGAGCAGAAGAACATCCTTCTGCTCGCCGGTGAGGACAGCGCCCTGGACCGCGGCGCCGATCGCCACGACTTCGTCCGGGTTCACGCCCTTGTTCGGATCCTTGCCGAAGAACTTCTTGACGATCTCCTGGATTTTCGGAATGCGGGTCGAGCCACCGACGAGAAGCACTTCGTCGATCTCGTTCGGCTTGATTCCGGCGTCCTTGAGCGCCTGTTCCATCGGGGGAATCGTGCGCTGAATCAGGTCGTCCACGAGCTGCTCGAACTTCGCTCTGGTGAGAGAATAGTTGAGATGCTTGGGTCCGCTCTGATCGGCGGTGATGAAGGGGAGATTGATGTCAGTGGTCTGAGTGGTGCTCAGTTCCATCTTCGCCTTCTCGCCCGCTTCCTTTAGGCGCTGGAGCGCCATCGGATCCTTGGAGAGATCGATCGCCTGGTCGCGCTTGAATTCGGTTACGAGCCAATCGATGACACGCTGGTCGAAGTCGTCGCCGCCAAGGTGTGTGTCACCATTGGTCGACTTCACTTCGAACTGGCGCGATCCTTCGACGTCGTACAGCTCGAGGACGGAGATGTCGTAAGTGCCACCGCCGAGATCGAACACGGCGACTTTCTCGTCTTTCTTCTTGTCGAGACCGTAGGCGAGCGCGGCGGCCGTCGGCTCGTTGATGATGCGTAACACATCGAGGCCCGCGATCTTACCGGCGTCCTTGGTCGCCTGGCGCTGCGAGTCGTTGAAGTACGCTGGAACTGTGATGACCGCCTTTTCGACCTTATAGCCGAGGTAGTCTTCAGCGGTCTGCTTCATCTTCTGGAGAATCATCGCCGAGATCTCAGGCGGAGAGTAGCGCTTGCCCTGCACCTCCACCATCGCGACATCGTTGGGTCCGGCAACGACCTTATACGGAACGCGCTTAATCTCTTCGGTGACTTCCGACATCTTGCGCCCCATGAAGCGCTTGATCGAGAAGACGGTGTTCTGGGGATTGGTTACAGCCTGTCTCTTCGCGATCTGACCAACGAGCCGCTCGCCGTCCTTGGTGAAGCCGACGACCGAGGGCGTGGTCCGTCCACCTTCCGCGTTGGGGATGACGACGGGGTCTCCGCCCTCCATCACCGCGACGACCGAGTTGGTGGTCCCGAGGTCGATCCCAATTACTTTATCTGCCATCTCTGAATTCTCCTGGCCTTTTAGCCGCTACCGCGCCTGTCATTTTGCTGAATTTCGCTGAGCACGCTCTTTCCGCGCCGCACTGGTCTTAGGCAAGCGAGGGGCCGTTTATTTCTGCCATTACGGCGGAGTTTCTGAACAGTGAGGCGGGGCCGAGGACGGTCAACATGCCCGACGATGCGGAATCCCGAGTAACTTTCCAGCCCAGTGATTCCACTCAGCGACGAGCTTCCGACTGTCCGCACGCCATGGATGACATATGCCATCCTGGCTGCCATGTTCCTGACCTGGATATTCGTGCAGGGAGCCGGGTTCGATCCGCAGGCGCTCGCTTCCAGCGTGTGCAACCTCGGGATGGTTCCGGGCGAGCTCACGCACATGGCCCCATTGGGAGAGGCGGTTCCTCTCGGGCGGGGAGTCGCCTGTGTTGTCGACAACGATCCGATCAACATCCTCACGCCGTTCATATCGATGTTTCTGCACGGCGGCTGGGGACACATTCTGGGCAATGCCCTTTTCTTCTGGGTCTTCGGCAACAACATCGAAGACAGCCTGGGTCACTTTCGCTTCCTTGTGTTCTACCTCGTGTGCGGCCTGGCGGCGGCGATTGCGCACGTCCTTGCCCAGCCGGCTTCTCCCCTTCCAACTGTCGGGGCATCGGGAGCCATCTCCGGAATTCTGGGCGCGTACCTGGTGCTCTACCCCAAGGTCCGCGTCAAGATGCTGTTCTTCTTCATCATCTTCTTCAAAGTGATTCCCATTCCCGCCTGGATGGTTCTGATCTGGTGGTTCTTCTGGCAGATCGTCGCAGCGCTGCCGGAGTTGACGAATGGTGCCGACCTCAGCGGTGGAGTGGCCGTCTGGGCCCACGTCGGCGGATTCGTAACCGGAGTTCTGCTGGTGAAGGTCTTCGAGAACCGCAGATTGGTAGTCCGGCGCACTGCGCCGCGCCCGTCGGGCTGATCGGTAGCTCGAAAGTCGGGGGCTGGATAGATTCCCGCCGACCCGGTTCGAATGGACGCTTCGAGTTTTGGACTTTCATGGAGATGGCGCTTTGCGGATTCTTCCTCGCGACGAAAAGTTCTACGACCTGTTCACCGAGCTGGCGAAAAGGCTGACCGCCTCGGCGACCATTCTTCAGGAGATGTTTCAGGATCCGACCCACCTCGACGCGAAAGTCACGGCGATCAAGGGGCTGGAGCATGAGGCCGACAACCTGACCCACGATATCATCGATCGCATCGATCGGACCTTCGTCACCCCGTTCGACCGCGAGGACATCCACGCCCTCGCGTCGGAGCTGGACGACGTGATCGATCTAATCGATGGCACGGCGCGTCGGGCCCAGATCTTCCGGGTCCAGCGTGCCCGGCCCGCGGCGGTAGTTCTGGCCGAGGTGCTGGCGCGCGCCAGTTGCGCCGTCGAAGAAGGGGTGCGCGAAATGAAGAATGCGAAGCAGATCTTTGCCATCAGCGAGAAGCTCAAAGTGCTCGAAGAGGAGGGTGACGCCGTCTACCACGAAGCGATGGGGAAGCTCTTCGCTGAGGGGGGAGACGCGCTCGAGGTCATCAAGTGGAAAGACCTCTACGACAAACTCGAAGACGCGCTCGACCAATGTGAGGATGTAGGGAACGTGCTGCAGAGCATCGCGCTGAAGAACGCGTAGTGCTCTATTACGTTGTCGCGATCGTTCTGATCGCCTTTGTGTTCGACTTCATAAACGGCTTCCACGACTCGGCGAACTCGATTGCGACGATCGTGGGGACGCGCGTTCTGAGCCCGGGTGCAGCGGTGATCTGGGCCGCGTTCTTCAATTTCACGGCTGCGTTCACCGCCGGCGAGCTCGTAGCCAAAGCGATCCAGACCGGGATCATCCGGACGGACATCGTCACGCCCAACGTGATTCTGGCCGGGCTGCTGGGCGCCATCGCGTGGAATCTCATCACGTGGTTTTATGGGATTCCGTCGAGCTCCTCGCATGCTCTCATCGGCGGTTACGCCGGGGCAGGAGTGGCGAAGGCGGGATGGAGCGCTATCACCTGGGGGACGAAATGGGTGCAGACGCTGTCCTTCATCGTCATCTCGCCGCTCGTTGGGGGTCTCGCCGGGTTCATCCTAATGGTCGCCGTGTATTGGGGCTTCCGTAACATGGGGCCGGCCCGAGTGGATCGGTTCTTCCGCGGGGCGCAGCTCGCGAGCTCGGCGCTGCTATCGCACGCGCATGGTGCGAATGACGCTCAGAAGACAATGGGCATCATCGTCGGCCTGCTCGTTTCGGTGAAGCCTCTGACGGCTACTGAGACGGGAATTTTTCACCATCTCTACGTGACTGGGGACGGAATCCCACTCTGGGTCAAGATGGGCGCGTACTCAGCGATCTCGCTCGGCACTTTCTTCGGCGGCTGGAGAATCGTGCACACGATGGGCTCGCGCATCACGCGGTTACGCCCCATGAGCGGGTTCGCGGCGGAGACCGGAGGCGCGCTTGCGATCAGCATCGCCACGCACTACGGAATTCCCGTGAGCACGACGCACACGATCGCGGGAGCGATCATGGGCGCCGGCGCGACCTATCGGTTCTCCGCGGTGCGGTGGGGCATTGCGCGAAGAATCGTCTGGGCCTGGGTCATCACGATCCCCGCGTCCGCTGCTGTTGCCGCGCTCAGTTATTGGGCGCTGGCTGCAGCCGGCCTTCGTTGAAGTGGTCTTCCTCGTGGTGGTGCTTGATCTGCTTCCCCTCGGCGAGGTAAACCGCGTCCTCGCCGATGTTCGTGGCGAGGTCGGCGATTCTCTCCAGGTTCCGTCCCACCAGTAGAAGCTCGAGGCAGGGCGTGATGGTCTTCGCGTCGGCCATCATGTGAGTGAGGAGGACGCGGAAAACGGAATCGTGCAGCGAGTCGACCACATCGTCGTCCTTGCAAACCTTTCGCCCCAAGGCGCCGTCGGCGCGGATGAATGCGTCGAGTGACTCGCCCAGCATCTTGCGCGCTCTTCTCGCCATGACCTCGATCTCGGGAATCCGAATATTCACTTTGGGCATGTCGGCAAGGCGCAGTGCGGATTCAGCGATGTTGACGGCGTGATCTCCGACGCGCTCGAGGTCATTCGATACCTTGATCGCGCCGATGATGAAGCGAAGGTCACGCGCCATCGGCTGCTGTAGAGCCAGTAGCTCCACTGCCGCCTGTTCCACTTCTATCTCCAGCCGGTTCAACTCGGGATCACCGTCGATCACGAGCCTAGCTTTTTCCCGATCGCGGTTCATCAACGCTTCGACGGCGATGTCGGTACGCTCCTCGGCTTTCGACGACATGCCGAGCAGCGTTTCCTTGAGCGAAGAAAGTTGATCGTGAAAATGCCTGAATCCTGCGGCGTTCGAGTCAGGTGTCATCCAAATCTCCCAGTGATGTATGCTTCGGTGCGTTCCTCTCGCGGGCTCGTGAAGATCTGCTCCGTAGGGCCGAACTCGACGAGCTCGCCTGTAAAGAAGAACGCGGTGTATTCAGACGCTCTTGCCGCCTGTTGCAGATTGTGCGTCACGATGATGATCGTCAACTCCCGTTTCAGCTCGTACACGAGCTCCTCAATGCGCTGAGTGGAGCTCGGGTCGAGCGCGCTCGCCGGCTCGTCGAGGAGGAGCACCTCGGGCTGGTTGGCCAGCGCGCGAGCGATGCACACGCGCTGCTGCTGCCCACCGGAGAGGCCGAGCGCTGACGTCCGGAGCCTGTCCTTAACCTCGTCCCAGATCGCGGTGCGTCGAAGCGACCGCTCCACGATTTCGTCGAGAGATGTTTCATCAGCGATCCCATTGATGCGCGGACCGTAAGCTACGTTCTCGTAGATGGATTTTGGAAATGGATTCCAGCGCTGGAACACCATTCCGACTCGCTGCCTGAGAGCAACGACGTCGAGCGAAGGATTGTAGACGCTGTTCTCGTCGAGGCAGAGATCACCTTCGTGCCGCACCGCGGGGATGAGATCGTTGAGCCTGTTGATCGACCTCAGAAATGTCGATTTGCCACAGCCCGACGGCCCGATGAGAGCTGTCACGGATCGTGGGGGCACCTTCATCGAGATTCCCTTGAGCGCCTGCTTTTTCCCGTACCAGAAGGAGAAGTCGCGCGCTTCGATGGTGCCAATGGTATTCGCGGCGGCAGCGGGGGCTGGGCGCGCGACGGGGGCAACCGCGGTCATCCGAACCGTCCTGTGATGTAGGACTCGGTACGCGGATCTTTGGGGGCCGTGAAGAGCTCTCGCGTGGAGGCAAACTCGACCAGCTCGCCCATGAGGAGAAATGCCGTTCCGTCCGAAACGCGCGCGGCCTGCTGCATGTTGTGGGTGACTATGACGACGGTGACGGTCTGCCGCAAATCGTAGACGAGCTCCTCGACCTTCTGAGTGCTGAGTGGATCCAGCGACGCCGTGGGCTCGTCGAGCAGGATCACTCGCGGCCTCGTTGCGAGCGCGCGCGCAATGCAGAGCCGCTGCTGCTGGCCGCCGGAGAGCGCCATCGCGCTTTCGTCGAGCTGGTCCTTTACCTCGGCCCAGAGTCCCGCGCGCTGGAGGGCTTCCTCAACGATCTCGCTGGTTGCGCCTCGCGTCGCGTGGCTCTTCGAATCCACTCGCAGGCCCGCCGCGACGTTCGCGCGGATCGACATGGTGGGGAAGGGTGTCGGCCGCTGGAACACCATCCCAACGTGACGGCGAACGGCGATAGGGCTTGTGCCATCTCCGTAAATCGAGCTGCCGAGGATTTCCACCGAGCCCTCCACGCGTGTGCCCGGGACTGTCTCGTGCATTCGGTTGAAGCAGCGGAGCAACGTCGATTTTCCGCAGCCAGACGGGCCGATGATCGCAGTCACGGCGTTCTGAGGAATCGAGATGGAAACATCTTTGACGGCGGCGGCGTCGCCGAAGAACGCCGAGAGATGGCTCGCGACGATGCACGGCGGCGCCTCTTCCTGAGACACGCTTGGTTCGCGTGCCCGCACCTGAACCGTCGGCGTGACTATGCGCATTGGCTTCTCACGAAGCACTTCAGTCGACTGGAGCACCGAACCGGGACCTCGTTGCGAAGCGTGCGGCGAGACTGATGATCAGAACGATCGCGATCAACACGAGCGCGCCGGCCCACGCCTGCTGGTGCCACTCGTCGTACGGGCTGTTCGCGTAAGCGAAGATCTGGAGAGGGAGCGCCGCGATCGGCTGACTCAATGATGTCGACCAAAACGCATTGCCGATTGCCGTGAAGAGAAGCGGCGCCGTCTCACCGGCGATTCTTGCCACCGCAACCAGCGCCCCCGTCACGATACCGGCGAGCGCGGTACGGAGAACGACAGATATCGACGTCCGCCACCTTGGATAGCCCAGTGCCAGCGCGGCCTCGCGCAGGGACGTGGGAACGACGAGAAGCATCTCTTCGGTCGTGCGGGTGACGAGTGGAATCATCATCGAGCCGAGCGCCACTCCCCCCGCCAGCGCCGAAAAGTGTCCGATGGGCCTGACGAGAATCTCCCAGGCGAAAATCCCCATGACGATCGACGGAAGTCCGTTCAACACGTCGGACAGAAAACGCACGGTGGATGCAAGGGGCGAGCTCTTTTTTTCCGCGAGGTAGAGTCCGGCGCCGATTCCGATTGGGAGCCCGATAACGGTGGCTATCCCGATGAGCACCAACGTTCCCACGATCGCGTTCGCCATCCCCCCGCCGGGTTCGCCCACCGGTCTCGGCATATGCGTGAAGAACGCCAGCGAAAGAGACGATGCGCCCTTGGTGAGCAGGTGAACGAGAATGAGCAGCAGGGGAAGGGTGGCCAGAACGGCGGCCAGATACGTGAGGCCTATCATCGCCCCGCTGACGAGGTGGCGGCTGCGCGCGGTTCTCATTGGGCCCGCCTCCGAGCCACGCTCCACACGAGCCAGCGCGCCACGGCATTCACGATCAGAGTGATGATGAACAGAATTGCTCCGACAGCCATCAGGGCCGAGAGGTGCAAATCATTCGTGGCTTCGCTGAATTCGTTGGCGATCAGCGATGCCATTGTGTACCCCGGCGACAGGAGCGACGCCGAGATCTCGAGTCTGTTCCCGATCACCATGGTGACGGCCATCGTCTCTCCAAGGGCGCGCCCGAGGCCAAGCATGATGCCACCAATGATACCGGAGCGCGCATAGGGAATGACGGCATCACGAATCATCTCCCAGCGCGTTGCACCGAGCGCGAGAGCGGCTTCCCGCTGGGAACGCGGAACAGCCATCAACACTTCGCGCGACACGGCAGAGATATATGGGAGGGCCATGATCGCGAGTATGACTCCCGCCGCCAACATGCTCGGTCCGTAGGCAGGCCCCGAAAAGAACGGTGTCGCGCCTAGGTGCAGGGTGTCACGAAGAAACGGCATGACATGCTGGCGAAGCAGTGGGATGAGGACGAAAATGCCCCACAGCCCGTATACCACGCTCGGAATCGCCGCGAGAAGATCGACAAGGAATCCAACGGGCTGCCGAAGCCACGAAGGCGAGAATTCAGAGAGGAATATCGCCACGCCAATTGCCAGCGGCGTTGCAATGATGAGGGCTACGGTTGAGGAGACCAGAGTCCCGAATAGCGCCGGCGCGGCGCCGAAGTGGCCTCCAGAGACATCCCAGTTGCTCGTCGTGATTATCGATAGCCCGAGTTTTGCGAAAGCCGGCCACGCAGCGGCGAAAATGGACAGCGCAATCGCAATGACGAGTGCCGGAACGACGAGCGCGCACGCGGCGGTGAGAGCCTCGTAAACTTTGTCGCTGAACGCTGACGCGTCGACGCGCAGCTTGCGGCGATCCTTCTCCAGCCAGTCGACCGGAAGAGAGGTCACTTCGCGCCGGATAGATCGATTGTGGTGAGCCTTGCTTTGACGCTGGAGGCCATCGACGACGGCAGCGGGGCGTAATCGAGCGATGACGCCTCGGCCTCACCCTCGGTCAGGGCCCAATTCAGGAAGTCGATCAGCTTCTTGCCCTTCGCCGCATCGGTCTGATGCCGGTAGACCAGGATCCAGGTGAAGGACGAGATCGGGTATGAATCCGCGCCGGGCGCGTTCACGATCGAAATTCGGTAGTCCGTGTTCGCGGGAAGTGCCTGCGCTGCTCCGGCAGCGGCAGCGGTCGCGGAAGCAACCGAGGGGAGCACCCTCTTGCCCGCCTTGTTTTCGACGGCTGCGCTCGGCAGGTTGTTTTGCTTTGCGTATGCAAGCTCGACGTACCCGATAGCGCCCGGCGTTTGCTGCACCTGGCCGGCAACGCCTTCGTTGCCCTTCGCGCCAAGGCCAACCGGCCACTTGACCTCTTTACCCTTTCCGACGCTGGTGGCCCACGCGGGAACCGCATTGGTCAGGTAGTCGGTAAAGATATAGCTCGTTCCGCTACCGTCGGAGCGGTGGACGACCAGGATATCGGTGGCCGGGAGCTTCACGCCAGGATTGAGAGATGTGACACGCGTATCGCTCCACTTGGTGATGCGTCCCGAGAAAATGTCGGCGATCGCTTTTCCCGTCAGATTGAGCGGAACGGTCAGTCCCGGGACGTTGTACGTGATCACCACGGCGCCCAGCACGGTGGGGATGTGAAGGATCGGGCCGCCCTTCGCCTTCGACATCTCTTCGTCGCTCATCGGACTGTCTGACGCCCCGAAGTCGACCGTGCCCTCCGAAAGCTGTCTGATTCCGCCGCCGGATCCGATCGACTGATAGTTGATCTTCACCCCGGTCTTGCTGGCGTACACCGAGAACCATTTCGAGTACAGGGGATACGGGAAAGTCGCGCCAGCTCCGGTCAGGTCAACAGATCCGCCGGATGAGGCGGACGCGGCGGTGGAGGAGGCCGTTCCGGAGTTATTTGCGCCTTCCTTGGCGCACGCGACGGCCAACAACATGAGGGCGGCAAGTTTCAAGGCTCTCACTGAACGGCTCCTGTTTTTCGTTTTTTGGGGATTGCCTGGTGCCTGAAAAATAGAAGCGCCCCCGAAAGGTCACGACATACGTCAGGTAACGACATTGTCACAACCGCCCCGAGGGCGCCCCGTATCCAGCCGAGCTGCGCCTAGAAGTTCGCTACCAGGTGCAGGAAGTAGGTCTTGGTTGCCGCCGCAATCGCTCCTGAATGCGGAGTGACTTCCTGATAGTCGAGGGAAAGTGCTGTCTTCTTGTTGAGGTCCCAGGTCAGGCCACCGATGACAGTGTTGAGGTAGGCGTCGGTGTTGGTGTTTGGCTTGAAGCGATCCCAGCGGGCGACGAGGCCAAGTGGGAAGGTCGACTGATCGTTCATCAGCTGGAACGGCTTGATCACCGCGAACCCGGCGAGAAGCCGCCCGGTGCTGTCAACTTCCGCTCGCGGCAGCGCCACGGTGTTGGCGCCTGTCTCGATGGCATCCTTCCGTGTATCCCACTCTCCGCCAAGGATAAGACGCGGGTCTCGAACACCCACGAAAAAGCCCGATCTCGTTCTCGGCATCGAAACGCCGACCGGTCCGATCTGGCCAGCACCCCCTGCCGCGAACGCGCTGCCCACCGCGCCGACGTAAGTCCAGCCGGTAAGGTCAAAGTTCCTGATGAGTTTGTTGTCCGAGGTGGCGAACGGGGTCACAGTCACCCTCGCCGCGTAGTCCTTGAAGCGATCCGTCTCGCGCGACGTGTAGCCGGGTCCGTTCACGATGGTCGCGTAGATCTCCCCGAACTTGTTCGGGAAAGTGAGGAGCGTCGCGACTCCAGCATCGGACGATGCGAAGAACCCTGCCCGCTCGACTGGCGTCTGCGAGATCCACCGCGGCCAAAACTGCTCGTCGTGATCGATCACCACGTTGTGCAGCAGTCCGCCGCGGACTACGCCGTTGAAGCCGGTGGCGCTCTTCAGATAGTCGTATTGCAGATACGCATACTTCGCGCGGATTACCCAGCCTTTGTAGTACGCGTCGGGCCCATTCGCGGTTTGCTGAAACACGTCAGCTGTGATGCGGATGCTGGCGCGGTCGCCGGCCGGCATCCTGAACGTCAGGTACGCTCGCTCGAGGTCGAACTTGTTCGTCGACTTGGCCGGGCCCTTATCGCCCCGGTACTGAAAATTCGCGTACAGTACTCCCGAGAAATCGACCGGAATCGAGACGGCTGCCGGCGGAGGTGTCGGCGGCGGAGCCGGCCTGGTGGTGTCAGCAGGCTGCTGGGCAGAAATCGCCAGCGGCAGAGCCAGCAGTCCGAGCGCAACGATAGTGATTTTGTTCATCGAGCGTCTCCCACGCGCGTGTCAGCGATACGTATGGTCTTCAATCTGTTCTGGAGCTGCGCAACCATTGAAGGGGGGAGCGGTGCGTAATCTAGCGCTGCTGCGGTTTTCTCTCCGTCCTTGTAAGCCCAGCGCAGGAAGCTCACGAGCTTGGTGCCCTTCACTCGATCGGGCTGGTTCTGGTAAACGAGAATCCAGGTCATCGAGGAGATAGGATACGAGTCCTTGCCTGGGGCGTTCGCGATCGAAATGCGGTAGTCGGTGTTCTTCGGCAGCTTCATGCTGGCGGCCGCGGCGGTTACGGACGCGATCGAAGGCGTGATGTAGCGTCCAGCGGCGTTCCGGATGTTGGCGTAGGGGAGACTGTTCTGCTTTGCATAGGCCAGCTCGACGTACCCAATTGAACCGGGCGTCTGCTTCACCTGTCCGGCGACGCCTTCATTGCCCTTTCCACCAAGACCGACCGGCCACTTGATCTCTTTGCCCTTGCCGAGCGAGCTCGACCAGGACGGGCTGACTGCCGTGAGATAGTCACTGAAGATGTATGTAGTCCCGCTGCCGTCCGAGCGGTGGACGACGAGAATGTCAGAGTTGGGAAGAGCCACCCCGCGGTTCTGTGCGACAATCTGCGCATCATTCCACTTGGTGATCTTCCCGGCAAAGATATCCGCGATCACATCGCCGGTCAGATTGAGCGGGCGGTTGAGACCCGGAACGTTGTATGTGATGACGACCGCGCCCATCACGGTCGGGAAATGGAGCACCGGTCCGCCTTTGGCGCCGGCAAGCTCCTGGTCGCTCATCGGTCCATCAGAAGCGCCAAAGTCGACGGTCTGTTCAGACAACTGTCTGATGCCGCCGCCTGAGCCGATCGACTGGTAGTTGATCTTGACGCCGGTGCTCTGTGCGTAATCCGAGAACCACTTCGAATAAATGGGATACGGGAACGTCGCGCCTGCTCCGGTCAGATCCACTGATTGTGCTGAGGCAACACCACCTGAGAGAAGCGCTGCCGCCGAGAGGGCGACAGCAATGCTGCGAACCGTTTTGATCACTTGTGACTCCGTGAGAGGAAGTTGTCGCGCTACAAACTCTCTCAGGCACGTCACGGACAGTCACACCGCAGGTAAAGGATTTGTCACGATTGAGCGGCGGTTGCTCCGTCGGGGAAGAAAATTCGAATGGTGGTGCCGGCGCCCACGACGCTCTCCGCTCGGACACTACCTCCATGCGCCTGAACGAGATGCCTCACAATTGCGAGCCCGAGTCCGGTGCCGCCGGCCTCGCGCGAGCGGCCGCTGTCGGCACGGTAGAAGCGCTCGAAGATTCTCGGCAGGTGCTCGGGCGCAATGCCGCTCCCCGTGTCGCCGACTGACA
The DNA here is from genome assembly GCA_003134685.1 of Gemmatimonadota bacterium. Classification (GTDB taxonomy): domain Bacteria; phylum Gemmatimonadota; class Gemmatimonadetes; order Gemmatimonadales; family Gemmatimonadaceae; genus UBA4720. The sequence continues at coordinate 20,707 of PLCA01000003.1, read as the reverse complement.
GAGAGACTCCGTCGCCTTCACGCACAGTTCGGGTCGTGATCCGCCCTCCTTCGCCGGTGTGCCTGATTGCGTTCTCCACGAGATTGAGAAGGATCTGCTCGAGCGCTGTCCGATCCGCGTAAATCGTTAGCGCGCCCGCATCGAATGCGGTGTCGAGCGTAACGCCCTTCGCCTTCGCGCTGGCCGCAACTCGTCCGAAAACCTCCGCCGCCAGGTCCGCGATGTGTATCGCCTCCGGCCGTGGCTTCCAGTGTCCGGTCTCGATCCGGGAGAGGTCCAGCAGCTCGTCGACGATCCGCTGCATACGCTGAGTGTTGGCAAGGATCGTTCTTGCAAACTCGGCCCGCATCCCCGGCGGAACGTCACGATCCTGAAGCGTCTCCGCGAAACCGCCGATGATGGTGAGGGGAGTGCGAAGCTCGTGGGAGACGTTGGCAACGAAGTCTCTTCTGACGGCCTCAAGTTTCCGGATGGGCGTGAGGTCGAAGAGCGCGACGACGGCGCCGCCATTCACGAGGGGACGCGCGGTCAGAGAGAGCGTCGTGTCACCGATGACTATCTCTTCCGGCTCGGTCTCCGTTCCGCTCAGGGCGAGCGATATCGCGCTTCGCAACGTCGCCTCACGTGGCAGGAAGTCGATCCCGAATGGAATGGGACGCGCGATTGAAAGAAGGCGGCGTCCCGTGTCGTTGATACGCACGACTTCGCGCGATGGAGAAATCGCGATCACGCCTTCGTTCAGGGTTTCGACGAGCGCAGAGAGTATTGATTGCTCCGCCGCCAGTGCTGAGATCCGCGCTTCGAGCTGTTCCGCCAGTCGGTGGACGGCGTCAGCGAGATCTCCAACCTCGCCTGGCGCGGAAAGCGCGGGGTGCCGATTTCTTTCGCCCGCGGCAAGCGAGCGCGCGACGTTGCTCAGGTCGACAATCGGTTTCGAGACTGCACGGGAGAAAAGCACGGCGAGAATGGCGGCCAGCAGGAAGGAGATGAGCCCGGCCACGAGAACGCCGTTGCGGGCTCTCGCGAAGACTTCCTCGACTGCTACCGTCGTCACGGAGACGCGAGCGACGCCCCGTGGCGCCTTGACGGCGACGTAGAGCTGCTCTTCGCCGGTGGATGGGCTCATGCGCCGAACCGACCCGACCCCGTTCTTCCGCGCGTCGACTACTTCCGGGCGATTGCTGTGATTCTCCAGGCCCTGAAGGGCTGGCCCGTCGAACTCCGAATCACCAACAACGTGTCCGGTGGAATCGATCAGGGTGATCCTGTGCCCGGTGGCGACACCCGCTTCATCCGCCAGCGAGTCGGGATCAACGCCCGACCTCCACTGGGTCGCCAGGAGTCTTGCCTCTCCCGCCAGGTCATGTGTGGTTTGCTCAATGATGCTCGAGTGCAGCTGAATGTCGATTATGACGACGACCGAGATCACCATTACCGCTATGATCGCGAGCGACTGGAGAAGCAGTCGGTGCGCGAGCTTCACGATCGCTCGCTGACGTTTCGAATGCGGTAGCCGAAACCGCGCACCGTCTCGATCAGATCACCGGCTGCGCCAAGCTTGGCACGGAGACGCTGCACGTGCATGTCGACCGTCCGGGTCTGAATGTCCGGCGCTGCCTCCCAGACGGTCTCGAGCAACAGATTGCGCGGCTGCACTCTGCCTTTTCGCTCGGCCAGCAGCAGGAGAAGCTTGAACTCGGTCGGAGTCAGATCGATCTCGCGACCGTCTACCGTGACACGGTGTGCGGTGGTTTCGATCTTCAGCGGTCCAATCTGCTTGACGTCCTCCGATTCCTCCCGTCCCGCCTTCACGCGTCTGAGAATTGCGGCGACGCGCAGCACCAGCTCCTGCGGACTGAAGGGCTTGGTCAGGTAGTCGTCGGCGCCGAGTGTAAGACCCTTTATGCGGTCGCTCTCTTCCCGCCGGGCCGTGAGCATCAACACCGCAATGTGAGAGGTCGCGCTGTCCGAGCGAAGCTCCTCCATTACCTCGAGTCCCGAGAGGCCGGGGAGCATGAGATCGAGGACGACTATCGATGGCTTATCCCGTCGCGCGGCGGCAAGCCCTTCGGGCCCGCTCGCCGCAGTCGATACCGAGTAGCCCGATTTGGCGAGGTGATACGCCACGAGCGCGACGATGTCGGGCTCGTCGTCAACGACTAGGACGCGCTCCACAGCAGCGCTCTGTTCGGTCACGTGTGGAAGTTGTCTGAACTCCCGACGCGGCGTCAACTCGCCGACTGTCACGAACACGTTACGATAACGTTGCACTCCCTCGCCCGGCACCGCGCCGCTAGCTTTGCAATTCACCCGGTGAAATGACTTTCAGAAGAGATGACTTTGAGAGCGCTTAACTTCATTCTGTTGCTGACCGTGGCCTGCGCCCCAGCGCAGCTGCCGCGTTCGACGGAGCCCGTCGATCTCGTCATCGCCACCACAACCGACGTTCACGGGCGGCTCAGGGCCTGGGACTACTACGCCAATAAGGTGGATGCCGTGCGCGGCCTGTCCCGGGCGGCCACGATCGTGGACTCGGTTCGCGCCGCCAATCCGGGGCGCGTGATTCTGCTCGACGCTGGAGACCTGCTGCAGGGGAATCCGCTGGCATACGTCGCGGCCCGGGTCTCCCGCGATCGCACGAACCCGATCATCGCCGCGATGAATGCGATGCAGTACGACGCCTCGGCAATCGGAAACCATGAGTACAACTACGGCGTTCCCTACCTCGACTCAGCTGTGCGGCAGGCAGAATTCCCATTTCTTTCCGCCAATACCTACCGGCTCGATCCCGAAGCGGTACACGCATATCGTCCGTGGACGATCATCGAGCGTGCGGGTCTGAAAATTGGGATCGTGGGCGCGACGACGCCCGGGGTGACGCTGTGGGATGCCGAGAATATCAAAGGGCGCCTGCGCTTTGGCGACATAGTGGCCGCGGTGAGACAAGCCGTTCAGGAGACTCGCGCGGCTGGCGCGGACATCGTGCTCGTAACCGTGCACTCGGGCCTCAACGAGCCCTCGAGCTATGACACGCTGACCACGGGCGTGCCGAGCGAAAATGTCGCGGCGCGGGTCGCCAGCGAAGTTCCGGGAATCGACCTCGTGCTCTACGGGCACTCGCACAAGGAGAATCGTGGCAGCACGATTGGCCAGACGGTTCTCATTCAACCAAAGAACTGGGCGACGAGCGTCGGCGTCGCGCATCTGGTTGTGTCGCGATCGGGCGGCCGGTGGATCGTTAGCGAGAAGAGGAGCGACATCGTCCAGTCGGCCGGACACGCCGAGAACGCGGCGGTCCTTGCCGCGACGGACGCAATTCACCGCGAGACCGTGGCCTACGTGACGACACCGATCGGATCCACACCCGAGCGCTGGCGCGCGGACTCGGCGCGACTCAGGGACATGCCACTCATCGACTTCATTCTCGAGACGGAGAGAAAGGCGGCGGGAAGTGATCTCGCATCGACAGCGGCGTTTTCGACCGATGTCGTGATGGGACCAGGTCCAATTACGATCGCGCAGGTGGCGCAGCTCTATCCTTACGACAACACGCTGCGCGCGGTCAGGGTCAGGGGGAAGCAGCTCCGTGATTATCTGGAGTTCAGTAGCAGATATTATCGGACACCCGCTTCACCGACTGCTCCACTCGAGACGGATCCGCACGTCCCGGGCTACAACTTCGACATCGTGTCCGGCGTCGAATACGTGATCGATGTGTCGCGGCCGGTCGGATCGAGGATCACTCGACTCGACTACAAGGGTGCGGCTGTCCGCGATAACGACTCGTTCACGATGGCGCTTAACAATTACCGCCAAACCGGGGGTGGTGGCTACGCGATGCTGAGCAGTGCGCCTGTGGTCTATGACAAGCAGCAGGAAATCCGGCAGCTCCTGATCGATGAGGTGAAGACGCGAGGAGTGGTCAGGCAAGCGGATTATTTCAAGCTGAATTGGAGGTTGGTCAACGGGAACGTACCGATCGGGGGTCAAACCGCATTATCCGGGCGTATTCTCGATGTCATCCTCGAGCCTACCGCTGTTGCACCGCTGGCACCAGCAAGCGTGAATGCGTCGCGGCCTCCGTTCCCAACCGGAACCCGCTTCCTTCGCATCATCGCAACCAACGACTTCCACGGTGCGCTCGAGCCCCGGCCGGATGCGAGCGGTGTCCGCCGCGGTGGCGCTGCGTACGTCGCCGCTGCGATCGACCGTGCCCGCCATGAATGCGCTCCGCGGTGCGAGACTCTCTTGCTCGATGCCGGTGACATGTTCCAGGGCACGCCTGCCTCAAACCTCGCGTATGGCCGGCCAGTGGTCGAGTACTACAATAGGATGGGCTACGCCGCGGCTGCCCTCGGCAACCACGAGTTCGATTGGGGAACCGACTCTCTTCGTGCGCGCATGCGGCAGGCGAAGTACGGAATCTTCGGCGCCAACGTTCGATACACGGACGGGCGCGACGTCAAATGGATCCGCAACGACACGATCGTGAAGCGGGGTGCCACGCGCATAGGAATCATCGGCGTATCCACAGTCTCCACTCCGACGTCGACTCGCGCCGGCAATGTCGTCGGACTGCGTTTCGACGATCCGGCGCCGATCGTGGACAGCATTGGCACCGCGCTCAGAAAGCGTGGCGCGAATTTCGTGGTGGTGATCGCTCACGCCGGAGCGAGCTGCGGCAGGGACGGAGCTACCGACTGTGGCGGAGAGATCATCGATTTCGCGCGGAAGCTCACGACCAAGGTCGACGCCATCGTGAGCGGACACACCCACACACTCGTCAACACCGAGGTAAAGGGAATTCCAGTTGTGCAGGCTCGTTCGAGCGGGCGCGCAATCGACGTCCTCGATCTGCCGATCGGCAGCAGCGCCGGCCTCCCGGTGCGGCACCAGGTGCGCGAGCTGGCCGCGGACACAATTCAGCCTGTCCCCGCGATCGATTCGATAGTTCGCCGCGCGGTCGCGCGCGTTTCATCACTCGTTGATCGTCACGTCGCGACCATCCCGACGACTCTCCCGCGCCAGGGGCCCCAATATCCACTCGGCAATCTCATCGCCGATGCGCAGCGCTGGGCGGGGAAGGGCGATGTCGCGATCATGAACAACGGGGGAATCCGCACCGAGCTCCGTGCGGGCGACGCAACGTACGGATCGCTGTTCGAGATCCAACCCTTCGGAAACACGCTGTACGCTCTCACCATGACCGGTTCCCAGCTGCGGGGACTGCTGGAAGCCATGCTCGCCAGGAATTCGGTGGACGATCACGTCAGCGGCCTCACCATCAAGTACGATCCCACGCGGCCCAAGGGCGCGCGCATCGTCTCGGTGACGATGGTCGACAACTCCCCTCTCTCCGATACTAAGACGTACGATGTAATCGTCAACGATTTCCTCGCGACCGGCGGAGAAGGGTACAACGCGGGCGGGCGCGCCTCTGTATCGAAGCCGCTCAACATCGTAGACCTCGATGCGCTCATCGACTATCTGAAATCGCTCCCGGAGCCGATTACGGCGCCGGCGGAAGTACGCATCGCTCCCATCTCGCCGTGAGCGAGACCGTCCGCATCTACATCAATGGCCGCCCGGTCGATGTCGACGCCGCGGCGACGGCCCTCGAGGCGGTCGAATCCTGGGATGAGATGCAGGCCGTGGCGGTTCGCAGCGGCGATCGGATGATCACCGACAGCCGCGGGATTGTGACGGCCAACAACACCCCCGTGCACAACGGCGCGATTTTTCGCATCGTTCGCGCTCGGCAGGCCGCCGGCGACGACCAGGACTTCAACCCATTGTAATGCCACTTTCAATTTTTTCTAACAAGCTCCGCCAGCTTCCAAAGGCGGAGCTGCATTGCCATCTGGACGGCTCACTTCGGCCGTCAACGCTTCTGGAGCTGGCGCGGGAGCATCGGGTCCAGCTGCCGAGGCACACTCCGGAGGAGCTGGCGGAATTCATGAGGGTGGATGACGCCCTGAACCTCGACGATTACCTGCGGCGCTTCGATGTGACGATCTCCGTCATGCAAAGCGAGGATGCCCTCGAGCGCATCGCCTACGAGCTGGCCGAGGACGCAGTCGAAGACGGTGTGCGCTACATCGAGGTGCGAAATGCTCCGCTCCTGAACGTCGTTCAGGGACTTACGCTCGTGCAAGCGGTCGAGGCGCCCCTGCGCGGCCTTCGTCGCGCCGAAAAAGACTTCGACATCACGGCGCGGTTCATCATCTGCGCGTTGCGCCAATTGCCGCCCGAGAGCTCGCTCGAGATGGCCAGGCTCGCCGTCGAGTTCAGGAGCGACGGCGTGGTGGGGTTCGACCTGGCCGGAGGGGAGAGGGGGAATCCAGCGGCGCGCCACGTCGAGGCGTTCAGGTACGCGCGCGAGCACAATCTCGCGGTCACGGTTCACGCTGGTGAAGGTGATGGAGCCGAATCGGTGCGGGAGGCCGTGCACGTGTGTGGGGCAAATCGCATCGGCCACGGAACGCGGCTCATAGAGGATGCTGATCTCACTGAGTACGTCAACGATCGACGGATCGCGCTCGAGGTCTGTCTCACCAGCAACGTGCAGACGCGTGTCGCCGATTCATACGCAACCCATCCGTTCCGCGAATACTTCGACCGCGGCCTCAACGTGACGCTCAACACCGACAACCGCTTGATGAGCGCGACTACGCTTACGGACGAATACGTCTTTGCGGCGGAGCACCTTGACCTCACAGTCGAAGAGCTGGCCGGCATTGCGCTCAACGGCTTCGAAAGCGCATTTCTTCCCTGGGAGGAGCGCCTCATGCTGATCGAGGAAGTGTCGGACAAGATCGAACAGCTGATCGGGCCGGACGAATGAAGGGCGAATACTCGACAGAGGCGGTGATCACAGCCGCCGCCGCGATTCGCAAGCGCGCCGAATCTCAACAGCCAAAGATCGGAATCATATTCGGCTCGGGGCTGGGCGGGCTGGCGAAATCCATCGGCGATGCCGCCCGCATTCCGTTCCGCGACATTCCCGGTTTTCCCGAGGCAACGGTCGAGGGACACGAAGGCGCCGTCATCGTCGGGTCACTGGGCGGGCGTGATGTCGTGGCGTTGAGCGGCCGATTCCACATGTATGAGGGACATCCCGCCGCGCTCGCGGCGTTTCCTGTCCGCGTATTTCACGCCCTTGGCGCGCAGGATCTCTTCGTCTCGAATGCCGCCGGTGGAATCTCACCCAAACTGGCGGTAGGAGACCTGATGATGATCTCGGATCATCTCAATCTGATGGGAACAAATCCTCTCGTCGGAGAGGCGCGCAAAGGGGAGATTCGCTTTCCCGACATGACCGACGCATACAATCCCCGTCTTCGGTGGCTCCTGCGCACGTCGGCGGAAAAGCTTGGCATCACGCTTCGTGAAGGCGTGTACGCCGGCCTGCTGGGTCCGTCCTATGAGACTCCGAGCGAAGTGAAGATGTTGCGGCTGCTCGGCGCTGACGCGGTGGGAATGTCGACCGTTCCTGAAGTCATCGTGGCCAGAGCGCTGGGTATGCGAGTCGCGGGTGTGAGCTGCATCACGAACGCCGCGGCCGGGGTCACTGGCTCAGCGCTCAGTCACGCCGAAGTACTGGAGACAACCAAGCGCGTCAGCGCCGCCTTCGAGTCGCTGGTGATAGAGTTTGTCGCGCGCTCCGCCGCGCCTCAATTGTCCGCGATCAAATAGGCTGTCGGCGGCTGCGGTCGAGGTTGTCAGGTGTCGGCGGCGAGGTGGTTGAGGGGCCCGTGTCCAGATCCAAGCCCGGGCGCTGTGGCGATCGCGTTGTGAACGTAGTCGATCGCGCTGCGCACTGCCGCGTGCAGCGATTCCCCCTTGGCCAGCTGCGCCGTAATCGCCGCCGACAGAGTGCAGCCGGTCCCGTGAGTGCTCGTCGTGTCGAGGCGCTGTGCGCGAAAAGTGCGGATGTCTCCGTCGTAAAGCATGTCCACGACTCTGTTGCCCGAATCGAGGTGACCGCCCTTGATGAGGGCAGCTTGCGCTCCCATCTCGTTCACCAGCACCTCGGCGGCATGCTCCATGGAATCTTCATCGTCGATCTCCTCGCCGATGAGAATCGCCGCCTCGTGGATGTTGGGCGTAACGAGTGCTGCCAGCGGAACGAGCTCGCGCCGGATGACCTCGATTGTGTCAGGCTCGAACAGCACATCGCCCGACGTCGCAACCATCACCGGATCGAGGACGTAGTTGCGGAGGTCGTGGTCGCGGATCGCCGCGGCGACGATCGACGCGACTGCCGCATTGGCGAGCATCCCGGTCTTGAACGCACCCGGGAAGAGATCCTCGGCGACGGAATCGATCTGCGCGCGAACCATCGCGGGCGATACTGCGTCCCAACCGCTGACACCCCGGGTGTTCTGCGCTGTGATGGCGGTGATCGCCGACGTTCCGAACACGCCGAATCTCTGAAATGTCTTCAGATCGGCCTGGATCCCGGCGCCGCCGCCCGAGTCGGAGCCCGCGATTGTGAGCGCAATCCTCATAGACGAAAGATGCGCCGCGAAAGATCACGGCGCATCATCGAGCGGGAAACCGACGCCGGCTACTGGACCTGGCGCGGCGGTGGCGACGGCGGCAACGACAGAATTCTCGCCTTGAACGAGTGGAAGTTGCGCGTATCGGCGCCGAGTGATGCGAGGGTGGCGGGTGGCAGCTGGTTGATTTGCGCCTGAACCGCCTGAATGCGATCCTCTTCGAGCGGGTGCGTCAGAAACATCGATGCGACGGCGCCCGGATGGCTTTTCCGCTCCTCGAGCAGCTTTCGGAACATGGTCACCATTCCGACCGGGCTGATGCCGGCCCGCACGGTGTTCTTGAACCCTTCCTGATCCGCTTCGGCCTCGTCCTGCCGGCTGAAGCGCGCGAACACGGCGCCGCCGAGGACATTGATCGCCGCGCCGGCAGCCTGATTGTTGCAGACGCCCGTGAGAACGCACGCCAGGGTCACGCCGATGTTTGCTCCCTGCGCCTTCTCCATCTGCTTCACCGTGTGACGCCGCACCACGTGTCCGATTTCGTGACCCAGCACGCCCGCGAGCTCGTCCATCTGGTCGGCGCGCTCGATGAGGCCGCGATTCACGTAGACGAAGCCGCCGGGCACCGCGAAAGCGTTTACTTCCTTGGAGTCGACGATGAAGAATTGCCAGTCGAGATCACGGCGGGCCGTTAGCCTGGCAATCGAGTCTCCCAGGACGTTGATATAGCGATTGATCTCCGGATCCTGGACGATCGGTAGTTGCGCGTTGATCTGTTGCGCATATTCCTGTCCCATCTGCACTTCCTGCTGCTGCGAAATGGCGCACGCAGTAAGGGAGCAAGTAATCGCGATACCTACGACAATTCGCTTCATTGTTACTCCAGCAATGGGATTTCAAATGAGACGCGGAGGCAAGTCCTATTCCAGCTGAGCTCTGCAAAACCAAGACGTGAAACTCCTGACACTGGCGCGCGATCTGAGCCGCAGAAAGGCGCGCGAAAAGCACTCGCTCTTCGTGGCCGAGGGCGTACGCTCGGTCGAGGAGCTGCTTCGCTCGGACCTCGCCGTTCGCGGCGCGCTCGTGGCTCCCCAACTCGCCGACGCGCCCCGAGGCCAGGCCTTGCGAAAGACTCTCGACGAGTCCGGCATCGAGGTGACCGAAGTCTCAGAAAAAGACTTCCGGTCCGCCGCCGAAACCGAGTCGCCGCAGGGTGTCATCGCGATCGGAGAAGTTCCCGAGCGCTCACTTGATACACTTGATGTCGCCGGAGTGTGCCGCTTGATCGTCCTTGATGGGGTGCAGGACCCCGGCAACGCGGGCACCATTGTCCGTACGGCGGCGGCACTCGGTGCCACGGCGACGATCGCGCTTCCCGGGACGGTCGATCTTTGGAACCCCAAGGTGATCAGGAGCTCGATGGGCGCACAGTTTCAGCACCAGGCCTTTCACGCGGGGATTGACGATCTATTGAGCTTTCTCGCGGCAAAAAAAATCGACCTGTGGGCGGCCGACGCTGGCGGAAGCCCGTTGGAAAACGGCCGCGCTCCAGTGCGACTCGCGATCGCCGTCGGTAACGAAGGCTCCGGATTGTCTCCCGCGATCCGCGCGAAGGCGCAACGCATTGTTTCGCTTCCCATCGCCCGCAACGTCGAGTCCCTCAACGTCGCGGTTGCAACCGGAATCATACTCTACCAGCTTCGATCATGATTGAAATTCTCGAAGGCATCTACGTTTTCGTTGTTGGAGCGGTGATGGGCTCGTTCCTCAACGTCTGCATTGGACGCTGGCCCGAAGGCCTCTCAGTGGTGAAACCGAGGTCGCGATGCCCGAAATGTGGCCACCAGATCAAGGCATCCGAGAATATCCCGATCGTGAGCTGGCTGATCCTGCGCGGCAAGTGCAGCAACTGCCGCGAGCGAATCTCGATCCAGTATCCGATCGTCGAGCTACTGGTAGGATTGATCTGGCTCGACGCCTATGGCCACCTGGGAATGACGTTCACGGCCTTCCGGGTGGCGGTTTTCGCGACGGTGCTACTCGGGATCGCGATAACCGACGCGAAGCACTTCCTTATTCCCGACGGATTCACGGTTTTCGGGCTGTTCTTCGTCCTCCTGACGTCCTTTGTCGCGCTGTACCTCGGAGAATCGGAGCCGTTTGCCGGGCCGTGGGACGCGATACTCGGGATGTGCGTAGGCGCCGGGGCGATCTCGATCGTTGGATGGCTCGGCGAAGTCTGGCTCAAGCGTCCGGCTATGGGCTTTGGCGACGTGACGCTCATGGCTGTCGTAGGCGCGGCGGTGGGCCCGGCGCGGTCGCTGCTCACGATCTTCATTGCCGCCGTGATCGCTCCGATAGTCTTGCTGGCTATCGTGTACCCGCTGTCGGCGCGCGGACTCGCCGACGACAAGGGGCAGACGGAGCTCGCGCTCGAAACGGGGGGAGGATGGCGCAAGCGCGAGCTTCCTTTCGGCGTCTTTCTTGCGCCCGCTGCCCTCGTCGCCCTGGTTCACGGAGATGCGATCATCGCGTGGTATCTGCGCGTCTCCGGTCTTTGAAGCGGTAGCAACACCCGGTAGCCCTCCTCTAATCTGTGTGCAATGAGCGTTCAGCTTAAGCGAAGTCTCGTTCTCGTCCTCGTCTGTGGCGCGCTTCTGACGTTGGTGCCCGCGTGTGAAAGCCAGAAGCCGAAATATGAAGGCCCCTACGCCGCGGAAGTCACTGAAGCCATTCCGATGATCGAGAAGGCAGTGGGGCTCAAATACAAGACGCCGCCAAAGGTGGAGACGCGCTCGAAGGAGCAGGTGCGTGAATTCGTGACGAAGCAATTTACCGACTCGTCGGCCGCGCACGACATAGCGGGCCAGGAGGCGGCGTACAAGCTGTTCGGCATGATCCCCGACTCGCTGAAGCTGCAGGCGTTTCTCACCAGCCTGCTCGAGGAGCAGATCGTCGGCTACTACGACCCGCACACGAAGGTGCTCTACGTCGTCGATGGCGCTCCAAAGGACATGGTGGGAATTACGATCACCCACGAGCTCGTGCACGCGCTGCAGGACCAGTACATCAGTCTCGACTCGGTGCAGAAGGTCAAGGGCGACAACGACCGGCTGTCGGCGGCACAGTCCGTCTTCGAAGGGCAGGCCGTCTACGAGCAAATCTCGATCATGCTCGGTGGCGCCAACATCGCGATCAACCTTCCCGGAGGCTGGGACAGAATCAGGGAGATGATACGCGAGACTCAGGGGTCGCAGCCGGTTTTTGCCGCCGCTCCGCGAACAATCCAGGAGACGATGATCTTTCCGTATCTGAGCGGTGCCGAGTTCTATCGCAACTACAAGGAACGGAAGCCGGGCTCGATCATCTACCAGGACATGCCGGTATCAACCGAGCAGATAATCCATCCCGCGGCGTTTTTCCTGACGCGCGACGCTCCCACGCGAGTTACGCTGGGCACGCTCTCCAACGCGACGAAAGTATACGAGAACGATCTCGGCGAATTCGAGACTCGCCTTTTCCTGTTCCAGCAGCTGAACGATCAGAACGAAGCGGTGCGCGGTGCGACTGGATGGGACGGCGATCGCTACGCGGTCGTGAACACGCCGCAGGGGCAGGGGATAGTGTGGCTCACCGTCTGGGACTCACCGGTGGAAGCAGGCGAGTTCTTCCACATCGCCGGGCAGGCTGTCGAGGCACGTTACTCGACCAAGGCGGCGAAGAACTCGACCGACCTCGTCAAGAAGTATTCAGCGGCGGGAAGAACGGTCCAGGTCTCGACCATGGAAATTCAGGGTCGCCCGGTTGTGATCTACATGGACATTCCCGCGGGAGCGAACCCGAACATCATCAACACGGCACAGGTGACGCTCAAGGAGTAGCTAGAGGCCGAGCAGCTTCTGCAGGCCGAAAGTGCAAACTCCAATCAGGCCGCCAAGCACGTAACCGGTGGTGATGATCAGATTCAGCTCGTTCTGAATCACGCCGCGCAAAATCTCCTCGACGCGGTCCACGCTGAACGCCATCACTTTGCGCTCGACCATCGCCTGCACGTCGAGCTTCTTGATCAGCTCCGGGAGCTGGTCGTGCACCCATTCCCAGATGACCGGTGCAGCCTGCGCCGCGAGTCTCCTCGGCGCCTCCGGATCTTTCTTCGCTTCGACGTCGCCGAGGATATCGGAGATCGGCTGCTGCAGATAGGTGAGAATCGCGTCGTGAATCGCCTTCGAGATTTCATCCCTGATTTCAGGCTCCTCGAGTAGACCGACGACCTGCTCGACGCCATCGTTCTCGATCGCGTCGAGGACGGTGTCGAATTTTTTTTCCGTCATCATCAGCTTCGCGAACACGCGCTCGTGAAAGCGCATGTCGTCGACGAAGCGGTTGAACATTGAATGCAGAGCGGTGCGCAGCTTGAGTCTTGTCGTCGGCTGCCCCAGGAACGCGCCCAGCTTTGTCATCGCGACAGGCAGGTAGGCCGTCATCGCGCCCTCCAGTGCCGTTACGACCGCGGGCGGAACCTTGTCGATGAGCGGCTCACGCGAGGTCAGGATCGTCGCGATGACGTCCTCGATCCGCGATTGGAACGCCGCCAACAACTCGGGGCGGGCGAGCTCCTTCTGCAGGTCTCCGGGCGTGAGCAGTCGCTCGCCGACCGTGCGACCGAGACTCTTCGCCAGCCGCGCCTGGTTCTTCGGGATCGCTCCCATGAATCCGAACCGCTTTTGCTTCGGATTGAAGAGCATCCACACCGCCACCGTGTCGGAGAGCCCTCCCGCCAGAGTTCCGACGAAGACGTGGATGCCGAACTGGACCCAGCTACTCTCGAGATTCACCTACTTCGTGACTGCCGCCGCCGACTCCGACCGGTTGATCGACGCCGTGCTCGAATCGCCGACCGCATTCTTGGCCGGCACATCGCCGTGCGGCTCGGCGGCGTCAGCAAAGGTTCCCGGCGGCTTGGGCAGAAGCGCGAGGTGAATGATGTCGTCCATCGTCGAGACAAAAGTGAAGGTCATGCTGTTCACGACCTCGTCGGGAATACCGCGGAGGTCTTTTTCATTCGCCTTCGGCAGAAGTACCTGTCGCAGCCCCGCGCGGTACGCGGCCATGACTTTCTCTTTCACACCGCCGATTTCCAACACCTTTCCGCGGAGCGTCATCTCGCCGGTGAGCGCAATGTCGCGGCGGACGGGGCGGCGGCTCAGCACGCTCGCGATCGCGAGGGTCACGGCGGCGCCCGCGCTTGGTCCATCCTTTGGAATCGCGCCGGCTGGAAAGTGAACGTGGAGGTCGCACTCCTTGAACTCGACATCCTCGACGCCGAGCGTGTGCGCGCGGGAGCGAACATAGGAATACGCGGCATCGACGGACTCACGCATCACATCGCCGAGCTGTCCGGTAACCGTGAGGCGCCCTGTGCCGGGCATGCGGAGGGCTTCGATGACCATCAGATCGCCACCGGTGGCGGTCCACGCCATGCCGGTGACCGCTCCGATCTCTGGCTCCTGCTCCGCGTCCTCGAGCGTGTAGGTGGGATTCCCAAGGATCTCGGTCACCATCGGATTGTCGACGATCCATGCGCCCTCTTCGCCGTCCGCCTTCTTGCGGGCGCGTTTCCGCATCAGCGCGGCGATGTTCCGCTCGAAGTTGCGGAGTCCCGCTTCCCGCGAATAGCGGCTCGAGATGTAACCGAGGACTTCGTCCGTGAACTGAATGTCCTTATCCGTGATTCCATGCTCCTCGAGCAGGCGGGGCAGCATGTAGCGCCATGCAATCTCGACTTTTTCTTCCACCGTGTAGCCGAGCACGCGGATGACTTCCATCCGGTCGCGGAGGGGCGCGGGAATGTCGAAGAGGTTGTTGGCGGTGCAGATGAAGAGAATGCTCGAGAGGTCGAACGGCAGATTGAGGTAGTGGTCGACGAAGTTGGAGTTTTGCGACGGATCGAGAACCTCGAGCATTGCCGCGGTAGGATCTCCGGACGGACCCCCGGATGTCATTTTATCAATTTCGTCGATCATCAACACCGCGTCCCGCACCTGCACACGTCGCAGCGCCTGCAGAATCAGGCCCGGCATCGCGCCCACATAAGTGCGGCGATGTCCGCGGACCTCGGCCTCGTCGCGCACTCCGCCGACCGAAATGCGGTAGAAGGCGCGAGTGATGGACATCGCGATGGCTTCGCCAAGGGATGTCTTGCCGGTGCCCGGCGGGCCGACGAAGCACAGAATCGGACCATGCGGATCGCCGCCGCGCAGCTTCCGCACGGCGAGGTACTCGGTGATCCGCTCCTTCGCTTCCTTGAGACCGTAGTGCCGGCTATCCAACAGCTCTTCGACTTTCTTCAGCTCGATGATTTCGTCTTTCGACGATTTGACGTTCCATGGCAGAGCCAGCATCCAGTCGAGATAGGTGCGAATGACCTGATATTCGCTCGAGGCGGGGGACAGGTTCCGCATTCGCTCGATCTCGCGCCGCCCTTCTTGCGCGGCTTTCTCGGGGAGATTCGCTTCCTCGAGCTTTTTCAGCGTCTCGATGGCTTCCTTCTCGCCCGGATCGCCCTCGCCAAGCTCCGACTGGATCGCGCGCAGCTGCTGGCGCAGATAAAACTCGCGCTGGTGCTGCTCGATCTTGATCTCGGTTTGCCGCTTCACATCCTCGGCCACGCGTGCGCGCCCGACTTCGCGCTCGACCCGACCGAGCAAGAACTTGAGCCGCTGGCCGATGTTGAGCCGCTGAAGAATTTCGTCCTTGTCCGAGACCTTGAAGTTGAGATTTGTCGCGGCTAGATCCGCGAAGCGCCCCGGATCGGAGATGTTCATCTTGAGGATTGCGGGCACTTCGTCCGGAATCCGCTCGATCAGCTCGGCCAGCGTCTCCGCTCCCGCGACGATGCGGGAGATCAGGTCGTCCACTTCGTTGGCGTCGGGCGCGATCTCTTTCGCCGGCTTGACGCGGACTATCGCGAACGGGTCGGTCTGAACAACTCCCTCTACTACCAGGCGACGTAGACCCTGGAGGGTGATCTGAACGGTCTCGCCTGGGAGATTGATTCGTTCGTGCACTCGGGCCGCGACGCCGACGCGTCCGACGAAGCGCTCCGGATCGAGGACATCGTCGTGGTCACCGCTCGCCACCACCAGTCCCACGATCAGGCCTGCCTGCTCGTTGGCCTTGAGCAACGCGAGGTTCTCCGGCGCGCCCATTTGCACGGCGATCGTGCCGAGCGGATAGACGATTGTCGATCGAAGCGCCATGAGAGGCAGCGTCGATGGTATTTCTGCGTGCAGTATGTCGTCTTTACGCTGGGCAGGCGGCATCCAGTCCCTCGCGAACGGCGTGATGCTTCAGTTGTTTCGGAAGTTAACGGCGCCTAAGTTTAAAGGCTATGTTCGAGGATCTGAGCGAAAAGCTCGAAGCCACGTTCGCCCGCCTGCGTGGCCGCGGTGTTCTCACCGAAGCCGACATCAGGGAGGGCCTGCGCGAAGTCCGCCGGGTGTTGCTGGAGGCTGACGTCAACTTTCAGCTCACGCGCGAATTCCTGGAGCACGTCGAAAAGAAGGCGACGGGCGTCAACGCGCTGACTACGGTCTCTCCCGGGCAGCAGCTAGTCAAGATCGTACATGAAGAGCTCACCGCCATGCTGGGCGAGCGCCGCGAGGGACTGAAGCTCGGTACGGTGCCTCCATCGGTGGTGATGATGGTGGGCCTGCAGGGATCCGGTAAGACCACCACCGCCGCCAAGCTGGCGCGAAAGCTCAAGGCGGAAGGTCGTTCCACGCGTCTGGTTGCGGCCGACGTCTACAGGCCCGCGGCCATCGACCAGTTGGAGACGCTTGGTCGCGAGCTGTCGATTCCGGTCTACGCGGACCGAACCACAACGGACGTAGTGAAGATCGCGCGCGCGGGAGTCGCGGAAGCTTTACGCGAGCGCGACCGTGTAGTGATCATCGACACCGCCGGCCGGCTCCAGATCGACGACGCGATGATGCAGGAGCTAGCGCGTCTCAAGGAAGCGCTTCGTCCTTCTGAGATTCTTCTGGTCGCCGACGGGATGACAGGACAGGACGCCGTGAAAATCGCGCAGGGATTCGACCGGGTGCTCGACATCACCGGCGTCGTGCTGACCAAGATGGACGGCGATGCCAGGGGTGGAGCAGCGCTCTCGATCTACGGCGTGACGAAGAAGCCAATCAAGTATATAGGCGTTGGAGAGAAGCCCGATGCGCTCGAGGAGTTTCATCCCGAGAGAATGGCGGGCCGCATCCTGCAACAGGGCGACATCGTCACGCTCGTGGAGAAGGCGCAAGCAACGTTCGATGAGGCCGAGGCGAGGCGGCTCGAGAAGAAGGTCCGCAAGGAGGGGATGGATCTCAACGATTTCCTCAACAGCATGCGTCAGATCGAGAAGATGGGCCCGCTGGAGGGAATCCTGAAAATGCTGCCGGGCGTCAACACCAAGGCGCTCAAGCAGATGAAGGCGGATCCCAAGCGGATGAAGCACGTCGAAGCGATCGTGCTCTCGATGACGCCTGAGGAGCGGAAGAATCCCGGCGTGATCAACGGATCGAGACGCGCGCGCATCGCCAAGGGCGCGGGCAGGCCGATCAGCGACGTGAACCGGCTGCTCGATCAGTTCCGCGAGATGCAGAAGATGATGAAGAAGATGGCAGGGAGAGGGAGGATGGGGATGCCGTCAATGCCGGGGATGTTCGGTCGATAAGAAACTGAAAACTGAACGGGCGGGAGGCGCCAGAGGGCATAGATGCCAGTGTGTTAGTTCACTACGCTGGGACTTATCTCGGTAGAGTCGTGACACAAGCAAGTGCTAGTGCCCTTTACGCCACAGAGGCAAGTCCCGGCGTCGTGAACTGAATAACTGGCACCTACGCTACTCGGGCCTCCTGCCAGTTCAGTTGCAGTTTGCAGTTCCGATTACCCTATGTGCCGGCAAGCCTGGACCAGTTAGATTCCACGACTCAGTTCCACCGGGTGCGCACCGGATCTTCCGGCGTCGCGAGGAGCCCGGACCAGAGGCGCAAAAGGCGTCTCATTAACACCCTCAAGGGAGCAGTACAGAAATGGTAAAGATTCGTCTCCGCCGCGTCGGGCGGAAAAATGCACCGTTCTACCGCATTCTCATTGCCGACTCGCAGAGTCCGCGCGACGGCAAGTTCATAGAGATCATCGGCCAGTACGCTCCCCGTCAGAACAACGAGGGTTCGCTGCAGGTCGACGAAGCCAGGGCCAACCACTGGCTCAACCTCGGCGCCCAGCCGACCGACACTGTACGGTCGCTCCTTCGGCGCGCCGGCGTTCTCAAGCGGCGTCACGAGCAGAGAATCGGCATCGAGCGAAAGGTCGTCGCGGTCCCGGTCACCGAGATGTCGGACGAACCAGCCGCCGGCGCCTAGAGCGCCACGGTCTCGCATGCCTGAGCCCGAATACGCGATCGTCGGGCTGATCCGCAAAGCACAGGGAATTCGCGGAGAGGTGGTCGTCGAGCCTCTCACCGATAAGCCGGACGTGGTCTTTGCGTCCGGCAGTCGTGTTTTTGCGGGGACCTCCACCGGCGATCTGGCCGTCGTCCGCGACCTCGGGGGACAGGATCAGACCCCGACGCTCACTGTCTCGGAGTCGCGGCCGTTCAAGAAGGGCCTGATCGTCCGGTTCGAGGAGCTCCGGGACCGTGACAACGCCGAGCTGTGGCGTGGACGCTACCTGCTCGCGCCGTTCAGTGAGCTGCCGCCTCTCCAGGAAGACCAGGTCTATCTCCACGATCTGGTCGGCATGAAGGCCGTAAGCACGAGCGGCGAGGAGCTCGGCACGGTGACAACGTTCTATGAGCTGCCCCAGGGACTCATGCTCGACATCGAGACGCCTCGCGGTAGCGTCCTGATCCCGTACCGTCCCGAGCTCGTCGTCCGGACGGACATCGAGGCGCGCACGATCGTGATCAACGATACGCTTGGCTTGATCGACGCGTCTCTGGGCGGGGAATAGCGCGTGCCGCTGAGGATCAACGTCGTCACGATCTTTCCCGAGTTCTTCAGCGGACCGCTCGGCCTGAGCATCCCGTCGCGGGCGGCGGCGGCGGGCAGCGTGCGGTACAACATCGTGGACTTGCGCGATTTCACGCACGACAAGCACCGAACAGTGGACGACGCTCCCTACGGCGGCGGCGCCGGGATGGTGATGAAGCCACAGCCGTTCTTCGAGGCAGTGGAATCGCTGAACACCAAGCCGCCGATCGTGTTGTTGTCCCCGCGCGGCCGCGTTTTCTCCCACGCAGACGCCGAGCGGTTCACAACCGGCGAGGAGCTCACGCTGCTGTGCGGGCACTACAAGGACATCGACCAACGCGTCGCGGACCATCTCGCGACCGAGGAAATTTCGCTCGGCGATTTCGTCCTGAGTGGGGGCGAGGCGGCTGCGCTCGCGATCATCGATGCGACGGTGCGCCTTCTTCCAGGGGCAATGTCGGATCTCGACAGCGCTCGCAGCGATTCCTTCTTTGGTCGCGGAATTAGCGCGCCAAGCTATACTCGGCCGCCGGAATTTCGCGGACTCACTGTGCCGGAAGTGCTTCTCTCGGGCGATCACGCGCGAATTGCCAAATGGCGCGAAGAGGAGGGCGCGAGGCTGACTCGGAGCCGTCGTTCGGAGCCGCGAGAGAGATCATAGACGCGCCTGGCGCCTCCCGCCCGTTCAGTTGCAGTTAAGCTTGACTGGCATTGCCCCCGCTACGGGTTTACTTTTCGTGGCTACCCGAGAATCACATAAACACGTCTTTACCAGGCTGTTAACTCCAGCCCCGAGCGTCAATATGCATCCCTTCATCGAAACCCAAAAAGAGTGGCTCCGCGACAACATCCCCCCGTTCAGGGCGGGTGACACGCTCCGCGTCAACGTGCGCGTGCGCGAGGGTGACAAGGAAAGAATCCAGGCTTTCGAGGGTGTCTGCATCGCCAAGCGCGGCGGCGGAGTCAGCGCGACCTTCACGGTTCGCAAGATCTCCAACGGAATCGGCGTCGAGCGCATTTTCCCGGTTCACAGCCCGATGATCGCGGAGATCATCGTCGTCCGCCGCGGACGCGTCCGTCGCGCCAAGCTGTACTACCTGCGCCACCTGACCGGCAAGGCTACCCGCATCAGGGAGCGGAAGGCCAAGGTGACGGTGCCGGGCTCGGAGACCGTGGCAGAGGCTGGGGTCGACGCCTAGCGCTCTCCTCGCTCACCGAGCGTAGAACAGCATGCAGGACGAGGTCGAATCGGGCCCTCCCCAGTCGATCCCCGGAGCTCCAAATCCCAATGAAGGACAAGCCCGCCGCAGGCACACGCCGCGGCGTAAGCGCTGGACCACCATCGAGCGAGACCTGCGCATCGCAAAGGGCTCGCTCCTCGCCGGTGTCGACGAAGTAGGCAGAGGCCCGATCGCGGGACCCGTCGTCGCCTGCGCCGTGATAATGCCCGCCGACACGCGCGCGATCGCCGGAGTTGACGACTCCAAGCGGTTGACGCACGACCAGCGCGTCCGGCTCGCCGTCAAGATCCGCGAGCGCGCGATCGCATTCTCGCTCGGCGCTGCCTCGGTGCGCGAGATCGATCGCATCAACATCTATCAGGCAAGCGTGCTTGCCATGCGGCGCGCGCTCGAGCGCCTGAAGGTCAGGCCGGATTACGTAGTGATCGATGGGCGCGCCATGCGCACGCTTCCCATTCCGCACACGGCGGTCGTGCACGGCGATGCGCGGTGCTTCAGCATCGCGTGCGCGTCCATCCTCGCCAAGGTCACTCGTGATCTCCTGATGACGCGGCTCGCCGTGCGGTATCCGCAGTATATTTGGGACCACAACGCTGGCTACACGACGCGGGAGCACGTGGCCGGACTCACGTCGCACGGAATCACGCCGCACCACCGCAGGAGCTTCTGCCGGATCAGCGATCTGCTGCTCGAGCTCGAGCATCAGACCGTGTTGCAGGATCACGAGCCCCGAGCGTTGGACGATGTCGGCATGCCGGACGAGGACGATTTCGATTACGAAATTGTAGCCGGCGCTGAACTCGGTCTCGACGACGTGGACCAGCAACTGGACCGAGAGCTGTAAGCGGCGCGAGCCGGATCACAACACCGAGAGGAATCGCCGTGGCCGAAGCGCTCGTTGGACTGATAATGGGCTCCAAGTCCGACTGGGACACCATGC
>PLCA01000016.1 GCA_003134685.1 Gemmatimonadota bacterium | reverse complement strand
CGCCGTATCAGATCCTCGAACTCCTTATCTGCCGGTGTATTCGACATAGTTGTTTTCGGTCTCCCACAGGACGAGCTTGGCAAGCTTTCCGGGCTTCACCTTCGGGACCAGTATCTTCCAGAACGCCATGATGATGTTCTCGGAAGTCGGAATGACGCCCTTCATGAACGGCACGTCGAGGTTGAAGTTCTTGTGATCCACGATGTCGACGATCTCGCGCTCGACGATCTTCTTGAGCTGCGAGAGATCGCACACGTACCCCGTCTTTTCGTCGATCTCGCCTTCGACCGATACATCCAGGGTATAGTTGTGGCCGTGCCAGTTCGGGTTGTTGCACTTCCCGAACAGCCTGTCGTTCTCCGCGTCGGAGAGCTTCGGATTGTGGACGCGGTGGGCGGCGTTGAACCGCATCCGGCGGGTGACTGTTACGTGCGGCATGTTTAGGGTAAGATATCGAATGCAGAGAAGCTCCGCCGGTTTAATGGCGGAGCTTCTGAAAGAATGGGACGGAGAGGTTTTTTGAAGCCCGGTCGAATTTTTGAGGCCCTCATCCCGCCTACCGTCTTCCCCGCACTGGGGCATGACGTCAGCTAAAGTTTATTGGACCCACTCTAAGGACTTGTTGGCTCAAAAAGTGAGTTCTCCGCCCCAACGATTGTGCCGTGTTTTTGTTCCGTAACGGCTGCACTAATGACTCTCTGAAGTTACCGGTCGTCACATTCAAGGTCAACGAATTCTAGCCATGGACATAGGAATAATCGCAGCCATCGTAATGCTTGCAATCTGGGCGTTCGTCACGTTCACAACGACCGCGCCAGGCTGGATCCACATCCTCCTTACGATGGGGATGTTTCTTCTCATCTACCGCATTGTCGTCCGCGGCACGCGCGGCGTGGGCCGCGGCCCCAAGGCTTGATGGCGCGCGGCGGGTCTTACTCCTACGGGGGCGAAGGACCCGCGACCGCCGTCGCCGAGCAACCACAGCCGCTGTCGGCTGACAAGAAAAAACCGGTCCTTGTAACGGGGGCCTCCGGGATGGTCGGCATCCATACGTGCCGGGAGTTGTCGAGAAAGGGCTGGCAGGTACGGGCGCTGATCAGGGATCCCGCGAAGGCGGCAATGGCGCTGGGCCAGCTGCCTGTTGAGTTCCGCGTCGGCGATGTCCGGGACGCCACGACGCTCAGGAGCTCGCTCAGCGGGTGCGGCGCGGTGATTCATCTCGCCGCGATCGCGATCGAGAAGAAGGGCGAGAGCTATCGCGAGTCGAACACCGCCGCGACCGAGCGGCTCATTTCCGCAGCCAGAGCCGAAAACGTCGACCGTATCGTCTTCATGTCGCAGAACGGGGCCGACAGCCGCTCGCCCTATCCATTTCTGCGCAGCAAGGGTGTGGCGCAGGATTCGATCAAGAGCAGCGGACTCAAATGGACTGTTCTGCGACCCTCGGTGATCTTCGGCCCGGAGGATCAATTCGTGAACGTGCTTGGACGTCTCATCAAGCTCACGCCGAAAGTCTTCCCACTTCCCGGCGGCGGCAGCGCGCGTTTTCAACCGATTGCGGCGGACGACGTCGGCCGGGTGGTGCGCCTCTCCCTCGAAAAGAAGGAGACGATCAATCAGTCCTACGACCTGGGCGGCGCGGTGCCGCTGACGCTGCGGCAGATGACGGAGCGGATACTCGTCGCGATGGGGACAGAGCGAAAGCTCGTAGCTGTCCCGGTGAAAGCGCTGAGGCCGGTAGTAGCGATGGCTCAACGGCTACTGCCGAATCCGCCCGTTACGCCGAGCCTGCTCGATCTGCTTTCCCTCGACAACACGGTCACGAACAACGCTCTCACGGACTACTTCAAGATCGTGCCGATCCCCTTCGCGGCGGACGAGCTGCAGTACCTGAGGCGAATTACGGTTAGGAACGCGCTGAGGTCGTTGTTCGAGGGGAGATAGCCGTGCGACGGAGCCCGACGGCGCCCGGGGATTCGCCGTCGTCTCTAGACATATCGCGCGACCGCCATCGCGGACGCGGCAAGGATCCCGAAGCTCACCGCAAGTATCGCAAAGATGGTCCCGCGTTTCCGCAGCCGATCGAGCTCCTGCGTCAGTCGCGCTTTCTCGGCCGCATCCGTAGATGCCGTAAGTGTGGCGGCGGTCGCGACGGCGCGAACCATTGCTGGTCGCGCCACCCCAAAATTGAACACCGCGGCGATGATTGCAGCGGCCCCGCCAATCGCGAAGGTGTTGCCCGTTCCAGTGGCGAAGTAACTCCCCGAAAATCCGGCCGAATCGATCCAGAGGAGGCGGAGACCCGACAGGATGGCGAGCCCTGCGGCAATCTCGAGCGTACGGAACACGTGCCGGCGAGTCAGTCCAGCCATCACCTGACCTATGACAGCGGGAGTACTCGTGAGTGCAGGAACGAGAAAAAAGGTGGTAAAGAGTCCACTTCCAACCCACATGATGGCGCTGAGGATGTGAACCAGACGCAGGACGAGAAGTTCAGCGTGCATTTCGGTGCTCCGGTTTCGGGATGAATAAATCGAACGCATCAGTACCGCTGACCCTCGCTCCGGTCAACCCCTCACCCCGCCGTCCGACGATTCCTTGTGTCGTCGCGAACCGCCGCGCCGAACCCCGCGGCCACTAGCGCGAGGATCGCCGAACCGAGAACAATCATTCGAAAGCCTGAGCCGAACGCCTCGTTGATCGTACGCTGAACCGCGACTCGTTGTTGCGGGTCCATCTCTACTGATTCGAGCTCCGCACCTGCCATCTTCGGCAGCTGCTGTTCTATCTGCACCCTCGCGGCAGGCGCGATTGACATGCTGTCAAGGCGCGATTGCACCCGCGCGTCGAATGCGCGCACCAGGAATACGCCAAACACCGCTATCGCGAGTAACCCCGCGACCCGCGCCACCGCGTTATTGATGCCGGATGCCACACCAGAGTGCGACGCATCGACTGCCCCCATCACCGTCGTGGTCAACGGCGCGACGGTGACCGTCATCCCGAATCCCAGGAGACACACCGCGGGAAAGATGTTCGTCCAATAGGAACCGCCGATCCCCGTGCGCACGAACAGAGCGATCCCGAGCGCGGCGATGATGGGCCCAACCGTCAGCGGCAATCTCGCACCCACCCGATGGACGAGACCGCCTGCCCACCGCGACAGTACGAACATTATGATTGCGAACGGGACAAGAGCCGCGCCGGCTTGTGTGGCTGTGTAGTGCTGGACCTGAATGAGATCGAGGGGCAACAGGAACAGTACGACGCCGAGCGCGCCGTACAACAACAGCGTGAGCGCGTTCGCGAGAGTGAATGTCCGCAAGCGGAAGAGATGGAGCGGCAGCATCGGGTTGCGAGCGCGACGCTCGACCACGACAAGCATCGCCAGGCACACCACGCCGAGCGCGAGAGAGGCTATTACTAGTGGATGTCCCGCACCGAGGGGCGGCCACTCGAGCAATCCGAAAACGATACCGCCCAATCCGAGAACCGCGAGCAGCGCGCCCGCCCAATCGATCGTGCTGGTGCGCGAAAGATCCTTGCTCTCGTCCATGTACCGCAGGGATAGCGCGACTACGACTGCCGCCAGCGGCACATTGATGAAGAACGCCGCGCGCCAGCTCACGTGCTGGATCAGCCAGCCACCGATGACCGGGCCGATGGCAGTCGTGATCGCGCTGAACCCAGACCACGTTCCGATCGCCCGGCCACGCTCGGCGTCGTCGAACGTCGCGCTGATGATGGCGAGGCTGCCGGGTACCAGGAAAGCGGCTCCGATCCCTTGCAGCGTACGGCCGGTTATGAGGATGGGCGGAGATGTCGCGACACCGCACATGACTGACGACGCCGTGAAAAACACCGTGCCGAAAAGAAAGACCCGCTTGCGTCCGATTTGATCGCCCATCGATCCGCCCACGAGAATCAGCGCGCCGAGAAAGAGCGCGTAGGCTTCCACGACCCACTGGACGTCCGTAATCGTCGCGTGCAGCTCGGCCTGCAACGCTGGGAGTGCGACATTGACGACAGTCCCGTCGATGAATGTCATCGCAGACGCAAGGATGGTTGCGACCAGAGTCCAGCGCTGTTTTTCAGCCGTGGTCATTCTGGTTTATAGTCCGGGGGCGTGCAGTCCGGATCGACGTCGTAGCCGAGGTAGTAGTACGCGTGCCACCGGCGCTGAGAGGAAAGAGGAGCGCCCGACCACGCCGTCGCGTGGATGCCTTCTTCGCTGGCACACGTTCGGAATCGCCACGACGTTTGCCCGGGCTCGACCGCCAATATCACGGTGTCGCCTCGCATTTGCGCTGGCGCCAGCTTTCCGAGGATTACGATCGGCACTCCCCTCCGTCCGACCGTATCACCCGGCGCGTCGACCACATACTCCATGCTGTCTGCCGATACGGGCGGTCCGGGAAAGCACGGGCGCCTGCTCCTCCGGCCGAGTGTTCCGGCAGTGGCGAACTGAGGAAACGCGGCGGCGTGGACGACGGTGACTTGAGCGCCGTAGGGGAGAGTCGTGTCGGCCGACTGGAAGCACAGACGAGTGCCCGACGAATCCTGATCGGCGGCGAACATTCTCGGCTTGCCGTCCGGACCGATGACGGTCAACGCCCTGGCCTCGGCGGAAATCTCGTCAGTGCGCGGCTCGCGGCCGCACGCTGCGAGGACAGCGATGCAAGCCAGCCCGACGATACTGATTCTCAACGGGATCAGGGCAGTAGAGTGCGCTACAGCTCTCTCCGATTGAGAAGCTGGTGCGCGTAATCCACCGCTCTCGCGGTAAGCGCCATGTAGGTGATGCTTGGATTCTGGTTCGCGGTCGACGGCATGCACGCTCCATCCGTCACGAACACGTTGGGCGCATCCCACACCTGATTGTGCGAATTGAGCACCGAGGTCTTCGGATCACGCCCCATGCGCGCCGTACCCGTCTCGTGAATCACCAGGCCAGGAGGATTGTCTTCTTTGTACGGGTGGATGTCCGTGGCGCCCAGCGCCTCGAGCATCTCCGTGGCGGTCACCACCATATCGTCCTGCATCTTATGTTCGTTCTCGCTGTAGGAGCAGTGCACGCGCAAGGCGGGAATGCCCCATGCGTCGACGAGATGCGGATCCAGCTCGACGTAGTTCTCGTGACGCGGAAGCATCTCGCCGAAGCCGCCGAAATCCATCACCCACGGTCCAAGGTCACCGATCAGCGATTTCTTGAACGAGGCGCCGAAACCAGGCATTTCCGATCCGCGGTCCCAGGCCGGACGGTACGCACGCCCCTCGAAGCCGTAGCCGCGCAGGAAATCCGGATGCTTCGTCTTCACATTCCGGAAACGTGGGACGTAGATCGCGTCGGGGCGGTTGCCGATCTCGCGCTTGTCCATCGCAAACGGAAGAGTACCAGACGCACCTCCGTCCATGATGTGGTCCATCAGGTTGTGCCCCAGCTCACCACTCGAGCTGCCGAGGCCATTCGGGAATTCACTCGTCGCCGAGTTGAGCAGAATGCGCGTCGATTCCATCGCCGACGCGTTGAGGAAGATCACCTTCGCGTTGACGTCGAACATCTGCTTGGTGTTCGCGTCGATGACACGGACGCCCGTCGCGCGTTTCTTTGTGGGATCGTAGATCACGCTGTGCACCACGCTGAACGGTCGCAGTGTCAGGCGCCCGGTTTTGCGCGCGGCGGGAAGCGTCGAGTTGATGCTGCTGAAGTATGAGAGAGTAATGCACCCCCGGGCACAGTGCCCGCACAGGTGGCACTTCTGGCGTCCGCCGTGATCCTCAGTCAACACCGCCAGACGCGCGTTCGTGATCACGCGCTCGCCACCGAACTTGGTGAGCAGAATGTCGCGCGACTTCTGCTCCGCCGCGTTCAGCGGCCACGGCGTCTGGAACTCGCCGTCCGGCACCTGCGGAAGATTTTCACGACGCCCCTGAATGCCGACAAATTTCTCGACGTAGCTCCACCACGGCGCCATATCGTTGTAGCGAAGGGGCCAGTCTACTCCATAGCCCTCTCTCGCGTTCGCGGTGAAGTCGAGATCACTCCATCGGTAGACGCACCGGCCCCACATGATCGAGCGGCCACCAACCTGCCGTCCCCGTATCCAGTAAAATGGCTTGCCTTCCGGAAATGAATACGGGTTATCTAGATCGTTGACGAAAAACTTGGACGACCACTCGTCGCACGCACCGGTGTGGCGCTGGATGGGTTGATAGCGCTCGACCTGTTTGCGGTTACCCATTCCCCGATAACGTTTTTCCCCCGGAAGCACGTGCTCCACATAGTCCACCGCCGGATCGATCGGCCGTCCCGCCTCGAGCACGATGGTGCGCAATCCCTTCTCAGTCAGCTCTTTTGCGGCCCAGCCGCCCGAAATTCCAGAGCCTACGACGATTGCATCAAATGTCATCGGAGGCATGATCAGACCGCCGGGGTGAATGGGACGCTGCCCTGATATCCATTGAAGTACATCTGCACCTTGAGGATCTCCTGCTCGACACGACTCGATGTGAAATAGCCGTACACGGTGAGTGCCTTGAGTCGCGCGAACGCGAGACCGGCGCCCGTCTTGTCTCCCCTCGCCGCATCGAGAGCCGTCATGAGCTCGACTTTCTTCGCCGCCGGCAAAGCGACGAATCGAGGTGAGCCCATCGCCGACGCGCGCACATCGATGTCGCTCAGGCCGGCCAGAAACGCGGCCCTCTCATCGTCGCTCGCCCATTCGGTCAGTATGAGATCGATGAACTCCGGGACCTTCACGCTGGTCGCGCCCGGAGTGTCTGTCTCGGGAATGATCATCTCCGCGATGCCGGTTACCAGCGCCTGCTGATCGCGATTCAGCGTCCTGAACGGAACGTCGTCCAGGCGGAGATGGAGCTCCGCGCCGAGCTTTATCGCGGCTTCTGCGCCGCGCGGGATGAAGGGCAGCGCAAGGGCGGCGCCGAGGAACTGTACGACTTCGCGTCTTCGCATGTCAGGACACCGGAGGGTGGACGATCCTGTAGCAGAAGTAAGGCGAGTCGAACGTAGGATGCAGACATTCAGCCGTCAAGCGACGCCGACTCCGCTCGCCGACGGAATGGTCAGAAGTACCTAGTCCTCCATTTTGCCCAGGCTTTCTCGGATGAACTTCCCGCGCTGGCCGATGAGAGTGATTCCGGCGGACATGGCGCCGAAAAACAGGAGAACGGCTCTGAAGCGGCCGGCGAAACTGTCGAGCACGAGGCCCCATCCCAACTGGTATCCGCCGCGTGTGCGTTGAGCCTTGTCGCTCATCTTCTCCCAGCCTGTCGAGACCAGATCGACCCGCGTGCCGTCTCCCTCGGGCGAAAAAGTGATCTCGATCCGCTGGGCGTCCGACTCGGCCCGGCTGGGATGTAAGGTGAACGCCACTCTGCGCGGCGGCTCGAGCGCGATGACCGTGCCCCAGCGCATGCGCGTGCCGTCCTTGTGCTCTTCATAGATCCGTCCGCCCGCGCGGGGCTCGAACACCACGCGCGCGATCCTGCTCCCGCCGATGGAGTAGCTGTAGCTGGGCCACCATGTCGCGAAATCCTTGGTAAAACGGCGGTACGCTTCGTCCTGGGACCAGGGCACGGAGACAGATCTGAGAATTGGCGCGACCGATGGCTCTTTCTTCCTGGACATCAGCGGGCTCCTCTCTTTTTCGGGGGCGTTGCCGCCGCGCTCCTGGATGGGCGCGGATCCTCGGCGGCGTAAGCAGTCAGAACATCGTTCCACATCCTCTCGACGTAGCGTCGCAGCTCGGCGAGACCCTCCTGCGACGCGCTATAGTACCGTCGGGTTCCTTCCCTGCGGTCGCGCACCAGCCGCGCACCGCGAAGAACTCGAAGGTGTTGGGAGACGCTCGGCTGACGGATCTTCGCGATCCGGGCGAGCTCGCCGACGGTGTGGGGACGGCTGCGCAGGCGCTCGAACAGCGAGCGCCTGGTCGGGTCGGCCAGCGCGGCCATTACGGTTCCATAGGCCATACCCTATATAGGCACAAGCGCATGGATAAGTCAACATCTATTCCGGCAGAAACTGAAAAATGCCGTCCGGGAATCGAACCCGGCCGAGGCTCCGGCGCCCATTGTTGTTCGTGGGACTCGAACCCACTGCGCCGGCCTTCCTCTGGAAACCGTCCACGGCATCCTCAAGATAGCGGCGTGCCTCGGCAGAGGGGGAACCTCCGGCCGAATACCGGTTGGAGTTAGAAGCCGGCCACAGCCGATGCGCGCGATTGACGCGGCGCAGGACGTCCGAGCGGCACCGGCTTTGCGAGCCGCCTGTTCCGCGCATCGTACGCGGCCCGCGCCGCGTCCACCTGGGTGAGATGTGCGCCTGACCACTCGACGAGCCCGCCCACCAGCTGACGAAGCGTCGCACCGAGTCTCGTGAGCGCGTACTCCACGCGCGGCGGCACCTCGGGGTAGACCTTGCGGGTCACCAGGCCATCGCGCTCCATGCCGCGGAGCGTCACCGTCAACATCCGTTGACTGATTCCGTCCACCCGGCTCCGCAGCTCATTGAACCGCAATGTTCCGGCGTCGCTGAGGACATGGATGACGTACATCGACCACTTGTCTCCGACGCGCGCCAGCATCTCGCGCGCGCGGCAGTTCGCGGGCGTGTGCTCCAGCTCGGCGGGCCGCGCAATTGGCCGTTGTGCCATTGGTTACTCCGAGGTGACTCAGGCACGTTCGCGTGCCTTCTTTTTGGTTGCGAACGAGTGCCTTAGGTTGCCGATAGTTACCAACAGTAACCTATATCGACGGAAGGAGCTGCACCATGGGTACCTACATAGCGGATTTTCAGACCTTCAGCGTTGGACTCCTGGTGGCGCGGGTCGTCATTGGCCTGCTCATGGCCGCCCACGGAGCGCAGAAGATGTTCGGCTGGTTCGGCGGCTACGGTCTCAAAGCAACTGGCCAGTTCTTCGAGCAGATCGGCTTTCAGCCCGGCAGCGCCTTCGCCGGAGCGGCCGCGATCAGCGAGATCGCGAGCGGACTGCTCGTTGCACTAGGCTTTCTCGGTCCCGTCGGGCCGGCACTCATGATCTCCGTCATGATCGTCGCGGCGGTCACGGTGCATTGGGAGCACGGAATAATCGCCAAAAATGGAATCGAGCTCACTCTGCTCTACGCCACCGCCGCGCTCGCGCTCGCTGTGACCGGCTTCGGTCAGTACTCCCTCGACGCGTGGCTGGGAATCGCGGGGCACTTGCCCGCGGTCGACACATGGATTGCTTTGACACTGGGGATCGTCGGCGGCTTCGCCAATGTCGCCTTGCGCCGGCGTCCCGCGATTGCGCAAAACCAAATGGCGGGGGCCACGAGTGCAGATCGGCATTGATAGCTTCGCAGCGGCGCACACTGACACCAGCCGGGAGCTAAGTGCAACCGAGCGCCTGAATAACCTGATCGAGGAGATCGAACACGCCGACCAGGTTGGACTCGACGTCTTCGGAATCGGGGAACACCATCGCAAGGACTTCCTGGACTCCGCTCCTGCCGTCATTCTCGCGGCCGCGGCGGCCCGAACGAGTCGCATACGTCTCACCAGCGCTGTAACAGTCCTTAGCTCGGCCGACCCGGTGCGAGTATTTCAGAACTTCGCCACTCTCGATCTCATATCGCAGGGCCGGGCGGAAATCGTCGTAGGCCGTGGCTCGTTCGTCGATTCGTTCCCGTTGTTCGGTCTCCGACTGGAGGACTACGACTCGCTGTTCGCCGAGAACCTGGACCTGCTGCTCAAGATCCGTGACAACGAGCACGTTACCTGGTCCGGCAAGCATAGAGCTGCTCTCACCGGCCAGGGCGTCTACCCGAGACCACTGCAGAATCCCTTGCCGATATGGCTGGGTGTTGGTGGAACCCCAACATCATTCGTCCGCGCCGGCGCGCTCGGACTTCCCTTGATGGTCGCCATCATCGGGGGGCAAACGCACAGATTCCGTTCGCTCATCGATCTCTATCGAGAGGCGGGCCTGCGTGCAGGGCACTCGCCCGATCGGCTCAAGGTCGGCGTGCACTCGCTCGGCTATGTCGCGACGACAACGCAGGAGGCGGCCGATGACTTCTTTCCCGGCTACGCTCGCGCCTTCACCGACATCGGGAAGGAGCGTGGATGGCCTCCCGTCACCCATGCGGCTTTCGACGCTCAGCGAGGTCCACAAGGCGCGCTGCTGATTGGCAGTCCCGACGAGGTTACAGAGAAGATCATTCGACATAGCGAAGCGCTGGGCGGCGTTTCACGCTTCACTTTTCAAATGAACGCAGCTTCCCTGCCCCACGCGAAGCTCATGCAAGCCATCGAATTGCTCGGCACCCGCGTCGCGCCCACGTTGCGCAAGGAACTCGGACCCGCGCTCATCCCCTAAACTCGCTACCGCGGTCCTGCCTAAACGCTGCGCCGCGCTCGGGTGAGCACGGCGGCCGCCGCCAGCGCGACGACAAACGCGGGCAGCGCCGTCATGACTGGCCATATCAGGATGGCGATGGCGGGGAAATGGTGCTGCGTTGCCTGCGCATGAAGCCTTGCCGCGACCGCAAGTCCGAACGCACCCAGGCCGGCAGCCAACGATGCGTGCAGTGCCGTTGTCGTAGACGAGCTACGCAGCCGAATCTGTTCGTAAACTATGTGCGCGCCGAACGCGGCGGCGCTGATCACCCAGGCGGCTAAGCGCCACGCATCCCGCACCTGATTGGACCCGGCCGATCTGGCGAGTGCCCCGAAGACGAGACCGGCAGCAAGGTACAGGATGCCCACGAGCAGCACAGCCCGGACCCACCGAATGTGACCTGTTGCGTTCATATGTGGCCTGACGCCCTGGTTTAGCTGCAATCACATTACAACAACTGTGACGACGTCGCATGCGGAAGTGGCGTAGGATGGCGGGAAGTCGCATCCAGTGCCTCCAAATTCCCAGGCAGCAAGAACTTGCCGTTCGCGCTCTCGAGCCGCAGAATCAAGGAGCCACATGACACGCTTATCTGTCGCCGCGGCCGCGGTTCTTCTCACTCTCCCCGCGGTCGCCGCGTATTCGCAGGAGCACGCACATCCCGAGGCGACGCCGACTGAAAAGTTGGGCACCGTTCACTTCGCGACGTCGTGCAGCCCCAGCGTCGCGCCGCAGTTCGACCGCGCCGTTGCGCTGCTGCACTCCTTCGAATTTGGCGCGTCGATCCAGGCCTTCAATGCAGTGCTCGCTGCCGACTCCACGTGCGCGATGGCGGACTGGGGGATCGCGCTCAGTCGATGGACCAATCCGATGGCGGCCGGAAATCGATCCGTCGCGCAGCTCCGTCAGGGCCAACAGGCTGTCGACGACGCGACGCGACGCGGCGTTCACGCCTCCGAGCGAGAGCGCGCCTATATACACGCCGTCAGCCAGCTCTACGACGACTTCGAGCACAAGGATCAGCAGACGCGTGTCGTCGCCTACGCAAGCGCGATGAACGAGCTCGCGATGCAGCAGCCGGCAGATACCGAGGCCATGATCTTCTACGCCATCTCGCTCACTGCGTCCGCGTCGCCGACGGACAAGACGTACACAAATCAGCTGAAGGCGGGCAGTATTCTCGAAGCGCTCTGGGCGAAGCAGCCGAATCACCCTGGGCTCGCGCATTACATCATTCACACCTACGACTATCCGGCGCTTGCTGACAAGGCGCGAGCGGCCGCGGAGCGCTATGCGAGCATCGCGCCGTCCGCCGCGCACGCGCTGCATATGCCTTCGCACACGTTTACCAGGGTCGGCATGTGGCAGGAATCAGTCGACGCAAACAATCGGTCGATCAAGGTCGCGCTGAGCACCGGCTCTATCGCAGAAGCGTTGCACGCCGCCGACTACGACATGTACGCGTATCTGCAGATGGGAAAGGAGTCCGAGGCGAAAGCGATTCTCGATGGACTGCCGGCACTCGCGGCGCGATTCGACCCCAACGCGGTTACGGGCGCCGCGCCCGGTTCAGCAGGCGTGTTCGCGCTGGCGGCGATTCCGGCGCGCTGGGCGCTCGAGCGGAGCGCCTGGACGGAAGCCGCCGCGCTCGAGCCGAAAGCGAGCGCCTATCCGTACACGGAAGCGATGACGTACTTCGCCCGCGCGCTCGGCGCGTCGCACATCGGCGATCTCGCAAAAGCAAAGGCGGCCGTCGATTCGTTGGCGTCGATTCAGCAGCAGTTGAGCGCGACGGGCGAAGGATACTGGTCGGAGCAGGTGGCCATCCAGCATCTCGCCGCCCAGGCCTGGCTCGACCTCGCCGAGCATCGGGAGAACGATGCTCTGATGCGCATGCGCGAAGCCGTGACGCGTGAGGACGCGACCGATAAAAGCGCTGTGACACCCGGGCCGCTGGCGCCGGCGCATGAGCTGCTCGGCGATATGCTGACGGAGCTCAAGCGGCCAGCCGAGGCGAGCGCGGAGTATCGCGCGACGCTCGAGAAGGAGCCGAATCGCCGGCACGCGCTCCGTCGCCTCGGCTTGAAGTCGCATGATTAGGATCCCCCGATGAATGGCCTGCCCCCGCTAGCTTTGGACCCATGACGATCAACAAACCAACAATTGCGATTCTCACCGGCGGCGGCGACGTCCCCGGTCTCAATCCCGCCATCAGGGCGATCACCATCCGCGCGCTGCGCGAAGGGTACCGTGTTATCGGTATTCGGCGCGGTTGGGCGGGACTCGTCGACTACAATCGCGACGATGGCGCCGACAACTCCGAAAGCGTGGTGGAGCTCTCGGAAGCCGTCGTGAATCGCGCCGGCCGCAGCGGCGGCACTTTTCTCCACACCTCTCGAACGAGGCCAAGCCACCTGCCACGCGCGCGCGTGCCGGCGCATCTCACCGGCTACGACGAGCCAATCAACGACGTCACGAAGGACGTGCTCAAGAACCTCGAGCACATCGGCGTCGACGTACTGATTCCGATCGGAGGCGACGACACGCTCAGCTACGGCAAACGCCTGCACGATGAAGGCGTACACGTCGTCGCCATCCCGAAGACGATGGACAACGACGTGTACGGCAGCGATTACTGCATCGGCTTCAGTACCTGCGTCACGCGCACGATCGAGCTCACGCACCGTCTGCGCACCTCGGCCGGGTCCCACGAGCGCTTTCTGGTCATCGAGGTTTTCGGCAGATACGCCGGCTTCACGGCGCTCCTGCCGACGATGGCCGGTGCGGCCGACCGCTGCCTCATCCCGGAGTATCCGGTAGACGTCGAGCATCTCGCCGAGCTGATGACCTACGACCACAACAGGAATCCCAGTAAGTACTCGGTGGCGCTCGTGTCGGAGGGAGCACACCTCAAGACGCAGGAAGGAATGAGCTTCGAGAGCGAAGAGAAGGACATGTTCGGACACCGCAAGCTCGGCGGCATCGGTGACAAGGTCGCGGCCGCGCTCAAGGAGTATTCGCCCAAATACAACAACGGCAGGCGGATCGACGTCGTGAACCAGCGGCTCGGCTATCTCGTTCGCTCGGGCGATCCGGATGCGCTCGACTCGATCGTGCCGATGGCGTTCGGCAATCTCGCGCTCGATCTGATCCTGAAGAAGGAGTTCGGCCGGCTCGTGAGCGTGCACAAGGGCTTTTACGACAGCGTAGCGATCACGAGCGTGACGTCGGAGAAGAAAATCGTCGACGTCAAGAAGTACTACAACACGGATCGCCTGCGGCCGATTTACGAGTTCGACGGCGCGCCGCTGTTCATCATGACGAGCGATTGATGGGGCAGAAGATGACCATCTCAGCGATTCGAGCTGTGGTCATGGCCGGTTCGATGAGCGCGCAATGCTGGCTACGTCGACCTCGAATAAGCGGGGCCAGAGTTTCCCGGTTACGAACAGCCGATTCCTGACCGAATCGAATGCGATGCCGTTCGCGACGCCGCCGCGCCTGGCTACGTCCTGGCGTTGCGCTGCAGTTAGCAAATTCCCCACATCAATCCAACCCACGACACGCCCAGTTGTCGGGTCGATGCGAGCAATGAGATCTGTCTGATACACGTTCGCCCACAGCTCACCCCGCACCCACTCCAACTCATTGAGCATCCAGACCGTGCTATCTGTCTCGCGCACCCGTATCGTGCGTAGCTCGCGGAATCCGGTTGGATCCAGCACGCGAATTCGACTGGTGCCGTCGCTCATGTACAAAACGCGAGTGTCAGTCGTGAGTCCCCATCCCTCGCCGGCATATGAGAAGCTGTCAATTGGGCTGAGTGTAGTGGCATCATAGACGTGTCCCCGGCCGCCGCGCCATGTCAGTTGGTAAAGGCGGTCTCCAACCACAGTTATTCCCTCTCCGAACTCTGTCGCGGGCAGCGCCCTTCTGCGACGGACGCTTCCTGTCGCCAAATCCACCTCGCGCACATCTGACTGGCCCAGAAGTCCCGTGCTTTCGAGCAACCGCCCGCGATAGATCGCCAGTCCTTGCGTATACGCCGCGGTATCGTGCGGCCAACTTCGGATGACGCGAGGCGAGACACGAGGCGTGGTTGTGTCAAAGGGAATTGCCGGCGGCCGCGCTTCGGCGTGAGTCTGAGGCAGCGTTTGCATGCCGGGTGGGAGCGCCGGCGATCGATCAGCGCTGTTGTCACTCGCGTTCCCGTCGCAGGCTGCGAGACAAAGCGCCGCGACGATACGTATCGCACCGCTGTTCATCATGCCGAGCGATTGGTCCAGGCAAGGTATAGACTCATTACTTCCACACCATCTGGTACACCAGCGCGCCGAGCACGCCGCCGATAATTGGACCGATGATCGGAATCCACGCGTAGCCCCAGTCGGAGCTCCCCTTGCCGGCGATCGGGAGCACGGCGTGCGCGATCCGCGGCCCGAGATCGCGCGCGGGATTGATCGCGTAACCGGTGGGACCGCCAAGCGAGAGACCGATCGCCATCACGATCACGCCGACGAGCAGCGGCCCGAATCCCTTCGCCAAGTCCGAGCCGGGCACGAAGTTGCCGGGCGAGATCACTGCGAGGAGCGCGAGCACGAGCGCGAATCCGCCGATGATCTCCGCCAGGAGATTGGCGCCCGGCTGACGGATCGCGGGTGTGGTGGAGAACACCGCGAGCTTGCTCACCGGATCCGGCGTCGCCTTCCAGTGCGGCAGATATGCGAGCCACACGATGACGCCGCCCAGGAATCCACCGGCGATCTGAGCGGCGATGTACATGGGAACCTTGGCCCAATCGAAGGCTCCGATGGACGCCAGCGCGATCGTAACGGCAGGATTCAAGTGCGCGCCGCTGATGCTGTTCACGCAGTAGACGGCGATCGTGACGGCGAGCGCCCAGCCAGCGGTGATGACGATCCAGCCGGAGTCGTGGCCTTTCGTCCGTTGAAGCACGACGTTGGCGACGACGCCGTCGCCGAGCACTATGAGGATCGCGGTTCCGAAAAGCTCTGCGAGTATGGGGGACATGATGTTGGGTGAAGGGTCTGGTGGCTTGGTTCAGCTCCGTGCGATTCTACCAGTCAGTCGAGCGATAGTCCTTGAGGAACTTGCCCCACAC
This sequence comes from Gemmatimonadota bacterium, assembly GCA_003134685.1. GTDB lineage: Bacteria > Gemmatimonadota > Gemmatimonadetes > Gemmatimonadales > Gemmatimonadaceae > UBA4720. The sequence goes on along the minus strand of PLCA01000016.1, from coordinate 416,839 downwards.
ATGAATGCCGGTGTTGAACCCGGAAATAATCGGGTCAACGATTCTTGCCGCGCCATCCACGATGTCCAACGGAGGATGGAAGCGATGCTCAGCGGTTTTCCGCGCGGCAATCTCTTCCGGATCCTCGTCCGTGATCCATCCCGTGTCGACACTGTTCATGTGAATTCCGTCAGCTACATAATCGGCGGAGGAGGTCCTGGTCATCATGTTGAGCGCCGCCTTCGCCATGTTCGTGTGCGGATGCCGAATCGTTTTGTGCGAGCGGTAGAATTGCCCCTCGACGGCAGAGACGTTGACGATGTGCTTGTCGCGCTCGGGCGTTCGCATCATCAACGGCTTGAGCCGCGCGTTGATGATGAACGGCGCAATTGCGTTGACGAGATGGACCTCGAGCAGCTCAACGGACGATACTTCGGCCAGCAGCATCCGCCAGGAGTTGCGCCCCCGGAGATCCAGCTGCTGCAGATCCTGGTCGAGCAGTCCGATCGGAAAGAGACTTCCATCCTCCTGTGGCCCGCGCCCAAGAAGCGAGACATCCGACTTCGGATGGATCGTGTGGCTTGCTTGCGGATCCTCGTACGTGCCGAGCAGGCCTCGCACGTGAGCGGGCATCGAGGTCAGCGCCGCGGTTTCTGTTTCCCTCATGTGCTCGTAGAAGTCGACCGGGCGGCGGACAGTCTGGCACGCGTTGTTGATGATGAAGTCCAGTCGCTGCTCCGTCGCCAGCACCTCCGTGCAGAATGCTTCCACGCTCGGCGTATGTCGCAGGTCGAGGCCGTAGATCTCGAGCCGGTCGGCCCATTCGCGGAAATCGGGCTCGCGAGCGTAGCGAGCCGCCGAGTCGCGAGGAAAACGCGTAGTGACGATGAGACGCGCACCAGCGCGAAGGAGCTTGATCCCTGCCTGGTAGCCGATCTTCACGCGGCCGCCGGTGAGCAGGGCGACGCGTCCACTCAAATCCGCGAGCTCCGTACGCTTCGCGAAATTCTCCTCGGCGCAGGGGATGCACAGGCGGTCGTAGAAATGGTGGACCGTCGAGAATTCCTTCTTGCAGACGTAACACTTGCGAGAGTCTTCAGTTTCGGGATGCGGCGCGCCGCTGGTGAGGAGCTCGCCCGATTTCGGCGGATAGATGTTCGGCGAAGTGATGAAGACTGGCTCGCGGCGCAGCTTGCGGATGCCGGTTGCGGCGAGCACGCTCTCTGCGCGTTGTACTCTCTCGGCTCGCTTATTCCGTTTCACGACCTTCAGCAGCTGGCGCCGGCTGAGCGCGTCGGGACGCGAAACGCGACCGGCCGCATTCAGGAACCGGTTGCGATCGGCTTCGGGAATGTCTGCAAGCAGAGAACGATCGGCGACGATCTTCTCGAGCAGATCCGCGGCTGCGCGCAAGCGCTCAGCGAGGGAATTGCTCTCCGGTTCTCGCTGAGGTGAACGATTGGATGCGGTGTTGGTGTGCATGCACTGAATCTACCCGCAAAGGTCCCTCAGCCGAACCGCGTCGGTGGAGACCTGTGGCGGGGGCCAGGCTCCTGGGCCCTGGCCCCCCTTTCCGTTACCCAGCGAAACAGTACCCGCACCCGAGCTCCTGCGCGTGGGCCACCCCGAGCACACCGGACGGCACCATTTGCACGCCCGGCAGCAGGCCGGCGATCCATTCCTTCTTCACTGCGGCGGGATCGAGGCTCATCTTCTTGGCCGCGCCGCTGCTGTAAATAGTGAGCGCGACGTCGCATGCGCCCACGAGGACGCCCGACTTGATCAGCTCGGCGATGCCCAGGCCCGGAATCGGAAGCCCCGTGATCGTGGCGTACGGGTTCCGCTTGGCGGGCGCGTCGCCGTCCTTGATCCCGAACATCTCACCGATCCCGTACTTGGCCCAGACAGCGTCACCCAGCGCGAGCGAAAGCGCCGCGTGCCGCAGGATGACGACGGCCGTCGTCGGACCGGGATAGGTGGCGTCCATGGAATTGAGATAGACCCGCGGCCAGATGGCGACCATACCGCTATTCGGCTCCGGCGCGTCGAAGACCATGCGGTGCTTTCCCGTGATCTTCCCGAACCAAGCCTCGAGCGCGGGGTCGGCGGAGCCCCCGCTCGGCGCATTTTCGGCGGCCACGCGCGATGGCAGTACGCCGCTCAAGCCGGCAACCGCTGCGGCCGCGGCGATGCGGCCAAGGAAGCCCCGGCGCGCCGTTTTGGACGCCATGAGATCAGACATGAGCACCCCTCCTGGCCAAAGGCCATGAATTGTTTGACGAGGCCAAAGTAGCACTCTTCCCGGGGCGCGGAAGGGCGGCGACAGGGATCTGCGATGTCGGTGTCGGGAGGATTGATGAATGACCCGTCGTAGGGCGTCGCCCGGGACGGGCACGCCCCTCAGGTCAACGAGGCCATGTCGATCACAAAGCGGTAGCGTACGTCACTCTTCAGGATGCGCTCGTAGGCTTTGTTGACGGATGCGATGTCGATCACCTCGATGTCGGAGGTGATGCCGTGTTCCGCGCAGTAGTCCAGCATCTCCTGCGTTTCCGCAATGCCGCCGATCCCCGAACCCGCCAGGCTGCGCCGGCCGCCTATCAGGCTGAACACCGCCACTTCGGCGGGCGTGGGCGGTGCGCCGACGCAGATCATGACGCCATCGGTATCCAACAAATGGAGATAAAGGTTGTAATCGTGTTTGGCCGAAACGGTGTCGATGATGAAGTCGAAATATCCAGCCAGCTGCTTGAGCTGCGCGGCATCGCTCGTGAGCGCAAACTTCTGCGCACCCAGACGTCGCGCATCCTTTTCCTTGGTGGGCGAAGTGCTCAACATCGTTACTTCGGCACCGAATGAAGCTGCGAGCTTAACCGCCATGTGGCCGAGGCCACCAAGCCCGACCACGCCAAGCTTGTCGCCTTTGCCGACTTTCCAGTGGCGGAGCGGCGAATAAGTGGTGATGCCGGCGCAGAGAAGGGGCGCCACTCCGGCGAGCGGAAGCTTGTCGGAAACGCGCAGAACGTAATTCTCGTCGACGACGACCTGCTTTGAATAGCCGCCCTGCGTGACATCGCCGTTCTTGTCACGAGCGCTATACGTGCCCACCATGCCCACCTTGCAGTACTGCTCGAGACCCTTCTTGCAGTTGACGCACTCGCGGCACGATTCGACCATGACTCCGACGCCGGCGAGCTCACCACGCCGGAATTTCGTGACCTTGTCGCCAACCGCGGTTACTCTGCCCACGATCTCGTGGCCCGGAACGATGGGATAAATCGTCTGCTTCCACTCGTTGCGCGCCATGTGGATGTCGGAGTGGCACACGCCGCAGTAGAGAATCTCGAGCTGAATGTCCTTCGGCCTCAGCGCTCGGCGATCGATCTGGAAAGGAGCGAGAGGAGTGTCCGGCCCCTGGGCCGCATACGCTTTGATCAATGACATTTTCGTCGGAGTTGAAGGGCGCTTCTGACTGTGGAGAAGAAGCAATTTATCTATGTAGCGCCCGAATTTCAGTCATCGAAGTAAAACGGCGACGGCAGGCCGAGGATTTTAGAGCGGCCGGCCGTAGGTGAGACGGCGCCAGATCCACTCGACGGGTCCGAAGCGGAAGCGCGAGAGCCACCAGGCGCTGAGCGGAATCTGCACCAGCACGATCGCGGCGGCGATTCCCATCGCGGTCGAGGCGCCGATTCGCCACCAGAGCGCGAACCCGAACCCGTATGACAGCACGACACAGATGATCGAGTGCATCAGATAATTCGTCAGCGCCATGCGGCCGACTGGCGCGAATACCGTGATAAAACGCCGGCCGTCAACGACCAGCAGTCCAACCGTAGCGGCGTACCCAAGGGCAAGCATCGGAACGCCGACGCCCTGCATCGCTGTTCCCAAGAGCCCTCCAATTGACGGCGGCAGGTAGGACCAGTGGTCGAACGCCCACGCCGCGATGAGGTTCGCTGGCAGGCCGATACTCCAACCGAGCTTTGCCCACCGGACAAGCGTGGCGCGGCGGCTGGACGGCGAGAGCGCGATGCCGGTGCGCACGGTCCAGAGCCCCAGTACGAACATGCCGAGCACTTTCGGGAAGCGCACAGTAGCAAACAGGTCGGCCCACCTGCCGCCGAGAAATACCAGGTTGCCGATGAACGCATCCTTGAAACCGCCCGTGCCGATGGCTTCAAAGTATGCGAGCATCTTCGCGGGCATGGCCGCGCTGGACGGTGTCTGAGTCGCGCCAGATCCGACGAGCATCCAGACGGCGAGCGCGACGACATAGAGCGCTGTTGGCACCGCAAGCAGGATCACGGTCCACCGCACGAGCGCGCGATTGGACTTCCGCGCGAACCACGGCATGGTGAAACCGAGGAGCGCGTACAGCATCAGGATGTCGCCGGCCCAGATCAGAAAGGCGTGAATCGCGCCGATGCCCAATAGAATGCGCAGACGCCGCTTGAACCTCGGCAACGCCGCATTGCCGCCGCGTTCGAGCTGCACGCCGAAGCCGATGCCGAACAGCAGGGAGAACACCGAGTAGAACTTGCCGTCGACAAAGACGTGTTCGAGAAATAGCGCGACTCTGTCGGCAGCTACGGAAGGCAGGCCGGCGGCGCGATCCGGTGACATGAATATCAGACCGAAGAACACCAGCACGTTCGCCATGAGTATGCCGCCAACCGCGATGCCGCGGAGGACATCCAGAGCCTGGATGCGCTCGTGCACGGACACCGGCAAAGCGACAGCAGCGGTGTGACCGTTGGGCAGCGAGGCGATTGGTTCTGCAGACCCGGATTTCGCGGTCATCAACGTGAAATGTTGACAGCGGGGCGTAGCCCCTTGAGCACAAGGCAAAAGCCCATTGTTCCTCGTTGCGCTAAGCGGAGCTAGGAACAGGCGTCGGCTCGAAGAAATCATTGGCGCGACGACGATACCATTTCGTGAACAGCACCCGCGCCAGCCAATAGAGCAGGAGCACCAGCGGCAGTAGCGCCGGAATGGCGAGCAGCGGAAAAATGCGTATGGGCTTCGGAATCACCTTTGCCTGGCCCAGGAAAAACGAACCGGAGGCGATGAACAGCGAAAAGCACATGCGCCATAAATGCCTCGCGATGCGGTGCGCTCCCTCGAGGCCGCCGGCCAGCATCATACGTATGTCTCCCAACGCGGCAAGCAGTGCCACGCTGCCAAGGAAGAACATCATCCCAGCCGGAGCACCGTTGATTTTTCCGCTGGGGGTGTTCACCGCATCAAAACCCAACTTCATGACAAGAACGCCAACTGTGGCCCCAACCAGGAAGGCGCCGACGTCTATCCAGTGAAAGTCGCGATCGCGGCGACGGACCGTAAGCAACGCGGTAGTCACCATATAGAAGGCCAGCGAACCGCCAATCACGTTGCTGGTCTGGTGCTTGAAAGTCGCCATCACTGCACCAGTGAGCGACAGAATCACCATGGCGTAGACAAAGATCATCCCACTCTTCCGGTGCAACTTCATTCCCTTGAGCGCAAAGACCGCAACGAATCCCGCAACGATCGCGATCAGCCCAGCGACGATGTGGATAGGCAGCAAGCTCATGCCGATTGCCTCCCCGCCGGCGCGGCGACGCCTTTGACGAGGAGCCACAGCGCCAGCGCCAGCTCGAACACCAACGCCGGTAACCACATGAACGTGGTGACCCAACCGCCGGCCAGCCCGACGAGCTGCAGGGGAAGGATCACGACGAGCAGGGCCGACGCAAACACACCGAGCCGGGCCAGTCCCAAAGGGATCATCCGGCCGCGCAGGAGAAGCCAGGAGAAGATCGTGCTGCCCACGGCGAAGAAAATCGCGCCCGGGCTCCACGCTTCCATCCTGAGAAGGAACGCGCCGAGGGCGCGCGCTGCTGCGGTGTCCGGTGCATCGGTTCCCGTGGCTGTCGCGAGCCACAGCAGTCCCAGCGTACTCGCTACGAAGATCCCGGTGATGCCTTCAGCGACACGACACGTCATGGCCAGCAGCGCGAGATCGGGATCCTCGTCGCGCGTGATCGCATAGAGTGTCACGGCGAGTACGAGGGCGCAGAAACCCGCGAGCAGCGTGAGAATCACCGTGAGGCGCACGTATGTCGCGTGTTGAGCGATGCTCGCGAGCTTCGCCGCCATCCCTTCTCCCCGAGTCGCTCGGCCGAACAAAACCATGGCGGCGACTCCGACTGCGATGTAGAAGAGGAACGTGAAGCCCGCAATCCTTGCGTTCGTCGTGCGAGTCATGTGGGCTGCACCTTTGTCACCTCTCCGGAGACTCGTGGCTGCCATGCGGGGATCTACCCGGAGTACGGAATAACTTAGTTTTCAGTTTCAAACAACCGGCATTGAATGGCGGCCTTGCCCCGATTGTTGGCTCGTTCACGAAACCGCGGGCGACCTCTCCCCGTACGCCTCAGGAGGAGGAACGCGTCAATCATGCTCTGCATTCTCTATGTCAACGCCGTCGGCATGCTCCTGGCCGTTGCCGGGATCCTGGTCGAGCGCGTGTTGCCAGCGACGTTTCCGCGTCGTTGGCTGTGGTTTGCAGTCATCCCGATCTCCATGATCCTTCCTGGCTATTATCGGGGACACCACATGGTGTCCGTCCTTGATGTGCAGCAGGCGGTGCAGCCACCTCTGGGGCAGGCGTTCGGAACGGCATACCTCACCGCGTTGGACCCCGCATGGTGGGCGCGTATCGAATCGTACGATACGAGCATTAATCGCGTGTGGATCACTGTTTCCGCGGTTCTCGTGCTATGGGGCCTGGCCAATGCGTGGCGCGTGTCACGCCTGGTAAGTCTGTCACGCGGGGAACGGGGCGACGCTGATGGATCTTCAATCGTCGACGGTTTTCCGGTAGTCGTCACCGACTCGATCGGGCCTGCCACGGTCGGATTGTTTCGCTCCCTCGTCCTGGTCCCGCGGTGGGTGCTCGCCCTGCCGCGACCGCAGCGCCAATATGTCCTCCGTCACGAGGAGGAGCATCGAAGGTCACACGATGCGCGCCTTCTTTTCGTAGCCTCGCTCCCGCTAATCCTGATGCCGTGGAATCTTGCCATGTGGTGGCAGCTTCGGCGGCTGTGCCTCGCGGTCGAGATGGACTGCGACAACCGGGTAGTATCCGGACTGGGCGACGCGACTGCGTACGGAGAGCTGCTGCTCAAGGTCGCGCTGGCCTCGAGCAGAGGTCCGCGTCTTCAACCGGCGCTTCTCGGAGGGGTGGGGACGTTGGAGCGCCGGCTAACGGTACTCCTCGCGCCGACGCCGCTCCGGCATGTTCAGCGATTCCTGTTGCCGGCGCTGGCGCTTGGTCTACTCGCCATCGTGTTGTTGATGCCGCACCCGGTACTCACGCATGGATCCCACGCAATGACATCGAGCACAACAACGCCAGTCCCGAACTACACTTCGCGCGCACTACCGAGGTAAACTTCCTCCCACGATGACAGATCTCCATCTGACCCAGCGCGAGCTGGACATAATGAGTGTGCTCTGGGATCGCGGCGAGGCGACGGTAACCCAAGTCCGGGACCGGGTCGACCCGGACCTCGCGTACACGAGCATCTCCAGCATGATTCGAACGCTCGAGATCAAGGGTTACGTGTCGCACCGGCGCGGCGAGGGTAAGACGCACGTCTACTTTCCCGTGATCAAAGCCGAGGCAGCCGGAGAGACCGCGTTGGGCCGAGTGCTGGACAAGATCTATGGCGGGTCGCCAATCAAGCTCCTCGCTCACCTCGTGCAGCAACAGCGCTTGTCCGCAAAGGAGCTCGAGCGCATGCGCGAGCTGTTGAAGCGCGCGCCGAAGCGCCAGAAGAAGTGATCGTTCACCTGATCGACGGCACATACGAGCTTTTCCGCCACTTCTACGGCCAGCGCAGCTGGAACGAGGGAAAAGACAAACCACTCGCCGCCGTTGCCGGAGTGCTGCACTCGGTGCTCGAGATGGTCGAGACGGGAGCGACCCACATCGGCGTGGCGACCGACCACGTGATCGAGTCCTTTCGCAACGACCTCTGGCCGGACTACAAGACGGGCGAGGGAATCGACCGCGTGCTCAACGCGCAGTTTCTCCCGCTCGAGGATGCGCTCGCCGCGATGGGAGTCGCGGTCTGGCCAATGATCGAGCTCGAGGCCGACGACGGCCTCGCCTCGGCCGCCCATCTCGCGGCGGAAGATCCGCGTGTCGAGAAAGTCTGCATCTGGGCCAACGACAAGGATCTCGCGCAGAGCGTGCGTGGCGACCGCGTCGTGCAGATCATCCGTAAGGGCATGCAAGTCCGGAACGCCGAGGCGGTGCGCGCGAAGTTCGGAGTCGAGCCGGCGCTAATCCCGGATTTTCTCGCCCTCGTCGGGGACGCGCAGGATGGTTATCCAGGAATCCCCGGCATCGGAAAGAGCACAGCCGCGAGTCTACTCAATAAGTACGGACCGATCGAGTCATTTCCCCCAGCGACACTCGGAGCTGGGCGCGAGCGCGCCATTCTGTTTAAGACGCTCGCCACGCTGAAGACCGACGCGCCGCTCTTCGATAATGTCGATCAAATGGAATGGAGGGGACCAACAGCGGCGTTTGCGGATTGGGCGACGCGGATTGACGACAAGCGCCTGTTGTCGCGCGCGGAGGCTGCGATTGGTGTACGAGACCGGCTGCCCACGACTGCTCAACGCGACGAGCGACTGGTTAACGAATCGGCACCGCCGAGCTGATCGCACCCTCGCACTGAAGAGTCATCTGAGAGTTTCCCCTATGGTTTCTTGTCAGCTGGGGGCTTCGGTTCGGTAGGAGCGCCCAGGCGTTCACGATCTGCTGACGCCGGGTCGAATCCATCCGCTCTGACATCGAGAACAAGAGAGTATGGACTATTCTCTGCGAACTCCTCGCGGATCACAATCCGCGAGCCGGGTTCGGCGGTAGTAAGTTTGGCCTCGATGAGCTCGGCGAGGCGGGCGAGACCCGTCAAAGAACCACGAATTGCGTTGCCATCGAATCCCGCATCAGGCCACGTCATTACTTCGAGAGATCCGTAAGGTCCGTAACGCTGGTGCTCACGGTCCGGCGCGTTTTGTGGATCCGCGACATAACCGAGCAATAGGTCAGGAAAGTAGAGCAGCCCGGCTCGAGATCCCGTCAGTGTCCATCGCTTCCTCTCAACGTCCAGCTCGCAGAAGAAGCCGAGCTTGCGCCAATGTTGCTTGATTTGCTCGTCCGTCATACCGATTGGCGGTTGCTCTTGACTCTGCTTGCTTCGCCAATACATGTAGACGGCACCCGCGAGCAGTATTGCGACGAGTGTTAGTTGGAGCAAATGAGTCTGTCCTCGCTTCTTGTGAATCAGCAGAACTGAAGAGCGACATTTCACGGAAACAGTAACTTCGACCGAATGATAGTCCATCGAATCGACGGATGTGACGGAACCTGAGCTTCGCTGGACTCCGGCGCGACCAAACGCAATGGTTGTAGCCTGCTCGGATGGGCGGTTGCAGGAAGCGACCGACGCGTTTCTCGCGCGCGAGTTCAAGATCACACGATACGACCGCTTCTATGTTCCGGGCGGCGGCGGCGCGCTTGCCTCGAGCGGCACCGATCCAGTTCGGGCCCAACAGATGTGCGCCGAGTGCAAGTATCTGGTGGAGCTGCACGCGGTGAGACGCGTGATACTTCTCTTTCACGGCCCATCAGCAGCCGGTCGAATCGAGGCGGCATGCGCGGACTATCGTCGCAAGCTCCCGTGGGCAACCATCGCGGAGCTCCGCGCCCGACAGGAGCTCGATGCGGTCGATCTTCTAGCGCGACGCCGTGAATTTGCTAGCGAAGGGGACGTGCTGGTGTACCGCTGCGAAGTGGACGCGGCGGGTGGTCTCACGTTCGTCAATCTGGATCCTGATTCGCCGCTGGGTTCGGATAGACGTCCGCGCGGCGCAAGGGGCTGAGTCCGGCATGGACGGACGAGCCTCTCGGATGGCGTTGTAGTTTCTGCAATAGGATTCCCGGGCAAAGAGACGATGGCAAAGAAAGAGGCGGTGGAGATTCTCACGGTTGAGGGGCGCGAGGTCCGCATCAGCAATCCGGACAAGCCCTACTTCTCACGCGACGTCAAGCTCTCCAAGCTCGACGTCGTTCAGTACTACCTGTCGGTCGCGAGCGGAGCCGTCGCCGGTATACGCGATCGGCCGAGCATGCTCAAGCGCTTTGTCGACGGCGCGGAGAAGCCGCCGTTTTACCAGAAGCGCGCGCCCGAGAATCGTCCGGAGTGGCTGAGGACCGTCACGCTCTCATTTCCATCCGGGCGCACCGCTGAAGAGGTGGTCGTCGACGACGCGGCCGGCCTCACCTGGATCGTCAACCTCGGCTGCATCGAGCTGCACCCGCACGCCGTGCGCACGAATGACCTCGATCATCCCGACGAGCTGCGCATCGATCTCGATCCGATTCCCGGCGTGGAATGGGAAGACGTGCGGCGGGTGGCGATGGAGGTTAAGGGTCTGCTCGAGGAGATGGGATTGCGTGGCTGGCCGAAGACGAGTGGCTCGCGTGGAATGCACGTCAACGTTCGCATCCAGCACCGGTGGTCGTTCACCGAAGTGAGACGCGCCGCCCTCGCGTTGTCCCGCGAGATCGAACGGCGCGCACCGAAGATCGCGACGTCAAAATGGTGGAAGGAGGAGCGCCACGGCGTCTTTCTCGACTACAACCAGAACGCGAAGGACCGCACGACCTGCTCTGCCTACTCGATACGCCCGCTGCCCGACGCGCGTGTCTCGGCGCCACTGCGCTGGGAGGAGGTTCGGGATTGCGAGCCGGCCGATTTCACGGTGCTGACTATGCCGGCGCGGTTCAAAGCGATCGGGGATCCGAATGCGCGGATGGAGCTAACGCCCGGTTCACTGGAACAGTTGCTTGAACTAGCTGGCCGCGACGAAGCAGCCGGACTTGGCGACGCGCCCTGGCCGCCACACTTTCGCAAGATGGAAGGCGAGTCGACACGCGTCGCTCCGTCACGCGCAAAGTCGGCGACAAAGTCGGCGACTAAGAAGGCAGCGGTGAAGAAGACAGCGACGCGAGCACCATCGAGGGAACTTTCAGCACGGTTCGCTAAACCGCGCGCGAAGATGCCGCTGATCGTCGTCGCCAACTCGCCAGACAGGGAGGCGGCGCTGGCAGGGCTCGAGCGGTGGAAGGCGAAGTTTCCAGATGCGGCGTCAAATCTCGCCGTCGATGACGTCCTGGTCGATTCGATGCGCGGCCGATCCTCAACGTGGACGCGGATCCGCGTCAATCTACGTAACGTTTCGGAGCAGATCAGACCGCCGCAGGAGACGCCCGACCCGGACGATGACCCAACGCGCGCGTGGCGTGAAGCGCGGGGGAAGGGCAACTAAATGTGGGCTCGACCAACCGCAGCTCTTTGGTTCGCCGTGATAGCGGTGGTCCAACGCCTGCCAGCGCAGCAGGACCAGGCGGCATACACCAGTTCTATCGCCGCGATCGCTCGTCGTCAGGCTGTCGACGACAGCGTTGCCGCCCCCGGCGCGCGAAGCATCTTGCTGGCCGGTGGTGCGCCAACCGCGCGCGCGATCATCCTCCTTCATGGCCTCACCGATTCCCCGCGGCAATTCGAGGCGTTCGCATATCTGCTCCACGCCGACGGAAACAATGTCTACGTGCCGCGACTGCCGCAGCATGGTCTTCGCGGCAAGAATGTCGGTGTGCTTTCTGCCCTGACCGCGGCACAACTGAGAGGAGTGGCAGACTCCGTCGTGAACGAAGCTCGCGGACTTGGCGATTCGGTGGTGGTTGTCGGCCTGAGCATGGGCGGCACGATAGGCGCATGGATCGCGCAGCAGCGCCAAGTGTCGCGGGTGGTCCTGATCGCACCGGCGATCGAGCCAGGGCGGATCCCGTCCCTCCTCGATCGGCCGCTGATCGGCCTTGCTGACCATCTGCCGAGCATGGCGCGGCGATCGCAGCCTGATAGCGCGCGGCCCGACCGGGAACCGGGATTCAACTTGCGCGCGATTGCTGAGATCCTCGAGCTCGGGCGCTCCATCCTGGGCGAGGCGGCGCGCGAAGCGTCACTCACGCGCGACATCGTCGTGTTGGTGAACGCCAGCGATCGTACGGTTAAGGGATCTGCTGCGGAGGCGCTCGCGCGCAACTGGTTGCGACATGGCGCCACGGTCTCTGCATTCGAGCTGCCGGACTCGTTGCGTCTGCCGCATAACATCATCGATCCGACCAGCGGTCCCGTCGGCGGAGATGCAGTGCTTGATCTGCTTCGCGAGCTGGCGTACGGCATGCCGCCATCCGCGTTAGTCCGCCCCGTGTTTCCCCGCTAAACCATTGTCCACTCAGCCGTGGACGCTAAACCGGTTGATATACACCACGATGCCAACAATCGTCTGCACCGAACCGAGAATCAGCAGCGTGATGTCATGACGGCCTTTCCAGAAGCGCCAGCTAAGCCCCGCAATGATGGCGCCCGACACGAGAGTGAGGACTACGAAGCCGAAGATGTGATCCCTGTAAGCCAGATAGCTGCCGCCGATCGCTCGCGCTGAAAGCAAATGCAAGAGCAATCCAACGCCAAGAAGTAGTACACCGAGCAACGTCCAGCGAGGTCTCATCGCGTTCCGGGGTCAGTGGATGACGCGGTGCCAGCGTTCGTACGGCCAGGTCAACCCGATGACGGCACCGATGCCACCGCCCCACGCTGCGCCGACTCCCGCTGCGCGCCAATCCGTGCGGTAGTGCGGTCCACCCGAGCGTCGCGGATCGTTGAGAAGGATGAGAAGGCGCATTACTGATCCTTTTTCCGTGGAGTGATCTCGTCCCGTTCCGGGTGGAGCTTGTCTTTGAAGCGCTGCGCCTCGCCCATGCGCTCCACTTCGAGCGCGAGGGCATCAATCGACCGCTGGAGGTACTCGATGCGTTGATCGCCGAGCTTCGGCGTCGAATCCCTGCCCGATGACGGCAGCGGGGGTGCTTGGGTCAGCTGGTCAGCCGATGGTGCCGCGGCCCAGGTGGTCACCGTTTTCCACAACAGATAAGCGCCGAGGCCGACGAACAGGAGGAACGCATGCGCCATAGCGTGCATCGTCTCATCCATCGCCAGGGCGAACCCCATGCCGGCAAGGTTGACGATGCCGAAGAACACCGCACCCGCTCGCCACAACTTGGCCCGTCGAGTCATGACGAAATCCTCATCTCCATAGAAAACCTACGCGCCCGATGGGTGAAAGTTTCTGGCGCCTGTCTTAGAAGATACGGCCCTTACGTGTTGCGCATCACCCGAATAATGACTTGACGACGAACAAGACGTTGGCCGGACGCTCGGCCAGGCGCCGCATGTACCAGCGATACCACGCCGATCCATAACTGACCAGCGTCTTCACGATGTGCCCTTCGGCGACGAAACGGCGCTGGGCGGAGTCGCGAATTCCGTAGAGCATGTGAATCTGATACTTGTCTTTCCCCACGCCCGACGCCTCCGCCCGCTCGGCGATTCGCGCGATGAGCGCGAGATCGTGCGTACCGAAAACGGGAGAGCACGCGCCCGTACCCGCTCCGTCCAGCATTCGTACTGCAAGCGAGTAATACGCCCTATCCGTGTCACTCTTTTTCTCGAACGCAACTTCTTTGGGCTCGTCGTATGCTCCCTTCACGAGTCGGATCACCGGCTTGAGCGGCATCAGCCGCGCGAGATCCTCCGGCGTGCGACGCAGATACGCCTGAAGCGCGACACCGGTGGAAGCGTGATTTCTCTTCAGCGCGACGTAGAGCTGGAGCGTTCGGTCCACGTAGCTCGAGTCTTCCATGTCCAGCCAGAGCGCCGATCCGGTTTCCTGCGCCTTGGCCGCCAGCCCGAGCAGATGGCGCTCGCATTCGCCGAAGGAGAGATCAAGACCGAGCTGTGTCGGCTTGACGCTGACCTGTGCCGGAAGCGCCTTCGCGCGAATCCGATCGAAGAACCGGAGATAGTGATCGCGCACCGAGATGGCGGCCTCGGCGCTCGAGATCGCCTCGCCGAGCTGCGTGAAGATCAGCCCGCGGCCGCTCGCGGCGATGGCGGCACCGGCTTCGAGCGCATCATCAGCGTGCTCGCCCGGCATGAACGTCCGCGTCGCCCGCTTCACGAATGCGCTCCGAAGAGCGAAATCGTTGAGCCTCCGGCTTCGCGCCGCGGCCAGCAGGATCGAACGTCCGAAAGGCACGAGACTGTCCTCGTTGAACAGGGGCGACTACGGCTTTGCTAATTCCTGACGAGCGGATGCTCGCGAAAGAACGCCCACATCAGACTGGTGGCGTCAACGCTATTGCTCAGGCGCCCGACTATCCACTCCGGGATCGGTTTGCCGCCGGGCCACTGATGCCCTCCGCCTTTGATGGTGTAGAGCACCACGGATGCGTTCCTGGCGCAGTCGGTGTATTCGCGACGCGTCACATCCACGGCGACAATAGAATCGATCGGGTTCAACGCGCAGTGGTTTCTTCGCGCCCAGCTCGCCACCCAGGTCGTGATGTTGGGGAACGGCGCGGTGGGGTTCAACCACCCCGTTGGCGCGCCCTTGTACGGAACGAATGGATCGGCAGTTCCATGAAACGCGATCATCGGCACGGGTGTGGAGTCCGCGCACCAGCTCCACGACAGTGATTGAGCAGCCGACACTGCGCCGATAGCCGCGATCCGATGGGACAACGTGCAGGAAAGCGCGAACGCCATACCGCCGCCGTTGGACATTCCGTTCGCATAGATTCTCGTCGAATCGATGTTGTAGTGCGCCTCGAGGGTGTCGATCAACTCAGAGATGAATCTGACATCCGGCATTGTAGACGGGCTTCGCGACCCGCCCATGAACCAGGCTTTGGGTCCGAGATGGAGGGGATCGGATCCCGCCGGGTATACGACGATGAAGCCGCTCTCATCTGCGGCTTTATTCCACTGAGTGATCTTCATCTGATACGCCGGCCAGTTCATCGCGGCGTGCATGCTGATCACGAGCGGCGTCGGCTCGGTGGGGTCGTAGCTCCTGGGGACATACAGGAGGTACTCCCGCTTCTCCCCGGAAGAGACGATCGTGGCGTTGTTCCGATTGGCAAACGAGACGGACAGCAGAATTATCAGGATCGACAGGACAGGAAGGCCGATGATGACCAGCAATGCGCCGATGACGATCTTCTTGATCTTCACAGGCGTGTCGCTGTCATTGGACCTCTCGTCAAACGTGATCGACAAAATCCCTACTTTTTAGCCGTCCCTTTTACCAAGGTCGGAGCGTCGTACGCGAACTCGTAATTACCCGATCCCAACTCGACCTGCACGGTGTCGCCGACCTGCGTCGACCGCATAACACCGGCCGTAGAAGCGAGCGGCGAGCTGCCGTCACGGACATCCTGAAGTCGTGCGCCAGGCAAATTAACGGTCGCCCGCGCATTCGGGGGAACACGCACCGTTATTAGCACACGGTCTCCATCGATCTTCCAGCCCGATGCCGCCTCACCGTGCGGGGTCATCAGCGTCGCCATGACGTGCGTGAAGCCGCCACCAGGCTGCGGTCGCACGATGATGTGCTTGTAGCCTGGTTGCGCGGGATCACTGTTCAAACCCGCCACCACCCGATACATCCAATCGCCGACGGCGCCGTACGCGTAGTGGTTGAACGAGTTCATGCTCGCTTCCTCGAACGTGCTGTCCGGCTTTTTGCCGTCCCATCGTTCCCATATCGTCGTCGCGCCCTGCTTCACCTCGTACAGCCATGACGGATACTTGTCATTGAGCAAAAGGTTGTACGCGTCGTCAAGGTGCCCGTTTTCGCTCAGCATCCGCGTCAGCGACGGGGTGCCGAGGAATCCAGTCGTGAGATGTCCCATCCGCCGCACGTCATCAGCGAGTCGCTGCGCTGCCCCGGCGCGCATCGCGTCCGGAAGCAAATCGAAATCGAGGGCGAGCACGTAGGCGGTTTGTGTGTTCGAGGTTAGCCGCGCCGTCGACGTGACGTACTCGCGCTGGAACGCCGCACGGATGTTCTCGAACAGGGTCCGATAGTTTCGCGCGTCATCGGCGCGTCCCAGCACCTCCGCCGTTCGTGCCAGAAGATCTGTCGAATGCGCGTAATAAGCAGTCGCAATCAAATCCTTATCCGTCGTCGCGCCGGGATAATCCGCACGAGTCGTCTGGAACGCGAGCCAATCACCAAAGTGAAAGCCTTTCGTCCAGAGGAAACTCGGGCCTGCCTGCGCGCGCTCGTATTCCACCCACGCGCGCATGCTCGGGTACTGGCGTGACAGCACGCCAGTGTCACCGTAGGCCTGATAGACATTCCACGGCACGATTACGGCGACGTCGGACCAGCCCGCGCTCGCCGCGAAGTTCGGATTGCTGCGACCGATGACGTCGGGTATCACCCACGGCACCGCGCCGTCGGCGTGCTGATCCGCCGGGACGTCAGCCAGCCACTTCGCGAAAAAGCCGGCGACGTCCATGTTGAACGCAGCGGTGCGCGAGAAAACTTGCGCGTCACCGGTCCACCCGAGCCGCTCGTCGCGCTGCGGACAATCGGTGGCGATATCGAGGAAATTCCCGCGCTGTCCCCACACGATGTTCTGCTGCAGACGGTTCACCAGCGCATTCGATGTCTCGAACGTGCCCGTCGCCGCCATGTCGGAGTAGACCACGATCCCGGTGATCGCATCGAGCGTTGGCGTTCCCGGGAAGCCATCGACGGCGACGTAGCGGAAGCCCTGAAACGAGAAGTGCGGCTCGAAGATTTCGACGCCTTTTCCGCTCAGTGTGTATCGCACCGTCTGCGCGGCGTCGCGCAGATTTGCCGTGTAAAAATTGGCCGCCTTGTCCAGGACTTCGGCGTGGCGCAGCCGCACCGTCGTTCCAGCAGGTCCGCTCACTTTGAGGCGCACCCATCCCACCATGTTCTGGCCAAGATCGAACACGATCTCGCCAGCTGGCGTGTGGATGATGCGAACCGCTTTCAGCTCCTGCATTCGCCGCACAGGAGGACCGACGGGCGCGATCAGCGCTGCCGCGACGCCATTGAGTGCCCGGACACCGCTCCACGTGTGGTCATCGTAACCGGCGCGACTCCAGCTGGGTTGGTCGAGTCGCGCATCGTACGTCTCACCATCATAAATGTCGGACATCAGGATCGGTCCAGTCGATGATTTCCACTGTCCATCTGTGCCGACTGCTTGAGTCTGACCATTTTCGTAGCGAACGACGAGCTGCGCGAGCAGACCGAGTCGCGTGCCGTAATTGTTCCGTTTGCCCTCGAAACCGACGCGCCCGCGATACCACCCATCGCCGAGCGTCACGCCAATTGCGTTCGCGCCAGAGCCAAGGAGTGCGGTGACATCGTAGGTGTCGTACTGCAATCGCTTGTCGTAGCTGGTCCAGCCTGGTCTGAAGAGGTGATCGCTCACACGCTGGCCATTCACCTCGACCAGGTTGAGGCCCAGGCTCGTGACGTAGAGTCGAGCCGATGCAACGCGCCGCGCAAGCGTGAACTCGCGACGCAGCATCGGGCTGGGATTCGCCCGGGAGCTGTCTTCCCTGAGGTCAGGAGTGATCCATTGCGCGCTCCAGTCGCCGCGGTCCAGCAGGCCCGTTTCCCAGAACCCCGGCGGGCTCCACGACGACATCCGCCCTTCGTTATCCCAGACACGCAGTTGCCAGTAGTAGCGAGTGCCCGAGCGGGTCGCCGGGCCGCCGTACGGCCGAAAGATTGACGAACCTGACGAAACCTTACCGGAATCCCACAGCGGTGCGCGCGCCAGCGAAGCGGAATCGGTAGCGACGCGAATTTGATAAGCACTCTGCATCGTGCCGCGTCGGTCGGCCTGAATCCGCCAACTGAGACGCGGCGCGCGCACATCGATGCCAATCGGATTTTGTTGATATTCGGTTTTCAGCGCTTCGACGCGGAGCATCTGCGCACGAACAGGTGCAACCGTGAGCTGAGTGATGCAGCAAATCGCAAGCGCATAGCTGAAGCGTGTTCGCATTTTCGTCACCGCCTCGAAGCTGGCTTAAAGCCCAGTGCACCATTCAGACATCGCACGAGCGGAAGGAGTGCCTCGTACTCGCGCGCCAGAAACGCGGCCAGCGACGGACTGGTCACCTGCGCATCCGTTAGTGTGCGGCCGCTGGTGAAGGATTGGAATCGCAGCCATTTCGCGGAAGGATGATCGTCGGCGTAGCCACGTGGCATCCGCTTCAGCATGCCCTCGTCATCAAGCCCACCGAATCGGCGCGGAATCGAGCGCGCCATTTGGTCGAATCCCTTGGGATCCTTGCCAATGGCGTCGCGCAGCTTCTTCAACTGCGGCCGCGGCGGCATCCAGATGCCTGCGCCGAGCGCCGACTTCCCACCCGGCTGAAAGTGGTAGTAGTAGCCGGCGCTCCCTTCATCCGCCTCTGCGCCGACGGTACGAGCGGCGTTCAGATGGTGGAACCAGCAGGCCGCGTGAGTCTTGTACGGCGACTTGTCCTTCGAGAAGCGAATGTCGCGGTTGATGCGGAACATCGATCGCTTCGGATCTCCACCGATCTCCGGCGCAAACTCGGCGAACCGAGTGTCGAGATCCTCGATCAGGTCGCGCATCGGCTGGCGTACCTCGGTCTCGTACTCGTCCCGATGCGCCTCGAACCAGGCCTTCTCATTGTGCCGGGCGAGTCCTCGAAAGAATCCGAGTGCGCGTTTCGTGAATGGCATGCCGGGAAGATATGTCACGGGTCAGGAGCACAATCAACTGCCTGTGCCATCACGCCGCCGAGGGCCGTCCCGACGTTTGCAGCTAAGGGCACGCTGCAATCAGCTGGCTGCGGGCAGGATCGTAGTTCTCAGTTGCAGTTCAGGTTATGGGCACACGTAATTCGTCGCGGCCGAATCACTATCCAAATGATCCGAGCGCGCAGCTCCCGGATACGGGCAGATCCTACGCCTTTTGACAACTGCGCTCCTCGGATCACCGTCAATCGCGAATTTGGTGGCGATCACGCCATTGGGTCGGACACCCTTCTCCACCCACTCCTCGAGCGCCGCGTAGAGACTGCTTTGCGGACTGTCGCCCGGCCGCAGCCACTGGCCAAAATCGTTCGGCTCGTCGCCACCGCCGCAGTGCCCCACCCCCGGGAACAGATACAGCTGCAGGAAATCGCGAACCGTCTCATCTCCCATTCGCCTGCGCGCAGACGAAAACAAGTTCAGATTCGCCTCGGGACGATCGTTTCCACCGTGATAGATGATGATCTTGCCGCCGCGCTTCTGGAACGCCGCAAAATCGCCGGTGACGAAAGTCTTGAAACCAAAGTGCGTCGCCGGCGCTCCCGCCATGATGCCATCGTAGTCCGTTGGATAACGCTCGGCCTCCATAAGTCCCTGTCGGCCACCGTTTGAACAGCTACTGAAGTAAGACTGCGTGGGCGCGGAGTTATAAAAAGCCTGAATCAGTGCTTTTGCTGTCTGCGCCGTCTCGTGAACCGCACGATAGTCGAAGTCAGCTTGCTTCTCGGGATGATTCACGGCCCACGCCGACTCGCTCGGCCTGCCGCGGTGCCCGGTATCGGTCGACGAAGTCGCATAGCCGTTGCGCAGCGATTCACCGAGACGGTAGTAGTTGATCGAGCCGGCGAACGAGCCATTACCCACGCCGAGGTTACGCCGGTTCCAACCAGTGGCCGGAAGCCAGACCTCGATGCTGATTTCCGAATCCGACGACGGTCGAGCCACCGCCTGGACCCGACAGAACGCCGGCAAGGTGTTGAATGCAGTGAAGAATTCCGGTGAAGCCCGACGCACCCTTATCGGCGGCACAAACTTGCCTGAATCCACCAACTGCGCCGAGATGACTGTCGTATTCTCCAATCGCAGGCCGCGGAGAGCAGAGCAGGATTGCGCGCGCGACGGCAGCGGCGCCAGGCAACAAAGCGCCAGCGCCCATCCTGAGCGAGAGATCGTTATCGAGGCTCCTCGTCAGAACTCTTCAAGAATCTTTTTCGCCTTCTTGGGATTGTCACTGACGATCGCCAGCTCGACCAGATCATCCGCGGTGCCGGTTACGTAAATCGCCTCGAGATTGATGCCCGCATCGCCGAGTCGGCCCGTGACAGTGGCCAGTACTCCGGCCGTGTTTTCGAGCAATACGAGATGGACTTCGCTCTCCGTGAACCGAATGCTCGCTGCCTCGAACGCGCTGCGTGCTCCCACGATGTCATCCGGGAGAATGCGCGCCATCGCCACGCCGCCGATGGACATTCCTGTGAGAGCTTTGATGTTGACACCGCGGTGGGCGAGCGCCTGCGCCACTCGGGCGAGGTCGCCGGCGTGATTCGTGAGCTGGATCGAGCAGTCTCTCATAGAGGTCTCCGGGGTACGCTATTGACTCAACACTACGCTCAAAGTTGGCGCTGCTTTCCCACCATAATCACCTTGGAATGAATACGTCCCTACCGGAAGTGCGATTGGACTTTCACCAATGCCCGGTCCGCCCTGGTAGGAGGGAAAATCTGGCGCGATGACGAAGAAATCGATCACATCACGCTTTGTCTCGCCCGCCGCGAAATAGGTGACGCCTATGTCCAGAGCCAAATCTCCCTTGCTGATGCCGGCGCCGGAACCGTCGTGCATCGCGTAGCCGTAGCTGTAAGGCACACTCCCGGACCCGCTCGGAAGTGAGACAACCACGGGGTGCGAAAATGGATTGTGAACCGAGATCGTAAAGGTCGCCAGACCTCCATGGAGCCCGGAGGTTGGTGCCGCTGGTGACACCGCGCTGGTAACCTCCAGCTCGGAGGGCGCGATCGTCGGCGTGCCGGGAGCGGGCGAGGTGGGAGGGCCGGCATCGCGCACACATGCCTCTCCGCACAGAACGACACCACCGCAAGCCTGGAGAAACGCCGATCGTGGGTGTCCCGCCGCACGTATCAGCGCGTGCAGCATCTCATGGCGGACGACCGCTCCGGCAATTGTATCGTTCGCATAAAGGACGATTCGATTGCTTGCGAGCGACCAATACCCAGCGACGGTTTCGTCAGTTTCATTTGGGTTCCGTAGCAGACTCGTTGTCGAGTACCACTGAACGCTCTCGAGTGATCCACTAAGACCAGAGCACGACTCCACCATTGCCCACCATCCCGCGTAGTCCGGTGGCGGGATCAAGAGCTGAGCGTTCTGGGGCAGCGCCGGATCAGTGAGACTGCCGCAGGATAATCCCGCAACGAGCGCAAGCAGTGGCGCTCGCATTCGATTCGGGCGGGATGGACGGCGGGCTTTAACGGCGCTCATGTCGTCCGAAAAGTGATCGTCGGCATCGCTGGCCGCTAGCGTTCGGACCGGGAACGACTATGAAAACGCCGCCGGCGGGACGAAAACGCCGCTAGCGGGACGTTGCGAAGATAGCCGCGAGCTCGTGCGGCGGCACGACCTCCAGCTGATCGTAGGTGCAGTCGCGCGGGCGCCTGTCGTCGCGCCACCGGCGGAACTGCGCCGTGTGCCGAAAACGGCTGCCCTGCATGTGGTCGTACGCAACCTGGACGACGAGCTCCGGACGTAGCGGTTCCCACGACAAGTCCTTCCCCGCACTCCAACGGCTCTGGCCGCCCGGCCGGCGATGCGGCTCGGCGTCGGCGTTTGGCTGCGCTTCTGCCCACTCGCGCCACGGATGATTGTCGAGCGCATTCTCACGATAAGGATCGAGAAACTTCACCAGCTCCTGACGCTTTACATCGGTGAAGCTCGCGCAGACACCGACGTGCTCGAGACCGTCGCCATCGTAGAGGCCGAGCAGCAGCGAGCCGACCCTGGTTTTCCCGCCACGCTTGTGCCAGCGGAATCCGGCGACGACGCAATCGCAATCACGCTCGTGTTTTACTTTCAGCATCACTCGTTTGTTCGGCTCGTATGTTCCGGCCTCGGCTTTCGCGACGACGCCGTCGAGTCCCGCGCCCTCGAAGCGGCGAAACCAATCCGCAGCAATCGTTCTGTCCCGAGTTGCGGGCGTTAGGTGGCAAGGTGGCTCCGCGCCCGAGAGTAAGGATTCGAGTCTGGCGCGCCGTTCGCCGAATGGCGTGTCGCAGAGACTCCGGTCATTCTCGCAGAGCAGATCGAAGAAGACCACCGACGCAGGGATTTCGCCGGCCAGTTTCTTCACGCGCGATTCGGCGGGATGTAGTCGCAGCTGGAGCGTTTCGAATTCGAGGCCTTCCTTGCCCGCGATGACGATCTCGCCGTCGAGCACGCAGCGCTTGGGGAGCTGCGCCTTGAGCGGATCGATCAGCTCGGGGAAATATCTGTTGAGCGGCTTCTCGTCTCGGCTCTGAATGAAGACCTCGTCGCCGTCACGGAAGAAGAGCGCGCGGAAGCCGTCCCACTTGGGCTCGAAGATCCATCCCTCGCCGGGTGGCAGCTCGCCGACCCGCTTCGCGAGCATCGGGAGGACCGGCGGATTGACAGGGAGGTTCATTCGGGAATGATACGCGGGCGTGCCCTCTCGCAGCCACCTAGTCACCCTGAGGCAGCGGTCGTCGCCTCGACCGGCAAACAGCGATGATGATGAGCAGAATGATGTACACGGACGGCGTGGCGCCCCATCCGAGCGGGCCATCCGGGTGGCGCAGCAAAGTGATAAGCGCTCCAGCCATGACGACGGCAAGGAGGGTCGCCCCATACAACGCGACGGCCGGCACGAGCAGCGCGATCGCGCCGCACACCTCGGCGATACCGACCACCATGGAGACCCATGGCGGGTAGCCCCAACCTACGAACAATGGCTCCCAACGATTGGGTCGGTGGAATTTGGTCAGGCCCGCTATCCCGATGCCGAGGGCGACCACGACGCTGGCCGTCCATAGGAGTATCGTGCAGGCGATCCGGGGCCAGCGTGCGCTTTTTTCCATTGTCTCCCCTGATCGGCGACGGCCCCGCCTTGTTGCGGGATGCCGTACTTGAGAACAAACCTTGACTAACGTAAGGCCCCATTATATCACTAGTCAATGCCGTTACCAACATTGACCCATTTGCAGTTTCTCGTGATCGCGGAGTTGCTGCGCGGTGCGGCCCGAGGGCGCGACCTTCGCACGCGCTTGCGCGCGGCAGGCGTTCGGCAGAGCGGCCCGGGATTTTATCAGATGATGGCCACGCTCGAGGACGCCGGATTCGTATCCGGACGGTACGAGCAGCAGATAGTCGACGGCCAGATCATCCGGGAGCGCCACTACAAGGTGCTCGCAAGCGGAATGACAGCCTGGAAAACGTCACGTGACTTCTATCAGCGGACGACGGCGCGTCGGAGTGACCTCGCCCATGGCACGTAAGGACGCGGTGCTTCAGGCTTTCGCCCGGCTGCTGCCAGGCGATTTTCGCGAGCGCGTGTTCGAGCCCGCACTGACGGACCTCTGGCTGGATGAGGACGGGATGCACGCCCGGCGGTCGCGACGGTGGGTCGCGCGACTCGTGATCATTGCGGAGTGCTTGCGACTCGGGATTCCGCAGCTCGTCTGGCGGCGGGGTCGCCCAACGCGCCTCGGCGGAGCACTGCTCGTCGCAATGCTCGTCGTCGGTCTCCTGGTGCAGCGTCATAACTATGTGGGCGCGGCCGGGATCACAGGAGCGAACACGCCTCGTTGAACGCCAAGCGGGGGAGTCGCGGGTGCAGCGAGGATGGATCCCCGTACCCAAGGTTGCAGATGAAATTCGTCTTGACATGCCCTTCGGGGAAAAATTCCTGATCGCAGCCGAAACAGGGCTTGCCGGCGGCAAAGAACTCCTCGTCCACCTTGGCATGATCGAATCCGGACATGGGCCCGCAATCGAGACCGAGCGCGCGCGCGGCCATGATCATGTATGCGCCCTGAAGGCTGGAATTCCGCTTGGCGGTCGATTCGACCATCTCAGGATTGTTCTCAAAGTGCTTCGCCATCCCGGGATTCTGTGGGAACAGCTTCGGCAGCTGCGCGTAGAACCTCAAATCATACGCCACGATCACAGTGACTGGAGCGGTCATCGTCTTTTCGATGTTGAGTGGGGCCAGCGCCGGCCGAAGGCGTTCCCTTGATTCCTTTGACCGAAGAAACGCGAACCGCGCGGGTTCGGCATTCGCGCTTGTCGGCGCCCACTTCAACAGATCGTAGAGATCATGAAGCGTTTCATCCGAAACCGGCCGCGGTTGCCACTTCGCGTACGTGCGCGCCTCGCGGAAGAGTGTGTCCAATGCAGCGTCTTCGACTTTGTGACCCATAATGCCTCCGATCGTTTCGATGGCCTTCATGACCTCGCATTCTAGCTATTCCGCTCAGGCGAATCGTAGGGCACATTCGAAGATTCTTTCCCGACTCGACCAATGCGTCTCAATCGGCTTTCCTTCGTTCTCGTGGTTTTTTTCGCGTGCGCACGCGCGATACCCGTCTCCGAGGCCACCGCCGGCTCAGACGCCTCCGCGGACCCGCAGCCAACAATGGAGAGGTCAGAGCATGTCGATCGAGGCGGCCGCGTCGTCGGCTACTTCGCTTCGTGGGATGTGCGGAGCAAGGGAACTCGCATCGCTGATCTGCCCGCGAAAGATCTGACGCATATCTACTACGCGTTCGCGAAAATTGGAAAAGACGGTCGCGTTGTGCTCTCGGATCCTTGCGTCGACATCGGCAAATGTGATTCGACGGCAGCCGTGAACCCCGGCGGAAACTTCGCGGAGCTCGAGCGTCTGAAAGGACTCAACCCACATTTGAAGCTGGCCATTTCAATCGGCGGCTGGACGGACTCCGGAAAGTTCTCCGACGCCGCGCTCACCGACTCGAGCCGCCGCTTGTTCTCCGAATCCGCGCTTGACCTCTTCATTCGTCAAAGGCCGGGGCTCTTCGACGGCATCGATATCGACTGGGAGTTTCCGGTCGAGGGAGGATTGGAGGGGAACCTCGAGCGGCCGGCAGACAAGAAGAATTTTACTCTCCTGCTCCGCGAGCTGCGCCGGCAGCTCGACGCACAAGGCGCGACCGACAACAAGCATTACGAGCTCACCATTGCCGCTTCAGCGCGCCTGCAGGAGATCGACAACCTCGAGATCGGGCAGATCCAGCGGCTGCTCGATTTCATAAATGTCATGACCTACGATTACCACTCGGCTCCGGGCAGGACCAACTTCAACGCGCCGTTGTACGCAGCCAGGGGAGATATAGACCCCTCGGTGAATATCGATGTGACGATGCACGCATTCCTCGACGCCGCGGTCCCCGCCCGCAAGCTTCTCCTCGGCATTCCATTTTATGGACACGCTTACGGCAGCGTGCCGAACGTCAGCAATGGATTATTTCAGAATGGCACCGACAAGCCGGCCGCGTGGCGCGAGCACGACGGTGATTGGAATGTTCTCGCGCGGACGCGTCTCAAGAATTCCCGCTACGTCCGGTACTGGGAATCGAAGGCTCGCGTCCCGTGGCTATACGATTCGACCAGCGGAACGTGGGTGAGCTACGACGATCCGGAATCAGTGGGCGAGAAAGTCCGGTACGTGCGCGAGCACGGGCTGGGAGGAGTGGTGATATGGGAGCTGGGCGGCGACGACGGAAGTCTGATGCGAGCGATATCCGCCAAGTAACTTGGTGCGGACCTTGGGCTCTTCAAACCAGCCATCAGATTGTCGGGAACATCGGAAGTCTTTCTCGCGTCGCGGCTCCGCGCCTGTAATGCGCGACCAGATCGCTGATAGATGTAGAGTTGGCGAGGACATCCACCCAGCGCGTAGAGAGCAGCCAGTCGTCAAAGAAGCCGGTTAGGTCGCGCGACGAGGTTCGCTTCGCAAAGTTGATGAAATCCCGGGTCGTACCGCCCGGCCCAAACTGCTGGTAATAGCCGCCAACGATCTTGTTGAACTCCTGTTGCCCGACGAGATCGAAGAGCGTCGCGAACATCAGCGCGCCTACCCGGTACGATCGGCCCGTCTTGTTTGCCGTCCCATAATCGATCATCGGAACCCGGCGCATTGATGAGTCGGCCGCGATCATTTTCTTCACGGTCGCGATGTCTTCGATCTCCGACTCCCGGCGTTTCGGCCATGCGTCTATCCGCTCGTGCAGCAGGTCCTGCATGAACATCGCGTACCCTTCGTTCCAGCGTGGCGATGGATTTTCCAGGTCGGGTGCATTCCACAGGTGAGACAGTTCGTGATACAGCTCTCCCATGTGTGTGCTGTCTCGGAACGCCGCCGCCGTCTGGATGATGCCTCCCACCAGACTGGCCTGCGAGCCCCAGCCGTCTGGAATCTCGGTGATGGTAAGATTGAGTGGCGAATGAAGCGGACCGAACCACGCGGTGAGCAGAATGAGGGCCGCCTGAGCGCCTGACATGAGTCGGCGTGCGCCAATACTGTCGCCGCGGAAGAAGAAGAGCCGCACACCTCCCTGAGAGAGCGTATCGAATGGAGCGATGGCGATGTTTATGAAGGGAGATGGAACTCCCGACACGTACTTCCACGTAGTCGTGCCGTCAGCATTGATCACGCGTGACGGTTTCCCACCCGCCGCCACCACGTACTTTGATGGTACACGGACGGACGCCCGATAGGTGAACGGAACGGTGGGAACGCGCCGGTTCGATGCATCAACGACGCCGTCAATCCGTGGGAATGCCAGCGCGTCCTCCCGAATGATCGTGAAGGCCGTGTCGATCCGATCCTTCACATACAGCCAACCGACCTCGGTGTAGCCTACGAGATTCCCGGCGTAATCCAGCCGCACGACTGTGTGGCCGCCGGGCGGCACAGGCTTGCCGAGGTCGACGAGAACCTGAGTCACCTGCCGCATCGGCGTGTCAAGGAAACGCACGACGTCCTGGGTGAAATTCAACGGCGTCCCGGCACCGTCCCGAACCGCGGACGCTTCCATGAGCCGGTTCAGAAGGAATGAGACTCGCGATGCGGGCTCCTTCGTCCAATTCTCGATCTCGAGAGTCATCGAGCCGGAGAGCCGTTCTTCCGCAAAATCGACGGATAGGTCGAGCCCTACATCCCGAGAGCGAAATGATTCCGGCTTGGACTCCTGACCTTGCAGCGGTTCGACCAGCAACAGAGTGGAGATCAGACCGCCAGCGACGCAGAACACTCGCATACGCATTCCCGGTGTCTTCGATGTCCTACAGTATGCTGAAATTTCAGCAAGCGCAATAAGGGATACCCTGACCCCGATAGCACACGTGCGCTGAGCGAGAGCTTCGTAACAAGAACTTCGACGGAATGATAGTTCACCTGATCGAAGTGGCGATCACTTCGCGAGGAATTGCCTCACTACAGGCGTGATCCGTGCCCCTTCGCATCCAGTTGAAAGATGTCCGCACGGGCTTGCGACCGAGATCGTGTCCGCATGCACGTACCTGGCAAAGGCTGCCGCGGACTCGGCGCTGACGCTGTGGTCGTCCCACGAATAGATGATGAGCATGCGAGACCGCACCTGAGCGGCGGCACGGGCCAGATCGCCGCCGAAATTCGCCGCGACGTCCTGTCTTCGGGCGGCGCGAACCTGCGACGCAAAATCTTCCAGCGTCCAGTTGGCGCTGAGCTCTTTGGCGCTTCGCGCGACATCAGCGGCCGTGGCGGTGACGCCGTCCTTATTCACCGCGCGCGGCGTACGAAGATGCATCTCGCTCAGGAGGGCAATCTGATTCCAGACGGAATCATCGGGAACGCCGTGCGCCCGACCGTTCTCGACCAGGCTTATATACGCGGACGTGTACGTCTGATCAAAGGCTCCCGCCTGCGGGGTGCCCACGATCGGAACGACCGCGTCCATGAAATTCGGATACTTAACGGCCCATTCGAAGGCCTGCATCCCGCCCATGGAGATGCCGAGCACGGCGTGAAGGCGTGGCAGCTTCATTACTTCCGCGACGAGCCGGTGCTGCGCATCGACCATGTCCGCGATGGTGAGATCGCGAAAGGCAGCGCGGCCCGCGGCCGGTGTATTCGAGGGTGAAGACGATCGCCCGTTGGCCAACGCATCGACGACGATGGTGAAGAACCGCGTCGTATCGACCCATCCGTTATCTCCGAACATTCCGATCCAGTCTTCCGAGCGCCCCAGCAGCCATGTCGGGATGAGGACGGCGTTCGTGCGGGCTGCGTTTAGGTGCCCGAAGGTGCGGTAGCTCAATCGACAACTCTCGATTGTCGCGCCGCTCGCAAGTCGACACGTGCCGAGATTCGCGAACGTTGGTTGATGCGGAGCGGGACGCGAGTCTTGGCCGTGCGCCGGCCTAACGACTTGCAGCGCAGCGAGAGCGGTGAGGAGGCTGACGTATCGACGCATTATTAGTCCGGGAGATGGGTTGACGATCAGCTTGTCGGCGCCGCTCGCTGCCTGCGAGCTTCGTTCATCGTCGTCCGCGCCCGCGATCCAGGGTTTCATCGTCCAAGACCTCAAGCCCTTTCGCCGGGGTTTCTCTCGCAACGGTAGGAGTAGCGAACTCAGGCCGCTCAACGGCTGGGAGTCCGAGGAGCGCCCTTGCTCTGTTTAACGCGTCGTCGATGTTCCCGAACAGGTTCTCCTCGCCGATCTCATCCAGCACTGCCGATCGCCCAAGCGCTATGAGCGGCTGCGTATGCACATCGGAGAGCAGCACGACTGTTCCCTCCTTTCTCGTCCGATGCACGACGTCCTTCAATGCGTGCATGGCGGTAGAATCGATGGAGGGAACGTTGCGGAGGCGAATGATCAGCACCCTCGGCTTCCCGGCTATGTGGCTAAGGGTTTCCTTGAACGTTTCCGCCGCACCGAAGAAGAACGGTCCGTTGATTTCAAAGACCTCTACTCCCGCCGGTACGTCACGCCGCATCACCGCGTTTGGATCTGTGGAGTACGGATCGCCTTCGTCTTCCAGCTCGCGGGTCACCGAACTGACGTTCGTGACTTGGGCCATTCGCCGCATGAACAGGAAAGCGGCAGCGACCATTCCCACTTCGATCGCCACAGTCAGATCCACGAGAACGGTCAGCAGGAAAGTCGCGATGAGCACCAGGACATCGCTCTTTGGCGCGGAGAGTTCGGCGACGAACGAGTGCCACTCGCTCATATGGTATGCGACGATTACCAGAATCGCCGCCAGCGTCGCCATTGGAATGAGGCCCGCCCAACGGCCGAAGAAGAGCGTTATGAGAAGCAGCGTAAGCGCGTGGACAATGCCCGCGACCGGCGTACGCCCGCCATTTTTTACATTCGTGGCTGTGCGCGCGATGGCTCCCGTAGCCGGAATTCCGCCGAAGAGCGGCGAGGCGATGTTTGCTATGCCTTGCGCAACCAGCTCCATGTTCGAGCGGTGGCGGCTGCCGATCATCCCGTCGGCCACGATTGCGGACAGCAAAGACTCCACCGCGGCGAGCATCGCAATCGTGAACGCCGGTCCCACGAGCGCGGTCGCCTGGGCAAGCGAAACGTGCGGGAGCGCGGGGTGAGGGAACGATGCGCTGATGGCTCCAAAGCGACTGCCGATCGTCTCGACCGGCCAATGTAATGCTTGCGCAACCGCGGTGGACACCAGCAATGCGACGAAGGGCGCCGGGATACGCCGGCTGAACCGCGGCCAGATCACTATGATCGCCAATGCCAGCCCGCTCACGGCAACAGCATATGGATTCACCGAGTGAGCGTTTCCGATCAGCGCCTGCCACTTCGCGAGAAAATCCGCCGGCACGGCATTCATATGCAAGCCGAAGAAGTCCTTGACCTCGCCCGAGAGGATGATGATCGCGATGCCGCTGGTAAATCCCACAACGACGGGGTGCGGCACGAACTTTATCACCGCGCCGAGTCGAACCGCGCCGATGAAGACGAGAAAGACGCCCGCCATGAGAGTCGCTACGGCTAATCCGTCGTATCCATAGCGCTGCACGATCCCGTACACGATCACCACGAATGCTCCGGTCGGGCCCCCGATCTGCACACGAGAGCCCCCCAAAGCCGAAATGATGAATCCCGCAATGACAGCGGTCCACAAACCACGCTCCGGCGTGACACCGCTCGCGATCGCGAAAGCGATGGCAAGCGGGAGCGCCACAATCCCAACGATGATACCTGCCGTCAGGTCGCTAGTGAACTCGGCGCGGGTATACGACTTTAGTGTCGTGAATAACTTCGGAACGAGCAAAGAAAACGGCCTCTGTCGGTCAGCGTTCGGCCACCGTGGCCGGTGGGAGCACGTTCCTGGCGGGAAATCCAATATACTGGTCACAAAATGGTCGGTCAACAATCGTAGTAGTATTCAGACTTGCGCGCCGTTTGGCGTCTCGCCGTTTGGCGTCTCGCCGTTTGGCAGAGTCCTTTTTCCCCAAGAACAGTGCAGCTGACACTCCGTCAGACCGCGGGCTATCTGGGAGTCAACGACACGACGGTCCGCCGCTGGATCAACCAGCGAGGGCTGCCGGCGCACTCGGTTGACGAGCAGATGTACTTCAATCCGATCGAGGTGTGGGAGTGGGCCGTCGAATCGGGAGTCTCGGTTTCCCGCGCGCTGCTCGAAGACGCTCGCCGATCTCCCGACGAAGTCCCGCCGCTGGCGGAGCTACTGCGGGAAGGTGGAATCTTTCATGATGTGGAAGGCAGCACGAAGCACGAGATCCTGGCCGGGTTTGTGGAACGGCTGCCGCTTCCGCCGGAACAGGACCGACAATTTCTGTTGGCCGTTCTTGAAGCGCGGGAAGCTCTGGGCTCAACGGGCATTGGGGATGGCATCGCCATTCCGCACGTGCGAAATCCGATCGTGCTCCACGTAGCTCGCCCATTTCTGACGCTTTGCCTGTTGCGTAGTCCAGTGGAATTCGGGGCTCTGGACGGTAAGCCCGTGCACGCACTGTTCATGGTTGTGAGTCCCACCGTGCCCATGCACCTGCGAATTCTCGCGCGTCTCGGCTTTGTCCTGCGCGATGGCACCCTCCGGCAAATGCTTGGCTCGGGCGCGGACGCCGTGGAAATCCTCGAGCGTCTGGACTTCATCGAGACGTCGCGCAACACGGGCTCATTCCAGGTGCCGCGCCCGGAGCCAGCGGAATGATTGTCCTGCTGAGCGGACTTGCCCTGCTCGTAGCGGCCGCGTTGGCGGTGATCGCGATGCGCAACCATCGGCACGGCAATACGTTGTTCGCGACGTTGGTGGTCCTGGGATGTGGTCTCGGTGTGGTGCCCGCCGTCCAGGTCCTTTATTCCGGAACGGCCACGAGCTCCGTATTCTCGAGCGCCCTTCCCGGCGGCGACTGGATCATCGGTATCGATCCTCTTTCGGCCGTGTTCCTGGTCGCGCTCTTCGGCGTAGGCGCTGCGGCCGCGGTGTACGGAGTCGGCTACATGGCGTTCGATCCACGCACTCCGGCGTGGCCATGTCACGCGCTCTTCTCATTGGAGCTGGTCGCACTGGCACTGGTGCTGTGCGCACAGGCGATCATGCCGTTCATGGGCGCGTGGGAGCTTATGGCAATCGGCTCGCTGCTCCTCATTCTCACCGAGTACCGCCACGCCGAGGCGCGCCGGGCAGGGTTGATCTATATCGTCGCCACGCACGCTGGAACGCTGGCGCTGTTCGCGATGTTCGCGGTGCTGGCGCGGGCAAGCAACGACTGGTCCTTCAGCGCGCTCGCGACCGGTACGACGAGCCCAAGCGGCGCCCGAATAGCGGTGCTGGTTCTCGCCCTTGTTGGGTTCGGCGTGAAGGCTGGATTTGTTCCGCTCCATTTCTGGCTGCCACCCGCGCACGCGGCTGCACCATCTCATGTATCTGCTCTTTTTTCCGGCGTTCTCATCAAGGTCGGGGTTTACGGGCTGCTGCGCGTGATCACGCTTGTTGGGCCTCCGCCCGCCTGGTGGGGATGGCTAGTGCTCGGACTCGGTCTATCCTCCGCGGTGCTGGGCGTGCTGTGGGCGCTGGCACAACACGATATCAAACGCTTGCTCGCGTATCACAGCGTCGAGAACATCGGCATCATCCTGATGGGAATGGGCGCTGGCGCGCTGGGAACCGCATACGGCCACCCGTCGCTCGCGATCCTCGGCTACGGCGCGGCGCTGCTGCATACGCTCAATCACGCGCTCTTCAAGAGTATTCTTTTTTTTGGTGCCGGCGCTGTGTACCGGCTCACGGGCACTCGCAACATGGAGGAGCTTGGCGGGTTGGCGCGGCGAATGCCGCTGACATGGCTGGCGTTCGCCGTGGGGTCGGCGGCGATCATCGGCGTGCCACCGCTCAATGGTTTCGTGAGCGAATGGCTTGTGTTTCAGACTCTCTTTCGCGCTGGTTTTTCCACGGATGCTCTGCGCATCGCCGTGCTCGCTGTGCCGGGTCTGGCGTTGGTGGGTGGATTGGCGCTTGCCTGCTTCGTCAAGGTTGGCGGAGTTGTCTTTCTCGGCACGCCTCGAACCTCGCGGGCCCTCACCGCATCGAAGCCCGGTCTCCTGCTTGATGGTCCGCCGCTCGTACTCGCCGCGGTTTGCGTATTCATCGGCTGCCTCCCGGTGCTGGTCCTTCCGCCTATGTTGATCGCGGGAGCATTCGTGGCGGGGATGCCACTGCCGCCACCGGATGCCGGAGCAATGGCAGCAGCGGTAGGCGCGAAAGAGATCTCCATAATGGCGGCCGTTCTGTCGCTTACCGCCGCGGGAATCTGGCTGATCGCGCACCGACTGCGCAGAACCGCTCCGGTGCGGTACTCCGAAACCTGGAGTGGCGGATATGGGCTGCCGAGCGCGCGCATGCAGTACACAGCATCTTCGTTCGCCGCGCCGCTGCTCGAAATCTTCGGCAGGCTGAGCGGCGTTCGGACACATAGAGGCGCCAGCGTCTTTCATTCCGAACCCGTCGATCTGGTTCTGGACAGCGCGGTTATACCGTGGTGGGGAGTGATCGAGCGCGCCGCGCTCCGGCTGCGGCCCCTTCAGCAAGGGCGTCTAAGTCGCTACTTGATGTACGTGATCAGTACAGTGGTGGCTCTGCTCGCATATCTGCTCGTGCGCGCGGGCGGCCGGTGAAGCCGATGCCTGAGCTCATGATGCGGGCGGCTACGCTCCTTTTCGTCATGCTGCTCGCGCCCCTTATCCCGGGCATCGCCAGCCGGACTCGGTCGATTCTCACGGCGCGGCGAGGCGCGCCCGTCTGGCAACTCTATTCAGATCTGTGGAAACTTGTTCGGCGCGGCTCCGTGTATTCTCGTACGACGACCGTGGTTTTCCGGCTCGTGCCGATCGCGCTGGTGACTTGCGTCATTGTCGCTGCCTCGATGCTCCCTCTGGATGGCCGCTCGGCCCTGCTCCGATTTCCCGGCGATGTCGTTGCCTTTGCATACATATTGGCGCTCGGACGATTCGTGCTGGTGCTCGGCGCGCTCGACACGGGCTCGAGCTTCGAGGGCATGGGTGCGAGCCGGGAGGTGACGTTTGCCGCGCTCGTCGAGTTCGGTTTTTTCATCGCGCTGGCGTCACTCAGTGTCGCGACGCACCAGCTGTCGCTCAGTGGCATGCTCGGCTCGCCGGCGCTGGCTGACACGTGGTCGTCCTCGGCACCGGCCGTCATCATGATCGTCGCCGGTCTCTTCGTGCTGCTCCTGGCGGAATGCTCCCGCTCACCAGTGGACGATCCAACGACGCATCTCGAGCTGACGATGATTCATGAAGTGATCGTGCTCGATCACAGCGGACCGGACCTCGCGATGATTCTTTATGCCAACGCGTTGAAGCTCTCAGTCATCGGCGCGCTGCTGGCGCGCGTCATCGTTCCCGCCATGGAGTTTTCGTACGCGTTGCGTCTCGGTGTTCTGGTTGCAGGCCTGTTCGTGGTCGGCGTTGGCATTGGGATCGTGGAATCCGCGATGGCTCGCCTGCGGCTGCCGAAAGTGCCGCTCTACATCGCCGGCGGCTCAGCTCTCTCCGCGTTCGCCCTCATACTCCTCTTGCAGTAATGAACATCGGAAAGTTCGCGGAACTACTGCTGCTCCTGATCGTGCTGACGGACTTCGCCGTTCTGGGATCCTCACGTCTCAGTGCTTGTATCCGCGCGATCGCCATTCAGGGAGTGCTCCTTGGTATTCTGTCGCTGGTGATCGACGATCCCCGATCGGTGCACGCAATGGTACTTGCCGCGGGAACTGTCGCAATCAAGGGCATCGTTCTGCCCTTGTTCCTCCGGTGGGCCATGCGCGAAGCGGCTGTTCGACGCGAAGTAGAACCAGCAATTGGCTACATGGCCTCGCTGTTCCTCGGATCTCTCGCAGTCGGAGCTTCGTTCGCGCTGGCAAACCGTCTGCCAATCATCACCAAGGTCGAACTACTCGTGCCGATCGCGTTCGCGACTCTGATTATTGGTCTTCTCGTCCTCGTCACGCGCAGCAAGGCAATCACTCAGGTCGTGGGATATCTGATACTGGAAAACGGTGTGTACCTTTTCGGGCTGACGCAGTTGAGCCGGGTTCCATTCCTGGTGGAAATCGGAGTCCTCCTGGACGTGTTCGTCGCCGTCTTTGTCATGGGGATCGTCGTGTTCCACATCAATCGCGAGTTCGACTCCATTTCTGCTGCTAATCTCGTGGAGCTTCGAGAGTCGTGATGATCGCCATGGCCATCGCGGACTGACGGGGCGCACGATGCTTCTTCTTGCGATTCTGCTCATTCCGGCAGTCGCCGCCGGGGTTGCATACCTGCTGCCGCGGCGCGGGCTCCGGCTGGCACTCCTGGTGCTCACGAGCGTCGTCCACCTCACCCTCGTCGCGGTTTTGTGGGCGACCCCCGACGTCACAGCGCTCCGCGGTTGGCTGGTGTCTGACCCACTGGGGCTGATCGTCCTGACGTTGGTGAGCGTGCTGTTCCTCGCGGCGTCAATCTACGCCGTAGGGTTGCTGCGCGAGGAAAGTCCGCGGGGCGGACGCCTGTTCGTGACGTGCCTTCTTGGATTCCTGGCGGCAACATCTCTCGTCTCGCTCAGCCACCATTTCGCGCTGCTCTGGGTGGGAATGGAGTCGACGACTCTCGCGGTCGCTCCGTTGATCTTCCACCGACATGACCGGAGGTCGTTGGAAGCGGTGTGGAAGTACCTCGTGCTCTCCTCAGTCGGTATCGCGTTCGCGCTGCTCGCCGTGTTCCTCCTGGCCACCTCGCAGCCAGTCCTCCCCGGCATGCGCGCGCTCGTTCTCGACGATATTTTGGCGAACAGTAATTCGCTGGAAAAGACGTGGCTCCGCGCAGCCTACGTGTTCGCGCTGGCAGGGTTCGGAACGAAGATGGGCCTGGCGCCCCTTCATACCTGGAAGCCGGATACATATGGCGAAGCTCCGAGCCTGGTCGGTGCGCTCATGTCCGGTGCGCTCACAAGCTGCGCGTTTCTGGGCCTCGCCCGCTTCACCGAGGTCGCGGTGGCTGCGGGACTGACCGATTTCACTCAACCGCTTCTGATCGCATTCGGCCTGATTTCACTCGTGATCGCCGCGGCGTTCATCATCGGCCAGGCCGATGTCAAGCGACTCCTGGCCTATTCCAGCGTCGAGCATATGGGTCTCCTCGTACTCGGCTTGGGCGTTGGGGGAATCGGTGTGTATGGTTCCGTGCTTCACGTGCTGAATAACGGGATCGCAAAAGGGATGCTCTTCCTCGTCGTCGGCAATCTCGTGCTCGCGACGGGATCGTCCGTAGCCGCCGACATGCGCGGAATGCTGAAAGTGCGCCCGTGGTCGGCCGCGCTGCTCTTTGTCGGGCTGTTTGCGGTCACAGGGTCGCCACCGTTTGGCCTCTTCGTAAGCGAGTTCTCCATCGTGAGCGGCGCGATCCGGCAGGACCATTGGTTGGTCGCGGCAGCCATGCTGGTGCTGCTGGCGATCATTTTTGTCGGCATCGGCGGGATGCTTCTCAAAATCATTTTCGGCACTGGCACTGAGACGACGACTGACGACGAGAAGGCGACGGGCGACAGTGCACTGTTGCTGATCGGCCCCCTCGGGCTCGCGGCGCTCGTCGTGATGTTGGGCCTCTACATTCCGTCCCCTCTGCAGGACTCGCTGGCGCGGGCGGCGCGGTTGCTCGGCGGTGTCGCGCCATGAGCACTCAGGGACTCCTGACGATTTACAATCGACGGTGTGTCAGCGTGGCAGACATTCCGCTCCTGGATGTGGGGAAGTTCGCTTCCACGCTCGCGAGCTCGGTCGGCCGTGGCTGGCGCATCGTATCGCTATTTGGTGTCTCCGAAGACGCTCGGACCCTTCGTCTCTGCGCGGTGCTCGCGAATGATGACAGCGGACTATTGGGCGCGACCTGCGCTGTGGTTGGCCAGGAGTTTTCGGCGCTGTCGACCTCATGCCGGCAGGCGGGTCGCTTCGAGCGCGAGATAGCCGAACAGTGCGGCGCGATTCCGAGAGGGCATCCTTCGCTCAAACCGTTGCGTCGCCATCCGCCCGATCATGCGCCGAGCGAATGGATCCTGCGACCGAAGGACCGCGAGGATTTCCCCTTTGATGTCGTCCACGGCGACGAAGTCCACGAGGTCGCTGTCGGCCCAGTGCACGCCGGAATTATCGAGCCCGGTCACTTTCGATTCCAGGCGCACGGTGAAGAGGTGCTTTCGCTGGAAATAATGCTGGGCTACCAGCACCGTGGCGTCGAGCGTCTGCTCGAGGGTTCGGAGCGCGGCAAGGCTGTGCTCGTCGCTGAGTCCATTGCCGGGGATACGGTCATCGGACACACAAGCGCATTCTGCGGTGCCATTGAGGCGCTCGCGCGCAGTCACAAAACCCCCCGCGCGCAGACGATTCGCGGAATTGCGCTCGAGCTCGAGCGCCTGGCCAATCACATTGGGGATCTGGGCGCGCTCTCCGGTGATGTCGCGTACCAATCGCCCGCGGCTTTCTTCGGTCGTTTGCGCGGCGAGTGTCTCAATCTTCTCATGACGATCTCAGGCAACCGCTACGGTCGCGGATTGATTCGACCAGGCGGCGTACTGTTCGACATTTCACCGACGATGGTGAGCGAGGTAGTGCGTCGCGTCGAGCGGCTTCGGGAAGAAGTGCGGCCAGTCGCGCGACTGCTATTTGAAAACGCATCCGTGCAGTCCCGGTTTGATGGCGTGGGTGTGGTGTCCGCGGAGCAGTGCCGTGCCAATGGCTATGTGGGCATCGTTGCGCGGAGCTGCAGGGTGCCGCGAGATGTTCGACATGATTTCGCCTATGGCGTGTATCGCTACGCACAGATTCCCGTCGCCACGGCCTGGAGTGGCGACGTGTACGCGCGCGCGATCGTTCGGTGGCTCGAGGTCCAGCGATCGATGGAATTCATCCTGGAGCAGTTGGCTGCGCTCCCGCGCGGCGAGGTGCTGGTGGACTGCGGCGCCCTGAGGCCTTCGGAGTTCGTGGTCGCTTTGGAAGAGGGTTGGAGGGGCGAGATCGCGCACATCGTCATGACCGATGCGGCCGGGCACATACTGCGCCACAAGGTGGTGGACCCGTCCTTCCACAACTGGAGCGCGGTATCCGCCGCGATGCCTGGCAACCAGATCTCGGATTTTCCGCTGTGCAACAAGAGCTTCAACCTGTCATACGCCGGGCATGACCTGTAACGATCGGATCCAGCGTTCTCGCCTGCCGGGGAAAGCACGACGTGGCGCTCTCGCTCAAAGTCGTGGCGGAGACTTCCGTGTTTGACTATCTGAGAGCGCGCTTTGGGCATCGTTTTGCTCCGGCTTCGTTGGCGCCGAATGATAGCGGGCTGC
This sequence comes from Gemmatimonadota bacterium, assembly GCA_003134685.1. Lineage (GTDB taxonomy): Bacteria > Gemmatimonadota > Gemmatimonadetes > Gemmatimonadales > Gemmatimonadaceae > UBA4720. The sequence goes on along the minus strand of PLCA01000016.1, from coordinate 379,135 downwards.
CGCACCGCTTTCGTGGCAGGCCGGTGATCGCGCAACCGCAGGCAGACGTTACCACTGATGGCGGCACCATTGTCAGCGAAGCGCTGTCACACCGCCGCCGCCCTAATCTGCCAATCATCGATCTCGGCCGCAGCGTGTTTGCGCCGGAAGAGACTCAGCAGTTTGAACGGGAGGCCGCGTCGTTCACGCAGGACTACCGCATGGCCACGAGTAGTCGAAGCGCCCTGCTAACATCCGACGGCGAGATCGAGCTGGCGCACGCTCTGGATCGAAAGATGCGCGGGCTGCTCGGCCGCTCGCTTCGATTTCGACTCGTCGCGGCCGGAAGCTGTGGCGGCTGCGAAGCGGAACTCGCCGCGCTCAGCAACGTGGTGTTCGACATAGGGCGGTTCGGTATCCAATTTGTGGCCTCGCCGCGTCACGCCGACGGTATCGTGATCGCCGGCGCGATCAGCGTGAACATGCGCGAGGCTCTCGAAAAGACGTATGAAGCTGTCCCCGACCCGCGAATCGTCGTAGCGGTCGGCGCGTGCGCCATATCAGGCGGCGTGTTTGCGGAGAGCGAGGCGGTGCTCGGTGGCGTTCCGCCGTCGATACCCGTGGACCTGTGGATTCCCGGTTGCCCTCCGCATCCATTGACCGTGCTGGACGGGCTTCTCCGTCTGCTGGGACGGCTGGAGGATTCGTCAACACCATCTCCTAACCGCGCATAACCGCCGGTCTTGGGGATTGCTGATCATTAGGGGCCTGGTCTGTTACCGCAAACAACATCAACCGGGAGACGGAATGATGTTGGCTAGGAGGAAGCAGAGCGAATGAAGGCTGCACTACGTATACTCCTAGAAGGCGTTCGGCTTTTTATCATCGTGGAGCGCGTATGCAACCCAGAAATGTGCTGACACCAATCGGCTTGTTTTGTTGCACGGCCGTTGTGGGGCTATTGGGCTGTGCATCGCTCGCGCGTCCCCTTCCCGAGCGAAAGCCCACACAGGTCCATGCCTCCCTCGGCAAGACGTGGGGCGCGGCGGTGGACTACTTCGTGCGATCCGGCGTTTTCGTAGACACCACGGACCGCTCGTCAGGCATAATCAGGGCAGATACCACAACAATGCCGCCCGACAGATCGCATTTCGGCTTGTGCGGCAACTCTGTTCCCGTCCCATCCTGGAGCAAGTATGTAGGCTTTTATTGGACCAGAAAGTACGGGGAGCGACCTTTCGGCGCGCCGTTCACTGCGATCGTCCACGGCGATAGCACTCGGGCCACGGTTAGTGTAACCGCCAACTGGATAGATACTCAAGGGAAGCAGATCAAATGCTCCGCCTCATTAAAGACTGGGTGGGAGCAGCAATCCGAAGCGGCGATCAAAACAAAAGCGGAAAGGCGCTAGGCGCGCCCCTCTCTATTCTCCCAGATTAGCCCGACGATTTCTTCGATCTTCCAAAAATTGTAGCCCATGAAGTAGAGCGAGATCTAATTTTGTCACTGCGGTTGTCACTGTAATCCCGTTATAGTGCCAAGAGAAAAGCCCTGCAACCGCCCAACCCGTTGCGGGCTTTCTTTTAGGTACATGGGCCTGGGTAGAGTTGAACTACCGACCTCACGCTTATCAGGCGACCGCAGGGGAGTAAGAAGTCCGGCAAGAATACTATAAATCGTTGACGGATGGCGTGAACTGCCGTTGTTCACCCTTTGCGATGCCGGATAATGTCGGAGTCAATCGACAGCTGAATCGACAGCAATAATGTCGTTTAAACGTGTCGCTTTTGAATCCAGCATCACGGACCTAAAAGGTTCGAACAAGCCATTGATCCAGCTTGTGGCTGGTCAACATAGCGAACATGTTGTGTATGTACCGGGTTGTAGTGGTCCGAGCCGCCAGATCAGGTAGCCAGCACCGGGGAAAGGTGATGAATCAGAATAGGTCCGTAGGAGTCGCGCTAGTTATCATCGGCACACTGTTCATCATAACGGGGTTGGGCGCGCAGCCCCCGCGAAAGCTGGAACTTGTGATGGGTGTCGGATTGATTCTGGTGGCGCTGGTGCAGGCATTACGGGCTCGCTAACCGGAATAGGCTGGATCCCGCTCCCCACTGCCATTCTGCATGCCAAGGTCGCAAAGCAATTCAAATTGGGGAGTTCATCTGAATTCATGCCCTTCCGGCCGTACCGAACATCATGACGGATTAGCGCCCCGCGACCCGGGACAACGACTCTAAAACCGCCCACTGTCCCAGCGTCAGAACCGCATCGCTCTGCTCCAAATGCCGGCAGGTAGTCGGCGCCGCTCAAGAGACGGAGAGCCGTAAAGAGATTGAGCGCGACAACGACCCACGTCACGGCGTATATCAGCCTCCAGAATGTCGCAAGCAAGGCGAGGTTCCGACTTACTGGCTTGAGAATCACATAGAGCGCGGTGAGTAGGACTACCGTGCCCGCGGAGTAAATCAGATCGCAGGCGATGCCGAGGCGAAATAGTTGCTCGTGCGCCAGGATATTCCGGGCGGTTTCGGCAGCGTTGCCCGCGACATTCAGATGCGGGCTGATGAAGAACTCATGAATGACCTCGATCGCCAGCGAGAACAGATAAGCGAATCCCGCGACTCGTGCAGCTTTGCGTTGGGAGTCGTCGATGCCGGTGATCGTCATTTCGTGCCGCCCTTATGGTGAGTTGTGTCGCAAGGGCCCAACGCGCGGCGGTGTTGCCGGGTCTCACATCCGGCACTCGTCACTGATTGTCAGCGCGTCCTCACGGCCAGCTTCTCAACGCGCCGACATTCACTTGCTGGGAATGGGAGTCGGAGCCGCTGCGTCGCTGGTGAAGCTGAGCGCCGTGACATACCACTGACCGTTGATCTTCTTCCACACAATGAGATACTTGCCCATGTCCAGCATGTCGCCATTCGGTGTTCGAATGACGATGCGGTTCACGCCTGTCTCGTACGCGAGGTCGGAGGAACGCGCCATCTCCACGCGGGTCGGTGTGCCGACCAGCTCCTTTACGCCCATTGTCGTGAAGAATTCGTGGTACAGATTGCCGATCGCCGCGCGCCCCGTAAGAGCGCGCATGCCCGCCGGCTGCACGACGGCATCCTCGGCCCAGAATGCGATCGCTCTGTTTCCGTCGAGCGCAGTCTCGGCCGCCTGGAGTCCCTGACTGCGCTCATGCAGCGCGCTGTCCGCTGCTACCAACCCTGACGGTGTGGATGTATTTGCCATCGTGGCGGACGACGCGCAGCCGAGTGCAGGAAGTAACGCCGCCGCGATTAGATAGTGAAGCTGACGAACAGTCATGTGTGATTTGGGCAAATGGGTGGACCTTTGGGCGGCATCTGCTGCGAGCGCCACATCATTGCTAGCGCAGCGAACTTCCGCAAGCCGCTCGTCAGCAGCAAGCACCGTTAGGCCGCGACGTGACATGCCGTTCGAGACGCCTAACGCGTTGGACGTCAGGTCGCCCGGGGATGTCCACCTAACACGACGTTAGAGCGCACCCAACTGCGTGCGGTTCATCTGCTGGCGGCGGCGAGCTTCTCGAGCATGATGGACATCTCGGCATTGGACATGAACGTTCGCCACAGCAATCCCGTGCGATAGTTCTCGACCATCGCCACGATCGGCGCCTGGTTGAGCCCCATGTAGATCGGCGACACCCAGTTTGAGCCCGGATTGTACGCGTCGCGCGGCCCGTAGATGTCCCACAGCTCGACGCCGAGGTCGCGGTAGTAGTGCTTAAACGCGGCCATTGATTCCTTGGGCGTGTACGGGAAGGACGCAAGCGCTCCCGTCGGCGTGAGCGTCCCCGTGTCGTGTGCGTCGTCCGGCGCGTGGGGCACATAGTCCGACGGGCCGTCGCTCGCGGTGAGCCCCCACGCGTCCGCGCCGTAGCCGAGCTGGTGCTTCGGGTTGGAGATGCAGTACGCGCGGTTGATCAGCGCCATGTTGCGGAAATTCTGGAAATACGATGACGTGAACTTGTCGTGCAGTTGGCGCGGATCGACGCCGATGTACGAGTAGTGCGCGAAGAACAGCGGCCCGCCCGTGCCGACGCCGACGTCGAGCGGAATGCCGAAATAGCTCTTGCCATTGCCGTAATGGTTCCCGTCCGTGCTCCCCGACCATCCTTCGCGATACGACTGCGCGCTCGGCGCCTGGCTCGCCCACCCCGAGTAGTACGTGCTCGCGGGGACGCCGTGCGTCGGCGACGCGATGGCAAGCAGGTAGACGACATGCACTTCGTTGAAGCCGATCAGCGGGTGATGGATCTGGAATCCCCACTTCGGCGACCAGTGCCAGTAGATGAATGCCTGCTGCTGCGTCGCGTCGCGGTACCAGTCCCACTCGACGGATTCCCACAGACGAGTGATGCGGTCGCAGAGCGAGCGCTCGGCGGGGCTCGTGCCATTGAAGTACTGCCGCGCGGTGAGCAGCCCCTGCATCAGGAACGCGGTCTCCACGAGATCGCCACCATCGTCGAGCATGCCGAAGACTGCCATCGTGTGACCTGTCGCGCCGTTCATGTAGTGCGACCACGCGCCGTGGTACCGGTCGGCCGCCCCAAGGAAGTTCACGATCTTCGTGAGACGCTCGAGACCTTGCACCCGTGTGATGAAGCCGCGATCGACGCCTGCAAGCAACGCCATGATCCCGAATCCGCTCGCGCCCGTTGCGACGATGCGGTCGTCGCCTGGGATGTTCTCGTGTGCCATACCGGAGCTCGAATCGGCGCCCTCCCAGTAATAATGGAAGGCGGCTTCCTGAAGCATCGTGAGCAACTCGTCGTCGCTCATCGCGCGCGTGGACGCTGTCGCGGGCGACGACGGCGCGGATGTGCGGTTGCTCCAGTCGGCGGCGGCGACGCGATAGCTGGCGGTCGCTCCCGTGCGTCCCAGCCAATCCACGAAGCGGTGCATGCCCGGCACCTGGATCCCGATGGGGAGGTACGCGCCGCCATCCTGCGACCGGTAGATGACGTAGTGTGCCGCGGGCTCCACGTGTCCGGCGTCCGCCCCCCATTCCAGCACCACGTGGCGTTCATATCCCTTTGCCGTCACGCGCACGGGGGGCAGCACGAGCGATTTCGCCGCCGACGACGGCTCGTCGCCAACGTGCACCTGGTCCACGAGCAATGTGTGCTCGGCGCCGTCGGCGCGACCCTGAAGGAACACGACGCTCTGGAGCTGCTCCAGGATGAATGGATAGACGGACGCGCTGTGCAGCAGTTCCATAGGGACGCGAACCTCAACCCACGTGTCCGCCGGCAGATCGCCGATGAAGCGGCCGAGTGGCTCGGGCGCGGTGAAGCTGCCTGGGAAGGTCGCGACCTGAAGTCCCTCGCGCGCCTGCGACAGCATGAGGTTGGGCAGGTCGACCGCGGAGATCGCCGTTGACGAATAGATCCAGAAGTAGAGCGTGCGCCCCGTCAGTCCTGGGGATCGATTCCGAAAATTGTTGAGGTGCACTTCGGCATCCCAGCCGCCACCGGGCATCGACAGCCAGTGGATGCGCAGCGCGTTAGGCGGTGAGAGGGAGTGGACACTGTCGACGGGCAACCGCCCGCTCTTCCCTTCGAGGCTGCTCGGCGCGGTGGCCTGCGCGAAGCTGTAGTAGTAGAAGTCGCGCTCGAGGCTGTTGTCGAAGACCGAATGGCGGTAGTACTCGGTCTGTGCCTGGGCAGCGGTCGCCAGCAGCAGGGCGAGCGCAGGGAGCGGGAGCGTGAGCGTGCGATTTGGCATGGTCGGGAGAAGTGTACGCCTCTCAGCGGTGATTCGCGACGCGGTAGAGTCAATCCACCCATTCAGCGTTTGGTGGGCCACCGAGCTCCGGGAGCTGTGCCCTCGTACTGCGTGAGCTGCGTTGAGCCGTCCACATCGGAACAGGACACATCAGCAACGATCCATCCGCCGGAGAGTAGTCCGGCGACGAGCTCGAGCACCATGGCGTCACGATCCACGTCTGCAGCGAGTTGGAGTGAACAACTTGCAGCCTTCGAACAACATTGCTGTCGTCTGTGCGGCCTAACGCCCAAGTTCAGCTGCGGGCGATTCTTCTCGAACATACGCAACCCAACGACTTGGTCGCGCCCGTCTGCTGCAACGTTCGTTAGGCGGCACCGGCCGACGAGCCGTGTGCGCGCGCGACCGTCCGCTTGAGCCACGCCCCGCTGGCGCTGAGTATCATGCCGCAGACTGCGCCCACTACGCCAATGAGAGCGAAAAAGGGAACGCGACTGAGGAGGGACGCTTTCCCAGTGTAGCCGGCCATCATAAACGTAAAGCACAGGACGAAGCCGAAGATCGCTCCCTCGATAGCTGGCCGCCGCGGCATCGCGTATCCCAACGCCAGTCCACCCAGCCCCCACGGCAAAAGCGTCCACAGGCCGAGAAACAGCGCATGCGACGCGCCTAAGCCGAGCACCACACCAAGAGCTATTGCACTGAGGATAGCGATCATGGTCGAGTCCTGTCCGCCTAACTAGTAATTATGCTACGTGTTTATGCTGCAGAGAAAACGCAACCTGCCAAGCCAGTGCGAGATAACAACTCGGGGCGACAGGCTGCAAGCTTGCAACTTCCGCTCGATTCACTATTTACACACATGCCAGGAGTTTGACTGATGTGCATATACTGCAAACTCTCGCAGTATATGCAACAAAAACAATTGGGTAGGACCAGAGCGTCGCGCGGACGCACTTACCGCTGACGCCGGCAGCGCCCACCCTTACTATCCTCGGTCGCTCGAGCTTGACGGCACTGCGGCCGACCGCCTCAGCATCCACCCGTACAACCAGACAATCGCGCCCACGAACCCGATCACCCCAAGCCACGGCGCGGGCGCAAAGCTCTCCGGCACGAGCGCGATCGGTGCGTCCTTCGAGAACCCAACGATCAACCCGGCGTTGATCACGCCCCAAATGCTCTCGCCGACAATCAACCCCGACGCCACCAGCGTCCCCAGTCTTTGGGCGCGATCCGGGTTCGGCATCGATGCACTACGCCTATCATACCAATGCGCGATCACCGCGCCCACGATCACCGCGAACGTCGCCGACATCGGCAGATAAATCCCGATGCCTACGGCGAGAGGCGGTATCCGTATCTTCTTCATCACGCCGAGCACCGCGTCGAGGATAACGAGCCCCACACCAACCGCCGCGCCGATGCCGAGCATCTTCCATTCGAGGTGCCCGCCGATCACACCCTGCGCGAGCGCGGAGATCAGCGTCGCCTGTGGCGCCGGCAGCGGATTCGCCGCGATCACGCCAATGTTCGGCGCGCCCGCGAACCCGTACGCCTTGGCGAGCAGATTCAAAACGAACGGAATCACTGACGCACCCGCCGCCACACCGACGATGAGCGCGATCTGCTGACGCATCGGCGACGCGCCCACGAGCTGGCCGGTCTTCAGATCCTGCAAGTTGTCGTTCGAGATCGTCGCGCACGCGAAGACGATCGCCGTCACGAATAGCGCGAATGCCACCAGCGCCTGTCGCGTGTCCACCGTCGGCGCTACCGCGAGGATGATCACTGACGCGCAGATCACGATCGACAGAATCCCAACCCCCGAGATCGGACTGTTCGATGCGCCGATCAGGCCCGCCATGTATCCGCACACACCGGCGATCACGAAGCCGATGATCAGCACGAACGGGACTGCGATCAACGTCAGCTTCATCGCGCTCGGCGCCAGCACCGTCGATTTCGCGAACGTGTATGCCAGCCACGCGGTGATGATGAGGCACGCGGCCGTCAGCGCGTAAATCCACGGCGGCGAGATGTCGCGGTCAGTGTCGTCCGCCGTGATCGCGGCGCGAGAAGCGACGAGTGTGCTCACGAGTCCGCCCATCACGGGCTTCGCCAGCCTCACCAGAGTATAGACGGCGGCGACCGCGATCGTGCCGGCGCCGAGGAATCGCACCTGCGTGCGCCAGATCCCAATCGTATGATCCGCCAGCGACACGCCCGCGGCGGCGGGCTGCATGTGCGTCAGAATCGGGACGGCGATCACCCACGAAATCACCTGGCCCACCAGCATCGCGAGTCCAACTGACAGTCCAACGAGATGGCCCGCGCCGAGCAGCGCGAGCGACCACGCGATGTCGTACCCGGTTGACGCTCCACCTCCCAGGCTAATGACGCCCCCCAATCCAGCGCCGATGACGCGCGTCGCACTCACAATCGCGAGCCCTGCCGAGGCGACGGAGCCGAGGATGACGGCGCGGAGTCCTTCTTTCGCTTCGCCCGTATCGTCCTTCGTTTCGCCGCGCGTGCCCGATCCCACCTTCAACACCTCGGCTGCCGCAACGCCTTCCGGGTAAGGCAGATCGGACGTCGTCACCAGCGCGCGCCGGAGCGGGATCGTGAACACCACGCCAAGCACACCACCACTCAGGCAGATGAAAAACGATTGCCAGAAGGGGAAACCCGTCCACCAGCCGACGATCACGAGTCCCGGCAGAACGAAGATGATCGCGGAGAGTGTGCCGGCCGCCGAGGCGACGGTCTGGACGATGTTGTTCTCGAGGATCGACGAGTCCTTGAAGCCGCTCAGGATTGCCATCGAGATCACCGCCGCGGGGATCGACGAGGCGAAGGTGAGGCCGACCTTTAGGCCGAGGTAGACGTTGGCCGCGGTGAAGACGGTCGTGATGAGCGCGCCGAGAATCAGGCTGCGTATGGTGAGTTCGTTGGGTTTCATGGGCTAAAATCTTACACCCAAAGCCCGGTGCGTGACGAGTAGCGGCGCTACGCCACTCACTAAGCCCGAAGACTGCGTTCGTCGCCTACTGGGACACCGGCACCGGGACCGAGCTGTTATTATGGGTCCCGTCGCCGAGCTGGCCACTCGAGTTAAGGCCCCAACAGTACGCCACCCCTGCAGGCGTAACGCCGCAGGTGTGATCACTACCCGCGCTCACCACGGCGAAGGTGAGGCCGCCGGACACAGGGACCGGAGTGCCGCTGTCGGCCAAGGTTCCGTTACCGAGCTGGCCGGTCTGATTTTTCCCCCAACAGTACGCCGCGCCCGTGCTCGTGAGGGCGCACGTGTGGTAGGATCCCGCGCTCAAAGCAGTGAATTTGAGTGCAGTCGACACAGCGGTTGGAATCAGGCTCATTGCCGTTTTCCCGTCGCCCAACTGTCCCGATCCGTCGTTCCCCCAGCAGTAGGCTGTACCCGACGGCGCGATACCGCAGGTGTGGGCGCCTCCGGTGCTGATCGAAACAAAGGCGATGTTGCCGGTGACGGGGCCCGGAGTGTTGCTGTCACTTGTCAGGCCGTTGCCGAGCTGTCCGGAAGAGTTGAGGCCCCAGCAATACGCGGCGGCTCCAGCGGTGATGGCGCAACTGAAGTTGTTCCCGGCCTGTATCAATATGAAGCTGAGACCACCGTTGATTGGGACGGGAGTCAAGCTTGGGTTGTGCGAGCCAATTCCGAGCTCGCCATAGGTATTGTCGCCCCAACAATACACCCCGTCCGTCGTCATGCCGCAGGTGTGGGCGCCTCCAACCCTCACCGCCGAGACGGTGACCGCGACAGATGCTTGAACCGGAACCAGGCTGTTGTTCTTCGTCCCGTCGCCAATCTCGCCGAAGTTGTTGTAGCCCCAACAATAAACACGACCACCAGTTGTGAGCCCGCAGGAATGCTGGTCAACGCGATCGAGCGAATTCCCGACGCTCACCGCGCCGAAAGAGAGCAGGCCGCTGGATGACGCGACGGCCTTGGCGCTGCTCGTCGTCGTGCCGTTGCCTAACTCGCCTGCCGTGTTGTTGCCCCAGCAGTACCCGCTGCCTCCAATAGTGACGCCGCACGAGACCGCGTTGCCTGCGCTGATGGTCGAGAACGTGAAAGTGTTTGTACCGGTAACGGTCTCACCGCCACCGCCGCAGCCGGTGAGCGCGAGACCGATCAACAATGTTCTGACACAATGGTTTACTGTCACGTCCATCGTGAGTTTGTTGGGTTTCATGGCCCCCAATCTTACAACCCGGGGCGTGTCGCGACGAGGGCGATGGGCCACGAGTACCCGGGTCGACTTCCAGCGATCATTCTGTTGTGCCGGAATGACCGTGAAGTTTCTGTTCAGCGCACGCCGAATCATTCCGGTGCTGGATAGAGGAATCGCTATCCCCGCTCCTTCGCGACCTCCGCATCGTGTTCGATGATGTAGCCGCCCTTCTGTGAACTCTCATTTCACGGTTGTCGTCGTCGTGATCGCCGTCAACAGTTGCTGATCCCAACCCGTTGCGTCACGCCACAGGTTGAAGGTATTCGTGTATCCCCAGGCGCAGCTCTGGATGCCGATCGAAGCGAAGGCGGAGGTGATCGTGTGGTAATACGAGACGCGCTGATCCTCCGGGATCGGGTCGTACGCGCCATATTCGCCCAGGAACGGAACTCTACCCGTGCGATTGATGAAATTCGTCACCTTCTGAAGCGCGGCGTTGAGTTGTGCGTTATCGGCAGCTGTCCCGAACTTGCGTCCGGTGGGCATCACCGGATTTACCCACGGCGCGCCCTGGTGCGTGAACTGGAACGGGTCGTAGTAGTGGAAGGTCGCTACGATGTTCGGATCGTTCGGAAATGCTAACGTCGCCAGCGATTCGATCCCCGACCAGTTCTGTCCACCAATTACAACCGGCCGCGTCGGGTTGCTCGCGCGCACCGCCGCCAACGCGGGCGTCAATACCGCCATCAAATTGCTGTCCTTGAGCTGTCCGTTGGGCTCGTTGATCAGCTCGAACCACACATTCGACGGCGCCCCGCGGAAATCGTCAGCAACCTGGCGCCACAGCTCGGCGAAACGAGCGGTATTGCCGCTCGGATCCGTGAACAGCTCCTCGTAGTGGTGCATGTCGAGGATGACGTTGAGGCCCGCCGCCAGATTGGTGTCGAGCACGTGGTGGACACGCGCCATGAAAGCGGGTTCGATCGTATAGGGCGGCGCCCCGAGCGCATGGGCGGAAAAGCGCACTGGCAGCCGGACCGTCGCGAAGCCTGCCTGCCGGATGCGGGTCGCGTCCGCGTCCTGGAACGCGCGACCCCACGCACCCTCGCTCGGCGCCTCGAGCATGTTGGCGAGGTTGACGCATTTGCCGAGCGGGAGCGCAACCCCGGTGGTGGGCCGGGCGGCGCGACCGGGCGCGAAGGTAGCGGGCTGTGGTAGCGGCGCTGAGATGTTTGGTCCGCGGGCGTTCGATCCGCCGCTGCACGCGAACAACACAGACACGATCGCCATTGCAGTCATGCTTCGCATCGGGCCACCCTCCGGATTAAAGCTGCCTGAAACTAGTTGTCAGCCGTGAGCTTCGCACGCATGGCGCTACAAGGGTAGGCCGCCTTGACAGAGATAGAGCCCGTGCCATCTTCGTCCACCCATGGCCAGCGCGATCCTGTTCCGGGCCGCCATCGTGGCCGTCTTGTTTGTTGCGGGGGCTTGCCCTGTTGATGCCGCCGCGCAAAACCTCGGCGACGTCATCGATGTCGGACTCGACTTCCGCAAACCGCAGCAAGTGCTGTTCGCGGCCAGCCGGCTCACAGCGTTCGACGTCGCGACCGGGCGCGGCACGCTGCAATGGGACCGCTACACTCTCCAGCAGTCGCTCAACTTCAACAAGATCGACGTCGGCTACACGCGGGCGATGTCCACCGAGTTTCCAGGCACTGAGTACGACCGCGATCCGGCGCTGCCGTTCGACATCTCGTTCGTGAGCCCGCGCACCCTGCGGCTGCGCTTCAGCACACGCGACCTGCCGCCGGCGGTGATGCAAGGCGAGCCGTCACTCATGCTGGCGGGGCCCGTTTTGCGCGATACGTCGTGGCGCGCGCAGGCGACAGACAGCGCCATCACCTACACCAGCGCATATGGGCGAGTGCGCATCACGCGGAATCCGTGGAGCATCGAGCTCTACGATGCGCGCGGCGCTCTGCTGACACGGACGCAGCATTTCAATCAACCCAGGTCCTTCACGCCGTACGTCCCCTTCTCCTTCGTGCGCCGCTCGCGTGACATCGGGCGGAGCACGGCGGCTACCTTCGAGCTCGCGCCGGACGAGAAGATTTATGGATTCGGTGAGTCGTTCACGCGGCTGAACAAGCGCGGCCAGCGGGTGATCGCCTTCATTCGCGACGCGATGGGCGCGCAGAGCCCGCTCCAGTACAAGGCCGTTCCATTCTTTCTGAGCAGTCGCGGCTATGCGATGTTCGTCCACACCAGCGCTCCGGTCACCTTCGACGTGGGCGCCGAGTTCGATTCGCATAACACGATCTATTCGGGCGACGAGCTGCTCGACCTCTTCATCTTCCTCGGTGAGCCCAAGGATCTGCTGTCGGAATACACCGCCGTCACCGGCCGGAGTCCGGTGCCACCGCTCTGGTCCTTTGGGCTCTGGATGAGTCGCATCACTTACAAGTCGGAAGCAGAGGTGCGAGACGTGGCGGCCAAGCTGCGCCAGTACCGCATCCCGGCGGACGTGCTTCACATCGACACCGGCTGGTTCGAGACCGACTGGCGCAGCGACTATCAATTCTCGAAGACGCGCTTTACCAATCCTGCCGCGATGATCAAGGATCTGCGGAAGGATGGATTCCACGTCAGTCTCTGGCAGTACACCTACTTCACTCCAAAGAATTCGCTGTCGCGCGAGCTGATCGATCAGGGGCTCACCGTGCGCGACCAGGGCGGGCGCCCCACAGCCGACGACGCGGTCGTGGACTTCAGCAATCCTGCCGCGGTCGCATGGTATCGATCGAAGCTGGGTCCGCTGTTCGACATGGGCGTCGGCGCAATCAAGGCCGACTTCGGCGAGAACGCGCCGGTGGAAGGACTGTATCACTCCGGCCGCACCGGTTGGTACGAGCACAACCTCTATCCTCTGCGATACAATGCCGCGGTCTTCGATCTCACCAAAGAGAAGACTGGTGAAGGAATCATTTGGGCGCGCAGCGCGTGGGCGGGGAGCCAGCGGTATCCACTCCACTGGGGAGGCGACGCCGAGAACACCAACTCGGCCATGGCCGCGGAACTGCGGGCGGGTCTTTCATTCGGAATGTCCGGCTTCACCTACTGGAGTCACGACGTCGGCGGATTCGTCGACCGGGCACCACGCGATCTCTATCGGCGGTGGCTGGCGTTCGGCGTGCTCACGTCGCACACGCGCACACACGGTGCGCCGCCGCGCGAGCCGTGGGAGTACGACGAGGCGCTAGTAGCGGATTTTCGGCGCGCCGTGGAACTCAAGTACACGCTGATGCCCTACATCTATGCGCAGGCACAGATCTCGTCGGCCCATGGATGGCCGATGCTGCGAACGCTGTTCTTCGAGCATCCCGATGATCCGACGTCGTGGCTGGTCGAGGACGAGTACATGTTCGGACCCAGCCTGCTCGTGGCCCCACTTTTTGAGGAGACGACCAGCCGGCGCGTGTACCTCCCGCCCGGAACGTGGATCGATTATCAAACGGGTCGCGCGTACGAGGGTGGCCGCTGGCACGAGATGACGGCGGGCTCCATCCCGATCGTGTTGCTTGTGAAGAACCATACGGTCCTGCCGCACCTGGCCGTGGCGCAGAGCACGTCGGCCATGAAGTGGGATGACGTTCAGCTGCGCGTCTTCAGCACTGACGGCGGAATTTCGGAGGGGAGTTTTGTTCTTCCGGGCGGCGTAGTCCAGTCACTCCGCGTGGATGGTTCACGCCTCGTGTCCGATCCGTTTGGGGGACGCGTGAAATGGCGAATTACGCGGTAGGCCTTTCGGCCACCACGATCCGCATGACGCGAGCGGCCCACATGTTGACCGTGCCCGTCGCGAACCGCTTCGCCCAATCCTCGAGGCCCGAGTCCTCGACGACGCCGAATCCAACCGCGCGAAGAGCCTCGGCCATCTCATCCGGAGACCACTTGCTCTTGACCGGCTCACCCAACGCTCGGAACAGCAATCTTGCGAACCCGCGACGCATGGTGGTGTGGTAATTCACGATCAACGTCGATCCCTCCGCGCTTCGCTTCGCGATGTTGGCTAGCATCGACCGCACCACCTCGGGAGTGAGGTACATCACCACGCCTTCCCAGATCCAGCAAGTCGCCCGCGTGGCGTCATGCCCAGCGCGCGCAAGAGCGGCATCTAGTGACTCATGCTCGAAATCGAGCGACACGAAAGTCACGTCAGCAATCGAAGGAGGCAGTGCGCCGACGTGCCGGCGCTTGAACGCCTGCGTCGCTGGGTGATCGACCTCGAAGACGCGAACTCCTGCGAGGTCGGTCATCCGCCAGGCGCGCCCATCCAAACCCGCTCCGAGGATGACGAACTGCGTCGTGCCGCGCGCAACAGCTGCCCGCACTGCGGCATCGATGGTCGATGTGCGAAGCGCCATCAAGTCCGCCGGCACGCGGGCGAACCGGAGCGTCATCGTCTTGCGACCACTCTTGACCTGTTCCTCGAGCTTTGCCAACCGCCGCGACCATTTGTCGTTCAGGAAGACGCGCGCCGTCGGATCGCGGAAATCGCGCACGTCCGATGCGCCCACGTCGGCGACGGCGCGCATGTAGGCGACCATCATCGCGGTTCTGCTGGCGCGCTCGGCTTTCAGTAGAACATCGCCTCGGCAGCCAGCAGCATGGCGGAGTTCAGGATTCGTTTCATCTCACTGCCCCCCGACATAAACCCTTAGCGTCACTGGTCCGAGTTGCTGCCCGTCAGCGTCAGCAGTCCAGGAAATCGTTTGCCACTGAGATTTCTCGAGCCGCGGCGCCACGAGGCGGATGCGTACCGGGAAGTCGTCGTGTGGAGCGGCAGTGAAAGCGCTCATTGGCCAGGGATGCGAGTGCTGCGCCGATGTGCTGTCAACGGTCCAGCCTGGCGGAAGCTGCGTGCGCAATTGGAAGGTGACGGGCTTGTCCGTGGCGTTGTGAAGCAGCAGCATCACGGGAAAATGCTCTCCGCTTCCGACGCCGAGCTCCGGCGTGAGGAGCCCGGGCATGACGTCGAGGTTGTGCGCCGGGTAGAAGCGCCGGTAGAACGCCCATCCCTGGCCCAGCTCCATCGACAAGCCGGCCGGATTCTCGGGCGGGCGGTATCCGCGCACTGGTGCGAACGGGATCGCTCCCGAGCGAACGCCGTCCATGATGTCGCCGGTGACGGCGCCGCCCACCAGCGACTTGGCTAGCACAAACGGCAGCGGCTGTTCGTAGTCCTTCAGGTTGTTCGTCGCGAGAGCCTTTGCCGGATCGTCGCCGTACTGAGTGCGATGGAACGACAGCTCTGTGGCCGCGAGCCGCGCATATGAGACGTGCCGCGACGGCGACATCGCCGTCATCGAATATTCCGGTCCTTTGCCCTTTACGAAGTCGAGGTGCGACGCATCAGTATAGTAGTAAAGCTTCTTCGGCTGCCACGCGCGCAATCCTTCCATCAGGTTGCCGTACCACATGTGGTCTTCGGGCGCCGCGATTTGTTCAGGAAACCACGTCGGATCGCCCGCGAGGTCGAATGCCTCGGTGGCAATCACGCCCGCCGCTTGATGGTCCTCATGGTTCTCGCCAACGACTGTCGCGGGCAGCATGGTGATCACCACTTCCGGCCGCGTCAGTCTGATGAATCGCACCGCTTCGCCGAGTGAGCTGCCGTGATTCGAAGTCTCGAGCGAACGCAGTACGTCGGAGACATCCTGCGCCCACGTGTCCGGCGCGCGCAGGAACCAAACGTCAGTGATGCCGATCGAGGCCAGCGCTTGTCGCGTCTCGGTCTCGCGTATCTCGGCCAACGAGCGGGCCTGCTCGTAGCCGACGAGGTTTTGTCCTGCATCGCCGCGAGTAGTGACGACAACGGCGACGTGCCGGTGCTCGTCGAGTGAAGCTTTGGCGAGGTAGCCCGCGATCGTCGACTCGTCATCGGGGTGTGGGGCGATGACGAGAATATCGGCTTTGAATCGTTTATCGGCTGGTGGATTTGTGGGCGCTTGTTGCGACTGGGCAATTTGCGCGAGCGTTACTACTGAAACCCAACTGATCAGCGTCAAACCACGAGATAATGGTCTCACAAGTCTCCTCCGACTAAGGCATCGCGCCGCTCGCGCACGCGGCGCGTGGCACGGTCATCTCTTCGCTGGGTAGTGGCGTCCGAAGCCGATGCGGTACAATGGATGCGCCATATCGTGCGGCAGATACGACCGCTGCGCTTCCACCTCCTGCATCGACGATGGCAGCTCGAATGGCAGCTTCCCTTCCGGCTGCGCGACTCCAGTCAATACATCGAGCAGCGCGGCATCACTGACGCCGAAGTTCGCAATGAGAGCGCCCGCTCGATCCTTCAGTGATGTCAGAATGGCCGGTCGATCGAGATACACGGTCACGATCGTGGGCACTGCCGCGGTGATGCGTTTGATCTCCTCGAACTCCTTGTCACCATTCTGGAAGTCGAGGCTGCCCTCGTGCTGCATCGCACCAAATACGTAATTGGGATGGAGCGTCTGGAAGGGTGCCTTGGCTCGGACGATGGCAATCTCCGCCTGGGACAGATCGGAAACGACGTTGAAGCCATAGCGCGTCGCTGTCGCGGAATCGACGCCGTGCAAAAAGACGCGCTTGCCGCGCGCGACGAGAGGAAGAATGTCGTTCCTGTTTTCCAGCAGCACCAGCGAGCGGCGCTGAGCTACGTTTGCCTCCGCCTGGAACTGCGGACTCCCGACGATGCGTCCGGCTGCCGCGGTGTCGACATACGGATTCTCGAACAATCCCAGCTTGATTTTCAGCAGCGCGATCCTGTAGACCGACTCATTGAGACGACTCTCAGTGATCTTTCCCGAGCGCACACCCTCAACGAGGAACTGCGCCTCTTCGGTGCCCCCGAACTGATCTACGCCTGCGTTCACCGCTTTGGCGAAGCGATCGACCTTGGGCAGATCCTCGACGCCCCACGGCATTGCCACCGCCCCGAACGAGGGACGCTCACCGGGCGGAAATCCGTTGCGGCAAAGCTCGGAGCAATCGTTCGTAATCGCCCAATCCGTGAGTATCACTCCGTCAAATCCGTAGCGCTTGCGAAGCAGATCGGTGAGCAGTTGGCGATTGAAGCCGGCACCGACCTGCTCGAGCGGCCGTCCATTCACCTTCGCTCCCTCGAGAATCGAGTACGTCGGCATCACACCCGCGACGTGCGCGGCGAAGGCGCCCAGGAACGGCTCGATGTGCAGGTCGAGATTGCCACCGGAGAAATTCGCGAACTTGCCGTAGCTCGAGTGGCTGTCGAGCCCGTTCTTCTGCGCCCCGTATCCGACCCAATGCTTGACGACCGCAACCACGCCGGCCGAATCGACTCCGCTTGCCCCGTGTTGAAATCCCTCGACGTACGCCTGCACGAGTCTGCGTGCGAGGTCGGGATCTTCGCCGAACGTCCCATTGATTCTGCTCCAGCGCGGCTCGGTTGCGAGATCCGCCTGCGGCGAGAGCGTTTCCTGAATGCCGACGGCGCGATATTCCTGCCGCGCGATGTCGGTGAATCTCCTTACCAGGCTGGCGTCTCGTATCGCGGCGAGTCCGAGTGTCTCCGGCCACTGCGAGAACCGGCCCGACTGGGTGCTCGCGCCGAGGACGTACTGGAAGTGATTTCGGGGATCGGAGCTGATCGTGAGCGGGATCCCGAGCCGCGTACCCTCCGCAATCTCCTGCAGCTTGTTGTCCTCGGCCGCCAGCATGCGCGGGTCGCCGCCGAGTCGGGTGATGAAGCTGTTGACGCCGACGTCGCGAATCATTTTGCCGGTTGCGACGGTATCGTAGCCGGTTCCGACTCCGGCGCCTCCCGCGAGGCCGGCGCTGCGCGCGGTGCCGTGCATCATCATGCCGGCTTTTTCCTCGAGCGTCATCCGCCCAACCAGATCCTTTGCGCGGGCAGAAGGAGTTCGGCGCCAGTCTTCGTACGGATCGAGGACGCCGTTCCTGTTCAGATCTCTGAAGCGCAGGCCCTGCTGCTCGATGATTTTGGACGAGTGGGATACGACGACGGGTTGCTTCTGTTGGTTGGCGTTGGTGTCCTGGGCGCCGGCCAACAGTGGCGTCATGAACAGAATCAAGGCGCCGGGGATGACTACGATCTTCGGTATCAGCATCACGCTACCTAACGTCCGAGTTGAGTTGCGAGCTACTCAAAATAGAATGCCCCCGCGCAGCAGGCGCGAGTCCGAAGACGAGGACGGTCTTCTTCACGCGGTGGGCGGCGCGGTAAGGTTGATTTGAATCTCTTCCCCGGCCAGTTCCACGCTCAAATCGGCCAGACGCGCGACAATCGCATCTGCAGCGCTCAACCGCTCGGTCGGAAACGTCGTCGCGATTGCAATCGTTCGCATGCCCGCCGCTTGCGCCGACTCGATGCCGGCCGGCGCATCCTCGATCACGATGCAGTCCGCCGCGGAAAAACCCAGGCGTGCCGCCGCTGTCAGATAACCTTCCGGATCTGGTTTGCCACGCGTGATCTCATCGGCGCAAATCATCACGGCTGGCGATGGCAGCCCGGTGTAGCGGAGCCTGAATTCCGCGACCGCGCGAATACCGGACGTGACAACACCCCACCGGCCCTCGGGCAGCAGTTGAAGAAGCTCGCGGGCTCCGGCGATCTCGTAGACGCCCTCCGGGTTCGTCGCTTCGCTCGTCTCCAGGACGGCGAGCTCCGCGTCGGTGCTGAGTTCCGGTGCGACCAGGCGCACCGTTTCGATCGTGCGCCGCCCGTGCGCCATCGCGATCACGTGCTCCGGATCCAGTCGATGACGCGTCGCCCAGTCGCGCCACGTTTTCTCCACGCGTTCCGCGGAATCGACCAGCACACCGTCGAGGTCAAACAGGATGGCGCGGCAGCGAATCAACGTGTGATGTGCAGCCTGCTTACCGGAGACAGCAAGAGCTTCCTGAACTCGACCTCGGCTCCTTCCGATTGCAGAGCGATTCGGCCGTGATCTGCGGTCGCGTCCGAACCGTCATTGACCAGATCTCCGTTCACCCAGACTCTTATCGAGCGCCCAACAGCCTCGATCACCATGGTGTTCCATTCGCCGAGTGGCTTCTCTGAGTTGTCCGTCAGGTTGAGGATGCGTCGCGCCTTGCCCTCCGTCGTCCCCCACTCCGCCGGCGGCCCGCGCCGACGCTCCATGTCGGGAACGCGGATGTCTTCCAGGATGCACCAGAAATCGCCGGCGTTGCCGTGCTCCATCTGCACCTCGATGGAACGCGGAAACATTCCGTAGAGAGCGCGCGGGGTCGACGCGTGCACCAGAACACCGGCGTTCCCGGGTGCCGCGGGGAACCGGTATTCAACCTCCAGCCGGTAATCACGGTAGCTGGAATCGGTGATGAGATGCCCGCGCGGCTCCCCCAGGGTCACGAGCATCCCGTTGCGCACGAGGAACGGATTGCGGACGCGCACGTTGGAGTCCGCTGCGGGAACATCGACGTGCCAGCCGGAGAGGTCTCTACCGTTGAAGAGGCTTTGAGGCTCGTGCTGCGACGCGCAACGAGGCGTCGAGTCGAAAGCTGTGGCCATGCAAACCGCGGCGATAAAGAATGACTTCACGATCCCTCCTGCGTTTCAGTCATGTGAGCTGCGTACGGATATGCTAGAAGAGACCGACCTTCCCCCTCACCGATTCGATCAACCTAGCGGGGTCGTACCCGATCCCCTGCTTGAATACAACTTGTCTACTGAGCACGCACACGGTCGAGCACGAAGCGAATTGCCATGGCGACGAGTGCCGGCTCGTCGTCCTGGATTCCGTGCCCGCTCCGCGTGGTCTCGATGTGAATGCCATTGCGCGAGCGCCGGAACCATTCATCGTGCAGCGCGCGCCAGACCTCATGCCCTCGGGCAGTCCCATTCACATACTGCGACGACTCGTCGGATCGCATGCTGGTTAGAACGGCGATTGGGATGTCAGGCAATGGCTGGAGGCCGGGCACTGCACCTCTCGCTTGTATTCTGACCGTCTCCAGGATCTCGGCTGCCTCGGCTCCAGGTGGGAGACGAGCAAGTACTGAATCATAGAATATCCGAAACTCGCGCGGATACGCGCTGTCGACGGTTCCGAATTGCTGTACCTGCTGCTCGTGCGTCCCATCGACGAGAACGATGCCGGCCACCTCGCTCGGATACAGCGACGTGTATAGACGCGAAATCAGACTTCCATAGGACCGCGCGACGAGGATATATGGCGGCTTGATGGGAAGGCGATGGAGGAGCTCGTTGAGGTCTGCAGCCGCGTGAGGCACCGAGTGATCGGGAGATCTCTCATCGGACCGACCAAATCCCGCACGCGAGTATGCAATTACGGTCGTGTACTCCGATATTGTGCGCAACATTGGGAGCCAGACGTCCAGCGAATCGGCGAGGCCCGTTTCGAATACCACAGCCGGGCCACCCTCGCCAGCGCGCACGACATCGAGACGATGGTCACCGACGGAAACGAGCGTATGAGTCTGGCCACCGGCGACAGCGGCGGAAAGAGCCACGAGAAGCAGTGTAATCACCCACTCGGGCTGACGCCAAGAAGGGCGCTTCTTCTCCAGTCCGTTCACTGAATGGTCGGCCATGAGCAAACAAGGTGTGGCCTCGCGCCTAAGCCGTCCAGGCTCCAATCTATATGGTATGCGCAAATCCATTGGAATCCACAAAACCCTGGGTACTTTCGTCGCGGTGGCGCTGGCCACGCTCGCGCCACTCTCGGCGCAATCTCAGAACAGAGCCCCCATCCTCGCCGTCTTCGCTCACCCCGACGACGAGCGCGTCATCGGTCCACTCCTGTCGAAGCTCGCGAGAGAGGGACGCGAGACGCATCTCGTGATCGCTACCGACGGCTCCAAAGGCGTTCGTGATTTCGCCCACATCCCGGCCGGACCGGAGCTGGCCGCCGCCCGCACAAAGGAGGCGACCTGCGCCGCCAACCGGCTCGGCGTCAGAAAGCTCCACTTCCTCGGTCTTCCGGACGGCGGCCTCGCATCGTTCGAAGTGCTGGGCAAGCTGCGGTCGGGGCTCGCGGCTATCATCGATTCCCTCAAGCCCGCGGTGATCATCACCTTCGGTCCGGAGGGCGGCACCGGGCATCCCGACCACCGACTCGTCGGCGATGTCACGACCCAGATCGTGCAGAGCGACGCGCGCTACGCGAATATCGACTTGTTGTACGCGTCACTTCCAACCGAGCGTCTGCGCACCGCGCCACCAGCCGATCCCACCGTGAACGGCGTCGCGGAGGCGCTACTCACCGTGCGCGTGCCGTTCGAGGAGCGGGATCTCACTGCTGGACGCGAGGAGTTCGCGTGTCATCGCACGCAGTACGCGCCCGCGGAGATGGACGCGGTCAATAAGTATCTGGCGCACGCGTGGAATGGCACCGTGTGGATGCGTCCGTGGAACGGGACGCTGCACGATCCCGGAATCTTCAAGCCGTAGGCGGGCTCACTCGCTTGCGCAGGTAAAACTGTCGGTACCCTGGCGGAAAGCCATCGAGAGTTCCGAACAATTGATAGCCGAGTCTTCAGGGCTATCCCTCTCCCCCGTGTCATCTAAGGGACAGCGGCGACGATTAGGTTCGTATGATGTTGATTCAATACAAGGAACTTTCTTGACGCTGCTGGAACGCGCCATCGCGATTGCCGCAGTGACCATTCTCGCGATCCACACGCAGGCCGGGGCCCAGGCCACTCCCACCATCGGCGTGATCACCGGCCACGTGATCGACTCCGCCACCAACACACCGATCAGCGCCGCGACCGTGGACGTTAAGGTCGCTGGAGCTGCGGCTTCGGCGGCGCACGCCGTAACCGGCGCCGACGGATCCTTCCGTGTCGAAGGTCTCCAGCCGGGGCACTATAGCGTCCGCATTCGGCGCCTTGGATACACACCACGACCGCTGCCGCCGATCGAAGTTGGTCCATCGTCGTCGAGCATCGACGTCGGCACAGTGTCGCTCAATGCGGCGCCTGTCCAGCTGCAGTCGCTCCAGGTAACCGGCCAGAAGCAGGAGGTTCTGCTCGCCCCCGATCGCAACACGTACATCGTCCACGACATGCCGACGACGCGCGGCGGCACCGCGCTCGACGTGCTGCGCAACGTTCCCTCTGTCGATGTCGACATCGACAACATCGTGAGCATGCGCGGCAACACCGGCGTAATCGTCCAGATCAACGGCCGTCCGAGTCCGTTGAAGCCGGCGCAGCTTGGCAATTTCCTCTCCCAGCTACCCGCTGACATCGTCGACAAAGTCGAGATCGTGACCAATCCATCGGCGCGCGATGACCCCGAGGGAGTCGCGGGAATCATCAACATCGTCCTCAAAGAGAAGCCCGAGGCCGGCAAGAGCGGCGCGCTCACCATCGGCGGTGGCACCACGGGACACGTCGATGTCGGCGGCAACGTCGGTTACGAGCGCGGGCCGCTGTCCTTCTACGGCAGCTACGGATTCCTGCGTGACAGCCGTCCGAGAAAGGAGGCGCTCTTTCGCGAGAATCTGTATCAGGATCCGATGACCCTGCTCGAGGAAGCAGCGACGCGCACCCAGATTCCGCTGGTTCACACCTTGACCGGCAGCCTCGACTACGCACCGGGCGCGAGCGACGCACTCTCCCTCGAGACTGTGTACAGCACACGCATCGAGCTCGAGACGTACAACGTCTTGTACAATGATCTGAGTGCGACGCGCGATCTCACCGGGGTCAGCGATCGATTCACGCGCGGCACCAATCATGAGTTCAGCTTCGAGTCGGCGCTCGCGTACAAGCACAATTTCGCGGATAAGGGACACAAGCTGTCGAGCGAGCTTCGCGTCACCCGCGACGGCGAAGGTGGGCCAACGAGCACAATCGCGCGTGATTTGGCCCTCGACGGGACACCCGCGGACACATCTGCTCTCGAGAACCAGACTCCATGGGCGCACCCGCGCGAATACTCAGTAAAGGCGGATTACGTGCGGCCGCTCGCGGACGATCTGCGCCTGGAGACCGGATACAAGGGATCGCTGCAGCGCTTTCATACGACTCTCGATACCAACGTCTTCGACTCGGCGCAAAGCGCGTACGTGCCGGACCCGACACGCATTAGTGATTTCACCTATCGCCAGCTGGTCAACGCCGCGTACGGAATGCTCGGCGCGGACCGCGACAAGTTCCAGTTCCAGGGCGGAGTCCGTGTCGAGCACGCGTCGACGCAGTTTCATCTGCAGAACAGTGGCACGCAGTACGACAACCAGTACAGCAGCTTTTTCCCGAGCGGGCTCATCGCCTACCATATAGACGACGAGCATCAGATCAAGCTGAGCTATTCGACGCGCATCAGACGGCCCGACGACACCGATCTGCTCGACCCGACGCCGCACCTTCTCGATCCACTCAACATCTCTCGCGGCAATCCGTACCTGAAGCCGGAGTACATTCGCGCGCTGGAGTTTGGAATTCAGCGCTCGACCGATCGAATGACCGTACAGGTCACGCCGTTTTACCGCCACACGCTCGACGCCATCCGGACGATTCGCACAATCGACACCGCGGGCGTATCGACGAGGACATTCGCGAACGTCGCTTCAACCGACGCCTACGGGACCGACGTCACTGTCGCGATGAGTGGCGGAAGAGTGAGTGGATTCGTGGGTGGCAGTGGATTCAGGCAGGTCAGTGACGCCGCCAATCTGTCGCCGGGCTTTTCCGCCAGAACCTACGGCTGGACGACGCGGACCAACGCGACGTTCCGCGTCTCGAGCACGGTCGATGTGCAGACGCTGCTCTCCTATCAGGCGCCGATGATCGTGGAGCAGGGACGGAACGCTGCTCGTACGCGTATCAGTGCTGCTGTGCGGCAGAAGCTGATGAACGACCAGCTGAGCCTGACGCTTCGCGTCATCGACCCGTTCAACACTTCTCTCGAGAGATCTACGACGATCGATCCGGCCTTCTATCAGGTCTCAGACCGCAGGCGACTCATGCGCGGAATGCTATTCAGTGTCAACTGGATTTTTGGCAAGTCGAAGAAGGAAAAGGAGAGCGAAGGGATCGACACGGGCGACAGCGGCCCACCGTGATCCTGCCCGATCGATTCGTTAGGACGTAGTTGACCACGCCGCCCGCTCCTTTGCCGTCAACTCAGGAACGACTTGGCGTCCATCCTTTTCGGAGCGGAACGCAGCTTCGATGATCGCCATTACCGACGAGCCTTGCGCGGGCGGTACAGGGTTCGGCGCGCGGCCGAGCAACGCTTCGCGCAACGCGACATAGTATCCGCGCTGATCACCACGTGCCGCCTTGAGCGCGCGCGAATCGCCAGTGGCCCCATTGTACAGCACCGCGTCATCGGGATCGAGCCCCCAATCCGTGGCGCCCGGCAACGTGCCAGCGCGGAGCTGATCCTCCTGCACGTCGGGCTTCTGTTTCACCACGCTCGCCCGCTCGCCATGCACGGAGAATCGCGGGCTACCGCCGGACACGAGCAAGCCGGCCCCGAGCGTCGCGACCATTTCGCCGTAGCGAAGCACGAGCTGGAAGAAGTCATCGGTTCTCGCGCCTCGGCGTTGCTTCGCGAGCGTCGCTTGCACGCTGTCCGGGATTCCGAACAGCAAGAGCGCCTGATCGATGATGTGGGGCCCAAGGTCGTAGAGGAGTCCCGCGCCCGGACCGGGAATCTCGCGCCATCGCTCACGGACATCCGGGCGATAACGATCGATGCGGGATTCGAACAGAACGATCCTTCCCAGGAGATCCTGGCGTATCGCCTCCTGGACGGTGAGAAAATCGCTGTCCCAGCGTCTGTTCTGGAACACCGAGAGGAGAACGCCCTTCTCCGCCGCGACGCCCGCGAGATGTCTGGCCTCTTGCGCGGTAATAGTAAATGGCTTGTCCACCACGACATTGTGGCCGGCACGCATCGCCAGCTCGGCGAGCGGCGCGTGCGTTTCATTTGGGCTCGCGATTACGACGAGGTCGATATCGGGATGGGTCGCGAGCGCCTTCGGATCGGCCATGACCTCGGCATCACCCAGGACGGCCTTTACATCCGCCGGATGGCTGGATGACACGGCGGTGATCTTGTAGCCGTCTGTCGCCTTGAGAAGCGGCACGTGAAAGGTCTTCGATACGAAACCGAAGCCGATCAGTCCGACTCGAATTGCAGAGTCTTCACGCATACGAGATGATGGCGCGCGAGGTGCAGAGTTGCCAGAAGCGATCACACACTCTACTCTCCGAATCGGATCATGAAGATCGTCGTCTTTGGGGCCACCGGAAACGTTGGCCAGCGTGTTGTCGCCGAGGCGCTCCGCCGCGGCCACGAAGTCGTCGGCGTCGTTCGCGATCCATCCGCCGTCCAGTCGCCGGACAAGCGCGCAGGTCTGGTGAAGGGTGACGCCACGAACGCTGATGACGTTGCCAGAGTCGCGCGAGGCGCCGACGCAGTGGTGAGTGCCATCTCGCCGCGTCCCAACGCGCGCGGTCTCCCCGCTCCATCACTCGCCGCGAACTCCCGCGCACTAATCAAGGGCCTGCGCGCGGCGAAAGTGAAGCGCGTGCTCTATGTCGGCGGAGCGAGCAGTCTCGAGGTCGCGCCGGGCAAAGCACTCGCGGATATGCCGGACTTTCCCGAGGCGTATCGTGAGGAGGCGCGCGAGGGACGCGAAGCTCTCAGCATCTGGCGCAACGAGGCCAGGGGGCTGGACTGGACCTATCTGAGTCCCGCCGCGGAGATCGCGCCCGGCAAGCGGACGGGAAAGTACCGCACCACTCAGGATCACCTACTGAAGGATGACTCCGGACGAAGTTTCATCACGTTCGAGGACTACGCCGTCGCGGTGCTCGACGAGCTGGAGCATCCGCAGCACGTAGGCAAGCGGTTCGGCGTCGCGTACTGAGCGACGACCTAATACACATCGAGATCGTGGGCGGAGACTACTCGCCCATGGTATCGGCTGCGTATTTCGCGAAGGAGATCATCATCGCTGGCGTCGCCGAAGTAGAGCTGGTGATATAGCACCAGAAGCTTGGGCTGCGCCTTGGTTGCAATCTCCGCAAGCTCATAGGTCGAAGTGTGCGCGGAGGAGTGATACGGCTGCACACGCGCCGGCAGCTTGGAAAAACCTTCGGCGGCGTACACCTCGTGCAGCAGCACGTCGCATCCCGCGCACTCGCGCGCTATTGCGTCGCTTGGTCGAGTGTCGCCCGAGATCACGATCACGCGGTCCGGAGTTTCCACCCTGTAACCGAACGCATGCGGCCAGGTGCCATGTGGCACCTCGAACGCCTTCACCACAATGTTGGAGTCACGATAGATGACACCGGCCGCGACGTCGGCGCCGCGGACCTGCCATGACGGAGCGGCCCCGCCTGTCTGGGTTCGTATCGCGCGATCTTCGGTCCACGCGGCGCTGATGTGCCCCATCATCGCGGCGATACCTGGCGGTCCATAGACAGTCAGTGGGCCGCCGCGACGAAACGTCGCATTGGGACCGTGGTAATACACGAGCGCGGGGAGACCGAGCGTGTGGTCAGAGTGAAGGTGGGTGATGAACACGGCGGGAATGGTGTCGATTTTCGTACCTCTTGCCACCGCTTCGAGCATTCGACGCTCCACACCCGGCCCAGCATCGAAGATGTATAGCGACCCCGCGACGAGAATCCCAATGCTGGTGCCGGAATGCGTGGCATCAATGATCGGGGTGCCGGTACCGAGCATCAGAATCTGCGAGTGTCGTGCGGCCGGTGATGGCAGCGGCGACACCTGGGCGATCAGTACTGGCGCGGAGGTCAACGCCACGATGAGAGCCGCGGCTCCGACAGTCAGGGTACGCATTTGGGGCTCGATTATTTGTAGGCCAACCCGTAGCCGAATCGAAACAGCGGGTTTGCCGAGTCGAACGTTACGTCCTCCTTCTGTGGCCGCCGCGGTGAGTCCGCGCGGATGCGCTCTCCGTCAGCGGTAGCCGGCGCTCAAATCAGTGCACGAATACGACGGTGCCTCCGGAAGCGGGCGGTCGGAGGTTGCGACTCCCGCCTCCCGCCACCGTTCCGACGACTGTCGCAACGCCCGTGCTCGTGTTGAACCATTCCACCGTCAGGTTGACGTTTGACGGAACCGCGCTGAGGTTCACGCTGATGCTCGTTCCACCGGGTGAGTAGGCCAGATACTGTACTCCTGGTATGGCGAGACAATACCCGCTCTGCGCGAGCTCCCCATGGGGAACTGCACGGGCCAGGTCCATACGAATTGCGTAGGACCTCGCGTAACCCATGTTCTTCCGTATTGCCTCCCAGACGGGAGCGCTTGGATCGTACAGCGGATCTCCTACCCCTGGACTACCGTCATAGCCATCCATGAAGAGCGGGTTATGGCCCCTCGTCAGGCTCTTCCAAACCCAGCCTACACTCCCACAGATCCCGCAGAGATGATCGGTGTCCCATAGGCTCACCTTGTTGCCGGTAGCCACCACAGGATTGTCCGGGTTACCGTTCATCGACATCCAGTCGGCCGTGCTGTTCAAGACGTCGCTGTTAGTGCCTTGGGGCACCGTCGGGTAAGGCACCGTCATCCCGACCGCGTGTTGCTTCGGTTTGCTCGCCTCATAAGAGCGGACCAAGTCGATCATGTGGTACTGCCAGGCATCACTCGATTGCTCGCTCTCGTTGCTTATCTCATATATCACGTTGTCCAGATCATTGACCGCGTCGATGACCGCCTTGACATATGTATCCTGGAGCGCCGTGACCGCCGGGATGGAGAGCGTCTGGGTTTCCGCGCCAGAGGCGTCCCCATTCGGGTCGCCATTGATACCATTGATGTTATTCGCTGAATTGAATGGATGGCCCAGCCATGGATTGCCGGCAGTCGAGCTGCCCTTGACCCCAACGCTCCAGCCATCAAAGAGCATGATCGAGACATAGATCCCGCGAGCACCTGCATCGATCGCCCGCTGCCTGACGCGGGCCAGATACGCAGGATTGATCTGCGTCAGATCGAACTGGGCTCCCCCGTCTGCTCCTATCCCGGGTCCGGTCCGGACGTACAGTGTCGGCGAGAACCAGTGGCTCAGACTCGTCTCGGCACTCCAGCGCGACTGCTCCCACATGTAGAGCCGCGTGAAGTTGTGATTGTGCTGCTGAAGAAAGTTGAGAAACCCTGAATAGTCGAACACCGGTGGCGGGTTCGATGGGCCGTTGTCCTGGATCGTCTTCCAATACTCCGAACCCGTCAGATACACAACGCGCCCAGACGGATCAGCAAAGTAGCGACGGTTGTCTGTGCTCACATGCAAGGGGCCCGGCGGCCCGATCACGGATGCCACCGTGACGGTCGATCTTCCGGATTGACCTTCACTGGTAGCCGTGATCGTCGCGGATCCAACAGACAAGCCCGTGACAACACCGGTAGTCGCGTTGATGCTCGCGACCGAGGGAGCATCTGAACTCCACGCCACGATGCGACCGGTTAACACGTTGCTATTGGCATCCCTGAGTGTCGCGTTGAGCGACTGCATGCCACCGATATTGACCGTCGACGGCGATGGACTGATCGTGATGGACGCGACCGGCGCGGGAGTTACCGTGATCGCGGCTGTCCCAATCTTACCCTCACTCGTCGCGCTGATCGTGACGGGGCCGCCTTGAGATACTCCGGTCACCACCCCGCTCGCGTTCACTGTCGCCACCGTGATGCCGCTCGAGCTCCAGGTGATCGAGCGACCGGTGAGCACGTTGCTGCTTGCGTCTTTCACCGTCGCCGTGAGTTGTTGAGTTGCCCCGCCGGCCACGACACTCGCCGAAGGTGGGCTCACAGTCACGGTGGCCACAGGCACAGGTGCCGGCGTGACCGTGATCGCAGATGTACCGGTTTGACCTTCGCTCGTTGCTGTAATCGTCGCGGTGCCCGGGCTCACGGTTGAAACGAGGCCGGTACTCGCATTCACAGTCGCAACCGCGGGAGCGCCGGAGCTCCAGGTGACCGCGCGTCCAGTCACGGTATTGCCGCCGGCATCTTTCGTTGTCGCTGTAAGCTGCTGCGTACCACCGCCTGCGACGCTTGCCGACGGTGGACTCACTGTAACAGTTGCAACTGGCGCCGGCGGCGGCGTGACCGTAATCGTTGACATCCCCGACTTTCCTTCGCTCGTCGCCGTGATCGTTGCGGTGTCTGCTGCGACCGCCGTCACGAGGCCATTCGCGTCAACCGTCGCCGCACCGGTATTGCTCGATCCCCAAGTCACGGCGCGACCGATCAGAACGTTGTTGCTCGCGTCCTTCATTGTCGCGGTGAGTTGTTTCGTCGTGCCCGCGACGACGCTCGCCGAAGCGGGGCTCACCGCCACGGTTGCCACCGGTGCCGCCGCCACCAACACCGGGCCTCCCTGCCAGTCATCAAGTGTGACTCTGTTGCCGTAGACACCGACACCAGGTGCGCCACTCGCCAAGGCGGCATCAGTAACGCTGCCGATTGCGACGCCGTTCTTGTAGCAGGTTATGGTCGTTCCGATGGCGCTGATCTTCATGACATCGCCGGGCGCGAAGGTCGTCGAAAACGTCTTGAGGGCGGTCCACGTCCCGTTTGTGATCCTGTCGAGCGCAGTATGCCACGGATCCGCCAGACCGTCACTGTAGAACGCATAGCCATTGTACGTGCGATCGGTGTTCCCGCTGGCGCGAACGATGAGCTCTACGAACTGGGTGTTATTGGATAAGCCGCCGGCAATTCTTACCTGCGAATATTGATCGTTGCTGAACGTGTTGGCGCTCCAATACGCAAACAAATCCAGGGCGTCAACGGACCCAATGCCGACTCCAGCACCGTTTTTATTGACTGTGCCAGACGTGCGTTGCTGGGTCCAGGGCACGGAGAGCGCGGCTGGCGCGCCAGTAAAGGATTCCGTGTAGCCCGTCGTCATATCGTACGCGGCTGAGACGGGCATGTCGGCCAGCGGAGGCGGCCCAATAGCTCTGTCGCTGACTGTGCAAGAAAGGATAAGCCAGCCAAAGACTAGTAGCCCGGCGAAACGACGACGACGTGTTTTCACGAGCTAACCCTGGGTTGGGGGGGGCCCAACTAGATGTCGCGAGACCGCAATAAACTTGTGGCATTCGCGCCACAGATTCAACGCCTGCTCCCAAGGTGTCGCAGTTTAAGGCACCCGAGAACGGTTGCGGCGATGGCAAACATCTTGGCGCAAGCTCTGCCGCGATCGAGAAACACTGGATCGAGAAACGGGAATCGCTCTCGCAACGAAGCGATGTAATCTTCGATCCTTATGGGAGGTTGCACCGGTTCGCGTTACGCTATCGAGCGCGGTCCGCCACGCCTGGCGCGTTCCTCGCGACGGCGCCATAGTCACCCGACAGCGATTTGAATTTCCCATCCCCACCCTCCGCATGCCTGTGATGAAGAAGACAACAAACAACCCACGCTGGCGCATCCGACTCCTGTTTATCGTGCTGGTGCCGTGTCTTCTTTTTCAGCTGAAGCTTCGTACAGACAGCGAACCATATCCTGCGATTTTGCTTCCCAGTGGGGCAAGCATCCTGAGAACCGTAGGGAGCTACACGGGGCTCGAGACAGAGTGCCTCGCCGAGGATTCGGGCGGCAGCAAGTACCCGTTTTCGGTTGCGACGGTCCTGGACGCGGTTCCAAGCGACTATCACCCGTACGTAGTGGAAGCAGGATTTGGCATTAACAGAGATCGCATGGTGCGGCATCTCCCTCTCCCGTTTACTGGACGCAGAGTGCCGCTTGGGCGTCCGAGGACTCAGTCGCAGATCGAGGCGACGCGTGCGTGGCTCCGAGGCAGGCTGCGCCAAACCCTCGGCGTCGATGCGGTTCGCATTCACATTCTGACCTATTCAGTCACCACGTACTACAGCGAAGTCCCGGTTCGCCAGCAGAAGCAGTTGCAGGCTGACACCACGGTCGAACTCGTCGGGGCGAGGAGATGATGCAACTGGGACTTCGACTGGATCGTTGGATCCACGGTTTTCTGCCTGTTACGGCCGAAGGACTAGCCCTAAGCCGAATCTTCTTCGCCGCTTTCTTTCTGGTCACAGGCATTCCCACGTTTTCATGGGTCAGCAGGAACCCGCCGGGCTTCTTTTATCCGCCTTCGCTCAGCGTAGCAAACCTGTTCGCGACGTTTCCATCCACGGCCGTCATGCGAACACTCGATCTCGTCATCGGCGTCCTCCTGATCTTCCTGCTCGTGGGCTTCAAGACGAAGGCATCGTCCATCGTGCTTTCCGTGGCGTGGATTTTTGGCAACTCATTTCGCTACTCGTTCGGGTTGATCGATCACACCATCCTCTCCGTGGTAACGCCGGCTGTAATGGCCTTCTCAGGTTGGGGGGAGGCGTACTCGATTGATGCCAAGGCTCGGAATGGCGCACCTCGCCTGAACGCTTGGCCTCTCACGTTGTTGGCGCTGCTGCTTGGATTCGGATTCTTCAGCGCGGGCTTCCCCAAGTTGTTCGTATGGGCGGACTTCGATCTGACCACGCAGGGCGCGCGCAGTTGGTTGGTCACCGGATGGTACCGACTTGGCCGCAGGAAGTTGCTGGCGCCCTTAGCAATGAGCGTCCACAACCCCCTCGTCTGGGAGACAATGGATCTCACAGCCGTTGCGTTCGAAACCAGCTTTATTTTTTCGCTGGTGCGACGCGGGCTGTTCCGAACGTATCTGTTCATCGCCGTCATGTTTCATCTCGTCAACCTGTTGATGCTCAATATCGGATTTATCACAATCTTTCCCCTCTACGTCGTATTGGCCCCATGGGAACGGATAGTGCCTCGCCTGCGGCCAGGAGTCCTCCGCATGGCGGACCGATTGGCGTCGGTCAAGGGATTGATCGCGCTCCTTGTTCTATTTCTGCCACTCTATCTGTTCGAAGACCGGGTCTCCGTGAACACCGCTGCCAACGCTTTTTCGCATTTGGGCATCGCGTTCGAGTACTTCGGGTCCCTCGACTACAACTGGTTCCTGACGCTCACGCTCCATCCGATTGCAGCGGTGGTCGCGTTGATTCTTGCTGGCTTGGCGGTGCCACTTTCAGGTCGATCGGACCCGATTCCGGGCACCGGCGGGAAGCGCGTTGTTTTCTTCGACGGCGTGTGCAACTTGTGCAATGGCTACGTCGACTTCCTGATTCAGCGAGACCACGCGCGCGGGCTGATGTTCGCATCGCTGCAGTCTGAGTCTGGGCAGGTGGTCACCCGAGCAGTTCCAGCCGCGGTGGTTCCCGACACTTACTACAGCGTCTTTCTGCTTGATACGGACGGGCAGATCTATGAACGGTCAGACGCGATCTTGAAAACCTTGGTGTCGCTGGGCGGCATGTACCGTATGCTTGGGGTCTTGTGGTTGGTACCTCGGCTCCTGCGCGACGTCGTCTACCGAGGCGTTTCCCGTTGGCGGTACCGCATCTTCGGCACGCGCCAGTCGTGCCGACTTCCGACGCCGCAGGAGCGCGCGATGTTTGTATCGGACTCACCCCTGCTCGAGTCCAGGACTTAAGCTGACACTGCGGTTGCTTACAAGCCCGCCTTGAATGGGTCGCGGCGCGGTGCCTGCTCGGTGAGCAACTTTCGTTAGGCCGCGGACGGCAGATAGCGTGGTCGGAAATTCGAAAGCTCAGGCAAATTGTCAATAAAGAAATAGATTATCCGCATGAGCAGACCTGTCGGCGTCACCGCGAGCGCGATAGTGGCGATTCTGGGAAGCATCCTGGCGCTGGTATTCGCGGTGCTCATGGTCGCAACGCCCTTCATCGCGACCGCGCAGCCCCAACCGCCCAACACTGCTCAGATTGCTATCGCGGCTGCGGCGATGTTTGCCGCATTCGCCGCCATTGGCATCTGGACTTCCGTCGGACTTTTCCGCCTCCGCTCCTGGGCGCGCACATCGATCCTGGTCATCGCCGGCTTTGTAGCGGCATTTTCCATCTTCGCCCTGCTGGTGAGCCTGGCCGTGCCCCTGCCTCCGGAAATCACCGCGGGCACGGAGCGCATCGTTCGCCGAACGATGGCGGTGATGTTCGGAATTCCGCTGGCAATTGCCGTCTGGTGGCTCATTCAGTTCAACACGCGGTCAACAAAAGCCGCCTTTGCGTCCCCCGTAGCCGAGCCAGCGTCTTCAAGGCCGATGAGCATTTCAGTCATCGCCTGGTCGAGCATCCTCGGAGCCGCGGCCTGCCTCTTTCCGATCCTGGCACGCCTGCCCGTGTTTTTGTTCGGGACGATTTTCAATGGCTGGATCGCGGTC
Source organism: Gemmatimonadota bacterium (assembly GCA_003134685.1). GTDB lineage: Bacteria > Gemmatimonadota > Gemmatimonadetes > Gemmatimonadales > Gemmatimonadaceae > UBA4720. The sequence goes on along the minus strand of PLCA01000016.1, from coordinate 345,892 downwards.
GTCATCTACGCTTTTTTCGGAGCGCTATCGCTGTACATCGGGAAGGGGTTGCTCGATCTACGGGAGCGGGCGCGGGTTTTGGCGATCGGGTGGTGGGCTTTCGGGTTTGTTCACTTGATCGTTGTCACACTCGTGCCGTCTTTGCGGCAGCGAATGCTCGAGTTACAGCGAACGATCGAACACAATCAGCCAAACCCGATTCCATTCGATCAGGGCACGCTGACGAACGTGTTCATTGCCTTCAGTGTGATAGTGGGAATAACCGCCATCTGGTTTCTCATACGAAATCGCGCCGCGTTCGTGCGCACCGAGAATACCTAAGGCGGCAACGATCAATCCTTGAAAGTCATAGTCCTCGGCGCCGGCGCAATCGGCGCCTATTACGGCGGGCAGCTGGCGCGGACGGGACACGATGTCACGCTCTACGCCCGCGGAGAGAATCTGACCGCGATCCGCCGTAGCGGCCTGGAGATCCGAACGCCGGAGGGATCTACTGTGGTGCAGGTCGCGGCCACCGATCGCGCCGACGAGCTCGGCGCCGCAGACTTCGCGATCCTCGGCGTCAAAAGTTATTCGCTCGATTCGATCGGACCTGTGGTCCGACAGACCGCCGAGAAGGGAGCGGCGATCCTTCCATTTCTCAATGGCGTCGAGACTACCGACCATTTGGTAAAGCTCGGCGTGCCGCGCGGCGCGCTCCTCGGGGGAGTGACGCGCATCAGCGTGGCGCGGGCGCAGCCGGGCGTCGTCGAGCGGCGCGGCCCTGCTCAGAGCGTGATCATCGGTGAGCTAGATGGGCAGACGACTGATCGCGTGACGCGGATTGCTACAGCGTTCCGCGATGCCGGCGCCGACGCGCGCGTCTCGAACCGGATCGAAGTCGATCTCTGGCAGAAGTTCGTCTTCCTTGCCGCGATCGCCGCGGCTTGCGGGCTCGCCCGCGCTCCGATCGGAGCCCTGCGCGAGCGACCGCTCGGCCGCCGATTGTTGCAGCGTGCGGTGCAGGAAGCGGTCGACGTCGCGCGTGCCCGCGGCATCCCGCTCGCCGACGACGAAACCGCGCAAGTCACCGGCGCCATCGATGCGCTGCCGCCGGGAACGAAGCCGAGTTTTCTCCTCGATCTCGAGTCGGGCGGGCCAACCGAGCTAGACGTTCTGAGCGGCGCCGTTTCCCGGTATGCAGACGAGGCGGGAATATCAGCGCCTGTTCACGACGCGGTAACCGCGGCTCTAGCCGGCAGTCGTCGACCCTGATGGAGCGCATTCGCTAGATAACCGCGCGCTCAGCGATCGGGAGTCCGGGTTTGTGCGAGCAGCACCCCATCAAAGAAAGCGCAACATCAGGGTTGCATTTAAGAGAAGTGCCTGATATTATATGCAACACAAGCATTGCATATCAACAAATGGCTTTCTAACTGTTGCGGAGGAATCAACCAATGGCCGTCGCTACCCAAACACCCAACGACACGACGAGCACCGATCGAATCGAACAACGCTTCGTACTCCGTGCCCCACGCACGCGCGTGTGGCGCGCCATCGCGAACGCGGAAGAGTTTGGAACCTGGTTCCGGGTAAAACTCGAGGGCGCGTTTACCGAGGGCAAACCGATCCAGGGCAGGATGACGATACCGGGCTACGAGCATATGACGATGGAAATGCTGGTCGAGCGCATCGACCCGGAGCGGTACCTCTCGTATCGCTGGCACCCCTACGCCATCGACCCCGCCGTGGACTACTCAGCCGAGCCCACGACGCTGGTCGAGTTCAAGCTCGAGGAAATCGACGCAGGCACCGCTGTCACGATCGTCGAATCCGGGTTTGATCGCATTCCACTCTCGCGCCGGGCCGAGGCGTTCCGGATGGACAGCCAGGGGTGGGCAGGGCAGATCAAGAACATCGAGCGCTATGTTGCGTAACCGCAGCGCCGCCGCGCTGCAGTTGCCCGACGCGGTGCCGCTGTTCGCCGCGTTGGGCGACGCGACTCGACTCCGCCTGCTCGGGCGCCTGTCCGCCGGCGGGCCGCTTTCGATTACTCGTCTCAGTGAAGGAACCGGGGTGACACGTCAGGCGGTTACGCGCCACCTCTACGCACTCGGCGACGTGGGGCTCGTGCGCCACGCCCGCCGGGGGCGTGAACAAGTCTGGGACCTGAACCCAAAACGCCTGGATAAAGCAAAGCGGTACCTCGACCAGATCGCGACGCAATGGAACGACGCGGCCGAACGTTTGAGGGCGTTTGTCGAGGATCAAGAATGACCACTGACGAGGGGGTTATACAACTTGACGGCGATATCTTGTGGCACCCCGGCAGCGCCCTCGATCGCGAGGCGCACGCGCCGCACATTCACGGGCTCAAAACGATCGAGCTTCGCGTAACCGATCGTCGATCCGTGTGAGAGCACCTGCCAGTTGCGGTCGACCGCGCCGAAAAGCGTATATCGCGCGACACTCTGTCCGCGCGTGATGTCCTCCTCGAGGCGCACGACTCCGATTGTCACAGTGCGGCCCAAATCCAGTTCCACTTGGGCCTTACCCGGAGCAATCACCGAAGACGCGCGCCGCGCATCTCGCGCGAAGTCGTGCTCGAACAGCGAAGTGAGTCGCGCGCGGAACAGGGCGAGCCGCTCGACATCCGTAGAGTGAAGGAGACCATCCCGCGTCGGCGGGACGTTGAGCAACAGCTTTGCGTTCCGACCGACCGATGAGAAGTAGAGACTCTCGAGGTTATCTACCGTGCGAACCCGGTCGTCCTCGGCGGGATGATAGAACCATCCGGGCCTGATCGAGACGTCGACTTCCGCGGGTCGCCACACCGTCCCGGCGGGATCGCCGTGCTGCAATGCATCGCTGACACCGGGGCGGTCCTCACCTGGAAATGTCACGGCGTCCGGATTCACCGTCGACCAATTCGGGTCGCCGGCTGTTCCATTCTCGTTTCCGCACCAACGCACGTCCGGCCCGGCATCGGAGAACATCACAGCATTTGGCTGGAGCTTCCGCACGAGGCCGAAAAAACGGGGCCAATCATAGATTTGGCGTTTCCCGTTTATTGGTCCCTCTCCATTGGCGCCGTCGAACCACACTTCGGCGATCGGGCCGTACCGAATCAGCAGCTCCGAAAGCTGATCGCAGTAGAGATCGTTGTACTTCGGTGAGTCGCCGTACGCTGGATTGTTGCGGTCCCACGGCGACAGATAGAGTCCCGCTTTCAATCCTTCGATGTGGCAAGCCTCGACGAATTCCCGGACGACGTCGCCCTGCCCCGATCGCCAGGGACTCGCTGCGACCGAGTGACGGGTGGTGCGCGTGGGCCACAGGCAGAAGCCGTCGTGATGCTTGGCCGTCAGGATGAGTGAACGAGCGCCGGCATTTCGCGCGGCGCGAGCCCACTGACGGGCGTCCAGCGCCGATGGCGAAAAGATCGAGGGGTCCTCATGCCCGTCGCCCCACTCGCGATCGCTGAAGGTATTCACACCGAAGTGCAGGAAGAGAGCGAGCTCGTCACGCTGCCAGGCAAGCTGCGATGGCGACGGACGCGGGCGAGGCGGCGTCGAACGCGTTTGTGCGCGCGGCGGCAGCGAGCACGCGGCAAGTGCGCTGGTAGTCGCGTGAAGAAATGAGCGGCGGTTCATCGCTCTGCGTTCGTTCTCCTAATCGAGGCCGTCGACAAAACCAATTCGCCAACTCGGATAAACTGGCGTCCAATTGAGCTCGCGCTTCGCCTTCGCGTTCGAGCCGCCACGGACCTGAGTCATTATCGGCATGCCGGCCTTGCCAATCACGATCTCTCCCACCCAATAGGGAATTCTATACGGCGGTTTTGCGTCGACGGCCTTGGCAAGAGCCGGTAGCCAGCTCGCGACTTTGGCAGGCTCATCGTCGACAATGTTGTAGATGCCCGGCGCGCCGCGGGAGATCGCCGCGACGGTCGCGCGCGCCGCGTCGAGGAGATGAATGAAGGACCAGACTCCCCCGCCGCCACCGATGATGGGGAAACGCCGCTTCTTAACCATTTTGACGGTCGCGCCTCCTTTGCCGATTGCGGTGCCTGGGCCGTAGAAAATTCCGTATCGTAACGCGAGCACTTCGAGGAACGTCGCGCTGCTAACCTTGCCCTCGAGGTAGCGAATTGCCGTGAGAGTCTTTGTAAAGCTCTCGGGTGGCTTGGGATCCAGAGGATCTTCCTCGGTTTTGACCGGCCCGCCCTTCCTCGCGTACGGCCAGCCGCAGTAGCTCTGAGCGATGAATCGCCGGGTGCCGATGGTGCGCGCGGCCGCGAGCAGTGTGTCGGTAACTTCGGTGCGGAACCGGTTGGTCAGCGCGAACTCCTGATCGACTTTCCGAAAGTTACCCACGCCGGAGAGCGCCGAGAGCTGATGGATGATCACTTCCGGCTCGGCGCGCCGAACCGCCGCTGTGAGTCGCGGCTTGTCCAGCGGATCGACGATGATTGCGGACACGCCGCTGTCTTCGAGCTGCGCCGCCTTGGTGACAGAACGCGTGAGTGCGACCACTTCGTGTTTATTCTCGAGCAGCAACGGCAGCAGGAATTTGCCGATTACCCCGGTGCCACCGGTAACAAGGACTTTCATTCTGGCATTTCTAGCGCTTCAAGAGAGGGCTAAGACAGGATGTCATTTCTGCAATCGGATCTTCGCCAGGATCGTGCGGAAACGCGGCTCGCCGCGGAGAGCATCGAACGACGGATCGACGTTCGCGGTTGTCAGCCAGCCGTCGCGCTCGTCGTACGCTGTCTCCAACCACGTAAGCGCTCGGTCATTGTCGCCCAGCGCCGCATAGACCCGGACCAGCCATGTTCGTGGATAGTACTCGCGTTTCGCCCTCGTTTCGAGCGCGTGAAGGAGTGCGCGAGCTTCGGCTTGCCGGCCCGCAGCTACGTACGCAACCGCCAGCGCTGCCTGCACTCCCGCCCGTACGTCGGCCCGACGGCTTGTCGGTTCGAGGACGGCGATGGCGTCCTGCACTCGTCCCAGCCGCACGTATGCAAGTCCGAGCCACGGCAGCGCGGGTATCGTGTTTGGTCCGACCTCCAATGCGGGCTCCATCAGCCGAACGGCGCCGGCAAAATCGTGCGCCATAAAGTGCCGAACGCCATCCGCGCCCCGAAGGAAGAGCGAGGCCGGATCCAACTCTCGAGCAGTATTTATCTCGGCAAGTGATTGCGTGACGTGACCCGTCGCCAGGAGATAAATGGAATACCAGTGATGGGCGGTGGGGTTGCTCGGATTGAGCTCGAGCGCGCGACGGAAATGGAGATCGGCGGTCTTCCAATCCCAGTCGTACCAGGTGGCGACGTACGCCAGAGCCGCGTGGGCTTCGCTTTCCGTCGAGTCCAGCTCCAGCGCGCGCAACGCCGCCGCTTTCGCCTTCGGCATGATCTCGCGCGGCCGCGGCTGCTCATCATACGTGACGAGGATATTGTAGGAGTCCGCCAATCCGGTATACGCCGGAGCGTAGCTCGAATCGCGGGCGATGGCGCGCTGGAAGAACCCCGTCGCCTTCAGCAGTCCGTCGCGCGTGCGGGTGTTCCAGTAGTAGCGGCCCCATAGATACAGGTCGTACGTCTCGGGATCCGTTGTCCGGCCGCTCACCGGTCCTTTGTTCGGAACCAGCTGCATCTTCAACGCGCCGGCCACATCGCGACCGATGTCCTGTTGCAGTGCGAACACGTCATTCACCTCGCGCTCATAGGTCTTCGACCAGATACTGTAGCCTTCGGGGACGCGGACCAGCTGCAGCGTGATGCGGACGCGATTGCCCTCGTGCAAGGAGCTGCCCTCCAGCACGGCGTCCACGTTCAGCGCCCGCGCGATTTCCGTCAGCGGTACGTTTCGATTCTTGTAGACGAACGACGACGTTCGCGCCGCCACGCGTAGTCCCTCGACCTGACTGAGCGTGGCGATCAATTCGTCCGTCATCCCGTCCGAGAAATACTGAGCGCTCGTATCCGCGCCGAGATTTGCCAGCGGCAGCACGGCGATGGAAGGCGGCTTCTCGGCGGCGATGGAAGGTGGCTTCTCGGCGCCGGCACTCTTGTGGAATTCGGTCCAGACCAGCGCGGCGGCCAGTATAAGGACAGCCAAACCGGCGAGACTTGCCACACCCCAACGCGATCGACCCTTCCCGGATTCGACCGTCGCAGAAGTCGGTGCGGCGTTCAAAGGCGCTGGGACCTTCGCGGCGGCCTCACCAGTTGTCGTCGCGGCAGAAATCCGAGTCGTAGGTGCCGCTGCCCGCTCCTGGCGCGCCGTCGAGATTGCATTGAGTGCCGCAACCGTCTCGGGAGACGGCTCCAGTTCCAGGTCACTCCGCAATCGTCGGGCAAATCGCTCGAAGAACTCGAGCGCGCTTCCACGGTCGCCCAACCGCCCGAGCAAGAGCAACACGCGACGCGCATCCGGCTCGTCGTAGGGGGCATACGATGACGCCTGTCTGGCCCAGTGCAGCGCCATCGCCAAATCCCCGCTCGACTCGGCGGACTTCGACAGACTGCGCGCCGCGCCCGCCGCGCTGTCCCGGAATCGATGGCGCTCGCTGTCGATCCACCGATCGAGCTCGGGTAAGTCGGAAAGAAAAAACCCTTCCACGAAGTCACCGCGATACAGCTCGAGCGCTTCTGCCAGCCGTCCTTTGCTCAGCTCCTTTCGGAATCGCGTGGCATCGCATGAGAGGCGATCGGGGTCCACACCGAGCTCCTCGTCTCCGAGACTCTGCACAACACCCTCGCCGAGTGATGCGCGGAGGTAGTGGACGGCGCGGCTGAGCGCGGCGCGGGCGCGTGTCACGTCCTGGTCGGGCCAGAACACGGCGAGCAGCGTGTCTCGGCGGTGGAATGTGGAAGCACCGGGGGTGCCGGGCGCGGCCGCCGCCAGATAGGCCAGCAGAGCCAGTCTCTTGGGTTGCGCGAGGACAGCCCGGAACTCGCGGCCATCAGAACCGCGCAAATCCAGTGTGCCGAACGTGCGAAGCTCTATCAAACCGGTTCTCGCTTGGGCCAAAAGGCCGCTCTTACCTGCGAGGGGAGAGTCAGGGGAGAGGCCGCCGGCAACTTCCCGATTCTACGAGCATGTTCGGCGCCCGGCAACCCCTCGCCCGCCATGCAACGCCGTTCAATCACCCTTGGAGGAGGATGTCGCATGTCATGTATTTCCCACTGCCGATTTATCGGATTGATGGCAGCTGCCGTCGTGACGGTATCGTGCGCGGACTCGAGTACTTCACCGTTGACGTCAGTGACGGCGCCAGCACGTGCCAGTGCCAGTCGAGGCGTCTCCGATTTCGTCGCGCCCGCCAGCATCGGTTGGCAGGAGCAGGCTCGCACGCTGGTCGGCGCTAATAAGCTGAGCCCGCTTGCCGCCGCCCGAGTGTACGCGGCTGTGAGCGTTGCTCAATACCAAGCCGTGGCGGCGATCGACGATCACGGTAAAGACGGGGAGCTCAGGGAGAACGGCGTCGGAGCCGGTGGCCGAAGCGCGCTCGAAGCCCAGCGCGGTGCGGTGGCGGGCGCCTCGGCGCAGGTGCTCAGCTTTTTCTTCCCGGCGGCAGCCGCGAGTCTGGAGCAGCTCGTGGAAACGGAAGGCAATGCCACTCCGGGCAACGTCAACCCGCAGTTCACACGGGGCCTGGCGACAGGTCGCAGCGCCGGTGACAATATGGTGGCACGCCTGCGGGCCGATCACTTCACCGCTCCCTTTACCGGGACCGTCCCGGTAGGGCCTGGGCTGTGGATCGCTAACGGACCACCGGCCGGCGCCACCTTCGGCGGCGTCACGCCGTACTTCCTCACGTCCGGCGATCAGTTCAGGCCGGCGCCGCCACCTGCGTTCGGATCGACGGCATACTTGACTGATCTCCACGAGATTCGCGCGCTATCCGACGGTCGGACCCCAGCGCAGCTGGCGATCGCGCTGTACTGGAACTTCCCGACCGGCACATTCACGCCGCCGGGTTATTGGGATCGCGCCGCATCGGACTACATAGTAGCGCACGCGCTGGACGAGCGCGCGGCGACCCGTACTTTTGCGTTGACAAACGCGGCGCAGATGGACGCGTTGATCGGCTGCTTCGACGCCAAGTACACCTATTGGATGATCCGCCCGCCACAGGCCGACCCGGGGATCACCTTGACCTTCCCTGTGCCGAACCATCCGTCGTATCCATCGGCTCACTCCTGCGTTTCGGCGGCTGCCGCAACGGTCCTGGGCGCAATCTTTCCCGACCGGACCGCCGAGCTGAACGGATGGGTGACGGAAGCCGGGCTATCGCGGATGTACGCCGGCATTCACTACCGGTTCGACATCACGGCGGGCCGGAATCTCGGCGAAGCTGTGGGCCGGTGGGCGCTCGCGCACGCCAACCGAATAGACCCAGTGATAGCCAGGCCTCGCCATCATGATTCCGGTGAGGACAACTGATCGACCGCTATGGTGCGCGGCGTGGGTGCGCTTTCACAGCACCCACGCCGGGTTACGCGACGCCCTGGGCCGGGTCGGATTGGATCGGCAGCGTCCTGGTGTCAGCGGTGGAGAGTTGAGCCACTGTGTCGCTCCGCTCAGCGAGGGAAGCGCGCCCTCATTTCTCTCAGTCAGCGCTGCGCATGCCACCTGTTGTACCGCGGATCCGATGAGGCCGAGCCTAGCCGCGCCGAGCGCAGCAGCCGCATTTCTAATGAATCGGCGCCGATGCGTCGATCGGGTGTGAGCCACATCAGCATCAATTGCGCAAATCGCAACTCGCGCGCACTATAACAGTCCCTCGACCTGGCAGATCATTACAGCCAGCTCGCGAACTATATGCGTCTGAACAACATGCTTCCGCCGACTGCGCTGCCAAGACCGCGTCCGGCGGGAACCTTGCCGTGAGGACAAGAACAATGCTTCTGCGCACGAGGCGACCGTCGCGAACACTCCTTCTTTTGCAGGTTGCGGTGGGCGCGGGATTTCTGCATTCCGCGGGCGCTTCTGCTCAAGCCCCGATTGTGAGCGCTGAAGCAGCGCGCCGCGCCCGATCTCTTCTGAAGGAAATGACCCTGGAGGAGAAGATCGGGCAGCTCAATCTCACCGCCGGCATCGGCATGGGAGGCTTCGCATCGGGCGCATCGGATGACGACCTCACGCACGGTCGGATTGGCGCCATTCTGTGGCTGGCAGATACCAAAGAAATAAATCGCATGCAGCATCTCGCGGTCGAGAAGAGCCGACTGCACATTCCGCTGCTCTTCGGGCTGGACGTGATCCACGGCTATCGTACGATCTTCCCGGCACCACTCGGGATGGCGTCGTCATGGGATCCTGACGTGGAAGAACAGGCGCAGGCGCTGGCCGCGACCGAGACTCGGAGTGCCGGGATCCGCTGGACGTTCACGCCGATGGTCGACATCGCGCGCGACGCCCGATGGGGACGCATTCAGGAAGGCGCGGGCGAGGATCCCTATCTCGGCGCCGCGATGGCTCGGGCCCAGGTGCGCGGATTCCAGGGCGCCGCACTCGGACCGAACAGCGTGGTCGCGTGCGTGAAGCACTTCGCGGGATATGGCGCGGCAGAAGGGGGGCGCGACTACGACGCATCGTACGTCCCCGAGGAGTTGATGGAGAACGTGTATCTGGTTCCGTTTCATGCCGCCGTGAAGCAAGGCGTGGGTAGTGTGATGTCGGCCTACATGGATTTGAACGACGTTCCCGCCAGTGGAAATCCGTGGCTGCTCACCGATGTTCTGCGAAAGGACTGGGACTTCCGCGGCTTCGTTGCATCGGACGCGTTCGCGATCGCCAGTCTCCAGACACACGGATACGCATCTGATCCGTCGGACGCCGCCTACAAGGCAGTCACCGCCGGAGCCGGGATGGACATGGCAAGTCCAACGTACAAGACCACGCTCGCGAAACTGGTCTCGAGCGGACGGGTGTCGCAGGCGAAGATCGACGCGGCTGTGTTGCCGATTCTCGAGATCAAATACCAGATCGGTCTCTTCGATCATCCTTACGTGGACGAATCCGCCGTCGCGTTGGACGCCTCGGCGACGGGCCGATCGCTGGCGCGCCACCTCGGAGCTAGGTCGATGGTGCTGCTCAGGAACGAGCATCACGCGCTGCCGCTCTCGAAAACGATCCGGAACGTGGCTGTCATCGGGAAGCTGGCAGACTCGCCGGCGGACATTACGGGAGGTCCCACTCCGGCGGGCATCTTCACGCGCACAGCGGATCCACTTGCGGTGACCGTGCTCGCTGCCCTCAGGAATCGACTCGGTGCGGGAGCTCATCTTATGTACGTTCCGGGCCCCGAAGTATCGAAGACATTTCCGGGAATGTTCGACGCGTTTTTGGGTCGTGCGCCAGCAAAGCCGCCAACGCCCACCGAGATAGCAGACTGGCTGGCGAAGTCGAAAGCCGCCGCGGAATCGGCCGATGTCATCATCGCCGTCGTTGGTGAGCCGGCGTTGATGAGTGGCGAGAACGCGTCGCGCGGGACGCTCGATCTGCCGGGGATTCAGGAGCAAATGGTCGAAGCAGCGGCATCATCAGGCAAGCCATTGGTGGTCGTACTCGTGAATGGACGGCCCCTCGAGATCAACTGGATCGCGGAACATGCGTCGGCCATTCTCGAGTCGTGGCTGCCCGGAGTGGAAGGCGGCAACGCGATCGCCGACGTGATCTTTGGCGACGTGAACCCGGGCGGAAAACTGCCCGTGAGCTGGCCGCGCTCGGCGGGTCAGGAACCGCTTTACTACAATCACAATCTCACACAGGCGCCGGAAAGCGATCCGAAGTTCACGTCACGTTACTGGGACATCTCAAGCAAGCCCCTGTATCCCTTCGGTTATGGTCTCAGCTACACGACCTTCGCGTTCTCCAATCTTCGACTGTCGAAGGCCAGCATGAAAGCAGGCGACAGCACCGAGGTTGCGGTTGACGTGAGGAACACCGGTGCCGTGCCCGGAGACGTGGTGGCTCAAGTCTACATCCATCAGCGTTCCGGTTCGGCGTCGCGGCCGGTTCGCCAGCTGGAAGGATTCCGCCGAGTGCCGTTGCAGCCAGGCGAGACCAGGACTCTAAGTTTCCGACTGGGTCGCGACGAGCTCCAATTCTGGAGTCCTCGCACGAAGGCATGGGCCGTCGAGCCGAGTGCGTATGACGTCTGGGTCGGCGAGGACTCGGCGGCTCCTCTTCACGGTGAGCTCACTATCGGAGGCTAGTTCGTACCTTCACTGCTTGTAGATCGCCCCGTCCTTCATCACCAGCTGCACCTGGCGAATCGCTGAGATGTCCTTGGTCGGGTCGCCCTTCACCGCGATCAGATCGGCCAGATAGCCCTCCTTCACCTGCCCGAGCTGCTCGCCCATGCGCAGCATCTTCGCGTCGATCGACGTCGCCGAGCGGAGCGCGGCGACGGGTGTCATCCCATAAGCGACCAGCATCTCGAGCTCCCTCGCGTTGTCACCGTGAGTGAATACGCCGACGTCGCTGCCGTTGCAGATCGTCACGCCCGCGTCGAGGGCGGCCTTGAAGCTCTTCTTCTTCGCGACGATTGACGGCGGATCAGGGTCGATGCCCTTCCGCCAGCCGTTGTACTGCATGATCGCATCGCCGGCGGCGAGCGTCGGAACGAGGCAGATTCCGCGGTCGGCCATCATCTTGAAGACCTCCGGCGTGCCACCGTCGCCGTGCTCGATGGTCGTGACGCCGGCGAGAATTGCTCGGCGCATGCCTTCGGCCGTCGTCGCGTGCACTGTCAGCGGCCGACCCGAGCTGCTCGCGATGTCGACCGCTTCCTTGAGCTCGTCCAGCGTGAACGTCGGCTCGTTCTCGCCGTTCGGCCCCCAGCGGTAGTCGGCGTAGATCTTTACCCAATCAGCGCCGTGCTTGATCTGATCGCGCTCCACCTGCGCCATCTGGTCGAGCCCGCTCGCTTCCTGACCACCCTGCGGAATATCGTTCGCGTACTCCGGAGTGAAGCCAGCCGGCCCATAAGCGCCCGTAGCAACGATCGCGCGTGTGGAGACGAACATCCGCGGGCCGGGGATGATGCCTTGATTCACAGCCTGCTTGAGCCCGACGTCGGCGTAGCCGGCGCCCTCGGTGCCCAGGTCGCGGATCGTGGTGAAGCCGGCCATCAGCGTCGCTCTCAAGTGATTGACTGCGCGCGCCGTGCGTAGCGCCAGCGATTCGTGCAGCACCTGGTCGTTCCATGAAGCTTCGCTATATGGGTGGAGAAGTACGTGTGAGTGTGCATCGATCAGTCCCGGCGTTAGGGTCGTGCCCGGGAGATTGATCGTCGTCGCCCCGGCGGGCGCGCTGATCTGACCGCGCGGGCCGGCGGCGATGATCCGGTTGCCGGTGACGAGCACCGCCCAGCCAGAATGCGGCGCGTCCTCAACGCCGTCCCACACGCGATCGGGAACGAGCAGAGTGCTGGTTGCCGGAACGGCGGGCTGTCGGACGCGCGCTTGTGCCGGAGCTGCGCAGGGGACGGCCGCAGCGACGGCTCCGACCAGCAATATCAGAGAACTCGCACGCATAACACGCTCATTGTAAGCGATGAAAGGTGAGATCGATGGCGACTTCCGATAATCACAACAGTGTGACGTCGTCGCTAGTCCCAGAGAGGCATGGCCGCACTACTTAAATCAACGGCGGCCGGATCGTATAGATCACAGCCGCCGTTTCTACAAGAACGTCGTTGGAGACCGCCAGAGCCGGAAACTACCTGGCGGCGAGTGCATTTACTGCGGGCAATTACCGCCAGGCCAAGGTTGATCGATGCGCAGTGCCGCACCCGGCGGAGCGAAATACGTGGCGGTCACCGTCGCCTCGGTACTTCCTTCGTTTTTCGCCAGCATCACGTGGCCAGGCGCTGGTACTTCGACGAACGCGGAGCCTGCCGGATAAACGGTGCGCGAGCATGCTCCCGCATTCTTTCCATTGTCCCCATTCTCGTCGTCGCCGTTCTGGCCCCCGTGTTTACCCGCGCGATAGAAAGTGATCGCACCGGTTTTAACAATTACCAGAACAGGACCTGGATGCGAATGCCATCCCGAACTACCTCCGGGCGCTACGACGACATTTGACACCGCGATATCCGTATTGTCCTCCGCCTTGATTTCGACGACAAATCCGTCGGTTGATCGGATGTGGAAAGCGCCGGCATTGCCGCGCGCGACCGCCGTTGAGGCGAAGCCGGACGCGACGGTGAAGCTCGGATCGGTAATCGATGGCCCCGACGGTTGTTTCGTCGTTGAATTCTCACACGCGGCGAATGAAGCCGCCGCGGTGAGGCCTGTCAGGGTGAGTTGCAGGTAGCGATGCATGGCAGTAACTCCAGGAGAAAAGTGAGGTCTTCACCTCCTACAACGAGATCGCTAGGGAAACCGGCTCATTCGCCTTGCTGGTCGTGCCCGAAACCCCTATCGTGGGAAGCCGATAGCGACTGGAAAACCGAATGGCGCCCGACGCATCTGAGGTCACAGGTCTCTTGCAGCAGTGGAGTGCAGGCGACGCAAGCGCGCGCGATCGGCTGATCCCGCTGGTTTACGACCGGCTGCGCGAGCTGGCGCACCGGCGGCTGAGTGGCAGCCAAGGCGACAACTCGCTCAACACGACCGCCCTGGTTCATGAGGCCTACATCCGCCTCGTAGGCGCGCCCCGCATCGAGCTGCCCGATCGCGCGCATTTCCTGGCGCTCGCGTCCGAGATCATGCGGAATTTGCTCGTCGACCGTGCCCGCGCCCGTCTCACCGAGAAACGCGGAGCAGGCGTGAGTCCGCTGGAGCTCGACGAGTTTACGGAATTCTCGGACGAGAATCTCGAGAGCTTCGCCGAGCTGGATGATGCGCTTACTCGACTCGCGCAGCTGAGTCCTCGACAGGGCCGGCTTCTGCAGTACCGATACTTCGGCGGCTTGTCTCTCGAGGAGAGCGCCGCCGCCGAAGGAGTGTCGCTCGCCACTACCAAGCGTGAGCTGCGCTCCGCCCGCGCGTGGCTGGCGGTCGATCTCAAGGGCGACTCGCTCCAATGAACGCCCAGCGGTGGCAGGAAATCCGGGCAGGTTTCGACGAGATCGTCGATCTCGATCCAGGCGCGCGCGCGGGTCGCCTGGCGGCGCTCGCCGACAGCGATCCCGAGCTCCATCGGGCACTCGAGTTGTTGTTGAAGGCCGACGCGGAGGCCACCGGCAATCCCGGAGCGCCAGGCGGGCGTTTCCTGGCTGGCTATGACCACCAGCCGGATCCGCTCGGAATCGCGGGTCGCACCATCTCGCATTTCGATGTACGCGAAGTGCTCGGCGCCGGAGGCATGGGCGTCGTCTATCGCGCCCACGATAAGCAGCTGGGCCGTGCGGTTGCCCTGAAATTTCTCCTACCTCATTACAACCTCGACCCATCCGCCAAAGCGCGGTTTCAACGGGAAGCTCACGCGGCCGCAGCGCTCGATCATCCCAATCTTTGTGTCGTCCACGAAGTCGGTACGACCGAGCGGGGCTGGCTCTTCCTGGCGATGTCGCTGTACGAAGGGGAGACTCTTCGAGCGCGTCTGAAGCGCGACGGCTCCTTGCCAATCAATGAGTGCCTGGAGATCGCGCGACAAGTCGCTGAAGGTTTGCAGGCCGCACACGCCGCTGGAGTCGTTCATCGCGATCTGAAACCCGGCAACGTCATGCTGCTGCCGGACGGAACGGTGCGGATCCTGGATTTTGGCCTCGCAAAAGCGCGGGATCAGAGTCTCAGCGAAACTGGTGCGCATTTCGGGACCGTGTCCTACATGTCGCCGGAGCAGGTTCAGGGCGACAAAGTCGACGGGCGGGCAGATCTGTGGGCGCTTGGCGTGCTTATGTACGAAATGCTCACCGGACGAAAGCCATTCAACGGAGATGAAGAGGTCGCCGTTGCGCTGGCGATCCTCCACGACGAGCCGCCGTTAGCATCAACGTATCGGAGCGAAATCTCCGCGGCACTCGAGAGTCTCGTGCTGCGGCTGTTGCGTAAGGATCCAGCCAGGCGGTACGCCAGCGCGGAAATGCTGCTGCGCGACTTGGCGCGAGTTCGGACGCTCGCGAGTGGGACAGTCGGAAGGGTCCTGGCCAGATCGCGGCGAGTGAGACGCGCGGTTGGCGATTCCTTCCGGCGGGAGCGAAGAGGCGCGCTGTTCACCGCTACCGGTGTAACGGCGTTGGTGCTTGCGTATCTAGCGGTTCATTTCGCTCACGCTTCAACTACTCGGACGCCAACGAGATCATCCGCGGCTTCCACTGTCTCGATCGCCGTCGTGCCGTTCGCGAATGTCGGTGGGGACTCCACAAACCTTCCGTTCAGCGACGGATTCGCCGACGAGCTGACGACGGAGCTTGGCAAGGTGAAAGGCATGAGCGTGATGTCGCGCACTTCGGCCTTCGGCCTCAGGCGAAAAGGCCTCGATCCCCGCGAAATCGGAGATCAGCTTCACGTCCAGTACGTGGTAGATGGGAGCGTGACGAGAATAGGCGACCGTCGGCGAGTGGGGGCGCGTCTGATCGAAGTGGCAACTGGAAAGGAAGTATGGTCGGACGTCTTCGATCACAACGCGTTGACGGACGACGTATTCACCATCGAGGACTCTGTCACCCGATCGATCGTCCACCAGTTGCTCCCGCGCATCTCGTCGGTGACCATTGCTTCGGCGAAGCGCCCGACCGAGAACCGCGAGGCCCACGAGCTGTATCTCCAGGGTCGCTACTTCTTCGAGAGGCGCGATTCGGCGGGGCTCAGGAAAGCACAGGAGTACTTTCGGCAGGCGATCGCGACCGACACCTCCTATGCGCTCGCTTATACCGGGCTGGCGGATACGTACGCGCTGCAGGCGAATTTCGGTTTTGTGTTCCCGAGTCGGGGTTTCCCGACGGCGAAGCGATATGCAGCGCTGGCACTCGCGCACGACAGTACCCTGGTGGAAGTGCACGTCTCACTCGCTTTCATCGCGTTGTTTCATGACTGGGATTGGCCTGCGGTTGCACGCGAATTCGACACAGCGCTGAGGTTGAATGAGCGTTACGCTCCCATACACCTGTATCGCGCGTGGTATTTCCTGGTAAAGGACAGCAGCGACGCGGCCATCGCTGAGCTCCGTCGCGCAATCGACCTCGATCCGTTCTCTGGTCTGAACTACACCCGCCTCGTGAGCATCCTGTTCTA
Organism: Gemmatimonadota bacterium; assembly: GCA_003134685.1. Lineage (GTDB taxonomy): Bacteria > Gemmatimonadota > Gemmatimonadetes > Gemmatimonadales > Gemmatimonadaceae > UBA4720. Next base: position 329,712 of record PLCA01000016.1, on the reverse strand, counting down.
TACCGGGCATTATCCCGAGGCGCTCGCACAGGCGCGCAAAGTGTTCGAGCGCGACCCGAATTTCGTGGGACTGCGTCAGGAGCTCGCGCGAGTCTACGTCAATCTCGGCCGCTGCCCCGAAGCCCTCGCGGCGCTCCAGAACTCGGCGGATCAGCCTCTCACGCTGTTGCTCGGTGTGCGGGGCTACACTTACGCAAAATGCGGCCGTCGAGAGGAGGCGCGGGCCGAGCTGAATCGCCTGCTTGGTCGGGCAAGAGCGGGAGTGTATGTGTCACACTATTCGCTGGCGGTAATTCAGGCGGGTCTCGGAGATGATGACCAGGCGATCTCTGAGCTGGAGAAAGCGTACGTCGAGCGTGCCCCAGCCCTATTCGTCATGAAATTGGAGCCGGCGTTCGCCCGGTTGCGGTCCGATCCACGCTTCATCGCGGTAGCCCGCAAGGTCGGCCTCACGATCTGAGTTCGGAACTCGGCACATACTTCGAGAAATTCGCGCACGACGGTCTCGTGCTCCGCAATCGCGGCATTCCACCGGCGAGGACTGCCGACAATCACGACCGGGCGACGTTGCACGCACAGCATGCCATCACAGGATCTCGTCGATCCTGTGCACTGCTCCGTCGGGGCGAGTTTCGCCAACACCGATGGTGACGATGCGATTCAAAAATGCGTATGCTTCCGCCGAGGTTTCGAATCTCGGCACCGTTCGAAAGTAGTAACGCGCGGGATCGACAACCTCTCCACGGCTAAACGCGGTGATCACATCCGGCGGGCTGTGACGCAGCCCCTGAAAGGTCATATAGATCAGCGCATGATCGTCTGTCTCCAGAGTGATGCGCAGGTCCAGCTCAAGGACGCCGTCCGAGCGCAGCAACAGCCAATCACCTCCTCCCGGCAGAATCTTCCCGCGAAGCCGCGGGCCTTCGAAGTCACCTCCCGCGACCGGCACGAAGCTACGAACGCCATAGGGTACCGCACCGAGCTTTTGCAGAGGAGCGGCGATGACACTGACCGCCATGAGCGGCCGCGATGTTATCTCGGCGGGTCGCCTGCTCTCCTCTTCGAACGTGGGCACGGCTAGAGGATCTCGTTGATCGTGTAAATCGGCCCGGTCGCTCGGCGATCGCCGGAGGCGATAGCGATCAATCGGTTCAGGAACGCATACTGCGGCGCGCTCGTTTCGAACCGGGGCGCGGTCCGGAAGTAGTACTTGGACGGATCGACGGACTCGCCTCGCGCGAGCGCCGCCAATACCTCAGGGGGGCCATGACGGAGCCCGAAAGACGACATGCTGATCAGGGCGCCGTCGTTGGTCTCGAGCGTGATTCGCAGGTCGAGCTCGAGTACGGCGTCTGACCGCGAGATAGTCCAGTCACCTCCGCCCAAAACCTTGCCGCGCAGGCGAGGGCCTTCGAAGGTACCGCTCGTGATGGGCGCGATGACGCGCGTTCCATGAGGCACAGCGCCGAGCCTTTGAGGCGGCGCGACGACAACCTGAAGCATCATCAGCAGACGTGAAGTCATACGTAGAGGGATACGTTACCAAAGGCGAAACTGAAAACGGCGGGCGATCACCGCCGGGGGTGCGCAACGAAGAACTCCCACATCAAGTTAGTCGCATCGATGCTCCGCGTCGTGCGGCCGACGAACCATTCTGGAAGCGGCATTCCGCCTGGCCAGGTATGCCCTCCTCCCTGAATAGTGTAAAGCACCACCGCGGCGTCGGCAACGCAGCCCGTGTATTCGCGACGCATGACATCGCCGGCAACCTTCGATTCGAGAGGATTGCCTCCGCACCGGTTTCGTTTCGCCCAATTTGCTGACCACCTCGGCACACTCGGAAACGGTCTGGGCGATATCCACGTCGTGCCGCCGTTGTAGGGAACGACCGGATCGGCAGTCCCATGAAATGAAATCACCGGAACAGGTCGTTCCGCCTCCCCCTTCCCGCTTCCCGCTTCCCGCTCCGTGCACCAGCGCCACGGCAGGGTCTGCGCGGCTCCCACCGTACCGACTGCCGCGATTCGATTCGCCAGCATACACGAGAGGGCGAAGGACATCCCGCCTCCATTTGAAAGACCGTTGGCGTAAATCCGTGTCGAGTCGATGTTGTAAGAGGTGCTCAGTGTGTCGATCAGGTCGGAGATGAATCGAACATCCTTCTTCGGTCCGTCGCCGGGCTCCACGCGCCAGATTCTGGGTCCGTTACCGCCAACTCCGGTCGGATAAACGACGATGAAGCCTTTCTGATCGGCCAACTCGTTCCAACGACTTATGTCGCGTTGCGCCGCACCCCACAGCCCCGCACCGTGCATGCTGATGACGAGCGCCGTCGGCCTGGATCGATCGTAGCTCCTCGGCACATAGAGCACGTACTCCCTTCTCTCGCCCGAGGAAACGAACGAGCCGTTGTCCCGATTCGCCGAGTAGAAGGCCACGGCCTCGATCGGAACTATTGCCACAGGCAAACCGATCAGAGCGAGCGCCGCGCCGAGTACTACTCGCCTGTCCTTCATCAGCGATGACGATTCCACGCCAGCGCCAACGGAGCGGCAGACAGTCGCGCCAGTGGGATTCCGAGGATTGCCACGAGCATCAGCAGATAGTGCGGGATGTACGGTGCATCGAACAGCCAAACCAGCACGCTATAAAGTGCGAGGACGGCGAAGGACCAGCACGCTGCGCCGCTCACCAGCGCGCGATCGCTCAGCAAACGGCGATCATAGAGACGCACACCTATCCAGATCGCAGCGCTCATTTTCAGGCCGACCAGGATGGCGAAGATCAACGGCAGCGCACTCCAGACCCGACCAAGGCGCTCAGTCTCGATGATCCACTCGGAGAATGGCCCGAAGAGAAAAAAGAATCCCAGCACGAGGACCACGCTTCCCTTGATTAGCGCTCCGCGGCCGGTGAGCCCGATATACAGGCTCTGCACCAGCTGCGTCCACGTAAATGCGATGAATCCCCACAGCACCAGCAGCAACAGCGCGACCGCGCGCGGCGTTCCCGCTATTTCTCTGAAGCGATGCCAATGCTGGAGCACCACCGCATCGGTTCCCGAGAATTTGAGCGCCAGCGGAACGGCAAGGAGTACCAGTAACCACGCGGCAACTGTACTGATCAGTGCCATCTTGAGCTTGGCCGCGACGAGCTCGGCGTTGGTGAGTGGCCGCGTGGCGATGAACGGAGTCACGCCGTAGGCATCGGTCGCATTCGGACTCGACTTGCTCACTGCCGCCGCCGCGAAAGTGGCCATGAACGGTGGCGTGAGCAGGACGGCGAGTAGAATGGTGGCGACGAGTGATGTGGAATCGCCAGCGGCCCACAGCAACACCAGCTCGCACGGCAAGAGGATGAAGACCCACGTCGGGAGTGAGCGACCATGGCGGCGCCACTCGAACCAAGCTTGCGCGCGAGCGGGTGTCGCAAAATGCTCCCGCCTGTGCGACAGGGCATCGGCGACCCACTTGACACGGCCAAGCGCACCGCGCCAATCCGGCACATCACCACGACGAGCGCGCGCGACGCCGAAGCGCGCGACGACATACGCGAGCGGAATCTGCGGCGCCAGAATGGCGAGCATCACGGGTTCGCGACCACCGAAATGCAGCGCGAGGAGAGCGAGTGCGTCAATCGTTCCCAGCCAGACCACGGTGACGATGATCCTCAGTCCGGTCAGCGGATACGCCATCCACGTCAGCGCCTGTGTCCAGGCGAGGAGTGACGCCAGCAGAAGGCCCGGCCATACCGATGGAACTGCGATTCCCGTCGGCCACAGCGCGAATAGTCTCGTCACCAGCCACAGCACGATCATCGCAGTCGTGCCATAGAGCATCGGCAGACCAGCCAGCGCGTCGGCCGTCATCGGCCGAGTGAACATGCGAGCGGGATACATCGATTGGCGGGCGGCGAGGTCACCGTCGAGGCCGAAGGAGAACACCGCCAGCAAGTACGTAAACGTCGCCGTCACCGGCACCACTACCGCGAATGCAAAAGTCTCGGGACTATCGAGGTGGATGGGGACCCCGCGAACTAAGACCACCGCCTTGATGACGGCGAGCACCGACACATAGCCGATTAGCGCGATCAATCCCCAGCGATGCCGCTGTCGAAATTCCCAGGCGACTGCCGCGGCGGACGAGCGCATTGTCTACCCGTCGGACTCTGTCGCGGCGGGCATCCCCACGCGCGCCACGAAGATCTCATCGAGTGATGGGACGCGCCCATCGACGCGGTGCGATTCCCTGATGGAATCGAGTGAGGCGCTCAATACGATTTTTCCGCGGTCGATCATCGTGACGTGATCGGCGACCTGCTCTACCTCCTCCAGCAAGTGCGACGAGAACAGGACGGTGCGCCCCTCACCGGCGATGGTGCGAATGATGGCGCCGATGATCTCGCGGCGGACGATGGGATCGAGGCCCGACGACGGTTCGTCCAGCACCAATAGCTCCGGGCGATACGACAGGGCGATCAGCATTCCGGCGCGTGCCTTCTGTCCCTTGGACAGGTTCTCGATTCTCGCTGCCGGCTCGAGCGCGAACGACTGGCGCAGATCTTCGGCGTAATCATCGTCCCAGGCCGGATAGAACGCACGCGAGTAGCGAATGAGCTCGTCGACGCGCATCCAACCGGGGAGATCGTTCTCCTCGGAGAGATACCCGATGCGCGACAATACGCCAACCGGGTCGGCCACGGGATCGAGGCCGAAGATGCGGACCGAGCCGCTTTGCGCGCGCAGCAAACCGAGGATGTGTTTGATGAGCGTCGTCTTACCTGCTCCGTTAGCGCCGACGAGCCCGTACACAGCCCCACGCGGCATCGACAGGCTCACGGAATCGAGTGCCGTCATCCGCCCGAAGCGTCGCGTCAGGTCAGTGACGCTGATCACGGGCTCGGTCATGACCCGTCGAGGAGCTGTTTTACCGCGCGATCGGCCTCTCGAATCGAATTGCGATGATCGCTGGCGCCCGCAAGATCGGTATTCGCAAACGAAATCCGCCCGTGCGGCTGATTCCGCAGCACATCCCTCGGCGCCGGCTTGCCATTGAGGCCAAAGAAGAATCCCGGCTGCGGATTCACGTACGCGTGCCCCCAGCGATTAAGAATGATTCCGGCGATGTCCCGCCGCGGATGGAAGCCGCCAGGCGCGAACATGTCGGCCATCTGCTCGCGGAACGCCCGCTCGTACTGAGCGAACGAAGTGCCGAGCAGCTTCGCACGCCCCTGTGAGCCCTGCTCGGCGATCGAGAGTCCGGGCTGGGCGAACAATACCTTGATAGTGAGAACCGTCGGTGAATCGGGGTCGATGGTGCGCGGCTCGTTGCCGACGAGTGCCATTTTGCGGACGGAGAGATAGTCGCCAAGTCCGCCGAACCAGCGGCATCCGGACATCCCCATTTTGTAGAGCCAGCGCCAGTTACGGACGGCGATGTTCGCCATGAGGCAGGGCGATCGATAGAACTGCTCGTAGGCGTCGCGGTGACTCGCGGGCAGATCGTGCACGACGTGCTTCGTCGTCCAGCTGCCGCCCGCCATCACCACGCTGCGTGCTCTGACTTTGAAAAGACGATTGCCCTTCGCATAGGTGATGACCACGTGCGGCGCGCTCGCCGGGTTGCCCGCGTGCTCGACGCGCACCACCGTTGAATTTAGCCGCAGCCTGGTTGGTTGGGCAGCGCGATCGAGCGCGCCGAAGTTGACGCGATTCTGCCACACCGCGTCGACGGTGCGCGGGCCGGCGAAGGCGTCGGGGATGAGCGTCTTCACCATCAGTCGCGCGAATCCGCCGTTGCCGTCGGGGAACATCTGGTCGCCGAGCTTGTCGTCGCCGTCCTCGGGAAACTGGTTCTCGATCGCGTAGTTGCAGTACGCCGAGAGCACGTCGGGTCCGAGACCGTAACCGCCGCCTTCGACGGGAGAGAGGAAGTTGCGCACCGTCTCGCGACTGATCTGGTGCCGCGCCATGAGATGATCTTCGAGCGTGATGGTATCGAGCTGGCGCGAGATGGCGTCGCCTTCGGTCTTCGGTCCCGGAAAGTCGACGCGGTTCGTGCCCCAGCGCAGCAGTTCCGCCTTCACGGCATCGCTCACCGGCGCGCCTTCGAGCTTCCGTCCCCACGGGTCCATCACCCACACGCCGGGTCGCTGGCCGAACTGCGGTCCGAAGTAGAAGCCGTAATTCTTCGGCGTCTCGTACGGAGAGTGCGCAAGCGGCATCTCTGGAGCGGGTCCGCGCCAAGTCTGGTAGTTGAACGAGGAGCGATCCATTCCGATCATGTCGTAGAAGCGGCTGGTGTAGCCGCCCTTCTGTGGCACGAGGAAGATGGCCGAGCCTTGGTGCGCTGTTAGTCGCTGCCCATCAACTAGAAATTGGTTGCGCTTGGCTTCGCCGCCGAAGATCGGGTGGTTGTCGATGACCAGCGCGCGTCCGCCTTTGTATTTCTGGAAGAAGACCGCGGCGGCGAGTCCGCTGATGCCGCCGCCGACGGCGACGAGGTCGTAGATCTCGCCGGTGTCCGTGGCATTCGCGATACGCTTTTCGAACGCGCCATCGCGCATCGCGTGTCCGGTGCTAAGGACTTCCCAGGTGTTGCCGTTGGAGTGCGCGTAGTCGCCGATGCCGCCGTAGCCGTCGAAGGCGTCTTCCGGCGAGATAGTTGGCGCTTTACCGTGAAGGAGAACTCCGGCGCTAGCGAGGAGGGCGCCGTTGAGGAAGTCCCGGCGGGAGATCGGCTCGTTCATGCCGGCGCGATCGTCGCAATTGCGCGAAGTCGGATTACGCGGAGCGCCCATTAGGATCTCTTCTGATTGGGTGAAGCACGTTTCCGCTCCTTGTGCTTCCTAGCGCTAATCGATCGCCCAGTGCCAGCTCGACCGATAGATCGTACGGTTGTCAAAATTGTTCCAGAGAACGGCTTCCCACATGGACTTTCCTGCATGCGTTTTGACTTCTTCCGCCATGTTTTGGAATATTTCGTTAGTGATGTAGATATAAGGACTCGGCAGAGCGGAAAGTTTGGCGGCATAATTGGCGGCTCTCCCGACCCAAACCAAATCGTTTGCCCCTCGGACCCCCGTCTTTGCAACAAAAAGATCGCTCGTATCGATTCCGACCACGTGCTTTACAGGCTCTGAGACCGAACTGGGGTACTGCTTGTCCTTAGCGGGATTGATGATCTGGCCCACAGCATACCGAATCTTCATCGCTGACTTCACGGCGCTCGTATTCTTGGCGTTGCCGATATACACGGCCATGATCCTATCGCCGTCATACGCTGTGATCGCTCCATCGTGGCTCGTTATGATCCGCGCTGCGCAAAGAAGAAATGTTTTGTAGACCTCGGCTGAGTATTCAGCCTTTTTCTTGTCTACCATCTTGGTCGAATCGGCAAGATCCGCGTATAGGACGGTTGCTCTAAGCTTGACAGCGTCATTGCCGAGTTTGACGGTTTGGTCGTCGGGAACGGTTTGGCCGTCTCGCGTCGTCCATTGCGTTTTGAAGATCCTTGAGACTTCGGTTTCTAAATCGGTTTTCAATCCCATATTGTTTTTTTTGCAGAATTCAGTTGTTCGGCCCAAGATCGTTAATAATCTCGCGCATTTTGTTACACGCCGGCCCGAGCGCAGCAGCCAGCTCTTTGCCAGTCACATTCTTGTAGGAAATCGTTGTGATACCGGTAAGGTCGCTTGGAAGCTTTACCTCATCTCCTCGAGGCTCGAGCAGGAAGGACCGTTTCCGGCCGAGCCTACCGATGAATAGGCCTAACTCGAAAATGACATTGTCACGAGCGGTCATCGCCGATTTTCCCCTACTCTCGACAACGTCGTCAGGCGAGCCAATCGCAATCGCAAAGTCAGAATTATCGAGTTGCTGTTCTAGGCTTTCGACCGGGTACCACGAGGCTCTGAAGACCCCATCCGTCCAAACAGTAACCTGAAACGGATCGTACTCGAAAGCGCTCTGAATAGCCCTTGCCACTGCTAAAGCCTCGGTCGATGAAACGATGAAAATGCGGATTTTTTCGTGGGTAGTTGCAACCAACGTGTTTCGCTGCTCAAGCCGCCATGCAAGCTCTCGGGCGATTGTCCGCCAGGTTTCCGGATAGCTCCTCGCGATGTCCAAGAACTGCGCGTTTGTCAGCTTGCATACGACAGCCGCCGTCGAAGCGGTAACAGTTGCCGAGCGCTGCTGACTTGGCTGAATCGCGGCCATTTCCCCGACATGGTCCGTTGGTCCTCGTTTGGCGATCAAGCGCCCGTTAACGGTGATGTCAAAAGAACCGGCAAGGATTAAAAAGACGTCGTTATCTACATCGCCTTGCTCGATGACTGTGACGCCTGGATCGACCTGAATCAGTTCGCCAATGTCGGCGATACGATCGGCAAGCCCCGCGTCGCCGCGTATGAGCTTTTGCTCTTTGAGCGACTCGACCAAAACCTTCTTATCGTCCTGAAATCGCCTAATCATGGGTCTCAGTGTCTGCTAGATAGGTGGTTGCTCAGGTCTAAGATACGCAACGGCACCTTCCAGAATCCTTTGTGTTTCTTCAGCATACTCTTTCCGTAACTGCCCATCTTCATCGAGGAGTCCGAAGACCGCGGCGGCGGCTACGCGGCCTTCCTTTGTTCGAACATCCTTGGCCGGTATGGCCGCAAATCGATAGTTTGGAAATTCCTTTGACAACTCACTAGCAAGGCTGGCTCTGTCGGAGTCGACGATACCCACAACCTTGGCGAAGCCGAGTTCCTTCAAGGCCGTAGCGAGCAGTCTCATCTTATCGGCGCCACCCACTCCCCACCCAAAAAATGATCCCGGCAGCGTCAAACCTAAAAGCTCGGCAATGCGACGATAATGAACCACGTCGTCCTGCCCTTCGAGAAGCCACGCACCGTCATCCAAAAAGAAAGCTTCCTTGGCATCGAGGCCAAGCACATGAGGGTTGCGGAGGTCGTCAAGCAGACCCGTAAGCTTCTTTCCAGTGGCTTCGCCCAGCTGCGAGATGACAGACCCGGATTCGGCAAAATGAATACGTGCAACCTTGCCCCCGTTGGCCAGCGACTCAAAGTCAAGGAAATATGGGGAATGTGTTGAGACAACGACCTGTCTTGTCGCGGCATAATCGGCAATCAACGCATTGAGCCGCCGTTGCAACGCGGGATGGAGTGAGAGTTCAGGCTCGTCAATGACAATCGTGTCCCCTTCCGACGAGTCGTACAGCGCGTCGATAATGAAGAACAGACTCAAGTAGCCCTCACCTAAACCCTCACTGCTGTGAGTTTGGCCGGCCGATGTGAATTTCAAATAATATTGGTTGTCGGATGCGAGCTCGATCACCCAGTGGGGCACTGGCTCTAGAACCTTTGACAGAACCGAGTTAAATGCGGCGCGGTTCTTCTGAATTGAGAAGAGACGGTATCCGAATGTGTTTATGGCGTCACCACGGTTCGCTGTGTTGGCCATATTCGCGGTATACTGACTGCGTGCGTACTCGGCCTTACCGAACGAGACATTGAAATGGCGTCGCGACGGTAGCACCAGAATTCTTGCCGCCGGCGCGGCACCCTCCCACAGAGTTTCGCTCCCTCCAGCATCGATAGTGCGGAGAACAAATCGAGATTCCGCATTTTCGATTAGTTCCAGCCGCACGCGGTCACCTGCAGCCTTGTTGCGTTTACCCTCCATGAAGGATGGGGCTTGGCTACTCGAGAAGACCCGTAGAGCTTCGACAACTGTAGACTTGCCTGCGTTATTTGGTCCGACGACTACGGTCAGACCACTTCCTGACTGACCAGTTGGGCTGGCGAGGTCAAGCGACTGGCTCGTCGAGAACCCTCGCAATCCTTTGATCTCGATCCGCTGGTATGGCATGAATGGTCAGGGCCTGATTTTGGGGGAGCTCTGTTTACGCTGGTCATGACTTGATGAGAGGGTTTCGGTCATCCCCCCAACACTTTGGAGGATCTATGATCGCCTTCCGCCGCGTTAGAACAGAGATTCTGGAAATTGACCGCCTTGAGCGGTGAGCGTTTTCTGCATGGCTGCCTTTGCTCGCTCGCGATCAGAGCAGGTCTGCCGGTACTCTTTTGCCTCAGCCAGACGGTTAAACGTGCACTTGAGACCTCGCTTGCAGAGGTAATCCTCGACCTCGGCGATGGAGACCTGGAAGAACTCCTTTCTGTTGTTAGCGAGATTGATACGGTTCTCCCAGAATTGGTTGTGCAACTCTAATTCGAGAGCCGGTGCGTTGTCAGTATAAATGAGAGTGTGAACATCGAAAGGAAATGGCACCGATGCGTCGCTCAACTCGGCAACTCGTTCTCGAGGCTCCAAGCGTCTAGTCATCCCTATCTTGACGAGCTGTTCGCCGAAGGAGCCTATGTTGGAAAGGATGTAAACGTGGCCGCGTTTGGTCAGTTCGGCCTGCGCTTTTATCCGTTCTTTTTGTTCCTGGGCTGCCGCGAGCTGTGATTCGAGGTCGCGTATACGATCCGCCATCAGCGCTCGGCCTTGCTCGTCAAGTTCTTCCGCATCCTTCCTTGCTTTGTCCAACGCCTTCTCGGCAGCCCGCTCCTCCTTGTCTGCTTGTTCGTGAGCAGCGGCCAACTCACGCTGGACCTTCTCCTCTTCACGCATCTGTTCTCTAACCCGCCGCGCTTCCTCTTTTTCCTCTTGCCTCTTCTCCTCCTGCTCGTATGTCAGCTGAAGTTCGCGAAGCTTGAGATCGCGATACGGCTCCAGAATCTCCATGTGCATGACCGAACCAAGCTTGTTTAACGCATCGAAAGACTTCCGAATCCGCTCAGACATGGTCGCCAGATTATTCCAACTGACCTTCGCGATCGCAGCGTCACACTCGGCATTGAAAGACCGCAAGAGCAGCTTTGTGTATTGCTTGGTCATACGCTCCCCGGCCTGACTGCTCCCGCCAACCTGCCACGTTTCCCTGCTGACCGCGGCCTTTCCATTTCCAATCATGGCCGTTTCTTCCTGCCAGAGCTCCTCTAGCGCCTTCTTGTATTCGTCCGAGCTTTGAAAAGTGAAATGAGGCTTGTAGACACCGAATGAAATGTCTTCAAGATTCTCCTCCAGGAGTGCGACCTCGCTCTTCAACTTGTCGTAAAGTGCCCGTCCGCTCTGGTATTCAGTCGCAAGATCTGCTTTTTGAGACTGTAATCGGCTCAAATCCTCGGCCCATTTGGCTCGCGCTGCCGCGACCTCGGTTTGTGTTGAGGCAACTTGCTTCGCAGCGCTTGCCTTGACGTTCTCGGCATCATCTCGGACGATCTGAGCGGCGCTCTGAGCAGCCATCTTGATTTTACGCGCCTCTTCATCGGCCGAAGCAATGGGGGCGAAACGCTCTCGCAACTCTGACAGAGTGACCCGGGACCTGTTGTATCCGATCAAGAGTAGAACGGAAACTGGTGCTAAGGCGAGGGCCAGCCAAGAAAGGTCAGGCATCATTTCTCCAAGCGGAGAACTGGCCCATGGTCGCGACGGTCGCGGTCCAAATGCCGGTTAAGACAGAATTCTTTGTCGTTGCCACGATAGCTACTTCTTTGCGTAGTGTTTATCGAATTCCGAAAGAAAGTTCGGGTTGAGGAATTGTTTCTTCATACTCTTCGGATTGCCAGGGTCGAGCAGCCGTTCTCGGACATAGCGCGAATCCTTAAGAAAAGGACGTCGAATTCTGTGGAACTCTTCGTTCTCCTTGAAGTCTCGATATCGAGCCCGACACCGACTGACGAACTCTCGATAATCCCACGGGTACTTCTGTCGAATGTCTTCTTCAGTTAGGTACACGTGCGGAGCACCGGGGTCGTTTGTAAGCGCAAACGTGCTCACAGCGTCGGTTGCGGCCCGCTTGAAGGAGATGTTTACATCCAACGCGATATGGTAGGAGCTCGTGGTGGTCGTCGCAGCATTTTGTGCAGCCATCAGGTTGCGCAAGTAAGAAACGAGTTTTCCCTCTTCCCCGCCTGCTACGACTGCGGTTGCCGCAGGCGTTGTGAGAAAGCCAATCGGCATGAGATACAAATTGTACCCTGACAAGTCTTCCCCAAACCACATGTCCGCGAGGGCGGCAAAGTTCTTAACGCATGCTGTTCCGATCTCGAGGACCGCCTTCGCAAGTTCAAACCGCGCATTCACGAAGTGGACAGCGTTGTCGCGTATTTCCAGCAGCGCTTCCAGATTCCCTCGCACTTCTGGGGGTAGACGGGTGTTCGGATCCGCTTCCAACGACCGAATCGCCGCGGTTAGGCCTATAGTCAGTGGGTTGCCGGCACGGTTGCGTTTGAGAAACTGCCTGCTGGTTCTACTACCATCAGGTTTCTGCCTCGTTTCGTAGACGTACAGCGATTGGAGTTTATTCGTGTTCTTGGCCAGAACTCTTGCCTTCAGCAGCAGCTCCCACGCATTAATAGCGAGAATTGCGAATGTCTCCTCCCGATAGGCAAAGTCCGGCTTGTTGTATATCTCAAGCCCGGCGAATAGCGCGGATTCTGCCTTGAAATACATGGATTGCGCCTTCGCAGGGCGAGTCATGGAATGGGATTAGCCTACTGAGCCTTGAGGCGATTGGCAGTCGCGGGATCTAGGTGCCCTGTCACATCGAGAAAGTGATCGCGCTGATACCGCCTGAGCGCCTCGACCGTCTTTGGGCCGACATTGCCATCGATTTCTCCGGAATAGTATCCCAACTGAGCCAGTTTCAACTGTACTTCACGGCTCGTCAGACCATGCCCTTCCGGTACCCCCGAAAGCCTTTCTGCTGCGCTCACGGCCGCAGGCACGAGCGTGTTCATAACAACGTCTGCCAATTCCTTGACCTTCACCCTGAACTGCCTTGCATGGGTATCGGCTTCGGCCTGTTGCGCGTATTCCCATGTCAGCGCGTTGATCTGGACCTCGTTGTGGCCTGTACTCGTGAAACTCACGGGAATCGTGAACACTACTGCTACGAGAGCACCACGAATACGCTTGGTAAATGGGTCTTCGATATGGCCCCGCCAAATCAAACTTCGTACTGCATCGTCCGTTCGACGATACACAGTATCTCGCTCCCCCCATAACCCAGCCTCGCGGAGAAAGAAATCGACCACACCCGTATCCGAGTATCCGCGCGAGCGTGCGAAGTTGGTTGCGCCCAACGCCTCGTATTGGCTTCTCTCAAGGACCTCCGCCATAATCGCGCGAGAAACCATTTCCTTGATCTGCGGGATGTCGAAATTCGGACGGCGTACGACCGCATGTGCGATAGCCCCTGCCCACAAATACGCTTCTTTCGCGGTTAGGATGACTATACCGTCTCTCATGTAATTTTCCAGATCACCCCGCGGGCATGTAAAGGCCAGAACCGCTACCTCGTAGGGTGTCAGCGAATCGAAGACTTCGTACATCGCTGCCGCAGACGGATCGCTCATCGCCTAGCTCCGTGAAGGAGGTGTTAGGACAGACAGCAGGGATCATTGGATATACGATATAGACGGACAGAGCGGGCGGAACATTGCCAAGAAATGATATGCCGCAGCCGATCAAGCTGGGCATGAAAGTGTTCGGTCGCATCATTGAACGAAATGGCGGTTTCATTTCAGCTGATGTCGGTTTTCTTTCATCTCGGGGTGACGGAGTCTTGCGTTGCGCTTCGCAGCCGGGAGGCGTCCTCATTTCGATGTCCCCATTCAGCAGCGATGACGTTGACCCGACTAGCGCGACGTCGCCCTTAGCCGGTTCCAGCGATTCCCCGCGCACCTTGCAACGCTACGCCCGCCTGGCGCTCGCGGTGGTCCTCGCCTGGCTCGCATGGATCGCCTTCCGCGACGACCTCGGCTACGTCCCGCTCCTGAGCGACATCGACCTCGCCATCCACGAATTCGGGCACATGCTCTTCATGCCCTTCGGGATCCAGTTCCTCGGCTCGACGATGATGATCCTCGGCGGATCGCTCACCCAGGTGGCCTTTCCGCTCGTGTTCTTCGGATACTTCATGCGGAAGCAGGGCGACGGCCGGCGGCGCGACCTGTTCGCGGCCATGGTGTGCCTCTGGTGGTCCGGGATCAACCTGCTGAGCGTCGCGATCTACTGCGCCGACTCGCGCGCCGGCCAGCTCATGCTCATTGACGGATCGACCGGCCAGGAGAGCGACGGACACGACTGGAACAACCTGCTCACCCGCTGGGGACTGCTCGAGCACGACACGGTGATTGCGCGGTGGATGCGCGCGATCGCGTTCGTCGTGTGCGTTGGCAGTATCATCGTCGCTATCTGGAGCGCGCTTCAATTCTCGCGCGATCAGCGCGTCGTTGAGGTCGCCGACGCCGCCACGCTCCCGTCGAAATAACCTCTGGCCGAGTCAGCACGGACTATCCTAGCTTCTACCATCGGATAAAACGGTGCCAAAGCGGCAACGGTTCGTATTCCGAACTCGGCGACTTCGCCCTCATCGACTCTTACCGGCACATCCAATGAGAACATCCAGAGCTTTGCTTATCGCCTTCGCCCTCCTCACTCCTTCCGCTGGTCTCGCCGCGCAGCAGGCTCCGGCAAAGGGCGCCGATCTCACCGGCACCTGGGTCATCAATCTGGCCAAGAGTGACCTCGGTACGATGCCGCCACCCACGATCGATTCCTCCACGATCACGCGCGTCGGCAACGTTTACGAGATCGCTTCAACCTCGGACTTCGGCGGACAGGGTACCCAGCGTCAAGTGCTGAAGTGGCCGGTGGGCGAAGGTGAGGCGTCGAACGACTTGCCCAACGGAGCGACGATTCGCAGCACAACCAAGGTTCAGCACGACACGACGACGTTCTCGAGCACCATCTCGGTTCAAGGCCAGACCGTCGCACTCCAGACCGGCCGCACATATCTCTCGCCGGACGGCAAGACCATGACGCGTGAAATGGACATCCAGCCCTTGGCTGGCCCCAGCACCGATCCGTTCCACTTTCGGCTCGTGTACGACAGGAAGTAGATGACCGCGCTGGACGTCGGCCGTGTCCTCAGGTGGCCTTCACCTGGCGGGCGGCGGCGTCGGCGGTGTCTTCGGGCCGGGTATTGAATGCAATCGCGGCGTTTGGCGCGGCCTTATGGATGATGTTTACCACCGTCTCGAACAGCACGAGGCCTTTGGGCGGAAGCCTCATGCCGCCGCCGATCACCACACAGTCATAGTTGGCGCCCATCAGCGCCTTCTCGAGCATCGCGCTCCCAGCAGCATCGGGCGTGATCATGCACGTTTCGCCCTTCCAACCGTGTTCCTCGATCTTTTTGACGCCCAAGGCGATCCCGGCGTTGATCTTTTCGGCATTGAAACCGGGCGGCAGAGAAGGGTCTGAGAAATCGACAGTTTCAGGCTTCTGGCCGACGAATAGGATGTTGGTCATTGTAGTTTCTCCGTTCGAGTGTGCGTAGCTGGCTGCCAGAAGCGAAGGGCTACGTAGCCCAGAAAGAGACCCACACCGTAGACTACCGTGACGCCGACGGCTTGCGGGTGAGATAACGGGTTGATCAGACGATCCGTGATCTCGACGGATAGTTGGCGAGGGCTGGTTAGCGTGTCCCAACTATTCCAGCGAAGAAAACGCCCAAGGTAGATACCGAACCCGGACAAGAGAACCGCGGCAACCACGAGCATCCAGCCCACAAACGTGGAAAACCTTCGCGTGATCGCTATCTGTACATCCGCAATGGATGTGTAGCCGAGCAGGAGTCCTGTCCCCGCGCAGGATACGAGGAGCGCGGTGTCATACCAGAAAGGAATTCCCGGGCGCGTCGTCAGATGAACGAAATCGGTGATGATGTACGGAGCGTTGGGAAGGAAAACGAGCCATACCACGAACCATCCAACCTTCTCGATTGTCGAGGAATCCTTCCCCATCGTGCGCGCGAAGAACCAGGCCGCAACTGCAGGAATCGCAGCAAGAAAAAGATTCCAGGCGAGGAACCCAAGAGCGAGCGAGCCCGATCGCACGAACCGAAACAGGAGCAAGGCGCCGCACCAACTCAACAGCATCACGAACAGCAGCAATCGAGCGGTGTGTCCGCCTTTATGGGCGCCTGGATTCAGGCCTAAGTCGTTAGCGATGGCTGGCGCTCCGCCGCTCCGCGCTTGGGCAGCACCCAGTTCTTCCGCACGAAGTGGCACGTGTAGCCATTCGGGATCCGCTCCAGGTAATCCTGATGCTCCGGTTCGGCTTCCCAGAACGGACCGGCTGGTGTCACCTCGGTTACCACCTTGCCCGGCCAGAGGCCGGAGGCCTCGACATCGGCGATCGTGTCTTCCGCAATTCGCTTCTGCTCGCCGGTCGTATAGAAAATCGCCGACCGGTAGCTCATCCCCATGTCGTTGCCCTGACGATTGAGGGTAGTCGGGTCATGAATCTGGAAGAAAACCTCGAGCAGCTTTCGATAGCTGATCTGGGTCGGGTCGAAGATGATCTCGATGGCTTCGGCGTGCGTCCCGTGCTTGCGGTAAGTCGCATTGGGAACGTCGCCCCCCGTATAGCCGACCCGCGTCGAGATGACGCCCTCGTATTTGCGAATGAGATCCTGCATTCCCCAAAAGCATCCGCCGGCGAGCACCGCGCGTTCCGTCGATGATGTCATTGCGTCCTCCTTCTCCTTTGACACGTTGATTACTCCAGCGCGACCATCGCTGACGCGAAGGCAGTATTGTCCAGTTTCGGTTGAGGGAATGTCAGCCGGCGAGTGAATTCGCGGCGCAGCAACAGCATGCTTAGCGCAAGCTGAACAAGCACCGCGCCAACCGAGAGATACCATATCCAGTGCAGCTGAAACCCCGCCGTGCGCGAAAGCAGGATGGCCGGCACTGCGACGAGCAGAATGCGCGTACCGGAAGCCACCAGCGACGGAACCGTGTTTCCCATCGCCTGGAACATACTCGACGCAACGAAGATCAAACCGGATGCAACGAAGTTCCACGACAGGATGCGGAGATACTTGGTACCGACGTCGAGCACGGCCGGATCCCTCGAGAAAACGCGAATCAGTGCTTCGGGAGCGATGTGACAGAGCACAACGAGCACTGCCATGGCCGCCGAGACCATAAACGCTGCTTTGCGAAACGTGTCGACGACGCGTTCGCGACTGCGGGCGCCGAAATTCTGTCCAGCGACCGGAGCAACTGAAAAACCGAGCGCGACAGCGGGCATGAACAAGGCCTGAATCACGCGTTGTCCGATTCCAAAGCCTGCCTGCGCCGCCGCGCCAAACGGTCGCGCGATCGCGTAGACGACTATGAGGTACACGCCCATCATCGCGAACTCGAAACCGGCAGGCAGCCCGATCGCCAGCATCCTCCGCCAGAGCGCGAATCGTGGCTTCTGATCGGCGCGCACGAATCGAAGGTATGAATCCTTTGGCAGGAAGTACGCGCCGAACCATATGACGGCGACCACGATGGCGATGAGAGACGAGATCGCCGCGCCGGCAACGCCAAACGGATGCCCCGTCACCCAACCGAAGATAAGAAAAGGTGCAAGTAGCATGTTGATGATTACGGAGCCGGTGCCGACGATCATACCGGCCTTGAAGTTTCCGACTGCGCGCAGAGCGGCGGCCGCCCCGACCATCAGGAACTGCAGCGCCATCGCCGGAATGAACCAGAGGAGATATTGCGCCGCGAGCGCACCCGTCTCGGCATCAGGGCTCAACGCGCGACTGTACGGAAGTCGCACCAGCATTCCTACAATCAGAAAAACAATTCCTGTAACGACCGCCAGCACCTGCGCCTGATTGAACATCAGCTGCGCTTCCTCGTGGTTCTTTCTCCCGACCGCGTGCGACACGGCGGTCGTCGTGCCGACACCGAGCATCTGTGTCAGGGCGAGCACGATAAAGGTGAAGTTGCCGGCTATTCCAACGGCGGCGATCGCGTGTGTGCCGAGCCTGCCGACCCAATACAGGTCGATCAGGAAATACAGTGTCTGGAAGATCATCGTCACGAGCATGAAGCTCGTGGTCTTCAAGAGATGCCTGGTTAGCGGTCCGGTGGTGAGGTCTTCCATTGTGCCGCTAATTTAGCCGTGGCGTGGTTAGATGTCAGTCACGCAAAGCCGCGAAATCGTGCCGAGTCATCGCAGATGAAAGAGCTCCTGATGAAACGCGCTCGCCGGGAGACCGGCGCGAAAGAGATCGAGCCGCATATCATTGCCGAACTCCACCGGGCCGCAGAACCAGACGTCCGACTCACGCCACTCGGGTACCGCCGCGCGCAGTATCGGGCCTGTGAGTCGCCCGTTCACGGTCGGATCCCAGAGGTGTAGCTTCACGTGCGCGCGTTCAGCGAGGCCGCGTAGCCGCTGGAGCTCCTCGACGTCGCCTGCAACCGTCGCATGAAAGAAATCGACGGTCTTGCCGTAGGGCTGCTTCTCCAGATCCTGCAACCGTGAGATGAAAGGCGCGATCCCGATCCCGCCGCTGATCCAGATTTGCCGCGTGTGACTTCCGGCGAAGGTGAAGCCTCCGTAAGGACCTTCGACGGTCACCAGCATGCCTCGCGTGAGCGCCGACGGGAGCGCGCGCGTGTAATCGCCGAGTCCTTTGATGAGGAACGTCAGCGCTCCGTCGTCCTTCCATGAGCTCGAGATGGTGAATGGGTGCGGTCCTTCGCCGTCCTCGAAATCGACAAACGCGAACTGTCCCGGGGTGTGACCCGGCCAGCGGTCTTTGAGACAGACTTCGACCCCGAGAACGCTGCCGTCGCGATACTGCGTCAGCCCTTCGACCTCACCAACTGCCTGACGTGTGCGGCCGACGCGTCGGACGAAAATGTAGACGGCGGCTGCGGCGCCGCCGGCCATCAACGCGGCAATCACCCAGCCGACTGCATGCGACCAATACGAAGCGCGCAGCAGCACCACCGAGTGGAAAACAAGGAGCAGGAAGATGATCGCGAGCCAGCGGTGGGTACGAAGGAACCACCGATAAGGGACGCGTTTCACCGGTGCCAGCGCGATCAACGCGACGCCGATCCAGAAGCCCCAGTCCCCAATAGTCCGCGCCGGTCCGCGCAAACCGCTCAGTGACGGTAGCCACTCGGGCGTAGTCGGTCGCGGAGCGTTGGCCACGCGTGGCGCAATGACGCCCATTGCGACGAACCATTCCGGGTAAGAGATCACCAGCCAGTGTGCGATGATCGCCACCAACGCGAGAACGCCAAGCCACTTGTGCAGCCGGTAGCTTTTGTCGAGTCCTCCCAGGCGCGGCTCGACGGCGGTGGATCGGAGCGCCAGCACCAGCGCCACGGCCATGACGCCCATTGCGAGAATGCCGGTCAGATTGGCGTAGGCGAATTGACCTTGCAGATACGGCTGCGCGCGCGGAGATGTCTCCGCGGCGAGCCAGAGGGCCGGCAATCCGATCAACAGTGCCCAGAAGGCGATTCTGATCCGTGTCATCTAGTTTTCAGAGGCGCTTCAAATCCAGCTGCATGGTACCCGATACAGAAGCAAGATGCCCGGAAACAGAAATAGCACAAGCGACCGTTGGGCAGGTTCGACTGTGTGAATACTTTGTAAAATCGTTCCGGGATGGAAACACTGATCGCGCTTTTCTTGTCTAATCTGAGTCAAAGGAGCCTGCGTGATTCTGCAACGACGACCGTTTCAATCCCTGCCCCTCCTCCTCGCCGCGCTCGCAGCCATCGCATGCAGCCCCGCCGAGCAAGAACAACGGTATGGTTTCATCGCGCGCCTCGGTCGCGACACGATCTCCGTGGAGAGCGTCACTCGCCGCGGAAACAAGGTCGTCGTCGACGGTGTGGATCGCTTCCCGCGCGTGAGCCGACGGCACACCGAGATAGAGCTCGGCTCCGGAAGCACCATCCGCCACCTCGTGATGGACATCCATACTCCGTCGGAGCCGGCAAATCAGCGCGAGCGACGCGTGACAGCCGATGTGACGCCGGACTCCGTTCACATCCTCAAGACCGACTCCGCGGGCAGGTTGCGATACAACTTTGCGACGAACGGCGCTGTTGCCATGGCCCACGTGCCACAGATGTACAGTCTCTACGAGCTCTACTTCGACGCGGCCTTCGCTCGTGCCGCGGCGCTGAAACGAGTGGCGGGCGACACGGTGCAGCTACGGCAGTTCTACATCGACCGCGAATTCGATCGGTTTCCTCTACACCACGGAGTCGTACGCCTTTTGTCGGGTAACCGCGCGGAAATTCAGCACGACTGGCTCGCGGGGACAGGCCAGGCCACGTTCGATTCCACTGGCCGCATGCTGACCTATTCCGGTGCGCGAACCACGTACCTGGTGGACGTCGCCCGTTTGGATTCGCAGCCCGATATAAAAGCTGTCGCCGACAAGTGGGAAGCGCTCGAGGCAGCGAACGGCGGCGTCCGTCAGCTCAGCCCGCGAGACACCGTGCGGTCGAGCATCGGCGCCGTATCGATTACGATCGACTACAGCCGGCCACTCGCGCGAGGACGCGTTCTGCTCGGCAACGTCATTCCATATGACCGGGTGTGGAGGACCGGCGCGAATGCCGCGACACAATTCACTACGTCGGCGCCTGTGAGACTCTTGGGGCTCCAGCTCGCCGCGGGAACCTACACGTTGTGGACGGTTCCCTACCAAAACGGAGTGGATCTGATCGTGAACGGGCAGGCTGGGCAATGGGGCACGCAGTATGACCGCTCGCGCGACGTGGGAAAAGCGCCTATGCAGGCGGCTACGCTTTCGACCCCGGTCGATCAATTCACGATATCGGTCGCCGCGAACGACACGCGGCACGGGACGCTCACCCTGGAGTGGGGCTCATTCCGCTGGATGGCGCCGATCGAGGTGCGGTGAGAAAATCGGATTGGCCAGAATCGTCGCAATTTGGAGCGAGCTAACCTCCCGGCGTCTCGCAGTTGATCATCCAGGGAATGCCGAAGCGATCGACGACCATGCCGAATCGCTCTGACCAGAATGTCTTTGCGATCGGGTACCGCACCTGACCGCCGTTCCCTAACTCCTCGAACAGCCTCTCGGCTTCATCCGCGGTTGGGACGTTCAGCGAGAGCGAGAACCCCTGCGGTTTCTCATAGCGCTCCGGAGGGACATCGGCGCCCTCCAACAGCTTTCCGCCAATCCTCGCGCTGCCATGCATGATCTTGCGATCCCATCCTTCGGGAACGACGTCTGCCATTGGCGAATCAGCGTAACGGAAGAGGAGCCCGGGTTTGGCACCGAGCACTTCCTCATAGAATTTGAACGCAGCTTCGCAATCGCCCTTGAAGCTGATGTAGGCCGATACTTCCAAGTATGACTCCTAGCGCGCGCCATTCATTCTACACGGCCGTGGACGTGTGTGCTGTGCGCCCGGCCGCGTTACGATAGAGCGCGCTCCTCATCCGGTGTGTTGATGTGTGGTCCGGCGTAGGACTGCGATCAACACGGTTGCCACGGCCAAGTGCATCGCAACCAGCGACACCTTGGTGCCGGCCGACGCGATCGCCGACAGCGGACCGGCCAGGGACAACAGCGCGGCGACAATCGCGGTGACGGTCCACACCGCACGGGCCTTGGCCGTGAACCGGCGGAGCAAGGCGAGCAGACCCCAGCCGGCCAGCGACCCCACCAGCGCCGCCACCACGACGTTGACCACCGTGACCTTCTGTATCCGTTGACCGGGGCCGAAGCTGACGGTCAGGTCAGCGCCAGCCGCGGTCGCCACGACCCAGATCGCAACGGCCGCCGCCGTCGCGCCGAGCACCGCGGCCAGTGGGGTACGAGCGGAAACGCGTGTCGTTTGATAGGTAGTCTCACTCATCACATAACTCCTTAGGTTCGCGTTGTGTGCAGCTCGGACGGTACACGCCTTCGAAGTGCGACATGGGTTACAACAACCGCAGGGTCAGAAAGGCTCCGATTGCGTCGAGTGATCGTCGAGCAGCGTCGAATTCGCGTATACCTGTGACGAATCCGTGCGGCATTCCCATCCATACGTCCAGCTCGGCGTCGACGCCCGCCGCGACGGCCCGCTCCACATAACGGCGCGAGTCGTCGAGCAGCACTTCGTCGTCTCCAACGTGAACGCGGATTGGAGGCAGGCCCCTCAAATCACCGTACAGCGGCGACGCCAGAGGGCTCTTCGGATCGGTCTCACCCAGATAGGAGGCGACTAGCCCGGCGGCCTGGGGCTTGGTGAAGTACGGATCCGCTTCCGCGCGTGTCTCGTAGCTCTCACCTGTAAGTGCGAGGTCGGTCACCGGCGAAATTGCAACCGCGCCTACGGGAGCTACGCCACCTTTGTCGGCCTGCGCGGACGCGATTGAGAGAAGCACGAGCGCCAGAGTGCCTCCGGCCGAGTCGCCGACCACCGCGATCTTTTTGATCCCTTTGCCAACCAGTCCGCGATAGCATGCCTCGACGTCCGTAACCGCGGCAGGAAAGACATGCTCGGGAGCGAGCCGATAATCGGGTATGAAAGCATCAGCTCCAGCGCTCGATGCGATGTGCCCGACGAGATTCCGGTACGCGCGGGCGGTTCCGAAGTTGAACCAGCCACCATGCACGTGAATGATCGCCGCGCCCTTTTGCGACCGCGCCGGTTTCGCCCAAAAACCGGGGATCCCTCCGACTATATCGGCTTCGAAGGTCACGTCCGTGAGAGCCGCGACTCGCTCCATGACGTCGTCGAACGGACCGCGGGCAGCGGTTCCCGCGAGCTTGCCTTTGAATGCTGCAACGGCAGATCGTAGAGCTGTCGCCGCGAGGGAATCCTTCTGGCTGACCGGATGGACAGCCAGCCAAGCCGGTTTCACGGCCGGGTCATCGAGCATCTGCGGTTGCATTCTCTCTACCTCCTGCGGTCCGTGTTTCAGCCCAGGACCAGCGCTGCTCGCGAGCCCAGATGCTGAAGCGGTGCCAGGCGACTTCGGGATAGAGCGATCGAAGACCGACGACGTCCGCGTCGTATCCCACGCGGTCGAACCACTCGAACATGCGCGCTTGATCTTCGTTGAACTGACGCACTGCGTCGATCGGAAGCGCCGTGTACTTGATCTGCCGGCCCGATACTTCACTGATTGCCGCGGCCGCCGTCGCGCCAGTCAGCTCGTCAGACGCGATGTCGATTCGCTTGCCGAGGAAACTCTCACGACGTTCGATGACGAGCGCGGCGAACTGCGCGATATCCGAGACCGCGATCTGCTGCAGACGACGCGTGGCAGGCAATGCCATCGCGATCGACCCTTGTGCGATGCCGGGCGCCATCCAGTCGGCGAGAAAGTTGTCCATGAAGAAGACTGGCGCGACGATCGTGAACGGTACGCCTGACCGTCGTATCTCTTTCTCGACCTCGAACTTGCTGTCGAAATGTGGAATGCCTGTCGCTCGGTCGGCGCCGGCCACCGACGTGTAGACGAGATGCTTGACGCCCGCCGTCGCCGCCGCGCGAACGAGGTTGATCCCCTCGCGTGTTTCGGTTTTTTCTCCGCTCTCGAACGGCGTCGACATGGCGAAGACGGTATCGACGCCACGCGCGGCGCGCTCGAGGCTTGCCTGATCGTCGAAGTCGCCTGGAACGATCGTGACGCCTCGTTCCGCCAGCGCCGCCGCGGCCGGCGACTCCGGCTTCCTCGTCAACGCGCGAACCGAGTGCCCGCGTGCCAGCAGCTCGCTTACGAGATGGCCGCCTTGTTTCCCTGTCGCGCCCGTCACGAGCACGTTCAACTTGCCTGACATGTCGTTCTCCCCTTCATCACGTGTTGTTCATTCCTGGAGTAGGCGCTCGGTGAGCACTATTTGGATCACTTGTGGAACTGTCTCGACACGCGCCCAATCCCGTTGAAGCTCGCACGCCAGCGCCACCCAGCTTATCGGCTGTGCTCCAGCAAGAGTGACACGTTCCAGACCGGCGCGATGTGCTTCGAAGGAGGTGCCGCCGATCGCGTCGACGACGGGATACACCTCGAAGCCCTCCCGTAAAGCATCGAGCGCCGGAAACGCCATGCAGACCTCTGTCCACAGCGCGCAGAAGATGAGTTTCCGTCGCCCTGTGCTTCGCACCGCCGCAACGAAGTCGGCGTCTTCCCACGAGTTGATGCTCGTCCGATCGATCGGCGTGTTGCCCTCGAGCACCTCAGCCAACTCTGGAACAGTGGGCTTTTGGCGACCGGACGCGACGTTGACCGTCGAATGAACGATCGGCAGCCCGAATGCCTTCGCGGTCTTCGCCGTCGACACTACGTTCTTCACCAAAAGGCTGTGGTCCATCGATCGAACTGCCGCCACCTGCGACGGCTGATAGTCGATCACGATCAGCGCCGCATTCTCCGGTGTGATGAGATGATCGGCGCGCGGATCGCGTCTCGTTCCAGTGGTCATGATGTTTTCGAAATCCCGTTTACGGATGGACCCACGAGGCGAAGCCCAGGTCGAGGCGGAGCGATTCCATGACCCAGAATGTCGTGCTGGCGGTAAAGACATCGGCGGCCGCGAGAACCCCGGTGTACTTCTTGACCACTGGCGCGGCGGCGGCATCGGTGCACGCGTCCAGGTAACCCTTTACGCCCGCCCAGGCGTTCTCGCCGTATTTCTGGAAGTACGGAGTCGGATCGATCGTCGGCAGCGTCTTCCTGACGCTGTCGGCGATGTCAGCCATATACTGTTGATGTAGAGTCACATCGTCGCGCGTGCCGAGCCTGCCGAGGTGGCCGCCGATGAAATGCTTCCATGGGTACGCGAGCGCTTTCTCCGGCGCCGCCATGTATCCCACAACGTCCTCGGTGAGATTGCAGATGTAAACCGGCGCCCAGCCCGAGTTCACGATGTCGACGAGCATCAAAGTGTCGTGATCGGGCAGGTGGATGTAGATGTTGTCGGGCGAGTGATTGGATCCCTGCCAGGCGAGCTCGATACGACTGCCGCCGATGTGGAGAGTGCGGCGGTCCTGGAAGATTTCCTCCGGCGCCGGCCTCGCCTTATCGTTGTCGCGTATCAGGAGCTTTCGCGTTTCCTCGTGCCCGATGCGAACGACGTCCTTGCCGAACAACGACGACGCGCCCCCATGATCGGCGTGGTGATGCGTATAGATGAGATACTTCACCTTGTTGCTGACGCCGTTGGCGGCGGCGATTTCGTCCACCGCGCGCTGAATGTTGTGGCCAATCGTCGGCGGCGCGTCGAGCAGCACTACGCCGTCTTTGGTGGTTAGAAACGCCGACTGATACGTGCCGTCGGTGACCCAGTAGAGATTCTTCTCCACGCGTCCGACGTAGTAGCCTTGTGCGTTGAGCGCAGGGCCAAGCGCTGATTTAGGGACCGGCGCATAATCGGGGAGGTCAAGCACGTGGAGACCATTCGAGGCCGGCATTTTCTGGTTCAGCGCCGCGCCGGCGACGCCGAGCCCAGCGAGCTTGAGAAAATCGCGGCGCGGGACTCCCAGCTCATTGATCGGGGTCACAGCTAGTTCTCCTCTCTAAGGGTTGGTTGGAAATTCCCGGCTCCGCTCCCGGGCGATCCATTCGCGGATGTATCGGGGGCAATCGACCAGCTCGACGCCTTCCACTTCTCGCTCGGCGAGGAAACGCACCACCTCTCTGTCGACCAGTGTCGCCTCGCCGAGGTCGAACGCGAGGCGCGGGTGGTAGCGTCTGACCTCTTCCTGAATCGCGGCGAGGTGATCCTCCTCGATACGGCCGCTCAGCCGTAGCGTCGCAGTTTTGCCATCGAACGCGCTCTCGATTTTGAGCGTCATGCACGAAACAGAAAGCACACGCTGCGCCACCGCTAAGTGCGTGTCGTACTGCGAGTTAGATTTTTCGGCGGTGCCAATCAGTTGGCAATTGCCAATATGTTAGCGCTTGGGCGTCAGCGTTTTCGGAAGGCGAGCTTGTCGATTTCGGGGATTTCCATGACAGAGGATGCGTATCAATCACGCGCAAAGCTGGCGACCAGGCTGGCGTTCGTCGCCGCAGGGTTCGGTGTAGCTTGCTGGGCTCCCTTAGTGCCTTTTGCTAAGACTCGCTGCCATCTCGGCGACGACACAATGGGGCTGGTCCTCCTCCTCATGGGCGCCGGTTCTATTGTGGCGATGCCGCTCGCGGCGAATCTGAGCGCGCGCTTCAGTAGCAAGCCGATCGTACTTTGGGGCGGTGTAGGACTGGCGGTCATATTGCCGCTCTTGAGCATCGTCTCGTCGCCGATCACACTTGGAGTTGCGCTGTTCGCCTTCGGGGCTTTTCTGGGATCGCTGGATATTGCAATGAACTTGCACGCTGTAGATGTTGAGCGCGCTTCTGAGAAGCCGTTGATGTCTGGATTTCATGCACTCTTCAGCATTGGTGGCTTTCTGGGTTCGGGAATCGTGACGGCTCTTCTTTCTCGAGGAATCGCACCTAGCTCAAGCACAATCCTTAGCTCCACTATTCTTGTCTCACTGATTCTTGTGGCCCTTCCGCGCATGCTCTCGAATCGAGAGAGAACTAAACAACCTCTTTTTGCGATTCCGAGAGGTGTCGTGCTCGTCATCGCTATCGTCGCGGCCATCTCATTCTTGGTTGAGGGGGCTCTGCTTGACTGGAGTGCGCTTTTGCTCGTCGGCGAGCACCTCGTCTCTGCTGCGCACGGGGGGCTGGGATACATGCTTTTCTCCATCGCGATGACGTTCAGCCGTTTCGCCGGCGATGACATCGTGGCGCGATTCGGGAACCGAATTGTGCTGACACTTGGTGGGGTGACAGCGCTTCTGGGATTGTGCGGCCTCCTCCTCGCGCCGGTCGCATGGATCGGGCTTGTCGGTTTCGTCTTTGTGGGCCTCGGAGCCGGAAACGTCGTGCCTATCTTGTTCAGACTCGCGGGTACGCAACACACAATGCCTAAGGGATTGGCCGTTGCTGCCCTCACCACGTCGGGTTACGCGGGCATGCTGACGGGGCCAGCCGTCATTGGCTTCTTGTCCAAGGGGATCGGCTTGCATAGTGCGTTCTGGTTTCTGGCCGCCCTCCAGGCGTGTGTGCCGATCTTCGCCAAATATTTGACGGTCGAAAATCCTCACTGAACGAACTTTGGACAAAGCCTATGACGCGAACACAAGCCATTGTCTTTGATATGGATGGAGTGCTTATCAGCTGGCAATTGCCAATCCGTTGGCGAGCGAGAGCTCAGCGTTTACGGAACGCGAGCTTGTCGATTTTGAGCGCGCGAATCTTCCATTCGAGAGTCTGGCGCGGGATGCCAAGCTTCGCCGCCGCGCCCCGCGGGCCGGAAACTCGTCCGTCGGATTCTGCGAGCGCGGCCTCGATCAATTCCTTCTCGCCATTGGCGAGAGAGGTCACGGGCCGCGCGGTTCCATTCGAGGACTTGCTTCGCTTGCTCGTGAGCCATGAGCCATCGATGGCAAAGGTTTCTCCCTCTACAAGAACTATCGCCCGCTCGATCACGTTCTGCAGCTCGCGCACGTTGCCCGGCCAGTCGTAAGCCTGCAACAGCTGCAACGTGTGCTTTTCGATGTTGCGAATGATTTTCCCAACCTGTTTCGCGTAGCGGTCGACCAGATACTCGACGAGGATGGGAATGTCTTCGACTCGCTCGCGTAGTGGAGGCAGGCGGATGGGAAAGACGTTCAGCCGATAATAGAGATCCTCGCGGAACGTCCCACGCTCGACAGCCGCCTCGAGATCCCGATTGGTAGCGGCAAGAACGCGCACGTCGACGGGAATTGGATGACTGCTGCCGACACGCTCGATTTCCCGCTCCTGCAGCACGCGCAGCAGCGCGACCTGCGCCTCAGGTGGCAGCTCGCCGATTTCGTCGAGGAAGATCGTGCCGCGATCGGCTGCCTCGAACCGTCCGAGTCGCCGCTGCAGGGCGCCAGTGAACGCGCCTTTCTCGTGTCCGAACAGCTCGGACGCGATGAGCGAAGGCGGAATTGCCGCGCAGTTCACGAGAATGAACGCTCCGCCCGCTCGGCGCGATCTCTTGTGAATGGCGCGAGCGACCAGCTCTTTGCCGGTTCCGGTCTCGCCGAGTATGAGGACCGTGGCGTCGGTGTGGGCGACTTTTGTGACTTGTGTGAGAACACGTTGGAGTGCGTGCGAGGAGCCGACGATCTCCTCGAACATCGAAGCGCGGTCAATGTCTTCGCGCAGGGCGAAAGTTTCGTTGCGCATGCGATCTTCGGCGCGCTTGCGATCGTCGATGTCGGTGCCGGTAACGTACCAGCGCACGATTTGTCCCTGCTCGTCGCTGACGGGGATGTAGCGCCAGAGGAACCAGCGGTACTCTCCGTCCTGTCGCCGCGAGCGCAACTCGTTCTCGAATGGGATCCCTTTCGCCAACCCTTCCTGGCGCCGGGCGTACATCTGGGCGGCATCATCCGGGTGAATCGGAGCACGGTAGTTGGCGACCATCACGTCATCGAGTTTGAGTCCCCAATACTCGAGCGCGGTACGGTTGGCAAACAGACACGTACCCGTCGTGCTCTGAACGACGACATTCACCGCAATCGCATCGGTGATGTGGCGCCACTCGAGCTCGTTTTGGCGAAGCACGACGTCCAGACGGGCAAGCCCGTCGACTCCCAAAGCCGACCCGCGTTCGACTGACTGCTCATCGGAGCTCATTTCAATCTTAGAATACGCGCCGTGCAGGGAAATTGAAACCGAGTCAGGATAGTTGCAGACGCTCAAAGCGTTACTCCGGCCCTCGATTTACCTGGGCACATCCGGACTGCCGCCTTCGTCCTGACCAACTCCACGGCCGAACTTCAAACGAAAGCATCGCGCCATTAACGACGGGCGAGTGACTGCAGGTCGTGACTCGGCAGGTAGGCAACGCCGGTCTTCACGAGTGAAAACACCAGACCCAGAGTGACGTGATGCTTCTCCAGGATGCCTGCGAGATCCGCGCGGAACTGAAGTCGGCACTTCTCGGGCGACTCTCACCGTCCCGCGCGGCCGCCTTCCTCGCGGCACTTGATGACCTGGTCGCTGCAACCCACACGCTCGAGTAGGCGGCTCGCTGCCAGTCGCTGACCGCTAGAGAGGAGCGCCTGCTTTTTCCCGCCACCTCGAAACTTCCACACCTTTCACGATCAGCCAAAGCATCAGGACGATTTCCGCGAGGCCACCGACCGGTATTATGACGAACCTTAGTGGAAGTGCCAGCGGCGGCCAGAGAAAGGTGAGCCCGACCACACCCGCAATCATGAACCACACTCCAATAAAGCGCGGGAGAAAGGTCGACTTGTAAATCAGATACCCGAGCAAAGAGTCGAACAGCGCAAAGAGGACCAGAGAGATGTAGAAGACCAGCGGGTAGAGCTTGAAAGACAGCAGCGCCGCCGTCCGCAGCTGGGCGACCGTGAAAGCCCCCGCCAATTGGGTGTCTCCCAGAATGGTGAGAGGGGCCAGCTGCAGGAGGCCGCCGAAGATCTGAACGGTGCACCCCAAAAGGCTGAAGAACGCCATCATCATCGCCAGACTCCGGTTCACCGGCGCGAGCAAGCCATAGAAAAGCGCGGTCACCGCGATGTACAACGCGTTCGCGACCAGGCCGACCTCCCAACCGGATCGGTACAAGGACTCGTGGGCGAGGAGGTTTTGTGCCGTCGCCACGGCGTCGGTGGGGACCACCACTCCCTTCATTAGAAGTGCGCCGAAGACTGACGTCAGGAAGTAGAGCAGATAAACGACGCCGATGGTCCGCGCAGTGGGGCGCGGCGAACCTTCTACGACCGGTTGCATCACTACCTCATGGGTTGGGCGATCCACAATACGGCACCGGTCGAGGCAAGGATTCAACCAAACCTGATTACGTCGTTTTCAGTCGCGGCTGACCCTTCGTCGCTGGCACTGAACCCAAATATCGACTATCGAAGTAATGAATCATGATAATCGAGTGCCGGCGTTGTTTCGCGTGTTATTGGGCTCGGGTCAGAAACCATACGCACATTTCAGAATTTGGGAGGTTTGGGCTGAATCGGCTTCGGACCGAACGCTCTTGCCGAGTCGCGCTGTGGTCGCGACGTGCGCGAGACTTGGCGTTGTCGGGCGAGCTCCTTTGCCCCGAGCTCTCGGTAGTCAGGACTGGTGAGCGATGCCATCAACGCGACGAAGTCGTCGATTTCTGTTTCGTTGAGCGCGAGCGGCTGGATTTCCGTCGACAGGTAGGGATTGTGCGTTCCCGCGCCTTTGTTGTAGTGGTCCATGACGTCCCAGAGCGTGGCGGCCGACCCGTCGTGAAAGTAGGGCGCCGTCACCATCACGTTGCGCAAATCCGGCGTCTTGAACGACGCAATGTCGGAATCGGCCCTGCTTATCAGGAATCTCCCCAGGGCGGACATCGGTGTGCCGATGGCAGCCTGGTCGATCGCGATGGTATCTCCCTTGGCGATCGCCTGCTCGGCCTGACGCACCAGTGAAACGACGCGATGACGCACGATCAGGACACCGATGTTGTGAAACCCATCGTCGGTGAATCTGGTGGGGTGAGTCGTCGTGTCGGCGAATGTGTGGCACAGGTTGCAGCGCCCCTTCGTCCTGAACAGCACCCAGCCGTGCTTGGCTGAGGCACTGATGGCGTTCGAGTCGCCGGCCATGTAACGATCGAACGGCGAGTCGAAGCTCGCCTGTGATCTCTCGTACGACGCGATCGCGCGCACCAGATCCGTCGGGTTCGGCGGACGAGCGAACACGCGGATGAAACCCGCCCGGTACTCCGGGATCCGCGCGATGCGCGCGATGGCGGAGTCCAGATTCGGTTGCCCCATCTCTACCGGATTCACTATCGGCAGTCCCGCCTGCTGCTCGAGTGTTGCAGCCCGTCCGTCCCAGAACTGAAACTGGTTGTACAAGGCATTCAGCACAGTCGGCGAGTTTCGCTGCCCCACGCGGCTATCGATTCCGACGGCCACCGGTCTGCCGTCGGTGAAAGCAAGTCGCGGATTGTGGCAGGTTGCGCACGCGACGGTTCCGTTAGCCGAGAGCCGGCCCTCGAAGAACAACTTTTCGCCGAACGCGATCTTCTCCGGCGTCTGCAGATTGTTTTTCGGTATGACCGAGTCTGTGAGGGCGATCGGGAAACCAATTTGGTGAGGCGACTTTGGCCGAGCGAGAGAATCGTCAGGAGGAATTGGTCCCAGCGGCTGCGAGCTTATCGTGAATGCTCCCGCTCCGGTCGTATCCGATCTGACCAGTGATTGGCCGCCCCGCTCCCCGCATGCGAGACATACGCCGGTGCTCGCCGCGAAGACGAGCGCGCGGGATCCGAGCTTTGCGAGCCTCACGGGGTAACTTGCCCCTGATGAATGTGAAAGGTGTGCAGAATTGTCGGGCGCATTTCATCATCCAACGCGTAGACGATCCACGACCTTAGCCGCTGCTCCGACGACAGATGATGCGCGTCGAGCCCGTGCAAACGTACCGCAATCGCTATACCCGAACCGGTCCAATTCGCCTGACGATCATCAGCGGGGCGGATGATCCAATGCGGGACGGCGTTGTGAAGAGTTGGTATTCACACCCTTGAACAGCAGCCACAGCGTGAGCGACCCCTCGCCAAGGATGGCTATGGGAATGACCAGCGGTGACAGTCGCGCTCCGACTGCGGGCGCAACGAAGGTCGCGAACGAGGTGACTATGTAGCTCGCACCGCCGGCTACGAGCACGCCGCCGATAATCCGCGGCACCAAGGCCGAACGAAGAATCAGATACCCGATTGAAGCGACGTGCAAGCCGAAATAGACCATGCTGACTTTGAACTCCGGACCATCGCGCATGAACACCTGCGCGATTGTCTGCAGCAGATTCGCCGCGGCAGGCGCGGCGCTCGAGGCATCCTTGAACAGCGCGAGCGCGCCCAGCTCGTTGACAGCGCTGGCGGCTCCGATCGTCAGGCCGGCAAGGCTGGCAAAGGCGCCGAAGATGGCGACGCTCTTGTTGACGGGTCGCAGCAGCTCGTAAAGCAGCGCGGTTACGCCGAGGTAGCAAAGGCCGCCGAAAAAGAGGGCGGTAAACGCGAGGCGATATGGTGTCTCCGCTGCCAGAACACTTGCGGCGGTCTCGGCCGGGCTGCCGAGGGTGTTAACTGAAGGGGCGCCGACGACCGAAGCTATGCTCAGGGCGATGACGATAAGCCAGAGAGCGCCGGCAAGTCTGGCGGTGGTATCAGGTGAGTCGGTCGAAAGTATAGACATAGGGGTGGGGTGAGCGTTACGCCGCTCTACGTATAACTAAGTTTTTAGTTTCAACCTGTTTAGAGCGAGATCCCGACTCCGCAGGCCACCGTGCGTTCGACAGGAGCAGACATCAGTAGCATCTTTTCTTCTGTCGACACCCGTAGAAGATGCGCCCCTTGTCCAGCCAGCAACGCTTCCCGCTTCCCGCCTCCCTCTTCCCGCCGCCCGCGTCCCGGCTGATCGCTGCGCTCCTCATCCTCGCCGCGCCCGTTGGAGCCCAGGGGCTCAGTCGTTTCGATCGCAGTCGAGGGTTTGCGATGCTCGACGGCGTCAGGGACGACATCATGAAGAACTACTTCGATTCCGCCTACGGCGGCGTCGACATCAAGGCGGTGTTTGATTCGGCGCGGGCCCGCATCGATCGCGCGGACCGGCTCGAGCAGGTTCTCGGCGCGATCGCACAGGCGACGCTCGAGTTGAACGACTCGCATACGGCGTTCATTCCGCCCGCGCTGATCTACCGCGCGGAGTACGGGTGGGACATGCGGTTCGTCGGGGATACCTGCCGCGTTTTGAGCGTAGTACCGGGGAGCGACGCGGAAGCGAAAGGCATGCACGCCGGTGATGCGCTGCTGGCTGTCGGCGGAATCCCTCTCACGCGGCGAAATCTTTGGCACCTTCGTTACGCGATAAACGGAATTCAACCGCGGCCCGGACTCCGCGTCTCGCTTCAGCCTCCCGGCGGTACATCCCGCGATGTCGCCATCGCAGCGAAAGTGAAGGAGCGCCGCCACATCGTCGACCCGACAAACTCCTTCGATTTCCTGGAGCTCATCCGCGAGGGCGAGAACGCATGGGAAGTTAGCGCCCCGCGCTACGCCGACGTCGTCGATCGCGTGATCGTTTCGCGTCCACGTCAATTCTACGGCTACACATCGTGGATCGACGATCTCATGAAGCACGCGCGCAACCGTGAGGCGATTGTCCTCGATCTCCGCGGAAATCTCGGTGGCTCCGTGAGCACCCTTCTTCGCCTGATTGGACAGTTCTATGAGAAGGATCTGGTCGTGCTTACCGAGCTGGGCCGCAACAATCCTAAAGAGGTCATTGCAAAAGGCGCAGGAAGGGATCGCTACCAGGGCGCGCTTGTCGTTCTTGTCGACGCGGAATCAGCCTCGGCGTCAGAAATCCTTGCACGAACCCTTCAGCTCACCGGTCGTGGCAAGGTGATCGGCGACCGCACGGCAGGCGCGGTTCGGGAGAGCCGCGGTTTTTTCCACCAGATTGGAACTCAAACAGTCGTCGCTTACGGGACGAGCGTCACGATCGCGGATCTGACAATGCCCGATGGTGGCAAGCTGGAAAATACGGGAGTGGTTCCCGACTACGTCGTTCTTCCAACAGGTGAGGATATCGCCGCCGGAAATGACCCGGCATTGGCGCGCGCGCTCACACTCCTCGGCGTTCCTTTCACTCCGAAGCAAGCCGGTGCGCTCCCGGGCAGGAAATAACCGGCGACTGTACTACAGCGCGCGTTGCCGGACGCCTTTGAAGACCAGCCACAAACCAATGGTGAGCTCGAACAAGAAGATTGGACCGCCGTAGTACCCGACGGTGATCACCTTCGTGAGCTCGGGGAAAACGACGAAGGCGAAAGAACAAATGCCGATCCAGGCCGACGCGAGCAGTCCCCACACGGCCAGTGGTTTGGGGATGTATCCCGACTTGAGCCACAGGTAGCAGAACACCGGCGAGCCGAAGCCAAAGACAAGCAACGCGACGCCATACGCAGAGCCGTGCGCTCCGATGCTCACGCGCGCCAGCGCCGCCAATTCATCGGAGTTCACGGTCGTGAGATAGCTCGCCCCGCTGAGAAGACGCAGCACGTAGAAATCGTTGAGCACCGCGACGAAGAGGATCGTGGTCTCGATGAGGCGGAAGAACGTGGCGACGAGAGCCAGTCGCCGATTCACTTTTTCGAGGACGATATAGAGTGCAGTGACCAGCACCACATCGGCCGCAAAAACCAGCAGATTGCTGGCAATGCCGAGTCGAAATAGCCGTTCGTGTGCAATGATATTCTGAGCCGTCATGATGGCGTTGTCGGAGACGAGCCGACCCGACACGTAGAACTCGGCGAAGACCGCCGGCAAGAGTGCGAAGAGGTAGCTGAAACCCACCACTCGAGCCCATCGGCGCTGAATCGCGTCCGGCCCGGTCATCGTGCCGCCGGATTGATGGTGGTGCGGCGGGCTTTCGTCGATCGCCACTGCTCGACGTTCACGCCTCTCACAAGCAGCCACAGCGCGAGCGAGCCCTCCCCGAGCAGGACAATCGGCAGGAGCAGCGGTGCCAACCGGTCGCCAAGGGCCGGCGACATGAAGTTCGTGAACGAGGTGATGAGGAAGCACGAGCCTCCCAGCACCAACAGCACTCCGATTGCCCGCGGGATGAAATGCGAGCGGCCGATCAGATAGCCAACGGATAGTATCTGAAATCCAAACCACACATCCTCACCGCTGAATCGGGGTACGGTACCGAGGAGGATCTTCGCCGCTCCCTGCAGCTGGCTCGCAACCGGCTCGGTTGCGCGTCGCGATTCCTCGAGCAGTGACAGGGCGGTGAGCAGGTTGATGTGGCCGGCGCCCCCGCTCAGGAGTCCGGCAAGACCGCAAAACGCGCCGAACAGGGCGACGCTTTTGTTGACCGGTTTGAGCAGCTCGTAGAGGAGGACCGTGACGCCCAGGTAGCAGACCTTGCCGAGGAAAAAGAGGACGAAGGTGAGACGGATCTTCGACGCCGACCCCAGGGCATTCGCGGCCAACGTTCCCGGGTCGCCGTGCACGTCGAGGGAGGTGCCACCAAGGACGGCTACGATGCTCACAAGGATGACGGTCAGCCACAACGCGCCGGCCATACGGGCGCCGAATTGTGGGGATGGTTCGGTGGATGTATCCGACGGCATGACGCGTGTCCTCGAGGAGAGCGTTGTTGGGGCAATACGAATAACTTCGTTTTTAGTTTCCGTCAAGGTGAGGGCTGAGCTGACAGACGCAGCCACCACGACAGCCAGAGGCGTACCGAGGACCTGAAGGAAGCGGACAGTTGCTCTTGGCGGAGAACAACTACATGCTTTGGTAACTCGAACGCCGCACATCACCGACATCAAAATCATCAACTATGAAAATCGATCGCCGTAGTTTCCTGGTAGCGTCGTCTTCGGCATTGGTGTTGGGGAAAACAAAGCTGTCGCCGGCGGCATATGAGCAACCGTCCGAGACTCCCGAGCCGCCCGAGATCGAACGAAGACTCGATGGGAGACAGATAGCGGTCCACACTACCGCCGACAAAACGAACTACCGTCTGTCTGGCACAGAGACGCTGACATTCAAGCCCATGGGCCAGCCGCTGGAGACCCAGATCTGTGTCTTTGTCGATCCCTCAAAGAGATCTCAAACATTCCTCGGCATCGGCGGCGCGCTGACGGATGCCTCCGCTGAAACGTATGCCAAGCTGCCGCCGGCCAAACAGCGGGAAATCATGGATGCCTATTTCGACCCCAACAAAGGCATCGGCTACACAATTGGAAGGACCAACATCCACAGCTGCGATTTCTCGTCCGCCAGCTACACCTATGTCAACGAAGGCGACAAGGAGCTCAAGTCCTTCAGCGTCAACCACGACAAGCAATTCCGCATTCCCTTTATCAAACGGGCGATGGCCACCGCTGGGGGGAAACTCACTCTCTTCGGCAGCCCCTGGAGTCCACCGGCATTCATGAAGACCAACAATGACATGCTCCACGGTGGAAAGTTAAAGCCGGAGTTCTATCAGTCCTGGGCCAACTACTACACGAAATTCATCAAATCATACGAGCGGGAAGGAATACCCATCTGGGGCATCAGCGTTCAGAACGAGCCCATGGCGACGCAGACTTGGGAGTCGTGCATCTACTCCGCTGAAGACGAGAGAGACTTCCTGAAAAACCACCTCGGCCCCACGATGAAGAGAGAAGGGTTGGGCGACAAGAAGATCATCGCCTGGGATCACAACCGCGACCTCATCTACCAGAGAGCGAGCACCATCCTGGAAGACCCCAAAGCCGCCCAGTATGTATGGGGCATTGGTTTTCACTGGTACGAGCCATGGAGCGGTGGCGACCAGATGTTCGACAACGTCAAGCTCGTGCACGAGACGTTTCCAACCAAGAATCTGATGTTCACGGAGGGCTGCGTCGATTCCTTCAAAGCCGAAGATCTCCACAATTGGAGATTGGGCGAAGCGTACGGACGTTCGATGATCAATGACTTCAACAGCGGCGCTGTCGGCTGGACAGACTGGAACGTCTTGCTGGACGAACAAGGTGGGCCAAATCACGTCGGGAACTTCTGCTTCGCCCCGGTTCACGCGGATACGAAAACGGGTGAGCTGACCTACACAAACTCGTATTACTACATCGGGCACTTTTCAAAGTTTGTCCGTCCGGGCGCAAGGAGAATTGCCAGCTCACCGAGCAGAAGTGCGCTGCTTTCCGCCGCCTTCATTAATCCTGATGGAAAAGTGTCGGTGGTGGTAATGAACAAAACCGATCAGAAGGTTTCTTATTATCTCTGGCTGGACGGCAACGCCGCGGAAGTCAGTAGCTTGCCCCATTCTATTCAGACGCTCGTGTTCTGACGTGCGCGCACACAGCACGGTCGTCGCACTATAGAGGTATCATCCCATGCTGACCACACGCACACTCGGCACTCAGGGCCTCACGGTCTCCTCCCTAGGCCTCGGCCTGATGGGAATGACCCAGTCCTACGGGACAGCGGAGGAGCGCGACGAGCGCGAATCCATCGCCACAATACAGCGCGCCATCGAGCTCGGCGTGACGTTGTTCGACACGGCCGAAGCGTACGGCCCGTACGCGAACGAGGAGCTGTTCGCACGGGCGCTCAAGCAGCTCAACGTCTCGCGTGACCGCGTCGTCATCGCGACAAAGTTCGGCTTCAAGTTCGACGAGAAGAATGCCATTGCTGGCGTGGACAGCCGGCCCGCGCACATCCGCGAGGCCGTCGAAGGGTCACTGCGCAGATTGCAGACCGACTACATCGATCTGCTCTATCAGCATCGGGTCGATCCAGCGGTGCCGATCGAGGACGTCGTCGGCGCCGTGGCGGATCTCGTGCGCGAGGGCAAGGTTCGCTTCCTCGGGCTTTCCGAGGCGGGCGAGAAGACGATTCGCCGCGCGCACGCCGCGCATCCGATCTCCGTACTCCAGAGCGAATACTCGCTGTGGGAGCGCAACCTGGAGACGCGCATCATCCCGCTGCTGCGCGAGCTCGGGATCGGCCTGGTGCCGTTCGCGCCACTCGGCCGCGGCTTTCTCACGGGCTCCGTCAAGCGCGCCGAGGAGTATCCGGAAGGCGACTTCCGTCGCAACGATCCGCGCTATCAGGGTGAGAATTTCGACGCCAACATGCGGGCCGCGTCGGCCGTGCGTGAGATCGCCGAGCGGAAGGGCGTGACCCCTGGTCAGATCGCGCTCGCGTGGCTGCTGCACAAGGGTCCGGACATAGCGCCGATCCCAGGGACCAAGAGGCGTAAGTACCTGGAAGAGAACGTCGGCGCGGCGGACGTGTCACTCAATGCCCGAGAGATGGCGACACTCGACGCGACCCTTTCGCCCGAAAAAGTTTCCGGCCCGCGCTACAACGAAAAACAGATGTCAATGGTGGATCGCTGAGCGCGGCCCTCAACATCCGCCCAGCAACGCCCACAGACATCACGGCCATTGGCCGACTCGGCGCGCTCCTCGTCCGCACGCACCACGACTTGGACCCGGAGCGCTTCATCGCGGCAACGCCGGGCACCGAGAAGGGGTACGGCTCGTTTCTCGGCACGCAGCTAGATGAGCAGAACGTCATCATCCTTGTCGCCGAGCGGGATGGCGAGGTGGTGGGCTATACCTACGCGGGCGTGGAAGGGACCGATTACATGGCGCTGCGCGGACCCGCGGGCGTGTTGTACGACATCGTCGTCGATCCCGCCCATCGCAAGCACGGCGTCGGTCGGAAGCTGCTCGACGCGACGCTCGAGGCGCTCAAGGCCCGAGGTGCGCCCCGCGTTGTACTCTCGACGGCGGAGCGGAACGCCTCGGCGCAGCGCCTGTTCGATCGCGCCGGGTTCCGACGGACGATGATCGAGATGACTCGAGAGCTGGACTCCAGGTAATCGAGCATCACGAGCTCAGTTGCCGTGGCGCCAGCCGCGTTCAGTGAAATACTGACGCAGTCGTTGCGGGTCCGCACTCGGCTCGGCAAGCGCGATGTATCCGTCCGGTCGCACCAGGTACAACGCGTCTTTTTGCAAACCGGCGCCTCGCATTGACTGTTGCCACGCGAATACGTGCAGCGGAAGGCGAAGCTCAGCGCACGCTTCGACCAGGACGCTTCTCGCTTCGCCATAGACATGAACCTGCCACGCGAGCGACGTCAGCGGTGCGAAGTTGTCCTTACCTGGTCCGAGATCGGCCCAGGGTAATCGATCCCCGCCGCGGACTTTCCCCGCCGAGCCCGTGCTCAATGCGCTGTTGCGATAGTTAACCCGGGTCTGCGATACCGTCCTGAACAGCAAGCGACGCACTGCTCCTGTTCGAAAAAGCAGCGGCACCACGAGCGGAACGATCCGCGTGCGTACCACACTGGCGATCCCACCACGTTTCGTGACGAACGTAAATCCACGATCGGTGGTCGCGACGAGGCGTCGTGCGAAACCAATCCGCTCCGGCTCGTACGTGTCGAGCAGGCTCTCGGGCGCTGCTTCACTCAGCACCTCAGCGATCTTCCACGCCAGGTTCACCGAGTCGCCAATCCCGGTGTTCATTCCTTGTCCACCGACCGGACTGTGGACGTGCGCGGCGTCGCCGAGCAGGAAGGCGCGTCTGTCGCGAAAGTGGAGTGCGACGCGATGGTGCACGCGATAGGTCGAAAACCAGTTCACCTTCTTGATGTCGAGCTTGAGGTGTTCGATGGCTTTGCCCTTCACGTCCTCGAAGTCGAGCTTGCCGTGATCGTTCTCCGGCAGATCGCGGACCGTTCCCACCAGACGCACGCGTCCCTTTCCCTTGAGCGGGAAGAGCAGCAGGAAGTCGGCGTCTTCGATGTCGACGTGGAGGTCGTTGTCGACGGGCTCGCCCGTTGCCTCTATGTCCGCGACGTAGAAGAGGCCGGTGTAGGTTCCCCCGGGGAACCCGACTCCTAGCTGTCCGCGAACGGTTGACGACGCGCCGTCGCAGCCCGCGAGATACGCTGCCTCGCAAACTTCTTCTGAGGCGTCGGGCCTCCGCAGCGTCGCCGTCACTCCGGCGTCGTTCTGTGAGAAGCGCAGCAACTCTGTTTTCCGCTCCACCCGAACGCCCAGCTCACCCAGTCGCTCGATGAGCAAGCGCTCGTGAGCGTCCTGCGGAAAGACGAGTGCGAAGTCGTACGGCGTCAGTCCTTCTCCCGCGCGCTGGAGCGGTACGCGGGCAGCTCGGCGCCCCTTCACCCACAAATTCAGGTTCTGAATCTTGACTCCGCCCGCGATGACTCCGTCGTCGAT
Organism: Gemmatimonadota bacterium; assembly: GCA_003134685.1. Lineage (GTDB taxonomy): Bacteria > Gemmatimonadota > Gemmatimonadetes > Gemmatimonadales > Gemmatimonadaceae > UBA4720. The sequence goes on along the minus strand of PLCA01000016.1, from coordinate 289,983 downwards.
CCCAATCTGGTGATAGAACTCCAGCGTGCGTGCCTGCACGGCGAGCGCGCGGGACGTCGTGCCAGGTTCCGCCGTTTTGTCGATGATTCGCACCCTGACTCCGAGCTTCGTCAACCAGAGCGCGAGCACGAGGCCGGTCGGTCCCGCGCCCGCGATCAGGACAAGCTTGTCGGTCATTGAAGCGGCGGCTATCGAGAGTGATGCGCAGGGGCGAGCGAACCGGCGTACGCGGCTACCGCGATCATGTCCGCAACCGTCAGCCGAGCCACCACGGGCTGCATCGGCTGCGAAGCGGGCGTGGACCTCGCACCCGTCTTGAATGCAATGAGCTGGCGAACGATGTACGTCGGATAGCGGCCGGCGAGCGGAGGAATGAGGCCTGTGCCGACCAGGTTTTTGCCGTGACACGTGACGCACGCGGTGGCGAGCCCGTTGGTGCCTTTCGTCGCGATGGACCGGCCACGCTTGATGCTCCCCGGTGGTACGTAGGCGACATAGGTCATGGCGTCGTCGCGGAGCTCGTGGCGTTCGAAATCGGGCGGACCCTCGACGATCCGGCTGCCGATCGGCTCGGTTCCCGCCCCTGGGATGCGCGCGTAGACGAATGCGGCCTCGCGCATGCGAGGAATGCGCGCCGCCTCGATCACTCGAACTTGCGGCGTAAATCGCAGCCGCGAGAAGTAGCGCGCGGCGGATGCGACGTCTGCTTCCGTGGCACTCATGGCAACGGCGTGCATGCTGTTGCCGGGAATCCAACCGGGCAACGGATTTTTGCGGGCAGAACTGCGGAAATCCGCCAGCTGTGCGATGATGTAGCCCTCGGGCAAGCCGGCGAGCGCCGCGTTCTCGGGTCTTCCTGTTCCGTTCGGCAAATGAGAGTAGGCGCACGCAAAGAGATCCGCTCTCCGGCCATGCGCAACGACATCCGGCATCGGCGGGTGTCCGCTCGGATGCCAGTCGGGTGGCGCGAACCGATCGATGGCTTGACGTAGCGTGAACCGCGCCTCGCTGTTGGGGATGTGATGCAACCGCGTGCTATCGACACCCGCGGAATCCTTTGGGCTGCCGGGGAAAGCCCAGGGCGGTACATCGGAGGGCTCTTGGAAGACGGCAAGAGCGATCGTAAAGACAGCGATGATTATCGGCAGTAACGGCGCGGTCAGCAACTTGCCGGCACGTGGCTGACGAATCGCTCCGTCAAGCTGTCGGAGGATGCTTTCTTCCTTGCTTGGGCTCACACGAAGTCAACCTTTCGCGTCACGACGACCAAGCAGCGCGTCGACGGAGAACTCGCCGGCTCCCGTAAGAACAAGAGCGAGGCTCGACCCGAGGAGCAGGAATTCGAGCTCAAAATGCGAAAACCCGCTCTTGAGTTGTACTAAGAGGATGGCACCGAGCATGTCGCACACGAAGCCGAGCGCGATCAGACGGGTCAGGAGACCTATTACGAGAGCAATGCCGCCGAAGAACTCGAGCAGCGCGATGAACGGTCCCGTGACGCCCGGAAGCGGGACGCCCATCTGCGTGAACGCGCCCGTAACGCCGGAGAAACCAAAGACGAACAACTTCTGCGCCCCGTGTTTGATGAAGATCGTTGCAACGGCGACACGGAGTGCCCCAAGCCCGAGGCTCAGCTGTCGGGGGGAAGAAGAGCGAAAGAATAACATCGACTGATCCTTTGTTAGGCTGTTGGGAATCTATCCCGGTTAGGACGAGGCAGAATTCGGTAGTACTTGGTACCGGTCACGTCGGCTTATTCGAACCGAATGATCTGCCGCCCCTCGCGCAATGGCCGCACTCACCACCGCTTGGCTTTAAATACAGTTGCTAACGCCAACTCTATGCTTGGTGAACGGAGATCCCCTATCGTGAAATCTGAAGATTTGCCAACTGCATATCCCCTTGGCCAATTGTCATCGACGGCATACGCCGACTTTTTCGTGACCCGAGTGAGGCACTCAGCAATAAACGCGTCGTCGACTCCATTCCGCAGAAGACGTATTTGCCGCTGCTATCGGTAAGAGTTACCCGTTGGTGGGCACTCGTGGTCAATCCTCCAATGTTCCGTGTCGTTCCCGACAGCCAGTAGGCTTCCACGCGTGCTCCGGTAATGTGTTGCCCTGTCGCGCTGTCAGTTACAAGCCCGTGAACGATTGTGGTAGACGAGTTGGTCGCCGAGCAAAGAGCAGCGCGGCCCTCCTCTGCCGATGGAATAGTAATCGTCACTGTTTGAAGAGTGCTCGCACCTATTCGAAGCGGTACTGGTTGTACGAGAGTGTTCAATGTGTCGAATGAAGCGGCGCTCACGGTAAGACGGTAGTCACCCTCGGGAAGACTGTCAAAAGAGAAAAGCCCATCGCTGCCGGTTATGGTTCTCCGTGATTGGGCACTCGGGCCAGTTGACGCGACGTTGATCTCAACGTTCGGCACGCCAACATGATTGGGGCCGGTAACAATGCTTCCGCGCAGGACACCGACCTCACTCTGCTGGCTGAATGCCGGATCGCTCGGATCGAGAACAGCCCTCACGTCACCCCCGACCTCCCAAAAAGCTGTCGTACGAGCAACGCGAGTTGAGCGAACTGTCAGGTTACCGCCCGCTCCTTTGGAAGACAGAGTGCTGTTGCGCTCATCCTTTTGAACCGGGACGCGAATCAGCCATCGATTGACGATCCAGCCGCCGTTGTCCAGCCGACGATATTCGATTCTACCGGTGGCTGACTCGGTTGCGGAAGATCCTTCCTGCGCACGATTGCCCACGCCCAGCTCGTATCGGTATTCAAGATTTCGCAATTCGCCGGAAGCCCGATCGAGCCAGAGCACTCCCGCTACATCGACGAGCCCCGTTCGTGCGACAGGCTCAAATCCGAGGCCGATCTGTTCAGGCTTTGCTCTATCCTGAATGGCGCGCATGCAGTGTGTCTGCGCAAAGACCGCGGAAGTAAGCGTCCGAGCATCCGGGGCGAAGTACACCGCCGAATCTCCTTCCGTCCTCGCAAAGCCCGTCGTGGCAAGAGAATCGGGCGAGATGCTGTAGTAGGGCTCAGAGCTCAGGGCACGCATCTCCCATTCGGTCCCATGAATGATTCGTCCGGTCGCAGGATCGATCTCCCGCTGGAATCGCCCAAGCCGGAACGCAAATTGTTTCCCAGTCGATGCGGCGATGGTCGCTGACAATGCGTTTTGTGCCGCCTCCCATAAGCGAAATGCCTGAGCGCCAGAGCCTGGGCTTACGACGCACCGGCTGGCTCCCTCAACGGAGACAGCCTGAAGCGATGTGGTGAGTGGCCTTAGCACCGGGTCGAAGTGGAGCGCACCGTCGACGCTGAAAGTCAGTACGTCCGACGAATCCGGCGCGAACCCCAAGCGCCGCGCGCGAACTCTGTATCGTCCCGGGCTCGGCGCGCGAAGAACATATCCTCCATCCAGCCTGCTCAATGTCCCTGCGATGATTACTCCGCTCGGGCTAACAAGGACAATGGTTGTTCCGGGTGAGCTTGCATGTGATTCCGATATCTGGGCCGTGCCGCTGACCTCTTGGCAAAATACAGTGGGTGTCAGGACCACAGAGGCTAGGCTGAGTCTCAACAGGGGAGCAATATTCATTCGAGTGATCACCCCTGGTTTTCGGTTGTCCACTTTGATTCTTGACAAACGAGTGTCGGCAGATCGATTTGGAGATAAAATCTGAACCAACCGTCAACACTTTCACCAAAGACGCGCTAACAATGTTATCTAACTATCTCAGAATGCATGATTCAGACTCAACGCTTATCGGACGTGCGCTCTAGATGCCGTCATGTCAGCTTATTCGAACCGAATGATCTGCCGCCCCTCGCGCAACGGCCGGCGTTGCCCCTGCCATTCGAACACGCCTGACAGCCCGCGCGGCAGCGTGATCTCGGCGCGCAGTCCGCGCTTGCCCTCGCGCACCAGTCGGACGTCGATGTCGCCGGACGGATGTGGCACGCGTCCCTCGGCGCGAAGTAAAGGACCGAGCGCCGGCGCGATGCGCACAGTGCGGAAGCCCGGACTCGAAGGACGCACGCCGAGCACAGTCGCGAGCAGGCCATAGTTCGGGTGCGCGGCCCACGCATGCGTGTCGGAGCGCGTGGGCTCCGGATTTTCCGGAGCCGACGTAAGACCGAGCTTCAACATCGCCTGCCACGGCGCAAGCTGTTCGATGTAGCGGTCGCTGAGCCCCGCCTTTCGTAGCGCTTCCAGTACGTAGAAGCTGAAGTAATAGGATGCCTGTGTGAGCGTCGTGTCGGCGAGGACGCGTTCCATCAGGTCTCGCTGCTCAGCGCTGGACACCGCATTCGCTAGGACGGCGAGCACGTTGGTCTGCTGGCTGTACGCACTGATATCCGGCGCGTCGCGAAACAATCCCCGCGCCGAGTCCCAGGCACGCGCGCGTACCGCGGCACGCATCGCTTCAGCGCGCGCACGATAGTCTGCCGCCGCACCGCGCATCCCGACTCCCTCCTCGAGCTCCGCCGCGCGCTGCAACGCGTATGCGTACAGCAGGCTGATCGTCGTCGAGTGCCCATCGTCGGCGCCGGGGGGAACGCCCCGATCCCACGGTTTCGTCCAATCGACGTAGTTCCAGTACGGCATCGGGCCCAGCATGCCGGTGGCATCCACGTGGCGGCCGAACCAGTCAAGGATCCCGCGCACGCCGGCGAGTCGCGCACGCACGAACGCGGGGTCGTCGCGGTGCATGAAATAGTCGTGCACCATCGCGACGTAGATCAGCGAGAAGGGTGGAATGATCTGCGTCAACGCCGAGGGATAGCGACTCGCGGTGAGTCCCTCCGGGATGCGAGAGAAGTCGAAATGCTCGATCGCCTGACGCAGGAGGCGATCGTCGCCGGCGACGTAAAGCGAGATGAGCCCCTGCACGCGCGTATCGCCGACGTACTGGAGCTGCTCCCAATACGGAGTGTCCATGTACGTCTCAAACGCACCGATTCGCGCGCCGTTCCAGTTCATGCCCCACATTTCGGCAAGCCACGGAAGATCGCTCGCGAAGCGACCGCGCTCCGCGAACGGGTACGCAGTAAAGATCCCGTGCAGATCGTGCACTCGCAGTGGCGCATCTGCCGTCGTGACGTCCATCTGGATGTAGCGGAAGGAGCGCCAGTACAACGTCGTGAAGCGGCGCCGCGCGCCCCCGTCGGGAAGGAAGACGTCGCGCAGCCCGCGCACCGTCCGCCCTTCGATCTCGTTCCGATTTCCTTTCTGCCCCTTCGCGTCGATCAGTGCCTCGGCGTACGTGAGGCGTACCATGCTGCCGGCGCCTCCGCTCGTCTCGAGCACCGGATACGCATTCGTCGTATGCGATTGATCGAGCAGGAGCACCGCCGTCGTCCGTGCGGGGATCACCAGATCACCGGCTCCTCGTAGAAACGCGCCGTCGGTTTCGACACCGGTCGTGCGACGGACGCGCGCGAGCCGTTGCTCTGTTTCCTCCATTGAGGGTATCGACCGCGCCTCGAGCTGCCATCCCGACACTTCGCCATAGCCGCCGGGCGCCATCGCGCGCAGCTGCACGCGACCGACGATGGCACTGGCACCATCGCTCCACGAATCATCCGAGTAGTCCGCGCGCTCCCATCCCCATGGATAGCGCGAGCCGTCGACCGAATCGCCGGGAGCCGCGGCGTAATAGTCGCCCAGCGTAGCGGTGGTGATGACGATGGGCGAGTACGCCGGATCGCGCAGCACCTTCCATCCTGTGCCTGTGTTCACCAGCGCTGCCTCGACCTGGCCGTTACCCTGGAGCAGGAATCCGGTGCGATTGCTGTGCTGCGCCACCGGACGCGAAGCGCCCCAGTTCCACACGAGGGCCGCGATCACGTTACGCCCCGCGCGCAGATGGGGCGCGAGGTCGAGCGTCTCGTAGCGCCAGTGCATGACATCCGACCGCTGTGGACCGGAGGACACCTGCACGCCGTTGACGTAGAGTCGGTATCGATTATCCGCGGACACGTGCACCACGAATCGCGCGGGGACCGACGACAGGTCGAAGGTTCGTCGCGCGTGGAACACAGTGAAGGTGTCCCCCGGCACACCGGGAGGCGCGATCCAGCTCGCTGGCGACGCCCCGTCGAATACGCGCGTCTCCTGCGCGTCGAGCGGTGCGGAGAACGCGACGACGGCCGCGAACGCCGCGAGGATCGAGGCGAAGCACAGACGAAGAGTGCCTATGGGCTAGTGCCCCGATCGCCAGGCGGTCACGACATTACGTGCGGTGCCATTCGTTATCTGCGACACCGCCCCTCCCGCGGCGTTGATCACGAACACCTGCGAGACAGGATTACCGCCAACTGAACCGGGATTGCCGGCGAAGGCGATTTGCGCGCCACTTGGTGACCACACCGGATCGAAAGCTTCTGTCGCGGGGAGGGTCACGATAGCCACGCCCGTCCCATCGGCCTGCATCGTAGTGATCCACGATCCCAGGTTGGTTGCGCACGAAAACGCGATGGTGGAACCATCGGGCGACCACTGGGCAGCCCTCCCGAGATTCGACGGGCAGGCGGCGTCGTCTGTGATCTGCTGGTCGCTGGAACCGTCCGTTGGCATGACGTGCAAAGTCCACAGCAACCTCGGTGATCGGTTCGTAAGAAAGAGAAAGCGCGTGCCGTCGGGCGACCACGCGAGACCGAAATTTTCTCCCGGCATTGTCCGCACGATCTTCACGTTGGAACCGTCGCTGTTCATCACGTAAGGCTGGAACCCACCCAGTGCTGCGTCGAAGCTGTCGAAGGAAATGCGGCTTCCGTCCGGCGACCAGCGGGGATGTGCAGCCCCGGCACCGGGGGCGCCCTGAAACAATCGATGCTTTCCGGAGCCGTCGGCGCTCATCAGATAGACATCGCGCCGGCGAGCTGGCGCACCTGGCTCGCTGTCTACCGCACTGATGAACACGATCTGCTGACCGTCGGGTGACCAATCCGGATCACCATCCAGGATCGCATTTTGGGTGAGCTGCAGCCGAGCGGATCCATCGAGACGCATGGCGTAGATCTCGGACGCGGAACCAGTCCCGCTCACCACCAGCATGACTCCACGGGGATCGTTCAGCGGTGAAGTAGAACCGTCCCCGCATGCCGCGAGGGAGATTGCCAGCCAGGCACCGAGGGCCGGTGCAACGCGGATACAACTCATAGGTGGCGACGGAGCCTCTCGACGGGTCTTCAGAGTCTTGTGCGCTGAATCTGTTGAGCCACAACAGTCTCAGTCAAGCTAAAGGCAATGACTAATCGCCGAGGCCTCGAGGCTTTGCGCGAGTAGCGGAGGTCGGGCAATCTCGTTGGTCAATTCAGACTCTGCGACGATTTGCCGAGATCAACAGACCGATGCCTGCGACCACTAGAAGGCCGCCATAGATGGCCCACTTCGTTTGGCCAGTCATGAAGCTACCCGGAAGGATGTTGATTCCCTGAAGAATCCAGACACATCCCACGAGCAGACACAAGACGCCTGAGACGTTCAATGCGATTCGCATAGTGACGAGAAGGAAGATGGTGGTTGTTCGTTAGACCGCGGGTCGAGCTTCGTCGGGGGAGAAGACCTCGACGACCTCGTAGAAGCCGGGCTCGAATGTGGCGATTGTCATCGCTTCGGCAAGAAAGGGCGACGTGTCCGGACGACTGCGCATCCGCTCATAATCCTCGGGCGACCGCCACTGCGCGTACATCGTAACCTTGGTGCCATCCAGACTCCGGTGAAGCGCCGCCGCGACAAAGCCCGGCACGTGTCGCACGCTGGACTCGGTGGCACGCGTGAGGAGATGAAGCAGACGCGCTTGGCGATCAGGTGCGACGGTGAAGACGTTGATGACCGTCATCGGACGATTGCCCTTGGAGATGACTGGGATCGGAATGTCAGAAAAAGTGTGCGTGCGAATCGGGGTGAGCAGTTCCATCACTTCTATGATATCCACCGCGGCATAACGCCAAAGTTCAGCTGCAAGCACGCTACAACCATTGCGGCGAAGTCGCATCCGAAAAGTGCTTGCTCCTTGCGGACTCCGCGAATTTCGGCAAAAAAACTTTGGATCACGCTTGACAATAAAAGTTGTCAAGGGTACCATCTCCTCATGCTCGACATCCAAGTCATCGATGATCCGGCGGCGGCGACGGCGGCCTTGGAGCCGATCCGAAGCCGACTCCTCTCCGAACTGGCCGCGCCCGCCTCGGCGGCGACGTTGGCCACGCGGGTCGGCTTGGCTCGGCAGAAGGTCAACTACCATCTGCACGAGCTGGAGGCGCACGGGCTGGTGCGGCTGGCCCAGGAACGCAAGTGGGGCGGGCTGACGGAGCGGCTGCTCGTCGCGACGGCTGCTTCCTATGTCGTTTCGCCGAGCGCCTTGGGTCCGGTCGCCCTTGATCCGAATCGGGAAGTCGATCGGCTGTCCGCGGGCTACCTCATCGCCTTGGGCGCACGGGTTGTCCGCGAGGTGGGCGATCTCGTTCGTCGTGCGAACGAGGCGGGCAAACGCCTGGCGACACTGGCAGTGGATACCGAGGTTCGCTTCCGGTCGCCGACGGACCGGGCGGCGTTCAGCCGCGAACTCACCGATGCAATCGCGAAACTCGTTTCGAAATATCACGATGAATCCGCCCCCGGCGGTCGCGCGCATCGACTTGTGGTCGTGGCGCATCCCCTCCCGAAAAAATCCGAGCCCAAGGAGCCATCATGAGCGTGAAGCAAGAAGCCAACGGACGCCGTTCCGTCCAGGTCGAAGTCGAGGTCCCCGGCACGCCGGAGGAAGTCTGGCAGGCCATCGCCACCGGGCCGGGTATTTCGTCCTGGTTCGTGCCGGTTGAGTTCGAGGAGCGCGACGGGAAGCCCGTCGCACTGACAGTGAGCTTCGGTCCGGGCATGGAGGCACGCTCCGTGGTCACTGCCTGGGATTCACCCCGGATGTTCGCCAATGAGTCCGATGGCTGGATGCCTGGCTCGCCACCCATCGCGAACGAGTGGAGCGTTGAAGCGCGCGGAGGAGGTATCTGCATCGTCCGCATTGTCCATAGTCTTTTCGCCAGCACGGACGATTGGGACAACCAGCTCGAAGCCACCGCATCCGCATGGCCTGCTTTTCTACGCACCCTTCGGATCTATCTCACGCACTTCCGCAGCCAACGCTCCGCGATCATGCAGGTGATGACTCCCGTCGCGAGTACGGACGCGGAGGCCTGGGAAACGCTGACCTCGGCGTTGGGAGTGAAAGGCTTGAGCGTCGGGCGGCGTTGGACGACGCCCGCGGGTGTCCCACCGCTCAGCGGCGTGGTGGAGTATGTCACCGAGAGTCCGTACGACGCCCTGCTGAGGCTCGACAAGCCGGGGCCAGGCGTAGCCGCCCTTGGCGCCGTCACCTATCCCGGTGGCCAGAGCATGGTTGCGATGAACTTCTACCTTTACGGCGATCAGTCGGCCGCAACCGTCGCCCGTGAGACACCGGTGTGGCAAGCGTGGCTCCAGGAACGCTTCCCGATGCCGACGGAGCTGGGACTCAAATGAGAACGCTCAAGATTATCGAACACATGTCGCTGGACGGCGTGATGCAGAACTCTCGCGACGACAACGACTTCCCCTACGGCGACTGGACCGCGTCGTATCGAACGCCCGCTGGCCGAGAGATGGTTATGGCGATTCACGGCGAGCGCTTTGACCTGGTGCTCGGCCGTCGCACCTACGATTTGTGGTCGGGCTTCTGGCCAACGGCGCCGAGCAGTCCGATCGGCGCCCGAATCAACGCCGCCACGAAGTATGTCGCTACCCACCGTCCGGATAGTCTTGTGTGGGGCCCGTTCGAAGCCATTGGACCGAGCGTCGTCGCGGCCCTTCGCCGCATCAAGTCGCAAGACGGCCCGAACCTGATTCTCTCAGGCAGCTCGTCGCTTACATCGACGCTGCTCGAGCATGGGCTTGCCGATGAACTCATCGCGATCGTCTATCCGGTCCTGTTGGGGACGGGGAAGCGCGTGTTCGCTGACAGAACTCCAGCGCAGACATTCGAGTTCGTGAATACACAAACTACGCCGGCCGGCGTCACCCTCACTACATACAAGGTCCTCGGGCCTTTGAAGAAGGCATAGGTCGAGCATGCAGATTCTCCGGTTCTGTTCTTGAACTCGTCGCTGTACTTCCGCACTGCGCGTGGACCCGATCGTGGCATAGGTGACACTCCATGCTGGTTAGGTGGAAGTGTCAACAAAAGTGGTGCAAGTACCCTTGTCAGCTGCAACGTTCGTTAGACCGCAAACGTGGCGATAGGGACGTGACAGTACGAACAGCGGAGGAAGACGCTTCGCTTAGCCCTTCGCGTAGCTGTTCTCTAGCCTGTTGAGTGGCCTCCAGATCTTCCTCGAATTCCCTGAGAAGGGCAAGGATGGCAGCAGCGGCCTGAGCCGAGACGATTCTGGGAGGACATAACCAACGCCAATCGCTCCGGCCATATTAGTCCACCCACTTCCTTCCATCCAGCACCGCGATGAACACGAAACACGCTATCTCCTTCACCGTCGCCGCCATCACCGTTGCCGCCATCTCCGTCGCGGCGACACCCATCAAACCTGAGTTGCTTTCCGGGCTTGTCTGGCGCAACGTCGGTCCGTTCCGCGGCGGCCGCATCTCCGCCGTCTCCGGCGTGATCGGCGAGCCGGGAACGTTCTACATCGGCCTGCCCGCCGGCGGTGTGTGGAAGACAACCGACGCCGGCGCCACCTGGTGGCCGGTCTTCGACGGCGTCAGAGACGCCGAGGTGATTGGCGCGCTAGAAGCGGCGCCGTCAAACGGCAACACGATCTACGTGGGCACCGGTGACTTGATCACGGGTGGTGGAATTGCCGAAGGCAACGGCACGTACAAGAGTACCGATGCCGGCGCGACGTGGACGCACATCGGCCTCGAGAAGACGAAGCAGATTCCAAGCATCGTAGTGGACCCGCGCGACGCGAACGTAGTGCTCATCGCGGCGCAGGGAGACGTTCACACCAAGGACGATTCGCGTGGCGTGTATCGCAGCACAAACGGCGGCACGACCTGGACGCGCACTTTGTTCGTGGACGACTCGACCGGCATCCAGAAGCTGGCGATCGCGTTCGACAGGCCGGACGTCGTGTTCGCGACCACGGTGCGCCACTACTCGGCGCCCGCGCCGAGCGGTCTACCCGTTGTCCCGCCCGGTGGACTGGGTGGCGGCGGAGGCCCCGCTGGTGCGCAGCGCTCCCAAGGTCCGACCGGCACTTCCATATATAAATCGCTCGACGGCGGCGTCACCTGGAAGGAGCTCACTGGTGGTGCGTTGCCGCGCATCCCGGGTCGCACGTCGATCGCCGTCGCGAACGGCACCAACGCGCAGCGCGTCTACTTCACCACCAACATCGGGTTCTTCCGTTCGGATGACGGCGGTGCCACCTGGAAGCAGATGGACGCGACCGACACGCGCATCCGCAATGGACAGGGCGGCTACAACTGCGGCGTCTACGTCGATCCGAAGAATCCGGACGTCGTCTACGTCTTCAATACCGCGGCGTACATCTCGCGCGACGGCGGCAATACCTTCACCGGTTTCAGGGGCGCGCCGGGCGGCGACGATCCGCAGCAGGGGTGGATCGATCCCACCAACGGCAAGCGCATTATCCTCGGCTACGACCAGGGCGCAATCGTCTCGCTAGATGGCGGCGCCACCTGGAGCTCGTGGTACAACCAGTCCACCGAGCAGGTCTATCACGTCTCCACGGACAACTCGTTCCCGTATTGGATCTACGCGTCGCAGCAGGACGCCGGTGCCGTGCGCACACGCGCGCGCGGCAACCTGGGAGCGGTGACACCGCTCGACTGGAATCCCGTGAACGGCTGGGAGTGGGGCACCATTCTGCCCGACCCGCTCGACGCGAACGCCGTGTACGCCACCGGCAACGGCGTCATCAGGATTTCCTTTCCGAGCGAGCAGTGGGTGAACGTAAGCCCGGCGCAGGACCAATCGCTCCGGCTGCGTGTGAACACCGACGCGCCGCTGCTGTTCGACCCTTGGGATGAACACAGACTCCTCGCCGGCTTTCAATATCTCATGTCGACGACGGACGGAGGCATGCATTGGACGAAGATCAGCCCGAACCTTGGCTATCCGGCGAGCTTCGCGATTCCCCCGGACACCGCCACGCCCAAACCCGGAGAGCCGATCCCGGGCACGATCATGTCGATCGGTCCATCTACAGTCGCACGCGGCACGATCTGGGTAGGGATCAACACGGGGCTGGTGAAGCTCACGCGCGACAACGGCCGGACATGGAATGATGTGTCGGGCTTCTCGCTCCCCGGACAAATCCACTCGGTGGAACCGTCGCACACGACCGCCGCTGAGGCGTACATCACGGCTGACCGGCGGGGTTCGGCCGATTACAAACCGTACGTCTATCGCACGCGCGATTACGGCAAGACGTGGACGTTGATTACTAACGGCCTCGCCACTGGTGAGTCCAACGGCAGCTACGCGCGAATCTTGCGCGAAGATCCGAAGCGACCCGGCCTCCTCTTCCTCGGCACCGAGAGCGCGATGTACGTCTCGTTCGACGATGGCGACTCGTGGCAATCGCTGATGCTCAACCTGCCGACGACTTCGTTCCGCGACATCGCGTTCAGGGGCAACGATCTCATTGTGGGCACGTACGGACGCGGGATTTTTGTGCTCGACGACTACGCGGTGTTGCGGCAGATCACCAACACCACCGCGAACGAGGACGTGCACCTCTTCAAGCCGGACGGCGCAGTGCGTGTGCGCCGCAACGTCGGCGCGGACACACCGTTCCCTCCCGAAGTGCCGCACGCGCTGAATCCCCCCGACGGCGCCATCATCTACTACTGGCTTGGCTCGAGGGCAAGCGGCAGAGTGACACTCGACGTGCTCGATTCCGCCGGCGCGGTGGTGCGGCATTATTCCAGCGATCCCATCACGCCAGTGCCCGAAGCAGCGCGTCCCCCGCATCCGAATTTCTGGGTGAAAGTCGAGCAACCGCTGCCCACAGACGCCGGTATGCATCGCGTGAATTGGGATTTGCGCTACGACGCGCCGCCGGCGTTCACTCACTCATTCGAGATCAACGCTAACCCGGCCGAGACGCCGGCCTCGCCCGAAGGTGCGGTCGTGCCGCCAGGTACATACACCGTGCGTCTCAGCGTCAACGGAAAATCGCACGACGAGAAAGTGACTGTCGCCAACGATCCGCGGTCGCCGGCGAACCTCGCGGCGCTGAAGGCCGAGGACGCGCTCATCAGGAAGCTGAACGCGTTGGAGCGGCTCGCGTGGGACGCATTCCGGCAGACCGACACAACGCGAGCGCAGCTTCGAGCGATAACGGCAAGCGATTCCACGAGCGGCGCCGCGAAGACGATCCGGGAATACATCGCGAAGCTCGACACGCTGGGTGGCCGTGCCCCGACGGGTGGTGGTTTTGGTGGTGGCGGCTTCTTCGGAGGCAACGCCAACGCGCGTCCGACCCTCGTGCAGTTGATCAGCCGATTGCTGAACCAGCTCGGCACCTTCGACAACGGCGACGTCGATCCGACGGCGGCGATGCTCGCGGCCTACAAGTCGGCGTGCAACGATCTTGGGAAGTCGATCGCTGCGTGGCGCGCAATCAACGGCGCGGATCTCACCGCATTGAACGCCGCTCTTTCCGCCGCGCGCAGGACTCCGTTGGCGAAGGCTGTCGGAGCGCAGCCGCCGACCTGTGGGCCATAGGCTCCGGCGCCGCTGGGAACAATCGCCCTTGATTGGGAGCCGGCGCCGCCAGTCGATTCCGAAATCTCAGCGGGCTCATCGAGACACCCGTCGCGGACAAGGCGATCGTCACTCGTGAGCGAATAATACTAGATAGATGATCGTCCGTCTAACGCCTTAGTTCAGCTGCAAGCACACTACCACCATTGCGGCGAAGCCGCATCCGAAAAGTGCTTGTCTGCTGCAACGTTCGTTAGACGGCGAAGCGAGAACGTAGGTCGCCCAGCGAGGTAGATCTTTCCACTTACTTCGACTACGACAAGACGACAGGGGATTCCTTTGTCAATAAGCCACTTCACCATTGCATCAAGCGTCTCTCTCGTCTCAATACCGAAAACAATTCGGTCATTGGCCGCATCGATTCCCCACATGTTCATTCCCGTAGCTATTATGTGCCCAGTCTTGAGGACTTCCAGCCAGTCGTAAAGCTCCGCGTAGTCCCACCGAACCGGCAGCGCAACGATCGAGTCAGCGTGTGTAGCGGTAAAGAGTTGATTCGGCGGAGCTAACGAATCGAGTGCGGCCATGGCGGCATGTTTCTGCGTCGGGTCCCGAAGCCAAAGCGTCGCATGATTGCTGTTGAACGAGGGCCCGTATGCCCACCCGCCTGGGACGTGGCGAGCAAGCCACGCTTGGAGCTGATCGGCATGATGAATTTCGCTGATACCGGGAAGATTGTCAGAAGCTCTGAACTTTGGAAGGAATCTCGGTGAGGAGTCAGTGCAGCTGCTAGTCGGTTCAATCCAAAACGCTCCGTCCCAATATGGTTCTGCAGGCGGATTGACGTGATGATGCCCGCAGGCCGATGTACTGAGAGCGACGAGTGGCGCAACAAACTTTAGTAAGCGGGTTTTCATATCTGCACCCAACTCCGAATCGCCGTCTAACGCCCTAGTTCAGCTGCAAGCACACTACAACCATTGCGGCGAAGCCGCATCCGAAAAGCGCTTGTCTGCTGCAACGTTCGTTAGGTAGCGCCGGCGGAAATATCTGGATCGAGGGATGCAGGATCAAACGCGTCGCTCCGAACGTCCAGCAGGAGCGTAAACGGACTATCGCTCGCGTATTCTTCACGGATGTGGATTAGCGAACCGGGTGTGGCAGCGGAGAGCTTCGTTCCCACTAAGTTGGCCAGCCGCGTAAGGTCCGCCAAGGAACCGCGAACTGCATGACCGTCGACTCCGGCGTCTGGCCAAGTCATCACTTCTAGGGAACCATAAGGGCCGTAGTGTTCATGTTCCGACTTGAGCGCGTTTCGCTCTCATGCGCCACCTAACGCCCTAGTTTAGTTGCACGCATCGCACAACCAATGCGGCGAAGCAGAAGCCAGGCCCTTACCAATGGGCGACGGGGGCTTCTTTGCCGTGCTGAATCTTAATCCACTGTCGGTTGCTGCCCGTTGTGGCAATACGAGAAGCGCTGAGCAAAAGGGCCGTCATGTAGGCGCGGCATATGCGGACAAAAGAACGAGCGATTCACTTCCGCCCATTTTTAGGAAGGAGAAATCATGAAACTCTTTGGTCCGTTGTTGTTAGCGGTGGCCCTGATTGGAACGGCGTGCAGCGAGGCTACCCCACCCGCTAGTCGTGGTGAGAAGGTTTCCAGCCCGGCGGATTCCGATCAGATCACGGCTCCGGGTGCACCAATCAATCCAGCGAATGTCGTTGCCATAAGGAGCAACAGCAATCAGACTGTGTTTGTCCGCACAGGTGATGAGCTTCAGATCACGCTCGGAACGATGGGCCCAGGCCAGTATGCAAGTCCTCCGACGGTTTCTTCACCCGCGGTCGGTTTTTTGGACGCTTCCTTCGTCGGCCCCTACGTCCCGGCTGGTCCGACGCAACGGTTTCGGTTCAAGGCAGTTGCGACAGGCAAAGCTATCATTGTGTTTGAACACACCGGCGGATTTTCTCGAACGGAAGACATGAGCCGCTCGGTTGAGGATACCCTCGAAGTCCATTGAGTCCGATGATTGGATAGTGCAAAATTCAGCATCGCGACATGCTGCTTGATAATAGGTTCTGTCGACGCCGAGCACGCTTGCTGACAGTCGCGCGGGCCTGCAGCTGCGCGATCTCACGTGCGGGACCGGGTGGTGGTGGCGCCTTCCTCGCCCGCCCGCCTAGTCGGCCGTGCTGTGTACCCCATTTCGTGAGGCACTCTAGCTAGCTAATGGGACCTAAGCTACTCTGTTATGGCGCCGCGATTGTCACTTCAAAGGGATTCGAAAGGCCGAACGATTCAGGTAGTCGGCACATTCCATCGCCTCGGCAAGTTTGCGCTTGATACAGTAGCGTGAAGCGTCCTTCCATGATTCCAAAGGGTATCCCGGTTTTACCGTCCCACATGTTTGGTCCTTGCACTATCAAGGTATCGGTGTGGCTTTGACCAGGTGGAACCGCAATCTGCTGATCGTGCCCGACACATGCATAAGTCGGATTATATCCCACGGTGGTCGAACGCGACCCATTAGCAAGCACTACCCCGTAGGTCGGCGTAGGCACGTTGGGAAAACAGTTCGCGAGGAAGACTGTGTCGGACCGCTCGTTCCGATAGGTCGCGATCAAACGAAACGAATAGAGCTGGTACGTTCCCGACCCGCCGGAGGGACGTGCGACGTATTGACCGGCATCGGTGCTGATTCTCGGGGGCGCACCGGGCGCGGTGCTCGTGGAGCATCCGAAGATCATAAGGAACGGAAGTGCCCTGGCAGCGCGCGAAACGATAGAGCATGAACGCATATGCGAAAGAGGCTGCATTATTGACGCCAGTAAGATGCTCACGGTAAGCCCGATTTCAGGATTGATGAGTGCCTAGATAGTGATTGACCCCATTGAGCTGTACCCGGTTCCGTGGATACACTCCTAAGCTACTTGCACCGCGCGTTCGAAGTCGACTGGGCCGAGTGAGATGCGCCGGGTTTGGTGGACGGTGAGTAAAGCTACTGCCGCCCGCTTAAAGCCACCCGTCCGCTCCCCGCCGATGCGTCTCCATCGCCTACCCCCGCTCTTAGAAGTCAACCTACGCTTCCCAAAGTGCCTCGTCCAATTGCGGTACACAGCAGCCGTCCCGCGCATCCTTACGCCACTTCGACAGCATGAAGGGATGAATCGTGAGCGCAGCAGCCACGCTCTTCACTTGCAACCCCGGCTGCTGACTGAGTCGCACAGCAGTCAGCTTGAACTCGTCGCTGTACTTCCGCACTGCGCGTGGACCCGATCGTGGCATAGTTGACACTCCATGCTGGTTAGGTGGAAGTGTCTACAAAAGTGGTGCAAGAACCCTTGTCAGCTGCAACGTTCGTTAGGCGCCCGGTGCACGATCTAGCATTTCCTTGACCGACTGGCGGTACACACGAATTCCGTTGTTGCGAAGAAAGGTCCGCCAGTAGTCGAGGATATCTATCTGAAACTCCCACAACCAATGTCGCGCGCCGTCACTCGTCGTGATTACGATGTCCCGCGACGGGCGCGGGATGGTCCTGATCGCACCAGTTGGTGATACGTAAACGTCTACGTCGGTGCCAGGTTTGTGAACGACGCGGCGAGTCTGTAGCTGCCGGGGTTGCCAATTCTTTCGGTCGCGCAATTGAAAGTGCTTCGAGAGATTAGCGATCTCCTCGACGGCTACCAGCAGAGGCTCAGCATTCCACTGCGCGTAGTACGGATCGCGGACCGTCCCGCGAGGAATGTTACGCTGCTCGAAAAAGAAATCCCGTAACGAATGGGCTGTCACACAAAAATTGAAGAAATGATCGGCTTTGTGTTGTTTGGACTTGGCGTGGAGGGCTCGATATGCCTCTCGCTCTGCCTTTCGCCAGAGCGCATTAGCGGAGCTGAGGACGGCCTTCATCGTTGGGGGAAGATGTCGATTGGTGCGCCTAACGCCCAAGTTCAGCTGCGAGCGCACGATTAAATATGCGCAGAAGAAATTGCGCGCCGCAGGCGCGACGCTCTACCGGCGGGAAACCTAATGACTTTGCCGCGCTCGTCATGCTGCAACGACCGTTAGGCCGCGGTGTCACGGAGCTTCAACCGGAGGTTGCCGCCTCTGCCAATCAGCTCGGCGAGCTGATAGGTGCGGCCGCTTTCGGAGCTGAACGCAGTCTGCGGTTCCATGCAGGTGGCGTCAGTTGCCAGCGGGGGCAGTGCGTTTGACGGCAGCGGCGGTTTCAGATCGCCACCATAGATTCGGATCGGTGCCCATTCCGGCGATGTAACCGGGAAGTGCTACGATCAAATCGGCAGGCCTGCCGGTGACCTGGGCGAATCGTTTCAATCCAGGAATGCCCGAGCTTCTGTAAATGGAATCAGCGATTAGCGCGCGTGTTCCATACAACGCTACGACAGCGTCATGGTCCTCGCCGCCGCCTCCCTGAAGGACGTCGAGCATCGAAATGTTCGTATGCGAACGCTGGTAAGCCTCCAAGCCGGTGTAGAGCTCACGCGGTGACAGATTTCCTGATCCACCCAGCCAGGACGCAACACCTTCATTGAAGAGGGAGTTCCTGCTCTGGAGGGTCGGTCCGAGCACCGAATGAACCAATTCGTGCAAGTACGCTTCGCCGACTCGCGGATCGCTGAGAATGAGATAATCCCCAGCACCACCCCCACGGCCGCCGAAGCCGCTTCCCGGTCCTGAATTCTCGAGCGAGAAATCCAAACCGATGAGCCGCAAGCCCTCATCCATAGTCGCAGTGAGGTATGCATCGAGATGCGACGGAGGCTTCACTGAAAAAAGCTTCGCTACGGAATCAACGAAGCGGGAGGCTCGAAGTCCCTTTGTCGACGACTGTGTGATGCCCGGCGCGTACCAATAGGTGATCCTCCCGAAGTCTCTGTGTGCCCACGGGCGCGTAAGGCGCGGTAACGGAGAGGAGAACTGCCAGCCATACGGTGAGCCCGGAGCGCGCACGGCGTAAAGTCGCTGCAAGGTGATCGGGCGCAAAGTTGTTCCGCTACTATCAGCGGGTCCGTAAATGATCTTGACGGCGAAAACGCTATCTCCCGGAGCTGCGCCCGTGACACCGATGATTGTTGCCGGGAAACCCGTGTAGGCTTCCATCGCCAGATCGCCATAGCGAGCATCGACGGGTGATTTACTCCACAATCCTCGGCTGCGGGCTGATACATCCGGTTGTGCGAGATAAGCTCTGGTAAGGCGAACAATGTCGCGGACTTCGCTGATTGTCGTATCGACACCGAAGCTGGTTGTTACGCTCGGCGGAGGAGTTTGTGCGGCAAGGTCGCTGGTCAAACCGCACAGAAAAAGACAAACTGTTCTGATCCGATAAGTCATGGGTCATCCATGGAGGGAGGGTCTGAATCCGAGCGCGCCATTCAGCCACCGCACCAACGGCGACAACGCCTCGTAATTCGCGTGCGCTTGCTCGCGACCTAACGCCCCAGTTCAGCTGCGAGCGACTCTACTCTAGTTGCGATCAACCTTAGTTCCTTAAAGCGAGCGCTCGTCTGCTGCAACGTTCGTTAGACTGCAACGCGGGTACCAGATCGACACCAATGTTGACACCGAGCAGCATTAGATGAGGCTCATTTTAGCTCATGCCAGCAGAGCACCAATACGAGCACTCCGAGCACAGCGAAAGCGACTTCAAATATGTCGAGCGGCGCACCACTTAAAGCGGCGAACACGATTGGTAGGACAACAAACCCAAGGGCGAGGTAACCCCCAAGGCGTCTGCCGCGTGCCAGCAATGACCCAGACCATACAATCCCACCAGCTGACGTCGCTTGGATAAGAAGGACGAAGACAACTAGAATCGTCGGCGCTGGGAGCTGGTGGCTAAAGCCGAATCGGACGACAGCTGCGACGACAAGCAGTCCGTAAACGACTCCATTGAAAACCAACCACGCCGAAGCAAACCTCAGTAGGCCTGATTGTGCGCCACTAACTGGCGCGAAATTGAATTTAGGATTCATTCAGTTGCCAAGCCTTTAGTTGCTGTCTAACGCCCGAGTTCAGCTGCAAGCACAGTACAACCATTGCGGCGAAGCCGCATCCGAAAAGTGCTTGTCGGCTGCAACGTTTGTTAGCCGGTGCAACACCGGAGCTTAAGTATCGAAATCAGTTCCGCTGAGGGACCAAGCTCCGGAAAAGCCGTAACCCCTCCCGTTCGTACTCCCCTTCAGCAACGCCCGCGACGGGCTTCGACTGCATTCGAACGATGACCAAATCGAGATCGGGAATTACGTGCAGATCGGTATCGAGGTGACCATGCGCCGCGTACCCACGGATTTCCGGATCAATCCACCACAGTAGACCGTAGCGCGGGTTCAGTGATTGCGAGGGCCGCGTTGACCGTTTGACCCATTCTGAGCTAACAATCTGCCGCCCATTCCACTTTCCTTGGTGCAACATCAGAACCCCGATACGGGCGAAGTCGCGAGCCGTCGTCTCCATGTCGGCGTACGTCCATGCATGGTCCGGGTACACGCGTAGCCGAGTGCTATCCATACCGAGCGGTGCGAACAAACGGCGCTGCGCATAGTCTTGAATTGGCTCTCCGGCCGCTCGATCCAATATCGGTGATAGTAGCTGCGCCCCTTCATTGCTATATGCCCAGGTGGCACCTGGCTCGGACGTCGGCACGAGATGCATCACGTAGGCATTCTTGTCGCTCACGAAGCCAACGCTGCTGTCCTGCATCATCGGCAGCCCGGATGTCATAGTGAGCAAATGACGCACGGTCACGTTGGCTCGACGTCCCGAACACCATGTCGCGATCAAGCTGCAGACGGAGGCATCGGCACTCTGGAGACGGCCGTCATCGATCAGCATACCGGTCAGCAAGCCCGCCACGGATTTCGTGGAGGACATGGCATACATCGGCGTCGTGTAGCGCGCGGAGTACCATTCCTGCACGATACGGTCATGATGGATCACCAGACAGGCGTCCGCGCCTGTCCGCTGACAGAGCGCCTCGTGCGCCTTCAGCGCAGCGGCACTCAGCTCAGCATCTTCACGAAGACTCGATGTCTGCCAAAACCCATCCTTACTGGCAACCGCAGGGCGCAGGGACGAGGGCTGACCCTGTCCACACACGGTCGCCGCGGAGACGGTTGCCAGGAAAAGCGACAGGACGTGCAGAGATGTGCGAGCGATAACCATGCGAAGGGAAACGTATACTGGGCCAGTCCGGTTTCCCCTCCGGTGCAAGCGCGCCCCGAGGCATCCGGCTAACGCCCTAGTTCAGCTGCAAGCACACTACCACCATTGCGGCGAAGCCGCATCCGAAAAGTGCTTACCTGCTGCAACGTTCGTTAGGTGGCAGGGCGATGTCCCGCTCATCGTTTCACAATTGTTGGAACGGTGAATCGCCACGCCGGATGCGGGCGAAGCACATCGCCGGGCTTTGCAGCTTCTGCGCGAATACGATTGCGCTCGAGAACGAATCCACGCGGGGGATTAAGAACAAATCCACCGCCCGTAAGCGGAATTGCGTTACGAGGCGCCGTTCCAATTAGCCCGAGATTGGACATATCGACTGTGAGCTCGTGGCGCGTTAGAAAATCAAATCCGATCAAGACTTCGTCGCTGTCTGCTAGACAAAGGACTTCTTGACGCGAATGGAAACCCTGGCTCTCATAAATAGTCCAGGCGACGAGGCAGTCATACACGATTGCTATGGAGCCCCGGCCGGCAGCGAAGCCAACGGGCATCGTTCGCAACGGATTCAACTTCAACGCATCTACGATCGGCTGAGTGATGTAGGTATTCTGGGCGCCGGTATCGATAACGGCCTCTGTGACGGTGACACTCAGATCGCCATTGCGAAAGGTGAATTGCTCAACGACCTCTTGGCGCACCGGTTACTCCGTGAACACAGCGGTTATGTCCACCTAACGCCTTAGTTCAGCTGCAAGCACGTTACAACCATTGCGGCGAAGCCGCATCTGAAAAAGTGCTCGTCAGCTGCAACGTTCGTTAGGTGGCCGGTGCCGCAGCCTTGCCGCGCGATCCCCGCACAGCGCCATAGATCGCTCCGAGAATCGCCCAGTTGCCGCAGACGCCCAAGGTCAGGATCACCGCCATATTCCTAGCGATGCTTTCATGAAAGCCCAGCGCTTCGAGGGCAGGAACCGCGGCAAAAAGAAGAACGAGGCCGGCCGGTACGCTGGCAAGCCATGAGAGAATTCCGACTCCCATCCCGGCTGTTGTTGCTGTCTCGCCCTGCCAGATGTTGATTGCGAAGATCGCGAGGAGCAACGCTGCGAGCGACACGCCAACGAGCGCACCGCGCATCGCGCCCCAACGAACTCGTCGCCATTTAGTGTCCATAGCTCCTCTTAGGTCCACCTAAAGCCCAAGTTCAGCTGCGAGCGCCCATCCAAGTGAGCGCGACAAACTAAAACTCGTTAAGACTCGAAGAGCGATCAACCTTAATTCCTTGAAGCGAGCGCTCGTCTGCTGCAACTACCGTTAGGTGGGCGGCGCGCCGAGCTCGACCTCACCAGCAGGTATTCCCTTAACGCTGCGTCGGTTTAGCGAGAAGAAAGCTCTGATCTGGTAGCGGCCGGGCGGCAATGAATCACCGAGAACTTCTCGCACCGGCGTTGAACTGGAATAGGCTAGAACTGAACGCCCGGGCGGGAGCTCCCGCACCATCATTGCGCTGCATACGAAAATAAACGGAATCACCTTTCCCGTAGAATCGCGGACCACCGGCGGTCGCATCCTTTCCTCGTACCAGTTGCCGGAATCCCAGATTCTGCCATCTCTTTGAACTTTGATTACCAGCGGATTACCACCGCAAACCCAAGTTTGGAGCGCTCGTGGAGTTTTAGCAGTATTCAAGACAGTCACGTCGACGCGAAGGGTGTCGCGGTTGAGTCCGACCAGCGCTGACCGGGCTGTGCTGCGAACGTCCTCAGAGCGCGGTGGTTCCGGCACGGGCGCGGCGTGATGGCACCCGCCGACCAATATCGAAGCGACCGTACATGCTAGGAATCTGCTAAAGCGTCTCACGCGCCACCTAACGCCCCAGTTCAGCTGCGGGCGATTCTACTTTGAACATACACAACCCAACGACTTTGTCGCGCCCGTCTGCTGCAACGTTCGTTAGGTAGCAGGTAAGAGATGCTTCACATATATCGTTTCACCGTCGGCATTTCGTGGCGCATGTTCTTCCATCCCTAGCCTGCCGATCAGGGCAAGGCTCTCCCGATTGTCTTCGTGCACGCGTGCGAAGATGACTGATAGGTGTAAGTCTTCGAGCGCCCACTGGAAGACGCGTTGGCATGCTTCGGTAGCAATACCGCAGCCCTCAGCTTCCGGGAGTAACGCACAAATGATTTCGAACCCATTTGACGCAAGACCAGCCCGAGCCACTAAGGAGACTTGGCCAAGTCGTGTTTGCTTCCGAAGGATTGTGAAGAAATGGGAATTAGGCGGCTTGATACGGAACTCACCGATGTAGTCTGCCACGCCCTCGCGTGCCTGAAGTTTGCTCAGAAGACTGGCATCGGATTGATCGGTCTCTCGCAAGTCGAGGCGCTTCGTTTTGAGTTCGATCATGCGATCCACCGTGCTGCTACCTAACGCCCAAGTTCAGCTGCAAGCACACTACCACCATCGCGGCGAAGCCGCATCCGAAAAGTGCTTGTCAGCTGCAACATTCGTTAGGCGGGCGGCGCGTTTCTCCCGAACTACACCCGCCCGGTAACGACGGACCGGCAGTAGGGGCATCGCCGCGCTTGCGGAAGGATCGCCTCGGCGCACTCGGGGCAAGGTACGCGTTCACCTGGCTGTGCGGGCAGTCGGCCTTCGCGGAGCAGGCGCTCCTTCTGGCGGTGAAGGCGACCGCGCCGAATGAGATCGCGCACGCTGAGACCGTAGACGCCAGCGCCGGCGCCCGCGGCCACAACAACGACGAATATCAACAGAGGATCCACTCTCCCCCACTTGAGAGCATGTGCTCCGCCTAACGCCTTAGTTCAGCTGCAAGCACACTATCACCATTGCGGCGAAGCCGCATCCGAAAAGTGCTTGTCAGCTGCAACGTTCGTTAGGCCGCGGGGCACGGATCACCGCCGGCTCGGGATATCGGGCCGCCAATTCCCGGCCTTCGTACGGATCATGATTACCTCGACTCCCGGACACGGTCTATACCAACGAGCGGCTTCGCTTGGCGAAAGCGGCGTGATGCTTAGAATGTCGTCTGGATTGACCGACGGGTAAAAAATGGGGGCCTCGCTGAATTGGAACTTCGGTACGTTGATAGTCGCGCGCTGATCGTCGATAACGAAACTCATATAGGACCCCGTCAACTTCGGACAGTTGGCGGGCGGCAGGTCAGAATCAGTTGCCACGTGAGAGGCGCGGCTGCCGGCGCACCCGACCACGACCACGAGCACGAGACAGCGCACTGCATTCGACACCATGGGGTTCAGCGATTGGTTGAAGTCGGCCTAACGCCTATTAGGTTGCAAGCGAAATAAAAAGGCCGCGTAGCTCGCAACCTTTGCCCATTCTAACAATTCTGAACGCGAAGGCAAACTCCCGCCGCCGCACGCACTTAGAGATGATGCGCTCACAATAGTGCTCGGTGATAGACTGCAAGACTAGCTGCATAACATTCGCTCGCTTCCTTTGCGGCAAAAAAGCATCGATCCGGATCCGCGCACGGACGCTTTGCCGACCCCTCTTGCCTCTAGATCTCCCAGTTCGACAGCACGATCCCGCCTCCCGCCGGCCGCGACTCCGCGTACTCGTGCAACGACATCCTCAGATCAGTCCACCTGACTCGCGCACCCCGCGCCACCAATCGCCGGTAGATATCGCCATACTGCCCCTGCACCCTGATCGCCACACGCCGCGCCGACTTCACCCGGGCATGAGCGCACAGCTGCGTCACGAGCTGATCGAAATCGGCCTCGCTCCTCGCGACCATCTTCAGCACGCGCATTTCGTCCGTCACCCGGCCTTCGACCAGCGGCACCGAGTGACACACCGCAAACGACAGAATGTCGTTCCCCTTCCGCACGAACAGCGTGTCGCCGAGCTGATGCTGCGCCGTGAGAACGATCTCGCGCGTGTAGTCGTACCCCGGCGCGAGCTGTTCCACCAGCGCACGGCACTGTCTCAGCGCCAGCTCCCGCTCGTGCGGATTGAGGGACGACATCGCCGTCGCCTGGATTCCGGCTCTCGCCGCTTCGAGGGTTACGGTGACGGTGAGATGCCCGGGCGTGAAGCCGAGTGATGAATAGAATCCGACGTTGTCCATCGTGCGCGGCATCGTCTCGAGTCCAATCACCTTCGCGCCAGCCTTTTTCAACCACTCAACGCCCGAAGATACGATCATTTTCCCGACGCCCTGGCTCTGATAGTCTGGATGGACAGCCAGCGGCCCCATCCACCCTTCGACGCCAGAGCGGTGGACCATGTTGAACGCCGCGATTCCGTCGCGCGCGTTGCGCCAGATCATCGCGCCGTCCTCGGCGTCCGTGATGGCGAACTTCCACACCGCCGGATTTAGGTGCGGCACCCGAACGCCCACCATCCCATCTCTGCGATAGCGCTCGGTGAACGCCTCGCTGAAAACCGCGTTGAGCGCGGGAATCTCCCCCACGCTCACGCGCTCGGGCGTCTCCGCCACCCACGCGTGTCTCCAGTTGCGCGCGAACGCCATCATGCCGCTCCCGCCGTGCGCTCTACAGATTCCTCCGCCACCCGCGGACGTACAAACGGAGTCCGCTCGGCGGGCATCGGTTCCAGATCCTCGTCGGTCACGAGAGCGTCCCCTTCACTCTCGGTCACAACGGAGCAGCCCCGATCCGCGTCATACCTGACGTTGATCACGCGGTCCAATCCTTCGCGCACCGGCTCGATGTGCGTGATCAGGATCACCTGCTCGAACCGGTCCTGAAGACCGCGCAGCAGCTCGACCACGTTGAATCGTCTCGCTTCATCCAGCGAGCCGAAGACCTCGTCGAGAATCAGCAGCGAAAAACTCTGGCCGGCTCTCTCGGCGATCATCTGTGAGATCGCCAGACGAAGAACGAGGTTGGCGAGATCTTCTTCTCCACCGGACAGGACGGGCTTCTGAATGCCATCCTCCAGAATAACAATGTTGTACTGGTCGTCCAGCTCCAGCTCGGTGTAGCGCGCATCGGTGAGCTCGCTCAGGAACGCGCTCGCCAGCTCCGACAACTCGGGACGGAGCTGGAAATTGAGATCCGTGCGCAGGTCCGAGAAGGCGCGGTCCAGCTCGTCGTGCATTCGCCGATCTGTCTGGAGCACCTCGAGCTCGGCGACTTTCTTCTTCAGCTCTTCCGCCGATTCCTGCGCTGCCGCCAGTGCGGCTGTCGCTCCCGACACCTGCTCCTGCGCGCGCGCGGCCGCAACCTTGGATTCCTGGAGCTCGACGCGCACGCGGTCGAATTCCGCCTTCAGATCGTTGAAATCCTTTTCGGTGAAGGAGATCTGGGCGCGTCTCGTTCTAATGGTGCCGAGCATCGACTGCACGCGCATGATTTCCTGGGCGATGTGCGTCTGCTCGAGCTTGAGCTGCGGCTCGCGATCGAGCATCGCCTGGAACCGCCCGGCTTCGGCTTCCATCGGAGTCAGCCGATCGACCTCCCCTATCACCTCGGAATGCCGCGCTGGGTCGTAGCCCGGTGGAATGCGCGAGATGTCGCGCTTCATCTGCACTTCGCGCTGTCGCTTCGCCGCGAGGTCGCGCACGATCGTCCCCAGCTCCAGCACCGCGAGCTGCACTTTCGCGAGCCTGCGCTCGAGTGTGCCCACCTCCAGCATCAGGGCGCGCCGCTTCTCGTCCAGCTGATGAACGTCTTCGGGCATCTGCTCCAGCTGCTCGACGCGCGCCTTGTAGTAGCTCCCGTCGACGTTCACCGTTTCGATCAGCTCCTCGAGATGCTCGACCACGGTGTGGAGACTTCCACCAAGCGGGCGGCTGCAAGTCGGACACTCGCCGTCCTCGCCGAGCGCGACGACGCGATCGCGCTGGTGCTTGACCTCGGTGTATTGCTGCCTCAATGCCTCGCGCTTGGTCTGCGCTTCCTGTCGGTCACGCACCCATTCGGTTCGCCTCGCTTCAAGGAGGCCCTGGGCATCCTCGAGCTCGGTGCGCTTCTTCTCCAGCTCGAGCGTCGCTTCTTCCTCGAGCGCCGGGGCCTTCTCGATTTTCGCGTGACGCTCCTCGAGTCTCGCGATCTCCTCGCGCAGCGCGGCTTCGGTTTCGAGCAGCGTCTTCCGCCGGCCTTCCTCGCGATAAAGAGTGTTGAGCGCCTGGAGCTCGACGTTGAGCGCGAATAGTGGCTCGACCGCGTCGCGCAGATTAGCGAGCTGAGCGCGCGCGGCCTGAACGCCTTCCAGCTCGCGCGCAACGCGCTCCGAGTCCCGCTGGAGTGCTGCTTCTTTTTCTTCCGCGACCGTGATCTGGGTCAGCAGCTGCGCGGATTGCTCCCGCTGTCGCTGCACCATTTCCCAGCGTGGCTCGATTGCCATCATCTCGCGCTGGCGCACTGCTCCGCGATGCGCCGCGTGGTGCGCGCGCGCTTCGGCTTCTTCCTTTCGTGAGGCTGCTTCCGCGAGTGAGCGCAGAACGACCTCAGGATCGCGCATCCCGCGCTGCATGCCGTCGATCGCGGCGCGGACGCGGTTGCGCCGCTCGCGCGTCAGGTCCTGCGCGATGCGGAGCTTCTCGTAGCCGAGCACTCGCGAGAGAAACTGTCCGCGCCTGGCCGGACTCATCGACGCCATGACGCTCAGCTCCTTCTGCGCCGTGAAGTACGTGTGGAAGAATTCCGACATCGACATGCCGAGGCGGCGCTGCATCAGCTCGGTGACGCTCGAGATCGAATTCGCGATCGGGCTGTCGGCGCCATCGAGATAGACTTCGGCGCTCGTCAGTCCGCGGACAACGCGATAGCGGTGGGAGCCAATCTCGAAATCGAGCTCGACCTCGACGGGCGCGCGCGCTCCCGCGCCCATGAACCGGATGGATTCGCGGTTGCCGCGAATCGCCGGATTGCCATAGAGCGCCCACGCGATTGCTTCGAGCAGCGTGGTCTTGCCCGCGCCATTCGGACCGATGATGCCGGTGAGGCCGTTCCCGAACTCGAGCTCGGTCCGTACGTGCTGACGGAAGTTGGTGAGCTTGAGACTATTGAGTCTCACGCGATGGCGTCCTCTTCGGTCGGGCCCGCTACGAGGTCCGCCTCACGGAGATAGTGCAGCCCGAGCTCGACGAGAGCTTCGCGATCGATGTTCTCCGTGAGCACGCGCGAGCGGAGCTTGTCGCGAACGGTGTCCGCCAGAGACGCCCGGCGGCCCGGCGCGGCCTGGCCATTTTCGCGACGCACGATCTCCGGTCGCCGCGTGTCGAGGTGAAACTGGAGCGCTCTCCGCTTGTATTCGCGGAGCGCCTTGTGGTCCAGCTCGCGCAGGATGTGGCGCGGAACATCACGCACGACCAGCCGCACGATCTTGTCGTCGATGCCGCCTTCGAGGTTATCAACCGTCGCGCGAATCGCCTCGTCGAGCGAAGCGGGTGACAGCCCGATGCCGGAAAGCGATGGCAGATCGACCCACTGCCGCAGCGGCGGAATTGCGTGAAACCTGTGCGCCCCCGTCGTGAGATCGTGCTCGATGAACCCCTTGCCTCCGATCTTGGCGGCTTCCTCCTCAGCCATCTCGCCCCACGAATTGGTGCTCGTATAGTCGAGCGAGCCGGAGTAAAACGCATTCGGCTCGACCTGCCTGTACACGTGATAGTGACCCAGCGCGACGTAGTCCCAGCGGTCGGCGCCGAGCTCCTGCTGCGTGATCCCCATGGGACGGCGATCGAGCTCGCGGCCGTATCTGGGCAGCACCCCTTCGATCTCGCCGTGGAGCAGGAGGACATTGTATTTCGCGGCGGAGTCGGGCTCGAGCGACGGCGCCTTCCCCATGTCGGGTACGGCGAGAATCGAAAGATCACGCTCGTGAAAGGTGATGCGCTTTGGCTCGCCTTCCACCACGGTGATCCCGAGCGGAGCGAACAGCGGCAGAATGCATCTCGTTTCCGCCATGCGCGGAGTGTCGTGATTGCCGGCGACCATCACCACGGTTGCGTCTGGCAGCATCTGCATGAGGCGCGAGAACTGGTGAAAGGCGTGCAGAATCGCCGGGTTGCTGGGTCGAACGGCGTGAAATACGTCGCCGGCGATGAGCACCAGGTCTGGCTTGAGCTCGATCACCTTGTCGATGACGCGGCGCAGCGACAGCGCGACATCCGCCTCACGCTGGTTGATCCCCGTGGGTGTCTGCCGCTGATATTGTCTGAAGCCGAGGTGTATGTCCGAGAGGTGAACCAGTCTCATCGAGTGCGCATCGCTCTTATCCATTGAGTGATCTTCGTCCTCACCTGCATCGGCGCTCCCTGTGGTCCTCCCTTTTGGGGCGGGGCCGCGGCGATCGTAGAACGTACGATAATGCTGCTCCGAGAGTCAGTGATCCAACCGAGCCTTCGGTCGATCTGAATTGTGCCCGAGAGCGTGCCCGAAGTGGCGTAACCGGCGCCCGCGGGCGGCGCGCCGGGCAAGTTCATGCGGGACATCGTACCGTGCATTGAGATGAACGCGAGATCGCCGTTCCTGCTCAGAGAATCGAGACGGAACGTCGCCCGCACCTGCCCCATCGTGCCCGGATCGCCGCTCAAGGGGATCTGCATCTCCCGTGTCCAGCTTGCGCCGACGGCGACCGGCTCGCGCGCCAGCATCGCGGGCATTTCTCCGAAGACGTGCCGGAGCTCGCTGTTGGGATCGTCGTCATCGACGATCTCCATCGCTCCATCCGTGGAAACACGCACCCAGACGCGCTTTCCCGTCATCGCCCGACGCTTGAGATCGGCGAGCGAGCCCGCCGAGGCGGGAGTCATCGCGACCGAGTCGGTAATCGACTGCATGAGAGTGCCACCGGACGTCCATTGGTGCGCGATCGCGCGGGTGAACACCTCGATGGACGTCGTCATCGAGCTGGTCGCCGAATCACGCCCCCCGCCACGGGTGGTGCCGGTCATCTCCACCGATTGCGAGAGGTGCATCCTGAGAGTGTCGCCGATGTGGGGCCGGATCTGGAGGAGGACCGGCTGGGAGAGCGCCACCTGGGCGAAACAACAAACTGCGAAAAGAACGATTCGTCCTGCACGCATACTGATCCTGCTAAAACCCATATGGATCGTTTTCCGGAGCTGACTTGATGCTCGCCGCCATTGGGCGCGTCGCCGGCTGCGCCGGGATGATCTTGCGGAATTGCGCCGAGAAGTACGCCTTCACGTTTTCGGGTCGCGCCAGAAGCGTCGCGTTGCGGGCCCGGATCACCTCTTCCTGCGTAAAGAGCGCGGTGATCTCCTGCACCCACGGGAGCGTGATCGCCGGATCGAGCGGCCGGAGCGCGCGCAGAATCGCCGCGTCGAGCGAGACGTCGCCCGCTTGCGGGTAGCGCTCCGAGCCTTCGCGTCCCTGCATAACTGCGGGGCGCGGGAAGCGCACGAAGATCGGCTGAGTGAAATGTGGATGTCGAATCATCAACTGCCCCTTCTCCAGCGTGGCAAGCTTGGTTCTCGTCGCCGGGCTCAGCACCGCGTAGCCGGGTGTCGACAGCTCGTCGGGGTCCATTCGTCCGAACAGCGACGTCCCGGAATTGCCAACTACTCTCCGATGAACCTGCGAGCGGAATTGCTGCGCGCTGAACAGGACGAGACCCAGGTACCTTCCACGCTCGGCAATATCCAGTAGCATCTTCCGGACGTAAGTGTCGGGACCATCACCCGGCGCGTACTTGTTCAGCTCGTCGACGAATACGACGAGATGCTTGACGCCCAGGTCCCTTCGTTCCAGATGCTCACGGAGCTTGGAGACGATCCGCGCGAAGATGAGGTCCTGCGCATCTTCCTCGAGGTTGGCGACATCCACCACGTACACCGTGCGGTCCTCAAAGCTCCCGAACGGTAGATCGCTCACTGCACCCGAGTCGGTGACCAATCCCGCGCAGCGCGTGGAGATGTTCGACAGGCGATTCCGCATCTTGCGGATGGTCGCCACATGGTGCGTGCGCCAACTCTCTCCGTCCTTCTGTTCCATGCCGCGCAGGACGTCGCGGAACCACGCATCGAGGTCGGCAAACGACTGCACCGTGTGCTTCTTGCTGAGCAGAGGGTCGGAAAACTCCTTGTCGACGACGTTCTGAACAATGAAGTCGATCAGCGCATCGGCCTTCGCATCGATGTCGTCCCTGTTGAGAAGAACCTCGGCGAACTGCAGGACCTCGCGCAGACCCCAGGTAAGCGGCGTGACGTTGTCGAGCAAAGCTTCATTGTTCCGGAACGTGTTCAGAGCCAGACCCTTCGCGTTGTACGGAGCGAAATACTCGACTTTCTGAAACGGCTTCGGCTCGACATCGAGCTTTTCATAGAGCGCCTCGTCCGATTTCTCGAGCTTCCCCGGCTGATCCAGATAGCACAGGTCGGGGCCTTTGACATTGAAGCAGACCGCGGCGATCGATCCCTTGTCCTCGGGGAAATGCCGGAACATTGAAGCCAGCAGCCACTCGACGGCGCTCGTCTTGGTCGCGAGCCCCGAGACGCCGGTGATGTTGAGGTGCGCCGCCTCGGGTCCGAGAAGGAAATCAGCGTCGAGGTAGATCACGGCCTCCGTTCCGCCGGCGCGATAGACGCCGATCGGAATCCCCGTGTTCGCTCCTTCGCGCAGATAGCTGTCCATGCGGAGCGCGACCTGCACGTCGGCTTCCTCGGCCAGAAAGACCTGCCCCATCGGCACCGGCTGGAGCGGCTCCTCCGGGATCTGCCGCAGCACGGCGGCCGTATAAAGCCGGATTTCAGCACGTTCGGTGGCTGCGTATCCCGCCATCGTCGGCAGACCGTCGTGGCCGAGCACGTCGTGCATCGGAGACTGGAGATCGGTGTAGCTGAAGCCTTCTACGACGATTCCGTAGATATGAGGGATCTGCCCGTCCATCGGGTTCGCGCCATCGACGCGGACGATCGTCCCGATCCCGACAGGTGAGTCGATCGCCGTCCAGAAGTGGAACTCGTGCGGCGTGTTCGGCTTCCGCTCCGTTGCGACGATGCGGCCAAGTGCTTCGGTCATGAAATAGCTCTCAGAAATTCTTCAACGTCTCGAATACCGTAAGACATCTTATCCCAACGTCCGTCGGGCAGTGCCAGCGGCGATGTTTCGGCGAGCACCCAGCGCGAGATTTCGTCCGCTCGCTCGGTGGGATTGTCGCACCTGGACATCTCGACGCGGACGAGTCCCCACAACACGTCGTGGCCCTCCGGATCACGCTGTCGCAGATACCAGCTCATTACCGCGCTGCGCGATTTCGGAGTGACCTGGAACACGGACGATCTTTCGCCCTTGGCCAAACCCACGACGGTCCTGAGGGCTTCGCCCTCGACGTAGAGCGTGAAGTGGCTCTTGATCACACCGATCGCGTTCGCCGAAGCCGCAGCGTGCGGGCTGCGAGTGATGCTTCCATCAATAAAAAGGGGAGCTTCACCGCGAGCGCACCATGCTTCCGCGAGCTCGTCCTCGAGAGCGTCACGCTGTCGATCCACCGCGCGAATTGCGCGCTCGAGTAGAACCGTGGGATGCTCGCTTGGATACGCGCCGCTCGCGTCGGGAATCGATGTGTCCACGACCTGAAACTGGCCGTATTTCCGCTGAGAGCCGGCGCCCAAAGTCTCGGTCAGCGGTGGCAAATACTTGAGCGGCAGATACAGCTTCCGCTCCAGTCTGGGCGGCTGGTGGCCCCAGGTCACGAGGCGGCGGTTCACGCGAACGCGAACCGCGGCAGAAGTGGTACCGAGCACGATCGGCACGCCGTAGTGGCGCCCGATCAGCCTCACCTTCTGCGTTCCATCGAGAAATGCGCCGAATCCGGAGATCGTCGTGCGATCTACGCCCGGCACTTTGACAGCCCGGAGCGTCTTGCCCTCGACAATCTCCGCGGAAATGAGCTGCGGCTGGTCGGCCCTCGAGCTCAATTCGAGATCCCCGCTTCCCTCGACCGCGCTCGCCCCCGGCAACCACTCCTTCAGCAAACGAATAGCTGCCCGGCTCGCCGAGTCCGGACTGGGGCTGCTAACCAACATCGCCGGCTACTCCAGCCCGATGTCCCAGGCCTGCTCGAGATCCTTTTTCGAGTACGCCCGGAATGCGGTGAGGGTGTGAGTCGACTTGATCCCGGGAACCACCGTCACTTCCTCGGTCACGATTCTGGCGATTGCCTCGTGCTCGGCCACTTCGACCATTGCCACGAGGTCCCACTCCCCCGAAACGGAGTAGACCTGCGAGACACCATTGATTCCAGCAAGCTTCGTCGCGCACTGGGCGATTCGCTGTGGCTCGGCCTTTATCAATACGATGGCGGTAATCATGGGTGCCCCGATGCTGCTATCTTTGGTGAGCGGCGACGCCGCGCGGTGGGAAGACATATAACGATACCGGCGAGGCGGACACTACGCCACGTGCGAGAAAATAGAGGGCGGGATGTCGGAATTGCAGGAAGTTGAAGAGCGCGCCACCGGACAGGCTGGGCGCAGCCAGAGTCTCGTCTACACGCTTCCGCACACGATCGAGTCGATTGCGGAATTTCTGACTCCCGCTCTTGCCCGCATCGATCCATCCGCGGGAGGCACGCAAGTCGTGGTGGTGACTCGCGATGCGGAAACAGCTCTCGCGATTTCGGAGGAAGTTCTCCGTCTTTCCGGGCCGACTGGAATCGAGGTCGTGCCCATCACGAGTGCCGCGCGCGCCGCTCGCATCTTCAAGACCCGGCCGGTTCTCGCCGTGGCGGGAACGCCGGCGGAGATCCTTGAGCTCGTACGCGCCTCGCTCCTCAAGCTCGACACGGTACGCACCGTGGCCCTCGCCTGGGTGGATGACATTCTGGACGAAGGCGCTGACTCCGTAACCGCTCTCGAGGGTGTACTCGGCGAGCTAAGCGATGCTGGTCGCATCGTCGTCGCCCGCAAGCTGACGCCGACAGTGGAAAATCTGGTCGAGCGCTACGCCCGTCGCGCCCGGCGCGTGGGACCCGCGGATATGGAAGCGCCCCAGATTCCGGCGGATTACGAGATGCCGATCATCAAGTTTGTCACCGTCGCTGGAGGTGCCCGAGCCAGCGCGCTGCGGAGGCTGCTCGATGATCTCGATCCTCCTTCGGCGCTGATCGTTGCGCGCGACGAAACTGCCGCCACTGAAGCAGCGCGGACCCTGAGAACCCTTGGCTACCACGAAGATGACGAGTCGATCGCCGTGACTCGGGGGTATGTCGGGAGCGTCGCCACGCACACGGTGATTTTCTATCAGCCGCCGGTGACGCCCGCGGAGCTGCACGGCATCTCGCAAGCGAAGCCGGTTCAGGTCGTTGTGATTGCAACGCCGGGCGAAGTCCCCTGGCTCAGAGAGCTGGCGGCTGGAAGACTCGCCGCGCTGAATCTTCACGGGCCCGAGCGTCGCGCGCATGACCGGGAAGAAGCCGGACGCCAGGAGCTGCGCGCGGTGCTCGCGCGCGGGGTTCCCACCCGGGAGATCATAGCGCTGGAGCCACTGCTCCAGGAATTCGACGGAACGGAGCTCGCTGCCGCCGCCCTCTACCTGTTGGAGCGCGAGCGCGCACAGCGACGCCAGGCCGATGCGAACCAGGCGCCGGCTGCTAAGCCGAGACCTGCTGATGGCGAGCGCCCGCACGCTGGTGGCGGCGCCGCCGCCGGCGGGATGATCCGACTCTTCATGACGATCGGCACGCGCGACGGAGTGAAGGTGGGAGATCTCATGGGCATCATCGCCGGTGAAGGCGGGATTCCAGGAGATCGCGTCGGAAAGATCGATTTGCAGGAGAGCCATGCCCTGATCGAAGTGGCGGCGGGCGACGCGGCCAGCGTGATCGCACGGGTAAACGGCTCGATGATCAAGGGACGGCGCGTCGTCGTGCGCGGCGAACGGGATCGAGAGGATCGCGAGCGCTCCGCGGGACCGAGGGAGCGTCCGGAGCGAGGTGGGCGAAGCGATCGGCCGCGAAGTGATCGGCCGCGTAGTGACAGGTCGTCAGGCGATCGGCCACGCCCTCCCCGTCGCCCTGGGTCGTCCGATCGACCAACCCGCGGGGGCGGGGGGCCACCGCGTAGAGATCGCGATCGGTCGTGAGTGGGCCGAGTGGACCATTCCACCAGGCCGGTGGATGGGTGGAAGTGATCGCCGGCGTGATGTTCAGCGGCAAGAGCGAGGAGCTGATCCGGCGCGTCCGGCGCTCCATCATCGCTCGAAAGCGGGTGCAGGTGTTCAAGTCGCACCTGGACGCCAGATACGCCGGCATCTACTCGATCTCGAGCCACGACGGACGTACTGTCGAGGCGATCCCCGCCGATTCCGCGGCGCAGATAAGCCAGCAGATCGACCCCATGGCGAACGTAATCGCGATCGACGAAGCGCAATTCCTGGATGACGGGATAGTCCCCCTGGTCACCTCGCTGGCCGCCCGGGGACGCCGGGTAATCGTGGCTGGAACGGACACGGATTTCCGCGGAGAGCCGTTTGGGGCGATGCCGGACCTAATGGCAATTGCTGAGGTCGTGGACAAGCTGCACGCGATTTGCGTACTCTGCGGAGGCCCCGCCAGCCGCAATCAACGGCTGATCGGTGGCCGGCCGGCTCCTTACAACTCGCCGCAGATCATGGTCGGCGGTACGGAATCGTACGAAGCGCGCTGCAGGATGTGCCATACCGTTCCCCCGAGCGACGCGGCTCAGGTTCCGCTTCTCTAGCAGCTCGACTGACTGCTGGGATGGGTCCGCAAAGCTCCAAGCAGTTGTTTATGCGTGACATAGTTGGGAGAACTTCCTATCTTGGCCCCGCAGGCTGCTGCTTCCACCTCGATCCCCTGAAAGATGATTCTCATCGGACTGACCGGAAACATCGCTAGCGGAAAATCAGAGGTCGCGAAGATGCTGGCCGGGCGTGGCGCCACCATCATCGATGCGGACGAGCTCGCCCGTGAAGCAGTGCGCCCCGAGACCCAGGCGCTCAGGGACATCGTTAAGCGCTGGGGCAAAGACGTCATCAAGCAGGACGGAAGCCTCGACCGGGAAGCGCTTCGTCGGATCGTGTTCGCCGAACAGAGCGAGCTGGACGCGCTGAACAGAATCGTCCACCCGGGCGTCGCGCGGATGCAGGATCGCGAGGTCGCCCGCGCCAAGGAGCGGGGAGATCCGATCGTCGTCTGCGTGATCCCTCTCCTCTTCGAGAGGAGCCTCGTCGACGAATTCGACGCGATCGTGCTGGTGGATGCGCCCCGGCCCCTTCGGCTCGAGCGTCTGGTGACCAATCGCGGCCTGGAAGAGACCGAGGCGATGAACATGATCGCCGCGCAAATGCCAGCCGAGCTCAAGCGCGCGCGGGCAGACTACTGCATCGACAACAACGGATCACTTGAAGAACTTGAGCGCGATGTCGATGCGCTATGGAGCTCCCTTCAGCGCGATGCGGTCGACACAGTGAAGGATACCCGCGTCAAGGGGAGCGATGTCCACGCCATGGGAAGCGATGCCCGCGTCATGGAGAGCCAAGTCAGCATTTCTTGACTCTCTTTTGAGGCGCGGATAGACTTCGCGCGCGGCGGTCCTCGCACGCATCACCATAGCGGAGCACAAGTGGCGAACATCCCGAACGATCTCCAGTATACCGAAGAGCATGAGTACGTCCGTAAGGGCAAGGACGGCAACGCGGAGATCGGCATCACCGACTTCGCCCAGGGCGAACTCGGCGATATCGTCTATATCGAGCTGCCCAAGGTCGGCACGAAATTCGGCAAGCACGATGTGTTCGGAACGATCGAAGCGGTAAAGGCGGTGTCGGAGCTGTTCGCGCCGATCGCCGGCGAGGTCGTCGCGATCAACGACCGGCTCGACAAGGAGCCCGCCCTGGTGAATACCGATCCCTACGGTGCGGGCTGGATGATCAAGGTCAAGCCGAGCAGCGCGTCGGAGATCGATGGCCTGATGAAATCGGACGCGTACACGAAGCACATCGGGGTCAAGTAAGGGATTTCAGAAGTTCTTCCGTCGAGCGCACGCGGCCAATGCGCGGAAAAATCGTCGAGATCGCGAAGGCGTGCGCCCCTTCGGTCAAACCCGCCATCGCGTCCTCCACGAACACCAGCGCGTAACCGCGCTCAAACGCGTCACGCGCCGTCGATTCCACGCCGAAGTTCGTGGCGATACCCGCAATCACGATCGTCTTGATCCCGCGCCGGCGAAGCTGAAGATCGAGCTGCGTCCCGTAAAAGGCGCCCCACTGCCGCTTCGTGATCGCAATGTCGCGTGAATCGCGACCGAGAGCAGGTGAAAGCTCATCCCAACCGGGCTCGAACGCGGAAGCCAATGGCGGCGCGTCGGT
This sequence comes from Gemmatimonadota bacterium, assembly GCA_003134685.1. GTDB lineage: Bacteria > Gemmatimonadota > Gemmatimonadetes > Gemmatimonadales > Gemmatimonadaceae > UBA4720. The sequence continues at coordinate 252,750 of PLCA01000016.1, read as the reverse complement.
TGGCTGAAGCAGTCGGTCGCCTCCGTCGGACGAATACGAAACATTCACCAGCACCACCAACCCGCCCGCGGCTCGAAATCGCTCGGCCAAACGCGCCGAGCGCGCCAGCACATCGGAGGCGGAATGGGGCGCGGTCTGACGCCCAAGAATCCCCTTCTGGAGATCGATCAGAACGAGCGCGGTTTGCTTCGGATCGAGCCTGAGAGCGTCGGCCATGTCAGCCGGTTCCGACTACCGCCTCTGCGTACGCGTCAGCCGGCGGGCAGGAGCAGATGAGATTCCGGTCCCCGTACGCGCTCTCGATTCGCGCCACCGCTGGCCAGACCTTGAACTCCAGAGTCCACGGCGCCGGGAACGCGGCGCGCTCCCTCGTATATGGATGGGTCCACGTGCTTGCCGTCATGCGTCCGATCGGGTGCGGCGAGTTCTTGAGCACGTTGTCCTGCCTGTCCGCGGCGCCGGACTCGATCTCCCTTATCTCCTCGCGAATCGAGATCATCGCCTCGCAGAATCTGTCGAGCTCGGCCTTCGGCTCGCTCTCCGTCGGCTCGATCATCAGCGTACCCGGCACCGGAAACGAGACCGTCGGGGCGTGAAAGCCGTAGTCCATCAGCCGCTTCGCAATGTCCTCGACCTCGATGCCACTCGTTTGCTTCACCACCCGCGTGTCGACGATGCACTCGTGCGCGATGGTTCCGTGCGCGCCCTTGTAGAGCACCGGGAAATGGGGCTCCAGACGTTTCGCGATGTAGTTGGCGTTGAGGATCGCGATTTTCGTCGCGTACTCCAGTCCATCGCCCCCCATCAGCTTGATATAGGCGTGCGAGATCGGGAGAATGCTGGCGCTTCCCCACGGCGCCGCCGATACCGCTCCGACCTCGTGCCGTCCGTCGAGTCTGACCACCGGATGGCCGGGCAAAAACGGGACGAGGTGCTTCGCTACGCCGATGGGACCCATGCCCGGCCCGCCGCCGCCGTGCGGGATGCAGAACGTCTTGTGGAGATTGAGGTGGCAGACGTCGGCGCCGATGTCCGCGGGCCGGCACAAGCCGACCATCGCGTTCATGTTCGCGCCATCCATGTACACCTGCCCGCCGTACTTGTGGACGATGTTGCAGATCTCGACGATCGACTCCTCGAACACGCCATGGGTCGAGGGATAGGTCACCATCAGCGCGGCGAGGTGCAAGCCGTGCTCCTCCGCCTTCGCCCTCACGTCGTCAACATCGATGTTCCCGCGCTCGTCGGTCTTCACGACCACGACCTGCATCCCGGCCATCACCGCGCTCGCCGGGTTGGTCCCGTGCGCCGACTGGGGGATGAGGCACACATTGCGGTGCGCCTCATTGCGCGACGCATGATACGCATGGATCACCAGCAGTCCGGCGAACTCTCCCTGGGAGCCGGCGTTCGGCTGGAGTGAAACCGCGGCAAACCCCGTGATCTCGGCCAGCGCGCTCTCGAGCTCGTCGAACAACTGGCGATAACCGTCCGTTTGATCGAGCGGGGCAAAGGGGTGAATCTTGGCGAACCCAGGCCAGGTAATTGGCATCATCTCCGCCGTCGCGTTCAGCTTCATCGTGCAGGAGCCGAGCGGAATCATGGAATGGACGAGCGAGATGTCGCGCGACTGCAGCCGGTTCATGTAGCGGAGCATCTCCGTCTCGGCGTGGTGCTTGTTGAACACCGGATGCGTAAGGAACGGAGTCGTCCGATTGAAGCGCTCGTCGTAGCGGGGGTCGGCCCCCGAAGCCAGGTCCTCGACGCCAAAGTCGGGATCCTTTCCGCCGTTGAACGCCGCCAGAAGATTGGTGATGTCGTGGTTGCTGACGGTCTCGTCGAGCGCGATGACGATGCTTCTGTCGTCCATCACGCGCAGGTTGATGCGGCGGTTTCGCGCCTCCTCGAGGATCGCGTGCACATTCTTCTTTCCCAGCGCGACACGGATCGTATCAAAATAGTCCTCGTGCACGATCGTGTAGCCGAGCTTGCGTAGTCCTTCACTGAGCGCCAGGGCAAATCCGTGCACCCGCCTCGCAATGCGGCTGAGCCCCTGCGGCCCGTGGTAAACCGCGTACATGCTCGCGACCACAGCCAACAGCACCTGAGCGGTGCAGACGTTGCTCGTCGCCTTCTCGCGGCGGATGTGCTGCTCTCTCGTCTGGAGCGCCATACGCAGCGCCGGCTTCCCGTCCGCATCGCGCGACACGCCGATAATCCGTCCCGGAATGTGCCGCTTGAATTCGTCCCTGGTGGCGAAATACGCCGCGTGCGGGCCGCCGTATCCCAGCGGAACTCCGAAGCGCTGCGTGTTGCCGACGACGATGTCGGCCCCCCACTCACCCGGCGGCGTGAGCAGCACCAGGCTCAGGAGATCGGCCGCGACCGTGAGCAGCGCGTCGGCCGCGTGCACCTGCTCCACGGTCTTCGTGTAGTCGATGACCGCGCCATCCGTCGCCGGATACTGTACGAGAACGCCAAAAATATCGGGCGTGATCCTGAAATCGGCGTGGCTCGCGACGCGCACCTCGATTCCGCGCACTCCGGCGCGGGTCTTCACCACGTCGATCGTCTGCGGATGGCACTCGGACGCGACGAGGAAGACTTCCTTGCCTGGCTTGCCTTTGAGCCCGTAGCTCATCGTCATGGCTTCCGCCGCGGCCGTCGCCTCATCGAGCAGCGATGCGTTGGCAATCTCAAGGGCGGTGAGATCTATTACCATCGTCTGGAAGTTGAGCAGCGCCTCGAGCCGTCCCTGCGCGATCTCGGCCTGGTACGGAGTGTAGGCCGTGTACCAGCCCGGGTTCTCGAGGATGTTTCGCTGAACGACGGGCGGGGTGACGCAATCCGAGTATCCCATCCCGATGAACGAGCGGAACACCTGGTTCTTTGCGGCGAGGGCGCGGAAATAGGCGAGAACCTCCGGCTCAGTCATTCCTTTCGGCAGAGCCAGGCCATCGCGGAACCGGATCTTTCGCGGAACGGTCGCGTCTATCAGCGCATCGAGCGATGAAAATCCGAGAATCTTGACCATCTCGGCCACATCTTGCTCGTCGGGTCCAACATGTCGGGGTACGAAGGATTCAGCGGCAGGAATCGCGGCTTGAACGTGCTTGATTGTGGTGCTCATAGAGGTGACAATTTAACACCCCATGCACTCCCGGCGAAGTTACGGCCCCTGGCGCCTTCTCATCGCGGCGCCTCGTTCGGGCGCCGAGAACATGGCGCGGGACACCGCCTTGCAGGCGCGCGCGGCTCGAACGGGCGAAACGGTGTTCAGCATCTATTCCTGGATCCGGCCGACGCTCTCGTTCGGGAGGAATCAACCCGCAACTGGTCTCTACGATCTCGGGAAGATTCGCTCAGCTGGAATGGACGTCGTGCGCAGGCCAACCGGTGGCCGCGCGATTCTTCATCACCGCGAGGTCACCTACAGCGTCACTGCGCCCGTGAGGGACGCCGCGCCCCTTCGCGAGACATATTCGCGCATCAACCGAATTCTCCAGATGGGGCTGAGCCAGCTCGGCGTTTCGGTCGAGCCGGTCCCCCGTTCGCTACCCACACGTACGCCAGGCGTGCGAAGCTGCTTCGAGACGCCCGGCGAAGGAGAGCTGGTGGCGCAGGGAAGCAAGCTGGTCGGCAGCGCCCAATGGCGAGACGACAGGGCGTTGTTGCAGCATGGCTCCATCCTCGTCAACGATGACCAGTCGTCGCTTCCGGGTTTTGCCGCCGGGGCACAGGCGGTGCGTGAATCGATTCCGGCTCCGGCGACGCTTTACGCACTGCTCGGTCGCTCTCCCGACGCCAACGAGGTCGCGAGCGTGATGTTCGACGCGGTCCGGTCGCTCGAAGACGAGGACGCGACCGCGCTGGACGAGGACGACGTTCGCGACGAGATGTTGGAGCACGTTCCGCACTTTCTCGATGAGGATTGGACATGGCGGCGATGAGACACGCGCGGCTCCTTTGCGCACTCGTGGTATGCGGGTGCGTCGGAGCCGAGTCGTCTTCGGCGAATAACTCTGGGGGAACTCTCGCGATCTCCACCGGCGGCGATCCCGATGTTCTGATCCCATCGCTCGTTCAGAGCGTTGTAGGAGCGCAGATCACCGATATGATCTACGACCGCCTCGCGGACATCGGCGATTCCCTCAACATCCTCAGCGACAAGGGCTTCGTCCCGCGCCTGTCCGACCATTGGACGTGGAGCGCCGACTCGCTCAGCATCGCGTTTCACATCAATCCAAACGCGAAGTGGCACGACGGACTTCCGGTCCGCTCGACCGATGTGCAATTCACCGTCGCGAGTACGAAGGACACCCTGCTCGGATCGCCGGCGACCTCGCTCATAACGAACATCGACTCGGTCAGCGCCCCCGATTCCCTCACCGCCGTTTATTGGTTCCACGCCCGCTCGCCACAGCAATTCTACGATGCGGTATATCAGCTGCCGATCATGCCGGAGCACGTCTGGAAGAGCATTCCGCCAGCAGGGTGGCGCGCCTCCGACGCCGCGAAGAATCCAGTCGGCTCGAGCCAGTACAGATTCGTTCGGTGGATTCCGCGCGTAGCGGTCGAGCTCGCGGCCGACACGGTGAACTATCGAGGCGCTCCGAAGCTCAGTCGGCTGATCTGGAGCATTGCTCCCGACTTCCCTACCGCGCTGACAAGGCTCCTCTCCGGTGAGACCGATTTGCTGGAGCAGTTGCGCCCAGGCGACGTGCCCGAAGTGGCGAAGCATCCGGAATTGCGTACCAAACAGAATCACGCCCTGCAGTATTCATTCACGCAGTTCAACCTGCGCGATCCGGTGAACCACGCGCGTCCGCACCCCATCTTCGGCAACAGGCAGCTTCGCCGCGCGCTGACGATGGCAACGGATCGCGTCGCGCTCGTGCGAAGCGTCTACGATTCCCTCGCGTTGCCCGCACTTGGCCCAACCGTGCGCGCATATTCGACAACCGATCCCAATCTCCCGCAGATCCCCTTCGACCTTCCCCGCGCGCGTCAGATCCTCGATTCGCTCGGGTGGCGCCTCACGACCAGCGACAGCGTTCGCTCGCGCAACGGACGCCCGCTCGAGTTCACTCTTTCGGTTCCGAATTCGAGCAAGATTCGCATACAGTTCGCGGTGCTGCTCCAGGAGCAGTTCCGGCAGGCCGGCGTCAAAGTGGATGTAGAGCAGCTCGATTACCCGGTGTTCCTGGAGAAGGAGAGAAAGCGCGCCTTCGACGCCGCGATCGGACAGTGGAGCACGCAGCCGAGTCCGGGCGCGGTTCGCGGATCGTGGGGTACGGCGGGATCGCGCGCCGCCAGCGGCAACAACTTCGGCTCCTACGAGAATCCGGTGTTCGATGCAACCGTCGACAGCGCGGTCTCGTCGTTCGATCCGGCCGCACGCAAGGCGCTGCTTACCAAAGCCTACGAGACGATCATCCAGGACGCGCCGGCGATCTGGCTGGCAGAGCCGATTCAGACGGTCGGTTATCATTCGCGTCTTCAGCTGACGACGCTGAGAGCGGACGCCTGGTGGGCGCACATCCCGGAGTGGTCGATTCCGGCGGACAAGCGGATCCCGCGCGACAAAGCGCCTCCTTCAGCATCGCCGTCGACTCCACCCGCTCTACCGGCGGGTCAGAAAACCCCCTAGCGGGTGCTCCGCTACATCGCGCAACGGCTGGCCCAGGCCGCGGTGATCGTCGCCATTGTCGCGACAATCACGTTCGCGCTGATTCACCTCGCTCCCGGCGATCCGTTCAGCGCCGTGATGGACAACCCGAATGTGAGCGAGACGGTGCGGCAGACGTTGCGCGCGCAGTACGGACTCGACCGTCCGCTGCCCGAGCAGTTCGTCAGATACGTGAGCTTGCTCGCGCACGGTGAGCTGGGCTGGTCTTTCTCGCACGAGCGGCCGGTACGCGAAGTACTGGGCAGTGCGCTGCCGAACACTCTCGTTCTCATGGGCGTCGCGCTCGTCGGAAGTTTCGTCTTCGGAATCCTCATCGCCCTTTTTCAGGTGTCGCGTCGCGGCTCGGTGACGGACCACGTGTTGAGCGGACTCTCGCTTTTTTTCTTCTCGATGCCGGATTTCTGGCTCGCCACTCTGGCGTTGCTCACGTTCGCCTATTGGCTGCCGATTTTCCCCGTTGGCGGCGCGGTCGATCCCGTGATGCACGAGTACTGGGGGCTCGGGGGGCGAATCGTCGATCGTCTGTACCACCTCGCGCTCCCCGCGCTCACTCTCATGCTGCTCGCGTCCGCAGTCGTGGCGCGATATCAGCGCGCGGCGCTGCTCGACGTTCTTCCCGCCGATTACATCCGCACGGCACGCTTAAAGGGACTCACCGAGCCTGAGATCCTCAGGCGCCACGCGCTTCGTAACGCGCTGCTTCCAATCATCACCCTGGTCGGACTCTCGTTCCCGGCTCTTCTCACCGGCGCGTTCTTCGTCGAGAAGATCTTCGCCTGGCCGGGTATGGGGTACGCGGTCGTTCTCGCGATCGGAACGCGCGACTATCCCCTCGTGGTGGGCGGCGTCATCATCGGCAGCATCATGGTCACCCTCGGAAGCCTTCTCTCCGACGTGCTCTATGCCCTGGCAGACCCAAGACTTCGCAGCCGCTAGCGGCCCCACGCCGCAGCGGGAGTCGCCGCTCGCGCTCAGCGTGCGCAACATTCTGCGCAAGCCGTCCTCGCGCGTCGCGCTCTTCGTGCTCGGCGTCATCGTGCTGGTGGGACTGCTCGCGCCGCTCATAGCCCCCTACAATCCTGCGGCACAACCGGACATCGTCGGACTCAAGGATCTTCCGCCCTCGCTCGCACATCCGTTCGGGACGGATCCATACAGCCGGGACGTGCTGAGTCGCGTCATCTACGGCGCGCGGCTTTCGCTTATGATCGGGATTCTGGCGACGATTGTGAGTCTCACCTTGGGCGTCGCGTACGGCGCGATCGCGGGCTACGCGGGCGGAATATTAGACGCAGTCATGATGCGAGTGCTCGATGCATTTCTTTCCATTCCGCGACTTCTGCTTCTGATTGGCGTGCTGGTAGCGTGGCCCAAACTGTCGATCGGCGCGCTGGTGGTGTTTCTGGGTCTCACCGGTTGGTTCGGGCTTAGCCGCATTGTCAGGGGTCAGGTTCTTGCGTTGAAGCACGCGGAATTCGTGACCGCTGCCCAGGCTCTCGGCGCCAGCCGGAGGCGGATTCTGTGGAGGCACCTGCTTCCGAATATCGTCTCCCCGATCGTCGTTGCGGCAACCCTCGGCGTCGCGCACGTGATCGTGCTCGAGGCCGGACTTTCGTACCTTGGGATCGGCGTCCCGAAACCGTTGGCGAGCTGGGGAAACATCATTCAGGACGGTTCCGATCAGTTCCCGACAATGTGGTGGATGTCACTCTTTCCGGGTCTCTTCATGGTCCTCACTGTGATGACGCTGAATATCCTGGCCGAATCGCTGAGCGACGCGTACGAGCGACGCCGATGATTCGATGACCGCGCCGCTCCTGTCGATCCGAAATCTGCGCACCTGGTTCTATACGGAAGCCGGGGTCGCGCGCGCTGTGGACGGCGTCTCTTTCGACATCGGCGCTGGAGAGACGCTTGGATTAGTCGGAGAATCGGGTTCCGGGAAATCCGTGACCGCGCTTTCGATCCTTCGCTTGATCCAGCCCCCGGGACGAATAGAGTCCGGCAGCGTGATCGAGTTCGAGGGAAAGGACATCGTCACGCTCGGCGACGATGAGATCCGCGACATCCGTGGCAATCGCATCTCGATGATCTTCCAGGAGCCGATGTCGGCGCTCAACCCAGTGTTCACCGTCGGCGACCAGGTCGCGGAAGTTGCTCGCGTCCACGGCGGGATGAGCAGAAGGGATGCGTGGGATCGCGCCGTGGAGATGCTCGCGCTCACCGGAATTCCCGACGCGGACTCGCGGGCAAAGCAGTACCCGCACCAGCTCTCTGGCGGCATGCGCCAGCGCGTGCTGATCGCGATGGCGCTCATGATGAAACCCGCGCTCGTCATCGCCGACGAGCCGACTACGGCTCTCGACGTCACGATTCAGGCGCAGATCCTCGACCTGCTGGTCGATCTCCAGAAGAAAATCGGCACCTCGATCCTGATGATCACCCACGACCTGGGTGTCATCGCCGAGACGGCGTCGAGGGTGATCGTGATGTACGCGGGAGAAGTGGTGGAGCAGGCAGAGGTCGACGAGCTTTTTGCCAAGCCGCAGCATCCCTACACCGAGGGATTGATGCACTCGATGCCGCACATCGGGCACGATCAGGAGCGGCTAAACGTCATCCCCGGCACCGTGCCCGCGCCGACAGAATGGCCGGCAGGTTGTCGCTTTCGCGATCGCTGTCCCTATTCGTGGGATCGCTGCGCGAGCGAGCATCCACCGCTTTACCAGATCGGCACAGGCCACGTGTCGCGTTGCCATCTGGCGGTCGAGCCGGAGCGGCGGAATCACCCGCATCCGCCTGTCGTCGTCGAAGCAGGAGTCGCCGCCGCATGAACGGAACTGAGCCGCTGGTTTCAGTGCGGAATCTCAAGAAAGAGTTTCCGATCAGAAAAGGCATCCTGTCGCGGCAGGTTGGTGCGGTCAAAGCAGTTAACGATGTGTCGTTCGACGTCGCCCGCGGCGAGACACTCGGCGTCGTCGGCGAATCCGGCTGCGGCAAGACCACGACCGGCCGCTCGATCCTGCGACTGATCGAGCCCACGTCGGGCGAGATAAGATTCGAGGGACGCGACGTGAGAGCGATGGGCACGTCCGAGCTGCGCGCGCTGAGGCGGGAGATGCAGATAATCTTCCAGGATCCCGTCTCGTCACTCAACCCGCGCATGGCCGTCGGAGCGATCATCCGAGAGGGGCTCACCATTCACAAGCTCGCCGAGGGCGCAGCCGCGGACGCGCGCGTCAGGCAGCTGCTCCAGGAAGTGGGACTGCGGCCAGAGTACTCGAATCGGTATCCCCACGAGTTCTCGGGCGGACAGCGTCAGCGCATCGGCATCGCGCGTGCTCTCTCGGTCGAGCCCAAGTTCATCGTCTGCGACGAGCCGGTGTCGGCGCTGGATGTCTCCGTGCAGGCGCAGGTGATCAACCTGCTCGAGGACCTGCAGCGGGACCACGACCTCACGTACATGTTCATCGCGCACGACCTCTCGGTCGTGGAGCACATCGCCGATCGTGTCGCCGTGATGTATCTGGGGAAGATCGTCGAGCTCGCGACGGTCGAAGATCTATATAGCACTCCGCTCATGCCGTACACCCAGGCGCTTCTCTCCGCGGTTCCGGTCGCCGATCCACACGCGCGGAAGGAGAGAATCATTCTGCAGGGAGATGTTCCTTCTCCCGCGAATCCGCCCTCGGGGTGCGTCTTCCATCCGCGCTGCCACCATCCCGCAAAGGACGCGGCGTGCGCCGCGATCGTTCCTCCACTCGAGGAGAAGACGCCGGGACACTTCGCCGCCTGCATCAAGCAGCCGCCGACGACCGTGAGCTGGGAACAACAAAAGGAAGCTGGTGGCGTACATCCACCCGAGCGGTATCTTCCGCTCGCCGCCGTGCACGCGTAGAAGACCCTTACTCTTCCGACAAATGGCCAGAGACTCGAAAGGCGTTTTTGAGCAGCCCTCGGCAGGAGCTGTAACGGCCGACGTTCCGCCTCCGGGATTTGCGGGTGCCAGCAAGCGCACTTTCTTCGGGCATCCCGTAGGTCTCTCGACGCTCTTCTTCACCGAGATGTGGGAGCGGTTCTCCTTCTACGGTATACGCCCCCTCCTCGTTCTGTTCATGACGGCCGCGCTGGCGTCTGGCGGATTCGGAATGGATCGGGCGACGGCGTCGTCGATCGTCGGCATTTACGCCGCCAGCGTGTACCTCGCGTCGCTGCCCGGCGGCTGGATCGCCGACAGGTGGCTCGGACTGAGACGCTCGATCTGGTACGGGGGAGTTCTGATCGCGCTGGGACATTTGTCGATCGCTCTCTCGATCGTCTTCGCGCAATCGGCATTCTACATCGGACTGGTTCTCATCGTGATGGGCACCGGACTCCTCAAGCCCAACATCTCGGCGATCGTCGGTGATCTCTATCCCGAGGGCGGATCGCGGCGCGACGCCGGCTTCTCGATCTTCTACATGGGAATCAACTTCGGCGCGCTCGTCGCCCCCCTTATCACGGGCATCCTCGGCGAGCGCGTGGGCTGGTCCCTCGGCTTCGGTGCCGCCGGGCTCGGTATGGTGGTTGGACTGATCACCTATCGTTTGCGAGGCGACAAAACGCTCGGCGACATCGGAGTCTCGCCGGGCTCCGCCGATCCAGCGGAGCATCGCCGCGTCAAGCTCTCGGTGATGATCGGCGTCGCCCTGATTGCGCTGCTGGTCCTGTTGACGATGACCGGACTGATCCATATCAACGCGGTTTCGCTAGCGACGAAAATGACGTATGTCATCGTCGGGTCCGCGCTGCTGTATTTCATCTATCTGTTCGTCGGTGGCGGACTGACCAGCGAGGAAAAGAAGCGCGTGGTCGTCATCATCCTTCTCTTTTTCTTTGCGGCGATTTTCTGGTCCGCCTTCGAGCAGGCGCCGACGTCACTCAATCTTTTCGCGCGCGATTTCACCAATAGAGTCGTGTTCGGATGGGAGATGCCGACGCTCTGGCTCCAGGCAGCAAACTCCGTGTTCGTCATCGCGCTCGCACCGGTGTTCGCTGCGATCTGGATAGCGCTCGGCAAGCGCGGGAGAGCGCCGTCGAGCATTGCCAAGTTCGCGTGGGGGCTGTTCTTCGCCGGCGTTGGTTTCGTGGTGATGGTATTCGCCGCGAACATCGTCATCGCGGGCGGGGGCAATGTCCTCGTCTCACCGTGGTGGCTGGTGTGGAGCTACTTCTTCCAGTCGGTAGGCGAGCTGTCCCTCAGTCCAGTTGGGCTAAGCTCGATGACCAAGCTCGCGCCAATCAAGTTCAAGGGCCAGATGATGGGTATCTGGTTCATGGCGAGCGCGCTCGGCAATCTCGTGGCGGGAATCGTGGGTGGAAGCGTGGATCCGGAGAAGCTGCCCCAGATGCCGATCCTGTTCAGGCAGACCTCGATGTTCCTCTTCGTCGCCGCGGTCGTGTGCGGATTGCTCGTCATCCCGGTTCGCAGAATGATGCGCGACGTTCCAGCGGGCAATCGGTGAAATGCCGGCTGGCGCAGCGTTCGCTACTCCGGCCTCACCGCGCTACGGCCAGCTGAACACCGACTGGGGCACTGACCTCTCGCGATTGTTTGCGATGTCGCGCGGCTCGACCCGGAATGCCCTCGTGAGATCGGTGGTGGTGAGACGCACTTCCCAGCCGTGGCCCCGCGGTCCCCGAACCGGGAATGCCAAGTCCAATCTGAAGGTGCGGCGCGATTGCGGCGGTGAAGCCGCGAAAAGGCTCACACCCGCCGACGCATAAACCGGGGTATTCACGCCGAAGGGTGAATCGCCCGCCCATATCTTTCCCGCTTCGGCGAACGCTGCCACCGCGAATGTCGCGATTTGTTTGCGGCGGCCAATCAGGTAGCGGTCCTCGAAGTGACTGACGATACGCCGAGCTCCCCCGACGTCTACTGACCTGAAGCCGCGGAGCCCTCCGTCGCGGTCCGCGAAGGTCAGCTGAAACGGAATCCTCTGCTTCCATCCGGCGCTCCACTCCAGGTCTGTAATCACCGTATGCCTGTCGATTGGCTTCACGTAAAGCGCGGCGCGTCCGTGCGCCAGCATTCCATCCCAATTGCCGTCTTCATCGCGACGGGCCTCACCGGACACATCGAGCGCCGCGAACGAAATGGGCGATGCCATGCCCAGATACAGGTCGGACGAGCCGAACCAGTCGCGCTCGTTGCCGCGGAGAAATCTGGCTCCCTTTCCGAGCAGGGTCGCGAGCTGGACCCCGGTTCGAAGATCCTGCGTGCCCTCGAGCGCGTCGAAACCGCTGACGCGCACGAAGTCGATGTTGCGTATACCCCAGAGAGCGTTGAGCCGGGCCGTCTGGTGCTTCGTATACCTGTTGATCAGCGCCTGGCTCGTGTCCGCCACAAGAGCCGTATCGGTGACGATGATCGGCGACGTCCCGGGACTTTCATCCTCGAACGAGATCGAACCACCGACGAGCGCCAGGCGTCCCAGAGGCGGGCCGATGCGCACTACGCCACCTATGTCGCTGTACGATCGCTCCAGTCGTATGGCCGCCGGCAACGCGTCCGGTCTCCGAAAGTAGAAGTATCCGTTCGTGTTGCCGGCCGTGGTTCGCCACGAGACTCGCTGCAAATCGGTGAGGAATGGATGGCTGAGCTCGGTCGCCCAGTCGCTCCCCAGCTCGCGCCTCCCGCCCTCGAGTCGCAGCTGGTAGGGTCGGCCCAGAAACTGATAGTCGACCACCTTCGCTCCGTAGATGTCTCTGTGCACAGCCTTCTTCCACTGGCTCTCCGCGTGGAGGGCGCTGCCGAGAAGATTGTCCTCCCCCAGCAGCAGCGAGTGAACGCCGGAGCCACCACCGATACCGGCGCCTATAATCAGCGAGACTTCGTCCACGGTCGTGACGGTGAGGGTGACGCCACCCAGTCCATCGTCATAGGCAAGCACGGTCGCGTCGGCGATGAACGGCTGCGCGCGGAGGATGCGCTCCGACTCAGCGCGGCGCAGCTCCGTACAGGGGTCGCCGAGCTGCAGGGCGAGGTATCGCCGTATCACAGCGTCCTTCGTGGTCACGTGCTCCTTCGCCGCGAAGCGTCCCGCCTTCTGCCAGATGTTATTGCCGGTGATGGTGAAGGGCGGATTCGCATCGATATCGATCCGACTGATGCGCTCCCCCTTGCAGGCGACGGGGAGGCCGCTCAGACTTTGGGGCTGCGCATTTGTCGCCGACCCCGCGGCGACCAGCAGTGCCAACGTACCCTGTCTAAGTGAGATCACTCGTGTCGTCCGCGCGCAAGCCGGTCCGAGCTTGCACAGTTGCTGTTACCGCCGGCATTCGCCCCGATGGCGATACCAGTCGTGTACGGCTGACCGCCGCCTACGTGACTGCCCTGGAAAATGCAGGGCTCATACCACTCATCGTCCCACCACTCGCCAATGCCGACGCCGCCTCCGCGATTCTCGATTCCGTTGCAGGCCTCGTGCTAACTGGCGGCGAAGACGTCGATCCCGCTCGCTACGGTGAAAAACGCCACGAAAAAGTACGTTCCGTTAACGCCGCGCGCGATGCGACGGAAGCCTCACTGATCAAGGAGGCGAAGGAGCGCGGAACTCCGGTTCTGGCGATCTGCCGGGGGATACAAATACTCAACGTCGCCCTCGGGGGAACCCTGGTACAGGACATTCCGTCGCAGTGCGAGACCAAAATCGCGCACGACGAAGAGAGCGCCCGCGATTCACGCACTCACGAGATATCCGTCGAGCCGGGCTCGCTTATCGCCACGGCGGTCGGCACCGAGCACCTCACGGTGAATTCATTCCACCACCAGTCGGTGAAGCGCGTCGCCGACGGGATGCGCGTCACGGCCCGGTCTCCGGATGGGATCATCGAGGGGATCGAGTCCACCGACGAAGATTGGTGGGTGATGGCCGTGCAGTGGCACCCCGAGGAAATGACTGACTCGGCCGAACCGTGGGACCGGGGCCTGTTCCAGTCGTTCGCGCGGAAGCTCGAAGGGTAGTGGAGCTCCCACGGATTCTTCACGTCGACTCCGGGCGCAGCTGGCGCGGCGGCCAGCGTCAGGTATTTCTGCTCGCCACCGGACTTCGCGACCTCGGCTATCGCACTCTCGTTGTGGCCCCCACCGGATCCCCCCTCATCCGGCGTGCCGAGCAGGCGGGACTTCCCACATATCGGCTCACACTCCGTGGTGAATGGGATATTCGCTCCGCGCGCGAGCTCCGCGCCGTCGCTCGGGAGTGGGACGCTGGGGTCGTGCACGCGCACGACGCCCGCACGCACTCGATCGCGAGGCTCGCGCTCCTCGGGAAAAGCAAAACGCGGCTGGTGGTGACGCGTCGCGTCGCCTTCCCTCCAAAACAGGTTCGTCTCAAGTACCGCTACGGTGTGGATGCTTTCATCGCCATCTCGCAGGCGGTGAAGACCGCCATGGTGAAGGCGGGAGTCCAGGCCGATAAAATCGAGGTCGTCTACTCCGGAGTCCCTGCTCCTCAGGTCAAGCGACCGCGCAACTGGCGGCGCGAGCGTGGATGGCCGCCGAATTCGGTCATCTGCGGCATCGTCGGTGCGATGACGCAGGAGAAGGGTCTCGACATGGTGGCAGGAATCGCGCGCCGCCTTCCCGGCGAGGTGTTCCGCCGCACTCGACTCGTCCTACTCGGCGGAAAGGGACAAGGGGGGACGACTGTCTCCGGCGTCGAAGGATTCGACGCGGGATTCGTCGAGGAGATTCACGACGCCATATCGGGCCTCGATGTTCTCTGGCATCCGGCCAGGTCGGAGGGCCTCGGCACGTCGGTGATCGATGCCATGGCTCTCGGAATTCCGCCGATCGCGTTCGCGGTCGGCGGGCTGCCCGAGGTGATCGAAGATGGCAAAAGCGGCCTGCTCGTACCGGCCGGTGACATCGCCGGTTTCGTCCGCGCCGCCGCGGCTCTGATCAGCGATGACGGACTCCGCTCCATGCTCGGTGAGGGCGCGAGGCAGCGCGCCGGGGAATTCAACTCGAAGCGGATGATCGAACGGACGGCTGAGGTGTACAATAGAGTGCTGGCGGGGTAGCGAGANNGCGAGAGTGCTGGCGGGGTAGCGGCTAATCGCCTGCCCCTCCTATCTTGCCTGGATCTTGCCTGTTGAGCGGGTCCCGCCGTATCGCCACCAATCGCACCGGAATTGAATTGATCTACGTATGTATTCCGTCCTACAACGAGGGTCAGACCATCGGCGTGCTCCTTTGGCGCATTCGCCGAGTCTTTCAGGATTATTCGCGCGAGTACGAGATCATCGTCTATGACGATGCCAGCACCGATGGCACCCGGGAAACGCTGGCGCCGTACGCCGAGGTGATCCCGCTCACGATTCTGCGCGGCGAGCAGCGGCTGGGGTTTGGCGCCGCGCTGGACAAACTCCTTCGCGAAGCCTCGCGCCGCACGCGCTATGCGCGTCGCGACGCTCTCATCATGATGCAGGCCGATTTCACCGATCAGCCGGAGCACATCCCGGAGCTCGTAAAGCGCTTCGAGGGCGGCGCCGATATCGTGGCGGCCAGGCAGGAGATGAGCGAAGCCCCCGCGGCCGTACGGAGGCTCCGCCGGTTTGCGGACTGGATGCAGCGAGCGGGTCTTCCAAAAACCGATGCCGCGGATCCTTTCACTACCTACCGTCTCTATCGCATCTCGGTTTTGCGTGAGCTGCTCAAGTCCCTCGGTGACAAGCCGGCGGTTACAAGCAGCGGCTGGGCGGCCAACATGGAGCTGCTGCTCAAGGCGCGTCGCTTCGCGCGCAGAATCGAAAACGTCGATCTCGCTCCGCGATACGATGTGCGCACGCGGGAGACGCGAGTCCGCCCAGTCGCCGATGCCTTGAATCTCTTCCGCTTCAGCCGCACAGCTCGACTCCTCGCGGCCCCACCGGCAGGTCCGGCGTGAAGCGCGCTATCATTTCACGCGTCGCCGCTCTCACCGCCGCGGCTGCAGCCAGCTCCTTGGCACAATCGACGCCAATCGCGCCCACTCCCGCGCCCGCGCCGCAGACTGTTGTGGCGTCGACCGCGAAGCGCGCCAAGGTTCCGTTTGGACCCGGCGAGCGAATGGAGTACGACGTGAAGTTCGGCGCGCTAAGGGTCGGCAGTGCGCACATGGAAGTCGTCGCGCTCGACAACCTCCGGGGCCGGCCTGCCTGGCACACCGCATTCTGGGTGCAGGGCGGAAATTTCCTGTTCCGCGTGAACGATGTATACGAGAGCTGGATGGACGCGGAGACTTTGTCCTCCCTGCGTTTCGTCCAGGACCTCGAGGAAGGGGGGAAGGAGACAGAGCGAAGGTTCGAGATCTATCCGGAGCGCGCCATTTTCGTTCAGACCTCGAAGAAGCCGCCGAAAGAGGAGAAATCCGTCACTCAGCCGCTCGACGACGGATCGTTCGTGTACTTCATCCGCACTCTTCCGCTCGTGGTCGGCCAGACCTACTCATTTGACCGCTACTTCCGGCCGGATCGGAATCCGGTTCGAATCAACGTTGTCCGCAGGGAGAGAATCAAGGTTCCCGCCGGAACCTTTGACGCGATCGTCCTGCAGCCGATGATCAAGACCAAGGGAATCTTCTCCGAGGATGGACACGCGGAGATCTGGCTGTCGGACGACGACAGGCGCATCATGCTCCAGTTGAAATCGCAGTTGTCCTTCGGCTCGCTCAATCTTTATCTCAAGTCCTACTTCCCATCGCCAAATCCGTAGGCGGTAACCGCGGCCCGCGCCCTCGACCGTCGAAGGCGGCGGGGCCGAAGCCCAGAAGCGCGCCTTCCGAGCCGATCGCGGAAGTCGATCTCTCGAGAGTCCGCACCGTTCCAATCGAGCGGCGCCCGAACAAAGTCGCCGCCGCCGAATTCGCATCCGCTCCTGGGAGTGACCGCAGCTTCGCCGCTTTCCTGAAATCGCTGCCCGATGTTCTGGTAGCGCGCGATTTCCTCCGCGTGGTGAGCGCGATCGCGGCTGCCGCGAAGAGCAAGCGCGCGGTCGTCGTGATGCTCGGCGGCCACATTGTGAAAACGGGCCTGTCTCCCCTTCTCATCGAGCTGATGGATCGCAGGGTGATCACTCACCTCGCCATGAACGGCTCGGCCGCGATCCACGACTACGAGATCGCGCGTTTCGGCGCCACCTCGGAAGACGTCGCCCGGGGACTCGTGGATGGCACGTTCGGCATGGCTGAAGAAACCGGACGCGGCATGAACGACGCGTTCGCGGCAGGGATGAAGAGCGGCTGGGGGATGGGCGAGGCTCTCGCCCGCGCGCTCGAGGGTATCCCGCTATCGAATGGCGACTTGTCGGTGCTGCTCGCCGCTCATCGGTTGGGAATCCCCTGCACCGTTCACGCGGCCATCGGCGCCGAGATAATTCACCAGCATCCCGCGGCGAATGGCGCGGCGATCGGCGACACGAGCCACCGCGATTTCCGTCGGCTAGCCGCATCCCTCCCCGCACTGCACGAGGGGGGAGTCGTCCTCAACCTGGGGAGCGCGGTGATCATGCCGGAGGTATTTCTGAAGGCGCTGACGATCGCGCGAAACCTCAACGACGGAAAACCGACCGGATTCACCACCTGCGATCTCGACATGCAGCGCCACTACCGCCCCCGCGTGAACGTTGTCCAGCGGCCGACACAGGGGAGCGGGAAAGGCTACGAGATCACCGGGCACCATGAGATCATGGTTCCACTGCTCGTATGGGGGATCGTCGAGGCGCTCGAGAACTGAACGGGCGGGAGGCGTCAGTAGCGTAGCTGCCAGTGATTCAGTTCACGACGCCGGGACTTCCCTCAATGGCGTTCAGGGTACAAGCAGTTGCCTGTCATGACCCTACAGAGATAAGTCCCGGCGTAGTGAACTATCGATCTGGCATCTGTGCCTCTGACGCCTCCCGCCCGTTCTTTTGCAGTCAGGTCAAGGGCGTTGCCAGCTAGTACCGAGTCAACCTCGTCCCGGAGAATTTCTCCCGGAGCCGCGCCGCGGTGTCCGGACTGAGAACCCGGATACCGAAGTACAGCAAGCCCCCGACAATAACTACCTTCAGCGCGAGCCCCACAATGAAGAAAGTGAGGCCAACCAGGCCGCCGAAAAGCTTGAACACCATGCCCACGGCAAAGAGGCCCAGCATGGCGAATAGGCCGATCATAAAGATGGCGCGTAACATGACGTTCTCCGATACGGTGACAGTTATCCCTACGATACCGCCGTCCGGGTTGTTTCACGAGTGGCAATGCCGGCTGCCCCAAAGCTGACCAGCGAAGCCATAGTCGTCGGCGGAGGGCTGATCGGCCTCGCGATTGCCGCGGCCCTGGCCGAGCGCAAGGTCTCCGTCACGCTGATAAGCGAGCGCCGCCCCGGCGAAGCCTCTCCCGCCGCCGCCGGAATGCTCGCGCCATCCGTCGAACGCGCTTCGGGACCGGCCCACGATTTTGGCATCGCCGCCCGTGATCGATATCCATCCTTTGTCGATTTTCTGGCGGACAGGACGGGAGTCAGGGTGCCGGTCAACCGGCTCGGCATCCTCCAGGTCGCGCTCAGCGAAAAGGGAATCAAGGGGCTGAAGAAGACCGCCCTACCGACCAGTCGCTGGCTCGATGCAAAGGAGCTGAGAGAGCTCGAGCCTGCGCTATCCCACGGCCTCGGCGCGGTCTTCAGCCCCGACGATGGCGCAGTGGACAACACCATTCTGCTCGCGGCGCTCGAGAAGCTCTGCGCGGCCAGTGATCGGATCACGAGAGTGAGCGATGCCGTCATAGCTGTCGACCCGGCGCGAAACTCGTGCACGGTCAGAGCTGAATCGGGAGCACAACACACCGCTCGCCGCGTCGTCATCGCAGCCGGCGCGTGGGCAGGACAAATTACCGGAGCGCGCTTCGCCCGGGCTGTAGAGCCGGCGCGCGGACAGCTCGTGTCCTATTCAGCCTCGCCGCTCCGCCACGTCGCGTACGGGCCTCGCGGATACGTCGTGCCGCGCGGGGTTGTGACGATCGGCGGCAGCACGATGGAAAACGTCGGCTTCGATTCGACCACCACTGCGAGCGGCGTGAAAAAAGTCCGCACCGCGTCGGAAGAGATTTGCCCGGGTCTCGCGTCGGCGCAAAGGACCGACGCATGGGCGGGTCTTCGCCCGATCACTCCCGACATGCTGCCCATGCTCGGCCCCGATCCGGAGCACCCGTCGCTCATCTACGCCTGCGGTCATTCGCGCAATGGGGTGCTCATGGCCCCCCTGACGGGGGATTTAATCGCCGATCTCGTGACAGAATCACCACTTAGCCACGACTTGTCACAATTTCGCCCCGACCGTTTTTGATGTAGATTCCGTTGGTTCGACGGACCCTGTCCTCCCCGTCGGCCTCAAACGATGCCAGATACTATCTATCAGATCATGGGGCGTCACCGCGCCGAGCCGCTCCCCGAGCGAAAACCCTCGTGGCTCAAGGTGAAGGCGCCAGGCGGCCCCAACTATATGCGGCTCAAGCACTTGATGCGTGAGCTCGACTTGCATTCCGTGTGCGAGGAAGCGCACTGCCCCAACGTCGGCGAATGCTGGGAGCATGGCACAGCCACGTTCATGATCCTCGGCGACGTCTGCACCCGCAATTGCGCCTACTGCGCCGTCGCCCACGGCCGACCGCCCAAGTACGACATCGCCGAGCCCTATCGCGTCGCGCAGGCAATCGCCGAGATGGAACTACAGCACGCTGTGATAACTTCGGTCGATCGCGACGATCTACCCGACTTCGGCGCCTGGGTTTTTGCCGAAACGATCCGCCAGATTCACGAGAAGATTCCCGGCTGCTCGGTCGAAGTCCTCGTCCCCGATTTTCAGGGCAACGAAGACAGCATTCGCACCGTCCTCGAGGCCGGTCCCGAGATCTACAATCACAACACAGAGACAGTCCCCCGCCTCTATAAGAAAGCGAGACCCGGTGGACGCTATCCCCGCGTGATGGAGATCTTCCGGTACGCCAAGCGGATCGCGCCGGACATTCCGACCAAGACGGGCATGATTCTCGGAATGGGTGAGACCATCGAGGAGGTCGTAGCGGTGATGCGCGATCTGCGCGAAGTCGACGTCGATATCCTTACCATCGGACAGTACCTTCGGCCGTCCGACGCGCACATCAAGCTCGATCGCTACTACACTCCGCAGGAATTCAGAAAACTGTACGAGATTGGAATGGAAATGGGATTTCGGCACGTTGAGTCAGGTCCGCTCGTTCGCTCGAGCTATCACGCGTGGGAGCAGGTTCAGGCGGCCGGCGTATGAGCACTGAAGCGAAGCGGGCCCCCGCGCAGAAGCAGAAAGAGAAGGGCGCACCTAGCAACAACGGCGCCGACGCCGCGCCGGCGAACAAGCTCGCTGAAACGACGCCTGCGATCCGCCTCGAGCTGCTCCATTCGATGCTGCTGCAACGTCGCTTCGAAGAGCGCTGCGCCGAGGCGTACGCACTCGGAAAGATTGGCGGCTTCTGCCATCTTTACATCGGACAGGAAGCGATCTCGACCGGCGTGATGTCCATGATCCGCCCCGACGACTACGTGATCACCGCCTATCGAGATCACGGGCAGGCGCTCGCCCGTGGAGTGAGCCCCCGCGCTGTCATGGCCGAGCTGTTCGGTCGCGCCGATGGATGCTCGGGCGGCAAGGGCGGCTCCATGCACATCTTCGATGCCAAGACCAACTTCTTCGGGGGACACGGAATCGTCGGTGGACACGTTCCGATCGCGGCCGGCGTCGGATTCGCAATCAAGTATCGTCGCGGCAATCAGGTCTGCGTCTGCTTCTTCGGTGAAGCGGCCGTCAACATCGGCGCGTTCCACGAAGCGTTGAACATGGCTTCGCTCTGGGATCTCCCCGTCATATTCATCATCGAGAACAATCGCTACGGCATGGGCACCGCGATCTCGCGCTCGACCGCGAACGAAGACGTGCTCGTCCGCGCCCAAGGCTATCGAATGGAAGGCGAGTCGGTCGACGGCCAGGACGTCTTCGCTGTGCGGGACTGCATGGCCCGCGCGACCGAGAGAGCGCGAAAAGAGAAGCGGCCGACGCTCATCGAGATGAGAACGTACCGCTTTATGGGTCACTCGATGTCCGACGCGGTGAGCGGTACCTACCGCACCAAGGACGAGCTGGAAGAGAATATGAAGCGCGATCCAATCTTGCTCCTGCATAACAGGATCTTCGAGGGTGGCGAGCTCACTGAAGGCGACATGCACAAGCTCGACGACGAAGCGAAGGCGATCGCACAGGACGCGTGGGATTTCGCCGACGCCAGCCCCGAGCCTGCGCTTGAGAAACTCTACACCGACGTCTACGCGGACACGAGCTCCTGATATGGCAGTAGTTACCTACAGAGATGCGCTGACCCAGGCCCTTCGCGAGGAGCTGCAGCGCGACGACAGCGTCTTCCTGATGGGAGAGGAAGTCGCGCAATACAACGGCGCGTACAAAGTTTCCAAGGGACTTCTCGATGAGTTCGGCCCCATGCGAATCGTCGATACACCGATCACTGAGCTCGGCTTCGCCGGGGTCGGCGTCGGCGCGGCGATGGTCGGACTGCGCCCGATCGTCGAGTTCATGACCTGGAACTTCGCTCTCCTCGCTATCGACGAAGTGGTGAATGCCGCCGCCAAGATGCGCTACATGTCGGGCGGACAGTTCAAGATGCCGATGGTTTTCCGCGGGCCGAACGGCGCGGCGCTACAGCTGGGCGCGCAGCACTCGCAGGCGTGGGAAAGCTGGTTCGCCCACATTCCTGGCCTCAAGGTCTGCACGCCGGGAACTCCCGCCGACGCGAAGGGACTCCTCAAGGCCGCCATCCGCGACGACAATCCCGTCGTGTTCCTCGAAGGCGAGATGCTCTACAACACCAAGGGCGAGGTTCCCGACGGTGAGCACCTCGTGCCGCTCGGTGTGGCGGATCTGAAGCGCGAGGGCGATCACTGCTCCGTGATCACGCACGGAAAAATGGCACTCGTCGCGATGCGGGTGGCTGACGACCTCGCCAAGGAAGGAATCAACATCGACGTCGTCGACCTCCGCACCGTGCGGCCCATCGATGTCGAGGCGATATCGCGCTCGGTTCAGAAGACAAATCGGGCCGTCGTTCTCGAAGAGGGCTGGGAAATCTGCGGCATGGGATCGCAGGTCGTCGATTTCATCCAGCGCGAATGCTTCGACGATCTCGATGCGCCCGTGTTGCGAGTACACCAGGAAGACGTGCCGATGCCCTACGCGAAAAACCTCGAAAGGGCCGCGAAGCCCGACGCCGGAAAGACGATTGCGGCGATCAAGAAAGTCATGTACCTCGACTGAGCGACTATGGCAACGAAAGTCACGATGGAAGCGCTCTCACCGACGATGGAGGAAGGCCGCCTCGTCAAATGGACCAAGAACGAGGGCGATCAGGTCAAGGCCGGAGACGTTCTGGCCGAGGTCGAGACCGATAAAGCGATAATGGACCTGGTCGCGCGCGGCGATGGCGTGCTGCGCAAGCGCCTGGCGAATGAAGGCGACGCGTCCCCGATCGGAACTCTTCTGGGAGTGATCGCTGCACCCGACGAGAACATCGACGCGATCATCGGCGGCGCGGTGCCGGCAACAGCCGCAGCGTCGGCAAAGCCTGCGCAAGCAAATGCGACTCCGCAGTCGTCCGACCAGTCGCAAAGCGAAGCGCCGGCGCCACCTCAGCAAAAAGCCGCGGGCCCGGTGGCTGCCGCTCCCCCAGCACCTCGGCCGGCGTCGCCGCCACGACCGACTGCGCCTCCGCCGCCCAAGGGAAATGGTGCGCGCCCGGGCGCTACCGCGACTCCGGGCGGACGCCAGCGCTCATCACCGCTGGCGCGCAGGCTTGCCAACGACAAGGGAATCCAGCTGGGCGGAATCCAGGGCTCGGGTCCCGGAGGCCGCATCGTCAAGCGCGACATCGAGAACGTGAAGGCGACCAGCGGAGCCGCGCGTTCAGCTGCGGCCGAGAGACTGGCGGCCGAGGGCGACTTCAAGGACGTCCCACTCACACTGATCAGAAAGACGATCGCGCGTCGGCTCGCCGAATCGAACGGGCCCGTTCCGACTTTTTTCCTTACCGCCGAATTCGATGCGACCCGCGCAGCGGAGCTGCGCGCGCAGCTGTTGGAAATGGGAGATGAGTACAAAGTCTCATTCAATGACATCGTGATCAAAGCGGTCGCTCTCGCGCTTGCCGAGCATCCCGAAGTCAACGCGCATTGGCTCAATGACAAGATCCGCCACTTCAATCGGATCCACGTCGCAATGGCGGTGGCGGTTGAAGATGGCCTCATCACTCCGGTCCTGTTCGACGCCGACCGGATGACGCTGTGGGAGATCTCGGCCAAGGCGCGCGAGCTGGCCGCGAAGGCCCGTGAGCGAAAGCTCTTGCCCGAGGAATACACTGGCTCGACGTTCTCCGTCTCCAACCTCGGCATGTTCGGGATCGATCAGTTCACCGCGATCATCAATCCGCCGGAAGCGGGGATTCTCGCCATTGGCGGCGTCGAAGAAAAGCCGGTCGTGATCAACGGCGCCCTGGAAGTCCGCCAGCGCATGCGCGTCACGATGAGCTGCGACCACCGGGTGATCGATGGCGCGACGGGAGCGAAGTTCCTCCAGACCGTCAGACGGTACATCGAGAATCCGCTCAGCTTGATCATCTAGCTGCGTAATTGCGACTGCAACTGAACGAGAGGTTAGCTGGAAGCTGAAATGCTCTAAGCTGAAAGCTTTTGAACGTCGGGACGTCATTGGTGGCGTGACGATACAGGCAGTTGGTTCTACCCTGTTCCGCGCCGGTAACGTCCGGCGTGGTGAAGCTTACAGCTTTCAGCTTGAAAGCTTGCAGCTAACCTCTCGTGCAGTTGCCGTCCCAGTTGCAGTTGGAGTTAATCCGACCCTACCCAACCGCTAGATTTAAGTTCTTGAGCACTCTCCCCAACCAACGGAAATGGCTTCTTACGACGTGATCTTTATTGGAGGCGGCCCCGCCGGTTACGTGGGCGCCATCCGCTCGGCCCAGCTGGGAATGTCCGTCGCCGTAGTCGAGCGCGAAGGACTCGGCGGCACCTGCGTCCTCTGGGGCTGCATCCCGGCCAAAGCTCTCCTCGAATCGGCGTCGCTCGCCACTAAAGTCTCCCACGCCACCGACTTCGGCGTCACCGTCGGCGACGTGAAGCTCGACTACGGCGTCGCGATGAAGCGCTCGCGCGCCGTCAGCAACCAGAATTCCAAAGGCGTCGAGTACCTGTTCAAGAAAAACAAGATCACGTGGATCAAGGGAACGGCCAAAATCGCCGGCAAGAATTCGGTCTCGGTGAAGATCGATGGAAAGGAAGAGAAGCACGAAGCGAAAAAAGCGATCGTGATCGCTACCGGCTCGCGAGTCAAAGGACTTCCACAGATCGGGCTCGAGCTGAACAAGACCACCGTCATCTCTTCCGACGAGGCCCTCATTCTCGAGAAAGCACCGAAGACGTTGGCGATCATCGGTGCCGGCGCTGTCGGTTGCGAATTCGCCGACGTCTTCGCCGCCTTCGGCACGCAGGTCACGCTCATCGAAGCGCTGCCGGGAATCCTTCCGCTCGAGGACGCCGACTGCGGCACCGAGCTCGCGCGGAGCTTCAAGAAACGGAAGATAGACGTGCTCCCCGCCGCCAAACTCAGCGACGTGAAGGTCGGCAAGACTTCCGTGACGATGAGCGTCGAGGTTGGCGGCAAGAAGCAGAGTCTCGAGGTCGAGAAAGTTCTCGTCGCAGCTGGACGCGATCCGGTTATCGGCGACATCGGGCTCAAGGAGATGGGCGTCCAGCTGACGAACCGCGGCTTCATCAAGATCAACGAGCGCATGGAGACGTCCGCCAAAGGCATCTACGCGGTCGGCGACGTCGCCGGTCCGCCGATGCTCGCCCACAAAGGGATGCGCGAAGGCGTGGTGTTCGCGGAGTTCCTCGCGGGACAGAAGAATGTCCATCCGGTCAATTACGGGAATATCCCGAACGCGACCTACTGCCACCCCGAAGTCGCATCGATCGGAATGACCGAGGCACAGGTGAAGGAAAAGAAGATCGACTACAAGGTCGGCAAATTCCCCTTCTCCGCCAACGGACGCGCCCGCACCGCCGGCGAGACCGAGGGATTCGTCAAGATCATCCGCGACGCCAAGTACGGCGAGATCCTGGGCGCCCACATCATCGGCGCGCACGCCACGGAATTGATCCACGAGCTCGCAGTCGCGCGTGAGAACGAGTTCACCGTCGAAGAAGTCGATCTGGCGATCCACGCCCACCCCACCCTTTCCGAAGCTGTCGCCCAGGCCGCTCTCGACTCACTCGGAAAGGTCCTGGACGCGTGACTTAGGTGATGCACAGTGGCTGAGCGCGAGTTATGGACAGTCCCACTCGGCCAATTGGGCTACGTGGAGGCGCTCGAGCTGCAACGTAACCTGGCCCGGGACAGAATCTCCGGAGCGATCCCGCAGGACCTCCTTCTTCTCGTCGAGCATCCACCGGTAGTCACGCTCGGCCGATCATCGAAACAAAAGCATCTCGTCGCATCACCGGAATTTCTCCAGAGCAAAGGCGTTGAGGTGTTCGAGGTCGAGCGCGGCGGGGACGTCACCTTTCACGGGCCGGGACAGCTCGTGGGATATCCTATCATCGATCTCAAGCGCCACCGGCAGGATCTGCACTGGTATCTGAGGAAGATCGAGGAAGCGCTGATCAACTCTCTCGCCGACTATGGCATTCCCGGCGAGCGCAACACCGCGTACACCGGCGTGTGGACGCGCGGGAAGAAGATCGCCTCGATTGGAGTGCACGCCCGCGACTGGGTCACCTGGCATGGCTTCGCTCTCAATGTCACGACCGATCTCTCCTATTTCGATCTCATCGTTCCCTGCGGAATCGACGGCGTCGTGATGACCTCGATCGCCCGCGAGCTAGGCCTGGAATCGATCTCAATGCAGGACGTGCGGGATCGAGTGACCGCCAAGTTCGCGGATGCATTCGATCTCACCGCGGTCATTACCTCGCGCGCGACGCTGCTCGAAACCGTCGCGTGACCGAGACGCTGAAGGTGTATCCTCCTCGCGCGCGCGCCGAATCGACGGGCACCCCGCGTGACTTCGCATCGGAGCTGAATCCGCAACAGGCCGCGGCCGCAACGCACGGTGATGGTCCTCTTCTCATCATCGCCGGTGCCGGCACTGGGAAGACGCGCGCGCTCGTGTATCGGGTGGCGCACCTGATTGAGCGGGGCGTGCCGGCCGAGCGCATACTGCTGTTGACGTTCACACGCAGAGCAGCGCAGGAGATGCTGTCCCGCGCGGAGAAACTCGTAGGCAGCAACAGCAAGCGGGTAAGTGGGGGAACGTTCCACGCCACGGCGCACCGACTGCTCCGCCGCTACGGACAGGCGGCTGGCCTCGCTAAAGACTTCACCATCATGGATCAGGGCGACTCCGCCGATCTGATGCAGCTCTCGCGCGCGCACCTCGGGTACGCCGCCAAATCGAAGCGCTTTCCGAAAAAGGAGACGCTCCAGTATGTGTACTCCAGGCACATCAATACCGGCATTTCCATCGAGGACGTGGTTCGCGACGGTTACCCGCAGTTCGTCGATTACCTCGAGGACCTGGGCAAGATTTACGCGGACTATACGCGCCGGAAACAGGAGCGGAATCTCGTTGACTATGACGACCTGCTCCTCTTCTGGGCACTGCTGCTCGAGGCATCTCCAGAGCTCGGGAAGAAAATATCCGGGCTGTATGATCACATCCTGGTGGATGAATACCAGGACACGAACGTCCTCCAGGCGCGGATCCTTCGCGGAATGTGCAAGGCGCACAGCAACATTACGGTCGTGGGCGACGACGCGCAGAGCATCTACTCATTCCGCGGCGCGCATTTCAGGAACATCCTCGACTTCCCGAAGCAGTTTGCCGGCGCCACGGTCGTCGCGCTGGAACAGAACTACCGCTCCACCCAGCCGATCCTGAGCGTCACCAACACGCTCATCTCACGCGCGGCGGAGAGGTTCACCAAGAATCTCTGGACCGAGCGAACTGGGGGCGAAACACCGTGGCTCGTCGCCGCGCGGGACGAGCAGCAGCAAACCCAGTTCGTCGTGGACCGGATCCTCGAGCTGCACGAAGAGGGAACGCCCCTCAGCGAGATTGCCGTGCTCTTTCGCGCCGGCTACATGTCTGCGGACCTCGAGATCGAGCTCACCAACCGCAAGATTCCGTTTGAGAAATGGGGCGGGCTAAAATTCCTCGAGGCAGCACACGTAAAGGACGTGCTGGCGTTTCTCCGCATCCTCGAGAACCCGCGCGACGAGGTGAGCTGGTATCGCCTGCTGCTCCTGCTACCCGGGATCGGAGACGCAACCGCGCGCGCCGCCATCGACGCGATGGCTGTGGCGGCGTGGGAATCGACCGCCTTTGGCCGCTACAGTCCGCCGCCCAGGGCGACGGCCGCGCACGCCGCGCTCGTCGGTTTGCTCGACGGACTCCGCGCGGGGCCCATTCAGGACGGGGCACAGGTCGCCGCCGATATCGCGCGCGTCCGGTTGCTGTACGACAACATTCTCCGCGAACGGTACGACAAGGTAGAGCCACGCCTGGCCGATCTCGATCAACTCCAGGTCATCGCCGCCGGCTATCCCGATCGCGCCACCTTTCTCTCGGCGCTCGCACTCGAGCCGCCGCAGGCGACACAGGACCTCGCGACCGGGACTCGTGAAGAGGACGATTGTCTGATCCTCAGCACCGCGCACTCGGCCAAGGGCAAGGAGTGGGATGCGGTGTTCGTGATCTGGGCCGTGGACGGCTGGTTTCCATCGGCCCGCTGTCTCAACAACGACGATGAAACGGAAGAGGAGCGCCGGCTCATGTACGTCGCGCTCACCCGCGCCCGCAATCATCTGAGCGTGTCCTACCCGCTCAACGCCTACTCGTCGCGCCGGGGTGCCGACTACTCGCTCGACCAGTTGTGCCGGTTCTTCGACCGTGAGGTTCGAGACAACATGCAGAGGGTAGCAGTTGGCGCGCTGCCGCCCCCAGAGGACCCGGCGCCCATGGGCGGAACTCCTTTGCTCGACCTCCGCGCCCTCTTGAGAGGCCGGTTCGGGGCGTAGCGCATCGGCCCGAAGGTTCCCGTAGCGCAGTCGTGTGCGGAGCACTATCCTTGCGAAGTTGCGCGCACGATGCGCACGGAGGCCCGAATGCGGCATGCCCGGCTCACCACGATGTTGTTGGCTGCTTCTTATCTCGCGATGAATTCCGCGTGTGCCACAAGCCCGCCGCGCAACACTGATGCGAACGGATCGCGTTTCGGCGATCTTGTTATCAACTCCGATCAGATAGACGCGCAGCAAGCACCGAATGCCTGGGAGTTATTGCGACAGCTCGTCCCGCGCTACACCTATGTTGAGGACCGATCGGGGCGTGCGGTGTCCATTCACGGACACAGAGGCCGCAGCAGCATCTCGCTGGCAAGCTCCGAGGCACCGCTGGTAATCGTAGACGGCGCGCGTCTCTCGTCCGTTGATGTGCTACAGCAGATGCCCAAGGATGCTATCGACAGAATCGAGTTGCGCGGCGGATCGAGGGGAACGAGTGTCGAAGGTACCAACGCCAGCGCGGGCGTGATTTACATTCATACACGGTCTGGATCGTAAACAAGCAGGGAAAACGCGTCGGCCCGATGCGCAACGAGGCGCCAGGATGATTCCTGGCGCCTCGTTCACATCTTGGACTAACTCTTCCGAACTGTCAGGCTAGGCTTCGTTCTGCTTGCAGGAGGCCGCTGTGTAGCTCGGGTTGTTCTGCTCACGTTGCGGGACAGGCGAATTGACGTCGGTGCCGTACGTGCCGCCCTTGAAGTAGGCGCCCGTCGGAAAGATTGTCTCCGGGGCACGAAGGTACTGCCGGATCAAGCGACGCATGTCGCCTAGCCGGTGTGATGTTAGAAACAGCCAGTATGCGCGCTCTTTGAAAAGCTGATCTACCTGAGCGGCCGCCGTGGCCTGGAGGGTGAGGGGCGCAAGCGAGCCCGCCGGATATCCTCGCAGTGTAAGAAGCGCGGCGTTGCTGCGAAGACCATTCAATATCCCGAGAGCCGCGACCGGGTCCGTCTGGAGCGCCGCCTCCGCCTCGATCAAACGCGCCTCCACGCCGTCGGCGATCGTTATCGGTGAAGCGCGCAGGGGATATTTCTGCTGCACGAACTGGAGCTCTCCGCCAGGAACACCGTTGTCGAACCCATGACCGCTATTGGCTGCGCGCACAGTGTTGGCGACGCGCGGGTCGAATCCTGCGGTCTTGGTATTTCCATCCGTTTGATATGGCAGCCCATTCCCGCCCTTTAAGCCCGCGACACCGTATCGGGCCACGTTGGCCGTGAGCGACCATGTCCCGTTGTTCTGACCGGTTGTGGTCTGGGAGTGCAGATAGTTGTACTGGAAAGTTGTCGATACGCCTGCGACTGCCAAGGCTGCGTTCGCGTAATCGCCTTTGTCCAGCAACGCGCGCCCTTTCCCGATCTGCGCCAGCTGCTTGAACGTCGCCGTAAGCGGAGTTCCCACGGCGAGCGCCTGATTGAACTTCGATATGGCGCTGTCGAGTTGTTGATTCACGGTAAGCGGAGCGCCATATGTAAACGTCCCATCGTCGTTCGCCACGCTCACAGGAACTGCGCCGCAGTAGTTCTCCGCGAACAGCACGTACGTGAGGCCGCCGAGCGCAAGCACCTCAGGGAATCCCACGCTGTCTGCGGCAACCTTCGCAAATTTCTGGACTCCAGCGATGGCGCGTTGGGATAAGCCTCTGGCGCGATTGAGGTCCAGGAATGTTCCGACCAGGCTGGTGTTCCCGATTGTCTGGGCGCGCTGATCGAACTCGATCCGGGTTGGGAATGTCTCTGTGTTGATCAATTCATCGGACAAGGATCCGGAAAGGTGCACCTGCTCCTCGTCCGAGGCTACGCCGTCGTAGGAAATTCCGAAAGCGCCTATCGCGCCCGCCCTGAGGGCGGGAAGTGCAGCTAGGTTGTCCAGATTCGCCGGCTTGGCGACGTCTGGATCAGTCACAGCCAGAATCTTTTTGCTATCACAACTGCTCAGCAACACGGCTCCGCATGCTGCGAGCATGGTAAGAATGCCCAACCGGCTCGCGTGCCGGCGGGCGAGAATTCTATTCTTCATTGATTGGTCGCTCGGTCGGTAAAGGTTAGAAAGTGACATTTATGCGCGCCGTCCACGTCCGCGAAGGCGGGATGGTGAGAAACTCCTGCGTACTGAAGTTCGCTCCGGCAACGGCATTCACTTCCGGATCAAATCCCTTGTAATTGGTCCAGGTCTTCAGGTTTCGCCCTGCGATTGTGAAGTCGATGTTCTGGACTCCCATACGCTCCGCAAAGCGATCCGGAGCCAACAACGTGAACGAGAGCTCGCGTAGCTTGGTAAAGGCCGCGCTTTCGATGTAGCCCGCATCGGTACCGAGTGCGATTGCGATCGACGCCGCCTGGTCCGCCAGCGGCATCGACTTGTCGAACGCCTCCTGGCACGAGCCGAAGCTGCAGTGAAAACGGCGCGTGTTGTCGAACAGCTTGAAGCCGCCCTTGTGATCCACCAGCGCCGAGACCTTCAACATCTTGAAGAACGTCATGCTCGGTGAGACCGAGTATTCCCGTTTTGGCAGAATGTTGCCGAGATACACGGCCGTGTCCCCGAGCTTGATTTCACTCCGGGCGATGATACCATCTCCGTTCGCATCGGCGAAGGTGTACGGGCGCTGCCAATAGCTGCCCAGCGGCGCGCCGACAACCTGCTTCTGCTGCGTGTTCACGATGATCGGTGGAACCGGCGTGGTCGTTCCCGGAAGGAAGCCCAACGAGAGTAGCGTGTTGTCATTGTTGGACGCACTGACTCCGAAATCGAACGCCACCGGCCTCGTATCGATGACATTCGCCTGCAACGAGATCTCGTTGCCGACGTTGCGCACCGTGCCGAGGTTCTGGAATTGGCTGACGCTGAGGCCCAGACTCGGCGCCAATGGGACGGCGATCAACAAGTCGTCGGTCTTCTTGTTGTAGTGCGTGTACTCGAAATTGACGTGCTGCCCGATGAGCCCCATGTCGAAACCGAGCTCTGTTTCGGCTGAGCGCTCGGGACGGAGCGCGATATTTCCAGTACCGCCGATCGCGATACCGGGAGCGTCCGTGCCGGAGACCGTCACGGTTGACGCGTTGAAAAACGTGATTGCGTCACGGAAATTCGGCTGCCGGCCCGATCGACCGTTCGCTGCTCTCAGGCGCAAAGAGCTCAACACGTTGATCTTGGGGAAAAACGACTCGTCGCTGACTACCCACGACGCGCCGTACGACGGATAGGTGATCGATCCGAAGTTTTGACCGAAGGCGCTGTTTTTGTCGTTTCGAAAAGCGGCATTCAGGAAAACGCGGTCCCTCCAGCCGAGCTCCTCGGATGCGAAGTATCCGAGGGTCTTGTTGTCGGTGCTCACTTCGCTGACCGCGAACCGCAGCGTAGTCCCGGCGAGAGACGATGTCCCGCCGAGCAGCCCGGCGCCGAATGCCTGTGTGCCGCGGACAAGCGCCTTGTTGAACTGCGTGCCCACCGTTGTCGTTGTCGAGATCGTCGTGGTCGGCGCCCATGTGCCGCTCAAGTTGCCTTGGGCGGTGTAGGTGTAGATCGAGTATGGATTGGAACTACGCTGCCCATCAGGCAAGGACCCGAAAAACACCGAGGCGGGCGGGATTATCTCGTTATCCCATCGGCCCAGGTAGTCGAGGCCGAAAGTGCCCGTCGCCTTCAGCCAATGCAGCGGCTGATAGTTGCTGGTGATGCTGTTCTGGAAACGTTGGATGTCCTGCCGCGTTTGCCACACGGCCTCCAGCGCCTGCGGTGTCTGGCCGTTCAGATACCCGTGTGCGCAAACCAGAATGGCGCCAGTATTCGAGACGCACGGCTTTCCAGGAGTTGAATCGTCAAAAGCGCTTCCAAGTAGGCCAGCCGAAACAATGCCAAGGGTGTTGTTGTCATCCTGCGGCAGTCTCAAGTGATCGGCGAGGTAGTTGGTCCCGAGTTGTATGTTCCAATTGTCGGTTAGCTGGGCGGTGACATTGGCGCGCCCACCGACGCGCTGGTCGTTATTCGCATCGAATACGCCCTGCTGCCGATCGTAGTTCCCGCCCACGTAGTAGGTCACCCGATCGTTGCCGCCGATGGCGCTTGCTCCGTACGCCCCGCGCTGGCCGTCAATGAAAGGGCTGTACTGGGCCAGCGGACTGAAGCTGACCAGCGAGTCCGGATTCGCCGTGCACAACGCGCGGGTCTGGTTGTCGAGGTTGCAGTTCGTGGTGCGGTTCCCCGCGGTAGTGGTCCCGACCCAGGCATAGTTTCTCGGGAACGACGTAACGTTGCGGATACTGCCGGACTCCCCAAACACTGTGAAGCGGGTCGGGCCAGAGCGCCCCTTCTTGGTCGTGATCTGGATTACCCCATTCGCCGCGGCAGTGCCGAAAAGCGCGCCAGCCGCTGGACCTTTGATGATGTCGATCTTCTCGATGTCTTCAGGATTGATATCGTTGAAGCGCGAGGGTGTCTGACCGCCTACACCGATCGTCGACGACGCCGAGTTGTTGTCGACACGCACACCATCGACTATCAGAAGGGGGTCGTTGGACAGCGACAGCGAGCTCGCCCCGCGAATACGGAAGCGCGCACTCGAGCCGATTGTTCCGCCGGGAGATGCGACATCCACTCCGGGAACACGACCGGTGAGAAGCTGGCTCATGTTACCTGCAGTGGCGAGCGTTGCGGGCGCGGGCGTCAGCGTGCCGACGACATTTCCCTGCTCACGCTTTCGCGTCGTCTCGCCAGTCGCAAGCGTCACGACTTGGTCGAGTGTGACCGCGACAGGAGTCAGACTGTACTCGAGGGTGATTTCCTGTGTGTTGCCTACCGTTACACTCTGCGTACCAGCCTGGTAGCCGATGCGCAGGACGCGCACCTGGTAGACGCCAGGCCGGACGCTCGGGATCCGGAATCGACCATCTTCGGCCGTTACACCGCCCCGGGCTGTGCCGACGAGTTGGACCTGCGCGGACGGGATGGGAGCGTTCGTCGTGGCGTCGATTACACGCCCGCTGATTGTCCCGCCGTCCTGTGCCAAAGCCGTAGCGGCAAACAATCCCGACATTCCGCCGACGGTCGCACAAAGCACCAACAATTTCCTAACGAGATGGGGCATACCTCCTCCTCCAATGTTTCTACGTGAGAAACGACGCCGCGACGAATTGTCGGGCGCACTCTAAACGACGCGATGGGCACGCGGTCGTAGAAAGCCGGATGGCAGTAGTCGAGCGGTGCAAGTCCGTCGCTCGGATGCAACGTAAGGAATTTTTTTCGTGCATTCACAGGTGGACGCCAAGCTCCGGAACAACTAATTGCGGGCGGCGACTCGCGGTCGCTCTACCACTCTGCGATCAGAAATCGACGTCACGACGATTCTGAACTGCACGCGTCTGGTCCCAACCTCGGTTCAATTGAGCGACCCAAGAGGTAGCAGTCCCGCCTATCGAAGGACAAGTTAGGCGTCGAACGCATGAGGTCAAGAGAGTTTTCCTCAATTGTCGGCGAGGCACATGTTTGAGACGGTCATCGGTACCCGTGAATCGGCGTGACGCTTACCTGGGGTTTCCACCCGCCCATTGCAAGAGCGCAGCGAACGGCTGCTTTGGATTCGATTTCGCGAGTGAGATGATCCTCCCAATCGTGCGCTTGAGATCCCTGCCCTCTCTCTCATAAACGCGATCGAAGACGTCGAGGTCGCTCGCATAGACACGCCTGGCCAGGAGCGACGCATTGTCCAGCGGAACTCGCTCCGCGTAGCGGGGGTTGATCGTCTTCAGGGCCGGACCAATCTCCGAGATCAGGGCGGCCCGAGCCCTCACGTAGACAGTGTCACGCGCCGCGAGCCGCGCCGCCTTGCTCTCCGCGTGCGCCGCGTACGCGGAGTCGAGCGACCTGATCACCCTCGTCCAGAAATTCGCCAGCAGCTTGTCGTCCTCCCACTCCGCGTCCACCTTCGCCGCCGCTGCCTCCTGCCCGCGTGACCTGAAGAACGCCGCCGCCCCGCGCGCTCCCACGAACATCGCAAAGGATTCGTTGAACGGCGCTTGTCCCGATGCGTAGAAGGTGTTGTGGGTCAGCTCGTGAATCACCGTGTTGGCGAGATCGAGCGAGTCACCCTTGAGCGTAGTGTTGAGAAGTGGATCGTTGAAAAAACCGAGAGTGCTGAATGCATCGGAGGGCCGGACGTACACATCGAACCCAGCCGCCGCGAGATTCTTCGCATCCCGCTTTGCCGCATCGAAATCGAAGTAGCCTTTGTATGGGACTCTTCCGACGATCGGAAACCACCATGTGTAGGGCTTCAGTGTGTCCCGGTAGGCGGCCGATACCAGAAGCACCAATGTGTCGTGATCTAGGCGCGAGTATGCCGTGAAACTGTCTTTAGTTCTTAGCCGAAGACTGTCTTTTGCGTACTGACGGGCGGCCAAAACCACCTTCAGCTTCGCTCGCGACTCCGCCGAAGTCCTAGGATCGGCCACGATCTCGGAAATCGGCTGACGCCGACTCAATATCTTGGCCTCCTCCCACGCCCCACGACTGAGGTAACAAGCTGTGGGAGCAGAGATTAGACCCAACACAGCCGCACAAACCGCTATCGCGAGGATACCGCGTCGCATATTCTTATCATGTGTCCTTCGTCCACCTCCATTGCCACTCTGAATACTCGCTTCTCGACGGCGCAAACCGCATCGATGATCTCATCAATAAAGCGCTGGAGTTCGAACAGCCCGCCCTCGCCATAACCGATCACGGTAACCTTCACGGGGCGTGGGAGTTCCAGGAAAAGGCCAAAAAAGCGGGGCTCAAGCCGATCATCGGCATGGAAGCCTATGTCGCGCCGGGCGATAGACGCGCCCGCGACCGCATCGGAGGAGATCGGGGCAAACCCTACTACCACCTCGTCCTCCTCGCACAGAACGCGACCGGGTACAAGAATCTAGTCAAGCTGTCCTCCCTCGCCTACACGGAAGGCTTCTACGCCAAGCCGCGCGTCGATCGGGAGCTGCTCGCCAAATACAGCGAAGGCATCGTCGTCTCCTCCGCCTGCATGGCCGGCGAGATCGCGCACCACCTGCTCTCCGACGAGTACGACCAGGCTCGCGCGGCTGCGTCCTGGTACGCCGACGTCTTCCGGGATCGCTATTACCTCGAGGTCCAGGCGCACGATTCCGAGAACCAGGCGACCCTCAACCGGCGCGTCTTCCAGCTCGCCGAAGAGCTGAGTCTCCCGGTCCTCGCCACCAACGACACGCACTTCCTCACCCGCGACGATCACGACGCGCACGACGTCCTTCTCTGCATCGGGCTCGGCAAGGATTACTCCGACACCAATCGGATGCACTACGACGAGGGGCTCTACTTCAAGAGCGCGCCCGAGATCGCCGAGCGATTCCCCGGACGCAAGGATGTCCTCGAGAATTCGCTCCGCATCGCGGACGAGACCGCGATCCAGTTCTCGAAGCAGTACCGCGTCCCGTCTTTCC
Organism: Gemmatimonadota bacterium; assembly: GCA_003134685.1. Lineage (GTDB taxonomy): Bacteria > Gemmatimonadota > Gemmatimonadetes > Gemmatimonadales > Gemmatimonadaceae > UBA4720. The sequence continues at coordinate 217,370 of PLCA01000016.1, read as the reverse complement.
CCCTCCCGTCGGGAGTCGAGACGGAGAATGAGCTGCTCGTGCGCCTGGCCGAGGAAGGTGCAGTCAGGCGTTACGGCTCCCCGCTCCCCGCCGACGTGCGCGAGCGGCTCGACTACGAGCTTGGCGTCATCACCAGCACCGGGTATGCCGGCTACTTCCTAATCGTCGAGGACTTCATCAGGGCCGCGCGCGACAAGGGGATTCCCGTCGGGCCGGGCCGGGGATCCGCTGCCGGCTCGCTCGTCGCCTACTCGCTCCGCATCACCGACGTCTGCCCGCTCAAGTTCGATCTTCTCTTCGAGCGCTTCCTGAATCCTGAGCGCGTCTCGATGCCCGACATCGACGTCGACTTCTGCTTCGAGCGGCGCGGCGAAGTCATCGAGTACGTGCGCCAGAAGTACGGTCGCGATTCGGTCGGCCAGATCATCACCTTTGGAACCTTGAAGTCGCGCGCCGCCATCAAGGATGTGGGCAGAACTCTGGGATTCAGTCCGGCCGAAACCGATTATCTCGCCAAGCTGGTGCCGAACCACCCCAACTTCCAGCTCACCGTCAAGGAAGCGATCGAGCGGATTCCCGAGATTCGGGAGTTCTACAAAGTGCGCAAGGACGACAGCCGCGAAGTAGTCGATCGAAAGGAGCGCTATCGCCGACTCCTCGACTACGCCATCAGGCTCGAGGGACTCTCCCGCCATGCGGGAGTCCATGCCGCCGGTATCGTCATCGCGCCTGGCCCGCTCGACGACTATGTCCCGATCTGCACCCAGGCTTCGAAAGGCTCCGGGTCGTCCAACGGCAACGAGGATTCCGTCGTCGTTACGCAGTACGACATGAACGCGCTCGAGCACGCGGGCATGCTCAAGATGGATTTCCTCGGTCTCACAACGCTCACCGTCATCAGCGACGCGCTGCGAGGAATAGGCGAGCGCACGGGCTCGGCGCCCGACCTCGACGCGCTTCCACTCGATGACCCCGAGACGTATCGCCTCCTCCGTGCGGGCAGAACCGTCGGCGTCTTCCAGTTCGAGTCCCCGCTGGCGACCGACATGCTGAAGAGCATCCGAGCTGATGCTTTCGACGATCTGGTGGCGTCGAATGCGCTGATGCGCCCGGGCCCGCTCGACGCCGGAATGCACAAGGTGTACATGCGACGGAAGCGCGGCGAGGAGCCGGTCTCTTACATTCTCCCCGAGCTCAAGCCGATTCTCGAGACCACCTACGGCGTCATCACCTACCAGGAGCAGGTGATGCGCATTGCGCAGACGCTGGCGGGAATATCACTCGCCGAAGCGGACGTGCTGCGCAAGGCCGTGGGGAAAAAGGACGCCGAGCTGATTCGCGCCGAGCTGGGCAAGTTCATCGAGAAGGCGGTGTGGCTCGGACACGATCGCACGATCATCGAGGAGATCGCGAGCCAGATCGAGACCTTTGGCCGCTACGGCTTCAATAAGTCCCACGCGGTGGCGTACTCGATCATCTCGTATCATACGGCCTGGCTCAAGGCTCACTTCCCCGCCGATTTCATGGCGGCACTCCTCTCGTCGCAGATCGGCGACACCGATAACGTCGTCAAGTACATCAACGAGGCGCGGCAGCTTCACGTGCCCGGCGCAAAGGAGCCGGGACTCGAGATCCTGCCCCCCGATGTCAACGAATCCGGCTACAAGTTCACGGTGATCGGCGAGACGAAACTCCGCTTCGGCCTTGGCGGCATTCGCAATGTCGGACGCACGGCCATCGACTCGATCATCAACGCGCGCAAGAAAGACGGTCTCTTCCTGTCGGTGTTTGACCTCTGCGAGAGAATCGATCTCCGCGTCTGCAACAAGCGCGTGCTCGATGCACTCGTTCACGCCGGAGCGATGGATTCGCTCGGAGGACACCGCGCGCAGCTCGCGGCGGCGCTCGATCTCGCCATCCGAGAGGCCTCGCTCAAGCAGGAAGACTTTGTGACCGGGCAGGCGTCGCTCTTCGGCGCCCCGGCGGGCGAGACGGAGAAGGCCGGGTCCTCGCACAGCCTTCCCAACATCCCGACGTGGACCGAGTCCGAGCGTCTGGCAAAGGAAAAAGAAATCCTCGGGTTCTACATCTCCGGCCATCCGCTCGAGAGATTTCGCACCGAGGCGGAGATTTTCGCCACGCACACCGTCAGCGACCTGGGCAAGTGGCGCCCCGAGCCGATGACGCTCGCCGTCGTCGTCACCAACATCAAGCGACAGATGAGCAAGAAATCCGGCTCCGAGTTCGCGCGGTTGACGATCGAGGACTTTTCCGGATCCGCGGAAGTCCTGATCTTCCCGGAGAAGTGGGCGACGCTCAACGACCAGATCCGCGCGGACGTGCCGATGCTCATCAAGGGCGCCTACTCGAGACGCGATGAGGGAGGCGACAACCCCGCCTACATCGTAGACTCGGCAACGAAACTGGCGGAGATGCGTACTAATGGACAGGTGACTGTTGCGATCGACCTCTCGAAAGGCGCATACTCGGGTGATGTGATGTCAGATGTGCGCGCGATCGCCGAGACCTACCCTGGCTCGGCGCCGCTCGAGTTCCGGTGGAGCGATGGGTCGGGCTCACAGGCACGTCTGCGCTCGAGGTCGCTGACACTGGCGGCCGATGGCGCAACGTTGAGTGCTCTGCGTAATATTTTGGGCGAGTCTTCCGTTAAACTGCAACGGGGGAGCTGACTGGTGGCATCAGCAACACAACTCGAGTTCGAGAAGCCGATCGCCGAGCTGGAAAGGCAGATCGACGAAATCAAGAAGACCGCGGGCGACAGTCAGCTCAGCGTCGCCGAGGCGATCGAGCCGCTCGAGCGGAAGCTCGAAGATCTGCGCGAGGAAGTTTACAGGAACCTCACGCCGTTTCAGCGCGTTCAGGTCGCCCGTAACCCGAGGCGGCCATTCACCGCCGACTACATCAAGCTCGCGTTCACCGATTTCATCGAGCTCCATGGCGACCGCGCTTTCCGCGACGACGCGGCAATAATCGGCGGCTGGGCGCGTCTGGACGACGATACGGTGATGGTGATCGGTCATCAGCGCGGCCGCGACACCAAGGAGCAGCTGAAGCGCAATTTCGGAATGCCCCATCCCGAGGGGTATCGCAAGGCGCTTCGACTGATGAAGCTCGCCGAGAAATTCCACGTTCCCGTGCTCACGTTTATCGACACGCAGGGCGCGTGGGCCGGCCTTGGCGCCGAGGAGCGCGGTCAATCCGAAGCGATAGCGCGGAATCTGTACGAGATGAGCCAGCTGCAGGTTCCGATCATCGCGACGGTAATCGGCGAAGGAGGATCAGGCGGTGCGCTTGCGCTGGGGGTTGCCGACCGCGTGCTGATGATGGAGAACGCGGTTTACTCGGTGATTTCCGTCGAGGGATGCGCGGCGATTCTCTGGAAGGACGCCAAGAGCCCCGAGATGCGCGAGAAGGCGGCGACGGCGCTGCGTATTACCGCGCCCGAGCTGCTCGAGCTCAAGGTGATCGACGAGGTGGTTCCCGAGCCCAAGGGTGGAGCGCACGCCGATCATGAGACAGCAGCGAAATCGCTCCAGGCGGTTGTGAACCGCCACCTGGAGGAGCTCCGCAAGATGCGACCTGAGAAGTTGGTGAGGCGTCGTAGGCAGAAGTTCCTCCGTCTCGGCGCGTGGACGGAATAGCGCGTGGCGCACCTCGTCGAAGTCGCCTTCAAGGGCAACCGTAAGGAGTTCTTTCTCTGGGATTATCCCGATCCGCCGCCGCTCCACGCGGCCGTGATCGTCGATGTCGATCGCGGAGAAGACCTGGGCCATATCCACGCCCTCGGTGATCTCGCCCAGAAGAGAAACGGCGGGTGCTCGCACGGCTGCGGCTCGTCGCTTCCCGAGCGGAAGGCCCTGCGTCTCGCGACCGAGAAGGATCGCGGGCTCTCGAAGGATCTCGATCGGCTGAACGAGGACGCCCGTCGCAAGGCGATGGATCGCGTGAAAGCCAACGGACTCGGCATGAAACTGTCCGACGCCGAGTGGCAGTGGGATCGCAAGAAGCTGACGCTCTATTTCACCGCCGACAAGCGCGTCGATTTCCGGAATCTCGTGCGCGATCTCGCGTCGCTCTTCCGCACGCGCATCGAGCTGAAGCAGATCGGCGTGCGCGATGAAGCAAAGCGGCTGGACGGTATTGGGCGCTGCGGAAGGCAGTATTGCTCCGCGTCCTGGCTTCCCGAGCTGAGGCCCGTGAACCTGGGTGTGGCCAAGGATCAGCGCCTGTCGCTGAATCCGTCGCAGATCTCTGGAGCCTGCGGGCGGCTGATGTGCTGCCTCCGCTACGAGCACGAGTTCTATGTTCAGAGCCGCAAGCGCTTTCCCAAGGAAGGCCGGATCTTCGTGACCAGGCTCGGCGAAGAGAAAATCGTGAGCGTGGACATCTTCCGCGAGCGCATCACGCTCCGCGGAGTGGAGGGCGACGCGCGGCTGCTCACGCTCTCCGAGTTCAAGGAGGAGACGAGGGAGCTGACGGGCGTCGCTGCCCCCGTCACGAACGGCGACGAGGAAGAGATCGCCGCCGAGGGAATTCGTCCCGACGAGATCTCGCCCGAGCTGCTCTACACGGCCGAGCACCCGGTCTTCATTCCCCCCGGTGAAAGCTTCGCCGAGCGTCGGCCGAGCCCCAATGCCACGGCCAATGACAGCAACGCGCGCGATGCCGAAGGTTTGGCCAAGCGCAGGCGTGGAAGGCGCGGCGGCCGTCGCGGGCGCGGTGGCGACGAGCCAAATTCCACGGGCGGCCACTAGTTGGCCAAGTACTTCCTCACTACGGCGATCGACTACGCCACGGCCGACCCACACCAGGGTCACGCCTATGAGAAAATCGGCGCCGACGTCATAGCACGCTATCATCGCCTCCTGGGCGACGATGTGCATTTTCTGATCGGAATGGACGAGCACGGCCAGAAGGTCGCGCAGACGGCCGCCGAGCGGAGAGTCTCGCCCCAAGAGCTGGTCGACGCGGTGGCGGACAGCACCGAGGAAATCTGGCAGTTGCTCGGAATCTCGTACGATCAGTTCATCCGCACGACTGACCCCGCCCACAAGGCGGGCGTGAAGCGGCTGATCGAGCAGATCTTCGACAACTCTCCCAATGATTTCTACGAAAAGGCGTACGCGGGCTGGTACTGCGTCGGTTGTGAATCGTTCAAGCAGGACAACGAGATCGTCGACAGGAAGTGCATCCTGCACCCGACCCGCACGCTCGAGTGGGTCGAGGAGAAGAACTGGTTCTTTCGCCTCAGCGCGTACTCTGATCGCCTGAAGAAACTCGTATCGACCGAGGAGTTTCTTCAACCGAAATCGCGTCGCAACGAGATTCTTTCGTTGATCGATTCGGGCCTCGAGGACGTCTCCGCCAGCCGGAGCCGGTTCTCATGGGGCGTTCCCTTCCCGCGCCCGGGAAGCGGCGGCGACATCCAGACGACTTACGTGTGGTTCGACGCCTTGCCGAATTACCTGACCGCGACGGGGTTTCCGAATCCTGATTTCGAAAAGCTCTGGCCCGCCGATTTGCATTTGATCGGCAAGGACATCACGCGCTTTCACGCATTGATCTGGCCCGCGATGCTGATGGCAGCGGGACTCGAAGTGCCAAAGCGCATCTGGGTGCACGGCTTCGTGCTCGTCGGTGGCTCGCGCGTGAGCAAGTCGGCGGGAGGAAATCTCGACCTGCGCGACGCCATCGGGCGGTACGGCCCCGACGCGTTCCGCTACTTCCTCATCCGCGAGGTTCCCTTCGACGGCGACGGAAACTTTTCCTGGGAGAGATTCGAGGAGCGGTACAACGCCGATCTCGCCAACGGCCTCGGCAATCTCGCCAGCCGCACGATCTCGATGGTCGAGCGCTACTGCGGTGCGGTCGTGCCGAGGGGCGATCGCAACGAGATAGACACCGCGGACGCAAAGGATCTCGAGGCCTACCATGCCTCGATCGGTCCGAAGGGATTTCTCCTCCACGAGGCGCTTCGGACCGTGTGGCAGACAATTGCCCGCGCGAACGAGTACGTCGATCGGCAGGCGCCGTGGAAGCTGGCCAAGGATCCGGCGAACCGCGCCGAGCTGGAGAGCACGCTCGCGACATTGGTGAGGCAGCTCGTGCGGCAGGCGGTTTATCTCTGGCCCTTCATGCCCAACAAGGCGGACGAGCTCTGGAGCGCGCTTGGCGCTCCTGGCTCACCGGGAGAGATTCGGTTCAACGAGCTGGAGCGACTCGATCCGACCGGGTGGAAGGTTCAAAAAGGAGCGTCGCTATTTCCGAAGGCCGAGACAGCGCCAGCCGCCTAGTGCCGCGTAGTGATCGCGATCACTCCGCTCAGGTTGTGGCTCCCGTATTTCGCGTTGGCCTCTGAAACACGATAGAGTTGAATCATCGTGATTTGCGCCGCGGGGATGCTCGAGAGAGTGCTGATCGATCCGAATTCCTGGTCGTCAACGTATACCGTTGGATACGGGTTCGACTGGTTCCTGTTGAGGCTGGTCTCACCCCGATTGGTGAGGAAATTCGATCGCAGCTTGTGGATGACATCGTATGCGTTGGAACCTCGCGATGCAACGATCTCGTCTTCCGTGATCACCTGTGAGTTGTATAAGTCGCCAGGACCGAGCTTCGGATGCGAACAACCGACTGCGATAGTTAGCGTAAGTGCGACCACCCAGCGCGGAATCATAAGACCTCCCACTGCAGATTCATCTTTGGGACTCGCGCTGCATAATCCAAGCCCCGCGAAAGCAAAACCGGCTCGGGACAAACTATCCCGAGCCGGCCACTACTACACCAAACCGCCTTCTGCCAGCATCATGGAGTGCAGGCAGGATTCGTCGTTAATCCGCGGGCGTTGAGCTCGCCGCGAGTAATCGGCAACGCCGCGTTGAAAGGATCCGTAGCACTCTCCATACGCAGGAAGTTCCCATTCAGGCGGCCGTACTCTCTGAGATCGTCAAGCCGCATAGGTCCTTCGAACAGGAGCGAATAACGCTTCTCGTACAGAACCGCGTTGATGGCAGAGGTCTTGTCAACCGGTGCAACCGCCGCCAGACCATAGTTCGTCCGGACATCGTTGATGTCGAGAATCGCATTGGCCAACTGACCCGCCTCGATCTCCGCCTGTGCTCTCAACAGAACCAGTTCCTCGTCCCTTAGAATGCCCATGGGAGCGGACTGGTTTGCGGCGTTGGTGGAGACTGTCCCTATATACGTGATGGCCGTGGAGAGGCCAAATCCGGACAGTACGGTACGGGGAACGATCTTCGCGGCACGAGTGTCGCCCGACTGGATGCTATCCCCAACCAGTGGATTCAATCCGACCTTCGCGTCAGAAAGCGGGTTGGGAGTGTTTTCAGATCCTCCCGGCACGAACACGTAATACGGTCCCTTAGCGAAGTCCGCCGCTGGCACCGCACCTGGAGCCGCCCCACCAAGCGCCTGTGTCAGCTCAGCGATTGCTGTTGGGAATAATGCGGGTGTTGGATTCGTGCGATCCAATCCACGATAGAAATCGATCTTGCCCTTCAACCCACGGTTGAATTTCACCAGGTTGGCAACAGTCGAGTAATCGTGCCCGAATGCCGTAAATCCGCTGGGCATCGCGAACGGCAGCACCGTGGAACCGCCGGCAGCCGTAAAGTCGGCATTGGCGCTGTCGAGCAGGGACGCGATGTAGGCGAGCACCGCCGTCTTGCAGCGGATAGGCGTCACCGCGGCCCCGTCGTCTGTCTGGATCGTGGCTCCCACCGAGTCGTGATATTCCATGACGCGCCAGTAGTCCAGAGCCTTAATTGTCCGAGCGAAGCCGCGCGTCGCATTGATTTCCTCAGTTGTGAATTGGGAATTCGCTGTGGCCGGCAACGCCAGAATGAGATTATTCCCGGCGCGGATTGCCGTGTAATAACCGGCCCACGCGCCGCCTCCGGCAAAGCTGCCAGGATCGGGGTTTCCTTGGAGCGTCTCCTGTACATACCGCGGCTCCGACGGATCGATTCGATAGGCGTCGCGGGCGAATATCTCGGCCTCGAGCACGTACGCGAACCCCGTTGCTTGCGCGCGGTCCTGCGCCAAGACACCTGTCGCGAGCTGCTGCAGCGTCACTCTCGTTAGCGCTCCAGCCAACGCACCGACAGTTGGCGCGTCGATCGGATTCGCCACCGGATTGTCTTTACACCCTGCTGCGACCAGAGCGGCCGCCGCGAGTGCAATCGTTGTATATCGCTTCATCTGATTAATCGCTCGGTTTAGAAGGTTGTGGAAACCGTGAAGTAGAACACACGGCTGGGCGGATACGGAGTGACATCCTGGAACCGTCCGAGGGACTGATTGCCGAAGTTCGAGACCTCTGGATCAAGACCCGTGTACTTCGTCCACGTTTTGAGGTTTCGTCCGCTGATCTCAATTCGCGCATTTTCCGCGTGGCCGTTGAAGAGGCGGGACGCTAGCGCCGCCGGCAGCTCGTAACCGAGCGTCATCTCGCGAATCTTGACGAAGCCGGTGTTCTCCAGCCAGACGTCCGTGCCTTTCGAGAAAGCTGAAAGCATTGCGCTGGACCTAGCCGTGTCTGCGAGCGTGCCGGAGCCGACGAAGTAGTCGTTGGTGAGGTTGACTCCAAGGCCACCCTTTCTCCAATCGACGAGCGAAGAAAAGCGGAACCGGCCGAAGCTGATGTCATTGTTGAATCCCATCTCATAGTCAGGCGCCGCGTTCCCCACGAACTCCAGGAGTCGATTCGCAGATGGGCATGTTCCAGCCGCGTTCAGTGCCGAGCATCCGTTCACAGCCTGCACGACCGTTATGAGCTGGCCCTGCTGAACGAACGCATTGCCGAAGCGGCTGCCGAACGATCCGGAAGCGGGGATGAACCCCGGCACGGGAAGCTGCGTGACCTTTCCCTTCGCGCTCGAATAAGTCGTCCCGGAAACCCAGGAAAAATTGTCCGTGCGGATTGGCGTCATCTCGAGCTCGAGCTCGGTACCATGGTTGACGATCTGACCGCCGTTGATCGCGACGGTGGAGAAGCCTGTCGACGGGGCAAGAGCCGCCGATAGAATGAGATCGTCGATCTGTTTCCGGAATTGCGTGGCTGACAATCTCGTGCGTCCACCAAACAGAGTGAGATCGAAACCTCCCTCTAGTTCGGTCGCGATCTCAGGCTTTATACCAGGTAAGCCCAAAGCCGTCGAAGCCCGGAATCCAGTGACGCCTTGATCGATGAGATTTGTAAGGAATGTGAATTTTCCGCTCGTAGGCTGATTACCTGCCTTTCCATAGGCCAGGCGCAGTTTGAGCTCGTCTACCTTCGAGACCGGTACTGGCATACGGTATGAGCCCGAGAACTTGGGATAGGCATAATACTTGGTCGGATCACCGTTATTGCTCGTCCGCTCTCCGTTGATCGCGGCGGTGAGCAGCAGCCTCTCCCCCATCGTCAGAAACTCTTCCTGCCCGTAGATCGACTGTGACTTGTTGATGCCTTGGGTTTCGGCCGTGAAGGTCTGCGTTCCCGACGCCACGTTGGTGACGCCCGGGAAAATGCCTCGACCGGTACTTGTCATGATGTCGGAGTTCTGCCTGACCTGACCAAATCCCGCCGATGTTGTCGCGGTAAACCGGTCGCGAATCAACCGGTGCGTAAAGTTTCCACCGAGGTTGCCCGTGAAGACGTTTGCATTGTTGACGACGATCGTTCCCGGAAATGAATTGAGCTGCTCGAAATAGCTCGTCGCGGGAGAGATGATTTTCGCGTGGTCAGAATAGGCGTCGATACCACCGCTTAGTGTGAAGTCGAGCGTCTGCCGCTCCGATGACAGCAGGTTGTACGAAGCCGATCCGCTTCCGAGTAAACGGAACACGTCTTCCGGCGTCTTGACCAGCACGGCGTTCTGGAATGGATTGCTGTTACCGACTGCGGTCAAGCCGCTCGGGAAAGTTCCGTCCGGCAGACGCTGAAGGCCCACAAAAGAGGGAGTAAATGCAAACGTCGTTATGGGATTGATGTTCGTGTTGTCGTTTCCGCTGATTCCGCGGGCCGTGAGCGAGTGAATCAGCTCGGTGTTCGCGCGCAGACTGAGGCGCGAAAGCTGCTGCCCGAGGTTTACGCGCAGTGACTGCTTGGCGTAGTTGTCGTTGACTACGAGTCCGCCGTCGTGCTGGACCAATCCGGACACGAAGAAGTTCGTGCCGCCGGTGCTCGCGCCACGCAATGACGCAACGGTCTGGTAGTTGAACGGGTGCTCGCCGTAGAGCTCCTGCATGTAATCGTTGCACTTGTTCGGAGAAGCACCAAAGCCGGTCGAATCGAATCCAGCGTCGATGAGTTCCTGAGCGGAACCGAAGCAGCGGGGCACTATCTTGTTCGAGAGCGCGGCGGTACCGAAACGCTGAGTTACGTCGAGCGTCGTCTTCCCAGCCTGGCCCTGCTTCGTCGTAATGATGATTACGCCGTTCGTGCCGCGGGACCCGTAGATCGAGCTGGCCGATGGCCCCTTGAGAACCTGAATGCTCTCGATGTCGTTCGGGTTGATGTCGGCGGTCCGATTGACGCGCTGATCCTGCGACGACCCGAAGTTGCCGCCTGCCGCGCCTGTGATGGCATTGAGGCCGTTCGCGATCGACGAGTTGTCGACGATGACGCCATCGATGACGTACAACGGCAGAAAGCCTGCGTTGATCGTCGATACGCCGCGAAGCTGAATTTGAACTCCCCCGCCTGGAGCGCCGGAGTTCTGGGTGATAACTGCTCCGGGGATCTTGCCCTGAAGCGCGTAGTCGATCGTCTGCGCGGCTACGCGATTGAGCTTCTCGCCCGATACGACCGTTACGGCGTTTGCCGCGTTTACGCTCGAGACGCTCGTCGCCGTGCCGGTGATGACCTGTGTCTCGAGCTGCAGCGCGTCGCGAGCAAGCGAGACATTGGCATCGGTTGCGCCGGCCGGTATAGCCAGCGTCTTCTGTGTGTAGCCGATGCGCCGGACGCGGAGCGTCGCTGGGCCATCGGGGACGTTCAGGGAGAAGCGGCCCTGATCGTCGGTGTAAGTGCCGACTGACGTTCCAACGAGGTTGACACTCGCTGCAACGACGGGTTCACCGCTGCCCTCGACAGTAATGCGTCCGCTGACGCGACGCGTCTGTGCAAAGGCGCTGGCGCTCACGAGCACCAGCAATAGCAATGAGAAAACTGACGAGCTAATCCTTTTCATTCCTGTTCTCCAGCTTGGATGAGTGAGGCTCGCAGCAACAGGCGCCGGGAGCCCGGCAGAGTAGTAGGGACTCTGCTTGGTGTTCAGGTCGCACCTATTTAGGTGTCGCGACATGAGGTGTCAAGAGTGAACGATGCCGGCGGGTGGCCGGCGGACCACAAGCCCGCACTCACCCCCCAACAAAAAACGCCGGCTCTAAGGCCGGCGTTTTTGCCCGATTGCCGCTAGTCAAGGGGTCTTGGGGGCGGCTGGAGTCGCCTTGCTTGGAGTCGGTCGCGTCCCGAAATCGACCGTTGGAGGTGCCTCGGTTCCCGCCGCAGCCTCGAAATATGTTCGCGGTTTCGCCCCGGTCACCTTCGCCGTAATAGCCTGCGGGAAGGTCCGGATGTAGGCGTTATACGCCTTGACCGCATCATTATAGTCGTTGCGCGAGGTCGCGATCCGATTCTCGGTCCCGGTCAGCTCGTCCTGAAGACGCAGAAATCCCTGGTCCGCCTTGAGTTGCGGATAGGCCTCCGAGATTGCGAGCAATCTGCCGAGGGCGCCGGTCAGCTGACCGTTGGCAGTCGCCATCTGCTGTGGATCGCCTGTCTGGATTGCCCCAGCCAGCCCGGCGCGTGCCTGAGCGACCTGCGTGAACACTGCTTCCTCGTGCTGAGCGTAGCCCTTCACCGTGTTGACGAGATTCGGTACTAGATCCGCCCGGCGCTGCAGCTGCACCGAAATCTGCTGCTTCGCCTGCGCCGCGGTCTCATCGAGCTGCTGAATCTGATTATATCCGCATCCTGCCAAAGCCAGGATCAGTGGGGAAAACCATAACGCCGAGCGTAGCTTCATTGTAATCCATCCTTTAAGTGGAGATTGACGACACTCTGTGCGGCCAAAGCCCACAGCAATTTACCCTCTGAATTCGTTGAGATATGCCACCAGCCGCTCCATCGCCGCCAGATATCCCTCCAGAATCCCGGCAGCGGTCTCGCGCGAAATCTTCTCCGTTCCTCGCACGTGCCGAATTACCTTCACAAATGGCTCCGGTGAGAATCCGGCCCGAAGAGCCAAAGCTCGCGTCAGCTCCTCGTAGTCCTGCGATGGCGCCTGCCCCACTAGCCGCGACACGCCGCGAAAGATCACCATCAGCGTGCTCAAACTCTTTTCAAGAACCTCGAGCTGCAGCTTGGTGTCGCCCCCCGCGCCCATTGTCGCCTGCCGCAGCTGCAGCAGCTTTCCCATCGTCTGCTGCTCTACCTGGAGGCGCAGGTCGGATGGGGCGACTCGCATCCCATCGAACGGCGGATCTCCGAACAGCACTCGATGCCGCTCCAGAATGTCCGCGTACTCCATCGGGAAAATGTCGGCCGACGATTTCCATTCGTTCGTGGTGAACGTCATCGGCGGCGGATTTCCATCCTCAGCCCACGCCTTCGAAACCGCGGCGACCGCGCGAAGCCGCGCGAGCGGCAGCGAGTCCACGATTACGAGCACGTTGTAGTCGGAATTCTTCGGATTGTGCTCGCCCGCCACCGCGGACCCGAACAGCACCACCGATCGAAGCCCGTCGCCGTACGCGAGCTGAAGTTGACTGACCAGTTCCTCGAGTTTCATCATAGTCCAAGTCCTTACTAACGGGTGCGCGACAGTGCCTGTTTCGTCATTCGACGATCCCGGGCTCCCTTACCAGCTCGAGCCGCCACCGCCACCACCAAAACCGCCACCACCACCAAAGCCACCGAAACCCCCACCACCGCCGCCAAAGCCGCCGCCACCTCCGCCCCATCCGCCACGCCCACCGCCGAACCCGCCTGTCGGGATGATGATTGGAATGCACCCCGGACCGCACCCTCTCCCGCCGCCCCGCCGGCTCAACCGGCTCAGAAAGCTGAGCACGAAAAAGAAGATGAGGAGGAACACCCACGGAGGAATCCCGCCACTTCCACCTCCGTTACCGCTGGGGTAGTCGTAGCTCCTTTGCGGCGTCGGCGGCACGAGTGCCGTGTCCAGCTGAAAATTGAACTCCTTCGCGAATCGTTCGGCGGTTCGCAGAGTGACGAGCTCGAGGCCCGTACTGTAGTCCTTCTGCATGAAAGCCGGAGTCGCTTCGCGGCAGATGTCTCCCGCGTCCGCATCCGTGATGAATCCTTCCGCGCCACGGCCCGTCGCGATGAAGCAATGTCCGCGTCCGTCCTTGCTCGTCTCCTTCGGAACGAGAAGAATCACGGCGCCCGCGTTCCGGGTGGGATCGCCGGGATTCCCGATCTTGCCCACCTTCCACTGGCGTCCGATCTCGAGCGCGACTTCCTGCACGTCGCGGGTGCCGATGTCGGGAAGCGTGACGATCGTCATCTCGCCCCGCGATTTCGTGCGCACATCCTCCGCGATTCGCTCCATTCGCTGAATCGCGTCGGGCTGAATCACGTGCGCGAAATCGTTCACCAGCCCGGTTGGCGGCGGGATCTGGAGGCCTTGTGGAAGGAGGAAGAGCCAGGATGTTCGCAGAACGGCGAAAAAAGTCGCCGTCGAAGGAAAACCGATCAGAACAGAAGTAAGTATCTACTCTCCCTTGATTTCATGGTTTGGCAGGAGGTCTATTTAGCAGATGATTCCCACCCAAGTCAACCACATCAGTACCGTTGGCGCGCTGGCGCTTTTTCTCGCGTGCGCTCCCGCCGGCAACACCACACGCGGCGCCGAAACCACGACCGTGACGAAAGCTGAGACTGCTTCGGTCGCGGCTAAGCCAGCGCCACTGGATTCTAACATTACGCGCGCTGACCTCGCCCGGATTCAGGGGAGCGCCAGCGCGCCAGTCTGGGTGATCGAAGTCAGCGACTTTCAGTGCCCTTATTGCAAGCAGTGGCACGACCAGACGTACGCCACCTTTCGCGATCAGTACGTGAAGACGGGCAAGGTTCGACTCGCCTACGTGAACTTCCCGCTCGCCAGCCACGTCCACGCCTGGCCGGCCGCCGAGTCCGCGATGTGCGCCGGAGCACAGGACAAATTCTGGCCGATGCACGACGGCCTCTTCGCGACTCAGAGCCACTGGGAGACCTTGAGCTCGCCGACGCCCGTCTTCGACTCGCTCGCCCAGGCCAACGGATTGGACATGAAGCGCTGGCGGGACTGTGTTAAATCGGGAATGATGAAACCGCTCATCGAGGCGGATCACGACCGCGCGTCCAGAGCCGGCGCTGCCGCGACACCGAGCTTCATGATCGGCGACAAGATCCTCACCGGCGCGCAGCCAATCGAGGAGCTGCGGAAGGCGATCGACTCCGCTCAGGTGAAAAGCAAAAAGACCACTCCGTAAGACCTCGACCGTACAACGCCTCAGAAGGGGCCAGCTGTGAAACCGCTGCTGCGAATTCCCTACGCGTTCGCGGGGCTCGTAACGGACGCGCTCGTCCGCGTAGTTCCCGCCGGCAAATCCAAATTCCGTCGCGGGGTCAGTGGCCGGCGCGGACTCGTTGATCGCTACGAGAGATGGGGCGCGACCTCCCGCGATGCCGCTCGCCCGCTGGTCTGGTTCCACGCGCCCTCGGTCGGCGAAGGGCTCCAGGCGCTGCCCGTCATCGAGCTCGTGCGCGCGCGTCGCCCCGATATCCAGATCGCCTATACTTTCTATTCGCCCAGTGCCGAGCAGTTCGCGAAGTCGGTGCGTGCGGATTTCACCGATTATCTGCCGTTCGACACGTTCGACCACGCGGCCGCGGTGGTGTCCGCGCTTCGGCCCAGCGCACTCGTTTACAGCAAGCTCGACATCTGGCCGGCGCTCACCGAGCGCGCCGCAGCCGCGCGCGTTCTCGTCGGCGTGATCAGCGCGACGCTGCCCGAGTCCTCGCGACGTCGCGGATTTTTCGCCCGGGCACTTCTGGGCGACGCCTATCGCTCGATCGATCGCGTCGGCGCCATCGATGAGGCCGACGCCGAGCGGCTGCGCGAGCAAGGCGTGCGAGGCGATCGCGTAGCCGTGACGGGCGACACGCGGTTCGACCAGGTGTGGGCGCGCTCGCAGCTCACCTCTCCCTTAGTTCAACGATTGCGCTCCTCGCGCCCCACCCTCGTCGCAGGCTCAACCTGGCCGTCCGACGAGGAGCACCTCCTGCCTGTCTGGACAACGATCCGCGACAAGATTCCCGACGCGCGACTCGTGGTTGCCCCGCACGAGGCGAGCGACGCGCACCTGCGCTCGATCGAGAGCTGGGCTCGGTCGCGCGCTCTCACACTGGCGCGAATCGACGCACCCGGCGCGCATACCGCCGACGTCATTCTCGTCGATCGGTTCGGAATGCTCGGCGACCTCTACGCGCTGGCGGACGTGGCCTACGTAGGCGGTGGATTTCATTCCGAGGGCTTGCACTCCATCCTGGAGCCCGCGGCATTCGGCGCTCCCGTGATGTTCGGCCCGCGTCACGAGAAGAGCCGCGAAGCGGCGAAGCTGGTTCAGGCGGGAGGCGGAGCCGTGATCACGGGAGTGGCCGACCTCACGATCCGCCTCGGCTACTGGCTCGGGTCTGTTCCCGCCCGCGACGCGGCGGGCGCGTCAGCGCGCGCGATGGTACGGGATGGCCTCGGCGCGGCGGAGCGCTCGTACGATCTGGTTACGGCTCTGCTGGCTCGGTGAGCACCTGCGGCGGAAGCACGGGCGGGCGATAAGTCACCGCGCTCGTGCTCGGCTTGTGGACATAGAATCCCTGTACCAGGTGAACGCCGAGTGATTTCACCATGTCGTACTCTTCCTTGCGCTCGACGCCTTCGGCGATGACCATCGCGCCGTGCTCGTTGGCGAAGCGCACCATCGTCTCGACCAGATTCTGCTTGATGAAATTCTGGTCGATGCAGTTGATGAGCGACATGTCGAGCTTGATGAAATCGGGTTCCAGATTCGCAATCGAGCCCAGACCGGCGTAGCCGCTCCCGGCGTCGTCGACGGCGAAGCGGTAGCCCTCGTCACGGAATTCCTTGAGCCGTCCGCGGAATTTCGGATAGTCCTTGATGGCGGTGCGCTCCGTGATCTCGATCACGACGCGGCTCGGGTCTTTCACCTTGAGCGCTTTGACGTCGAATGAAGGATCCGCGAAGTCCGCCGGGTCCACGTTCATGAACAGGAGCTCGCCGTCCTTGAGGAGCTTTCCCATGCCTTCGATCGCGCGTTCCCGGCACAGGCGGCTCAAATCCCAGATCAGATCCGACTGCGCGGCGATCTCGAACATCACATCCGGGCTGCGCATGCTGCGCATCGTCCCGCGCGCGAGCGCCTCGTATCCGAACACCCTCTTGTCGTCGGTGACGACGATCGGGTGATATTCGATGTAAAGGCCGCGACTCCGCAGCGTCTCCCGCAGGTCCGCGACCTTCTTCGCCTCTTCGCGGTGCTCGAGGCTCTTCGACGCGTTCGCCGCTTCCCGAATTCCGCGATAGATCTGCCGCTCGAGCCGGAGCTTCGGATTGTAGACGACGAGCGCGCGTCCCACGAAGATGTCGAAGAGAGCGGCGATGTCTTCGCCGTGCACGCGCTCGATCTGGGAAGACACCGCTTCCTTCAGCCCGACCGTGATTTCGGTAATCTCGGCGTCAGTAGCGGCGGGAGTATCGTCCTGGGGGACGTGGAAGAACACGAAGTCGTCGTCGTTGGGAAAGGCGACCATGAGCTTCGACGATGCCAGGGAGCTCTTGCTCAGGAAATCGCGCATCACCTCACCAGTGGTCTCGAGCACGCTGTCCAGTTTTTCCCACCCGTAAACCTCCTCGACCTTGGAATAGTGGTCGAAGTTGAAATACAGAATGACGATCTCGCCCCTGTCCTGAACCGACTTCCGGATACTGTCGATTGTTGCCGCTACCGTCGGAAGGCGCGTGAGCGAGTCGCGGAGAAGCTGGTGGTAATCCACGCTTAGCGGGACGATTTGGCGGGCGAGGCGCCGGTGGCGGCGGCGGCCGGAGCAAACAGCTTCATGTTACGCTCGACGGTCGCTACCAGCTTTGAGAGCTCGAACGGCTTCTCGACGAAATCGTCCGCGCCCGTTTGAAGAGCCTGCCTCTTGTTCACCCAGTCGTCGAGTGCCGTGACCATGACGATGCGCACGCTGCGGCCAAGGGTTGGATGCTGCTTCATCTCGCGACAGACCTGCCAGCCGTCCCGTCCCGGCATCATCACATCGAGAAGAACCAACGCCGGCTTTACCTCTTCGAACGCCTTCAACGCGTCGTCTCCGTTGTACGCGACCGTTATCGGGTAGCCCCGTGCCCCGAGGTAGTCCCGAATGATGTGCGCGTTGTCCGGATTGTCGTCGACCACGAGGATCGGCAGATGAGTAGTGTCAGCCATAAGCGATTGTCTGAAATGATGTTATGACCATTAGCGGGGCAATTCGCAAGCCAGGGCTTGAAGGTCCCATAATGCCTTGTCCAGCCAATCGATGACCCGAGCTTGACAACAGAAGTCACCGAGGGCACCGTGAATGAGGAATCTCTTACAGGGAGATGCTGCATGTGTGATCGCGCCAGACTCTCAATTCTCGTGAGCGCTGCGCTAATGTTCGCAACTGGTTTCAGCTGTCGTGACCTGTACGCACAGAGTCAACCCGCACAGTCAGTTAGGCCGTTCACTGTTAGCGGTATCGTGACCGACGAAAGCAAGGCACCGATTGAGAGCGTCGAGCTCGTGCTCGCCAGGCAGGGCGAAAACCGTCGCATTTTTCGCACGGCGAATGACGGTCGGTTTTCGTTTGATGGCGTTCCTCCCGGCCCCGTCTCGTTGACCGCGCGCCGACTTGGCTACCGCGCCCACACGCTCCTGTTGGAGGTAACAGGTGCGACCCCTCTCAATCCTCTCTCGTTGACACTGCAAATCGTTCCTGGCGACGTCGCTCCCGTATTTGTCGAGGGAACCGATAGCCGGCTTGATCCTTTTTATATGCACAAGCGGCAAAACAATTTTGGCCGATTCATCGAGCGCACCGAGATCGAGCGGCAGGGACCTGTGTTTGTCAGCGAGCTGTTTCGCACAATTCCAGGGGCGACCGTCAGAGCTTCGGGGCGCGTGGGAAACATTGTAAGACTGCGCGGATGTCAGCCGATGATTTGGGTCGATGGTATGCGCGTTCCTAACGCGGAGCTCGACGACGTCGCCAGCCCGATGGATGTCGGCGGCATCGAGGTCTACAACTCATGGTCGACGCTTCCCGGAGAATACATGGATCGCGCAGGGGCCGGCTGCGGCGCTATAGTTGTTTGGACAAAAAGTCGATAGCCTCAAGGTCATGATGTGAGAAAGCCCCTCAATTCGAGGGGCTTTCTCATTTTTCCGACGAGCAGTCGTTACGGCGCTGGAGCTTGGCCGCGGATACCACATGCGGCGAACCATGTCGGCGAGGCCTGTGGTTTCGTATCCCAGTACATCCGGGTCTCAAATGTATCCGCGCCCTGATCGGTTTTTGCCGCATCCACGTTTGCTCCGTTCACCGATATCTCGGTGATCGAGTACTCGAGCCTTCGCGGGATATTGCTGGCAAGGGCCGCGGGGCCGGGCTGAATTGTCGCCGGCTGGCACGTCCGCCGCCACTCCGCCCACGCCTGACCGCCATCAGTGAACAGCGTGATGTATTTCTGATCGGCGATTTGAATGAGCCCTGGTGTGCCGCCAGCATATGCGACGCCTGGCTGGCCCAGATACGAGGCAATGGCCGTTGCGTCTGTCGCGCCCCACATCTGCATCGACGCCGTGACGCCCGCTGTATAGTATCCAGCTGCTTGTGCTGGCGTGAGACCGCCGATACCACGCTCCGCGGCCTCGGCCAGGATGAGGTTGACCTCGGCAGCCGTTAGAAGGAACGAGGGGAAACTCGACCCGCAGCAGCCGTATGTGCCGTAGACGGTTGCGCCCGGATAAATGAACAGGCCCGGACGCGACGCTGCTGTCAGGTACGCGGTGACGTCGGCGGCGAGAAGAGCGTTCGGCGCACCCGTGTACGTACCGTCCACCTGATTCGGCTGCGCGAAAATTGGAATCCGCGGGTCGTTGTGTGCCTTCATCAGGTTCATGAGCACGATCGACATTCGATGATCGTCGCGCGTCTTGAAATTGTCGGCCCACGGATTGTCGTATACGCCGTCGCCAGGCCAACTCAATATGGCATTGTCGGCGTTGGAGGTGATGAGTCCGCCTGGCGCGGCGAGAGCAGCCTTCAACTCAGCATCCGCGGTCGCGGGATCTACGTTGATCAGCCGCAGTGCGTAGCGCGCCCGCAAAGAATTTGAAAACTTCTGCCACTTGCCCAGATCACCGTTATAGATCGGATCTGCCGAGCCGAGACTACCCGCGGCGGATGACGACGCCATGTCCGTGCTGGCCTGGCCGAGCACCTTGAAGAAGTCGGCGTAAATGAGCTTTTGCTGGTCATACTTGGGACCGAGCGATCCGCCGGCACTGTCACCCTTCAGGGCATCGAAGTAGGGAACGTCGCCCCACGTATCCGTCAGAAATCCGAATCCCCAGGTGCGCAGGGCAAGCGCAGGCCCGTACAGCCCCGCTTGCTTCGCCGACAAGCCCTTCGAGACAACCTTTTGCAAGTCCTCGAGCTCGGTTATGTATGGATTGTCGAAATAAGGCGTCGTCGAGCCGCCCGTGAGGCGGGCGTAACGATCCTCATCTGGATATTGCACTTCAGCAAGATGCTGCACCAGAAACTCGGCTCCGCGGAGATCGTATCCTCCGCCGAGCCACTGGTTGACGATGCTTTCGGACGCCGTCGTGAACAGGGTAGTCGCAGGTACGTCCTCGGGACTGTTCGGATTCTTGTTTAGAGCCGTGAGCTTGTCGGAGTTGCAGGCGACAACGCCTATGGCGAGCGCGAGACCCGAGCTGACGGCTAAAAGTTTTTTATTCATCATTTTGGCTGTATCTCGGTTATGGGCTATGGCGTTACGCGGACATTGATCCCAATCGACCGCGCCGTGGGAAGTGCTGCGAATTCGATCCCCTGAAAGTTTCCGCTCTGAAATGCGAACTCAGGATCAATGTTGGGAACCTTCGTCCATGTGTGCAGGTTCCGTCCTGAGAGCGCAACGTTCACCGCGCGGGCGTTGAACACGCTGGCCCAGCGCTGCGGCAGATCGAGTCCGATGCGAACCTCGCGCAGCTTCACGTAGCTCGCGTCATAGATATACGGTTCGTTGACCGGGAAGATGTTCTGCAAATACTGCTCGGTCGTGACGTTGGTTGTGTTCTGCTGGCCTGTAACGTCATCGATGCCTTTGACGACGACACCGGGCTTGTTCCAATCGACCTCGCGGCCCTTTAGAGTCTGCGCCAGCACTCCGGTATAATCGCCAAAATAGTTGGTGATGCTGAAGATGTCTCCGCCGCGCTTAATGTCGAAAAGGGCGTTCAAGCTGAAGCTCTTGTAATTGAATTGGTTGCTCCAGCCCCCAGTCCACCTCGGCTGAATGTTGCCGAGAACCTTGCGGGGTCCGACTTGGGTTATGCCGTTGTGGAGGAGCAGCTCGCCGGTCGCGCTATCGCGCAGGAACGAGTATCCGAAAAGAGAGCCATAAGGCTCACCCGCTCGCGCCTGGACGTCGGTGTACCAGGTGCTTCCGATGATGTAAGTATCGATCCCAGGAGCGAGAGTCGTGACCATGCTCTTGTTACGCGAGTAATTGAACGTCGACGTCCAGGAGAACCCGCTCGCGGTCTGGATCGGAGTGATACCGAGCAGAAACTCACCGCCCTTGTTCGTAATCTCACCAGCGTTAACCGACTTGGTGGAAAACCCCGAAGCGGGTGAAACAGGAATCGTGAAGATCTGATTCCTCGTCGCCTTGGTGTACAGGCTCCCGTCGAATGTCGCGCGCCCGTCAAACAAACTCATTTCTAATCCGAATTCACCGGCGCTCGTTTTCTCCGGCTTCAGGTCTCCGTTGGCCAGGGCGTCCTGCAGAGTGAATTGCGGGAGTGACCCGAACTTTGTGGAGAGACCACTATACGTCGTACGCAGCTTGTACGGATCGGCGTCGTTCCCGACTTTGGCGGTGGAAGCGCGTAGCTTCAGGTACGAAATCACCTTGTTCTTGAGGGCAGGTAACGCGTCCGTGACGACTACCGACGTGTTGAGCGAAGGATAAAAGTAGGAGTTGCTCCCCGCGGGAAGAGTCGACGACCAGTCGTTTCGGGCCGTTCCCTCGACCGTCCACCAGTTGTTCAACGTGATCGCGGCGGAGCCGAAGACACTGTTGACCTCTCTTCGGGAAGAGAACTGGGTATTCTCTGGCGTCACCGCTGCGTTGGAGACGTTGTAGATCCCCGGCACCGATATGCCGCTGGTGGAGACATTCGCGTCGTTGAATACTTCTTTGCGGTTGTTACCGCCCAAGGTTCCGGTGAACTGGAAATGACCGCCGAGCGCTCTGTCGGCGTTCAATAGAAGGCTCGAGTTACTCTGATTGCTGTATTCGTTGTACAGACTGAATGCGCCGAAGTACGCCGGATTGACACCGTTCCCTTCGACGTTTCCTTGCGCGAAATCGTGATTGACATCGAAGCTATAGACGTCGGAGCCGGTTCGGGCAACCGCGTTGAGCCAATCAGTAATTCTGTACGTCGCCCCGACATTCCCGATCACACGATCGCGCACGTCCTGAAGTGGATTCTGATACTGCATCCAGATCGGATTGTTGTGGAAGTTGTAGTTCCAGTTGAACTCGCGGTTGGGCGGCCCGTTGTTGACAGTCGCTCCCTGCTGATAATTCCTGAGGGCGTTCATGTCCACCTGACGGCCAAACCAAACGAACAATCCTTCCATGATGCTGTTTGCGTATCCGACACCCGGACGATTCATTGCCGCGTTGTGGATGTACTGCACGCTCGCATCGGTAGTCAACCGGTCGCTAATTCTCAACGATCCGTTGAGCAACCCTGACGTCTTGGAGAACGTATTGTTCGGGATGAATCCCGTGACATTGTCTCTGCCGAGCGAGAGCCGCGCATTGGCCCGGTCTGTCCCGCCACTGAAGGCGATAGTTGTGGACCTCGTATGCCCCGTATTGAAGAAACTCGCCACGTTGTCGGGATGAGCAATCCAAGGGGCACCAACGGTCGGACTTGTGAATTGAGTGCAGGGCTGAGTCTGATCGTATGTGGTGGTGCCCGATATGAATGTGCAGCCCATTGTGCGGCCATCGAGCCGCGGTCCATAGCTTTGGTCGTTGAAGTCGTTGTTGCCGCCGCCCTGGCCGTCAACGTACTGGAATTGGCCGCCGGCACCCTGCCCGTAGAGATTCTGGAAGGTTGGCAGGATCGACGGCTTGTCAAACGAGTAAGAGGTGTTGATCTCGGTATTGGCGTGGGCGCCGGTCGAGGCGCCCTTTTTAGTCGTGATGATGATGACACCATTCGCTGCCCGCGATCCATATAGAGCCGCGGCATTGGGACCCTTGAGCACCGTCATCGAGGCTATGTCGCTTGGGTTGATGTCGCTGATTCCGCTTCCCAGATCGTAGCCGCCGTTTGAGTTGGCTAAAGCTCCGGGGCTAGTGCCAGTGGCGTGGTCCTGGTTGGAGATCGGCACCCCGTCGACGATGAAGATCGGCTGATTATTCCCGGTAATCGAGTTCGCGCCACGAATGATGATGTTGGCTGATCCGCCTTGCGTGCTCGCACCGGTGATGGTGACACCCGATATCTTGCCCTCGAGCTGCTCGACCACGTTCAGCGCCTTGGTCTGATTGATTTCGTCGCTGCTGAGCTGCTGCTGCGCGGTTCCGAGGCGGCTCTTCTCTCTCGTGAGTCCGAGCGCCGTCACCACGACGCCCTGCAGCTCAGTTGCCGAGGCCGAGAGACTGAAGTTCTGTGTTACCGCTGCCCCCGTGAGCGTGACCGCCGCCGAGCTTGGCGAATAGCCCAGGCGGCGCACCATCACAGTGACGGTCGTGCCTGTTACGGATGCGGGAGCGGTGAAGCTGTACCGCCCAGCGTCGTCCGTGAATCCGCCAACGCGCTGTGTCGGAATGCTCACGCTGGCGCCGACGATCGGTGTTCCACCTGTGCCGGTCACCTGGCCACTGATGTTCGTTCCCTGCGCCTGGGCGAGTGCCGGAGCAATCCCGAACACGACGCCCGCTATCGCTAGGAAGCGAGAGACCTTACCTGTCATTCCCATACTACACCTCGCAGAAAGTGAAACTGGGATGTGGGGCTTGTCGCTGTCACCGCAAAACGTCTCTGACGGTTGCCGACAACGATTACTTCGTGGCCTGCACCTCCGAGCGATGGCGGGGGTCGCGCGGCGAATGCAGGAACAACGGATGCCAACGACAGGCCGGGTACGGCGAGCGTCGGTGCTTCATAATTCCGGTAATTAGGTCGTTGGAAACGGGGTTGTCAACAGAAGTGCCCGTTTTGGCAGCCCATGCAGAATGGGGCCCAGGCCATCCGACATAAATATGCGTCAGCACCGACGCATTACTGTCGCCTAATCTGGCGGCCGGTTGGGGGCAGACGACAGGCAGCAAACCGCCAACATCACCGCCTCGGCGGTCAGCCCGCGACGGTCGCCTTTTCGGTCACGATCCGCACGTCGTTGTTCAGCACCTGCATGAAGCCGCCGCTGACGTTGAAGCGGCGGCCCGACCCGCCGCCAAGACGCAGCTCCCCATCGCCGAGCAGCGCCATCAGTGGTGCGTGGCCTGTAAGAATGCCGATCTCTCCGTCGTACGCCGGAGCAATGACCGACTCGGTTTCGCCCTGGAAAAGGACCGCTTCGGGCGAAATCACAGATACCTTCAGCATCTCTTACGAATTCGAGAGCTTCTGCGCAGCCTCGACCACTCCATCGATCGCGCCCTGCATGAAGAACGCCTGCTCGGGATACTGATCGAACTCTCCGGCGACGAGCCGCTCGAACGATGAAATCGTTTCCTCGAGCTTCACATACTGGCCCTTGATGCCGGTGAACTGCTCGGCCACCGCGAATGGCTGCGACATGAAGCGCTGGATTCTGCGCGCGCGGCCCACGACCAGCTTGTCGTCCTCCGAAAGCTCGTCCATTCCCAGAATCGCGATGATGTCCTGCAGCTCCTTGTAGCGCTGGAGAATGCGCTGTACGTCCGTCGCCGCCTTGTAGTGGCGCTCGCCGATGAACTGTGCGTCCAGAATTCGGGACGACGACGCGAGGGGATCAACCGCGGGATAGATCCCGAGCTCGGTGATCGCGCGCGACAACACGACGGTCGCATCGAGGTGGGCGAACGCCGTCGCCGGCGCCGGATCGGTGATGTCGTCGGCGGGCACGTAGATCGCCTGCACCGAAGTGATCGATCCGTTCTTGGTCGAAGTGATTCGCTCCTGCAAGTCACCCATCTCGGTCGCCAGCGTCGGCTGGTAACCAACCGCGCTCGGCATACGGCCAAGAAGAGCGGAGACTTCGGAGCCAGCCTGCGTGAAGCGGAAGATGTTGTCGATGAACACCAGCACGTCCGAGTTCTCGACATCGCGGAAGTACTCGGCGACCGTGAGACCCGAAAGTCCGACTCTGAGTCTCGCTCCCGGCGGCTCGTTCATCTGGCCATAGATAAGAGCCGCGGAGTTTATGACTCCCGACTCCTTCATTTCCAGGTAGAGATCGTTTCCTTCACGCGTTCTCTCGCCGACGCCGCAGAACACGGACTTTCCGCCGTGGCCCTTCGCGACGTTGTTGA
This sequence comes from Gemmatimonadota bacterium, assembly GCA_003134685.1. Taxonomy (GTDB): domain Bacteria; phylum Gemmatimonadota; class Gemmatimonadetes; order Gemmatimonadales; family Gemmatimonadaceae; genus UBA4720. The sequence goes on along the minus strand of PLCA01000016.1, from coordinate 192,462 downwards.
TCAGCTCCATGATGACGACCGTCTTTCCGACGCCGGCGCCGCCGAAGAGTCCGATCTTTCCGCCCTTCACGAACGGAGCGATCAGATCAACGACCTTGATCCCCGTCTCGAAGATTTCGGTCTTGGGCTCGAGATCCGCGAATTGTGGGGCGGGACGATGGATCGGCCAGCGCTCGACGCTGTCCGGAATCGGCGGGCCGTTGTCGACAGGCTGGCCGAGCACGTTGAGAATCCGTCCAAGAGCGGCCTCGCCGACTGGAACGGTGATCGGACCGCCGGTATCCTCGACTCTCATCCCGCGGACCACGGCGTCGGTCGACGACATCGCCACCGCGCGCACCTGGTTGCGGCCGATGTGCTGCTGCACCTCGACGACGACGTCAATGGTGACGCCGGAATCTGACTTCTCGCGGATGCGCAGAGCGTTGTAAAGCTCTGGCAGGTGCTCGGACTCGAATTCGACGTCGAGCACGGGTCCGATGACCTGCACAACTTTACCAAAATTCGCCTTTTTCTCTTCGGTGGGGCGAAGCTTCTTCTCGGTGCGGACGGCCGTAGCCATTGGTTACCCCTGTAACGCAGAGGCACCGCCGACGATCTCGGCGATCTCCTGCGTGATCTGCGCCTGGCGGGCGCGGTTGAATGTGCGGCGTAAGACGTTGAGCATCTCACCCGCGTTGTCGGTCGCGTTCTTCATCGCGGTGCGTTGCGCGCTCTGGAAACCGGCTTCGTTCTCGACCAGGGCGCGGTAAATGGAGTTGCGCACGTACAAGGGCAGAAGCTGCGTGAGGATCACTTCAGCCGACGGCATCAGGATGTAGTCGGGCTGAGGACCTTTGCGCTCCGGTGGTGTGACCGGGAGCACGAGCTGCGATGTCGGCGGCGTGGAGAGCGCGGAGTTGAACTTCGAGTAGATGACATAGACCGCGTCGATCTCGGCTGACCCAAATCTTTGGATCAGGCCATCGACCAGCTCGGCGGCGTTGGCCACTGTCGGCTGGCCGGTGATGTCGGTCCGGCTGGATGCGACTGCCCGGCCGATGTAGCGGAAATAGCCGATTCCTTTTTTCCCGACGACGTGAAGCTCAGGCTCGACCTTCTGCTCGGCGAGACGCGCGAGAAGAATGCGCGCTTCCTTGAGGAGATTGGCGTTGAACGCTCCCGCGAGCCCGCGGTTGCTGGTGAGCAGGATCACAGCCGCTTTTTTGATCGCTGCCGGCTGGCGCATCAATGGGAAGCTCTCGGCCAGCTCCGGCGTGTAGAGATTCGCGATCACTTCCGTCAGAGAATTCGCGAATGGACGCGCGGCTACGACGCGATCCTGCGCGCGCTTCATCTTGGACGTGGCCACCATCTCCATCGTCCGCGTGATCTTCCGCGTGTTTTCGACGGACTTGATCCGTCCTTTCAGCTCACGACCCTTCGCCATGCCTTAGCGCTTAGCCTCGGCCGGGCGGGCGCCGGCTTCCTTGGCGACTGGGGGCTTCGCGGGGTTGAACTGCTGGTTGAAGCTGTTGATCCCGCGCTTGAGATCGGCTTCGCTCTCCTTGGACAGGACTTTCTCGGTGCGGATTTTCTGCGGCACCTGCGGGAATTGCTTGTCCATGAACTCGAGGAATCCCTTCTCCCAGTCTTTAAGCCGGTTCACCGGAATCGGATCGAGAAATCCGTTGGTGACGGCGAAAATCACCATGACCTGCTGCTCCACCGCCATCGGACGGTATTGCGGCTGCTTCAGGATCTCGACCGTCCGAGCGCCGCGCTCGAGCTGCTTCTTGGTAGCCGCGTCGAGGTCCGACGCGAAGGAGGAGAACGCCTCGAGCTCGCGGTACTGCGCAAGGTCCAGTCGCAGCCTTCCGGCGACGGACCGCATCGCCTTTACCTGCGCCGAGCCGCCGACTCGGGAAACTGAGATTCCAACGTTGACCGCCGGACGGACGCCGGCGAAGAAGAGGTCAGCCTCGAGGAATATCTGACCGTCGGTGATCGAGATGACGTTCGTCGGGATATAGGCGGAGACGTCGCCCGCCTGGGTCTCGATGATCGGAAGCGCGGTGAGCGATCCGCCGGCCTTCATGATCGTCTTGCCATCGATGATAGACGCGTCCTCACTCAGCTTCGCGGCTCTCTCGAGCAGGCGCGAATGGAGATAGAACACGTCCCCCGGAAACGCCTCGCGGCCGGGCGGACGGCGAAGCACGAGCGAGAGCTGGCGATAAGCCGCGGCCTGCTTCGAGAGATCGTCGTACACGCACAGCGTCGGAAGGCCCTCGTTGTACATGAAGTACTCCGCCATCGCGCAGCCGGAGTAAGGCGCGATGTACTGCAAAGGCGCCGGATCGGAAGCGCCCGCGACGACGACGATCGAGTACTCCATCGCGCCCGCCTGACGGAGCTTCTCGACGACCGAGGCGACGGTCGAATTCTTCTGGCCAATGGCGACGTAGACGCAGATGACGCCGGTGCCTTTTTGATTGATGATCGTATCAATCGCGATGGCAGTCTTCCCGGTTCCACGATCGCCGATGATCAGCTCTCTCTGCCCACGGCCGATCGGGATCATCGAGTCGATGGCCTTGATGCCGGTCTGGAGCGGCTCCTTCACCGGTTGGCGGACGATGATGCCAGGCGCCTCCGATTCGACTTTACGCGTGTGCTTGGCGTTGATCGGACCGGCGGCATCGAGCGGGCGTCCGAGTGGATCGACGACGCGGCCGACGAGCTCGTGCCCGACGGGAACCTCGAGCACACGACGCGTGCGGCGGACCTCGTCCCCTTCCTTGAGCTGGAGGTAATCACCCAGCACGACCGAGCCGATGTTGTCTTCTTCGAGATTGAGAGCGAGGGCAGTGATTTTCTCGCCGGTCTCGGAGGAGGTCACCTCGAGCATCTCACCGGCCATCGCCTTCTGGAGTCCGTAGATGCGAGCGATTCCGTCCTTGACCTCGAGGACTGTGCCGACGTCCTCGACATCGAGCTCGTGGAGGTCCGCCGCCTCGATCTCGCGGAGGAGTATGTCCTTGATTTCGCTGGGACGAAGGATCGAATCAGTGGCCATGATTTATGCGCTCAGAAGCTGGGTTGGCGGGTGCCCGAAAACCCCGTTCGGCGGGGGGATTTCCTTGCTTGTGAAATTTATCACAAGCTCCTTTTTGGTGCAACGACAGACCTTCTGGAAGAGTCGGGCCGTAAATCGTTGGGGGAGATTCGGGCGCAAGCCCAGCATCCGCAAAATGCTACGTTCTGCTCCGGGTTCGCCCCTGGGCGAACCTGTCGATGAGATCGATCGTTCTGAGCCGGGCGAGCGAGGCCGGACGGGTGCCGAAGATCCTTTGCGCCGTTACGGCCAGGTGGGATGACGAGGCAAAGTCGAGGATCCGGGCGATATCGCGAATGTCGTGGCCGGGGTTTTTTGCCAGCTCCGCGGCCGCGATCAGTCTGACCAGATCGATGACGCGCTTGAGATTCGGCGCGCCGGGTTTTGCGAAATTTCGGCTCAGGTGCTCGCGGCTCAATCCGACGGCCTTTGCCAGCTCCTTCGTCGTGACCGGCCGACCTGAATGCGCGACGATCACTTGCCACGCGGTTTTCTGCAGCGGAGTCGTGAGTCCGAGCGCGGGTGGCGTCTCTATCAGCGCATGTCGGAAGCGCGTGGAGAAGGCATGCGGGTTCACCAGATCGCGCGCCGTGTTCTCGTCGATTCCTTCGACGATCACATCGATGAATCCGAGTCCCGCGCAGCGGGCGGCGGCCGGGGAATCTGTCGGTCTGAGCGGCATGATTGCGAAGAAGGGAGCGCTCGGAAATTCGGCTGCAAACGCGGCGGCCTTCCACGTGTCTTCGCCTGGTGAGCCGAGGTCGATGAGCGCGGCATCTACCAGCACTCTCCGAAAGACGGCTTCGAGCTCCTCGGCCGAGCGCGTGGTGATGATCTTCCACTTCCGGCGGGGAAACGCCGCGCGGACGAGGGCGCGGGCCCGGTCGCGCTCCAGGTGAACGACGAGCGATGGGAGCGTCGATCCATTCGTAGTCGAAGCCAAGATCAGACTCCCGCGTCCACGGTGTCGAGGTCGGGCTTGCCTTCGATGAATTGGCGCACGACGGGATCCCCCGTGTGCTGGATCTCGTCAACCGTTCCGACCTGCCGGACCTTGCCTTCGAAGAGCATCGCTATGCGCGACGCTACAGTGTACGCGCTCCGCATGTCGTGGGTGACGACGATGCTCGTGACGCCGAGCTTCTCTCGCATGCGGATCATGAGCTGGTCGATGATCGCGCTGGTGACCGGGTCGAGTCCGGTGGTCGGCTCATCGTACAGGATATACTTGGGCTGCCGCGCGATCGCGCGAGCGATGCCGACGCGCTTTCTCATTCCACCCGACAGCTCGGCCGGGAACTTGTCCTCCACACCGGGAAGATCGACGAGCTCCAGGGCTTCGCCGACGCGCTTCATGATATCGCGCTCGCTGAGCCGTCCCTCCTTCCGCAGTCCCATGGCGACGTTGTCGCAAATGGTGAGCGAGTCGAAGAGCGCGGCGAACTGGAACACGTAGCCGATGTGGGAGCGGAGGGCGTACAGCTCCTCACGCGAGAGCTTCGGGACTTCCTGGCCGTCGACCCAGACAGTTCCGCGATCGGGCTCGAGCAATCCAACGATGTGCTTGATCGCGACCGACTTGCCGCTGCCCGAAAAGCCGATGAGGGCCATTGTTTGGCCCTCTTCGACCTCGAGGGAAAAGCCCTCGAGGACCTTCTTGGGTCCGAACGACTTGTATACGTCGATCAGCTTGATCATGTCACAAAGATGCACCGGGTCCCCAGCGGGGGAAGGGGGGCTCGGGCATCTCGGTTTGGTCGAAAGCAAAGCAACTGAACGGGTAGGAGGCTTGAGAAGCACAGATGCCAGTTGTCAGTTCACGACGCCCGGACTTATCTCGGTGGCGTGGTAGTGACTGCCTGTGCGTTGACGCACACGAGGAAAGTCAGGGCGTAGTGAACTGACAACTGGCATCTACGCTTCTGACGCCTCCCGCCCGTTCAGTTCACAAAAAAAAAAGGGGACGAGCTTTGCTCGTCCCCTTCCTTTGCTGTTTCAGAAGCGTTACGCCGCGAACGATCCCAGCGCGCGACCGACATCTCCTTCACGGAGCCGCTTCAAAGCACGATCGCGAAGCTGACGAACCCGCTCACGAGTCACTCCGAGAAGCGAGCCAATCTCTTCCAAGGTGTGCTCCCGCCCACCTTCGAGTCCAAAGTACAGCCGCAGCACCTTCGCATCCCGCGGGGGAAGCGTCGACAGTGCGGTTTCGATTTCGTCGTTGAGGAAGCGGTTCATGGCCTCTTCCTCGGTATCGGGCATCTCGTCGGCGACGAAACGCTCGATCAGCGAGCGATCGCCTTCCGGATCCATCGGTGCATCGAGACGCACGTCGCCGGTATTAAGGGCGGCGAGCGACTGCACGACATCGACCGACAGGCCGGTGAGCTGCGACAGCTCCTCGGGGGTCGGCTCGCGCCGCATCTTCTGGCGGAGAATCTCCGACGCCTTGATGATGCGCGAGAGATCCGCCGTGCGATTGAGCGGCACGCGGACGGTGCGGCCCTGACGCGCCAGCGACGAAAGAATCGCCTGGCGAATCCACCACACTGCGTACGAGATGAACTTGACGCCTTGATCGGGATCAAACTTCCGCGCAGCCGTGAGCAGACCGACGTTACCCTCGCCGATGAGATCGATGAGCGGCATGCCGCGGTTCTGATATTTCTTTGCTACGGAGATCACGAAGCGCAGGTTGCGCTGTACGAGCTCCTGGAGAGCGTCCGGGTCACCGGCACGAATCCGACGGGCAACCTCGATCTCCTCGGTACCTTTGAGCAGCGGAAAAGTGCTGACCTCATATAGGTACTGATCGAGAATGTCCCTCTCGGGCTCACTCGGAGCGATTCCGGCGACGGCCGCTTTGCGGCGACGCTTTACTTCAGCCATTGTTACATACCTCTTGGTACTACCGTGAAAGCCTTATGCGATGCAGCCATTGTTGGGCCAGCAATGCAAGCGAATTAGTGTTGTTTCTGCAGCCTGATAAAGCGACATCAAAAGCGTTTTTCCGTAAGCAAAAAATTCAGGCTTTAGAAGCGCTGCAAGATACCGGCCGTTGTCCTTTTGGCCAGACCAAAATTCTTGACATCGATACTACCCTTGGATATCCTTCGCGGTTCCTGTCGGGTGTTGTGGATCGTCAGGAAATGCCGGGGGTGTAGCTCAGTTGGGAGAGCGCTTGAATGGCATTCAAGAGGTCAGGGGTTCGATTCCCCTCACCTCCATGGCTTCGCGGTGAGACGAGAACGGTTGTTTGTTCGCGGGAATAGCTCAGTTGGTAGAGCACAACCTTGCCAAGGTTGGGGTCGCGGGTTCGAGTCCCGTTTCCCGCTCTCCGGTGCGGTGAGGAAGAGGGCGGTTAGCTCAGTTGGTTAGAGCGCCACGTTGACATCGTGGAGGTCACAAGTTCGAGTCTTGTACCGCTCATACGTGAAAAGGATTCCACCCGACCGATCATTAGCTCGATCCGGGTCGCTCCGAGCATGAACAAGGTTGTATGAGCGCCCGTAGCTCAATTGGATAGAGCATCTGACTACGGATCAGAAGGTTGGGGGTTCGAGTCCCTCCGGGCGCGTTAGGATAACGGCTTGCCAGCACACAGCTTAGCCATAGGCCCCGGAGACCGATCTCCGGGGCCTACTCACGTCAGCAATCACCCAGCAATCACGACGACCCATTCCGTCCCGTGAATCCGTTGCCGCCAAGCTGAAAGAGAAGCGACATCGGGTGAAATGATTCTGACATTTCGGAGCGACAGCCCCACCGATAGCCTCGGAGATACCGTATGGAATTGAAATTTGGCGTGCTAGCCGATTACGCTGGCCAAGGTGCCGCCGGGAAGGTGATTCTCGTCGGCATTTTCGACACCATCTTTGACGCGCTCAGAGTGGTGCCGATTCCCATGCCTCAGTTCTTTCTGTTCGCCGCAATGGAGGCGCACGTGACCGAAGGGACCGACCACACCGCCGTTGTTCATCTGACGACTGCGGATGGAGCAGATCTGCCCAACCCAATTCGCCTCGAGCTCCCGTTCAAATTCGGGGCGCGCGGCAGAGGCCGAAAGATGGTTGGCAATCTGGTCATCGCGGTTCCACCGGGGCTCGGCCTGCCAGCGCGCGGCGCTTATGAGTTCAGCATTTTGCTAGACGGCCATCACGTCGGTTCTATTCCGCTTTACGTCGACGAGGCGCAGCAAACATTTCCCACGTAGCCGGTAGCCAACCGTGGCGAGCTGGCGAAAGCGACTAGCGGCGATGGCCGACGACCCGAAGCCCGTCGACTACACCTATGAGGATGCGGCTTCGATTCTCAAGTCGCTCGGCTTCGTCCTTGCGACGGCGAGCGGAACAAGCCACCGTAGGTGGCGTTATAAAGGGGCCAATGGCCTTGTAACTACGATCGCGCTAGTCGATCGCGGCAAGGGACCGATCAAGTCCGTATATATAAAGGAGATGATTCGTCTCTTGAAGGAGAGCAACCTCGTGCCTGGAGAGGTAGAATGAGCATGACGTGGAACCGAGAGGAAAAACTGAATTACCTTCTTCGCCTTAATTGGACGATCAAGCGAGAGAAGGATTCTGACGAGGGTTATACAATCCTTCGCGTGGCGGAATTGCCATCGGTAATTGCGACCGGCGACGACGCTGATCCGAAGAGTCTTGAGGACGATTTTTGGGAGGCGCTGCAGGCGACTCTGGAAGCCGCCCTACAGTTCGGCGATTCTGTTCAGGTTCCAGCTGGCACAAAGCTGCCATGGGTGAGTCCGGCCACGCCGCTGCGGAATGTTCAAGTTAAAGGCGGAGATGTGCTCGCTTTTGTGCCTCAGCCGAAGCAGACCGGATCCGGTGCGCGCGTCAACCAACTCACGCAATTAGTTACTGCCTGACCGCGTTCGGCCGCCGGATCCGGCGGGAGCGTACAGACTTCGGAATGTGAGTGTTAAAACGGAAGGCCCCGGATACGTTTCATCCGGGGCCTTCTCCGCATCAGGAATTCACCTAGCAATCACGGCGAGGGGTTTCGCCCCCACTGCTACCCCCAACGCTCTCAGCTCGGTACGATGCTCAACCCCTTCTGAGCTTTCTTGTCAAAACGCCTCCATAGTTCGTCGACGACATCCTTGTCCCATAGTTCGTCGGGAAGGTGAACCGTGCCGATTCTGCCGCTCGGCATCAGGATTTTGTACCAGTGTTCGCCGGGGGGATGGATCTCGTCCTCGTAGACGCCCGGCCCGGGCGAATCGCGATCGTTCTGCGGGTTACTTGCCTCAACCTTTCGGTTGACATGGAGGCTCAGCTTCTTCCGCTTCATGCTGACTTCGCCCGTTTCGGTGGCGCTGTCATCGTGGCTCTGATTATGGCCGCGATCTCGTTTGCATTCGGGCTCAGGATGGCAAAGGAACCTTGCTCGTCGCCGAGGCGGATAGCCTCTTGAAGCGCTAAGACGAGTAGAGGAAGATCGCCCAACTGCAGGTGCTGAATGGCGAATTCCCGGCTTTCGCTCTCACCACTGGAGTGGACGGTGCCTTTCACGAAAGCAACCGTCTCGGGAGTCACGCCCCACTTGTCGGGATTGCCGTACATGGCTTCCACAGTCACCTGGAGCTCAGTCACGCTGAACTCCTCGTCTACGCCCCGCACTATACGATGCGCGATTGCTTGTGCGGACCGGCTAGTGAACTGATCCGCGACGCCTATATCGGTGTGTGGCTTGTGTTGCTTCGCTGCGTCCTCGGCATCGAGTTGTGCAGTCACCTCGGGGTGCTTCTTTCGGAGCCCTGCTAGTTGCTTCTTCCGCGCGACTGCTTCTTTCAATGTTGGCATGGTGGATCTCCTTGTTGGGGTTGGGAAAGAATGTATAACGCTAGAGCGTTAGGCGCGCAATAGGCAGCAGGATAGGATTAGCTTGCGGCAGTGCCGCTCTGGCGTTATACATCTAGCATGACGCCAGTGCGTTTGCGTGTGCGGGAGTTGAGGAAAGCGAAGGGGCTGAGCGGGGCTGAGCTCGCCCGCCGGGCTAAGGTCCGGCCGTCAACGCTGAGCGCGATCGAGAACAATCAGACCACCGGGATCGCCTTCGACGTGCTAGATCGAATCGCGACCGCGCTGGGTGTTGATGCGGCAATGCTCGTCGTCCATACCGGCCGCAAAGCAAAGTGAGCCCCAGCGAAACCACAGCGCTGATAGGACTTCTCGGAGTGCTCTTGGGAAGCCTGCTCGGCTACCGATTGGGGCGGCAGCGCTGGTTCGACGAGAAGCGCGACAAGGCAGCCGATATAGCTACCCGCTTTACTGATCGAATTGCGCCATGTCGAGAGTATTCTGCGGGATATGTACTCGCAGACGCGCCCTCTGGACTACTACTGGTATGTCCCCTTACCGTGGTTCGAGAAACTCTTTCCCGATACTCGAAGCTTTACCCCGGAGACTACCTATGCCGCGTATCAATTCTTTGGCCTGGTGCTAGAACTTCAGAACCGAATAGAATTGACGAAGCGGCACAAACCCAGAGAGGCAATCACCGATGATGACCAGTGGGTGATTCGGAACAGGGCTGGTTCAGCGGTCCAGAGACTCGCACATCTCGTCGCCGCTCTTCGGAGGGAGGGAGGTTCGCTACCACCCCTAGTCGATGTGCAGAGCTTTGTGAAAGGGGAGCTGCCTAAACTGCCGCCGCCGATCTTCCCTGACATGAATTAGCCAACCGATAGTCAGCGCTGACTATCGCAGCCGCCGGTCCCATGGGACGGACCGGAAGCCCGCAACAGCGAGGACAAACACAAACCGCGCGACGGCATACCAAAAAGAGAGAGCTACGAAATAGGCCAGCATGACCGCCATAGTCGATGCTGTATGTTCCTTCATGCTTTGTCGATCCATGTTCATCGCAGCGCTGAAGGCGAGCAAGGTAAACACGGCGAGTACCACTTTGTCCCGCCAGGTGAATCGAGCTAACCAACGCCGAGTTACTACCGGCGTCTCAGACGTGAGTTTCATTCGCTTCCTCCTGATGGTCACCCTTACGTTTTGAACGGTACGACAAATCAGGAATGGCAATGATGATGGTTGCAACGGATCAGTTATCGCCGGAGAAGCGACTGGCCTGCGCACCGAAACTGCGACTAAGAGATGGCAATAGAAAACGGGGGCGTCACCACACCGCCCCCGTTTCTATCCTAACCCAAATCTCCAACGCCTCTCTTTAGACGCAGACGATCACACCGGTCGTATTCGAGCAGACCTTTGCTGACTGCGAGTGGGTCGCGGTTGCGGTCCAAGCAAGCGGCGGCCCGACAATGTTGACTGCAATGACCGTCACATTCTGCGACGGCGTGAAGCCCTGCAGAGGAGCCGCAGTGGTCGCGGTTCCACCGAAGTAGGCACCGTTGTTGTCAGCGGCGTATTGCTCTTCGTAGGTGGCCAGATTACGCATGTCAGACTTCATCGCTGCGACATACGCCTTGTCCTTCGTGTTCGCAAACTTAGGAATCGCGATTGCGGCTAGAATGCCGATGATGACGACTACAATCAGAAGCTCGATAAGTGTAAAACCCTTTTTATTGCTCATTTTTGTGTCTCCGTAAGCGGTTGGACAGCACCCATCAGACCAGTTAGGGCGCTGTTAGAGTGAAAACAACGGGTAAACTGTACGTGCCTGGGGCATTCGCCGCGTTCGTGAAGCCGGCAGGATAATTCGTCTTGAAAAAGGCCGATGCAGCTGTTCCGCCTGATGCGCTTGCGCCGCTCGTGAATACGGCGTCGCTCGAAGTGAGCGCGGCGTAGGTTCCCGCGACAGCATTTGACCACGTCAGATCAGCAATAGACTTTACGCCTGCGTTCGATCCAACGTACGTCCAGTTGGCTGCATTGCCGGACTTGATGTTCATCGTCCAGCTGCGGTTTGCCTTTATGGTGAAGGTTGGTCCAACATCAGCCACCAATGCGCCAATATCGACCTGGTCCGCGGTCGGCGATGTGAGGGAAGTCGTGCTGGCGCTCATTCCAAGCTTGACGAGCGCACCAACGGTTACGGAGGCCGTATTCGTCGTATTGCAAGTGCCCGCGTTGCCGCTGCACTGAGCACCGACTTGACCTGCGCTAATCAGAGTTCCGAGCAATACGGCTGCAAATGAATAGGTCGACCGCATCTTGGATTCCCAATGAAAGGTTTGTGCTTCCTTGAAACGCGCCCTGCCTGAAAAGCGGGCTATTTGGTCCGGGCCTGCGTACAGCCCTGCCCCCGTTAATAAGACGATTTACAGTGTCAAAAGTCCCCTAAAAACATGAAATTATTCACACAAATGTGTCGCAAAACAGACCAGGGAAAGGCCCTCGGACGCGCTCTTGCGATCTCGGAGGCGTTTAAGCGACACGGAATTGAGTCAGACATGGACTCGTTCCATCTGGAGCATCCTACCAATCCAATCGGAGTACGCGGGGTGATGGCGGCCCTAACAAAAATGGCAGAAACGCTAGAGCTTGGCGGGTAAGCATCCTCTATCGGTGAGGGACTCCGAACCATTCGCGCGGTCATAGCGTCCCGTATCCGCTGAGTTTCCACGCACCGCTCTCATACTGCACATCCACGAAAGCCACGGTCGAGATCGGAATGGTTTTGAGGCCGCCTACGTCGAGAGTGAACGCACCGAGGCCCGTCCTCACGATCCGGAACTTGGCCCCACTGTACGCGCTCACCGTGTCCAGCGTTACTGTCCGATTCGCTGTCAGGCTGGAAGCGAAGAGATCGACTTCCGCGTCCCGACCGACCCGAAGTGTTACGCTCACGTCGCCCTGGTTGCCCGAGTAGGAAGGGAGGCCAAAGTCGTTGTTCTGCCCGGAGAACAAGACGTTGTTGGGATTATCGATCTTGGACGTGACCCCATCGGGGAAATAGTTGTTATCCACTCGAAGGCCGGTAGCGAGAACGGCACCCGTGAGATCCATGCCCGCTCTCAGAAGAACCCCGGTACCCTTGTTGTCTCGAACAGTCACACCTGAACTGGGCACCGCTCCGCTCGGACGAACCGCTATCGCCGCGTAGTTGTTGCTGCCACTCCGTGAAGATTCAGCGAAGGTGTTGCCGAAGATGTCGGTGTTCTGGGCACCCTCGTTCAGAATTCCGTACCACTGGGAGAAATAGGACCAGTTGTTACGGAAGATGTTGCCGTCTGTAATCGCAGCCACTCCCAAAGCCGCTACGATATAGCCATTGCCTTGGAAGTTGACCGCCAGGTTGTTCTCGATGATGTTCCGGCTCGAGTTCCCGGATACCGAGAAGGCAGCACTCCCGGCCGTTAACTGGCCGCAGTTGATAGCCACGTTGTTGTGGACGTGGTTCCCGATTCCCGCGGCCTGGATACTTGTTGAGAATATCGGGAACCCGTCTTCGGCCAGGTTCTCAGCATGATTGTCGTGGACATCGCAATACGTACAACCGCCCGAGAGATAGACAGCGTGCCGACCGCGGCCTGTGGTACCCAGGAATTCGTTGTCGTGCGCGTGCAGTTTGTTGGTTGTCCCGGCGAGAATCCCATAGCCGGTATTTGAAATCGTGCCCCAGAGATATTTGGCCTTGCAGTGGTGGACGTTCCACCCGTTGCCACCGTCGATCTTGATGGCTGAGTTAAGCGAGTTCACGCCACCGATTAGAGGATTCCCGAAGAAGCAGCCCGCGATTTCTACATCGTCGGGTGCTGCCAAGGCATTCGTGTAGATCCCGAACTGAATGGTGGTAGCGTCAACGGCTGCTCCTTTGATCCACATGTTCAGGAACTTGCAGCGGTGAGCCAGAGGGCCAAGCGTGAACGGGTTAAAGGTCGCATTGGCCGGAATTATTCCGCCCGAAGTCCCCGGGCCTATCACCGTCACGTCGGGCGTATTGATCGTGATGGTTCCCGAGATTTTAGCGAAGCCCGGAATGAGGATAGTAGAGCCGCCGGCAGGAGCCGCGGCCACTGTCGCGAGAAGTGCGGCCGTGTCGTCTGTGGCTCCATCTACGACTCCACCGAAGTCCTTGAGATTCAGGACGGCGTTGTTGGCGAGGTAGGCTGAAAGCGTCGGCACGGTTCGACCTGCACCTGGCAACGCCACAGCGGCGGCAGTTGAGATCGTGGACATCGTGAGTCCACCGCCTGTCCCAGTTACCACTTTACCCGCTGTAAGCTCGCTTAGAATCAAGTTGTAAAGCGCGGGGTCGAAGGACTCGGAGAGTCGTACTGATCGGTCGAGTTGGTCCTGCTGCCCCTGATCGATCATTACAAGACGGTCGGCGACAGCGTGAGTGAACCGCGGAGCATAGATTGAGATGACAACCCCTGTTTGGAGTTACCGGATGTTGACGATGCGTGCCCTGATATGTCCGATTGCTGTAACCAGCTTTGCCGCCGCTGCCGCTGCCCAAACGAAAGCTGTCGTCGTTGATCAGCGCACGATAATGGAAGCAGTAGCCGGAAAGTCCGACACGATCCTCTCACGCACTGTCACGTCCAAGGAGAGGGTTCGCGTGGACTATATCAGCTCGACTGCCGCGGCCTCACCGGTCTTTCGACCCGGGCTGACAGAGTTGATGATGACGGGTGACAGCGACATGACCATAATTTTCATGGATTCCGCAAGAAAGATTTACGCTGAGATGAAACAATCTTCGATTATGTCGAGCGCGGGAATCGCTGGCGTGGCGATGAAATTCGAACCAACAGGCGACAGTGCAACGATAGACAGCATTGGACCCGGCCCGACCATCGCCGGGCACAAGACTCTTCATTTTCGCACGCATTCCACATCGCGCATGACGATGACCATGTTCGGCGACACAAGCGTCCGGGCAACGGCGGTGACAACAGATCTGTATGTCGCGCCGGACCTGGCATCGGATTCCACGGAGCGCGATTCGGTACGAACGAAATCGACTTCGGCCCGCCTCCGCTCCATGACTCGCACGATTCCCGGAGCGGAAGCCATGGCCGAGCAGACAGCCAAGGTGGCCAAGCGGTTGGCGAAGTGTGGAACGACGTTGAAGACGGTCACTGCAACCACGGCTACGACCGCGGCCGGCGCCCGTACGCAGCATATGTCACTCGAAACTCTGAACTACGAAAAGAGAGTCGTACCAGAATCGCTCTTCTCGATCCCCGCCGGCTACAAGAAAGTGGCACTGATGGATATCGTCTCGCCGTTCTAGGTAGCCGACGATCACGCGCGCGGTTTTCTTCACTGACGCAAAACCTGCCTCGCGATCCCACTCTGTGGCTCAGGTCGGTCACTGGCGGACCACGACCTATTGCGAATCTTCGCGTAGGGCGCCCTGGTGTCCGTTGTGGTGTCCATTCGTATACGCAAAATGTTCGCGGAAATGCGCAAGATGTTCTTAAATGCGCGAGATGCTGAGCAGGCTGTTCGTGGAAGGCAGGCGAGTAGGAACTTCTGAGCCTATTTCATGTTCGTATGAAGCTGCCTGATAAGCGTGAGGTCGGTAGTTCAACTCTACCCAGGCCCATTCAATAATGACAACAAGTTAGCCCGCCTCCCAATCCCATAGCTGTTTCCCATACTGCCCCCATTTCCGCGCTAGATGGCGCTAGGTGAAGGCCGAATATGGTAACGCACACTCGATGTATTGATAGGGTGTAAGCCGGCTTCACTGGCGGCTGGCTTGGGATGTGAGCGCCAGTGAAGCCTGAAAACTATTTGTCGATCAGAGTAGTGGACCGGTTCGGTAAAAGTAGATCTTGTTCGGCGCCGGGAGAGGATTGTTGAGAGTCAATGTTCCATTCGCGAGGGTTCCCGTAGCATTTGCGGCGCAGAGGGCGTTGGGTGGGCACGGCGTGAACGACCCAATCTCTATCTGATCGCCATGGAGTCGATAGTCCAATGTCGCAACAAAGGTTGGCTGGGTGACAATGCCTTGAGAATCCTGCCTGTACGATTCACCGATGAACGCATGCCCATCCATGGTCAAAGTCAGGATTGACGAGACAACTGTGAGGGTCCTCGTGGCATCGGAAAACAGGACTGCCGGCAAGAGCTGCCCATTGAAGCTCTGGAGCACGAAGCCCGCGGATATCCTTTCCGGGGCGGTGGTGTTGTGACACCCGATCGTCGAGACGAGGAGAACGAGAAAGGCTTTTTGACAGGACAAACGCATGAAGACCTCCGGGATTGGGTTTCAGTTATGGTGAAGAGATCAACTTTTTGCCAGCATATGCCAAGCCAGCTTTTGCGCTCACGCCTTATCCTTCGCGACCGGATAGCTGTTAATCACCGGGTTACGCGGAATCGCAGCAGCGGGCACGCGTCCTGGCGTTGTCCATCGATGCAGTTTGAAGGCATTACTATACGGACGATACACGCTTGATTAGGTCGTCAACATCGCGTACGTATTTAGCTTCTGATTAGATAATGACTACCAGGAACGATCTGCTCACCGTGTCAAGTGTGGCGGCGCTCACATACGCGTTAGGGAGCATCGTCCATGAAGGAATCGGGCACGGCGGCGCATGCCTTCTCGTCGATGGAATCCCGCGCGAGCTCTCGTCGATGGATTTCGACTGCGACGTCCACGGACTCGGGGCTGTCGCTGAAAAAATTGTCGCCGCCGGTGGCACGATCGCAAACCTGATCTTCGGATTGGGCGCACTCGCTCTTTACCGCAAGGCACCGCGCACTTCATCGCAGCTCTGGCGTTTCTCGGCCTGGCTCTTCGCTGCCGTGAATCTCATGGTGGGGACGGGCTACTTTCTCTTCTCCGGAGTCGGTGGAATCGGCGACTGGACAGTGGTGATTGACGGTCTCGAGCCGTCCTGGCTCTGGCGCGCAATTCTCGCGGTCGGTGGGGCCGCACTCTACTTCGTGACCACCGTTTATCTGTTCAATGCGCTGGGCCCGTTGATTGGTGAAGCACGACCGGAGCGTTATCGGCGAGCGCTGGGACTGGCGACGGTGTCGTACCTCGCGGGCTGCGCGCTGTCACTGCTAGCCGGATTTCTCAATCCAGCGGGCCTCGCCCTTGTCGCGATCTCGGGAGCCGCGGCATCACTCGGTGGAACTTCGGGATTGGCCTGGGGACCGCAAATGTTGCGGGGCGCTCCGACGCCGGCAGCCAACGCACCGCCAACCGACCCAGAACCGATAGCGCGCAGCTGGCCCGTCATCGCCCTCGCCGGTGCCACGTCGATCCTTTTTATTGTGATCCTCGGTCACGGAGTCCACTTTCATTAGTGGGCTCTAAGGCTCATTGTCGAGGAAATAGATAAGGCCTAGCGCGTGATATTCCATCCCGTCCAACCAAGTGAGCGCGGGCGTTAGTCGGGCGGCATGCGTATGACTCGATCGAAGGCGTCACTGCTTTTGTTCACTTTGGCCAGCTGCTTCCACAGCTCGCCCGATGCGGCAGTGCTAGCGCCGCTGGTCGCCCTTTTTACTCAAGAACCTTTCGACCAGAGCCACCAACCAGAGTATTTAGTCTTCGCTGACGAACTCACGGCAAGTGTCTTCAAGAGCCTAAGGCGGGACACTCGTTATAAAATTGTCCCCATCGGGAAACCGTTCGTTTGTCCGTCCGACATAGCCCAATGCCAGCGATCCGAACTGAGCGTGCGTGTCAACAAGTTGATGGGCGATAGCGCGATCGCAACAATGCAGCGCATTTATCCTGGCGGCGGACGACAAGCTATCGCCTACGGCGAGCACATTCTCCTTGTTCGTCGAAACGGCAAGTGGAGAATAGAAAGAGTCCTCCGCGGCTTTTCTGAAATATTGATGTGAGGCTGCTCACCTCCGAGCAACGCTCTGGCTAGCTGACCCAGCCACGTATCTGCAACCACTGCACGCCAGTCCGTTCCGGGACCTCGGGCGTCGTGACCCCGTGGTTGCGACCGTAGCGAGCGATGGCCGCGTCCGTTGCATCGGCCAGGGTCAAGCCACCAGCGACGGGGTAATACGGCGGACTCGTTTCCCGGTGCTGAACCTTCTCCTGCCACATGAGGGTAACGTGGTCATCGTGGAAGGAGACGTGCAGGCGAAACTTCGCGATGAAGCGGAAGCGCTCAGCGTCGGTAGGCACGTCAAGAAATTTAGAAGCTGATGCAATCGTCTGGCGATCAGGGATGCGCGGAGCCGATATCATTCCGATAGAATGCGGCCCCGGCATGCGAAGCATCGCTCGATCGATCT
The DNA here is from genome assembly GCA_003134685.1 of Gemmatimonadota bacterium. Taxonomy (GTDB): domain Bacteria; phylum Gemmatimonadota; class Gemmatimonadetes; order Gemmatimonadales; family Gemmatimonadaceae; genus UBA4720. The sequence goes on along the minus strand of PLCA01000016.1, from coordinate 175,194 downwards.
CCCTTGACCCCAAACGAGCGATCGCGCTGAATCGTGCGTTTGTCCCTGCACAATTACTGAATGAGCGCCACCTGCAACAGATTGCGAACCGAGATGACGAAGCCGGCATCGGGCGGTAATGAGGAGACGGTGTTGATCGAAGTGGGATAACCCAGCTTCGAGTCGTATTCGATGACCGGCTGCCCCATTACAGAATGAATTGACTGCCCGACAATAGCGAAGACGCTATCGATCGTAGGCATTCCCGCGATCGGCCTTTGGGCGCCGGTAGCGATCACTGTGGCGCTCCGCACGGTGTCGGCGATCACCACTATTCGGACTGGCGGAGGCGCCACCCACGCGCCGGAAAAGGCGTAGTCGAAATTGTAGTCGTGAATTCCTTGCTGTCGCCACTGCGCCTGCTGCACGGCAAGTCGCACCTCTGGAGAAAACAACGGTCCAGTGGACTCGCACGAGACGACCAGCAACATCAGCATTACGGCCCGACAAATCTGGCGCATAGAACCTCCCGGGTGACGCGATGAGCACGGCGGTTTCAGAATGAATGTGCCACCGGGAAACCGCCTTTCTGCGACAAAGATAGCGACTGACACAGCCTCGAATGACCTCGATTCGCATGCCTGTGGTGTCCCCTTTAGTCGGACAGTACCCGCATGCCTATTCCTAATTCAACCTAGATCGATTGAGAATCGGATGCCGACCCCCGTTCCAGCGGGTTCCGTAAAGGCGCGGCCTATGCAGGTGAAAAACCAATTGCCATTACCCTCTATCCGAACTTCCACCGGAGACGCCTGTGAGCCCTACTTTGTCCTACCTCACCTGTACGGCTGCGCTGCTTTTCACAACTGTTAGCTGCGGGGGAAAGAATCCTTTTTCGGTTGCCATGATAGACATTAAGGGAAGCAACAGTCAGAGTTTCACTGTGCCCGCAGGGTCAGAATTTGCCGTGACGCTTCAGACAATTGGCCCAGGGGAATTCGCCAGCCCCCCAACGGTGTCGTCCGGGGCGGTGCAATTTCTCGACGTTTCGATAGTCGGTCCTAACGCACCGGCTGGCCCGAAGCAGCAGTTTCGATTCAACGCCACGACGGGAGGCAATGCGATCATCGTGTTTCGACACACGGGTGCGGGTGGACCCGAAATGCTTCCTGTTGAGGACACCGTCCGGGTTCGCTGAGTAGCGTCGCTGTCTCTAAGGAGAGATCAGCCCAAATGGGCGTGTGAGTTTCCGTGTGAGTTTCTCGCTACAAAGTGCTGCTTGATTAGCTGGAAAATAGGACGCCGACGCCCTTTTCCCCTATGAAACACGACTTTATGTTGTAAAGTGATCTCCCATAAGCCAGACTACGGATCAGAAGGTTGGGGGTTCGAGTCCCTCCGGGCGCGTTACAAAGCTTTAGGCGAGACAACCAGTTAGGCTGTCTCGCTTTTTTTTTTGACCCATCCCGGCAACAGGGAGACGTGCCGCAACCCCTACAACCAACGCCGCACGCGCGAACGATACGCGGCGAATTGGTCCCCGAATGCATCGCTTAGGTACTGCTCTTTCACGCGACACTACCCGGCGCACGAGCACGACTAGAACAAGCGGGAGCGGGATCAGCGGCCAGGCGGAATTGATGACGGCAGCGCCACCGATGTATTGGATCGTGAGACCCACGTACATCGGGTTTCGCGTGAAGCGGTATGGACCCGTCATCACGAGCTGGCTCGCAGCCTGGTGCGGAATCACTGCCGTGCCCGCCCGGCGAAAGGTGACGATTCCCCAGACAGCGAGCGCAACGCCCACCCCCACGATGCCGAATCCAACCCGCTCGAGCGCTACGCCACCGCTCGACAATGGAAGTCCTCGCACCCACCGATCGACTGCCCAGCCAGCGAGGAACCCGCCGAGAAAAATGAACGGAGGAGGAAAGCGTACACCGGGATTTGAGAGCGGAGCTCGAGCTGTCATTGAGAGAACCTACCAAGCGCGACGCGGATCGGCGACGCGATCTGGACACGCGCTCAATCGCCGATCACGTTAGTGGCTCACGGAGGTCCATGGACTCGTCCAGAGACTCTGAATTCGACGCGCGATTGGCGAAGATCGAGACGGCGATCGTTGTTCTCCAGCGCTCGCTCGACGCGTTGATGGCCGAGCGAAGGCCAGCGGCATCATCCCGAGCCTCATCGTCCGTCAACCCGCCAATCGCGCCGCGCCAACGGCAGAACGCGTCGGGTAAAACCAGCGACCCGCTGTCGTGGTTCACTTCGCGTAGCCCCGAATGGTGGCTGAGCCGCGTTGGGATCGGCTTTGTAGTTCTCGCCATCCTGCTGCTTTACGGCTACGCGATCGATCACGGCTGGATAACGCCACCCATACGCGTATTCGCCGGACTGGTGGTTGGCGCTTCTCTCTTCGGCGCCGCGATTCGCGTTCGCCCGCAAGCAGGATCTGCTGGTGATTCAGATCTTGGGTTTCGCGAACTTCTGTTCGGAGGCGGGCTCGCGATCTGGTACGTGACGGCCTACGCCGCGTCCGTCTGGTACCAGCTCATCCCGATGTTCGCCGCGAGACTTGCTTTCTTCGTGCTCGGAATCGTTTCCACCTGGATCGCGGTTCAGGAGCGCCGCGAAATCTTCGCGATCGTGGCCGTGGCGACTGGATTCGCGACTCCATTCATACTCCCCGCGCCCGCTCAGTCAGTGACAGAGCTATCCCTCTATCTCGGCGCGGTCGCGGCGATTGGATTGATCATCTACGTAATGCGCGGCTGGCATTCGATCGTGTGGATCACGTTCATCGCGTTTTGGTGGATAGTCGCGATGCAGACATCTCCAATTGCGTTCGGCTCCGAGAGACTTGGCTCTGTTGCGATATCAATTCTCGTGTTCGTTGCTGGTGCTGTCTTTACACGTGCTCCAATGCTCCGCCGCCAGTTGCTTGCGCTCGGCTCGCCCCGCTACACCGCGGCTCCGGCGACGAGTGGCGTCGAAGGGCTGATGGAAGCCATCGATTCTCTCTCGAAAACGCTCGGCGGCGGTAAGAGCTCGCCGGACAGCCTGATAGTCTGGTTTCTGACGCTGTTAAGCCCGGTACTGGCAATCGGTTTTCTCGGCCAGGTCTGGCCGCGAGTGCCTGATGAATTCTCCGGAGTCGTGCTCGTGCTGCTGGGAGCCGGCGCTCTGGCGCTCTTCACGCGTGAGTCAAACACGGATGCGGAGATCGCTCACGTCGAAGTCACCGCGGCCATGCTGTGGACGCTGATCGGTGTCGGGCGCATCGTGCCGACTCCGGAAAGCCTTCCCGCCACCGCAATGCTGGCAGCGCTCGCCATCAATGGCGTCCCGCGTCGATTCGTCGGTCCGCGCGTTCTCGCCAAGCTGACGATCGGTCTGGTGATATTCGCAATCGCCGGTCACGAGCTCTCATTCGATGAGACCGGTCTCGTCCATCTGCGGTGGGTGGCTTCGGAGATAGTCGCGCTCGGAGCGGCAGCGTTCATCGCCCGACGACTGGTCGCTGAGCGGGGCGACGAGATCCAGGGCATGGTGCTCGCGGCGGCGGGCTATTTCACTGTGCTGCTGATTCTCTGGCGCACACTGGACCCCGTTTGGGCGCCATTGGTGACGGCCAGCTACGCTGCTCTCGGCGCGGGGCTGCTCATTCTGAGCCGGCGTGAAGCGACTCATTCGCTTCTCAAGTATCTCGGAGGTGCTACGATGGTCATCGTCGTGGGCCGGCTGCTTTTCGTCGACCTCTCGAGCGTCGAGACCATCTGGCGCGTTCTGCTATTCCTCGTCTGCGGCGCGGTATTTCTCTATACGGGGTATCGGATGCAGCCGGGGCGCGCGGCGGGCGACAAGAAGCCCAACACTTAGCCGGGTCAGCGCGAAAGACAATCATCAGCCGAGTTCACGCGGACGGCGATTCCTATCGCCCGTTCGCTATCACCCATCCAGCCCCTCTCTGGCGAACCATGTTGAACAAAACCATCGCTCTCTCCGCACTCCTCTTCGTTGGCGCCTGCTCGCGAGCGCCCGAGCCCAAAACCGTCCCCACTCCCCAGCGCAACGGACAAGGACCGTCAGGCGATAGCACCAGGGCCGGGGGTGACTCTGGCCGCGCGGGTGGAAATGCTCCCGCGCAGCCGCGCCCGTACAACCGTGTGATCACCCGCGACGCGAAAACACGCCGCGGCATGTTCGCCGTCCACAGAGTGAACGACAAGCTCTATTTCGAGATTCCGAAGAACGAGCTGAATAAGGACATGCTCCTCGTGGGGCGGTTCACGAGAGCGGCTGCCGCAAATCCCCGCCTGCCCGGCGGCCAGTTCGGCAACTATGGCGGCGACCAGTTCGCGGAACGGACCCTGAGATGGGATCGAAGCGGGAACCGGATCATTCTCAGATCTCCGTCCTTCGCGATCGTCGCCGACAGCACCAATCCAGTGTACCGCGCCGTTCAGGCGGCCAATTATCCGCCGGTCATCGCGGTGCTCAACGTCGAGGCCTATGGACCCGACAGCGCTGCCGTCGTCGATGTAACTCGACTCTATACCACGAACGTTCCGGAGTTCGCGGCAATCCGTGGAACGCTCGATGAGCGCCGCTCATTCGTCGAGAACGCGCTCGCGTTCCCCGACAACGTCGAGGTTGAAGCGACGCAGACAGGTACTCCGAGCCCCACACCCGGCGGTGGAGGTGGAGGTGGCGGTGGCGGTCAGGGCCAGGGCCCACAGGCTGCCCAGAGCGTGCTCGCCCACTGGAGTCTGGTTCGCCTTCCCGAGAAGCCGATGGTTCCCAGGCGTTGGGACGAGCGGGTTGGATACTTCTCAATCGCACAGGTCGATTTCGGGACTATGGAACAACGGTCGGCTGAACGCTCCTACATCTCCCGTTACCGATTGGAGAAGAAAGATCCGAGCGCAGCGCTGTCGGAACCAGTCAAGCCGATTGTCTACTACGTCGATCCGGCCACTCCCGAGCAGTGGAAGCCATGGATCAGGAAAGCCATTCTCGACTGGCAACCGGCGTTCGAGGCTGCCGGATTCAAGAATGCAATCATCGCGATGGATCCTCCGGCCAACGATCCAGATTGGTCGGCGGAAGATATTCGCCACACCGTGATCCGCTGGCTCCCTTCGACGATCGAAAACGCCCAGGGTCCGCACGTAAGCGACCCGCGAACGGGCGAAATCCTGAATGGATCGGTCCGCATGTTTCACAACGTTCTCAATCTCCAGCGCGACTGGTACTTCACGCAGGCTTCCCCGCTCGACCAGCGTGCGCGCACGCTGCCGTTCCCGGACTCGCTGATGGGAAGACTGCTCGAGTTCGTCGTCGCGCACGAGATCGGACACACGCTCGGACTTCGTCACGATCAGATCGGTAGCTCGACGTATCCGGCGGACAGCGTCCGGAGCGCGAGTTGGGTGCACCGGATGGGACACGCGCCTTCGATCATGGACTATTCGCGCTTCAACTACGTCGCGCAACCGGAGGACAACATCGCGATCGCCGACATCATCCCCAGCATTGGTCCCTACGACAAATTCGCGATCTCATGGGGATACACACCGATTTCCGGAGCGCATTCCTCCGACGAGGAGCGCCCGACGCTCGACCAGTGGGCGCGGGTGCAGGACACCGTTCCGTGGTACCGTTTCTCCGAGAACAACGAAGGAGGATACGGCACCCTCAACGAGGCGGTCGGCGATGCCGATCCGGTGAAGTCGACGGGACTCGGGTTCAAGAATCTCCGGCGCGTTGTGACCTACATATCATCCGCGGCGACCAGGCCCGGCGAAGACAACGACGACCTGAGAGAGATCTACGACCGGACAGTCGGGCAATGGGCGACGGAAGCCGGTCACGTCGCGACCGTCGTCGGCGGCGAATCGGTGCAGTACAAGTCGGGCAGCCAGCCAGGCGCCGTATACACCCCGCTCTCCCGGGCGCGGCAGCAGGAAGCCATGCGCTTCATCAACGAGAACGTCTTCCAGACTCCCTCGTACCTGATTCAGCCGGCCATCGCTCGGCGCATTGAGGCGGGAGGAATGATCACACGCATCACGAACGCGCAGGGCCGCGTGCTCACGAGCCTTCTCAACGATGGCAGGCTTAACCGGCTGATCGAAAACGAAGCGCTCGCCAGTAACAGAGTTGATGCCTACTCACTGGCATCGATGCTGAGCGATCTCAGGCGGGGCGTGTGGACCGAGCTCACGCAGTCCGGTGTTTCGATCGATCCCTACCGGCGGACGCTCCAGAATCAGTTTCTCTCCCAGGTCAACGCGAAGCTGAACCCTCCCACAGTGGTGGCGACGCCGGGTCCACAGTTCCCCGGATTCACCCCGCCAGCGCCGCTGCTCGAAGATGCGAGGAGTGAGCTGAGGGGAGAGCTCGTATCGCTGCGCGCCGACGTCCGCCGAGCGGTGCCGAGGGTATCGGATCGGGAGACGCGCCTGCATCTCGAGGCAGCGGATCACGAGATAGGAGACATCCTCGATCCAAAGAAATGATGGACCGGGAGTGCAGCTGGTCGGGATTGGCTGTGTAGAACCCGGAGGATCTTCCGGACAAAAGAAAGCGGGGACGGCTTGAGGCCGTCCCCGCTTTTTTCATGCGATTGCAGCTTAGACGCAGGCGATCACGCCGTTGACCATGGTGCAGGTCTTCGCTGACTGTGAGTGCGTAGCGGTTCCGCTCCACGAAGCCGGCGGGCCAACTGCGTTCACGATGACGACGGTCACGTTCTGCGACGGGCTGAAGCCCTGAAGGGGCACTGCCGAAGTCGCGGTTCCACCGAAGTACGCGCCGTTGTTGTCCGCGGCGTACTGCTCTTCGTAGGTCGCCATGTTGCGCAGGTCAGACTTCATCGCTGCCACATACGCCTTGTCCTTCGTATTCGCGAACTTAGGAATCGCAATCGCGGCAAGAATGCCGATGATGACAACTACGATCAGAAGCTCGATAAGTGTAAAACCCTTTTTGCTGCGCATGATATTGATAATCCTCGAAAGGAAGCGGTTGGTTTATTGAGCAGCGTCGTGAGTTACGGCGCCGAGAGTGAGAACACAATTGGCAGGCTATAGACACCTGGTGCGTTGCTGGGCTGGGTGAAACCCGCCGCCCACACGGTCTTGAAAAAAACCTGCGCCGCGGTCCCGTTGGAAGCAGATGCTCCGGAAAGGAACAGCGCATCCGTGTTGGCGATGCCGACGTAGGTTCCAGCTGACGCGTTCGACCAAGTCAGATCGCTGATCGGCTTGACGCCGCCAAGCAATCCGACATAGGTCCAGGTCGCTGCGTTCGAGGTGCGAATGTTCAGCGTCCAACTGCGATTCGCCTTAATCGTGAAGGTCGGGCCTGCGTCGGCGAGTAACGCGCCGATTTCGACCTGGTCAGCTGTTGGTGAGCTCAAGGTGCTTGTGGGCGAGCTCATACCGAGCTTGACCAGCGCATTCACGGTCGCGGAGGCGGTGTTGATGGTAAGACATCCACCAGCGTTGCCGCTGCACTGCGCATTTGCCTGGGTTGCGCTGATGGCTGATCCAAGCACCATCGCGGCCAGAAGATAACGGGTCGCGCTCATCGAATTGCTCCAAGGTTTACTGTGTGTCCGGCAGCCAGCGGTTGAAAGTGTACAGGCTGTCTTTTTCTATAGATAAGACGCAATGAGTATCACCCAAGCAACGCAAAAAAACCCAACATTTTGGGGCCGAACGACGTAGCTAAGTGTTTGTCGAATCGACACTTAGATATATCACAAATATGCGCTTATTGCCCTGTTTGTGGCGAATTGCGAGAGCTGTTGCACACTGCCACACGCTCGAATTCCCGGGCTCCCGTCGAGCGCCCGTGCGTGTTAACATGTGTCAGCGTCCCTCAAGTCGAGGGGTGTTTAGTCGTATTCGGGGCGTAGCGTAGCCCGGTAGCGCGCCTGCTTCGGGAGCAGGAGGTCGCTGGTTCAAATCCAGTCGCCCCGACTGAAAAGTGAGAGCCTTTGCAGCGGTGTTCCGTTGCAAAGGCTTTTTTTTTGGCCCCGGCGGAAGGCGGATTGGGCTACTGGCCGCCGATCGGGGGTCCGCCAGGAACTCGGGACGCCACGTCACCATGGCCCTGCGTCCCTATCCAGATCGCACCCCCGAGGATCGCTCCCGCAATCAGCAGGGAGCGCGCAACCTGCACGCGCTTCCGCTCGATCGCTCCGATGTAGCGCGAGGGAATCGTCACCGCCTCCCCGTGATAAGGCTCCACGTCCGAAGAGACACGACTCACTTCACTGACGGCGATCGTCACCGCCGAATCGCTGATGGAGCGGACTTCGCCTTCCACAGTCGTCACCTGCGCGCCGAGGGGCCCCAGGGTTTCCGAGCGCCCCGCATCGTTCATCGACAATCGAACAGTGCCGCTCGTCGGCGCGAGCGAAGGAGCGATCGAGGTGTACGTCGCGCAGGCGCCGCACAGGATATTGCCCGCCACTATCACTCCGACCAATCGTCTTTGCATTCGCCCATTCCTCCACAGTAGATGTGTCTGAGTCCGGCCCGCCTCGACGGCGAACCGGACCCAGAGTCATGCCTTCGATCCTGCGTGCCGACAGCTACCCAGCCAGACAGGCCTGGCCCGTCCCGTCGGACACTGCGTTTGGCGGATCGTCCGGATTTCTCGACCCGTTGAACCCTTGCCCCGCGGGCGGAATGTTGGTGTTCGTCAGACGCTCGTTCGGATCGTAGTACATCCGACCGGGCATCTTCTGGCCCGCCTGAGTAGGCGCAAAGTTCGGCGTGCACGCGCGCTTGAAATCGTTCCACGCCTCGTGACCGAGCTGGAAATCAGCGATGTACTTCTCGACCAGGATCTCGTTCAACAGCGGCTGGCCGGCAACGGCGTCCGCCGTCAGGCCGTGATTCGCGCGCTCCTCATTGAGCTTCGCGAGCGCCGTGACCTGATCGCCCGTTCTATATGCAGCCTCGGCCCAGATGAGGGTGTTCTCGTCATACGTGACGAACGGCTGCTGGAAATCCGGGGCCAGACGAGCCGCGCTGAGCCTCGTCCCTGCCGCGTTGAAATATTCCGCGCGACGGGGATCGCCCCTGCTCCCGAGCAGGGCAACGAACTGCGGATCGGCGATGAGATACCCCGCGCGCCCCGCCGGTATTTCGAACTGAAAGTAGAAATTCTGCTCGGCGGCGTTCGATGTGAACGCGCCGAAATAGTTGCCGCCATCGGAGGAAATTCCGAGGCGCGCCTCGGTCAGCGCCTGTGCATATGCGGCCGGGCGCTGTTCCGCGGTGTGCATGTAGAAGCGCGCCTTGAGCGTGTGCGCGAGCGCCGTCCACAGGTTGGTGTCGCCGAAGTACACGAGGTCCGCCGCACTCGGCGGAGAGTTCGTGGCATCCGTCGTCGCCATGTTGGCGATGGCGGCCGTCAGAACCTTCTGCACCGAGTCGTAGACCGCGAGCTGATCATCCAGCTTCGGGTTGGCCACGCCCGACAACGCCTGCGAGTAGACAAGGTTGCCGAACAGGTCCGCGCCCGTGCCCATCGTTATTGCCTCCTGCACCTGCGTGATTCCCAGCAGCGCGAAGTTCTTTTCATCCTTCGCGATTTGCTGGGCGTGGACGATGTCGATGAGACCGCCGGCCGCATATAGCCCGGAGTTGAATCCGCTCTGAACGCCTTCGTCGTACACGTAGTTGTAAATGCTCTGATACTGATTCTGTCCGCCCGCGAACTGGCGCGACCACATACCCGTGACCCGCGCCGGATCGCTGCCGAGGAGTGCCCAGATTCCGGCCTCCGCTCCGGCGAACAGCTGGTTGGCGGTGGCGGCGCTCGGACGGTTTGGATCCGTACTTAGCTCGCCACCAGTGAGAAAGTCACTCTTGCAGCTCGTCGCCATCAACGCGGCGGCAAGCGTGACGAGATATCGAAGTTTTATCACTGCAATTCTCCTTGGCATTACCGGTTGAGGCTGAACGAGATCACGAACGATCTCGTCTGCGGATTGGCGAACCAGTCGAGTCCCTGCGTCAGATATTCCGATCCCGCGTTGTTGACTTCAGGATCCACTCCGCGGTAGTTCGTCCAGGTCTTGAGGTTGCGACCCGAGACCCGGAAGTCCAACGAGCTGAATCCCGTCAGATTTTTTACAAAGGCCTGATCGAGACTGAACGTGAGCGAGATCTCGCGAAGCTTCACGAATCCCCCATCCTCCATGAATTGCTCGGAGGGTCCGGAGAAGCCGCCACCCGTGCCGACGATGCTCATCCAGTTCTCCCAGTCCTGGGGCGTCTTGAGCCCTACGACTCCCGCGCCCGGACCGGCCACATTGGGATAAGTTTTTGTATCGTAGTTCACGCCGTACTGTCCCTGCGTACTGCGTCGATCGGTATCGATGTGGGTGCCGAAGACGTACAGCGCCCCACGAGTGCCGTCGTAGACGTCACCGCCCTTCCTGACATCGAGCAGCCCGGACAGCGTCACTCTGTTCCTGATCTTGAGTGAGCTGGTGTACGACATGGTGTACCGGGGATGCGGATCGCCGAGCACGCGAACCTGAGGATCGGTGATTGGCAACCCGTTGGGCGCGAGGAAGAGCGCGTCTTTCTTGTAGCCGCCGGGCGTCGCTGCGCAAAGCGCATCGATGTCCTGCGCGACCGTTCCTCCGGCGATTCCCGGAACAGGGCTCTGGGTGCCGCGTCCGCAGTGGACGAAGGCCGTGCCTATGATGACGCCTGGAGCGTAGCCGAGGGCATCTGCTCCCTCAGCGGAGCTCGCCCCGAACCCTTCCAGGAGGTCGAAGATCTGCGCGCCGCCCAGATCGGTGACATTGCCCTTATTGCGACCGTACTGCACACCGACTTCCCACGCCAGATTCTGGCTGGTGAACGGCCGGGCGTTGAGCGTGAGCTCGAGGCCCTTGTTGGTCAGCGCTCCCGTGTTCTTGAACGCGCTCAGGAATCCGGTCGATCCGGAGTTGACCGTGATCGGCAGAATTACATCGCTCGATTTCTTGTTGTAGCCGACGATGGAGAGATCGACCTTCTGATTCAGGAATCCGAAATCCCCACCGAACTCGACTTCGCGTTGCAACTCGGGACGAAGCGCCGGATTCCCGAACCGGGTGCTGCTCGTGATGCCCGGGACTCCACCGATCGAGCTCTTGAGCGCGTCGCCGTAACCCGAGCCGAATTGAGTTATGGTGCTCAACGCGTTCAGTGCCGCGTAGACGTCGGGCTCGCGGCCCGTCTCGCCGTAAGCGGCGCGAAGCTTGGCAAAGCTCAACAAACCGGTCTGGTCTCCGCCGTGTAAAAGGTTGGACAGAGTCCAGGCCGCGGAGGCCTTGTAGAAATTGTGCCGGCGCTGCGAAGTGCCGAAGGTGGAGAAGCCGTCATTGCGCACGCCCCCGCTCAGATAGAGCTGGTTGTACAGATTCAGCTCGCCCTGCCCGAAGTAGCTCTCGATATGGCGCAGCGACTTGAACTCGAGTCCCGTCTGCGAGACCGTGTTCTCGATCGCCAGTGGAACGGGCGCGATAAGTCCTTCTCCCTGCGCCGAGAGCGAGCGATAACGTCGTGAGTTGAGATTCTGACCGACGGTGAGCGTGCCGTTCAGATTCTCGCCGCGCGAGCCGGTTGCCGACGCGATCAGGTTGTGATCGATCACGAGGTTCGTCTGCTCGGCGCGAATGACACTGCCGGCCGCATCGTTGGCGGACGTAAGTGGAAGCGCCTGCAGACGCGAGTCACTGTAGTAATCGCCGCCTAGCGTCTCCTTCACGCTCAGCCACGTGAGTGGGCGCCAGTCGGCATTGAAGTTTGAGATCGTGCGACCCAGCTCACTGCGGTTGCCGGGGCTGTTGATGACGAAGAACGGGTTGTCGTAATACGCGCAGCATCCGAATGCCTCGACACTGGTCGGATTCGGGAACCTGTAGGGGCGCTGGAGCCCCCGGTCCGTCAGGTATTGCAGATTGTCGAAGGCGGGCGGAGTACGCAGCGCGCCGAGGAGCAGGCCGGAAACGTCGTTGCCATGCTGCACGAAGTTTCCGCGCGAATCCACGTAGTTGAAGTTCCCGCTGAGGGTGATTTTACTGCCCACCTCCTGCGAGCCTTTCAGACGGAAGCTTGCCCTGTTGTACTTGTTGTTCGGCCCTTTCACCACACCGAGCTGGTTGGTTAGACCGATCGACGAATAGAAGCTCGTACGGTCGTTGCCGCCGGAGACCTGAATGTTGTTGTCAGCGGTCGTGCCAGTTCGGAACAACTCGTTCATGTGGTCGAAGGTTGGAGTTCCCGCCGGCAGCTTGGCACCCCAGGACGTTCTACCCGCGGTAGGAGCACAGTCCGGCGTGCTGCCGCACGTCGCTGCAGCGTCCGGAACTGGCACCGCTCTGTCAAGCGAGCCCTGCGCATAGTCGTGCTGGAGGAAGTCCACCAGCCGCGCATTGTCGAAGTTTACCTGTGACGAGACACTGGTCCGCGTCGGACCGGAGTGACCACGCTTGGTGGTGATCAGGACCACCCCGTTTGCGGCGCGCGCTCCGTAGATCGCGGATGCGGCCGAGCCCTTGAGGATCTCGATTGCCTCGATGTCGGACGGATTGATATCGGCGGCGCGGTTTGGCGTCGCGGTTCCTCCCTGGCGATCCCCGAGCGATCCTCCATTCACGGCGAGGAACGCTGTGGAGACAGTCTGGTTGTCGATCGGCTGTCCGTCGACGACGAAGAGCGGCTGGTTGGTACCGGTGAGCGATGCGGCGCCGCGAATCAACACTGACGCGCCCGCGCCCGGCTCACCCGACTGCGTGCGAACCACGACATTCGGAGCTTTTCCAGCCAGAGCCGAAATGATGTTTTGCGGTTCCGCCGCGCGCCGAATCAGAGAGCTGTCGACAGAGTTGATCGTGACTCCGAGCTTTTCGCGGGTGGTCGACATTCCCGCGCCCGTCACCACCACTTCGCCGAGGCGGAATGGGTTGATGGCGAGACTGAAGTTCTGATTGACAGTGGAGCCCACTGTCAGAGTGATTGGCACCGAACGGGCCGTATACCCAATGACGCGCGCCGTGAGCGTCGATGTCGCGCCGGTCGCCCTGCCGGCGGGAACGACGAACGTGTAGCTACCGTCGTCGTTGGTTTGCGTGCCGAGATTCATCCCGGGGATGAACACGCTCGCGCCCCCGAGGGGCACGCCCGCATCGCTCGTTACCCGGCCTGTCACAGTCGTTCCACTCTGGGCGAACGCTGTCGATGCCGTCAACAGGCATGCGGTGATGGCTGACAAGAGTAGTTTTCTCATACAGCTCGACTCTCCTTGGATGGTGTGTCTCCGCAATGTGAGAGTGAGAGCAGATGCGTGAAAGAGAGTTTGCGGTGCCGAAGGTGTGAAGGATTTGTAGCGAATTTGTATACATATTGTGGGAGCGCGGGCGGCGACCGGCGCGGCGAGACGACAGCGGCCGGTTCGTTCGCTCGTTAGGGCGCTGAGGGCGCAATCGCGGCTGCTTCGTGGCAATGTTTACAATTCGCATACATCGCCCACGGCGCGGAACCGTGGCGGGCGGCGTATAGTATTCCGCTGGTGCACCCGTCCAATACGATGTCTATCTCGAGTCACATGCGAGCCTACGGAGCCCGGCCACTGCTGCTTGGCGCCGCGCTTCTCGGCGTTGTCGTCGTATCCGCTCTCGCCGTTCGGGAGTCGATGCGCAACACGCGGGAGCGCAGGGCCGCCGCGGAGCGCACCGTCAGGGATTACGCGATGTTCGCGAGCTACCTCTATACGACTCGCGCCTATCTGTTCGCCCGGGAGCGGTCCAGGGCGTTCGACCCCATACATCCGGGCGATCCGTGGGTGCGTAGCGCGCTGCCGCCGGTGACAGTTCTGGCCGCCATCCCCGATACCATGGAGCGTTGCGGTCCGCGCGAGAAGTTTCCGATCTACCGATTCCGCCTTGACCTGCCCTCGCGCGCGATCACCTACGCTGGAACACGCCCCGCGCCGGCGATCGAGAAGATCATTCGAGACTCCATTCCGAGCCTCGCAAATCGACCATGGGTGAAGAACTCAGGCTTCGCCTATCTCTTCGTCGACCCTCCGGGGGGACGAGAAACCATCGCCTACTCGGCAGCGGTCGATTCCGCCAAGACGGTCCTTGCGGTCTACGGCTATCGCTCCTGCTATGGAGTGCGCGATACCGCGGACTACTCCCTCATGTATCGGGTCGTGAAAGTGTTGCCGCCGATGGTGCCCGGCTACGTCGAAGACACGGCTCGATCGGCCGCGGATAGTGCGCATCGAGTGGCCGACGCCGGATCGGGGATGATGATGGGCGGCAAATGGCCTGCCGGTATGCCCGCCGAGTCGTTGCTGACACTGACCATCACCGACGAGGCGCATAGAACTATTTACCAGGCGCCCAAGGGTGGCGCGCGGTCCTCCAATTTCTACGGCGTAGCTCCGTTGCAATTCGTAGGAGGCACAACTTTCCTGGTCTCACTTCGTCCGGATGTGGCCCGGTTCCTCGTTGCCGGCGGAATTCCCGAATCGCGCCTCCCGGCGTCCCTGCTCCTGCTCGCGGGAAGCATCGTGCTCGCCATTGCGGGGTTTGCGTCACTGCGCAGCGAGATTCGCCTGGTCAACTCGCGAGAACGGTTTCTGGCGAACGTATCACACGAGCTCCGCACGCCGCTGCAGCAGATCCTGATCTTCGTCCAGCTGCTCCGACTCGGTCGCACGCGAACGGATGCGGAGCGCGAGCGATCGCTCGAGATCATAGAAAGGGAAACACACCGATTGATCGCGCTGTCCAATTCCGTACTGGCGGCGGCCAAGCCTGAGATGAAGCTCACGTCCGGCCCGGTGGATGTCGCGAGCGTGGTGCAAACGGCGGCAGACTTTTTCACCCCGCTGGCGGAGGCGCGCAAGATGCGCATCGAGCTCGACGTTGCGGAACCTTCGATCGCGCGCGGTGATCCGGGCGCGGTTCGCCAGATTCTCATCAACGTCCTGGACAACGCTGCGAAGTACGGACCGACCGGACAGACAATCACGATCGGCGTGCGCAGCGAGGGGAAAATCGTTCGGCTCTGGGTCGATGACTGCGGCCCGGGAATCGCCGCATCGGAGCGAGACAACGTCTGGAAGCCATTCTTCCGGGTGGGGGGCACACTGGACGACAGCACCGGCGGCGCGGGCCTCGGGCTTTCGATCGTCCGCGATCTGGCGACCGCAATGGACGCCAAGGCGGATCTTTCGGAGACGCCCGGCGGAGGGACTCGCTTCACCCTCGCGCTTCACAGCAATGGGAACGGCGGGGCGTCATGACGAACGCCTGGCAGCCACCCGGAACCAGCGATGTCGCGGTCGACCGCTCAATTCTGATTCTCGAGGATAACGAGACGCTTGCGCTCGGTCTTCGAACCAGTCTCGAGGTCGAGGGCTACAAGGTCGAGTGCGTCACCGACGGGAACGAGGGCCTCGCCTGGCTGAGCCAGAACAACCCCGATCTGATCGTGCTCGACCTGATGCTCCCGGGTTTGAATGGCTTCGAGGTGCTTCGACGCTACCGCGCGCACGGCGGAGCCGCGGCGGTGCTCATTCTCTCCGCGCGCGACCAGGAAGTGGACAAGGTACAGGGGTTCCGCATAGGAGCCGACGATTACGTCGTCAAGCCGATTGGCGTGCTCGAATTTCTGGCACGTGTGGAGGCGATCATACGACGCCTGGCGCCTGCCGCGAGAGGATTAGCGGGCGACGTCGCCGCGCGAGTCTCGCTGCACCGATTCAGCGACGTCGTCGTGGATCTGAAAACGAGAACGGTCCTGCGCGGAGGAAAGCAGGTCGACTTGAGCCCGATGGAGTTCGACTTCCTGTCGTTTCTCATCGAGTCCGGCGGGGGCATCGTCTCCCGCGAAACACTCATGCGGCAGGTTTGGCGCTACAGTCTTGGCGTAACCTCACGCACCGTGGATCAGCACGTCGCCAGGCTCCGGAACAAACTGGAGCCTGACCCCGCGCAGCCTCGCCACCTCATCACCGTGCGGAAAGCGGGCTACCGTTTTCAGAGATAACGGTCCGCGTGCGCGGCCGTGCTAACCGATTTTCGCTCAGGTTGATTGGGTGACTCGCAGACATAGGCATCGGTTAGCACGGCTCAAACGCACACTTTGGGTTTTCACATCCGGGGAAAGTAGGGTGGTACCACGGGCATGTTGACGGCGGAGCGCCAGGCAAGCCTGAAATCGCGCAGGAACGTCTTCTCCATCTTGCGAAGCGCCGTGAGATGGCAGCGCTTCGGGGTCCATCCCGGTCGCGAAACGGCGAGCTTCGCGCGTGCCGAATCGTAGAACGACCGGTACTCACTCCTGCATCTGGGCATCGACAAGCCAATCAGATAACACGATATGCGCGCCTGCGCGTCATAGCCGGCTCGCCCTCCCAGAGTGCCGCGCCGTGGAGCGACACGCGTCGCCTGATTGTCGGCAACCGCCTCGAGCTCGCCTGGACATTCTCGCCTCCCAGCCAGCGCCCGATGCGTCGCGGGAACCTCATAGCCGAGAGGATACGCAAGTTCCAGCCTGCATCGCGCGCACCGATAAGCAGCGCCCGGTATCGTTCCCAGCCCGCAGTACGCCCAGAAAGCGGATGGTGTTTCCGCGCGAGTAACATCGAGCCTGGACAGCAGCCGGGCCGCGAGCAGATGCCCAATGCCCGTGATGTTCGACAACCATGGCCAGGCCGGATGCTGCTCGATGGTTTCGCGTAGCGCGGCCGCGGCGGATGCCTCGTCGTCGACGGCGCGTGAATAGGCTCTTTCCAGGATTCTGGGCGCTCCGGCTGTCTCCCCTTGCCCGATCGCCTTTAGAAGGGGATCGGCGTCTCCTATGCTGCCGACTAGACGGGGAAAGGATCTCCCCTGGAGGATCGCGCGCAGTCGCTCGCCGTGCGCGATGCGGGATCTCTGCGCTTCCTCGAACAGCTGATACAGGAGTCGAAGATCCGAGCCAGCGTACGTCTCGTGAGGAGTCGCGGGAAATTCGTTGAGCGCGATTGCCATGCTGACGGGCAGTTGGGGTTCAGACGGGAAACGTCAGAACGCTACAATCGTGCGCCGTCGCACATTGTCTACGTCAGGTATCGGAATCGTGGGCCGTTGTTTACGCGAGCCAATCCGGAAAAATGACGTCAAGGCGTCACACCGAAGTCTGAAGAAATCGTCATGCCCAATTCACCAAACCGCAATCGTCACTGACGGTAGCCGCCTTTTCGGTAGTTCCCCGGACAAAATTGACCAGCCGCTGTAACATTTTGATCATCGTGATCCCGCGCGTGGCCGGAGGCACAATTCTTGGCGGAAAATCGCGACGCCGCGCGCTGAAATGGTGTTGCCGACTGGACGAATACGGCGTCTTTTCAGTGTAGCGTATGCTCTAGGAAAAAGACGCAGTTCGACGCCACCAGGATGTGCCGAGATGGCCTCGAGCACCCACCCTTCCGATGAAGCCTGACTCCAGTGCTACGCAACTATCGGCTGTGCGCGTCGATTAACCAAATCACAGGACCTCCAAAATGAAGACCAACAAGAAAGGTTTCACCCTTATTGAGCTTCTTATCGTAGTCGTCATCATCGGCATTCTTGCCGCGATTGCGATCCCGAAATTCGCCAATACGAAGGACAAGGCTTACGTCGCGGCGATGAAGTCGGATCTTCGCAACCTGGCGACCTATGAAGAGCAGTACGCTGCAGACAACAACGGCGCCTACTTCGCTGGTGTCGCGGCGAGCCCCGCCTCGCTCCAGGGCTTCACCCCGTCGCAGAATGTGACGATCACCGCCGTGATCGTTGCTGGTCCGCCAATGGGCTGGACCGCCACCGCGACCCACTCGCAGTCCGCAAAGACCTGCGACAACTCCACTGGCGCGATCGTCTGCACCTGATGAAGTGCTGAGAATGCTGAAAAAAGCCCCGCTCAAACCGAGCGGGGCTTTTTTCATATTTCCCTGAGGGAAGCATATTTCCCGGATGACGGACCGCATGATCAGGCTGCTCATTCAGGCAGGGCTGGTTCTGGCAGTGATTGCCGCCCTCCCGTACAAGGTGTTCGAGCTCGATCGGTACTTCGTGCCGAAGGAGCTCGTGCTGCACGTGGCTGCGCTGATCATCGCATTGATGCTCGTGGCGCGGCGACGGTCGCTCTCCTTTGATCTCGTAGATGGCCTGCTCGCGCTCTTCCTGCTCTGGAGCGTCGCTTCGGCGATCTTCGCCACCAACCACTGGGCAGCCCAGCGCTCCGTCGCCATAAGCATCTCCGGCGCAATCGTCTTCTGGGGAGCGCGCTCTGTGGCCGAGCGCGGCTCATACCGACCGATTCTTGTGGCCGCGGCGATCGCGGCAGTGTGCGCGGCCGCGCTTTCGCTGGCGCAGGCATACGGACTCGAGATGGAATATTTCAGCGCCAACCGGGCGCCGGGCGGCACACTCGGCAACCGGAATTTCGTAGCGCACATGGCCGTGATTGGATTGCCGTCGCTGGTTTGGTGCACTGTCACCGCGCGGCGACCATTTGGCGCTCTGCTCGGCTCGCTTGGTGGCGCGGTGCTGGGCGCGGCTCTGGTGCTATCGCGATCGAGAGCAGCATGGCTCGCCGTTGCCGCCTTCGGGATAGTGCTTCTCGTGCCGATGATCGCATCCAGGAAATACTGGCGCGACGGCAAGATCGGTGGCCGCTTCGCGCGCCTAACTCTCGCGGCGACAATCGGGGGAATGGCGGCGATTGCGCTGCCGAATACCCTCAACTGGAACAGCGAATCACCCTATCTGGATTCGGCGCGCGGCATGGTGGACTATAAAAGTGGAAGCGGGCGCGGGCGCCTGGCGCAGTACCAGAACTCGTTGCGTATGGCAACGTCCAATCCCGTATTTGGAGTCGGCCCCGGCAACTGGCCGGTGGAGTACGTTCGCTTTGCCCCTTCGAATGACCGGTCGCTAGCCGATGACGGCATGACGGCGAACCCTTGGCCGAGCAGCGACTGGGTCGCATTCGTGTCCGAGCGCGGGTTCATTCCCACTGTGGCGTTGTTGGGAGCGTTTGTAATTCTTTTCTTCAGCGCGCTCAGGTGCTGGAGCGAACTGCCGGACCCGGATGCCGTACTCGCCCAATGCGTGTTGGCTGGAACGGTCGTGACGACGATGGTGGTCAGTGCTTTCGACGTGGTGCTCGTCCTCGCGGCTCCCTCCTTCATGGTGTGGAGCATCCTCGGCGCTACGAGCGGAATTCGTCGAAATGCGCGTGAGGTGAAGGTCTCCTCCAAGTCGTTGGGACTCGCGGCAACGGCGCTGCTCTTGTTGTCTTTGCTTTCGACCGCCCGAAGCGTGACGCAGACCATGGCAATGACCGCGGTTGGTCGCGGGGCGTATACGGCTGGCTGGGTAACGGGCGCGCTGTGGGATCCCGGGAGCTACCGCATCAATCTTCGCGTGGCGGAGCTTTATTCGCGTCGTGGGCACTGCCAGGTCGCACGCGGTTACGCCCAGCAGGCATTGTCACTCTTCCCCCACTCCCCGGCGGCGAGGCGTATCGCGCGGAGCTGCGGGTAGGCCGTTGTCAGGGAATAATTCGAACGTCCGCCGGCCGATCCATCAACCGCGCCGGAACAGCGAGCCGAGCACACCTCCCGATACTCCGCGCGAGCGGTTGACGCGCCGCAGCTGATCGAGCTCACCTTTGTCGAGCCAGATGCCGCCGCACTCGGGACATTCGTCGATCCTCACGTGCTCGGCGTGCTGCTCCTTGAGGTCGGCACCACAGCGGGGGCACTTGTTGTGGTGCGCTTTGCGCTCGGCCTTCTTGCGCTCGGCGTCCAGCTTCACGCGCATCTCGTGGATGATCTCGAGGTTTTTCTTGCCGAAATACTCGTCTTCGTTCTTGCTCGGTTTTTCATCCATCGGCATCGTGGCTCCGGGTTTACTAATCACAAATATATGTGACGATTCAATGGGCAGCCGTGTAGAAATCACAAAGAAAAATCCCGGCGCCATTCGGGGCGCCGGGATCCCTCACCTTTCGCGCGGGAGTCGCGCGACGAGCTCACCGAATCAGGGTGTGA
This sequence comes from Gemmatimonadota bacterium, assembly GCA_003134685.1. Taxonomy (GTDB): domain Bacteria; phylum Gemmatimonadota; class Gemmatimonadetes; order Gemmatimonadales; family Gemmatimonadaceae; genus UBA4720. The sequence continues at coordinate 155,091 of PLCA01000016.1, read as the reverse complement.
CGCTTGCGAAGAAAATCTCGAGATTCGTCGGAAGAGTTCCAAACGTTTTTCCGGCACCGGTCCAGGTCATTCCGGCGGTTCTCGCCAGCGACACGATTCCACTGTAGTCGCCGATGAACGGACGGACGCCCAACCCGTCCGGCACGCCGAACGCCGAAGGGTCGAAGCTGGACTTCGATACGCGCACCGAGCGCCAAGTCGCGCTACCGTCGCCAGACGTGGCATAGGTCAGATCCACCATCGTGTTCATCGTGTAGCTGCGATCGTAGAACGCGGTATCGATCTCCGCAATGTCGACGCGGCGCAGCCGCGGGTCAGGTACGGCTTCTACCCGTCACCGGGCGAACCAGTACGTTGCCTTTACGAGGAAGACGTTGCTCGGGCGACCGAAGATTCCCTTCGCCTCCCGGCCAGTCTGGAAGTCACCTTCGAACGGCAGGAAGTCCTCGCGCTGCTGCTGCCACACGAAGAAGAGAGCCGAGCCGGGACGATACTCCCAGCGCACCACCGCGTTGCCCCGCAGCGAGTGGGTGCGGAAGTCGGGATTGCCGATCGAAAACGCGGGCGCGACGCCGGGCCCGTCCGGATCCGCCACATAGGATACAATCTTTCCCGTGATTGGATCGGGAACTGGCGTGATTGTGCTGCCGTTGTCCCGTCCGTAGACCGCGTACTGCTGCGTTCCCGGCGTCGCCAGCTCCTTGAATCCCTTGAAGCGGCCGGCGGACGCAAAGGGTTGTGCGTAGAGCTGGAACGAGAGGAGAGGCGACAGAGTCCACTCGACGCGAGTCGTCGCCGACAACGTCGTCTGGAAGATGTCGCTGAAAATGTAGCGCCGTCCGTAAGTACTGGTCGCCAGCGCGTCGCCCGTTCCCTGCACGAACTGGATGGTGTTGTGATAGAGGGACAGGGAAGGCGTCACGATTACGTGAACTGAGGAGCTGGGCCGGATGTCGACGCCGAAGTTCACATCCTTGGCGTAGCCTTTGGCTTCGTCACCGTAGTAATCTGCGTAGACATCGTACGACACGACCTTCCGCTTGTCGGTGATGATCTCCGTCCAGGCGCCCCACTGCGTCGGCTGACGGCCGCGCGGCCCTCCTCGAGTGAGACGATCGTCGATCGCGCTCGGATCGTATTCGGCGCCGCTGTAAATGGACCAGAGATTCGTCAGGTTGAGGGTCATCTGGTTGAAGATGCTCGTCCAGATTTTGTCGCCCCCGTGATTCCAGGCGTGATTCGTCCCCAGATACAGGTTGTAGCCTCTGAGCAGCTTCCCTGGCTCGACGTTGTTGTACGATCCACTCGCGCCGATGTTGCGGTAGTCGACGCGCCCCATGAATCCGAGATCGTTCACCTCGAATCCCGGGCTGATGTCCTTCGCCGTCGCGGCGAACGACCAGGTTCCTGATTTATTGAGTCCCAGCTTGGTCGAGTAGCCCGAGAGCGAGTTCGCGGTGGGATCGAGGCTCAGGTAGTCTGCATCCGGACGCTGGTAATACCTTGCGCTCGACTGCTGCGCGCTTTGTATCACGGCTGTCGAGCCCTCGATGAGCGATCTCGACAGTGCGCCCGTCAGCGCCCACTCCCGATTGGCCCAGCGATGCGTGAAATCGAGGCTGCCGACGTCCGCGTTCGCGCGCAGCAGATCCTTGAACACCGTGTCGCTCAGATCGCGATTCACCGCAGTGCCGCCGAGCCCGATGATGGTGTTTCCCCCGCGGAAGTCGCGGCTGACTCTGCCGACGAAATAGTTCGTCAGTGGCTCGACCGCTGTTGTCGATTCTACGTTCGACGCGTCGATCACTCGCGCTTTTTCCTCGCCGGTAAGCGCGTTGAGAAGTCCCACCGTCCACGCACCCACTTTGCCGGTCACTTTGCCGGCGCCCAGAATCGTCGTTGCGTCGGGCGTATCGACGAACACGCCATCGGCGAATCGCTGCGGAGACCGTCCGATTCGCCGCGAGTAGAAGATCTGTTGATTGACGTATGATGGGCCGCCGTTGATCGTACCGATGTTGAAAATGTTCGCTCCCTCGACGAAGAAGGGGCGTTTCTCGGGGAAAAACGTTTCATACGCTGAGAGGTTCACGACCGCGGGATCGACTTCCACCTGCCCAAAGTCCGGATTGACGGTGGCAGTGAGAGTGAGGCTGCTTGGAAGTCCGTACTTGAAATCCGCTCCCACGGAAGGCTTGGTGTCGTTTGCTCGATAGAATGGATTTGCGGGATCACCCGGCGCACGTGTGAGTTTGGCGCTCACGTACGGCATCACCTCGAGACGGCGCGGAGTAGGAATGTCCACGATTCCAGCGAGATCGCCCTCGAATGAAACGAAACCCGGATCGGTCTGCTTCCACGGTGACCAGCTGTCGCGCTCGTTCCGCCGCGCGACGTCGCGCATGACCTGGAAGCCCCAGATGTGCTCCCCACCTTTCTGCACTCCCCCAAAACGCAGCTGCGAGAACGGTATCCTGTACTCGGCGGTCCAACCCAGGGAATCGACCGTAGTCGCAACCTGCCAGACCGCATCCCAGTTGATGTCTTCGCCCCCGATGTCATCGAACTCCAGAACATCCTTCTGCACGCCGCGCGGATTCACCGAGAACCGGAACGATGTCCGACGGTCGCGATAGGAGTCGACCATCACGTGCAGCCAATCCGAATAAATTCCGGACGCGTCGCGCCGAGCAAGCTGGGCGGCGATCGAATCGGGACGCGCGTCGAACATTCGGACGCCAACGTATAGAGCGTCGTCGTCGTAGAGCACGCGCACTTCGGTTGGGTCGGTGGGCTTGGCTCCCACTTTGGGATAGCTCTGGGTGAAATCGCCCGAAGGAACCGCCGCCGCCCATGCAGGCTCGTTCAATTTCCCGTCGATGTTGATGGAGCTCGGAGTGCGCGTCGCGCGCATGACACGAAGGGTGGTGGCCGGGGCGGGTGTTGGCGGAGAAGCGGTCGGCGGGCCCGGCGGCTGACCGGGATAGGAGGGGTTCTGCGCAGCGACTGCGTGTGAGGCGGCGAGAACCGAAAGTGCAGCCAGGCACCTGGACGCACGTAGAATGATCATGTGGAGACGGGTTGAAGGCGCGGGTGACTCTTCTCGCTGTTGCCCAGACTTAGACAGCGCTACGGTTGTAAGGGTTGGGTCGCGACGGCGATCCGATAGATCGTCCTGGTGCTATTTCTTCTTCGGGGCGGTCGTCGCCTGGCCAGCGATAACCGGTGCGGCGTCCTTGGAGCTCTTGTCTTCAGCCATCTTCCTAGCGATCTCCGCCATCGCCGCAGGAGTGCTTCGACACGCGGCCCCCGGATCTTCCTCGAATTCCCCAATCAGATTTCTGGACTTCGCAACCTCCGAGGCGTTGCCTCGCACAGTGATGGCGGAGATCCCCGAGGTGGGAACGTAATAAGTGCTGCCGCGCGAGCGGACGTATGGATTGATGATGTCCGCCGCCTGCTGAGGCGAAAGGCACCGAAGCGGAATCGTTTCGGTGCGCAGAGTCGAGCTCGTGGTCGCGTCCGCGTGGTTGAGGGCAGGAATAATAGTAGTCGCCGCGGCGATCCAGATCGTAACAACGAGTGCGGCGCCGCTCAGCATCACGACCACCCGACCGACGCGCCGGCGGTGCGCCGTGCGGACGGACGCCTCCGCCACCGTGATCGGATTGCTCATCGGCGGAAGGTTGTTGAGCACGTTCGCGGCGTTGTATTCCCTGTCGCGGAGAAGCGTCGTGAGCCGCGAACAGTCGGGACAGGTCGCGCAGTGGAGCATCACCGCGGAGTCGGAGGGCATCTCCCTCAGCGAGCCGGTAGCGAGCTCTGATAGGCATTCGTCGCACGTCATCGGGACAGCTCTCGATAGCTCGGGTGAGTGGCGAGCAGGCCCTCTCGGATAGCCTTGCGCGCCTTGAAGAGATTGGCCCTCACCGAGACCGGCTTCATACCGGTCCGCTCGGCAGCTTCAGACGGGGAAAATCCCTGGAGGTCGACCAGGTCGAATATCTCCCGCTGCCGGTGCGGGAGCTCGGAGAAGAGCTCGTGAATCACGCCGGCTGCCCGCTCGCGATCCACGCGGCCGCCTGGGTCGGTCGTATACACGTCGCGCGGGGGTTCGGCGCCGGGCGACAGCGCGAGGCGGTCGCGACGCTTCCGCGTCCGCCGCATTTGAGTCGCAGCTCTTCGCGTGATCCTGTACAGCCACGCTTCGAGCGATCCGTCGGAGCGATACGTACCGAGCTCGCGGTACGTCCGAACGAAGACTTCCTGGGTGATGTCCTCTGCCTCGTCGGGATCGTGCGAGAACATCAGCGCCCATCGGAACACCGCCGGCTGAAAGCGCGTGACGAGAGTCGTGAACGCGGAATCGTCCCCGGAGGAAGCGAGCGACGCCAGCTGCGCGTCGCGGGCGTACGCCGCGCGATCGCGGTACGACATGCTCGAAGGCGAACCCGCGTCGCTGCGCCCTTTTTTGTCGAAGCGGCTCATGGCGAGACTAATATATGATTGCATGGGCAGTGCGCCCGGATGCAGTGACAAGCGATATCTCCATTGTATCGTCTCCAAAAGAGATGTCACCAGTTGCTCGAGCGTTTACTCGCTCTCTGGATTTACTGAAGACCGCCTGCCGGGGCGGACGCTGGGCCGATCGGTCTCTCCGTCGCGCTACACGAGAGAGCGGATCCAGCCTCCGTCGACCGCGATCGAGCTGCCGGTGATGTAGCTCGCGCGCTCCGAGACCAGGAATGCGGCGAGTGCGGCGAATTCGCGGGGCTCGCCGAGCCGGCCCATTGGAATCTCCTTTTCCCATTTAGCGAAGGTGTCCTTCGCTGAAGCGCCGGATCTTTCGCCGGCGGCACGAGCCAGCTCCTCGACACGATCCGTGCGAGTGTAGCCTGGCAAAATGCAGTTCACCGTGACCTTGAACGGAGCTACTTCATTTGCGAGTGTGCGCGCGAATCCGGTGACCGCCGCGCGCAGGCTGTTCGAGAGCATCAGTCCCTCGATCGGCTGCTTGACCGCGATCGAGGTCACGTTGAGAATCCGTCCCCACCGCCTCTCCTTCATTCCCGGCAGGATGGCGCGCGCGAGTCCGACCGCGCTCGTGAGGAGCAGTCGCGAGGCCGCGTCCCACATCTCTGGCGTCAGGCTTTCGAACGGTCCGCTCGGCGGGCCCCCCGAGTTTGTGACGAGGATGTCGACCTTTCCGAATTTGTCGAGCGCCGCTTTTACGATGCGATCGATTCCCGATTGCTCGGAAACATCGGCCGCGACGTCCACGACCGTGACACCCGAGCTCTTACGGATCGATTCCGCGGTCTGGCGCAGCGCCTCCGGGCCCCGCGAGCAGATGACGAGATTCGCTCCTTCAGCCGCCAGCTCTTCGGCGATCGCGCGGCCGAGCCCTTTGCTGCTGGCCGATACGAGCGCGACCTTGCCGCGAAGACCGAGGTCCAAGGGTTAGCGCCTCAGGTAATCGTCTTTCTTGTCCAGCCAGTCTTGACGCGGGGGGCTGAAGATGTCGACGTCGAGAGTCTCCTCGAGCGCCTCAGCCTTGTGCGGCACCTGCGAAGGGATGAGCAACACTTCGCCGGCGCGAACGACAATCTCCTCGGCTCCGTCGTCGCCAATCCAGAACCTCAGCGCGCCCTCGAGGATGTAGGTGAGCTGCTCATTATCGTGCGAGTGCTTGGGCACGATGCACCCTTTCTTGAGATACACCTGCGCGAGCATCATGCGATCGCCCGTGATCAGCCGGCGCTCGAGCATGTCTGAGACGCGCTCCTTCTTCATCGAGTCCCAGCGGTAGAAAGTACATTCGCTCTTTGCAGCCATTCAGGGCTCCTTCGTGTCAACCATCCGCCGTTCACGCCGACAACCGGGCGGCGCAATCGTGATGCGGCGTTCGTTGGTGATGGACCGCGCGTCGGCGATCCTGTGGTCAGCTTCGCGTCGATTAAGACGCACGCCAAAACTAGCGAAATACTTTCCGAATGGGCGAGCTCTTCGCTGGAGAGCTTGCGTCGGTCCGAGTCGATTCGAGGGCGCTGTCCGGGTTAGTCAGGACGCCTCATTTCATCCAGAGCTCTGCCGTCGCTTCGGCTCGGTACCGGAATTGAGTTTCCGCGTTTCCGGCCGCGCGTCCTACTTAGAGGATTCACGCGCGGACCGCGCGTCATGAGTCGATGGGACTACAACCGAGAGATGAACAATGAGACTCAAAACACATCAGAATGCGTTTATCGCGCTTGCAACAATCGTGGGTCTCACGACCTTTGCCCAAAAGGCCGAGGCGCAGAGATCCGTATCGGATTTTCACCCATCGTTCTACGGCTCGACCGAGCTCGATACGCGCCATAGCGATTTCTATCTGCTCGGGATGTATGTCGGCATGGGTGGCCTGGGCTGGACCCCATACTTCAACGTCAACGGCTACTACCTCGACTATGTTTTCTCCCCCACGATACCCAATTCGAACAGAACGCTGAGCGCGTGGTCGCCAACGCTCGGACTCGCATACGCAGGCCGCAGGAGCGGTGTCTCATTCGGTGCCGGCTACGCATTCGTCAACAACGAAGATCCCGGCGCGCCCGGAGCCGAAGGCGGTGGCGCGAGCGGCGCGACCGCGAGCTTTGGCGCATATCACAGCGGAACGGGCACCCGTCCGCTCCACACGCAGCTCCTGTCCAACTACAATTTCGGCAGCCAGTACGTGTGGGCGCGCGGGCGCGCCTCAGTTCCGTTCGGCCACTCAGCCAGGCATCCGGCGCGCATTGGCGCCGAGGTCGTTGGGCAGGGTGGCGGCAAGGATTTGCGAAAGAGCAATTCCTTCCAGGCCGGGCCCACTCTCGAATATTCGTGGACTCCCCACTTCAGGACCACGGGCGCAATCGGCTACAAGTCGGTCGGCGGTCCCATCTACGCGAGCCGGGAATCGGCGACGTACTTGAAGCTCGAGTTCTCGTTCTCGCCGTGATCGCCTCATAGAAAAGCTCAATCGCGTGCCGCGGCTGGACCCTGACGACGCACGAGCATTTTCTCGAGCTGTTCTTTCACCTGCGGCCACTCTTCGTCGAGTATGCTGTAGTAGATGCTGTCCCGGTACCGCCCGGTCCACATCAGCGTGTGCTTGCGAAGAACTCCCTCCTCTGTCGCGCCGATGCGCAGCATTGCCTTGCGTGAGGGCGAGTTCAGCACGTCGGTCTTGAACTCGACTCTGACGCAGCCGAGCCTCTCGAATGCGTGAGACAGCATCAGATACTTAGCTTCGGTGTTGACCGCGGTCCGCTGCCACGGACGCGCGAGCCAGGTCCAGCCGATTTCGATGCGGCGATTTGCGGGATCGTAGTTGCCGAAGCGAGTGCTGCCGACGACGCGACCCGAGGAGCGCTCGATCGTGACGAACGGCAGGCTCGTACCCTCACTCTGCAGCTGAATCCCGGATTCCATGTATCCGCGCATCTCTTCCGAAGTTCGAATGGCGACGACCGTGAGACGCCAGATCTCGGGATCGAGTCCGATCTCGGTGAGTCGCGCATGATGCTCGAGCGTCATCGGCTCGAGACGCACGATGCTTCCTTCGAGGACTACCGGCTCGAGGGCGGGGCTGCCTCGCTTCACTCAGGCCGCCGGTGGAGGTGCAGCAGGCGGGGCGGGCGGAGTCAGCGGAACGACCGGATGCTTCAGATGGAATCCGGTCGCCTCCTGATACGCCCGCGCCACCGCCAGCAACTTCGATTCCTCGAACAGTCCGCCCAGGAAAGTCAGTGAGACGGGAGTGCCATCGTCGCGGAATCCGTTCGGAAGGATCACGGCTGGATGTCCGGTGAGATTCGTCGCGACCAGCTGGGAGAGATTCGCAGCACCGGTAGGCGTAACGATCACGTCGACGGTGCGCATGAGGTCGTCCCATTTCTGGATAGCGATCGACCGCAGACGATTGGCGTTTACATAATCGACGGCGGGAATGAAGCGCGACGTCCGGAAGGTGTTCGGCCAATCGAACTTCCCCTGCTGTACGAGCTCATTGTCGCGACTCGATCTCGTGAGATCGTCGAACGCCGCGGCGGCTTCCGCAGTCAGAATGATGCGCATCGCGTCGTAAGGGACATCGGGCAGATCGACCGGAATAAGGTTGATCCCCAGCCGCTTGAACACATCGAGCGCCGCGTCGTCGAACTGTTTTGTGGCGTGCATCGTCCGCTTGGCGTCGCTCGGGTCCGTCAGCGGCGTGTCGAACGCGGACTTCACGTATCCGACGCGGAGCTGCTTCGGCGAGAGCTGTGCATCCCAGTGATATCCCGCCGCAATGACGCTGTTGTCCTGACCGTCTGGTCCGTAGATGGCATCGAGCACGATCGCGCAGTCTTCAACGCTCCGGCAGAGCGGACCGAGCTTGTCCATCGTCCACGAGAGGGCCATCGCGCCGGTGCGCGGCACCCGGCCGAACGTTGGCCGGAGCCCGGTGGTCCCGCAGCGCGTCGCGGGCGAGGAGATCGATCCGAGCGTCTCGCTTCCAATCGCGAAACCGACGAGGCCCGCGGCCGTCGCTGACGCGGGGCCGGCGGACGATCCGCTCGACCCCTGGTCCACCTTCCACGGATTTTTCGTGGTGGCACCAAACCAGATGTCACCCTGCGCGAGCTCGCCCAGTGTCAGCTTCGCGACGAGCACGGCGCCGGCTGCGTCGAGCCGCTGCACGACTGTGGCGTCGGCGTCAATAACCTGCTCCTTGAACGGGCCGGCGCCCCATGTCGTCTTGTAACCGCGGACGGCGAGAAGATCTTTCGCGCCCCACGGAATCCCGTGCAGCGGCCCGCGATAGTTGCCGCGCGCAATCTCGGCGTCGGCGGCATGGGCCTGCCTGAGCGCACGGTCATCCGTAAGGGTGATCACACACTTGAGAACCGGGTCGTATTTCTTCAGCCGCGCGAGGTACATCTGCGTCAGCTGAACGGATGTGACGCGCTTGCGACGCACCAGCTCCGACAATTCTGTCACCGGGAGAAACGCGAGCTCGTCGAGGTCAGCCGGTACGGCGCGGTGGGCGACCTTGCTTCTGACCATCGGCCGGCGCGCTTCGGGCAAAATCTTCTTTCCCGGCGGCAACGGATCGAACACGATGGCGGGGCTCACCGAATTTGGAAGGGCGACCTTGTGCAGAGCCTCGATTCGCTGCTCCTGCTGCTTGAGGCCATCGAGCATCAGCTCGCGCTCGGCTGCATCGAAATGGATCCCCGCTACTTCCTCCGCGCTGGCAATCGTATCGACGGTGATGTCCGCCCCGGCGGCGATCTTCGCCCACAACACGCCCGGAAATAGCGTCGAGCCGAGCCCGACACCCGCGAAGTAGCCCATGAAGTGACGGCGATCGACTTTTTCCATGATTAGGGATCCTTGAGGAGAATGGCTCTCGTGAGAATGCAACTGAACGGGCGGGAGGCCCCAGTAGGTAAGCTGCCAGTTGTTTGGTTCACGACGCCGGGACTTGCCTCTGTGGCATTCTGGGCACAAGCAGTTGCTTGTGTCGTGACTCTACCGAGATAAGTCCCGGCGTAGTGAACTAACAAACTGGTGCCCCTACTACTGACGCCTCCCGCCCGTTCAGTTGCATTTCAGAGCTCAGACACGAAAGGATGCGAGTCGCTAGACCTGCGACCTGGAGAATGCGGGCTCGCCGTCGAATTCCTGTAGCTTCTCGATGTGCATCCACCGGTGCTGTGCGCCGACGGTACCGAGCAGCGAGAGAATCTCGGAGTCTCCAAAATTCGCTCGTGTCTCTCTGAGCACGAACCTGCACCGGAAGTGATCGACGAGCGATACGCGGCGGCCGCTCGCCGGAAAGACCATCGCGCCGCGATTCGTGATCATTTGCAGCTTGAATGGCGAGCTCGGGGTCAGCTTCTCCAGATCTTCCGCCAATTTTGCGGGATCGAGATCCGACTCGATATAAATGTCGAGCCCTGTCAGGCGCCGGCTCTTTGCGGGGACCACGTTGACTCCGAGCTGCGGCGGGGGCAGCTCGACCTTCTTGTATTCCTTGGGCTGGCTGACTTTCGAGCGCTTCCCGAGGTTGGCGATCACGGCCTGCGTGAATTCCGTCGTCGTCGCCGGCTTGTCCGCGCCCATCATGTCGCTGGTGCGCATTCCACTCTCCAGCGTCACGAGAACTGCCTGCTCGACATCGTTCGCCGCTTTGCCTTCGCCGATCTGGCGCAGCATCATCGCCGCGCTCAGGATGAGCGCGGTCGGGTTTGCCTTGTTCTTTCCGGCGATATCAGGCGCGGAGCCGTGTACTGCCTCGTAGATGGAGACGTCGTTGCCGAGGTTCGCCGAGGGTGCGAAGCCGAGCCCGCCGGTGAGGCCTGAGGTGAGATCGCTCAGAATGTCGCCGTTCATGTTCGTCGTGACGATGACATCGAACTGCTCTGGACGCATGGCGAGCTGGTGAGCGCAATTGTCGATCAGGATGTGCCTGGATTCGATGGCGGGATACCTCGGAGCGAACTCCTCGAACGTGTGCTGGAGCAGTCCTTCGGTGAGCTTCATGATGTTCGCCTTGGTCGCGCAGTGGACGCGCTTGCGTCCCTCGGCGATCGCGAACGCGAACGCGAGCTTGACGATCTTCTCGCAGCCTTCGCGCGAGATCAACTTGAGGCTCTCGGCCACGCCCGGCGTCTGCATGTACTCGATGCCGGCGTAGAGATCCTCGATGTTCTCGCGGACGATCACGATATCGAGCTTGCGTCCGGTGAAGGCCGTTTGAACCCCGGGCAGCTCGCGAACCGGGCGGATGTTGCCATACGTCTCGAACAGGGTGCGAAGGGTGACGTTGGCGCTTCTGCTGCCATAGCCGATTGGGGTCTCGAGGGGGCCCTTGAGCACAACGCGGGTGCGCTCGATCGACTCGATCGTTTCCTTGGGGATTCCGGTGACGACTCCCTTCTGGAATGCGCGCGCGCCCGCCTCACATTTCTCGAACTCGACGGAGGTACCGGTAGCCTTTATGATCTCGAGGGCTGATTCAACGACCTCCGGGCCGATTCCATCGCCTGGCAGGACGGTTATCTTTCGTTTTGCAAGTGTCATCGGAGGAAGTTAATCCCTCTGGGCAGTCGTTACACTGCGCGCGTAGCTCAGTTGGATAGAGCGTCGGCCTCCGGAGCCGAAGGTCGTGGGTTCGAGTCCCGCCGCGCGCATTTGATCCCACCCTCTTCTCTGCGACTTTTGCATCGATGCCGAATCAGTCGGCAGAACGTCCCCCTCAGCGGGATATGCGACCCTCCAAATCGCGGGTCATCGTCGACGATCGCGCGCGTAGCATAACGAGCACTCTCAAAACCCAGGCCGTGGTCTTGGGCGGCACGCTCGCCGTGTTCTGGGCGGTCTTCGTCGTGAACACGCTCCTGGGTGGCTCGCTCCTGGTTCTGGGCGTCATTCCCCGTACGACGATTGGTCTGCGCGGCATTCTGTTCGCCCCGTTCCTGCACGCTAGCCTCAATCACATCGTCGCCAACAGTATCCCGTTCCTCGCGTTGGGGTGGATGGTGATGCTTCGTGATAAAAGACACTTCATCCCGGTGACCGTGGCCGGAATGATCGGATCCGGCCTGGCCGCGTGGCTGCTCGGTGCCTCGGGCTCAGTGCACATCGGGGCCAGCGGCGTGATCTTCGGCTATCTCGGATTTCTGATGCTCACGGGATGGTACACTCGCAGCTTCAGCAGCATCCTGCTCAGCATTGTCGTCACAGTATTGTGGGGCGGCCTCGTCTTTGGCATGATGCCGGGCGCCCCAGGCATCAGCTGGCAGGAGCACATCGGCGGTTTTCTCGGAGGCGTTTTCGCCGCGCGAACGTTCAGACGTTCTTTAGTGCCTGACCGATCTGAGTGAGCGATTGACGCGCGTCCCCGAACAACATCCGCGCGTTCTCGTGATAGAAGAGCGCGTTGTCGATTCCCGCGAAGCCGTGTCCCATGCTGCGCTTGAGGATGATGATGTTGCGGGCGCGATCTACATCGAGAATCGGCATTCCGTAAATCGGACTCGACGGATCGTCGCGCGCAGCCGGGTTCACGACATCGTTCGCGCCCACCACGAGTACGACATCCGTCTGCGGGAATTCGCCGTTGACCTGATCCATCTCGAGTAGCTGGTCATACGGCACGTTCGCCTCCGCCAGCAGCACATTCATGTGCCCAGGCATGCGACCCGCGACCGGGTGAATGGCGTACTTCACATCGACGCCGCGTTTCTCCAGATCCGTGGCGAGCTCCCTGACCGTGTGCTGCGCTTCCGCGACCGCGAGGCCGTATCCCGGCACGATCACCACGCTCCTGGCGTAGGCGAGAGCAATCGCTGTGTCCTCTGCCGTCGTCTGACGAACCGTGCGTCCAACCACGCTAGCGGCAGCCGTGGGATCACTTGCCGCCGCCCCGAACGCGCCGAACAGGACGTTGCCCACAGATCGATTCATCGCCCTGCTCATCAGCAGCGTGAGTAGTGTGCCGGACGCCCCGACGAGAACTCCCGCCACTACCAGCATCTGATTGTGCAGGACGAATCCCGTGAGCGCGGCGGCAAGTCCGGTCAGCGAATTCAGGATCGAGATCACGACGGGCATGTCGCCGCCGCCAATCGGGAGCACGAACATCGCGCCGAGCACCAGCGCCGCCGCGAAGAGCATCCAGAGCGCGGGAGAGCTGCCTCCGCCGACTACGACGAACCCGCCGAGGCCAAGGACGGAGAGCAGGATGAGCGCGTTAATTAGACGCTGAAGCGGAAACTGGAGCGGTCTACCCGGAAGAATCTCCTGAAGCTTTCCAAAGGCGACGATGCTCCCCGTAAACGAGATCGCGCCAATCGCGGTGCCGAGCACGATCGATGTCCCCTCGCCCCATCCGATTGCATCGCCCGCTCGCGTGAGCCGCAGGAACTCCGCCACCGACACCAGCGCCGCCGTCCCCCCACCCATGCCGTTGAAGAGCGCGACCATCTGCGGCATCGCGGTCATCTGAACGGTCCTGGCGAAGTACACGCCGATCGCCGCGCCAATCAGAGTTCCGATCGCGATCGTCCAGAACGACACGATCTGGCGATCCAGCAGCGTCACGCCGAGCGCTACCGTCATTCCGATTGCGGCGAGGCGATTGCCGGCCCGCGCCGTCGCCGGCGAGCTCAGGTGCTTGAGTCCGAAAATGAAAAAAACCGCGGCGACGATGTAGCTGAGAGCTATCACCGATTCGCGGAAATCAAGCATTCTTTTTCTCGGCCTCGGCCTTCGGCGCGACGGTCTCGCGCTTCTTGAACATCTCGAGCATCCGGTCGGTCACGAAAAACCCGCCAAAGACGTTCGCGGCCCCGAACACGACGGCGACGAACCCCAGCGCGTGAAGAAGCGGCGTGTCCGCGGAGCCGGCAACGAGGAACGCGCCGAGCACCACGATTCCGTGGATCGCGTTCGTCCCCGACATGAGGGGCGTGTGCAGCACCGAGGGGACGCGACTGATCACCTCGAAGCCGACGAAGATCGCCATGATGAAGACGTAGATGCCGAGAACCAGCTCCGGGCTCACTTGGCGGACTCCACAGTGGATGGTTTGAGAGACGGCAGGCCAAGCCGCAGGCGCGTCGGCTCGTGCCGGATTTCGCCATTGGCGGTAATGACTACGGCGTCGATGATGTCGTCGCCGAAATTGAGATTGAGCTCGCCCTTCGGCGCGAGCAGAATCGCGAGCGCGGAGATGTTCTTCGCGTACATCTGGCTCGCGTGATAGGCGAGCTCGCTCGAGATATGGAGCGGCGCGATGATCGTGACATCGTGCCTAACGACTGTTTCCCCAGGCACGCTCAGCTCGCAGTTGCCACCCTGTTCGCCGGCGAGATCGACGATCACGGAGCCGGGCCGCATTGCCTTGACTGTCTCCGCGGTCACCAGCACCGGCGCCGCCTTTCCCGGCACCAGCGCGGTGGTGATGATCACGTCCGCCTGCAGCGCGTGGTTGTGGATCAATTCCTTCTCGCGCCGAATGTGCTGATCGCTCAGCTCGCGCGCGTAACCGCCCGAGTCCTGCGCGTCTTCAAGGTGTACGTCGAGCTCGACGAAGGTCGCCCCGAGGCTCTGTACCTGCTCCTTGACGACGGGCCGCGTATCGAAGGCCTCGACGACCGCTCCGATGCGGCGCGCTGTCGCGATCGCCTGCAGTCCCGCGACTCCGGCTCCGATGACGAGCACGCGCGCGGGACGCACGGTGCCCGCCGCCGTCATGAGCATGGGAAAGAACTTCTGAAGTGCGTTAGCCGCGAGCAGCACCGCCTTGTAGCCGGCAACGGTGCTCTGCGAGGACAGCGCATCCATCATCTGAGCGCGCGTAGTCCGCGGCACCAGCTCCATGCTGCATGCGATGATCTTTCGGTCGGCCAGCTGCTGAAAAAGCGCCGGATCGCCGGACGGCTGGAACAAGCCGATGAGAACCGTGCCTTCAGCGAGCATGTCCAGCTCGGCCTGCCCGCTGGATTCCGCGCGTCCGGGACGCTGCACTTTCAGAACCATCTGCGCCTTCGAATAGATCTCCTCAGACGTGTCGACAACTTCGCAGCCGACGGCGCGATAAGCGTCGTCGATAAAACCGGCTCGCAGCCCGGCGTCGCGCTCGATAACCACGCGATGCCCGGCGCGCGTGAGCGGCGGGACGACTTCCGGCACGAGCGCGACACGCCTCTCGCCGCTCGCAATCTCTCGCGGGACTCCTATCAGCATGCCGAAGCGTTATTGGCCGTCATGTATGCGCCATAAGATAAGCGGTCAAGATAGCTCGTGTTTATATTCGCTCAATGGCCCGCCAACTTCACTGGAGAGAGCTGAAGGGAGGTATGATCGCGGTGGCGGTGATCACCGCGCTTACCGTCGCCGTCCTGCTATTCGCGCGCGTTGGCGGTCTGCACGGCAAGAAAGTAACCCTCTACGTCGTGACCGCCGAAGCACCCGGCATCCTTTCCGGCACCGAGGTGTGGCTCGCCGGGGAAAAGGAGGGAATCGTGAGGGCGGTTTCCTTCCGCCCGGTTACCGCGCCTGAATCGGAGCGGATTCTGATCAGGACCGAGCTCCTCGCGGAGGCGCTTCCCAGCGTGCGCCGGGATTCATACGCGCAGATCAAGCCGGGCGGGAGCCTGATTGGAACTCTCGTCGTGTCCATCTCGCCCGGGACCACGGCCGGGCGTCCCCTTCACGATGGTGACACGATTTACGCACGGCCGAGAGCGCAGGTGGCGGATCTCAGCGAAGACGTGGGAACCATCGGACCCGAATTCGCCGCGCTCGGCGCCGCCACGAAGAAGCTGGCCGACAACCTCGGCCGGCCAGTCGGCACGTTCGGGAATTATCGCGCGAGCGGGCTTCCCGATTTGCCGGATGTGGGCGCCGGCATGTCGAGCCTGGGCGCGAGAGCAACGGGGAAAAACGGCACCATCGCCCGCTCGATGCGCGCCGACCTCCGGGCGCGGGCATCACACGCGATGGCGGCGGCCGATTCCATTCGAGCTCTGATGTCGTCGAACAAGGGAAACATCGGTCGCTTCAGGCGCGACACCACCCTCGTCGCGAACGCCAGTCACGTCCTCGCGGAAGTCGATACAGTGCGCGGCCTGCTTTCGAATCCCGTGAGCGCGATCGCCGCCGCCCATTCGGACAGTGTTCTCACCCGACAGCTGGACCGCACCCATGCCCTGTTGGCCTCGCTCATCAAGGACGTCAAGAGCCATCCGCTACGCTACATCAGATTCTGACTTGACCGCATTTTTCGTCACCGTTAGCTTCGAGGTGAAGCGCGCGCAGTGACGCGCTACCCCCTTCCTTCCCCGCTCGCAGCTCCGCTCCCATCCCGCGTTCTTTTCCGAGCTCCCTCGGGCTCGGGTTCCCAGCAAGCTCCTACCTCATTTCTCTCCCCATAGCGTGGATATCGCCGAGTTAAAGCGAAAATCCGTGACCGAGCTCCAGGAGATGGCCGACGGGCTCAAGATTGACGGCTCGTCGGGTCTCCGGAAGCAGGATCTCATCTTCCAGATCGAGCAGAATCTGCTCGATACGGACGTCATGCTGCACGGCGATGGCGTACTCGAGATCCTGCCCGAGGGCTATGGATTTCTGCGGAGCCAGGACTGGAGCTACCTGCCGGGTCCGGACGACATCTACGTCTCACCGTCCCAGATAAAGCGGTTCGGCTTGAGGACGGGAGATGACATCCGGGGGCAAGTGCGGCCGCCCAAGCCGTGGGAGCGGTACCTCGCGCTGCTCAAGGTCGAGAGCGTCAACGCCGAAGATCCCGAGAAGGCGAAGGATCGCGTTCCGTTCGACAACCTGCGTCCGCAATATCCTGACGAGAGACTTCGCCTCGAGACGAAGGATGGCGATCTCAGCATGCGCGTCATGGACCTCATGGCGCCGATCGGAAAGGGGCAGCGCGGAATCATCGTCTCCCCGCCGCGCGCGGGAAAGACGATCCTGCTGCACAAGATGGCGAACGCCATCGCCGAGAATCATCCGGAAGTCACGATCATCGTGCTGCTGATCGACGAGCGGCCGGAGGAAGTGACTGAGATGATCGCGAGCACCACGCGCGCGGAAGTCGTGAGCTCCACATTCGACGAGGGAGCAGCGCGGCACGTGCAGGTCTCGGACATGGTGCTCGAAAAGGCGAAGCGGCTCGTCGAGCATGGCAAGGACGTGGTGATTCTGCTCGATTCGCTGACGCGTTTTGCGCGCGCGCACAACACGGTCGCGCCCCAATCGGGAAAGATTCTCTCCGGCGGCGTCGATGCCAGCGCGCTCCACAAGCCGAAACGGTTCTTCGGCTCGGCGCGCAACATCGAGGGCGGGGGTTCGCTGACGATCATCGCGACCGCTCTCACCGAGACTGGCTCCCGCATGGACGACGTGATCTTCGAGGAGTTCAAGGGCACCGGCAACATGGAGCTCGTCCTGGATCGCAAAATTGCAGATCGCCGCGTCTACCCAGCCATTGACATCTTCCGGTCGGGCACGCGGAAAGAAGAGCTTCTGCTCACTCAGGAAGAGATCAATCGCTCGATCCTGCTCCGGCAATTCCTCGCCGACATGCCAGAAGCCGAGGCGATCGAGTTCCTGCTGCGGCAGATGGCGAAGTCGAAGAACAACAAGGAATTCTTCACCCAGATGGCGCAGGGGTAGACCTGAGTGAACGCCGGGCTCGCTCGATTTCTCGCGGTGGACTACGGCCGGAAGAGGATTGGCCTCGCAATCAGCGATCCTCTGGGCATGATCGCCTCGCCGGCGGGGTTCATCGAGCGACGGGAAGGCAAAAGACCCCCCATCACAAAAATTGTCGCGCGCGCTACGGAGTTGGGCGCTCTGGGGTACCTAATAGGCCTTCCACTCGACGGAGAGGGCAACGAGACGGGCTGGACCGAAGAAATTCGTGCTTTGGGGGCCGAAATCGCGAAACGTACTGGCATGCCCGTTCGTTTCTTAGATGAACGGTTTACCACGGCGGCCGCATTGCGTACAGTCAAAGAGATGGGAGAATCCACCCGCGGCAGAAAGGGCGACGTTGACTCGCTCGCGGCGGCGATTCTGCTTCAGCAGGCGCTCAATGTTCAGAGCTGATTCGCGCTCCACGCTCGTCGTGGCGTGCGTGTTTGCGGCTGCGTGCGGGGGTCAGCCGCACGGAGCGCCGACACGCGTGATCGTTCCCCGCGGAGCCAGCTTCGCGCAGGCGGCAGACTCGCTGGCGCGCAATGGCGTTGTCGGTTCGCCGAGGATGTTCCGCGTCTACGGCCGTCTCACCGGCGGCGATCGCAACATCAAGCCCGGCACGTACCTGCTCAAGCACGGGACGCCCTGGAAGGACATCGTCAGCGCGCTCAACGGCGGGCGCGGGCTCGTCAACACGATCACGATACCCGAGGGATACACGCTCGCGCAGATCACGCCTCTGCTGGCGCGCACGCTCAAGGTGCCCACGGATTCGGTCGAAGCGGCCGTCCGCGATACCGCGCTGCTCGCCAGACTCGATATCCCCAATCCAACTCTCGAGGGGTACGTCTTTCCCGATACCTACGCTTTCCCGGTCGGGACCACAGCGCGTCAGGCCGTGCGCGAGATGGTCTACTCGTTCGAGCGCCGCTGGAAACCGGATTGGGATTCGAGCCTCGTAGATCTCAAGATCAATCGCAACGATCTCGTGACGATGGCATCTATCGTCGAGAGAGAAGCCCGGCTACCTGAGGAGCGCCCGGTCATCGCGGCGGTCTACTACAATCGCCTGCGCAGAGGGATGCTCCTCCAGGCCGATCCAACGATTCAATACGCGCTCGGACATCACGTCGGGCGAGTGCTGTACAAGGATCTGGAAGTCGCGTCGCCGTACAACACTTACATACACAAGGGTCTTCCGCCGGGACCGGTTGCGTCCCCGGGCTCGGCGAGCCTCGCGGCGGCGGCGAATCCGGCGAACGTCCCCTATTTGTACTTCGTCGCGAGCAAGGATGGTCACCACGAATTCCGTATGACGCTCGATGAGCACACGACTGCCATCAAGCAGATACGCGCCGCGACGCCCGTGAAGAAGAAGCCGGCGCCACGGATGCTGGCGATGGCCTCCACTGGATCAAATAGCCCGAGCGCGGCCAGCCGATCGGGCAAGACTTCTTCGCGCTCAACGAGCAAGACGCCGGCGAAGACGGTGAGCAAAACGACTTCCAAGGCCAGCGGCACGACCGCAAAGCCGACCGCGAAGAAGGCGACCAGTCATGCGTCGAGCACGAGAAAGCGCGCCTCCAGCGGGACGACAAGCGCGAGTCGCTAGCGCCTAGATGCTCGATCCGAAGATCCTGCGTCTCGTCGCCATAACGGACGACGCCGAGGATCGGCGCGCGACGCTGGTGGATCGGGTGGCGGCAGCGGTTCGGGGCGGGGCCACGAGCGTCCAGGTGAGGCTCAAGAGCGCGACATCGCGCGAGGTGGTTGAGATCACCCGGGCGATCATGAGCAAAGTATGCGTGCCGGTCATCGTCAACGACCGCGCCGACATCGCCCTCGCCGCCGGCGCGGCGGGAGTTCACGTGGGCGAGGCGGATCTTCCTGTCGCGGCGATCCGCAGATTTGTTCCGGCGGATTTCATAGTCGGCGCGTCACTCGGGAGTGACGCCGAGCTGGCGAACGCGAAAGACGCCGACTACGTCGGCATTGGACCCGTATACGGCTCGGATTCGAAGAGCGATGCCGGCTCCGCGATTGGCGTCGAGGGATTCAAGCGACTCGCGGCACTCGTGGCGCATCCCGCGCTGGCAGTGGGCGGGATAACCGCCGACCGCGCGCTTCAGATCACTGTCGCTGGCGCGGCGGGTGTCGCGGTCATCAACGCGATATTCAAAGCTGACGATCCGGAGACGGCGACCCGCGCGATCGCGAACTCCATCGGAAAGTGATGTCGGGCGCGGGCTGAGTCTCTCCGCGCCTCCGGTTCCCCGGCCCCTTCTTCCGCGGCATGTGGGCGTGGCGCATCGCCTTCTCGATTCTTGCCAGCACGGGAGGACTCAGAAACAGATCGACCAGCTCGGGATCGAATTGCGTCCCCCTCCCTTCGGCGATCGCGCGCGTCGCGGCGCTGAAGCTGCGCGCGTGACTGTAGCGGCGCTGGTGTGTGATCGCGTCGAAGCTGTCGGCGATCGTGACGACGCGGGCCTGTAACGGAATTCGCTTTCCCCTGAGCCCGCGCGGATAGCCGTTGCCATCCCAGCGCTCGTGGTGCGCGAGGACGCCCTTCCCAAGCTCGGGATAAAACGCGCTCAGCGGCTCGAGCACCTCGGCGCCGCGCTGTGGGTGTGTTCTCACCGCGCGTCGTTCCTCCGGAGTGAGCTTGGACGGATCGTGGAAGATGTCCGTGAGCGCTTCATGAAGCTTGCCGATGTCGTGGAAAAGCGCGACCCGCTCGACGGTATGCAGTGTGTGCTCGTCCAGTCCGGCCGCTTCGCCAAGTATGAGCGCGTATGTGGCGACCCGTCGGACGTGGCCGCCGGTTTGGGCGTCGTTGGCATCGATCGCGTTGAGCAGCGTCTCCAGCGTTGCCGCGCTCAGTCGCTCGGCCTTCGTGCGCATCCTGTGCTCGCGGTAGAGCAGCCCGGTTGTAGCCGCGCCGACCGAGAGTGGGAGGATGCCCTTCATGCGCACTGGCTTCGCAAGAAGCATACGTACTCAACGATGCGCGGCGGGGACTGGTGGCGTTCCCGGAACTTCGGCTGCCGTTAGTTTCACGCATGACTGTGGCCCGCGTGAACCTCAAGGGAGCCCGCAGGTGGCTGGGTGGGCATCCCTGGATATATCGCACGGACGTCACGGAACGCCCAATGATGGATGCCGGCGCCGTTCTGGTGCACGACAATCGCGGCAAGCCGCGCGGCTGGGCGCTCTGGAGTCCGCTGTCCGAGATCTCTTTGAGGCTGCTCGATGCCGATCCCGACGCGGTGATCGACCAGGCGTGGTGGGACGAGCGTATCGCCTCGGCGATTGCGCGGCGAGTGCCCCTCGAGGATCACACCAACGCGTTCCGCCTAGTGCATGGCGAGGCGGACGGATGTCCGTCTCTCGTCTGCGACCGCTACGACGATTGGCTGGTCGTGCAGTTCATGAGCGCGGGACTGGAGCGGTTCAGAGAGGAGATATTGACTTCGCTGCGCTCGCTGGCCGAGCCTGCGGGAATTCTCGCGCGTAACGACGTGCCGCTCCGCGCGAAGGAAGGCTTGCCGCGGGAGACAGTCGTTCTGCATGGCGAGGTCCCGCGCGAGATCGAGGTGCACGAGTACGGAATCAGGTTTCTGGCGGCGCCCTGGACAGGACAGAAGACGGGCGCGTTCCTCGACCAGAGGGAAAACAGGCACCTTGTCGGAATCGTGGCGCGAGGGAGAGCGCTCGACTGTTTCAGCTACCACGGCTCGTTCGCCCTGCATCTGGCGAAGAAGGCAACGCACGTTACCGCATTGGATGCATCAGGGCCTGCCCTTATGAGAGCCGCCGAGAACGCGACGCTCAATTCACTCGACAACATCTCGTTCGTGGAAGCGAACGCGTTCGACTATCTGCGGGAGAAGGAGCGCGAAGGAATCACTTACGATACGATCGTCCTCGATCCTCCGGCTTTCGCAAAGACACGCTCCGCCCTGCCGGGAGCAATGCGCGGATACAAGGACATCAATCTTCGCGCGCTACGCCTGCTCGCGCCGGGCGGACTCCTGTACACGGCGAGCTGCAGCTTTCATCTGACCAAACCGCTCTTTCTGGAGATGCTGCACGAGGCGGCGGCGGACAGCGGACGCCGCGTCGCGATCCGCGCGCTCACGGGGCAGCCGTTGGACCATCCCGAGGTGCTGACGATCCCGGAAACGGGGTACATCAAGGGGGCGCTGCTCGAAGCAATGGACTGACGGTCACTCCCGCTGGCATGACGGGCAGAAGTACGTGGACCGCGCTGCCTGAGTGATTCGCTTGATCGTGCTCCCACAGCGCCGGCATATCTTGCCCTCGCGATCGTACACGGCGAACCGGCTGGCGCCTCGTTTGTCGGTGTACCGCCCCGGGAGCCGCTTCTTCGGGCTCAATACCAGCCTGATCGCATCGACGAGCGTCGCCAACTTGGCCCGACTCACTTTCGCCGCGGGCTTGCGTGGATCCATCCCCGCCTCCCACAGCGCTTCGGCAGCGTAGATGTTGCCGAGCCCGGCGACGACGGACTGATCCATGAGGGCGGGCTTGATGGCGATCTTCTTTCGCGCGAGAGCTGACCGCAGGTATTCAGCGTCGAGCGACGGATCACTGGCCTCCCGTCCGAGCTTCGGGAGCGATGACATGCCCTTCTTGTCGAGCGTGATCGAGGAGAGAGCGCGGCGATCGACGACCGAGATCCGGGTGCCGTCGGCGAGCTCGAGCACGGCGCGAGCGAAGCGGTCGAGGGCGTCAGCGGTTGTGCCGACCTCCCAATCGCCGTTCATGCGGAAGTGGACGACGAGCGTGTCACCGCTGTCAAGGTGAATGAGCTGGTGCTTTCCGCGTCGCTCAATGCCCTCGATCCGCTTTCCCATGGCGGCGCGCGACTGCGCCGGCGATAGCTTCCGCTTGAGAGCCGGATGGATCGCCCTTACGGACGCAATCGATTTTCCGAGAGCGGCGCGCTTGAGCTGCCGCGCTGCTCTCTCAACTTCAGGAAGCTCCGGCATTTAATCCGCTGTCAGCTCATCGAGCGAGCGATCTTCCCATTGGCAACTCGTACGCGTCATTGTGGTCCTTGAGCGCATCGAAGGAAAGACCAGCACATAGCAAAGACCAGGCTCGACGAGCTACGATCAGGAAACTCCGGCTATGCGAGCGCTCTCTCGAGCGGATATCGAAAGGTGTCGCGGTGACCCTTGAGAGCATTCAGGACCTCCACTCCGGAGAATTTCCGCGCGTCGTACGCGCAGAGCGTCACGACCGGATACTCTCGAGCGATGAGACGGTCGTAGTCCGCTTCGTACTGCAGCATCGATTCCTCCGTAGCCTTCGAGCGCATGCCCCACAGATCACCGATGATGCGAAAGGATTGGACGCCCTCGGCAACCTTTTTGTCGAGCAGCGCGCGAAAGTATTTGACTTGTGCTCGTGGCCCGAGATGATACTCCGAGTGTATCAAACGTCCTGCATTGATGTCGTCCTGAAGAGAGGGGCGTTTCTTTTTCAGATTCCTGAGAACATCGTTGCGGGCGCGGAGTAGTCCGACCAGAAAGCACACACTCCCTTCGTTCAACCCCTGAAGCAGAAAGGGAACAGCGAGGGTGAGGCGGCCGAGATCGCTGGCGTAAATCCCACAGAGATGACTCCCATGCGTGATCGTGATCGGCCCCTTCGACGGGTCCGCGACTTTGTTCGCAACGGCGCCCGGGACTGATGGGGCAATCTCTGACGTCTGGCCCTCGAGGAATCCGAGGAGATCCGCGCGCCGGAACCTCCGCTCGCGCCGCTGTCCTACGCGCATGCAGGCCAGCCGCCCCGAGTTGGTCCATCGCCTCAGCGAAGCTTGGCTGACGTTGAGGAATGCGGCGGCTTGGCCGATATCGAGGAGCTCGTTCGCATCGGCTATCTCCTGAGGCCTCAGGTGTTTACCCAATAGGCACCTCGCCGGAGTAGTGATAAGCTCTCTGTCCGGACCCCGCCATCGCCGAACCTCTACCGTAGGTCAGGGCACAGACGTTGCTCAACAAAGTACAACAAAGTATAGTAAAGGAAAGGGTCAGCAACGTCAGTTCCAGAAATAATCGCGACACGGCCCCCCAAAAACCGTTCCTCGTGAGAAAACGCCCGGCGGAGATGTGAGCGAAGTGCGAAGTGTGTACCCAATATGACTAAGTCTTTACGTGTCCTGGTGCTCGAAAACAGCGAGCGAGATGTAGAGCTGATAAAGCAGGAGTTGAGCCGCGCGGGGTTGGACCCCGTGACCCGCCGCGTCGGCTCCGAGAGCGACTTCGCTGCGGCTCTGAGCGAATTCTCTCCTGACGTGGTTCTCTGGGACTACTCCCCCGCGCAGGTCAGCGTGTGTGCCGCCCTCCAGATCCTACGGAGGCTGCGGCCCATCACGCCTCTCATCGTCGTCAGCGATTCGATGAATGGCGAGCACACCGTCGCGGTCGTCCGCGCCGGCGCCGAGGACGTGATCCTCAAGCCCTACCTGAATCGCCTCGCAACCTCGATCTCGACTGCGGTCTCGATCCGGCAGCCGCTGCACCGCCTCACTCCCCGACAGATCGAGGTGCTGCGCATGGTAGCCGAGGGTCACCGCACGCGGGACATCGCGAGTGAGCTCAAGCTCAGCGTGAAGACGGTCGAGAGTCACCGCGGTGAAGTCATGAAGCGACTCGGCATGCACGATGTGGTAAGCCTCGTCCGCTACGCCGCCCGCGTCGGGTTGATCACGGCCGCATTCGCGGTGGGCTCGAGCAGCACCTGATGACCGGACAACAACGCGGGCATTTGTTGCGGCGCCAGGCGAGATGATCTTGGTGCCGGAGAATCTTCCCCGGCGGTTCTCATGAGCGGACAAGATCCCGCCGGAGAGAGTGTCCCCGGCAGCTTTCTCGCCAGCGAGGGTCACTATCGCATCCTGGTCGAAGGAATAATGGACCATGCGATCTTCATGCTCGATCGCGAAGGCATCGTGGTCAGCTGGAACAAGGGTGCGGAGCGCATCAAGGGTTATCGCCCCGACGAAATCATCGGCCAGCACTTCTCGAGATTCTACTCCGAGGAAGACATCGCGCGACACGAGCCGTGGACGGAGCTCGAGATCGCGAAGAGCCAGGGCCGGTTCGAGGATGAAGGCTGGAGAGTTCGAAAAGATGGCTCTCGCATGTGGGCCAGTGTCGTCATTACCGCGCTGAGGGATGCACATGGAACCCTCGTCGGCTTCGCAAAGGTCACCCGTGATATAACAGAACGACGGAGATTGGCGGACGCGGAGGCCGCGTTCACCCGCAAGCTCGAACAGACGAACGTCGATCTGAGCCGGCACCGGCACGATACGGAGGCGCGTCACCGGGAAGAGCGCTTCAGTCAGCTCGCGGACAACATCGACGAGGTGTTCTTCGTCATTGACTCGCACCTGAGACAAACGCTGTATATCAATCCCGCGTATGAAAAGGTATGGGGCCGGAGCTGCCAGAGCCTCTATGACGATCCCCAGTCTTTTATGGAACCGCTGCCCAGCGAGGACCGGGCGCGGCTTCAAGAACACCTCGGCCGAATCCGGCGCGGCGAGCGACCTGACAAAGTGGTTTTCCGCGTCGTTCAGCCAAACGGCAGCGTGCGATGGCTGCTCGGGCATGCGGTGCCCATCCGCAACGAGCAGGGTGAAGTGTATCGCATCGCTGGCGTTTCCCTCGACATTACCGAGTCGCGCGAGGCGCAGCTTGCCCTCGAGGAGAGTGCTGATCGATTTCGGAAGCTCGCGCTCGCGTCATTCGACGCGATTCACGTGGCCCAGGATGGCATCCTCCTGGAGGTGAATCCCGGTTTTCTCGAAATGTTCGGGTACGACCGAATGGAAGAAGTGATCGGTCGCCCCGTCACGGACTTTGCCGCGGAGGAGTCTCGCGCCGAGGTCGAACGGCGCTACGCAAGCAGCGTCGATGGAACCTACGAGGTGGTGGGACGGCGCAAGGACGGAAAGAAGATTCTGCTGGAAGTCACGGGGAAGACACACACGATCGCCGGCAGACCAGGGCGAATCACCGCGCTGCGGGATATGACCGAGAAGCGCGCGCTCGAAGACCAATTCCGCCAGGCGCAAAAGATGGAAGCGGTCGGGCGCCTCGCCGGAGGCGTCGCACACGACTTCAACAATCTCCTCACGGTGATCATGAGTTACACCGACATGCTGCTCGAGGGAGTATCGCCACAGGATCCGCGCGCCGAGGACCTCGATCAAATTCGAAAAGCAGCCGTCGCAGCGGCCTCATTGACGCGCCAGCTTCTCGCCTTCAGCCGCCAACAGGTGATCGAGCCTCGTCTCGTGAATCTCAACGAGATTGTCTCGCTGTCGCAGAAGATGCTGAACCGGCTGATTGGAGATGATATCGAGGTGGTGACGACTCTGACGAGCGAGCCGGTGGCGGTGATGATCGATCCGGGTCAGCTCGAGCAGGTGATCATGAATCTCGCGGTCAACTCGCGCGACGCCATGCCCCAGGGTGGCAAGCTCATTCTCGAGACCGCCAGCGTGAAGATGGATGCCGAGTTCGCGAGGGACCACTGGCGAGCCAATCCAGGGCGGTTCGCGATGCTTGCGGTGACCGATACGGGCACAGGAATGGACGAGCAGACGCTCGCTCGCATCTTCGAGCCCTTCTTTACCACCAAAGAAGTCGGCAAGGGAACGGGACTCGGTCTCGCAACGGCCTATGGAATCGTCAAGCAGTCGAGCGGGTTCATCCGGGTGTTCAGCGAGCCCGGTCATGGTACGACGTTCAGGATCTACTTCCCGCTCGTTGACGAGGCCGCCGAAAAGTATGGGCAACCCGAGCTGGCCCAGCTGCAGGTCGGCACGGAGACGATATTGCTCGCCGAAGATGCCGCAGCTGTGCGCGTAGCCGCGCGACAGATTCTCGAGCGCCTTGGCTACACCGTACTCGAAGCGCCGACCGGCAGGGACGCGCTGAGCATTGCGTCAAAGCGCCTGTCGCCGATTCATCTGCTGCTTACCGACGTCGTGATGCCGGAGATGAGCGGGCGCGAGCTCACCGAGCAATTCGCGAGGCTTCGCCCCGACGCCAAGGTTTTGTACATGTCCGGCTACACCGACGACGCGATCGTGCGTCATGGAATCCTCAGGCCCGGAATCGCATATCTGCAGAAACCTTTCTCTCCCGACACGCTGGCGCGGAAGGTCCGGGAAGTACTCGACAGCTCCGGCACACCAGATAGCAGCAACGGTTGAGCTCGGCGAATCGACTCTTGCGACTTGGGGCTTGTGATCTAGCTTAAACACCTGGCTCTGCACTTGTCCCCCTGTCCGACTCCATGTCGCAACCGAGTCCTCGGTCTCTCAAGTACGAGTACGAACTCTACGTTGAGAACGAGATTGAGAATTACAAAGAGTCCGTGTCACGCTCCGCCATTCTGAAGATTGGCGACGAAGCGGCAGCCGCGCTGCGAGCCGGCGATCAGTTCGTCATGGACGAGATTCTGCTCTGGGCGGAAGTCGACCGCATTATCCGCAAGCGCCAGCGCATCCCGGCCTATAACACCTGGCGAAAAAAACGCGTCAAGCTGCTCGAGGAGTATCGCCGTCCCGAGCACTGGGGAATCCCCGCGGACGGAATGCTCGCGCGCGAGATTCATCCTCCCGCTGAATCGAAAGTGCTCGTCGCCGGTGGAGAGATCGATCGCACGGCGCTCTATCTCGCCGCGCACGGCTGCGATGTTACCGCGGTCGATCGCGAGGTGATCCCGCTCGAGCGTGTAATGAACGCCGCGCACGCAGCCGGGCTCGGCGACCGGATCCAGAGCTACGTCGCCGACATCACCGACTGGTCGCCCGACGTGCCACTGGGCGCCCTCGTGTGCACACCGGCGGCATTCGTCGGCCTTTCCCTCGAGGAGCGCGGACGGGCGTTCGAGCTCCTTCAGGGCGCCACCCGTGACGGCGGCGTTCACCTGGTCGGAACGATCGTTCGCGGCCAGCGTGGAGTCTCGGTCGCCGAGCTTCGCCGCCAGTACAAGGGTTGGTCGATCTCGGTCGAAGACGACTCCAGCTCTTCGAAGAGCTTCGTCGCGAGAAAAATCGCCAGCTGAGCCGGTGTCGTAACGACACGGGTGTCCTCCCGCCGCGTGTCATTTCGCGACACTTTGCTCCCCACAAAATAAGCTCTTACTTGGAAATCGTTGAATGGCAACGATTTGCGTGCCGCGTCCTGCGCGGCATGTCCGATGCTTTCTATAGGGCCGAACAACAGGCGGCACTCAATCAAAAGTGAGAACAGAATGAAGAAGGATCGTAAGGAAACAACGTCATCGGAGCCCCTCGGCATCATCATCTCCAGGGGAGACAAGACGGAGCCCACGCCGATTTTCTCGGCGTATATCTGGGGACCCGTTCCCGATTCCGTCAAAGAATCAGCGACCCGCGCTGCGTAGCTCGGCGGTGATACTATAAGGTTGTGGGTGGCCCAGCCCACTCAGTAGTGAAGCAGGCCCCGCTGTTCGAGCGGGGCCTTTTTGCATCCACTACCTAACTGCGACTGAAGACTACCTGCTGGGGCAAGTAAGGTACGGTGCTTGCCCGAGTCCTCGTCGTGGAACAGTCTGCTCCCAACTGGGAAGGCGAGCGTCACGCGCTTCTGTCGCAGCGAATATCCGACATTGGTCTGGAGATACGCGGAACGCTGCTCGAGAAGCTGATCGGCCAGCTCTATGAGGAGATCACCGCCAAGGGTCTCGAGTTCCGGCCGCCGGTCTATCTGAGCGACCAGTGGGGGTGTCCCGATGGAACGCCCCTAATCGGTGTTCCATTCTATCTGGCGGACGCGCGCCTCTCGAGGATCGAAGAGGATTATTCCTCGGCGGTCGAGAACGCCGAGGAATCGATGCGCTATCTGCGACACGAGGCTGGGCATGCGTTCAATTATGCCTATCGTCTCTACGATCGGCCCGACTGGCGAAAGATGTTTGGGCCGTACTCGCGTCCGTACCGTGAGCGATACCGCGCCGATCCTTTCTCGCACGAATTCGTCCGGCACATCCACGGCTGGTATGCGCAGAAGCATCCTGACGAGGATTTCGCCGAGACGTTCGCCGTGTGGCTCACGCCCGGACTGGACTGGCGCCACGTGTACGAGCGATGGGGTGCGCTCGCGAAGCTCGAATACATGGACAGAGTGATGAAGGAGATCGCGCACCAGATCCCGGAAGTTCCCGAACCGTCGGAGGATGATCTGCCCGTTGCCGCAATGAAGTACACCGTCGCCGAGCACTACAAGGAGAATGAGGAGAACATTCCCATTCGCGATCCGCGAATCTTCGACGGAGACCTGAGCACGATCTTCGTCACCGTGGAGCACGCTCCCGGCGCGGCGCTGGCCGCGGACTTCATCTCCCGGCACAAGCGTGAGATCGTCACGCGCATCTCGTACTGGACCGGCGAGAACGCGTCGGTCGTGCGACAGTTTGTGGATTTTCTCACCGAGCGCGCAGGGCAGCTCGGTCTCAGACTGGGCGGACTCGAGGCGGCAACTCTGATAGAGCTCACGGCGTTCGGGACCGCGGTGATGATGAACTACCGTCACACGAACGCGATCGACGGGACCGAATCGGCTGGGGACTCGTGAAGATCACGGTCCTTCACAGCAAGGATGCGCTGGAACCGCCCGTCGATCCCCTGCTCGATCAGCTGGACGCCGCGCTCGCGGCGAACGGCCACACGACCCGGCGACTGGCGGTCGATGACGCCGTGCAGCCGCTGATCGATGGGCTCACGAGGGAGCAGCCGGAGCTCGTGTTCAACCTCGCCGAATCATTCAGGGGCAAGAGCGCGCTCGAGTCGAATGTCGCGGCGCTGCTCAATCTGCTGGACCTCAGATACACCGGTTCGAGTCCCGCCGGACTCATTCTCGCGGGCGACAAGACACTCACCAAGAAGGTACTGGCATTTCATGGCATCCTCAGTGCCAAGTTTGCTACCATGTACCGCGGGCAGTCTGATTGGGTAGGCGATATCAAATTTCCGCTGCTGGTGAAGCCACCGCAGGAGGACGCGTCGCTCGGGATCACGCAGAAGTCCATCGTGAACGATGTGAAGGAGCTTCTCGATGTGATCAGCAGCACGCAGCAGGAGTATCAATCGCCGGTGCTGGTCGAGGAGTTCATCGATGGGCGGGAGTTCTATGTCGGCGTGATCGGCAACAGCAAGGTGGAGGCGCTCCCGATCATCGAGCTCGACTTCTCGAAGTTCCCGGCTGGGTTGCCGAAGATTGCGAGCTGGGAAGCCAAGTGGGGCGACGACGGCGACGAGAAGGGCGCGCAGTTCGAGGGAACGAAGTCGGTATTTCCGACCGATCTATCGGAGGATCTCGCGGCGAAGATACAACAGGTGGCGATCGATTCCTTCCAGGCCCTGCGCCTTCGCGATTACGCGCGCATCGATCTTCGGGTCACCGCCGCCGGGGAAGTGTACGTGATCGAGGCGAATCCCAACTGCTACCTCGAGCAGAAGAGCGAGTTCGCGACCGCGGCGCAGAAGGGGGGGCTCGAGTATCCGGCGCTCATCGCTCGCATCGTCGAGTTAGCCAGTGCACGCTACTCGAGGTAGGGTTGCGCAGAATGCAGAAAAGCCGGCGATCTCGCCGGCTTTTCCGTTTACTTATCTTGAAAAGAGCTACCTGCGCTTACGCGCGGCCGCCTTGGCTGCCTTCTTCCGCGCGCGCGTGCGAGCGCCCTTGCGCGCCGAAGCGCTACGGGCCGCTTTGCTCCCTTTGCGCGGCGCCTTCTTCTTCGCTGCTGCCATGTTGTCTCTCCACGATGAAGTAGAATCCTCGCCGACTCCCTGGTGGAATCCGCGATTTCCTGCATCACGTCCTGACCGGCCGCGAGTTAAAAAGGAGCTGACTGCGACTGTCGCACTCACACCAGCATGAGCAACTCGTCGCGAATATAGAATGCAAGAGATGTGCGTGCAATCCGTTGAACCGCCGATTCCTCCATCGCGCCATCACTTCCAAAAGCGGTCCTCAGCAAGCAGGTTTGACTTTCCGCGTGCGAAGAAAACTTCCCGACTCTCAACGGAGTAGTTGCTCGTGAAAGCGCTGGTAAAGGAATCCGCCTCTCCGGGTTTCAAGCTCAAGGATGTCGCGGAGCCCAGGATCCGTGAGGACGAAGTTCTCATTCGTGTGCGGCGCGCGGGAGTTTGCGGCACCGATGTACACATCTACGACTGGGACGCGTGGGCGAAAGGGCGGTGCAAACCGCCGTTCGTCGTCGGACACGAGTTCGCGGGTGATGTGGTCCAGGTCGGCCGCCTGGTCACCGACGTGAAGGAAGGAGACCGCGTCACGGCGGAGGGACACATTGTCGACGGACGCTGCCTGCTATGCAGAACCGGGAACTCTCACGTCTGTCCATTCACCAAGATCATCGGCGTCGATCGCGACGGGTGCTTCGCCGAGTACATCTCGATGCCCGCGACGAACGTATGGCATCTGGCCGACGAGATCTCCTACGACGTCGGGGGAATCCATGACCCAATGGGGAACGCGTTCCACACCGTTCTCACCGCGGAAATTCCCGGAGCGGTCGTGCTCGTCACCGGCTGCGGCCCGATCGGAATCTTCGCGGTCGGCATCTGCAGGGCGGCGGGCGCATCCCGGATCATCGCGACCGACGTCAACGACACGAGGCTCGCGCTGGCGAAGAACATGGGCGCGAACGACGCCGTGCATCCCGAGGAGGCCGAGAAGATCGTGAGGGCCGCGACTGACGGGCTAGGCGCCGACGTGGTGCTGGAGATGTCGGGAGTGCCGGCTGCGATTCACCAGGCATTCGCTCTCGTGCGGGTAGGCGGACGGGTGCAGATGCTTGGGATTCCGTCGAAGAAGGTGGACTTCGACCTGGCGACGGAAGTGATCTTCAAGGGTCTCACGATATACGGGGTCGTCGGCCGGCGGATGTACGAGACGTGGCACCAGATGACGCGCTTTCTCAAATCGGGAGAGTTCGATCCTACGCCGGTCATCACGCATCGCTTTCCGATCACGGAGGCGGACGCGGCAATCGCCGCGATCAAATCCGGCGAGGCCGGCAAAGTCATCTTCGAAGTCGCCTGAGAAACAACTTTCGCATCACACGTGAGGATGCTGTGGCGTTGAACAAGAACTTCGATTCCGAGCTCAAGGCCGCAATCGAGAAGCTCAAGCAGGAGCGCGTCTACAAGCGGCTGAACTATCTGTCGTCACCGCAGGGCGCGCGCGTCCAGATGGAGGGGCGCGGAGACGTCGTGATTCTTTCGTCGAACAACTACCTCGGCCTGTCCAACGATCCGGCGGTGGTGGCGGCGGGAATCGATGGCTTGAAGAAGTTCGGGGCCGGGACGGGAAGTGTTCGATTCATTTGCGGTACGTTCACGATTCACCGAGATCTGGAGCGCGCGATCGCCGATCTGGTCGGCACCGAGGCGTCGCTCAGCTATGTCTCGGCGTGGAACGCGAACGAGGGACTGACGGCGACGATCGTCGAGCAAAACGACTTCGTGGTGTCGGACGCGCTCAACCATGCCTCGATCATTGACTCGATCAGGCTCGCCAAGGCGATCACGAAGTGCACCACCGCCGTGTATCAGCATTCTGATCTCGACGACCTGAAGTCGAAGCTCGAGAGCGCGAAGAGCGCGCGCCGGCGCATCATCTGGACCGACGGCGTGTTCTCTATGGAAGGGAGCATGGCCAAGCTTCCGGAGATTCTCCAGCTGGCGGAGGACTACGACGCGATCGTAGCCGTTGACGATTCGCACGGGACGGGCGTGCTCGGAGCGAACGGACGGGGCACGCCTGAACACTTCGGCGTGCTGGGCGAAGTCGACATCATCACGTCGACGCTGGGCAAGGCGCTGGGTGGCGCGGCCGGCGGATTCGTGGCGGGTTCAGCGTCGCTCTGCGACATGCTCACCCAGCGGTCACGCCCTCAACTCTTCTCCAACGCGCTCCCACCCACGGTGGCGGCCAGCGCGCTCGGGGCGATCAGGCAGCTGGAGCACCATCCCGAGCTGGTGAAGAAGCTGCACGACAACACCCGCTACTTCCGTGGCGCGATCTCCGAGGCGGGGTTCAAACCATTACCTGGAGAGACCCCGATCGTCCCTATTATCGTCGGGGAGACGGCGACGGCCATCAAGATGAGTGACATGTTGCTGGATGAAGGCGTCTTTGTGACAGGGTTCGGCTTTCCGGTCGTTCCCCAAGGGCAGGCGCGTGTGCGCTGTCAGCTAAGTGCTGCCCATTCACGCGACGATCTGGACCAGGCCATTTCGGCCTTCAAGACCGTTGGGACGAAGCTAGGCATAATCTAGAGGACGCCTTAATGCAGAAGCTCAGAGCAGTTGCCGTTGCGCTGGTTGCCGCGGTTGTCGTTTCGTCCAGCGCGAGCGCGCAGATGCGGAACTTTGACAACTCGTGGTTCTGGGGATTCAAGTCCGGAATCAACACCTTCGCCGTGCCGGGCCATGGCAACACGTCGACGGTCGATCTCGGCATCGACTGGCTCATCACGAGGACAAAGGGTGGCCTGTACGTATCGGCTAACCAGTCTGTTTTCGAGCGCGATCTCGAATTCCTGGATCCGACCTCTCTCACCGGCCAGCGCACGATCCGCGTGAATGACATGCGACGCATATCCCTCGCGGCTGTCGCCTTTCCCAAGCACTTTGGCGCAATCACTCCTTACGCTGGTCTCGGCATCACCATCGCCGTACTCGGCGATGCGCGGGTCTTCGTAGACAGCGCGAACACTTTTCCGACCAACTCATTTTTGGACCAGGTCGAGAACGAGCGCAGCCGCAGCGCGGTGATGGGATTGGCGGGCATTCAGATTCAGACCAAACGCGCGGCGATCTTCGCGCAGGAAACGATGCTCCCCAGCAACAACTCGTTCCTGTTCCGGAGCGTGCTTTCGTTCTTCGAGTTCGGCGTCCGTTACAACGTCGGAAGCTCCATCGACCAGGAATAGCAGCTTTTGGCGCGCCTGGCGATTGGACGAACGGCCCCCTCGGGGGCCGTTCTTTTTTACTGCCCCTTACCCGACACGAACGAATTCCCTCTTACAATCCAGCGTAGCGGCCAGTCGGCCGAGCGAGTAATACCGATCCGCGTCGTAATCGCGACATCGCCGTCGGCAACCGTCTCGCCCTCGCGGATCACGATCGGCTTCCTCCGCAGGCTCTTGCCGTTCATCGCACCCGTGATACCGAGAGCGGCACAGAGCTTCCCCGGACCACTGGTGAGATCGGAAGTGTGCGTCACGCGCGGACGGCGCTTGTGCATCAGCGCGATGCCGTCGAGCGGCTCCAGCGCGCGAACCAGCACCGCGCTCGGCAAGCCTTCAGAGCGCGTCACCGCGTTGAAGCACCAGTACATCCCGTAGATGAAATAGACGTACGCGATACCGGGCGGGCCGTAGAGGTTCTCCGTGCGCGCGGTACGTCCGGCCGCGGCGTGACAAGCCAGGTCATGCTCGCCGAGGTACGCTTCGGTCTCGACGATGATTCCGCTGGCCGTGCCGTTCTCCGTCTCGCATTCGAGGACGGTGCCCAGCATCTCCCGCGCTACGATCTCGGTCTCGCGCTCGTAGAAGCTCGGCGGGAGGATGCGGCCCCGACGGAACTGCGAGCGAGGCCTCGAGCCCAGAAGACTCGCTGCCGAGTCTTCTGGGCTCGAGATTTTTTGCCTGCTCACACCTACTCGCTAGCCGTTCTGCTCTTGCTCTTACGGGCGGCGCGGCGTGGCGCGGGCTTCTCGCCGTCTTCACCCGATGTCGCCGCGGCCTTGGCGCGTGGACGGCGCGGCTTCTTGTCGTCGGCCGATGCGCGCTTCCGCCCGCTGCGGGGCCTCAGATCGCTATCAGAGAGAGCGTCCTCGCCCGTGAGAGGGAGATCGGGAACGGACTCGGTAAAGACCGGCTCGGGAGCAGGTCTCGACGTCTCGACCACGCCGACAGAGAGCAGGCCGGCCGGCACGATGCCAACACGGGCACCTATCGGTCCGCGTCCCCGTCCGCGAGCGTTTCCGCCTCCGCGATTACCCATGCCGGTCGGTGTCGACGGCACCACGGGAGCGGTTGGCTTCGGCGGTTCCGCGGCCGCGAGCTGGTCGCTGACGGAAGTCGAAGGCGCCGCCGGAGCGACCTCGTAGTCGCTTCCCCGCCGACGGAGATCGATGAGGTCCGCGTCGTGGGCGTCCTGCAGAATGCGGGTGAAGTTTCGCTCGCTGAGACTTTCGCTGTCACGCCCGAGGAGCTGGCGCGCGCTGGTGCGGACCTGGCTGGCGCGAACTGGAGCGTCGCCATTGGCGCCAACCGCGCGGCGAACGAGGTCGAACGCCTCCTCACGCCGCAGGCGAATTCCGCTCGATCCAATACCGTCAGCCGAAGCTGCGGCTGCGGCGGGCGTAGCCGATGCCGCGACCTGCGCCGCTTCGGGCTGTGGCGAAGAATCTGTTTCAGTGGGAGAGGGTTGCGGTGCCGCAGCGGCCGAACGCTGGCCGCGCACGTCGCGGTCGCGGCCCCTGCCGCCTCTTCGTCCGCGCCGCGGGCGCTCCACCGTCTCGCCCTCCGCTGACCCTGCTAGTCTCGGAACAGTGGCCTGCGTGCTCTCCTGACCCGCGGGTAGTCCGCGGGCGACGCCCGCACCGGGGGGGGCGATCTCGAACTGCCCATTTTCAAGCTTGGTGAGAGTGAGCAAGCCGCGGTGCGCGGCCTCCGTCACGAAGCGCGAGAACTTGGACATGCCGAGGTTCTTCTCGTCGAACGAGCTGTCGATCTGTTGCATCACCTGCTTGAGGCGGTCGGCGCGCATGACGTCGCCGTTGCGCTTCATCTGGGCGATGGCTTCCGTGACGAGCTCCCACGGGTCCTTCTTCACCACTTCCTCTTCGCCGCTCCGGACTAGGCCGGCGAGCGCGTTGTAGCTGTAATACTCGTCGCAGTTCATGACGAGGAGGTCGCTCGAGGATTCACGGATGCCTACTCCGATGACGTACTTGCCGTACTCCTTGAGCTTGGTGACGAGGCTGGCGAAATCGGAATCGCCCGAGAGGAGAATGAACGTGCCGATCTCGGGGCGGGTGAACACCAGCTCCATGGCATCGACGGCGAGTCGAATGTCGGTCGCGTTCTTCTTGGCGGACCCGTACGCGGTCGCCATGATCATATCAATGGACGATTCCGCGAGCGGGACGATGTACTGTGGATAGCGACGCCAGTCTGCGTAGGCGCGCTGAACCGAGACTTTGCCTTTTACGATGTCGGAGGAGAGGAGATTTCTCAGCTCCGTTTGAAGCTCGGAGCGGATGCCCATCGTGACGTTGTCGAAGTCGATGAGCAGTGCGGCGTTGGGGGCGTGGTGCGGACTTGCTTGTGCGGAGGCAGTCATTGCCTGCGGACCGCGGTGTATGGGAGCGTTTGCCTGCGGCCCTCGGTGTACCGGGGCGACATGGCGGTGCGCGGCTGGTGACGCGGACCGGTGGGGTCGAGAACTCATTTTTTTTGGGAATTACCTGTGCGAGGCTGCGTGCCCGCGATTATTTGCCGCGACGGCTGCACGCCGTATCAATCCTGCGACGGATGCCGCAGGCGGTGCGTCTTCAGGTCCATGCGAGCGAGTCAACCGTCAGTTGACCGGTCGCCGGATCCTCGAAGTCGCGCCGTACGGGTATAATTTATACTCAATCCCCCATGAATCAACTGCGTTTCCGCACGCGACTGGTCCTGATCCTGTCGCTGTTCGCCATTGTCCCGGCCCTCGTGCTCACACTTTTGTGGGGCGGAACGGTCAGAACGGCCCTGCCGTTCGTCACCGGACGACCGGCTTGGGACAGCTTAGCGGCGAGTGGCGAGAAGGCAATAGCAGCCGCTCGCCAATCAGCCCTAACCCCCTCCCAACGCCGCGCGATCGACGCTCACGAGCGCGAGCTGAGGACTTCGGTGGAACAGGCGCGCCGGTACAGCTTCCTGGCCGCGCGCACGGTTCGAGTGATCGCGATCGCGGGCATTCTCGCGCTGCTCGTGCTGACCGGAGCGGCATCGCGCGTGGCAGGACATCTCAGCCGCCAATTGAGCAGGCCCCTCGACGAGCTGGTGCGCTGGACGGAGCTCATTGGTCATGGTGAGTCGCTGCCTCCTCCTCCGGAGCGTACGATCGTGTCGAGCGGTCCCCGCAAGAATGGCGACGGCGGGACGACCATTGAGGTGACGACGAGCAGGGTGCGCGGCGCGCCCGAATTCGAGACACTCCGACGCAGCATGCGTGAGATGGTGTCGGAGCTCGAGCACGGTCGCCGGCAGGCGGTCGAGGCGGAACGGCTCCACGCATTCAGGGAAAGCGCGCGCAGAGTGGCGCACGAGATCAAGAATCCGCTCACGCCCATCCGGTTCGCGCTNNCTCGATCGAATGGCGAGGAGCTTCGCCGAGTTTGGGCGACTGCCCGAGGGTCCACCCTCGGAAGTCGACATGGGAGAGCTCGTTCGTTACACTGCGCGCAGCAGCGTGCCCCCCGGCATTGCTCTCGATCTCCAGATAGACGAGAATCTTCCGCGGGTGTACGGACACAACGGAGCGCTCGCCGGCGCGTTGAGCAACGTGCTGCTGAATGCCGTCGATGCATCCGGACAAAACGGCCATATCACCGTGAAGGCCAGTGTCGCCAGGATCGGTGGGCGCGATGCAGTGCGGATCTCGGTGGCCGATGACGGCAAGGGAATCGCCGCGGAGAATCTCGCGACCATTTGGGAGCCGTACGTCACCAACAAGCCGGGCGGCACCGGACTCGGGCTGGCGATCGCGCGTCAGGCGGTATGGGCGCACGATGGAACCGTGAACGCCACGAGCACGTTGGGCAAGGGAACGGAGATACAATTCACGATACCCGCAAACGGCGCTGGCGCCGAGAGGATTGATTGAAATGGGACCCGAGATAGTCGTGCCGCTTGGCGCGTTCGCCTGCGCCATCGTCCTCGCCATTGGCGTTCCTGTAGCGCGAGCCTACTCGCGGAGGATGGACGCGGAATCAAAGAACCCGCGCATTCCATCCGAGGTCACACAGCGTCTCGAGCGCATGGAGCAGACGCTCGAGGCAGTCGCGATCGAGGTCGAGCGAATCACCGAGGGGCAACGCTTCACCACCAAGCTGCTCTCGGAAGGGAGAGGCGCCGGCGATGGACGGCAGAGCCAGTCATCCTCCGCTTCGCCACCGGATCGCGCGAAGTAGGTGCCGATAGTCCTCATCGCCGACGATGAGCCGAACATTCGGCGCATGGTTGGCGCGCTGCTCTCGGGTGAAGGCTACGAAGTAGCGGAGACGCCGAGCGGCGTCGAAGCTGTCGCGCGGGTCAAGGAAGGAGAGCCGGACGTCGCCCTCGTCGATCTCATGATGCCGGGCGAGCTCGACGGAATGGCCACTCTCGGCCGCCTGCGGGATGTCGCGCCCGATCTTCCCGTCATCATGATGAGCGGGCGAGCCGGCCTCGCCGACGCCGTGAAGGCGACCAAGCTCGGCGCCTTCAACTTTCTGGAAAAGCCGCTCACTCCCGAAGGCGTTCTGCTGGCGGTCTCATCCGCATTGGAGCTGCGTCAGACGCGCCGCGTCGCTCGCGCTCTACGCGCTGAATTGGGGTTCGGGGGGCAGATGGTCGGCAAGAGCGGCGCGATGAACACGGTGCGGCAGATGATCGCGCGCATCGCGCCCACGGACGCGCGCGTGCTGATCATGGGAGAATCGGGCACGGGAAAGGAGCTCGTCGCGAGCGCGATCCACGATGGGAGCGCGCGACGCGAGAAGCCGTTCGTGCGCGTGAATTGCGCGGCAATTCCGCGTGATCTCGTGGAGAGCGAGATGTTCGGCCACGAGCGCGGGGCGTTCACGGGCGCCACGCAGACCCGCATCGGACGGTTCGAGCTGGCGCATCGCGGGACCCTGTTCCTCGATGAAGTGGGCGACCTCGGCCCCGACGCGCAGGCAAAGCTGCTGCGCGCGATCGAGGCAAAGGAAATCCAGCGCGTGGGCGGGAACAGAGTCATTCGCACCGATGTGCGCATCATTTCGGCGACGAATCACGATCTTCAGCGCGCGGTTCGGGCGGGAACGTTTCGCGAAGATCTTTACTTCAGGCTGCAGGTGATCCCGCTGGAGATCCCTCCACTTCGGGAGCGTGGTGACGACATCTTCGAGCTGGTCGAGCATTTTTCCGAGCAGTTCCTGCAGCGAAGCGGCCAGGCGAAACCCCGCTGGAGGAGCGATGCGCTCCAGCTGCTTCGCGATTACCCGTGGCCCGGCAATGTTCGCGAGCTCGCGAACATTGTTGAGCGACTGGCGATTCTGCATCCCGGCGCGGAAATCACGGGTCAGCACGTGGAAGATGTTCTCATCGTCGACCGCGACGATGAAGCGCCCCCGACCACACCAACTCGCGGCCAAAAGCAGATCGGTGATGCGCCTGAATCGGCGCGCGACTCGAGCTCTCTGGCCGACAAGCTGGACCGCTTCGAGCGAACAGTTATCTCACGAGCGCTCGCCGACGCAGGCGGAAACGTCGCCGATGCCGCGCGCAGACTGCAAACCGACAGGCCAAATCTTTACCGGCGCATGAAGCGACTCGGAATCAACGCAACGAGGGTATAAGGCCGACATGACAACTACAGCCAGGACGATGCAAGTGGTGTGTGCACTCCTCGCATGCGCCGCCCCCGCTCTCGCACGCGCGCAGGGCGTCGATACAGTCCAGACCGATACCGCCGCCGACCGGCTGGGACTGTGGGCGAGGACCAGTCGCGCCAGCGGTCTCGTACTCAGCTCCGGGAAAACGTACAACCGCGTCGAAGGCCTGCCCGTCTACATCGGGCCGGTCTTTCACGACAGCGTCGGCGCCGCCGACCTGAATGCGTCGGTGATGGGCATCATCAGATCCGCGGACACTTTCCACTGGGACAGTCAGAATCTCGGCCATCGGATCGCAGCGGAGATGCGCGTCGGTCGGGGGCGGGGCTATGCGCTCGGCGTCTCGTCGTACGATGTAATGACGCCCGTGGAGCCGTGGCAGCTTCCGGATCCGGATGCGGCGCTCGCCGCGTTCTTCTGGCATCGTGACTTCCGCGACTATTTCAATCGCCACGGCGCCAAGGCGACCGCGACGTTCAACATGAGCGCGCGCAGCAGTTTCTCCGCGGACTGGAGCGACGAGCGCTGGAGCTCCCCGCGCGAGCGCAGCGTGTTCACGGTTTTCGGAAATGGCAAAGCCTGGCGCGCGAATCCGGTCGTGGACGCCGGGCGATTCCACCTCGGCGAGCTGCGCGCCAACATCGACACGCGGAACAACCAGGACAATCCGTCGACAGGATGGTTGATCGTCGCCGAGTACGAGCGCGGAAGCGGAAGACCGACGGATTTGGGACCTGCGTCTCCCCTGGCGCGCCTCATTGTCACGCCGCAGGTGACGTACGGGCGCGGGCTCGTCGATGTGCGCCGCTACAATCGCCTCTCGCCGACGACCTGGGTCAACGCCCGGCTCGTGCTTGGTGGGTGGCTGAATGGCGATGACCTTCCGCTCGAACGGCGATTCTCCGTCGGCGGGGTTGGGACGGTGCCGGGACTCGATTTCAGGAAGTACGAGCCGGGAACCGTCGATGTGTCGCAATGCAGCGACGGAGGTCAGCCTCCGCCCGGCAATCCCGCGCAGTGCGAGCGCGTCGCGCTGGCGCAGCTGGAGTACCGGAATGAGGTGCATTCATCCCTGTTCGATTTTCTGAACGCGAGGCCGATCCGGCTTCGCGGCATCGGCTTCACCGTGCAGCCGACGGTTGTCGCGTTCGTCGATGCGGGGCGAGGCTGGCTGGTCGGCCAGCCGTCGGGAACGCTCGTGTACTCGAGCAACAGCTTTCCGCGATTCGGAACATTCAGGACCGACGTAGGACTGGGCCTGGATCTCGGCCTCATCGGCATCTACGTCGCGAAGGCGGTATCGAGCCCGGATGAGCCGGCGAATGTGTTTCTGCGAGTGCACCGGCGTTTCTAGCGATGCCGACACCGGAGTCAGTGGCTGGTCGCGCGATGGAGCCTGGGCGATGCTGAAGCTCTCGCTCGTCGCCGCCGGCTTTTTCGCCATCGCCGCACCGCTGGGCGCGCAGAAGGTGCGTCTGGAGGTGGTGCTTCCTGCCCAGCCAGCGTGGGCGGACGAGCCACCGGCGGTATCATCCGCCGGATTGCTGGCGGATCCGTCGATGCGCGATCTGCTTTCGAACGGATTTCCCGCGCGTCTGCACTATCGTCTCGAGCGATGGACGTCGGGGCGCTGGTTCGACGATCTCAAGGCCGCGTTCGAGTGGGATGTCATTCTGAAGTACGACGTGCTCGGCAAGAAGTACCAGGTGGTGCGCGTGGTGAACAAGAAGGTCGAATCGCTGGGCGAGTACCCGGCCACTGTTGACGCGGAGAGCGCGGTAGAGTCGCCGTACAAGGTGGCGATATCGCTGCCGAAGAAGGGGGAGCGCGGGTACTACAACCTGCTCCTGGACGTGGAGACGCTGTCGTTGAGCGATCTGGACGAGGTGCAACGGTGGTTGAAGGGCGAGCTCAAGCCGGCGGTCAGCGGGAAGCGGAATCCGGGGACGGCGCTCGGGCGGGGGGTTCGGACGCTCGTGGTGCGGTTGCTGGGGGGGGAGAAGAGGCACTACGAGGCTAGAACGGGGACGTTTCGGCCCTGACAACCACAGACTGAACGGATTCCTCCACTCACAACTACTAACGGAACGGGATCCGAGATCTGGCAANNAACGGGATCCGAGATCTCAGAAGCGTAGATATCTGATTTCGGTAACTGCGCTGCGACGTATTTGAGTGGCGTTATGGCACACGCCGTCGATTGTACTCGGATACGCGCGGGATACGGTCAGAGCGCGGTGACTACCTACTGAGATCTATGCTTCTGAGATCTCGGATCCGGTTCAGTTGCAGCTGAGATCTCGGATCCCGTTCAGGTCTTGGTTGTCAGATGCCAGCGGCCAGACGGAATCCGCCCTTAAACGACCCGCTGAACCCCATGATTGGGATTCCGGTTCTCGAGATCCTCGAGGTGATGCAGCGTCTCCTCACCGTAGAAGATCCGGATGTACTTCGCCTGGGTTGGTGTCAGCCGTCGGACGGCCCAGCTCAGATGCACGAAGTGCGGCTCGACCGGCGCGTGCATCGGATGCATCCCGATTTCGCTTGGCAGGTTGTTCGCTTTCCTGGTGTTGCAGGGGCTGCAGGCGGTGACGACGTTGGTCCAGTCGTTCGCGCCTCCGCGAGAGAGCGGAATTAGATGGTCGCGGGTAAGCGACTCCCGCGGTTTGAGCTCGATCTGAAGGCGTCCGCAGTACTGGCAGCGGTAACGGTCGCGGGCGAACAGGAAGGTGTTGGTCACCTGCCGGCGGAAACGGCGCGGCACGTGGATGAAGCGCATAAGTCGGATCACCGCCGGGCGAGGAATCGTCAACCGCTCGGAGCGAACCACGCGATCAGAATCTGCCTCGACGATTTCCGCCTTTCCATCGATTACCAGCCGCAGCGCGCGGCGCATCGGGACCATCGTCAATGGCTCAAACGAAGCATTCAGTGCCAGACAACCAACGATCAAGCACTCCTCCTGGGCAACCCACCCAAAATATACTCCTGGTACACCACTACCATCCGCCCGACACGCCTTTTACTGCAATTGCTCCGAGGGAAACGGCGGGGAAAAACCGGCGTCTCGTGCCCTCCTATTGCGACGATTACCTCGTGTCGCCCGTTACCAGTTCTGCCCTCTCCCGGGCGACCTTTCCGCGCGCGCTCGTGGACGCGGCTTTGCGCGGGGGAACGGGAGTCAGCCAGTCATAACGGTCTTCCAGAAGCCCGGTGGCAATTCCCATGTACTCCTTCTGAATCTGGAGCGTGAGAACGCCAGGCTTCCCAGTCCCGACCTGAATTCGATCCACTGACCGGATCGGCGTTATCTCGGCTGCGGTTCCGGTGAAGAAGAGCTCGTCGGCGATGTAAAGCATCTCGCGAGGAATGGATCCTTCGACGACTTCTACGTCCATGTCGCGCGCTATGCACATCACAGAGTCGCGGGTGATCCCGTTCAGAATTCCGGAACTGATCGTGGATGTGTACAGCTTGCCATCGCGCACGAGGAACAGATTCTCCCCGCTTCCTTCGGACACGAGGCCGAACGAATCGAGCATGATGCCTTCGACGTAATTGTCGACGCGCGCCTGCATCTTGGACAGCTGGCCGTTCAGGTAGTTCCCGCCGGCCTTCGCCATCATCGGGAAGGTGTCGGGCGAAGGCCGTCTCCAGCTCGATACACACACGTCAGCGCCGTTCTTGAGCGCTTCGGTGCCCAGGTACGTGCCCCAGGTCCACGGAATTATGAAGACTTCGAGCGGCGTATCGTGCGGAAGCACTCCCATCTGCTCGCCAGTCCTGATGGCAACGGGCCGCAGGTAACAGTGCGGCAATTCGTTCTCGGCGACTGTCTCGACCGCGGCCCTCGACATTTCATCGATCGAGTAGGTGAGGGGCATGCGGTAAATCTTGCACGAATCCGCGAACCGCCTCATGTGGGAGCCGAGTCGGAAGACCGCGGGTCCGTTGGGTGTCTCGTAGCAACGGATACCCTCGAATACACTCGAACCGTAGTGAACTACGTGACTCATCACGTGAATCGTCGCGTCTTCCCAA
Organism: Gemmatimonadota bacterium; assembly: GCA_003134685.1. GTDB lineage: Bacteria > Gemmatimonadota > Gemmatimonadetes > Gemmatimonadales > Gemmatimonadaceae > UBA4720. The sequence goes on along the minus strand of PLCA01000016.1, from coordinate 112,090 downwards.
TCCACGAACTTGCCGTCGCGCCAGATACGGTGGTGGTTATCTACTGCCGGCATTGATTCGGGCTTCCTTCAGATAGGAGACTCAAGATACTGACCGGAGGTAGCTGCACGCTACGGGCCGCTCGGTTGTCTCGACGTGGAGGGTCGGGCGCTCAATGGCCGGACGAAAGACTACGTTTTCGCTGCCCAGGCAGCGAGAGCAGCCCCAGCCTTACGAACACGGCCAGCTAGCGCGTTGTCTGCTGCCAGAGCCCGCCCCCGATCCACCATCACGCGTCCATGCACTGTCACGAGCTCAGCCGAGCGCCCGGGGAGCGCGAAGATCGCGGAGGAGTACGGGTCCCCGATTGGGGTCGTGCGAGGAATGTCGATTCGGAATGCCGCGAGATCGGCGTCCTTGCCAACTTCGAGGGATCCGACTCGCGAATCGATTCCCAGCGCACGGGCGCCGCCAATCGTCGCGAGCTCCAGCGCCTGGTGCGCACCGAAGGCATCATGCCTGCGGGTGGCGGCTCGATGAATGAGCACGGCGAGACGCGCCTCGTCGAGAATGTCCATTCGATTGTTGCTTGCCACCGAATCGGATCCCATGCCGACGCGGATTCCGGCCGCCAGCATCGGCAGCAGCGGCGCGATGCCGTGCCCGAACTTCGCGTTCGATGCGGGACAATGCGCCACTGCGCAGCGATGCCTTGCCATGATCTCGATGTCGGCGTCGTCAACCCGCACGCAATGAATGAGCAGTGGCCCGCGCTCCAGCGCGCCGTGCTGGTCGAGCAGCGCGATTGGCGAGCGCGCCCGCCGGCCGACCGCAATCCCGCGACGCCGCCAGCGATCGGCGAAGTCGCCACTTCCGCTCGTCACGATATCGTGCTCCTGCTCGCTCTCGGCGATGTGCATCGCGAGGGGGAGCTGGCGCGTGTTCGCGAACTTCGCCGCCGCTTTGTACAACGGGTCCGACACCGTATAAGGGGCATGTGGTGAAACGCCGAGCGACACCAGCCCCGTCTGCTCGACCCGGTGTTTCTCGACGCGCTCCTCCAGCTCGCGCATCGCGACATCCGATTGCGAAGGGTCGGGCCCGAAGACTTCCTGGTACATGATCCCGCGCACGCCAAGCTCGCCCATCGCCTTCATCACGACGCCGCTGGAACAAGTATCGGCGTAAGTGGTGATTCCGGCCTCGAGCCCTTCCACAATGCCGAATCGCGCAGAATCGAGCAGCATCTCGGCGTCGAGAACATCATTCCGGCTCTGGCGAAGCTTGTCAATCCATTCGGTAAATCGACAATCCTCGAGGAAGCCGCGCATGACGGTGAGCTCGAGGTGGGTGTGGGTGTTGACGAGGCCGGGAAGGAGAATCGCTTCGCCTAGATCGTGGTCCTTACCGGATGGCGCGCCGACTCGCGGGCCGACGTAGATGATCACTCCGTCGCTCTCGACGACGGTTCCGTTTTCGATCGGCGGCTGGGTGATTGGCAGCACCCAACGCGCGTGGTAGCGCATCAGCGCGGGATCGGGGCCGGCGGGCGAACCGGTGACGGGATCGTGTCGGTTCGCGAGCGAGTGGTGTCGCGTCGCGGTGCGGGGCGACGCGTCGTGTCGAACACCGTCGGCGCCCGAGGCTTTGAGGGCACCGGCTCGTAACCCGGCTGAGTTGGGGGCGGCGTCACGGTGATCGGTGCTCGCACCACACCGGGCTGCACGAGCGGTGGTGGGTTAGTGTCGTTCGTCGGAAGGCCCGGATTCGCGTACGGTCCGTGCTTGTCGCAGTCGCGAGTCGGCTCGGTTCCCGAGATGTAGAACTCGCTCACGACCAGATTCCGCGGGCAGTACTGTGTCTGCAGCAATCCGCTGCTGACATCGACTTCACGCGTTACGATCGACAGCGGTTTCGGCCAATCGGGGGGTGCTGGCTTGCGGCGATACACCTCCGTCATGAACGCGGTCCACGCGGGTGCGGCCAAGACTCCGCCCTGCGCGTTGTCCTTGATTTTCGAAGGACGATCGAGCCCATACCACACGCCGGCGATGAGGTCGGCGGTGTACCCGACGAACCAGACGTTGGTGCCGTCGTTCGTCGTTCCCGTCTTTCCGCCTGCGGGAAGGTGAAAACCCGATTCCCAGACGCCCGCCGCGCTACCGCGGCGAATCACGTCCTTCATCATGTCGACCATGATCCACGCTTCCTCGGGCGACAGCACCTGCGTGCGCGTCGGCGTTGGCTGCCACAGAATCTCTCCCTTCTGATTCTCGACCCGTATGATCGCGTTCGGGGTGGCGCGGACGCCGAGATTGGCGAACGCGCTGTAGGCGGAGATCAGCTCGATCGGATAAACGTCGGCGGCGCCGATGTGAATCGATGGATACGGAGGAATCGGAGTGGTGATGCCGAAGTTCCTCGCCTCGTTTATTACGGTTTGTTCGCCGAGCTCCATGCCGAGCCGGACGGTGGAGACGTTGCGGGAGAGGTAGAGGGACTGTCGGAGCGGAATCTGTCCCATGAATTTCAGATCGTAGTTCTGCGGCGCCCACTCGGGCTGGCCAGGCACCTGTAGCACGAGCGGGCTGTCGTTGACGAGATATGACGGCGACCTGCCGTTCTGAATCGCGGCCGAATACACGATCGGCTTGAACGTCGAGCCCGGCTGGCGCAGCGCCTGAACGGAGCGATTGAACTTGGAGTCGTCGAAATCGCGTCCGCCGATCATCACGCGCACCGCGCCATTGCGCGGGTCGAGCGCGAGGAACGCGCTCTGGAGATACGGCGACGTGCCGCTGCCCTCGTCACCCTCGCGATGAGCGAGGTAATGCTCGTACGTCTCGTGCGCGTACGGTCCAAAGCGTCCTGCTTCGATGGCGCGCGCCTGGTGCTCCAGCCCGCGCTCGGCCGCGCCCTGCATGTCGAGATCGAGCGTCGTGTAAACCTTTAGCCCCTGCTCGTACAGCTGCTTGCCGAACTGCGCGTCGAGCTGCTGGCGCACCCATTCGACGAAATAGGGTGCCGTCTCTCCGGAAATCGACTTGTTGGCGAGCTGCAGAGGATACGCTTTCGCCCTGCTGGCGTCGGCGTCGCTGATGCGTCCGTTCTGCCGCATCAGCTCGATGACGGTGTTGCGGCGCTGGATGGCGCGCTCGGGGAATCGAACGGGATTGTAGCGGGCGGGTGCCTTCGGAAGCGCCGCGAGAGTGGCGGCTTCGGCGAGGTTCAGATCGCGAACGGACTTCCCAAAGTATCGCTGCGATGCCGTCTCGACGCCGTACGCGCCGTGGCCGAGATCGATCTGATTGAGGTAGAGCTCGAGAATTCTCTTCTTGTCGTACTTCGCCTCGATCTCGCGCGCGACTTTCGCTTCCTTGACCTTGCGGATGACGGTTTTCTCGCGCGAGATCTGCTCGGGGAAGACATTACGCGCGAGCTGCATCGTTATGGTCGAAAACCCTTGCGAGTAGCCGTGGATCGGCGAGCGCAGGACCACACCGAGGGCGCGATGCCAGTCGATGCCGGCGTGCTGGTAGAAGCGCTTGTCCTCGGTGTTGACGAACGCATCCTGAACGATCTTCGGGATCTCGTCGATCTTCACCAGCGTGCGGCGCTCGAGACCAAGCTCGGCTATGAATCGCCCGTCGACAGCGTAGAGCTTCGACGTCTGGTGCGGCGTGTATTCGGCCAGGCTCTCGATCGATGGGCACTGGTTGCCACGACAGATGAGCGCCCATGTGCTGTACATCGCCCCGACGCCGAGCGCGACGAGGAAAGTGAGAGAAAGCAGTACCACCCGGACGAACGTCGGGTGCCGCTTATGGAATCGGAGTTTGTTGTTGGTGTCGGCGGCCATGCGGAGTAAAGAAGATAACTGTGATACACCGAAGGTGACACCGTGGGCGGGCGTCCCTATCTTCTCCGCATGCAAGCGGAGAATTCATTCCTGGACGAGCTGTCGTGGCGCGGTATGGTCTACCAACACACGGACGGTTTGGCGGACGCTCTCGCAACTGGCGAAGTGAGCGGCTACGTGGGGTTCGACCCCACGGCCCCAAGCCTCCATATAGGTAGTCTCGTGCCAGTAATGGGGCTTGCCCATCTGCAGCGCGCCGGGCACCGGCCCATCGCACTTGTTGGAGGCGGTACGGGGATGATCGGCGATCCGAGCGGCAAGACGTCGGAACGGCCGCTCGCGTCAGTGGAGGAGATCGAGGCAAACTCGCGCGCGATCGAGAAGCAGCTCGAGCGCTTCCTCGATTTCACGGGTCCCAGAGCGGCGCGCATGGTCGATAACGCGGCGTGGCTTCGTCCGCTCAAGGCGGTGGAGTTCATGCGCGATGTCGGCAAGCACTTCACCATCAACTACATGCTGGCGAAGGATTCGGTTCAGTCGCGAATCGAAGGTGGAATCTCGTTCACCGAGTTTTCGTACATGCTGCTGCAGGCGTACGATTTCCTGGAGCTCAGTCGCCGCGAGGGAGTGACGCTGCAGATGGGCGGCAGCGATCAGTGGGGCAACATCACCGCAGGCCTGGAGCTGATTCGGCGCGTCGAAGGAAAAGCCGCGCACGCGCTTACCATGCCACTAGTTACTACCGCCAGTGGATCCAAATTCGGCAAGACAGAAGCGGGAGCGGTGTGGCTAGATCCCGCGCGCACGTCGCCGTACAAGTTCTACCAGTACTGGATCAACGTGGACGATCGCGACACTGGGAAATACCTGAGACTGTTCACGCTTTTTTCGCGAAAGGAGGTCGAGGCGCTCGACAAGCTGATTGAGACGGCGCCCGAGAAGCGCGAAGCGCAGCAGGCTCTTGCACGCGAGGTGACAACGCGCGTCCACGGAGAGGAAGCCGCGAGAGTGGCCGAGGAAGTTTCGGGAGTGCTGTTCGGGAAAGCGGATCCCGCGACGCTGTCGGAGCCCGTGTTGCGCGCGTTGAGCGAGGAAGTGCCGTTCGCGGAGTCGCGCGAACTACCCGGGTTGCTGGACGCCATGGTGACATTGAAGCTCGCGGCATCGAAGGGCGCGGCGAAAAGACTGGTTGAGCAGGGTGGGGTTTACGTCAACGGTCAGCGCGTGAGTCCGGATACCGATCTGGCCTCGGCCAAGCCCCTTACCGGGGGATATCATCTCTTGCGAAAGGGCGCGCGCGACTACGGACTGATCCGGGTGGGCCGGAAATGATCAACGGCACTCACCTTCTTCTCTACAGCAAGGATCCGAAAGCGCACCGCAAGTTCTTGCGCGATGTTCTGGGATTCCACTCCTTACTCCGTCCTTAATCGAGGCGCACATGCTCTTCATGGTGATCGAGACGTACCGCGACGGAGATGCAAAGCCGGTCTATCGCCGCTTCAAGGAGAAAGGGCGGATGGCTCCGCAGGGAGTCCGATACCTCGCGAGCTGGGTGACGACTGACTTCGAGCGGAGTTTTCAGGTGATGGACTGCGACGACCGAATACACCTCGATGAGTGGATGGCCAAGTGGAGCGACATCGTCGAGTTCGAGGTCATTCCGATCATCACGTCCGAGAAGGCTAGCACAGCGATCGCCCCGCATTTGTAGGGATTCGGCCGCAAACTAAAATGGCCCCCGGATTTCTCCGAGGGCCATTTCTCTTGAGTTGGTCCGGCGCTACTCGTCCAATCGCGCTTTCCTCTTCGGCTTCGCCTCCTGCGCCTGGTCGTACCAGTTCTCCAGTGTGCGCGACGCGAGGTCACGCCCGCCCAGGCCAAACGAGAGGCCGAGGGCAATCGCCAGCGCTCCGACGAAGCCGGTGAAGAGGGTGTTGATCAGGTTTGTCGCGATTCCCAGCTGATTGATCGCGACGACGATAGCGAAGGCCCACACTGCCGTCCGTACGATATTCGACAGCGTTTCTGGATTGGTGAATCCTCCCTCTGCTGTCGCCCCGCGCACGATGTTGCCGAGGGTACGCGCCGCGATTCCGCCGATGAAGAGAACGAAAATCGCGACCACGAGATTTGGAAGCCAGAGCAGCAGCTGCCGCATCACGTCCGATACCGCGGGCAGGCCAAGCACATCGAACGCCACCAGCAGAACGACGATGCGGACGAGCCATTTCACCAGACCGGCAACCACTCCGGCGGAATCGGTGCCTGTGCCCATCTTCTTCATGAAATCGGCGAGCCCCGATTTCTCCGACAGCTCGTCGAAACGAATCGCGCGCAGGAGTCCCGTCACTGCGCGCGCCAGAACCGTTGACACGAACCAGCCGATCGCAACGATGATGATGAAGCCGAGTATCCGCGGAATCGCGCTCAGGATCATCGAGAACGCATCGCGAAACGACGCCATCAAAGTGGCAGTGAAGGAAGGTTCCGCAATCGTTGTTTGAACCGGAGCAGCCTGAACAGGTGCCGCAATAGCAGTCAGGAGCAGCATGGTCATCCTCGTGCTGAGGTGAGTGCTCGTACTCGACGAGGCCTAGGAGCGGGTTGGATTACCTGCGCTCTTGATGATGCGGTAAACCCGTCCGTTCGAGCTGCAGATATATAACTCTCCCTGGCCGTCTTCTCCAAAGGAAACAATGTTGCCGAGGCCGCCGTCGAGCCATTGGTGCCACGCCCTGTTCGTGGCATCGGCGCTGTAGGTGTAGCTGCGCACCCAGCTGTTGCAGTAATCCGAGTAGAAGTACTGGCCCTGAATCTCCGGAATTTTTCGGCCGCGGTAGACGAAGCCGCCGATGATCGCGCACGCGCCCGCATCGTGTGAGTACGCAAACGCAGGTTGCTGGAGACCGCTCTTCGTGCACAGTGGCAGCCTGTAGCACGATGGTCCCTCCATCGTATTCCAGCCGTAGTTGACTCCCGCTGACGTCATCAGCGAGACGTCTATCTCCTCGTACTTGTCCTGCCCGACGTCGGCAATGTAGAGGAGATCCGCCGCGCGATCGAATGCAAAGCGCCGCGGATTGCGCAGTCCGAGCGCCCAGATCTCTCCTCTGCCGCCGCCCTTCGCGTACGGATTTCCCGCCGGCACGACGTAGGGATCGCCGCGATCGACGTTGATGCGAAGAAGCTTTCCGAGAAGGACGTTCCGATTCTGACCATTCCCGTGCGGATCACCCTGGCTGCCGCCATCTCCCATTCCGATGTAGAGCATTCCGTCGGGACCGAACAGGTTGAGTCCGCCGTTGTGATTCGCGTAGGGTTGATCGATCGCGAGTATCAGCTTGGCCGACGCGGGATCCGCGACGTTTCTGTCAGACGACGGCCCGTAACGCTCGATCCGCGTATTGCCATGCTTGTCCGTATAGTTGACGAACACGAATCCGTTGGAGCGGTACTGGGGATGGAACGCGACACTCAGCAGTCCGCGCTCGCCGCCGTAGCCAACCTTGCTCCTGATGTCGAGGAATGGCTTCTCGAGCAGCTTTCCGTTCTCGACGACTCTGATGCGACCCCGTTGCTCTACAATAAAGAGACGCAGGTCACCGGAGGGTGCAGTCAGATAAACCGGGTTGTCGAGACCGCGCGCGACCTCCTCGGTCGCGAGCCCGACCGCGGTCACGAAGACGTCGGCCGCTTTCTGCGCCGGGGCTTCGTCCTTGGGAGCAGCGCACACGATCAATGCGAGAGCGAGCATCAGCGACGACCCGCGCGTCATGATCAAGCCTCCCCCTCCTTCTTCGCCCGGTAGTATTGCCGGGGATCAAGCGCGTCACGCAACGCGTCGCCCAGCAGGTTGAATCCCAACACCGCGGCGCCGATCGCAATTCCCGGGAAGACGGACGTCCACGGAGCGCGTCGAAGTTGATCCAGATCGCGTCCGTCTGCAATCATCGACCCCCAGCTCGGTGCCGGTGGCGGAACACCGAGTCCGAGAAACGAGAGCGCGGCCTCCGCCATGATCGCGCCCGCGACGCCGAGCGTCGCCGCGATCACGACGGGGGCGATGACATTCGGCAACACGTGCCGCGCCATGATCCGCAGATCGCCGGCGCCGAGCGCCCTGATCGCCTGGATGTACTCGAGCTGGCGCACGACGAGAACCTGGCCGCGGACGATGCGCGCCATTCCGGCCCAGCCGACGATTCCAATAGTCGCGAAGACGACGCCCTCCGATGGCTGGAGCGCGGCCACCATCGCGATCAGTAGGAGCAAGGTCGGAAACGCGAGCGTCACATCGGCGAGGCGCATCACGATCTCGTCCACCCATTTGCCATAGAATCCCGCTATCAGGCCCATCGACACGCCGAGGGTGAGCGCGATTCCCTGGGAGATGAGGCCGACGGTGAGCGATACTCGCGCCCCAAAAACGAGGCGGGACCAGATGTCGCGGCCCTGGATGTCGGTACCGAGCCAATGGTGCCCCGACGGACGCTCGAGGATGTGGAGGAGGTCGATCGTGATCGGACTCTGCCGCGCGATTAGCGGCGCCACCACCGCGGCGACGGCCATGACGACGACGATCCCGATTCCAATGCGCGCGCGGTTGTCGCCCAGGAATCGCTGCCGCTGTTTCGGGTCCAGCATCGTCCTCCTGTCTGGTTACGCCGAAGGATCTCGCAGCTCGGGCGGCGTGTCCGCCGGCTGTCGTCTCCACCGGCGGTGCTGCCAGAAGTACTGCGCGGGCACGGTTCGAACCCACTTCTCCAGATGCTCGGTGAAATTCGTGACGATCGCATCGACGTCGCGATCCATGTCGCCCGTGCGCCGGGCCTCGATTCGCTCGACGACGATGCGATAGCGCCCATTCGGCTTCCGGAGCGCCACCACGAAGATCACCGGCACCTCGAATCGCAAGGCGAATACCGCCGCGCCGCGCGGTGTTTTGGCGGGGCGTCCAAAGAACGGGACAAAGGTCGACGCCAGCCCCATCACGCCCTGATCTGCCACGAACGCGACCGCTCGACCGGCGCGGAGCGAGCGCGGAGTCCGTCTGACGGCCTCCGAGTCGTGGACGATCGTCATCCCGATTTCTTCGCGGGTGTGATTTATGTAGGCGTCGAAGAGCGGATTGGCCATCCCGCGCACGATCGCATCGAGCGGAATTCCGCGCGCGGCTACGTATGCGCCCGCGAGCTCCCAGTTGCCGATGTGGCCTGTGACCATGACGGCGCCCTTCCCCTTCGACATGACATCCTCGACTTGCTCCCAGCCCTCGACGGTCTCCACCAGCTCCTGCAGTCCATCCTTTCCGAGCTTGTCGAGGAGCGCCGTCTCGATGAAGGTGCGGCCGAGGTGACGGTATGATTCCCTTGCGAGATTCACCACCGCTTCGGGACCGAGCTCCGGAAACGCCGCCGCGATCTGCCGCTCGACCACGCGCTTCCGGATTCCAAGCGGGCGGTAACCGAGCTCGCCGAGGCGTTCACCAAAGCTGCAGGCAGCATCCCAGCTCAGGACGCGGAGCGCGCTGATCGTCGCGCGCATCGTGTAGTACTCGGCGCGGTGCGCGAGAGTGGGTTTGCGCACAGGCCTGTCCGGCTTGCTCGGCGCGGTTGCCGGTGTCGCGACACTGATATTTTTTTCTGCGGTCGGCGGCGTCACTATGTTACGATAGCGGATTCACGAAGGCTTCGCCGGAAAGCAGGTTGTGAATTCGCTGGTCGAAGGTGTGATGCTCGCGCACGAACACCTGCCCCTCGCGCCTGATGCGCTCTCGCGCCGCCGAATTCTCGAGGTAGTAGCCGATCTTGGCGAGGCAGGAATCCGTGTCCTTGTACCAGGCACAGTGATCTCCCTCGCGCAGCATCTCGGTGAGGCCTGGAGTTCCATGTCCGAGGTAGAACCCTCCGGCGAGAATCACCATCCAGGTACGGTCCGACGTGTAGTTGCTTCCACCCTTCGCGCGATCCGGATTGATCCCGAGCGAGATGTTGGAGCTGGAGCAGACGGCGGCAAAATCCTTCCCCTCTACCGGGCGCCCGCCCCAGTTGAGCTGCTTCCGCCATTCTTCCCAGCCTTTGCCCCACACCTTGATGTCGTACTTCTTCGCGACCTTGAGCAGCAGCTGCGCTCGCGCCGGATCGTAACCCGTGCCGATGAAGGCGACATCGGAGTGGAATCTCTTCTTCTGAGGCACCGGACGGATATCGCGATCACCCGCGGCGGGGAGAAACTTTGCCGGCAGCCCCAGCGCTTTCCACTGCGCTTCGAACCCGGAAACGAAAAAAGTCTGCGACAGCTTTCCAACGGCGACGATGTGGGCGACGTCGGGGCGATACGTGCTCTTGTACCACTGCGGATCCTGGTACCACATCGAGTTCGGCTTGCCGTCGATGATGGTCTGGACGGTCTCGAGGTTGAGTCCCAGGCACTTGCTGAGAATGACGAAATCCGGCTGGAAGCGGCTGGCCTTCGACAACGCCCACTTCTGCGTGAGCTTGCGGCCGATCAGGCGGGCGGCCCGCCGGTCATCAATGAGGAGGGTTTTGTGACCGGCCCTCTTGAGAGCGCGCTCGGTGCCCTTCTCCATTCGCCAGGTGTGATTGCTGCCGATGATGAGGATTCTCAAGCTATTGCGGGCTTTCAGCGCTCATGGCGGATGGATCGTTCCCACAGACGCGCGTACTTGGCCATGACGCTCGCGGCCGCGAGGCAGGCGAGGACGAGTCCGTGAGCGCCATCTCGAAATCCTCCCTTAAGGAAATACATGCTGGCAAACCTGGCCGGCGGCCCGAAGAACACCGCCGCGGCTGTGCCCCGCCGTCCCCTGGCAAAATTCTGCTCCGCCCACCATCGGCTGTACCTGTCGAACTTCTCAAAGTATTGATCCAGAGAAATGTACGTGTAGTGCAGGAGCTTATTCTTGACTTCACTGATCGCGCCTTTCGTCACATCGACGTGCTCGTGCACCAGATTGGCGTTGTACCGCAGCTCACGCCTGAACAAACGGATGGGTTTGTCGCTCCCCCACCCTCCGTGGCGTATCTCCCGACCGAGAAAGTAATTGCGCCGTGGAACGCGAAAGGCGCTGGCGCTGACGCCGCCCGCTTGAGTGACGACGCGGCTGATCTCGTCCGCCAGCTCAGCCGTGCAGCGCTCGTCCGCGTCGAGGACAAAGATCCACGCCGTCTTCGCCCTTTCGATCCCGTGATTACGCGCTGCTCCGATGGTCGTGAACTTCGGACTGATCACCGTCGCGCCGGCGCCGCGCGCGCGATCGATCGTGTCGTCCATCGAATCGTTCTCAACGACGATCACCTCGCGGGCCCATTCGACGCTCGCGATGCAGGCCTCTATGTTCGCGGATTCATCGTGAGCCGCGATCACCGCCGTTACGTCGGAGGAGCCGCGGTTGGCTGGACTCACCCCTGACGACGCCCCTTTGTGCGCGCGTTGTTGGCCGCGCGGTCGAAGCCTTCGATCGTGGCCGTCTCCGGAAACTCTCTCGCCACTCTGGTGCGCGCGGCTTTCCCCATCGTTTCGCGCACGTCGTCTTTCGTCAGCATCCCGGCGACGGCAGCCGCCGTCGATGCGGAATCGTCCGGCGGATACAGCGCACCGCAGATTCCATTCGCTATGTATCGCTCCGCGATGCCGTCCTCGCTCGCCACGGTCGGAATGCCGAGCGCCATCAGATCGAGAATGCCGTAGGCTCCGGTATCCGCCTCGGCGACGACCCAACCCAGGTATGCGTCCTCCATCAGGCTGATCACGTCGTCGCGCTCGCCCAGGAAGCTCACCAGGTGCAGCACCCGCAGCGCGGCGGCCTGCATCCTCAAGTCTTCGTCGTCCGAACCAGGGCCCACGATCATCAGTCTCAGATTTGGATGCCTGGGCGACAGCATCGACATCGTGCGGATCGCGGTGGCGGCGCGGCCGCGCGAAGTGGGATCGTAAACGCAGACGATGTACTTGAGCTCCGCCTGCTTCGGATCGCTAAGCGCCGGGTCTCCGCGCTCCGCCTGCTTCGGATCGCTCGCCTGCGCTTCACCCTCGGCGGCCGGGGCCTTGGCGCCATTTGCCGGGTAGGTCGAGACATCCACTCCGATCTCGGCGACCGAGGACTCGATTGCGTTCTTCGGGACGATTGCGGCGCGCAGGTCCCTGTCGCTGGCAAAGAGGTAGGACGTCGGCGCGAGCCGGGCGGCCAAGCGCCCCGAGAGACCCATCTCGAGCCTCTTTCCCGCGGGAGTCCAGCGCACAACCGTGCCGTTCCGGCTCATCCAGCAAGCAGTCGCGGCGATCAGGTGCTCCCGATCGGTGCTGACGAATACAGCGTCCGCATCCCAGCGGCGAAAGATACTTTTCAGTCGACGCGCCGCCGAAAAGAAGAAGCCGTCGGTCGGGAACGGGATGATCTCGAACGGCTCGGGGATTGGCGTGTGGCGCGCCTGGCCCGGGTCGCGACGGGGCGACACCGCCAGATGCACGTTGCTGTCCGGCGCCACGAGCAGCGTCACCTTGGCGCCACGCTCCGAGATGCCGCGGCCGGCTCTGGCGAAGAGGCGGGCGGTGCCCGACCATTCGCGGGCGGTGTGAAGAAATAGAACGTGCACTCTTTGCTTACCCTGCTGAAGGAACCATCCGGCTGGGAGTGGATGCCGCGGCGCCGCCGGCCTCTCCATTCCCGCCACCGAACTGCAATGTATAGAGCCTCGAGTACGCCCCTCGCTTCGCCAGCAGCTCGGCGTGCGTTCCCCGCTCGACGATCTCACCGCGATCGAGAACGATGATCTGATCGGCGTGCGTGACCGTTGACAGCCTATGCGCGATCACGAACACCGTCCTTCCCTGCAAGAGCCGGTCAACTGCTTCCTGCACCAGCCGCTCCGACTCGGTATCGAGCGCGGAAGTGGCTTCATCGAGAATGAGGATAGGCGGGTCACTGAGCAAGGCCCGCGCTATCGCCAGCCGCTGCCGCTGGCCGCCGGAGAGCCTCGTCCCGCGCTCTCCCAGCATGGTGTCGTAGCCGCGCGGCAGCTCCACGATGAAGCTATGCGCATTGGCTGCTTTTGCCGCCGCTTCGATTTGGGCTTGAGTGTATTTCTCTCCTGCTCCGTACGCGATGTTGTTGCGAACCGTGTCGTGGAAGAGGACCGTCTCCTGGCTCACGATTCCGGTCAGCGCGCGGAGCACGGGCAGCTTGATCTCGCGCGTGTCGATTCCGTCGAGCAGGATTCTTCCCTTGGCCGGCTGGTAGAATCGCGGAATCAGATCCACCAGTGTGCTCTTCCCCGAGCCGCTCGGACCAACGAGCGCGACCACTTCTCCCTTGCGGGCGATGAGATCGATGTTGGAGAGAACGGTTGCGTCCTCGTAGGCGAACGTGACATTCTCGAACCGGAGATCGCGCTCGAACGCCGCCTTGTCCCGCGTGCCGGGATCGCGCTGAAACTCCGCCGGCGAATCCAGGATCTCGAACAGTCTCTCGGCGGACGCGAGCGACGACTGGGCGGTGGTCCGCATCTGCGAGAGCTGCTTCAACGGCTGGAGGAGGCGCAGAACGAGCGTCAGAAACGCGAGCAGCGTCGCGCCGGTCATCGTTCCGCTCGACAACACCTGCCACGCCCCGATCCAAAGGACCAGTACCGCGATCAGAGTTCCAATGACCTCGGTGACCGGAGGCGCAACAAGCGCTAATCGTGTCATCTTGAGACTGCTGCGCGCGTACTTGTTGCTTCCGTCGGCGAACCGCGACTCCTCGTAGCTCTCGGTGCCCGACGCCTTCACCAGACGGATGCCGCTGATCGTCTCCTGCAGCACGCTCGTCATCTCGCCGTGCATGTTTCCTCGGCGGAGATTGCCCTTCCTCAGCTTCTTGAGCATGGGCTGGAGCGAGATTCCCAGCAGTGGCAGAATTATCAGCGCAATCAATGTCAGCTTCCACGAGATGCTGAACAGGATCGCGATGTAGACGAGGACGAGCGATGCGCTCTGGAGCGACTGCGTCACGATCTGGGTGAGAATGAGGCGCGTCTCGAACGTGTCGTTGATCACTCGCGACAGGATCTGCCCGGCCTTCATCTGGGTGAAGTAGCCGAGCGGAAGATGTGCGAGGTGGCGGTAGACGGCGTTGCGGAGGTCGCGCGTCACGAACTCCTGCAGCGTCGCTCCGAACTGCCCCGCAATCCACACCAGCAGATTCTTGAGCAGCACCGACGCCATTACGAGCAGGATGACGTTGCGCAGCGACCGCATCTCGTCGCCGGGAATGATCTGACTTCCCACCGTCGCGTTGAGGAGCTTGGCGACCCACCCCGACTTGAGCGATGTCGACGGCTGGTGGAAGAGGATGTTGAGGAACGGGATCAACAGCGCGATCGCGAAGCCGTCGAGCAGCGCCGCGAGCAGGTTGCATGCGATCGTGATCGCCATGCGCCACGCGTGCGGGCGAAGGTACGGGAGAAGCCTCTTGCTGATTGGGTTTGAAGCCCGCAATCGAGTTATCGGCGCGGCGTGAGCAGCGCCAACGGGAGAATTACTTCCTCCGGCGTCACGCCGCCGTGGAGGAACGATCCGCGGTACCGGCTCTGATACTCGCGCAGCTTTGTCGGATAGACGAAGAAACAATCATTCGTCGCCAACAAGGTATTTCCGCCCGCGCCGCGCCGTGGCAGCCGCAGCATGTCTTCGTTCGAGAACAGGAGGGCCTGCTCCGGGCGCTCCGCCCGCAGATCTTCCCCGAACTTGTAGCGCAGATTGGCGCTCGCGTCGCGCTTGGCGTACACGGTCGCTGGTGTGTTGCAGTGAATCGAGCCGTGATCGGTCGTGAGGAGCACGGAGATCTTCCGCCGCGATGCTTCCTTCAGCACGCTGAACAGCGCCGACCGCTGGAACCACTGCCGCGTGATCTGCCTCAACGCGATCTCGTCACGGGCGACCTCATACAGTATCTGCGACTCACTCCGCCCGTGGGTCAACAGATCGACGAAGTTGAACACGAAGGCGCTGACGCCTTCGGGGCCGATAGCGGTACCCAGGTGCCGCTCCAGCTCGTCGGAGTTGGCGGACGTCGAGATCTTCTGGTAGCGGACCGGCGTCTTGCCGCACAGCTCCAGGAGGTGCGACTCCAGGAGCTCCTTCTCGTGGGCGTTGAGCGATTCGTCCTCGCGATCGGCGTTGCCCCACCAATCTGGAAGACGCGCCGCGATCTCCCCCGGAAAAAGTCCGCTGAAGAGCGAGTTGCGCGAGTACGGCGTCGCGGTCGGAAGCACCGCGAAGTAGTGCGTGGTCTCGGTGTCGAAGAAAGGAGCGAGCAAAGGCTCCAGCACGCGCCACTGATCCAGCCGCAGGCAATCGACGACGATGAACACCGCCGCCTTGTCGCGCTCGAGAATGGGCAACAGAAATTCGGAGACGATGTCTATCGAGAGCGGAGGCCTGTTCCCTTCGAGATTCTTGAGCCACTCGGGATAGTTGCTCTTCATGTACAACGCGAACTCGCGATGCATGTCGGGATAGAGTCCCTGCAGCGATTCGTAGAGTCCCATTTCGCCGGCGGCGGCCAAGTCCACGTCCCAGCGCACCAGCTCGTCGTAACGGTCGATCCACCCACGCCAGTCGAGATTGCGGTCGCGCTCAAGCTCGATCGCGCGGAATCGCTCGACGAAGCTTCGCGCGATTGCCTGCTGACGGATCCGTGGACCCTCGAGAATCCGCGTGACGACCGTGAGCACCTGACGCGGGTTAATCGGCTTGACCAGATAGTCGCGGACGTTGACGCCGATGGCTTCCTTGAGCGTCGAGTCCTCTTCGCTCTTGGTCACCATCACCACCGGTATGGTCGGCGCGATCTCGCGCACGTCGCGGAAGACCTCGAGCCCGCGCTTGCCGGGCATCTGCTCGTCGAGCAGCAGGATGTCGAACGGACGACGCTTCAGCAGCTCTATCGCGTCGTCGGCGTTAGACGCCCACTCTACGGTGTAGCCCTTGGAGCGAAGGAAGATGCGGTGAGGCTCGAGAAGCTCACCCTCGTCGTCCACCCACAGTATCGATTTTGGGGGGTTCAGGACCGGAACGGCCATACTTCGGAATGTAGCCGGGGGCGGAGTCCGTGCCTAGATTCGGAGGGTGATCGGCCAGATGCCCCGTTTCGCTCTCACGACCCCGGTTTTTCGATTCCGCGCGCTGACAACGCTGTCCGGGCGGGCATCGCTGGGCGGGGATAGGGAGACGCTGGTGGCCTGCTTCCAGCTGGGTCGGCTCTGCGCGGGAATCCTTCCCCCGTACGAGCTGTCACGGGAGCAGGTGCTGGAGCGGACCGAGAACACCAAGCAATGGCTATCGTCGCTGGCGATTCCCAGCGGAATCAGATCAACGGCGTTCGGCATTTTCGGCGCGCTGAGCGGGTTCGACCGGGAGCGCTGCGTGATCGCGTTTGCTGATCTTGTGAAAGCCGCTTCCGGGCAGTTAGATGAGGCATCACGCGCGGAGCTGACCGTACTGATGCAAGAGCTATCCGCGTCGCCGGCGATGGGACACGCGCGACATACAGTGACTCAATCTCAACCGAGCTGATAATGGCCGGCCATTCCAAATGGAAGCAGATCAAGCACTACAAGGCTGCGACCGACGCGAAGCGCGGCGCGCAGTTCACCAAGCTCATTCGCGAGATCACGATGGCCGCGAAGCTGGCTGGTGGCGATCCCGCCCACAATCCGCGACTGCGCACCGCGATCGATGCCGCGAAGGCCGGATCGATGCCCAAGGAGAACATCGAGCGCGCGATCAAAAAGGGAACGGGTGAGCTGGAAGGCGTCCACTACGTCGAAGTGACGTACGAAGGGTATGGGCCAGGCGGCGTAGCCATCCTTATCTCGGCCCTAAGCGACAATCCGACTCGTACGGTCGCCGAAATCCGGCACAAGCTCACGCGACTCGGCGGCAACCTCGGACCGCCGCACTCGGTGTCGTACCTGTTTGATCGGAAGGGACAGATCTACATCGAGGCCAGCAAATACGATGAAGACATGGTGCTCGAGGTCGCGCTCGACGGCGGCGCCGAGGATTTCAGGGCGGAGGGCGAGCAGTACATCGTGACTACGGATCCGCACGGGATGCACATCGTCGAGGACGCGATCAAGGCAAAGGGAATAGCGATCGCCGAGTCGGAGGTCGCGTTCATTCCGAAATCGACGGTGCGCGTCGAAGGAAAGAACGCGGAGTCGCTGATCAAGCTGCTGGAAGACCTCGAGACGCTCGACGACGTGCAGAAGGTCTCCGCGAATTTCGACATGGACGTCGAGCAAATGTCCGGTGCGTGATGCCGCACCCGTCGTAATACTCGGGATCGATCCCGGCACCGCGGTAACCGGCTACGGGGTAGTTCGGAAGGAAGGCCGCAATCCCCTCACACTGATCGAGTGTGGCGTGATCCGGACGAAGCCGCGCGACGAATTGGCCCAGCGACTGGCGGAAATCCACGACGGGGTGCTGGAGCTGATCCGCCGGCACAAGCCGACGGTTCTCGCAATCGAAGACATCTTCTACGCCCGCAACGTGCGGACGACGGTCGTGCTCGGCCACGCGCGCGGGGTGATTCTCCTGGCTGGCGCGCACGCCGCGATGGAGATCCACGAATATCCGCCGTCGGAGATCAAGAAAGCAGTGGCTGGTACTGGCGCCGCTACAAAGGTGCAGATTCAGTTCATGGTGATGCGCCTGCTACGCCTGAAATCGGCGCCGCAGCCGAGCGATGCGTCTGATGGAGTGGCGGCTGCGCTGACTTATGCGCTGATGCCCAACCTGCCGAAGATCGAGGCGATTCGATTCCCTTCGTCGACGGCGATTCGCTCGGCGGCGGACCTCGGAAGAGCCGAGCGTTGATCGGGCGCATCGAAGGCAAGCTCGTCGCCAAGGATCTGGATTCGCTCGAGGTGATGACGAGCGGAGGAGTCGCCTACGAGCTGAAGACTCCGTTGGGCGTGTACGAGACGCTCCCGCGCGTGGGCGAAATGGTGGCGCTGCACACATCCCTCGTGGTGAAGGAAGACTCCTGGCAGCTGTTCGGATTCGTCAGCGTGTTCGAGAAGCGGCTGTTCGAGAAGCTGCTCACGGCGAACGGCGTCGGTCCCTCTCTCGCGATCGGGATGCTGTCGGCGCTCTCGGCTACGCGGCTCATTCGGGCGATTCGGGAGAAAGACATCCCCACGCTGCAGAGCGTTCCGCGCGTCGGCCGCAAGAAAGCCGAGCGACTGATTCTCGATCTCGGCGACAAGCTCGATGGGCTGGGCGAGACGACCGGCACGTCGGCCGCCCCGGCAAGCGCGGCCGCGGACGACGCTCTGCGTGCGTTGGTTTCGCTCGGGTACTCGAGCGCCGACGCCGAGAGAGGTGTCCGGGCCGCTCTCGACGCTGGCGGCGGCGGCAAGGCCGCGACAGAATTGATCAGGGCGGCTCTGGCAAAACTTGGAGGCCGGTAATGCGGGCAGTTTTCCTGCTGGTTTTCGTCTGCGCGTGCACCCATCCCGCCAGCCGCGCGATCGCGCGCCTCACGGCCGAGAGCGAGGTGCGCCTGGCGGAGCGCCAGCGGTTCGAGGCGATGATGAAGCAGGACGTCGCGTCGCTCGACACGCTGCTGGATGACGAGCTGGACTACATCCACACCGGCGGCGATCTGCAGTCGCGGCAGCAGTTCATCGACATGATCAAGAAGCAGACGCTGGTCTATGAGTCGATCGCGCCGAGCGAGGTGCGGGTGCGGGTGTACGACGGGCTGGCTCTGGCGACCGGGCGGGCGCAGATGCAGGTGCGAAGCGGGGCGGGAGTTTCGAGCTTTGGGATTCGGTTTACCGAAGTGTACGTGCGCCGGGGTGGGCGTTGGTTGCTCACCGCGTGGGAAGCCACGAGGGGTACGGCGTAACCCGTCCCTAGTGCAAACGTTGATGGGGAAAGGAGTTAGATAGTCAATCATAAGATGAATTGCTATTCACCTTGTGGTGAATTATAATTCACTTATGAGACATGTTGCCGGTGAATCGGCTGCCCCAGGAGGACGTCGTCGGGGCGCATATGAGCCGCTACCTACCGTCCAGGAGCGGGGGCGAAATACCCTGAAGAAGTTGCTCAATGCGGCGGAAAAGACACTCGAATCCGCCGGGCTGGAGGGTGCCACCGTTCCTGCCATCGCCACCCGGGCCGGCATGTCGGTCGGGAATCTCTATAAGCGCTTCCCCGACAAGGATTCGCTCTTCCGCGCCGTGTACGAGCGCTTCTTCGCGGACGCGCTCGCGTCGAACGAGTTCGCGCTCGATCCCGCCAAGTGGGAGGGAATTCCTACCGCCGAGGTCCTTTCGATGCTGGTGACGGGAATGATCGAGGGCTACCGGAGTCGCCGCTCGCTGATTCGGGCGCTTCTCCTATACGCCCAGACCCACGCGGATGCCGAGTTCAGGTCGCACGCGGAGGAGCTGAGGCTCCAGACTCTCGGGCTGTTCGAGCGCTTGCTCCGCGATCGCCGGGCGGACATCGGTCATCCTTATCCCGAGCGCGCGATCCGGTTCGTGGTGATGCTGATCGCGCACGCGCTCGAGAACGCAGTGATGTCCGAAGGCGGCGGAATCTCGAGCGGCGACTTTCTGTCCCACGTTCCGGAGACGGCGGCCGAGCTGTCCCGGATCGTTACTGGCTATCTCCGTGTCAGGGGCACCGAGCGTCCGCGCGCGCTCAGCCAGTCTCGGCGGTCATCGGGCTGATTATGCGCACCACAGGCATGATGCTGTTCGCCGGGAATCCTCCCGTGTCCGCGTGTTCCTTTACTGCCTTGGCGTTGACTGCATTGTAGACGCAATAGATCTTGTCGCCCGTGACATAGCTCTGGACCCATTGCACGTCCTTGCCGGCGCGATTCATGTCGCGGATGACGCCACATGATTTCTGGGAGATCGCCTTGAGCTCGTCACTCGACAGCTTGCCTGCGCCGGGGATCTGGCGCTCGATGAGGAATTGCGGCATTGCTCGTCCTTGTCTTGGTGGGACTAAGAAAGTAGGGTCGGGATCTGGTTTGTCAAAGGTCAGTCGCCGGTAACCGATGCCAGGTCCACACGATCGAGGAGCTTTGCCATCCACCGCAGAACCAGCGCGGCCTCACCCAGCGCAATCGCACCGCCGACGATCGCGCCCGAGATGATCCCGACCGAGGTGCCGAGGGTCGACGCGACAGCTGAGACGCCGATTGCGACAATCCCAGGAACGATGATCGAGATCACAAAGACCACCACCGAGATCAGCATTGAGAAGTAGTATTGCCCGGGATTCGCCGATCTGGTGGGAAGCTTTGTGCCGAGTGTCGCCCACTTTGGGAAAACGAGCGCGAAGATATTCTGTCCCGAGATGCTGATCGCGTTCAATCCCGGGAGGACGCACGCGATAGCGAGCGCAAAGACCAGCATGCGCCCGGGCGCCACCGGAATCGCAGGATTGAATAGCAGCGCGGCGGTCGAGAGCGTCAGGAGCACGAGCTGAAGGAACAGGAGCATGGTGACGCTGGCGGCAATTTCAGCAACGCAAATTTCCCGGCTCGTGAGTGGATAAGTGCGCAGCAGCCGAAGCCGCGGCAGATCGAACCGCAGATCGTTGCGCACGAAGTTCGGTCCGGCGAGGAGCAGGAGTCCGCCCCAGGCTCCGGCAAGGCCGAGCGCAAAGGACGTCATCTGCCGAAACGCCGGCAGGAGAGTCGCGGCGAGAACAATCGGAACACCGATGGCCATTACGACTCCCGGCCCGAGTGGCTGGATGCGTCTGCTCGCGATCAGATTCTTCCAGGTGATCGCGGCCGCCGGCCGCTTGAAGTAGGAGACGAAGGAATTGATGTAACGCTCCCAGAGCGAGCCCTCCGAGCTTCGATTCCCTTTCTTCGCCCGCCTCGCGCTCAGTTTCTCCTCTCTCGTGCGGGCGACTCCAATGCGGTCCCAATCGGGATCCCCCTGGAAAACGAGCGTGGCTTCGATCGCGACGATGAGCAGCGCGACAGCGACCGATGAGACGAAGGCCGGCAGTGTCGGGGCATATGCGGGCGCGACCAGAGCAGTGAACGGCCAGACAGCGAGCGACCACGGAAACTGGTAGGCGACCGCGAATGGAATCCCAACCTTCTCCAGGCCGAGTATGCCGTTCTCGGCGGCAACGGACGCCGCTTGTGCGAGGGCAACCACCCCGGCGGCCGTGAGCCAGATCCGGACGATTGCAACGATGATGGGTCGTGCCGATGTGCCGCCGGTTCGCCGCGGTGCTCGGGCGAGTGCCGCTCCAACCCGCTGCAGCTGAATCGCGACAACGATGATGAACGCGGTCAGAATTCTCTGAGCGGGATGCGGAGACAAGCCGCCGCGGAATACGATGCCCATGACGATCGCGCTCCAAAGCAGTGTTGGGAGGGCTGTGAGAAGCTTGAACAGCATCACCTCTCGACTCGCCAGCGGAGCGGGGATCAGGAACTGCGCCTGGGGCTTGTTGAGCGCGAGAGGATGATCCGTTTGCGCCGTCCACCAGTTGAAGAGCGAGCTGATCACGAGGAACAGCAGCAGCCCCAGCACGACGAACCCCTGCGAGCCCGAGCTGGGCTCGCGGCGCATCGATCGCCCGAACACGAAGTACAGATACGCGAAAATCAGCACCATGCCCGCCAGGTAACGGACATCCCGCGTTCTCTTGATGATCCTGTTGCGCGCGGACCGAAGTCCGTAGAACCAGAGCGCCTCGATCAAGTGGGGGAAGCCGCGGACCGGCTCGTGATATCCAGGAAAGCGGCCTCGAGCTCGCGGCTAGAGCCGTCGCCCGCCGCTCCCCGAATCTCCAACATCGTCCCGGATGCGACGAGTCTGCCGTCATTGAGAATGAGCAGCCTCGAGCAGAGCTCCTCGACCAGAAATAGTAGGTGCGAGCTCAGAAGGATCGCGGCCCCATCCCGCGCCCGCGCGAGAATCGTGTCTTTCATGTCGCGCATGCCGGCCGGGTCGAGACCGGTGAGCGGCTCGTCGAGCAGAATCGCCTTCGGATCGTGGTGGAGCACGCACGCCAGCGCGAGCTTCTGACGCATTCCTCTCGAGAGCTCTTCGGGGTAGGCTCGGCGTTTCTCTTCCAGCCCGAACCGCGAGATGAGTGCGTCGGCGGTAGCCGTTCCCTGAATCCCGTACAGCATCCCGCTGAACTTGAGATGCTCCTCGACGGTGAGATATTCGAAGAATTCCGGCTCGTCGGCGATGAAACCGAGGCATGCCTTGGCCGTTTTGGGTTGTTCGAGAAGGTCTATACCGCAGACACTCACCCGGCCGGAGTCCGGACGCGTGATCCCCGCAAGCATGTGCAGCGTCGTGGTTTTCCCCGCCCCGTTCCGGCCGAGGAGACCGACGATCTCTCCGGGCCCGATTCGGAAGGAGAGGTCGTCCACGGCTTTTACGGAGCCGAAGCGTTTGGCGAGGTGGCTTGCGTCAATCATTCGGTGAATATGCCTCGCGCATCTTCGGGAAAGCGCTAAGATTTGTCAAACCCATTCTTGTGTATTACCCAGCCCCTTCCTGGGAGGACCCTCATGTCGGTCAAATATCTGTATCTCGTGGCACTCGCGACCATTGTCGGCTGCGCCTCTTCGTCCGGCGCACGCTCGTCTCCCATGCGGTCCAACGTCCTGAGTGGCGAGGAGATCGCCAACACTCACGCAGACCTCGCTACAGCCTATGACGCGGTGTCACGCCTGCGTCCGAACTGGATGGCCCCGCATGGGGCGATGACGTCCAATGCCGGAGTCAGCAACTACGCGTCTGTGTTCGTGGATGGGCAGCTAATGGGCGATATCAACGCGCTTCGCAATGTCCAAGCCTATTACGTAGATGAAGTCCGTTACTACGACGTTACCCAGGCCGGCGCGAGATTTGGAATCCGCGCTGGTACTACAGGGGCCATCGAAATCAGCATGAAGCATCCGTGACGAGCACACAGAAACCCTCGGCGCGCGCGGCCACGGCCAAGCGCGCCGGCACGTTCACGGAGTCAGTGATCCGTGAGATGACGCGCGTATCGAACCAGTACGGCGCGATCAACCTGGCGCAGGGGTTTCCCGATTTCCCGATGCCCGCGCCGATGAAGGATGCGGCGTGCGCGGCTATCCACGGCGACATCAATCAGTACGCGATCACGTGGGGCAGTCCCGCTTTGAGATTGGCGATCGCGGAGAAGTACCGGAGCTGGTATGGCATGACGGTGGATCCGGAGACGGAGATCACGGTGTGTTGCGGGGCGACGGAGGCGATGGCCTCCGTTTTTCTTGCGCTCGTGGATCCTGGCGATGAAGTGATCGTGTTCGAGCCGTATTACGAGAACTATGGGCCGGACGCGATTCTGGCGGGAGCGAAGCCGGTGTTCGTGCCGTTGGAGGCGCCGGATTGGCGCATGGATCCCGATAAGTTGCGGGCCGCGTTTTCGAATAAGACTCGGGCGATTGTGGTGAATACTCCGCACAATCCTACCGGTAGAGTCTTTACGCGGGAGGAGATCTCGCTGATCGCGGAGCTGTGTCAGAAGTGGGATGTGATCGCGATCACTGATGAGATTTATGAGCACATTCGATATGCGGGCAGTCATCATGTTCTGGCGACGTGGCCTGGCATGCGGGAGCGCACTGTCACGATCTCTGGGTTGTCGAAGACTTTTAGTTGCACCGGGTGGAGGCTGGGGTATGCGATCGCGCCGGCCGAGTTCTCGTCGCCGATTCGCAAGGTCCATGATTTCCTGACGGTGGGTGCTCCGGCTCCTTTGCAGGCTGCGGGTGCGGTGGGGATGGCGTTCGATGCGGATTACTACAATCATCTCGCTTTGGAATACCGCGCGAGGCGGGACATCATGTGCTCGGCGCTCGATGAGGCGGGGTTCAAGTACGCGGCGCCTGAGGGGGCCTACTATATACTGGCGGATTTCTCGGAGATCTCGGATCTCGAGTCGCGTGAGTTTGCTATTTGGTTGGCGAAGGAGGTTGGGGTCGCGACGGTGCCGGGGATGAGTTTTTATTCGCGGCCGGAGTTGGGACGTTCAGTTACGAGATTCGCCTTTTGCAAGCGTGTGGAAACACTGGAGAAGGCGGCGGAAAGACTGGCAAGGTCCCAAACGCTCGTCTAATTGTTGTCGATATCCGCCTCATGCGGTTTGCGATGCACCTCTACACCGCTCTGGGACGCTAGCGCGGCAGACCTCCACTCAATAGGTTGGACAGGTCAGTACCTACAGGCAGGCGAGATTACTAAATGGGGGCTTCACCAGAATTCTTGCCGAACCGACCTGCTGCCGCGATGCGGCGCCAATACGCCAGGCCGCCCATTCTTGAAGCCATCATCGATATCCAGGCGGCGCTACCCCCTGACATAACCGTAGCCACTCTCGGCAAAGTGTATTTCGGCGAAGAGACCACTTATCCCGTGCGTGAAGAAATGGTTCAAATCGAGGGTACACTGAACTGGCAGGCCGGGGAAAGTAGTGGAGCAGCAACGCAGACCCCTGTCGGCTACCGGATCGCGACGCAACAGCGTGACAGAATCGTTCAAGTTCGAATGAACGGCATGTCATCAAGTCGGCTTCATCCCTACACCTCGTGGGAAGAAAACCGTGACGAAGGTAAGCGCTTTTGGGAGAAGTTCCTTGAAGTCGCGCGGCCGATTGCGGTGACACGAATTGGAGTTCGGTACATTAATCGTATTCGCCTTCCAGAGGGAGCAGGGGACCTAACAGAATACTTTCGAGTGCGCCCCGAACTTCCCAGTGACATGCCCCACAGCGTCAACAACTTTGTGCTCAGACTCGAGATTCCACAGCCTGATCTTCCAAGAGGCATGCTGATACTTAATGAGGGGATGGTGCCTGACCCCGAATCTGGGGGAGTCGCCTTCCTCCTTGACCTTGATGTCTTTCAAACACTCCAGATGCCGCCGGAAAGCGATGAGCTCTGGGGTAGAATTGAGCAACTACACGAACGGGAAAACACTTTATTCGAGCAGTCGGTCACCGATCGAACCCGAGCCCTATTTTCATAATGCCATTTATTGCCGAACCTCTGCCGCACACATTCAACACGAGTTGGACGCCGGAAATAGTTGCGGAGCAACCTGCTCTGCAGACCGAAGAAGGCCTCGCCTTTGAGAAACGAATTCGGTACGCTCATGGGATTTTGTTGGATCGGGCGCGCCCCGATATTGCGCCATCATTTCGTCAGGAATTGTCATCTGACGCGGCCATGCGGCTCTCGTCGACGGCGGCCCTGTATACAATCGGGCCAGCAGAGACTCTACATGTGAGAAATTGGCAGGAGCTTGCCCTCAGGATTTTTGAAAACTCGCGGAGCATGAGTCCGGAAGAGACCGCTCAGTTTGACGCAATAAGCAGAGCAGATGCTCGGCCGCTGTCTAAGCCCCTGAAGAGATTCAGATCCAAGTAAATGTTGCGGGAGTTCGCGCAACTAACTGCGGATCTTTTCCCATCACTCGATTCCGACAATACTAGAGAGTTTCTTCGTCAGCTTCGAAGAAACGCTCCATCGTGGCTCGATCTCTACACAACTCAACTGCCCACCGAGCTCACACAAGGCGACATAGTCGAGCCAATAAGGTTTATCGTTGAGGACGGAAATGGCGACGCTACGGAGCTAGATGCTCCTGGTATGCTGCTGTCACACTCGTGTGATATTGATAACGACGAGTACGTCATCCTGGCTGCCTGCCGACCCTTCTCTTCATTCCGACAGCACCCCTCTGTGGGAGATATACGAAACAATACCTTTCTCAGCGCTTTTTATCTTGAGAGTGTACCGAAGCTCGGCGATCAGGTTGTTGATCTAAGCATCCTCCAATCCGTCCAGACCAAGCGGCTCAAGACAGCCATTGGCGACGGATCGGCAGAGCGCATTAGCAGTTTCACTCAGTTGGGCTATTACTTCTTTATTGCGAAGATCACCGTCCGGTTTCTTCGACCGCAGCCGGACACTGAATTCCGCGGTTCTGCGAATCCGAGGTTTCGAGAAAGATTTCGACAAGCGATACGAGATATTCTAACCTTGGGCCGCTATCTGATCTTTGGTTCGAAGGTTCCCTGATTCTCACACATTGAATAGCACCACTTTTGTTTCAACCGCGCTGTACACTGACGGCGGCGATTACTTGGTGCATTGGTGTAGGTCAGCAGGGCCGGGTGAGCCTCCGAAGTTCTATCCCGTGTCGAACGGGAAGACTGCCGAGCAATCGATAGATCGAGCGACAGAGCGTTACCGGCGCAAGCACGGGCACACCTACGAAGTACCGTCCGCACTCCTGAATGCGATCGCGAACTGGGACCATCTGAGCTTTTAGCGATCTCTTAGTCAAGCCACCTTTTACTCTGTTGGTCGATACAATTATGCGCCTTCAACATAGTTTGTTCTTTCTCGTCGCCATCGCAGGTGGCGTCTCCGCACAAAACGCTAGACCAGTTGGTGAGCGTGTCACAGCGCAGAACGCGCTCTTCGAAGAGCAGTACGAGTCGGATCTCCGCAACTTTCCTGAGCGCGCCACCGCCTTCGGTGACTACCGCTACAACGACAAGCTCGCCGAGTACTCGCTCGCGGCCATCGGTCAGCGCCACAAGACCGATCAGGATTTTCTCGCCCGCCTTGAAGCCATACCGACCTCGGGCTTCTCCGAGCAGGACCAGCTCTCCCACGACCTTCTGGTTCGGGTGCTGGGGCAACGCCTCGCCGACTTCGATCTCAAAGAGTATGAGATGCCGATCAACCAGTTCAACGGCATCCACTTGAGCCTTGCGGATCTGCCGCTGTCCGTTCCTTTCGAGACAGTCAAGCAGTACGAGGACTACATCGCGCGCCTTCACCAAGTACCGCGCGTCCTCAATCAGACAACCGAAGTTCTCCGCGCTGGCGTGAACGACGGGCTCATGCCAGTCCGATTCCTGCTCGAGAAAGTCCCTGTCCAGATTGCGGGCATCATTGACGCCGACCCGTTCCTCATTCCCACCAGAAAATATCCTGCAACCATCTCTGGCGCGGACCAGGCACGCTTGACACGGCAGATCACCGACGCGATCAACATCGACGTCATCCCGGCGTACCAGAATTTCGCGGGCTTCGTTCGCAGCGAATACGCGCCCCACGGCCGTACGACGCTCTCCGTCACTTCTCTGCCGGACGGCGCGAAGCGCTACGCGAACAACATCTACGCCCGGACCACTACGCACATGACGCCGGACGAGATCCATCAGCTCGGTCTCCGCGAGATCGACCGCGTCCAAGCCGAGATGCTGGTCATCGCGAAGAAACAGGGGTTCGCGGACCTCGCTTCGTTCCGAGCCTCTCTCAAAACGAATCCGAAATACATCCCGACGTCTTCGGAGCAGATCCTGGACGATTTCCGCCGGTACATCGCCCAGATGCAGCCGAAGCTTCCGGAGCTATTCACCCTTCTTCCAAAGTCGCCTGTCACGGTCGAAGCCATACCCGCATTTCAGTCCGCCGCTGCCACGCATTACGTCACGGGCAGCCCGGACGGCAAGCGACCCGGGCGCGTCGTGGTTGCGACCTCAAACTTCGCGGCTCGCTCGCTGATCAATGACGAGGCGATCGCCTACCACGAAGGCATCCCCGGCCATCACATGCAGCTATCCGTACAGCAGCAACTTACCGGGTTGCCCCAATTCCGCCTCCACAGTCTCGGCTTCAACGCTTACGTCGAAGGCTGGGCTCTCTACGCGGAGCAGCTCGGCAAAGAGGTAGGCTTCTATCAGGATCCCGCCTCGGATTTCGGACGCCTCTCCTCCGAGCTCTTTCGCGCCGTGCGTCTGGTCGTCGACACTGGAATTCACTCCAAGGGATGGACGCGCGATCAAGTCGTGGATTTCATGCGCAAGTCCGGCGCGGTGGACGAGCCGACCATCCAGTCCGAGACGGACCGCTACATTGCCTGGCCCGCGCAGGCTCTGAGCTACAAGCTCGGGCAGCTCAAGATCCGAGAGCTCCGCGAGCGCGCCCGGAAAGAACTGGGGACCAGGTTCGACATCCGCGCATTTCACGACGAGATGCTCGACGGCGGAACTCTACCTCTCGATCTCCTCGAATCCCGAACAGACCAGTGGATCGCACAACAGAAGGCAAGGTGACATCGTGCTGCATGGGCCGTCCGCGTGTTAGGGCGACTTCCTGCAGGTATGGTGTTCCGTAACCGGCTTACCGTTTTGGTTGTAGCTGGGACCATCTACTGTGTATAGCGAATCCGATTTCTTGGTGTACACGGCGCTTCCACCTTGCCCGGGAAGAACGTAAGTCCAGTGCCAGGTGTTGCCGTTCCGGTTGGCTACCATTGCGAAGTAGAGCCCGTCACTCATTGCACCCAACCGTATCCAGCGCGCACTCCGCGGGTCGTACCCGATGAAATACTCGGCGCTGACCGGAGCGGCTCCGTCGCTCGTGGCAGGAAAATCGTAGGTCTGCCTGAGCCAACGGTTATCGAGCGAGTTTGCAATCGTTGTCTTGTAGGTACCAGAGAAATCTCCCACTGTGTGCGCACAACTCCAGGTCCCCACGAAGAACTGCGCGGATTGCATCTCCTGGCTTAGCAACGCCTGCGCGCGCGCCTGGAAGGACGTTGCGAGAGACAATACTGCGAACACGACATATACCGCTGCTTTCCTCTTCATTTGCTCCCCATTGGTGAGAACGCGGCGCGATGCTGCTCATCTCCGCTCCACGTCAAGATTGCCTGTGTTCCTAATAGTCGGAGCGGCGGCCGCTTTCTTACACGCTTTCTTCTATTTCTGCATCCGACCCATCGCGATCATCGGCCCGCAGCCGGTCGATCTCCTCCATCTCCAGCTCAGCGTTGCGGCGTAGACGAAATGACCAGACAAAGAGTGCGATGAACCCAACGATCGGCACCCACATGGTCAGCACGGAGCCGAGGTCCGTCAGACGTCTCGAGTGAACCCGACTGCCGATCACCCACCACGGAATCAGAAAGACGAAATCGAGGGTGACCACGATCCACACGAACTGTGCGAGTCGCATCTGCCGCCGCCGCAATTTGCGAATCGCGACGAGGTAGTCGTCGCTGGCCGCCGTCTCCGAAGCGTGCTCACGCCGGCGCAAGAGTATGCGCTGCACCCAGACTATGCCGATCCCCAGGCCGACGGCCAGACCCAGGCCGGCCTCGAGAGCGTTGGCTGCATGTTGGAGTGCGAGGATCACCAGGAGGAGAGACGCCGAGCCGATCGCGCTCTCGATCAGCCACGAGATGAACAGGCCGCGACGCGCCTTTGCAGTCTGTCGAAGACCAGTTGTGACGGTCGCCTGTGAGCTCCCGCCGCGCTTCCACTCTTCCTTCCACCGCTCCCAATCGGCTGCGCGCTCAGTCATGCATCCTCCTCGCCGAGTAGAACACGAAGCGCCTTCCGCGCGCGGGTAAGCCGAACGCCAACGTTGGTCTCGCTCGTACCCTGAAGCTGTGCGATCTCCCGCTGCGACAGCCCCTCGAGATGCAGCATGACCGCCTGTCGCTGGAGCTCCGAGAGCTGGCGGATCGCCGCGAACAGCCGGTCGTGACGTTGCTCGCTGATCACTCGCTCCTCGGCCAATGGTGCGGGATCGGAGAGTTGTTCCGCGTCGGGAAGCGGTGAGTACCGGCGGCGAGCCATCGAGAAGCTGATGCCGCGATTGTGGGCGATACGGAGAACGAACGTGCGCTCGGACGAATCCCCGCGAAAACCGGGCAGGGCGCGCCAGAGCGCCATCAGTATCTCCTGCATCAGATCCTCCAGATCGTGGGCATTGTCCGAATAGCCCCACGCGACACGATCGAGCAGGTCGCCGTGCTCTCGAATGACGCGCTCGAGCATTGCGTCCGACGCTCCCTGCTTACCCTGAGGCATCACACGCAAAAACGCTCCTCTGGTGAATGGCTCTTCGATCTACGCCGTTCGTAGCCCAACTAATAGTCGGATCTCGAGCGGGTTTCTTACACGGAGACAGGTCAGAAAAAGAATCTGTGAGACCCGCCGGCCGCTGAGGCGTCCACCTCGGAGAGGTCCGCTTCATCCTCGCCGCACTCGATCCAGCGAAGGACACTCTCCACCGCTACTTCGTCGGTAAGCCGGGTTCGAATTCTCGCTGGCGTGAGCCCGAAGACGCTGACCCAGTGGTGCGAGAAAATTCGCGCGGTTTTGTATCCGAGCTTGATAGAAACATCGAGCACAGAGTACCCCGGGTCCCGCAAATAGCCGAATCCCCGTAGAACTTTCGCGGCTACGAGCAGCCGCTTTGGCGAGCCGAGCCGCCCGGCATTGAGGTTTCGATACACGCTCACGATCGCAATCCCCGCCTCCGTCGCCAGATCGAGTGAGCTCGTGTAGCGGTGCGGCTGCTCGAAGAGGTTTTCGATCGTGACCGCCAGCTGCCTCGGCAACTGCTTGAGGGCATCGCCCAGTTTCTCGATGACCATATAGGTGAGCGAGTTGCCTTCCACGCGCTCGACTCGTTCGAGGAATCGGTCCGGTGCATCGTCGAACCGATGAAGCACGACATCCTCGAGCCCGAGCCGCCCCAATTGCGCCACGGCGCCGAACGCGGGGGCGTGAAGGGTGACGTACGCGATCAGCGGAAGCGACGGAAATCGTTTTAGCAGCCCGCCGACCGCCTCGACATTCATGTTGCCGTCTGCGGATGGGTCGAGAATTACCACGCTTACCGGTTTCCGGCGGATGAAGGATTCGAGCTCTTCCCACGAAGAGGCAACCAGTAGCTCGGGCTCGTCAGCGAAAACGTGCTTGACGTGTGTGAGCAGGCGGGGAGGTAGAAATGCCGCAACGCTCAACAGCCGGTCCAGCTCATAATCTACGAAACTGGCGCTTGAAGCTCATCAGCGCGAGGGGAAATGATAGGAAAGTGCTGTTCTTGATAGGAAACAGACATTTTCTGATAGGAAAATGCCATTTCGGCATCTGCCGAGACTAATACGTTGAGCCTGGTCAGTCTTGCAGCACCCCTTTCCTCATTTCCGGAGATACTACAATGATCCGCCGCAAACTTCTTGTCGCCGCCGCCATCATCGCCTCTGTCGTCATCACCGCCTGCTCAGACATGACCGCTCCGAAGAGCGACTGCCCGATCACTAGCGGATCTTCCACCTGCCTCACTCATTAGTCGCGGGTAGGCTGGCTCTACTCTTACGAGGAAGCCATCGTAGCCTTGCGGAGCTCAGAAATAGCATGAGCTGCCGCAAGGACTTCCTGGGGGACTTCCCCGAAGACAGATGCTTCCGTAGACGTCCGGCTTCTCGATCGGAGCAAGACGAGCGCCGCTTCGGCCCTGAACGTGGCAGGATGAATCAGGTTGGCCGTCGCATAATCAACAGCTTCCGTGAGCGTCTCGCGGGCTGCGTCGTAGCGCCCGAAACGCTCCAATCCTTCGCCAAGAAAGACCAGGAAATAGGATTTCAGCCACGGTCCGAGCGGTGCCTTTCTCAAGTCCGCCGCGTACGTGTCAAACGTGTCTTCCATCCCATCGAGGCTCGCCAACTCCAAGAGGTTGATGGTTGCCTGCCACCGTACCCACTTCGTTTGGGCGGTGGCAGTCAGAAGAAGGTGTGCATCTCGCGCGGCTTCGCTCAGGCCTAACTCAGAAAACCCCGCCGCCAGATCTTCGATAATTCTATCGCGTTCGCTTGATCTTGTCGTAAGACCAAGCGCCCGATACGCGAGCTGAACCGCTTCGGCTTTCTCACCTTTTTGCTGGGCAAGCGACGACCGGCTGTGCAAGGCCATTCCCTGAATCTCTGGCAGGTCCTGGTCACGCGCTTGAACAACTACGTCGTCCAGAATCGACTGAGCTTGAGGAAAATTTCCCTTGGCAAGGTATGTGTTGGCGATACCGACCTGTACGGTCAGCATACCTGGTCGATCGCTGAGCGTGTCTGCAATGTACGCGGCTTGCGAGTATGCTCTTGCTGAAATGTCCCATTCGCCATTGCGGCGTGCCGCGCCACCGACAAGAACATTCGCCTCGACGGCGAGACGCGCATTCTTTTCCGGTCTTGTGAGCTTAGCGACGGTTGAGAAAACGTCGGTTGCGAGTCCCCAGTTTGCTTCGTAATCGAGCGCACGCCCGTAAGAGAGGAGCGAGATGCGGACTGTGTCGTCGATTGCGTTACGGTTGGTGAGCTCTTTGAGCACCGCGGTCAGCACTCCGCCCATCGCGTCACCCTCGGCCATTTCTTCGATGGCTGTGCGTACACTATGGAGCTGAGCCCAGCCCGCCGGGTTTGTCGGCGATGCGGTGTCAGCATAGGTGTCCACGAGCCGCAGGACTGAGAGTCCGGCGAATACGGAACGCCAGGAGGCGCTATCCTCCTTCATGGAACCGAGCGTATCGAAGTAAACCTGATGCCGGATCATTAAGGCCTTTTCAGGGGGAATTAGGTGACTCCAAAATGCACCTTTCTCCCCTCGCGGAAATGCCTGTTTCGTATCATCGGAGGGGCACTTTCGTGTCATCCGAGGGGAGTTAAACCCATCCTAAACTGGGCTAACGCGGCGCCCTGATCAGACGAACCGGCCTCCTGCTCCAAGAGCAGGAACATACATAAACGAACTACGACATTCTGCCGGTGTTCATAGGGGAATCTGGCGTCGGTGCCGGAATTCTCCGACATTCCTGCCGTACTTTGCAGGGAGAAACGGGTAAAGAAACGGGTAACAAGCCACAACGCGTAACTGCGCGATGTCGGCCAATGTCCGCTTCAAACCGACACCTAAACCGACACCAATGGGCGCCGCCGCCGACAGACCGAGAATCTCGCAGATACGGCGGAGCCGACGTTGTTTATTGCGGCGAAGCGGCAAGGGAAATGGTGAAGACGTCGCTGTCGGATTGAGCTTACCGCCCAATCTTGCGCCGCCGAGCTCTTCCTCATCGATCGTCAAACACAGGAATGGCGCTGCCCCGTAGAATTCGAACTACCACTAGGGCCGAACTCGATCAGCCGGATCGAAGGCGACTCTGTACTGATCAGGGAAGGAGCTCGCCGGGTCTGATCACCCTGCACGTAGCCTTGATCGCCTCGCGATACCCCCCATCTCGCCCCGCACCGCAGCCAGTACCAGCCCCGGCTCCGCGAACGCATTGATTAAAAAATGCGAAACCACACACGGCGCGAGGATCCGCGCACTGGCGACGTACGTCACCGCGAGCCCCACCCCAAGCAATCCAGTAGCGACCGTCGCACCGACCGCAGCAGCCACACTCCCACGAAATGCCCCCCACACACCGTGGGCTGCGCCAAACAACAAGCCCGACGCCAAGACTTGAATCACAACGGGATGTCCGGCTCGCTGCACACCGTCCATTAGCAATTTCCGAAACACCACTTCTTCGAGAAAGCAGGCCGTAATCGCCACACCAAGCCCAAGCAGCTTGAGGACCGACGGCCGCACGAGGTTCGCGCGCACCGACGGGAGTCGCATCGCGAGCCCCGTGAACCCGGCGAACACCAACGCCGCGACAATCCAACCGGCGAGCGGCGCACTCGGTCCCGAGAATCCCATGTACGCGATGAAACGGCGCGAATCGCGGGCGTTCACGACAACCCACAGCCCCTCGGTTGCAGCGATCGCGGCAAGAATGATCGCCGCCTTTTTCTCTTCACGACTCATCGCCATGCGTTCACCGTCGCCGGTCGTCGAACTGTCGATAGCAATATATGGCAGGAAGCGCGACAACCATGAGCGCGAATAGGCCGGCCGGCCCATCGACCAGGTCGCGAGCGCGATCCTCGGCGACGACGAGCCCGGGGGTCAGCATCCGCCTGTCGGTCTGAGCCGAACATTCGGGGGAGCGAGCGCAAACATCGCTCGCTTGTTGATGTCGCCGCTGCTGGTGGCTGGAAGGACACGCAGACGTTGCTCACCTGCTACCAACAACCGGAGACAGAAACGATGCTCGCAGTAATGAGCGAGCCGCGGAAGGTGATGGAGCGCGTAGTAGCAACGTGAAATCAGTACAAACGGGTAACGAAACGGGTAACGCTATCCGCAAAGCAAAACGGCCTGACGACACAAGCGCGTGTCAGACCGTCAGTTGTTCAGTCGGGGCGCCCGGATTTTAACCGGGGACCTCCTGCTCCAAGAGCAGGAGCCGGTCGGAAGAACCTGCGAACGAGCACTTCAATCAGAGCCCAAGCTCCGGCCTGCACCGGATGGGATTTTGATGCTCCTGTTCCGAGGTAGGGCAAATACTCAACCAACCAAGTCAATCTGCCGGACCTCAGAGGGGAATTGTGCGTCGGGGCCGGTTCTTCCCGCGTTTTTCCGGGTAGTGATTCTTGCGTCTCGCCGCCCGTCGGCGGTCGCTCGCTGACATATCGTATCGCCTACCACCCAGCGCGGTATCATCCAGTGTCATCACCCCCGGAGGGTTTATGCGGTTTGAACGTGCGTCGGTTGGACTTGTCGTCGGCTCGCTCTTCGCTATCGGATGTGGCAGTGATAATACCGGGCCGCATGGTCCTACAGTTACCCTGACCGCGGCAGAGGCGACGGTCCTGATGGCCCGCATCACTGAGTTCGCGCCGGTGCACCCGGAGCTCGCCTGGCTCGCCGATTCGGCGAACCTGGTTCTGAAATCAGGGGCGGAGGCGGATGTCATCCCCATTACGACTGACCTCGCCGCTGGCCCCTTCTACGCCGTTGGATTGCAGCGGGGCGTCCAGGTCTCGATAAGCAGCTTCAGCACCTTCGACCTGATCGCCTTCAACGATCCGTCGAATCCTACCGACTTCATTATCGTCGATGGCTTTACGGCTGGCACTGGCACGCCACCAACTTCAGCGAGCGGTGCCTTCGGCGGGTCGGCCGTGAACGGACACCTCTTTCACGTCGCCGGCAACACAGTCACCGCGTGGCGCGCTCAGGTGGGAACCGCGACGCTCTCGACCGGCTTGCTGGGAAATTCCTGCACGGGGTTCGCGTCAACCCAGATCGTAAGCTGCGCGCAGAGCACGCTGACCGCGGAATTCACCATCGCTTCGGCGGTGCAGGATAGCGGCCCACAGACATCCGGCACGCGCAGTGCCTCGCTGGCCGCGACGACCGTGGCCGGGATACTCCTCAGTTACCACTTTCCCTGATGCAGCTCGAAACCTTCGAGACATTCGACGGAAGTCTGGTCTCATCGAGCTTTCTGGCGGGCACTGAGACGGAGACGTTTTCCGACGGGACTCACGTTTCGCGCGACCAGTCCTTTACCCGGGTGATTCGCGACCCTGCATCATAGTAGGAGGAGCCAGAGGCAAAGAGTCTCTGGCTCCTTCATATGGCGCGGCCCTGGGGGATCGCTACAGTATTATTCCTCTAGATCAACCCGCTGGTCCGACGGCAGACAAATCGCATATGTCCCGCGCCGAAATAACCACTCCTGAAATCATCGCGGAGGAGAGCGTCGTCGAGCTCTCGCTCCGCCCTCAGCGCTTGTCCGAGTTCATCGGCCAGGACCGCGTGAAGGAGTCCCTGCGCATATATATTGACGCCGCGCTCGCGCGCCGAGAGCCGCTCGACCACACGCTCTTCTTCGGCCCACCCGGCCTCGGCAAAACCACTCTTGCCGAGCTCATTGCGCGCGAGCTCGGCGTCAATATTCGCAACACGTCGGGGCCGGCACTCGAAAAACCCGGCGACCTCGTGGGCACGCTCACCAATCTGCGCGAGGGCGACATCCTCTTCATAGATGAGATCCATCGGCTGAAGCCCATCATCGAAGAGTTCCTCTATCCGGCGATGGAGGATTACCGCATCGACATCCGCCTCTCCGAAGGACCCAAGGCCCAGACGATCGTCATGCCGATCGAGAAGTTCACGCTGATCGGCGCCACCACCCGACTCGGCATGCTGACGCCACCAATGCGCGCACGTTTCGGGATCGAGATGCGCCTCAACTTCTATCCGCCCGCGGATCTCGAGCAGATCGTCCACAGAACGGCCGAGGTGATGCAGGTGGAGATAGACGAGGACGGGGCGAAGGAGATCGCCAAGAGATCGCGAGGCACTCCTCGCGTCGCGAATAGACTATTGCGCCGCATTCGCGACTTCGCGCAGGTCCGGGCCGGCGGAAACATCGACCGTAAAGTCGCGGCGGATGCGCTTCAGCTTTTGGAAGTCGATCAGTTCGGGCTCGACGACATGGATTCGCGGATTCTCAAGGCCATCATCGAGAAGTTCGACGGCGGCCCGGTCGGCGTCGGCACAATCGCCGCGGCAGTGGGCGAGGACGTGGGCACGCTCGAGGAGGTCTACGAGCCGTTCCTAGTACAAAATGGATTCCTCCAGCGCACCCCGCGCGGTCGCGTTGCAACCGCGCAGGCATACAGGCACTTCGGCTTCAATCCGCCAGCGACCAACGGCGGCGTGCAGCAGCCGACTCTGTTCTAGCGTAGCGCCTATGCTTCCGCGGCTCTTGTCGAGGAGAAAGAGCGCTTTGGCTGTCGCGCTCGCGCTGGTGTGCGCGGCGGCGCTCGCGGGCGCGCACGAGACCTGGATCCTTCCCTCGACAATGCGTGTCGCGACTGGACATCCAGTCACACTCAGTCTCACGAGCGGGATGTCGTTTCCCGCGGACGCTCTTGCGATTGATCCGAAGCGCGTTTCGCGCGCGGAGATCCGGCTGAACGGAAAGCTCGAGCAGTTGCGCGGCGGGCGGAGCCGGCCCACCGCCCTTCGATACACGTGGATACCGCGCGCGGCAGGCGTCGCGACGATCGCCGTCGAGCTCGCGCCCAAGACGCTGGTGCTCCAACCAAAGCTGATCGAGGAGTACTTCCAGGAGATTCACGCGGGTCCGTCGATCCTCGCGCAGTGGGACAGCATCCCCAAGCCGAAGCAGTGGCGCGAGAGCTACATCAAGCACGCGACGAGCTTCGTGCGCGTCGGCGCGCCGAGGGGGGATTCGAGCTGGGCATCGCCGCTCGGACTCGGGCTGGAGATAGTTCCGGAGCGCGATCCAACCGCTCTTGTCGAGGGTGATGCGCTCCCGGTGCGAGTGCTGCGCCGCGGCGCGCCGCTTCCCGGGTTTGCCGTTGGCGCTCGGCGTGAAGGTCAGTCGGGCGAATCGTTCGTGACGACCGATGCGACGGGGCGAGCGTCCGTGCCGCTACCGGGAGCGGGACGGTGGCTTCTGTTCGGCACCGATCTCCGGCGCGCAAAGGAGCCGGGACTCGAATGGCGGAGTGACTTCGTCACTGCGACGATTGGTGTGCGCACGAAGCGGTGAGCGCTTCTTCTACTCGACAACGCCGATCAGGATCGTAGCGGCGAGCTCCAGTGGGCCGTTCCCGCGACCTCGTTTGAACAGCCAGGCATACTGCGACGAGCTCCATCCCTCTGGACCTACGGAGTGCGAGTCGACGAGAATCGTCCAAACATCGCCCCCCACCGATACCCGGCGTCCACGGGTGTCTCGGGCATTCTTGAGACCCTCGGGTTGTCCGTGGATGGGGAGACCTACGGTCAGATAGTACTCGGATGTCCGCGGGCAGCCGGAGTGCACGTTCGCGCGTTTCGAGCGCGCCGCCGAAGTTGATCCACGGGGCGGAGGGGGCAGCGGCACACCCACGCCTGCGCACTGGGGATACGAGACAGGCCCTCCCGCCCGAACTCCGGCCATTTTCAGAATTTCTTTTCGATTGTCTATCATCCTGTCCATCGCCGATTCGCCCGCTCGCGCAAAACCGAGCGTGGGGTCTATTCCCTGCACGCCGGCGAAAACTTCCGGATACCCTGAGGGTGTTCCGTAAGGGCGCGCGTCGTATCGCAAAGGATCGAGATGATTCGGGTACTCGTCGTCGCCTCCCGCGAGTTGAGCCTGCACGACCGCGGCGAACACCTCGGAATCAGCGCGCATCAGGGTGAGCTCCTCCTCGGGGGTGGCCGTTCGGGGTGCCCGGGGATCTTCCTGCACGGGCCGCGGTTTCGGGTTGGAGAGCGATCGACAACCTGCGAAAGCGAGGAGGCAGGAGATCCACGCAAGGGCGGCGAAGGTCAGACGTCGAGAGATTAGCATTTTGCAGCAGCCGATGCACAAAAGAGGCCTCGGCAACCTGGCCTGAATCCCGAAAACGGGCGGACGGGATTCAGGCCGGTTTCGATGATATTTTTCCGCCTCCCTAAATGAGGCGGAGATTTGCCCAGATCCAAGGTCGCACCGGCCAAGAAAGGCCGTAAACCCAACCCAACGAAGACTTCCGATCGGCTGACCATGCGGTCGGCTCCGTCCGATATGGCGCCCGAGAAATTCCGCGCGATCGGTCACACACTCATCGATGACGTCGCCGATTTTCTGGCGCGCCTTCCCAAGGCGCGCACGGCTTCCCCGCTTCTGCCCGACCAGATGCGGAGCAAGCTCGGCAAACGCGAGATGCCCGAAAAGGGCGCAGACATCGCGCACATCCTGAAAAAGTTCAGCCGGCTGTTCTTCGAGCAGTCTACCCACAACGGGAGCCCACGATTCTTCGGATACATCACTTCGTCGGCGGCTCCTGTCGGCGCGCTGGCCGATCTTCTTGCGGCCGCTGTAAACCCGAACGTCGGCGCGTGGGCGCTGTCACCGATCGCAACAGAAATCGAGAATGAATCCATCCGCTGGCTCGCGCAGTTCATGGGACTGTCCGGCAGGTGGGACGGGGTGCTCGTGAGTGGCGGGAACATGGCGAACATCGTCGGCTTCTTCGCGGCGCGTAAGGCGAAAGCGACGTGGGACATTCGCGCCAAGGGCGTCGCCGACCCGGAGAGCCAACGTCTCGTTGTGTACGGCTCGGCGGAAATGCACACGTGGATCATGAAAGCCGCGGACATGTCAGGATTGGGCACTGATGCGATTCGCTGGATCGCGACCGACGACGAGCTTCGGATTCGGCCGGACGAGCTACGCAAGCAAATCGCGGCGGATCGCGCCGCCGGTCTTCATCCCTTTCTCGTCGTCGGAACAGCCGGCACGGTCGGCACAGGCGCGACCGATCCCCTCCCCGAGATAGCAAAGATCTGCAAGGAGTTCGATCTCTGGTTCCACGTGGACGGCGCGTACGGAGCGCCAGCCGTCGCGCTGGACGACGCGAGCGCCAATCTCAAAGGACTTCGCCTGGCCGACTCGATCGCGATTGATCCCCACAAATGGTTATACAGCTCGATCGAAGCGGGATGTCTTCTCACGCGCCACCCCGACGCGCTGCGCGACGCGTTCGCCTTCAAGCCTCCTTACTATCAGTTCGACGACAATGAGGGGCAGGAGGTGAAGAATTACTTCGAGTATGGTCCGCAGAATACGCGCGGATTCAGGGCACTCAAGATCTGGCTCGGGTTTCAGCAGGCCGGCGCGAGCGGGTATAGAAGGATGATCGCGGACGACATCGAGCTAGCTCACAGGCTGCATGAGTTCGTCGGCAAGCAGGAGCTGCTCGAGCAGGGAACAGTGTCACTGAGCATATCGACTTTCAGATTCGTGCCTGCGGATTTACGGCGTCGGTCGCGTGGCGACAAGGCGGTCACGGATTATCTCAATGAGCTGAATGCGCGGATCGCGACGGCGCTGCGTCTCAGTGGCGGCGCCTTCGTCTCCAATGCGCACATCGAAGACCGGTTCATGCTGCGCGCGTGCATCGTGAATTTCCGGACGACGCTGGCCGACGTTCAGCTATTGCCGGAATTGATCGTTGGAATCGGGCGCGGTATCGACGAGCGGATCAGGCCAAAGGAGCTTCGCGGCGGGAGACGCTAGAGCTAGCGTCGCAGCTGGGCCGGCATCGCACTGCCCGGCGGGCGTAGATTACGATCGATGTACTCTACGTGCCTCTTCTGTCACACCGAGCTCGGAGCAAACGAGGCTGTCGAGCATTTTCCGATCGGTCGCCGGCTGGCGTTCGACGCCGCGAAGGGTCGCTTGTGGGTGGTGTGCCGGAAGTGCGAGCGCTGGAATCTCACCCCGATCGAAGAGAGGTGGGAAGCGATCGAGGAGTGCGAGCGTTCGTACCGCGGGACAAAGCTCCGCGTTTCGACGGATCACATCGGCCTCGCTCGTGTCGCCGAAGGTCTCGAGCTAGTACGCATCGGGAAACCGCAACGACCCGAATTCGCGGCGTGGCGATATGGCGACCAGTTCGGGCGGCGCCGCCGGAAGTATTTCATTCAAGGGGCAGTGGCACTCGCTGGTGGCGCGACGATTCCTTTTGTCGGCCCGGTGCTCGGGCTTTCGATGGGCGCAATAGGCGTAAACCTTTTTAGTGTCGCGAATCTCAGTTACTCGGTGTATTCGAGTAGACGAGTCGTCGCACGAGTTCATGACAGCGACGGAAGCGTTCTGCAGGTAAGGACGCGTGACGCGGGAGAGGCCGAGATGCTGCCACCGACTGCCCGCGAAGCCTGGGGAATACGCCTCACCTATAGCGCTCCCACGGATCGCGCGACTCCCTGGTGGCGTTACGGGACCAATCAGGAGCAAACTGACCTTCGCGGAAGCGATGCAATGCGCGCCGCGGCGCAGCTGCTGCCAGGGTTCAACGTTCGCGGAGCTTCAGCGCGGCAGCTTAAATCAGCGATCGTCCTTGCGACCGAGTACCAGGATCCTTCGACTGTCTTTGACCGGGTAGCGCGCATCGCGGGAACGAATCGCAGCTGGCGTCCCTTTGACGGAAGCCCAACCGAGGCCTCCAGACTTTCTCGAGTCCCAGCCGAAGTGCGCCTCGCACTCGAGATGGTGTCGCATGAGGAATCCGAGCGACGCGCGCTCGAGGGCGAGTTGTCCGTCCTCGAGGACGCATGGAGAGAGGCCGAGGAGATCGCCGGAATCTCCGACGACATGTTCCTTCCGGAGGATGTCTCCCGCCGGCTCGATGAGATGAAGGGACAGTGACCAAAGACGGCACCCTCACTTCCCACTACGACTTCGAGCTCCCCGCCGATCGCATCGCGCAGCAGCCGACTCCGCGACGCGGCGACAGCCGGCTCATGGTGATCAACCGCGCCACCGGCGAGATCTCGCACAAGCAGTTCAGCGATCTCGAGCAGCTCATTCCACCCGGCGACGCGATCGTGCTCAACACCACGCGCGTCTTCAACGCCCGGCTCCTTGGCATTCGCGAGAACGGAACGCCGGCCGAGGTTCTGCTGCTGCGCCGGCTCGGTGAATCGACATGGGAGGCGATGGTGCATCCCGGCGGCAAGCTCAAGCCGGGACGAATCGTCCATGTCGCAGACGACTTCGAGGTCGAGATCGTCTCGACGACAGAGCGGCGCACGCGAGTGGTGCTGCTCAGATCGCCACTGCCCACCGAGCAGGCGATCGAGAAGTACGGACACGTTCCGCTTCCGCCTTACATCACGCGCGCGGATCAGCCGTCCGACGCCGAACGATATCAGACTGTGTACGCCGCCGAGAGCGGATCGGTGGCGGCGCCGACGGCGGGACTCCACTTCACGCCGGAGATGCTCGACGCGCTCCTCGCAAAAGGAGTGAAACGCGCCGATCTGCTGCTTCATGTTGGCGCGGGCACGTTCAAGCCCGTGGAGACCGAGCATCCCGCTAATCACGTCATGCACGAGGAGTCGTACGTACTCCCCGCGCGCACGGCGGAGATTCTGAACGAGACTCGGGCCGGCGGCGGAAGGATCTGGGCGGTTGGAACCACGAGCGTGCGCACGCTCGAGAGCGCGATCGACGACGACGGAATCTTCCGCGAAAAATCGGGGGACACGCGGATCTTCATCAGGCCGCCTTACGAGTTCCGCGCAATCGACCGATTGATCACCAACTTCCATCTGCCGCGATCGACGCTCATGATGCTCGTCGCGGCGTTCGCGGGTTACGACCTCACCATGCGGGCCTATCAGGAAGCAGTCGCCGAGCGATACAGGCTCTACTCGTATGGCGATGCGATGGTCATCACCTGACCTAGAGCTTCGCCTTTCCCTCCAGCGTCCCGCTCTGCTCGGTGCCGAGGTTCCAGTTGCCGGATAGCTGTAACCCGCGGTGCCTGAGGTGAACGGTGATCGGATCGCGGGGCCGATTGACGGTCAGCACGAGATCGGTGCCATTCACCGCGACGTCCATCATCATCGGCTCGTGGTCCTCTCGCTGCACGAGCGTTGCGGAGAGTTTTCCGCCAACCTCGCTGATCGTAAGGTTGGCGATCATCATCGCGTCCGACATCGGGATCACGAGGTCATAAGAGCCGACGGGTTTCGCGCTCCATGGCTCCGCCGCGCCGATGGGCTTTCCATCCATGAACACGATGGGAGCGGGGGCTGGCGGTGTCGGCGCGGAAGCGACGGCTGATCCACCCTGGGCTGACGCAGCTCGGGCGGCAACGATCGCCACCACGCTATAAATCAGAATCGCCGAATACGATCTCATCGGATCTCTCCAGGGATGATCTAGGAATTGAATTTGAGGGGCGGGTTATGGATGCAAGACGGCCCACCCACCTCTACGCTAGTCCGGGCGATCCGGTTTCGCGATCGCGCCCCGACAAATCCCGCACCGGTTCTCGATCGGCTACATCGCGCCGATGTTGTACTTCGCTCCGAGATAGATCGTCCGGCCGTAGTACTCTCGTTGGATCGCGTAATCGTGCTTTGGACTCCCACTGAAGAATCCGAATACGGCGTTGTTGAGATTCAAACCCTGAAGCTGAATCTGAACTCGTGGATTGAAGTTGTAGATGATCGAGCCGTCCAGCTGTGAGTGCGCGTAGAAATAGGTGTCGCCTGCGGGCGACGCACTCCCATCTCCATAGCTCGTGATATTCGCGCCCTGATACGCCCATCCCAATCGAGCCGAGACCGCGGAGTAGTCATAGGTGAGGGCAGCATTGGCCAGATTCGGCGATTGTCTCTGGAGCGGCGCGTAGCGGCCCGTACCCGGGTCCACGAGCGCGCGCGACTCGACGTGCGTAAAGTTTGCATCGAAACCGAGTCCCGCCCACGCGCCCGGCAGTGAGACGAGGCGCTGAACCCATTCGCCCTCGAATCCGAGCAGATGTCCATTTCCTCCGTTCTCGGGACGAGTGCCAAGTTGGCCGACGAACGCCGCAATTGGACCGGTGTAACGGAAAGTCTGGTTGAAGATGAAGTCAGTGAGCTGCTTGTAGAATACGCCGCCCGAGATCACACCCACCGACGGGAAGAAGTGCTCGACCAGGACGTCGTAGTTCCACGCGTGCTGCGGTTTCAGGTTGGGATTGCCGGCAGTCAGAGCCGACGGATCGGAGGGGCTCGCACCAAGAGTGCCGGACAGCGACGGTGCGAGCGATGAGTAATCTGGTCTCGCGATTCCACGCGTCACCGATAGCCGCGCATCGGTTCGCGAGCTGAGCGAATACCTCATCTGCGCGCTCGGAAATAGATCGGTGTAAGTCTGTGAACCCGGCACGGTCTGAATCGACGCGATGTTCCCCGAAGCGTCGGTCGTCACCGCATGGCCGGTGTAGTCCGCCTGCGTGTGCTCTGCGCGCAAGCCGAGATAGAGCTCGAGGGGACCAGAGGTCGCCCGGTTGCTCACGTATCCCGCGTAGATCCGCTCCGACCCGTTGAAGCTGGCGAGGATGTTGCCGACGGTGTCGGTCCCATTCGTGAAGTCGGCGGCATGGCTGTTCTCGTATGCACGCGC
The DNA here is from genome assembly GCA_003134685.1 of Gemmatimonadota bacterium. GTDB lineage: Bacteria > Gemmatimonadota > Gemmatimonadetes > Gemmatimonadales > Gemmatimonadaceae > UBA4720. The sequence goes on along the minus strand of PLCA01000016.1, from coordinate 68,537 downwards.
CAACGCTTCGGCCGGCATTGGCCCGATGCTGAAGGCGTTGGAGATGTTGGAGTAATAGTTCGGATCCGAAAACCCGCTGAGCATCGGAGGCAAGGCAACCGGGTTGCCGGTGAACCAGAATCCGCCGGTCGACGCGTAACGCTTCCGTTCGTCGGTGACCTTCGCGCCAAAGTTGAGCGTCGAACCCCAGCCCTGATCGCCCTGGCGCCACACGTCGCCGAAATCGAGCGCGGCGCCGAGGTCGCGCCCCGTAGTCGCGCGATCGATGGTGAAGTAATGCGACAGCTCGAAGTTCGCGGCGTTCGCAGCGGCGGTTGCCATTGCCGGAGTTGCGTACGCGAAAGTGGGCACCGTCGGATTCGATGCGTCGTAAGCGAAGGTGAGGCCCTGTCCACCCGGACCATCGTAAACGAAGGGCTGGAACCGATAATCGCGAAGATGCGAGCTCGTTCCCGACCCATTGAACGTCATCTTCGCCTCCACCGGGCCAAGCATCGTGCGGCCGCCAAGGTTTCCACCATACAACTGCTCGACGGGACTTCTTCTGTATGCCATCCGCGTAACCTCGGCGCCGGTTCCGAATCCGCCCGAACCCACACCGGCCGAGTCTCCGAACGCTCCGAACGTTGACCCCGTCGCACCCATCACGACGTCGTTGTTATACGTGGTGCCGTAGTCCTGAAAGAGGCTGTACAGGCCGCGCAGCGCGACCGTCGATCCACCCGGAAACCGATAATCCGCATCGCCGCCCAGGCCGAAGCGGTTGCGACGATACTCGTAGTCGCGCTGACTCCACTCGATGGGAACGGCGCGCCCATTCGCGTCAACTGTCCACGCTGGCTCGAGATCGTTGCTCGTGCGATTGTTGCGATCAGCGGAGCCGCCGAGCAGGAGGCCGAGCCTCTTATCGGGGCCGAAGCGTCCGCCGTAAGCGAACCCGCCCTGAAACTGGTTTTTGTTCAGCAGCGTTATCGCGCCATACTGGCCCGCCAGGTATCCGTGAGGCACCCCTTCCGGAGTCTTCGTCACGAGGTTGACTGAGCCGCCAATCGCGTCGGCATCCATGTCGGCGGTGAGCGTCTTGCTCACCTCGATCGCACCCAACACATCCGACGGGATATCATCGAGCTTCGGCACCCGGCTGCCTCGCTCCGTTCCCGGAACGTGCGCCCCGTCGATGGTCACGTTGGTGAGCCGCGGCTCGGTGCCGCGCACCTGGACGAACTTCCCTTCACCTTCATCCCGCTCGGTCGTGACGCCCGGCATTCTTCCCGCCGCTTCTGCCGCGTTCGCGTTCGGCAGCGCGCGAATGACATCGCCCGCGAGAACGTTCACGACATTGGGCGCCGCCGCTCGCCGCTCGAGTGCGGATGCTTCCGACTCACCCAGGCGTTGCGCCGTGACGACAACGTTCCCGAGTAGCTCGGCCGACGGACGGAGTCGCGCATCATGCTGCACGGTCTGTCCGTCGCTCACGACAACGACCGCGGAATCGGGCGCAAAGCCAAGCTTCGTCACTCGAACGACGTAGGTCCCGGCAGGAATTCGGGGAACGCGATAGGTCCCGCTCGAATCCACGAGTCCACCCAGCAGAGTCCCGCTCACGTGAACGGCGGCCCCGGGCGCGGGCGCTCCCCCGGCGTCGGTGACCGTACCGCGGATCGTACCTTGCGCGTGGAGATGAAACGGAGCGACGCACAGCGTGGTTCCGATGATGACGAAAGCGATTCGGGGAATTCGCGCGCTCATTGGTTCAACTCTCCAAGGGAGGATGGATGATTTGTGGGATCCTGCAGTTTTCTCCGACGCAAGCTCGGGGAGACGTTACGAAATCCTTCCTTACAGTCGGATTACAAAAGCTGGGGTCAGGATGCGAGCTCAGACCGCCGGCTGTTGTTACGCGTCCGGGAAATCCGCCTCCACCGTCGTCTTCTCCCACGCGTCGAAGTCCTTCTTCAGCATCTCGAGCTTCCCGCGCGCTCCTTTGAGCGCCGCTTTTCCGAGCAGCAGCCTTAGCGGCGGATTGGGGGATTCCACCGCCGCGATGATCGCCGCCGCAGCGCGCACGGGATCGCCGGGCTGCTTCCCGCTATAGCCGCGGATGTTTTCCAGATTCTGGCCCGCCGTATCCGCGTAATCCGCGATCCGAGTCTTGCTCTCGGCCGCCGAGCGTCCGGCCCAGTCGGTGCGGAATCCGCTGGGCTCGACGATCGTGACCTTGATGCCGAGCGGCGCGACCTCGAGGGCGAGTGACTCGGAGAATCCTTCGACGGCGTATTTGGTCGCGTGGTAGTACGCGAGCGTCGGGAAGCTTCTCAGTCCGCCGATCGACGAGATGTTGACGATGTGCCCGCTCCGCTGCTTGCGCATTGTCGGCAGCACCGCGCGGGTCACGCGCGACAGCCCGAAGAAGTTGATCTCGAACATCCGACGGACTTCTGTCTCGTCGCTCTCCTCGATCGCACCGAAGTAGCCGATGCCGGCATTGTTCACGAGGACGTCGATCCGGCCGAAATGCTTCACCGCGCTCTTGACCGCGGCATCGACCTCGACCGGGTCCGTTACATCGAGCTCGAGCACGAGTGCGCGGTCGGCCCTTCCCGAAGCAATGTCTTCGACCTTGGCGGGATCTCGCGCGGTGACGACGGCGCGATATCCGCGGTCGAGAACCAGCTTGGCCAGCTCTCGGCCGAATCCGGTCGAGCAGCCGGTGATGAACCAGACTCTGTCCTTTGTGCTTGTCGTGGTGTCAGCCATGGTGATTTCCTATGTGAACAAGAACCTTGGCGCGGGACTAACTTTCAACCGTGAGCTTCTCCTTCGATATCGTCTCGACCGCCGGTGCCGCAAGGGCCGGCGTTTTTTCGACCCCCCACGGACCGGTGGAGACGCCCGCATTCATGCCCGTCGGAACTCTCGCGACGGTGAAGGCGCTCGACCCCGAGGATCTCGTCCGGATGGGCGCGTCCATGATCCTCAGCAACGCGTATCACCTGCACCTTCGGCCCGGCGACGAAGTCGTGCGGGAGTTGGGAGGCCTTCACCGCTTCATGCAGTGGAACGGGCCGATCCTCACCGACTCGGGGGGATTCCAGGTCTTCTCCCTCGAGAGGCTTCGTACCCTCAATGAGCAGGGCGTCGAGTTCCAGTCCCATATAGACGGCTCCCGCCGCTCTTTCACTCCCGAGATCGTGATGCAGATCGAGCGCAATCTGGGCGCCGACGTCATCATGCAGTTCGATCACGTCATTCCCGGTCAATCGGACGACGCGGCCGCCCGCGACGCGAGCGAGCGCAGCATCAGGTGGCTCGCGCGCTGCCTGGCCGAGGTCCAGCGACTGGAACGCACCCAGCCGCTGGAGGACCCGCCGCGCGCAGGCGGCAATCCACAAAATCACCAGGCGCTCTTTCCTATAGTACAGGGTGGAATCCACGCGCGGCTGCGGCGGGAGGCGGCCAACTCGATACGATCGATGCATGACTGGACAGGCTTTGGCGTTGGCGGTCTATCGGTAGGCGAAGACAAGGACGCGATGTACGAGATGATCGAGGTCGTGGACGACGCGCTGCCGAAAACGCATCCGCGCTATCTCATGGGGGTGGGATTCCCGGAAGACTTGATCGAAGGAATTCGCCGAGGGGTGGATCTGTTCGACTGCGTGGCGCCGACCAGGATGGGGAGGAATGGCGCGGTGTTCACCAGAGACGGGCGTCTGAACATCAAGCGGGCCGAATTTCGCGCCGATCCGAAGCCGCTTGACCCGGATTGCGACTGCGCCGCCTGCACCAGATTCAGCAGGGCTTACATCCGCCACCTTTTCGTGTCGGACGAGATACTCGGGCTCCGCCTACTTTCCCTGCACAATGTACATTTCCTGCTGTCGCTCACGCGTGCGGCGGGTCAGTCCATACAACACGGCGACTTCGAGCCGTGGTCGCGCGACTGGCTCGCCCGCTACCGCACGACGTCACCGCTCGCCGTCTGAAACATTTCGCCCCGGGTCGTTCACACATGCCAACCAATCCGATACTCCAATCCATTTTCATGTATGGAGCGATCTTCGCGATCTTCTACTTCATCCTCATCCGACCGCAGTCCAGCCAGCGCAAGCAGCACGACGAGCTGGTGCGGAATCTCAAGAAGGGCGATGAGATCGTGACGAATGGCGGGCTCGTCGGGGAAGTGCTGTTCATCAAGGAGAAGGGCGGCGACGACAAGTCCAGCGGAATGGATGATCGAGTCACCATCAAATCGGGTGACACGCGCGTGATCATCGAGCGCGGGCGCATCGCGAAGATCAACAGGCCGGCGTCGGTCTCCAACGTGAGCGCTGGGTGAGCATCCTCGACATCCGGGTCCTGGGCGACCCGGTTCTTCGCAGGCCGACGACGCCCGTCACCGAGGTCACCGACGAGTTGCGCAGGCTCATCGCCAACATGTACGAAACGATGTACGCGGCCGAGGGCATCGGACTCGCGGCGCCGCAGGTGGGGCGCTCCGATCGGCTCGCCGTCGTCGATGTTGAAGGCGCGAAATACGTGCTAATCAATCCCAGGATCGTCTCCACCCAGGGCCCCGGGAAGGAAATTGCGGAGGAAGGCTGTCTCTCCATCCCCGACATCTATGGAGATGTCGAGCGTCCGGCGACGGTGACGATTCGAGCGACCGACGAAAACGGAAACGAGTACGAGGCCACCGGCTCGGAGCTGCTCGGACGATGTTTCCAGCACGAGATCGATCACCTCGATGGCAAGCTGTTCATCGACTATCTGAGCCCCCTCAAACGGAAGGCCGCGCTGTCGAAGTGGGAGAAGGCGAAGGGGGAGTATCCCGGCTCCATCCGGAAGGTGCGCAGCGAAGTGAAAGGTGAGCACCATCACGAGACGGAGATGTAGTGCGTGTCGTATTCTGGGGAACGCCGGAATTCGCCGCGCCCGCTCTGCGCGCACTCGTCGGGGAAGGATTCGAAGTCGTCGGAGTCGTCACACAGCCCGACAAGCCGCAGGGCAGATCGCGCGAGATAATACCGTCGCCGGTGAAGCAGATCGCCATCGACGAAGAGATTCCGCTGTTCCAGCCAAAAAACGCGCGCGAGCCCGAGCTGATCGCGAAGCTCTCCGACCTCAAGCCGGACATCTCGGTCGTCGTCGCCTACGGGCACATCCTTCCTCAGAAGATCATAGATCTTCCAAAGTTGGGAACGCTCAACATCCACGCATCCCTATTGCCAGCGCTACGGGGCGCAGCGCCGATTCACGCCGCGATTCGACAGGGCTTGATGGAGACGGGCGTGACGGTCATGAGAGTGGTCCAGGCACTCGACGCGGGTCCCATTATTCTTCAGGCCGACACCCCGATCTTCGAGGACGAGACCTACGGCGAGCTGCAGGTGCGTCTCTCCGAGCTGGGCGCCCTCACGCTGGTCGAGGCGATGACACTCGTGTCACTCGGCAAGGCCGAGGAAACGCCCCAGGACGATTTGCGGGCGACGTACGTGGCGAAGGTGACGCGAGAGTCCGCGCGCATCAACTGGAACGACAGCGCTGTCGAGATCTCCCGACTGATACGCTCTTCCGATCCCAAGCCGGGCGCGTTCAGCAAAACGCCTAAAGGTGACGTCAAGATGTTCGGCCCGAAGGTGATGGATGACATCAAGGGTTTGCCGGGTGAGGTTCTCAGCGCGACCGGTGAGCTCGTGATCGCGTGCGGCCGCGACGCCATTCGAATCAGCGGAGTACAGCCTGAGGGAAAGAGCCGGATGACCGCACTCGAGTGGGTACGCGGGCGCGGCGCAGCCGTCGGCGACAGGTACGGCGGTTGACTACCCCGGTAGCAAGAGCGTCGATGGCGAACCTGCCCTTTGTCCACGCCGTCACCAACGACGAGATCATGCTTCGCCCCGGCTTCCTCAGGAAAGCGATGGCCGTGATGCGCGTGCTCGGCGACAAGGGCGCGATTCACATCCGCTCGCAGCTCCTTGACTCGCCGACTCTCTTCTCGCTCACTCTCGCGCTGCTCGAGCTGAACGAGCAGACCAAGTGCTGGTGCATCGTCAATGACCGGGTGGACATAGCACTGGCTTGTGGAGTCCAGGGCGTACAACTCACGCACAAGTCCATCTCCGTGCCTGACGTCCAGAGAATCGCTCCCGCGCTCCGGATCGGCGCCAGCGTTCACTCACCGGAGGAGGCGCGCGACGCTGAGCAGGCGGGGGCGGACTGGTGCGTGGCCGGCCATGTATTCGAGACGCAATCTCATCCCGGCCTGCCTCGGCGCGAGAGCAGCTTCATCAACGATGTCGTTGCGGCGGTGAGTTTTCCGGTGATCGCGATCGGTGGCATCCGCCCCGAGCACGTCCGCTCGCTCACCCACCGAGGGGCGCACGGCGTCGCCGCGATTCGCGGAATCTGGAACGACGAGAATCCAGAACTCGCTGCGAGCCGCTATCTTTCACAGGTATGATAGAGCTTCGCCGTTTGGGCAGCCTTCTGGGCGCAGCTACAGAGATAGGTCGGGCGGAACTGTGACGGAAGCGGTGGCGGGAGAGGTCGTTCTTAGTGTGAACGGCACTTATCGAAGTGTTCCATCAGGTTGGACACTGGCGAAGCTTCTAGCATCGCTCGAGCTCGACGCGCGCACTGTAGTCGTCGAGCGGAACGGAACCATTCTGCGCGATCGATTGTCCTTTGCATCGCTCGACCTCGCCGCGGACGATTCGCTCGAGATCGTGCACTTCGTCGGTGGAGGCTAGCGCACGCGATGGCACATGCTGATTTGATTTCCACGGCGACTCTCACCGACCCGCAGCCACTCGTAATTGCGGGGCACGAGTTTCATTCGCGTTTAATGGTGGGTACTGGCAAGTACGCGTCGAACGCGCAGATGATCGACGCAATCGAAGCGTCGGGCGCCGAAGTCGTGACGGTCGCCGTGCGCCGCGTCGACCTCGATCGCTCGAAGGATGAAGCCATTCTGCATCATCTCGATCCGGATCATTTCTTCCTGCTCGCCAACACTGCCGGCTGCTTCAATGCGAGCGACGCCATTCGCTACGCCCGTCTTGCTCGCGCGGCGGGGTTCAACGAGTGGGTGAAGCTCGAGGTCATCGGCGACCAGCAGACTCTCCTTCCGGATACGATCGGACTTCTCCAGGCGACGAAGACACTGGTCGATGAGGGCTTCAAGGTCCTGGCGTATACCAACGACGATCTCGTGACCGCGCTCAAGCTCGAGGACGCGGGCGCCGTTGCCGTGATGCCACTGGCATCTCCCATTGGTTCGGGACTCGGCATGTTGAATCCTTACGCGATCCGCACAATCAAACAGCGGCTCTCGGTGCCCGTGATCGTGGACGCTGGTGTGGGTACTGCATCCGACGCGTGCATCGTAATGGAACAGGGCGTGGATGGAATTCTTATGAACACGGGAATCGCCGCGGCGCAGGATCCGATTCGCATGGCCGCCGCTATGAAGCTCGCCGTGGAAGCGGGAAGGCACGCGTACCTTTCCGGAAGAATGCCGCGGCGCGAGGTCGCGGTTCCTTCGTCTCCCACCGTTGGGATGCTCGGATCGTGAACACCACCGTTGCAACTCTCGGCGGAGTCACCGCCGCCCGCGCTGTGGCGGCGGAGATCTGCGTGGACCTTCGGCGCGGAGAGTTCCTCGATCAGTCGTTCGAGCGGCGCATCGGTCCGCTCGATGCGCGCGACCGGCGCTGGACGCGCGAGCTCGTCTACGGTATGCTGCGCACTCGCACCAGCATCGATACGGTTCTCTCGGATCGGGTGCGCGGTGGACTCGCGCGCCTCGATCCGGATGTGATCGATCTCCTCAGGCTCGGCGTCTATCAGCTCCTGAACATGGGGAGCGTGCCGGCCTACGCCGCGATTGCCCAGACCGTTGAGTTGGCGAAGCGCAGACATGGAATCGGGGCCAGCAAGCTGGTGAACGCCGTGCTGCGGCGCACCGATCGCGAGCGGGACCAGCTAATCACGGCTGCCCCACCGGACGCAGTTGATGCGCTCGCGCTCAAGTACTCGCACCCGCGCTGGCTCATCGCGCGCTGGATCGACCTGTGGGGCGAGCAGGACACCGAGCGGTTGCTGACGCTCAACAACGCCGACGCTCCAATCGCGATCCGGCCGTATGGGATCGTCCGCGAACAGCTCGAGGCGATGATGGAAGCGGCGGGCGTTCACGTCGCGGACGCGCCGTACGCGCGCGACAGCATCGCGATCTCCGGCGGGACGACGTTCACGGAGCTTGGCGCATTCAAGAAGGGGCTTTTCTTTGTTCAGGATCCGGCCGCCACGCTCGTCACGGAATACGCCGCGGTTCCAACCGGAGCGACGGTCGCCGACCTGTGCGCGGCGCCGGGCGGCAAAGCACTGGAGCTGTCTCGTACCGCAGGCACAGTGGTGGCTAGCGACAAATCGTTCGGCCGGCTCCAGCGCCTGCTCGCGAACCAGCGTCGCCTCGAGAGCGTGAATCTCCTTCCCTTCGTCGGTGACGCGCGGAATCCGGCGATTCGTCCGGTCGACGCGGTGCTGATCGACGTGCCCTGCACCGGAACTGGCACCTTCCGCCGGCACCCCGACGCGCGCTGGCGCATCAAGGTATCGGACATCGCCGTGATGTCCGCCCTCCAAAAACTTATTCTGAGGGCAGCTGCGAAAGTTGTACGGCCCGATGGGCTTCTCATCTACAGCACCTGCTCGCTGGAGCCCGAAGAGAACGACGCGCAGATCGATTCCTTCCTTTCGGACAATCTCAATTGGATCCTGGAGCCGCCGCCAGAAGGGAGCGTTCCTCCGGAGCTGCTCGACGGTGGACGGCTGCGCGTACTTCCGCACCGTCACGGCACCGACGGAGCCTTCGCCGCGCGCTTGCGCAGGGTCAGCTAGATGAACTGGCGCGCCTTTCCTCGGCGTGCGTTCCCATATCTGATTGCTGCGGCCGGCGGATTTCTCATCGCCTATACCGCGGTGTTCCTCTTTGCGTTTCCGGCCGAGGTGCTGCCGGACGATGGAATTCTTCCGAACGTGGTCGGGAAGACGTTCGAGGATGCTACTGTCGCGCTAAAAAAGGAGGGATTCCCCGCGCAGCAGGGCGAATCGCGATTCCACAAGACGATTCGCGCCAACATCGTGCTGCAGGAGGATCCACCGGCCGGGAGCAGACAGAAGCGCGGCACCAACGTCGTCCTCGCGCTGAGCGCGGGCCAGAAAACCGCCGAGGTGCCGGTGACGACTAACATGTCGCAGCAGCAGGCGCGCATCTCGATCGAGAACACGGGACTCGTTTTGGGGGGCGTCACCGAGCAGCTCTCGGATGCGCCGCGCGGACTCGTGATCGCCACATCGCCGCCGGCCGGGACGAAAGTCGAGCTCCCCGGAACGGTGGACATCGTGCTCAGCAAAGGACCCGCGACGGTGAACATGCCCGACCTCTACGGGCGCAGCGTCGGTGAAGCGCGCTCGATGGTCGAGCAGATCGGACTCCGCATCTCCGGCGTCTCCCGCGACACGAGCTCTCTCCAGCCCGAGAACACTGTGATCAGACAGATGCCCGCAGCCGGGCAGACGATCTCAGCCGGCGGAGCGGTGAGTCTCACCGTCTCCCACTTCCCTGCGCCACCCTCGATCAGGATCGACACCGGTACCAGCGCGCCTCCCCCGCTTCCATTGCCTCTGCCCGTTCCGGAATGAGCGTTCGCATCGCGCCATCGATTCTGAGCGCCGACCTTTCCAGGCTCGCTGACGAGATCGCGATGCTCGAGGAGGGCGGCGCCGACTGGATTCACGTCGATGTGATGGACGGCCGCTTCGTTCCCAATCTCACCTTCGGCGCCAAGGTGATAGAGTCGGTGCGCAAGCTCACCAAGCTGCCGATCGACGTGCATCTGATGGTCGTCCAGCCCGAGAACTACTTCGAGAGCTTCGCCGAGGCGGGCGCGAACGGAATGTCGATCCATACCGAGGTGTCGCCGCACTTGCAGCGACAGCTCAATCGCATTCGCGAGCTCGGGTGCCGCGCCGGCGCGGTGGTGAACCCCGCGACCCCGCTCTCGGCGGTGAGTGAGGTAATCGCTGATCTCGATTTGCTGCTTGTTATGACCGTAAATCCTGGTTTCGGCGGGCAAAGCTTCATCAAGGGATCGGTGGACAAGGTTCGCCGCGCGCGTGAGATGCTGGCCGAGAATGGCAGCAAGGCTTTTCTGGAAGTGGACGGCGGGATCGATCGCAAGACCATCAAGTCGGTATGGGAAGCGGGCGCCAACACCTTCGTCGCGGGCAACGCCATCTTCAGCGCGAAGAATCCCAAGGCGGAGATCGCGGAGCTTCGCTCTCGCTGCACGGTACAGACATGACGGGCAGGAAGCAGCTCGCGATTGGCGCGCTCGTCCTCGGCCTCACCTGCGCGATCGCGTACGGTGCCACGCGGTATCTCCGCCACGAGCTGTTCCCGGTGGAGCTGGGAACCAAAGCGCCCAATTTCAAGGCGCTCACCCTCGATTCCATCCCGAAGGAAAAGACCCTCGCCGATTATCGCGGCCAGGTGGTGATGATCAACGTCTGGGCGACGTGGTGCCTGCCGTGCCGCGTGGAAATGCCGAGCATTGAAGCGCTGCACAAGACGTACGGTCCGAAGGGATTGAAGATCGTGGCGGTCAGCATCGACGACCCCGGGACCGACTCTGGGATCCGCGCGTTCGCGAAACAGTACGGTCTCACATTCGAGATCCTGCACGATCCGAAGGGCGAGATCACCGACCTGTACGACATCACCGGTTATCCGGAGACGTTCATCATCGGCAAGGACGGCGTGATCAGGAAGAAGCTGATGTCGGCTACCGACTGGAACTCGCCCGAGGCGCGGGCACTGGTGGACAGGCTTCTCACGGAGCGCACGGAATAGTCGTGACGCGCATCCTGGGCATCGAGACTTCGTGCGACGAGACGTCCGCCGCCGTTCTCGAGGGAAAGGGCGACCAGGTCACCCAGAAGTCTCTCGTGATCCTGTCGCAGGACGTCCACCGCGTCTTTGGCGGAGTAGTCCCGGAGATCGCATCACGTGCGCATCTCACCAGCATTGTCCCGGTGGTCGCGCGCGCGCTCGAAGAGGCGGGAACAAAACTCGATGATCTCGACGCCGTCGCCGTCACGAACACTCCGGGCTTGGTGGGCGCGCTGCTGGTCGGAGTGAGCTACGGGAAGGCGCTCGCGTTTTCGTGCGGAATTCCGCTGCTCGGAATTCATCACATGGAGGGACACCTGTTCGCGGCGGCGCTCGAGCACCCCGATGCCGTGCCGCCGTTCACTGCGCTGTTGATCTCGGGCGGACACACGCTGCTTCTCGACGTCGAAGCCTGGGGGAAATACCGGCTGCTCGGGGCAACGCGCGACGACGCGGCCGGCGAAGCATTCGACAAGGTCGCCAAGCTTCTCGGTCTTCCCTACCCCGGCGGGCGATACGTCGAGCAGCTCGCGCTCGAGGGAAATCCAAAGCGTTTCCATTTCGCCAGAGCGATGGTGCGAAAGAACGCGCTGCCAAAGGACGACGACTACTACGCCTTCTCGTTCAGCGGCATCAAGACCGCCGTGCTCAACGCCGTGCGCGCGTCAAAGGACATCGAAGCCGACAAGGCCGACCTTGCCCGCGGATTCCAGGATTCACTCGTCGATACGTTGGTCGAGAAGACCTGGCGCGCCGCCAATGCCTTCTCCCGTCAGCGGGTCGTCCTGGGCGGTGGCGTCGCCTGCAATCGCACCCTTGCCACCGCGATGCGAACGAGACTCGAGCTAGAGGGTATCACCGTCCTTACGCCGAGTCCGCGCCTTGCTACGGATAATGCCGCGATGATTGCCCGCGCGGCATTTTTCAGATTCGAGCAGGGCGAGAGATCGGGCCTCGATTTGAACGCCTACGCCAGCAGCCCTATCCCGGGCGTCGTAGCAGCCTAGATTCAGAGCCATGCCAACGATTTTCGCTTCGATAGTCCAGCAGCCCCTTTCGTATGATGTCGGCCCGCTCCAGCTCACCGGATTCGGACTGGCCGTTCTGATGGCGTTCGTCATCGCCCAGATCATCTCGCAACGTGAGCTCGCGCGGCGCGGTCACGACCCCGAGCCCATCGGCGACGTCGTCTTTGCGGGAGTCGTCGGCGGACTCCTCGGTGGCAAGATCTACTACGCCATCCTGATGCACGACTTCAGCGCTCTCCTGAGCAGAGCCGGCTTCGTGTTCTGGGGCGGACTGACCGGTGGAATAATTGCCTCCTACATCGTGATCCACCGCAAGCATCAGAGCTTTACGCGCATCAGCGATGTCGCCGCGCCCGCGCTCGCCGCGGGTTATTCCCTGGGGCGGACCGGCTGCTGGGCGGTTGGCGACGACTACGGACGCCCCTGGAACGGACCGTGGGCGGTGAGCTTCCCCAACGGAGCACCGCCTTCGACGGTCTCGAACATGACGCAGCTGTTTCACATCCCGCCGCCGTTGGGCTCATCGCCGAATACGGTTCTTTCCGTCCATCCGACTCAGCTCTACGAGGTCGTGCTCGGCTTCGTGATGTTCCTCATCCTCTGGCGTTTTCGCGGTCACAAGCACGCAGAGGGTTGGCTGTTCGGACTATACTGCGTGCTGGCGGGGATCGAGCGGTTTTTGATCGAGTTCGTGCGCGCAAAGGACGACCGTTTCTTTGGTCCGTTTACGACAGCGCAGGTGATCGCGGTGCTGTTCACGATTGGCGGCGCGGTCTGGATGTACATGCGTCGGAATCCGCACGCTGACGCACCGGGGATTTATGCCACGACTCAAACTCAGGTAGCTTAATCGGTCACTGCAGACGCGCGCGTTGATTTCGTCACGCGCGTTGATTTCGGCGGGCGCGATCATCGCCGCGCTTTCCAGCTGCGCGGCGATGGAACCGGCAAATCCGTTTCGTGGGTCTCACCGCCGGTCCCCCGACAGGCGGACGGCAACGCGCCTCGCGCCTATGTAGCGCAGCTGGTCGTCAACCGGATCTGACGAGAGTGTAGATCAGCATGAGCCGGTACAGCGTGAATGCAGCCGCGCTCAAAGAGTCCGCCCAGGTCGGGGCGGACTCTTTGCGTACCAACCCCACACGCGGATTCCGCCTCTGGGCGCCCACACCGATTTGCCCCGCGTTCACGACGAGTGATCGTGCACCATTCGCCACCCGGTGGGCGGATGCCCGCCCGGGGGGACGCGAACCCAGATCGTGGTGAACCAACCAGTTCGGTTGGGAATTCCTGCTCCGGTGAGAATGTACTGCCCGGTCACGATCGCCTGATTCGGCCCGATTGGCCTGATCTCCAGATGGTCGTAGCTGAGCATTTGAAGCGGACGGCCCGTCTTCCAGTATCCCGCGCGCATCTGCCCCTCGATTCCCCTCACTCCGCGCACGAGTCCGGTCGAGCCCATCGCCGTCGACGAATCCACATAGGCTGAGAGGTAAACCGGTAGCTCGCTCCGATTCCATCCGGCGGCAGTCGTGTCCAGTGTCGCCTTGATCGCGGCAGCGTCAGACGCGAATTGAAATCCCCCACTTCCACCAGACCGCATCTGACTCGAGCACGCCACCAGTGCGACGGCTACCAGCGACACACCCAAACGCCATCCTTGATCCCAGAAACGAACGTGCCCACGATGTCGCATCATTTTTCGGGAACGAGTCTGAGGCTCGTGCCCCACGGATCGGTCAGAATCCATTCGCCATTCTCCTCTTTCACGGGGTACCCGGCCGCCTTCACGTGGCGCGCCGCTTCCTCGGCGTCCTTCTTCGTCGGGACGATGATCTCCCACTCGAGCAGACGCGCATCCGCGTCCGTCGCCGGCGGCGCGCCTCGAGCCCAGGTGTTGGTGCCGAGATGATGATGATATCCACCTGCCGACATGAACAGCGCGCCTGGATAACTCCACACGACCTTGTCGAATCCGAACGCGTCATGATAGAACGCCTCGGCCTTTGCGATGTCATCGACGTAGAGATGCACGTGGCCGAGCACGGTACCGGCCGGCATTCCCTTCCAACGCTCGCCGCCGGCCGACTTCACCAGATCATCCACGTCGAGACTATTCGTGGTCATGTACAACTGCCGTTCGTCGTAGCGCCATGCGTCGCGCGGGCGATCCGCGTACACCTCGATGCCAAGGCCATCGGGATCGGTGAGATAAACTGCTTCGCTCACGAAGTGATCCGACATCCCGGCGTATTCGCCGATCGCGGCGAGATGCGCTACGAACCGGCCGAGCGATGCCCGATCGGGCAGCAGGATCGCGAAATGATAGAGGCCGAGCAGTCCGCGCTTCGGCACCGGCCGCGCGCTCCTCAGCTGGCGCAGGTGAACGATCTCTCGATCTTCTCCGTGCGGTCCGAGGCTCACCGAGTCATGGGTGCGGCGGATCACTCTCATTCCAAGCACCCTCTCATAGAAGGAGAGCGATCGCTCGAGATCCGCGACCTGCAAACGCACTCTGCCGAGGCGCGTTGACTCGGGCAGGCGGTATCCTTTGGGTCGGATTCCGTGTTGATCATCCGCGGTTGCCGGCATCTGCCTGGTTGTCATCTCAGTCTCCCGCTTCGAACGACAATGGGCAAGTGCTACGCCCCGGGCACACCCGGTTCCGGTTTATGACCGGGGCCGAATGTCCTGACGGTAGCGAAGAGTAGCAGGATAATGAGAATCCCCTGCGCCGTAAGCGTCTCGACGCTCGGATAGATACCCATTGCATCGACGTGTGGCCCGCCCGGAATCACCGTGATGCGCATGATGTTCCCTTCCTGGAGCTCGCGGATTCCTTTCCCCATGAACACGAACGCCATGTAATAGAGCAGGATGCTCGTCACCGTGAAGAACCGACGCATCGGGATTCGGACACCGTAGCGATAGAAGAGCGTGAAGATCACCGCCAGCGCGGCGAACCCGATGACGATCCCGAGCGCGAGCGGAAGTCCGACGTTGGGTCCTTCGTTGAACAGCGCCTGGTAGAAGAGCGCGGTCTCCGCTCCTTCGCGGTAGACCGCGAGGAATGCGACGAGCGCGAGCGCTTTGCCGCCGCCGTGCTCGAGTGCCGAATTCACTTTCTCGCGAATGAATTTCTGCCACTTCGCGGCCTCGACCTTGGAGATGAGCCAGTAGCTCACCGAGAACAGCACCACGACGGCGATCAGCATCGTCGTCGCCTCGACGATCTCCCTGCTGGCGGGCATCGCCGCGAGCAGCGTCTTCATTATGACGGCGGTGGCGAGACTCGCCACGAGGCCGAGCACGATTCCAAGCCAGATCGAGCGAAGCCGCTCGCGATGTCCCGTCTTGATCAGAAGTGCGACAACCGCGCCGATCACGAGAATCGCCTCGAATCCTTCACGCAGGATGATAAGGAAGGACTGGAAGAAAGCTTCCCAGGCGCCCGACGGCTGCTGAGTGAGATCGATAACCGACGGAAGCTCGTTTGCGATCGCATCGCGCGAGCTCTTGGCGGCGGCGAGGTCGCTTCGCCTCACTGCTCCCTTGAAGTCGGCGAAGTGGCGCTCCATCGTCGCGACGAGTCCGGGCTTTTTCGCGCGCGCCGGAGTCTCGAGCGGCTCGAACGCGATGTACGCATCGAAGGCGCGATCACCCGCTTCGGCGGTCTTGCCACTGCGCGCGAAGTCGAGGGCGCTGTCGAGCAGCGCCAGAATCACCGGCGATGCCGTGTCCCCGGGAATCGCCGTCGCATCCGCTCCCGCGACTGGGAGTCTCAACAGCTCGCCACGGAGCAAGTAGATGTAGTTGATGATGTTCCACCGCTGCTGCGGCGTCAGCGACGAAGCGTAGCCCGGCATCGCCGTGCCGCGCACTCCAACCGAGATGACGTTGTAGGCAAGCGTCGGTGTGAGTTCGGGAGTGAGTTTTCGGACGCCGGTCGCGGGCGGCGGCGTGCTCAACGTGTGCGCGGCCGGCCCGTCACCGGCCCCCGTCATGCCGTGACACGACGCGCAGTTCTTGACGAACAACGCGTGCCCCTCGACCGTATCGAGCGGGCCCTTTGGAAGATCCATCGCCCCGGCCGTCCCGAGGGACGTGGCAAAATGCTGATGAAGCTCTCTTACTACTGTCGGCGGTTTTCTTTGCGCGACCGCGGCAACAATGCTGTCGAGGATCGCCCTCGTCGCCACGGCATCGTAGCCGCGAAGCCTGGTCGCGACCTGTTTGGCGTCGGTCAGGAACCCGTAAGTCTCGTCGAACTCATCCTTCGAGATGAGTTTTCCGTGCTCGTCAATCGCCTTCGCGTACTCCTCGGCGGCGACACCGACGATGCTCGCAAGACGTTTTGCTGGGTTTTCCTGGGCGGGCAGCGCAATGGCTGCTATGAGCGACAGGACCGGGACACCGATCCATCGCAAAAGTCGATGATTCATTGCCGAGTGAATCTATCCGGATTCGTACTGGAAGCAATCGTTGGCTCGCAAGCGCCGACATCTATTTAACCGCCAACAGAACGTGATCCGAGATCTCAGAAGCGTAGATCCCCGGTTTTAGTAACTACGCTGCGACGTATCTGAGTGGCGCTATGGCACAGGCGGTCGGTTGTACTCGGATACGCGCGGAATACGGTCAGAGCGCGGTGACAACCTACTGAGATCTATGCCTCTGAGATCTCGGATCCCGTTCAGTTTGCAGTTGAGATCTCGGATCCCGTTCAGTTCGCAGTATCCCTTAACCCGTAATGCCCCTTCATCTCCCTATCGCTCATAGCCGCACGGACGCCGGTCCTGTGTTCGAACTTTTTGACGAAGTCCGGCAGTCTCTCGCTCGTGAACGTCCCGCGCGGCAACCCGACGGCTTCGATCGCCGCCTCGATGGCGGCCGGCTCGCCCTCCACCTCGACCAGCACGTCCATGCGCGGGTAGGTCTCGAAGCGAATGATCGCGCCGGCAAGCTGGTACTGGGCGATTTCGCGGTCGATCTCCCACCTGAGCGTCAGTCCGAGTCTTTCCAGTATCTTCTCGAGCGAGTCGAAATCCTCGACCGGTGCGGTGATCTCTTCGCGGACCTTGTATGCGCCCTTCTTCTCGGTCGGACCCTTCCAATCGAGGTACGTCCTCGTCGACGCGCTGCTCTGGTAGCGCCGCGTTCTCAGCACTTCGTCGCGTCCCGACAGTTCGCCCGACGCAAAGTCGTAGCGCCGGTCGGAGGTCTTTCCCTCGAACGACAGCACTCCCCCCGCCGCCTCGATCGTCCTGCGCCGCTTTGCGAGATCGTCGACGACCGCTTTGAGCTCGACCTCACGCATTGACGATCTTCTCGAGCACCTGTTGCGTGTTTTTCAGCGACGGAAAAACGGCGTATGGATCGTGCTCCAGTAGCTGCTCGACCGTGTAGTGGCCGCTGGCGACGCCGATCGCCTTCGCGCCCAGCGATCGCCCGCACGCGATGTCCGCGGGAGTGTCTCCGATGACGACCATACGCCCCCCCGCGATTTCGAGCCCGAGCAGCTCGCTCGCCCTCCTTTGCGCGACCGCCGGAAGCTCCGGACGGTGCTCGTGATCCGAGCCGAACGCGTTGACTCGAAAACGATCCGGGTCGATCCCGGCCGCCCTCAGCTTGGTACGCGCGCCGGTTTCGACATTCCCGGTCAGCAGCCCGAGCACGACATCTTCGCGCGGCTCGAGCGCATCGAGCAGCTCGACGACGCCGTCGAGGGGACGAACGTTGAACTTTCCGCTCTTCACTCCGTCGCGAAGCCCTTCGAGGTAAATCTCGATCAGCTTCTCCATCCGCGAATCGATGTGCTCATCGGAGTGACCCTCGAGTCGCATGACGTCGCGCACGATCTGCTTGTCGGTCTTTCCGTCGTACCGATACGCGGGATTTCCGGGCGACCCGAAGATCGATCCCAGCGCCAGCCGCATCGATGCGCGCCCGAGCCCTTCCGAATTGAGGAGCGTGCCGTCAATGTCGAAGAGAACGAGCCTCATGTTCTGGTAAGGAATACGCCGGCGATGATCGTCACCGCGCCCAGGCCCTGGAAGATCGTCGGGACTTCACCGAGCAACGCCCACGCAGCCAGAAGGGCGACGATCGGTTGCAGGTTCGAGTACACGGCGGTGCGAGTAGGCCCGAGCACCCGCAGGCCGCGATACCAGAAGAAATACGCGACGCCCATCGAGATCACGCTCGAGTAGAAAAGCGCGAGCCAACCGCCGGCTCCGATGCTGGACCAGTCAGTGGCGACCAGCGCGGGCGTCGACGCGATGATCAACGGCACCGCGCCACCGACCAGCGTGATGGCCGAGAGCTGGATCACGTCGATCCGTTTCGTGTATGGCTGCAACATGATCGTATAGGCGGACCAGCACAGAACTCCAAGGAAGACAAGGACTGATCCGAGGAGAGTCGTCTGGCCATTCGACAATGTGCCGCTTCCAACGATCACGAGGGCGACACCGATCATCGAGAGAGCGATGCCGACGAGCGTCATCCGCTTCACGCGCTCCATGCCACGAACCCTCGCCGCGAGCGCGATGAACGCCGGCGCGGCACCAACGATGAGAGACGCGTTCCCGGCACGGGTGCGCGCGACTCCGTGAACGAAGAAGAGCTGGTACAGGCCGTTGCCGAGCACGCCGAGAAGAAGGAGCCGAACCACATCACGGCGCGAAAGCGCGAAGCCGCCGCGAGCGTAGGCGAACGCCACGAGAAATGCCGCCGCGGTTCCGACGCGAAGTCCGGTAAAGGCCACCGGGTTGAAGATGTGCGTTGCGTACTTCACGACGACGAAATTGACTCCCCAGATCACCGCCATCGTGAGCAGGAGAAGATCCGTCAGCCCGAACGAGTGATGCGCGGCCGAGTCGCCGACGGCCGGAGATGGCGCAACTGATTCAGTCATTGCCGAAAGCTAGCCGGGCAAGGCGTGCCGCGGCTACTTTGCTTTCATGCACATCTCGTTCGCCATTTTCGCCGACGCCGCCAACCTGTCACAGGAAGGAAAACTGAATGTGCTGGGAGTCTTCGATGCAGTTCAGGTAGCGGGGCTGCCGACGATCCATCCGCGCACTCACTTCATCGTCCGGCTCAAAGCCAGTGGCGTCGATGTCGGCTCGCACAAGCTCGGCTTCCGCTGGCTGAGCCCGCTCGACGAAGAGCTCTGGTCCTCGACCGGCGAGATGAACGTCGCGCCCGCGCCGAACCCCGTGTTCGAGGTCGATCTGCCGATCATCGCGGTGGTGGATCTTCCGCTCAACATGGTGGGTCAATACACGATGCAGGTTACGCTCGACGACCTCCCCACAGCGACTGCGCGCCTGTTTGTCAACGGGCCCGTTCAATCGCCGATGGTGGCCGGCGCGCCCAACGGAATGGTCAGCTAAGAAGAACCTAAAGACTGCTGCCGCGCCCTTAGTTCTCCTTCAAGATTCTACGCCCAAAACGAAATCTCTTGAGCAGCAGATCCGTGTACTCGCCTCCGCTGGCTAAATCATCGATGGCGTAGCCCCCTCGCCCGAGCGCGAGATGAACGACTCTCATCCCGCCCAGCGATATCGCCACGTGCGTGACCTTCCCGTCGGGCTCGTCGGAGAAAAAAAGGAGATCCGCAGGACGAAGATCTCGCAGCGACTCGACCAGCTCGCCGGTCGCCGCCTGCATCCACGCGTCGCGGGGAACGTTGACGCCATGCAGGTGAAACGAGCTGGATACCAGCCCGGAGCAGTCGCAGCCCCAGGGCGTCAGGCCTCCCCACTCGTACGACGTGCCCTCGAAGAAAGTCATCGCCGACGCGGTGATGGAGTCGGCCGCCGGTGGAAACGCTTTCCGCCGCTCCTCGAGGGTCATCGCCAGTCCGGCGAATCGCTCCTGGCCCTCGGTGACGAGCGCGCCCAGCGGGAGCTTGCGCGTGGCTCCGTGCTCGTCGCGAACGGTGCAGTTGAGTGAGAGCGGGCGCGGATCATTCCACCCCGTATCCAGCAATGAGGGAAGCGCCATTGGCATCGTGACGACGTAGCCCTGATGAATCCATCCGGCGTACGCGTCGGCGCCTTTCACATGAAGCCAGAGCCCGTTCCGTTCCACGACCTGTGCGATGTGGCCGTGCAGCAGCTGTGATACCTGGGTCGTTTTTACATCGGGCTCGCACAACATCGGCGCGATCGCCGCGACGGCGGTCACGCTCTCGGTCAATGCTCGGGCCAGTCGATCTTGGTCGAATTGATCGGCGTCAGCGGTGGCTCCGGTCGTTTCGCGCGGCATGACTTGCAGAGCGTGACTCCGCGGAAGTTGCAGATGATGCAGACGAAGGTCCCGCAATCCGAGCACGGGTAGCCTTCGGACGCGCGCTCCTCGTTTCCACAGGAGCGGCACATCATCACGTCTTTTTCGCGGAGATTCTTCGCCATTCGGTTGTCAGCCTAAACTGAATGTAGCTATCGTAAATCCGTTAAGTGACGACTCAGTAATGGTTTAGAAACGCCAGTTCCGAAAAAGGTCGAACCCCAGCTGCGACGGAGTCTGGGTTAGCTGGATGTTCGGAGTCGTGGTTTTGCCGCAGCCCGTATTGCTGGAGCCCGGCTCGATTGCTGCCTGCGCGCTCAGTGCGGAGCTGATTCTGTACTCCAGCTGAAGGCCAAGATTCTCCTTGAACGCGCTCGGACAGAGTCCTGTACTCAACCCGAGGAACCACCTGCTGCCCAGCTGCTTCCCGAGTACCGCCCGGGTGTTGAGCAGACTGCTGTAGTACGATGCATTGTTCGCAGTCAGTGTGGGGTCGGCGCCCGGCGTCGCTGTCTGCAGCTCGAGGATGTCGAGCAGGTTTTTCGGAAGTGCATTGGTGAAGATGTTCGCAAACGTGCGCACGCCGAGGCTCGCTACTTGGTTGCTGGTATTGTCGAGTCCGACGGCGGGCTCACCCGTCACCAGATAGCTGAGTAAGTCGCTCTCAGAGAGCGGAAGGTTATCGGGGTTTGTGAGGGCGAGGTGGGGCTGCGCGAGGGTTCCTGTAATGTCTACCTCCACCCTGACGTCCCGCCCGTTGACGCTCTTCTGCGGTTGACGCACAGTGTGTATCGCCTTGATGTCCAGCGCCGGATTCAAATCCGGGGTTCCGAAAAAGCGCAGTGTTCCGCTCTGCACGTCGAAGGTCGGCTGTATGAACGGATCGACGAGATTGAGCCTGTAGGTTCCCTTGTCGGCGCTCAACGTTCCGTCGAGAGCCAGGCGTGGCGGGTCGCTCGGCGTCGGCGGAGCAAGCGTCACGTTGAGCGAGCCACCGAGCTTGACGTTCGCCTCGGACGACCGCAGCCAGACATCTGGTCCGATGTCCACCGCGAC
Source organism: Gemmatimonadota bacterium (assembly GCA_003134685.1). Classification (GTDB taxonomy): domain Bacteria; phylum Gemmatimonadota; class Gemmatimonadetes; order Gemmatimonadales; family Gemmatimonadaceae; genus UBA4720. Next base: position 47,201 of record PLCA01000016.1, on the reverse strand, counting down.
GTTCTCGAGTCTCAGGTTTCGCGCCACCGCTTTCGGAGCGCGCGGCATCACCTGCCGGTTTGCCGCGAGCAGCGTATCGACCATGTCCAGGAACTCGGGATCGTTGAGATCGATGATCCTCTTCTTCACGACGTCGGGGATGTAGATGGTTCCGCGCTCGACGCGGATCGTGCCGCGCATCACCGCATCCTGCGTCGATCCCGTCAGCGTCACCGGCGACCCCGTCGAGATGTCGAGCGCGGCCAGCCCCGGCTTGTCGATCGAATGGAAGTTCGATGCGTTCGCGACGAGCGAGAACGACGGGTTGTCGTAGTGCTCGAAGCTGATCGTGCCTTCGACGTTCAACACCCCGCGTCGGTCCGCGTTCGTCTCCGCGGACAGTTGCTTGACGTGGACGGTGTCACCCGACAGCGCAATGTCCGCCCGGATGTGAATGAAGCGCGTCCCAATGTTGGAGAACGCCGCCGTGCCGTCGGCCAGAGAGATCTGACCGAACAGCCTCGGCTGCTTGATGTCCCCCCGAATTTCGACATCTCCCACAATTGCTCCGCGGGCATCTACCAGTCCCGGCACGAACGCGCGGAAGAGCCGCATGTCGACGCTGTCGGTGCGGACGTGCCCCCTGATGGAGTCGCCTTTCAGCTGCACGTTCTCGACGATCAGCCTCGCCTTGCTGCTGTGCTGAAGGATGAGCGAGTCGAGCGTGAGGAAACCCTTCGAGAAAACGACGCGGCTCGGTGCCTGAAGGCGATAGCGGTTGTCCGTATCGACCAGCACCGCCGCACTGTCGAGTCTCAGAACGGTCGTGTCCTTGCTGCGCGTGAGATTTCCCGCCAGGTCCGTCTGCACGCCGCTCTGGCTCAACATTGATGCGCTGAAATGGCCCGAAGTCGGCGAGGCGAGCGCCACTGAAGCTCTGATGCTGTTGAAGCCGACCGGCCCCAGCGCGACGGTGTCAGCGCCGAATATCAGCGATCCGCTCGGCTGTTTGGTGACGTCGGCGAGGAGAATGGTTCCGCGCACGCTCCGGACACTGCGCGTGCCGAGCTGCACGTCGTTCGCGTGAACGATTCCGTTGAGCGAGAGATGATCGGCGCTTCCTGTCAGCTCCCCGCTCAGCTCGGCGCTGCCCCCCAGCGAGTCCAGCTGCGCCGTGGTCGCCAGCCCCGGCACCAGCGCCCGAAGTCGCGACAACGAATCCATCACCGCCGAGAATTTGAGCGAGCCGGTGTGAGCGCCAGTCAGCCCGAACGTGCCGGACGCTCGAGCCTTGAGTCCCGCCGCGTTGAGCGCGAGCGTATCCACCGTCACGACTCCCCCGGCGAAGTGCGCCCGCGCAACAGAAGGATCGACGCGGAAGCCGGCGAGGGTCGATTTCTCGATCGACGCCACCGCCTTGCCGGTGAGGGAGGCCAGATTTACGCCCCGCAGATCGAGATCGTACTGGCCAGTGAGCTGCGAGTGCGGCAGCGCGTTGTTCTCCAGCAATGTTCGCAGATCGAGCGCGGTCGAAGTCGCGCGGCCGCGAGCCGCATACTCTTCAGGATCCGCGTCAACCAATCCGCTGTATCCAAACGTCCCCGCCGGCCCCGTCAATGTCGTGTTGATCAGGAGATTGGGAGACATGCCCTTAACCTGCACGGGGCCAGTATAGCTGCCCTGCAGCGGCAGCAGCGGGTACGAGTGCGTCAGTGCGGTGAAAGACACCGGCTGCGCCTGGAGCGCGAGATCGTAAGTGAGATACTTGTCGCCCCACGTCACGCGGCCGTTGCCCGTGACGTGCGAGATCGGCTCGTTGCCATCGTGATGCAGGAGATTCGCGTTCTTGAAACGTACGTCCAGCCATGAAGAGTCGAGCGTCGCGGTGCCCGATACCGTTCCCTTGATTTTGGGAAAGAACTTGTTCAGGTACTGGAGCGTGCGCACGTCGAGCGTCGCGACGTCGACGTTGAAATCGTGGAACGCCGTGAAGGCGGGAAAGAGGATGTCGAGCTCGCCTTCGCCGCGCGCTTCGGTGACAGCGCCGGGCACGTGCGCATCCTCGAAGATGAGCGCCGACTGCTCGACCTTGAAATGATTGAGCGGACCGCCCGACGCCTTCACGGTGCCGGTGATCTTTCCCTGCCAGTCGTAGGGAAACGCCTTTCCATTCAGGGTACGGAGCAAATCGAAATCGACCGGCGTCGCCTGGAGATCGACGTTCTTGACCGCGAGCACCGCCCCGCCGGTGCCGAATGTCATCTGACCCAGCAGCCGCGAGCGGGTAGTGCGCACATCCATGTTCGTCAGGATGTAGTCGAGAAAACGCGGGTTCCGCTCGCTCCTGATGTCGAGCACCATCTTGCCGCCACCAGTGGTGGGCAGCGTCGGGTAGACCCACGCAACGTCGGCCAGAGACACCGAGTCGCCGATGATGTGCAGATAGTAGCGAATCGGAAGATCACTCCCCCATACGACGCTGCCGTGCGCCTTCCCGGTCGAGCCGGGCAGGTCGAAATGATCGCTGTCGATGAACACCGAATCACCGAGGTTGAGCGCCGTGCCCGAGACGTTGCGAAACTTGAACGGAGGATCGGTTTCCGTGAAGCTCGCCTTTCTGATTCTGACGAGGCGACCGACGGTGTCGGGATCCGCGAGCCGGGCGAAGCCCAGATTCGCCTGCGCCTGGGTCCATCTCCAGGTCCGCGCGAGTCCTTCGCGCGTCCGCCGTATCTCGTGATCGGAGCGCGTCAGCTCGAATCTGAGGGCGCTATCGCGCTGTGCTCCGCGCAGCGTGTCGGACGGATGCCACGGCAGCGTCAGCGTGACCGTGGCGTCGCGGATCACAGTCGAGTCGACGACGATGTACTGTCCGAACCCGCGCTCGTTTCTCTTCTGCTTCTCGACGCTCGCGGGGAAGATTCTCCTCCAGTTCCAGTCGCCGTTCTCGTGCTGCCGCAGGTGAACTACCGGACGGTCGGCCTCGAGATGGCTGAGAAGAATCCGGCGGTCGAAGAGATCCCGCGGATCGTACGAAACAGTGATCGGCCCGGACGCGAAGAAAACGGAATCCTCGTCGTCTCTCATCTCCGCCGAGTCGATCGTCACGCCGGTGAAGAATCCGCCGCTCATGTGGCCGATGTAGACTTTGCCCTTCACGCTGCCCTCGAGCATCGTCGACACCATTCGGCGCACGCGTTCCTGGCCGAAGCCGGTGTGCGTGACACCAATGAAGCTGAGGAAGACGATCAGCAGGAACCCCACCAGGACGATGGCGCTCGCGATGACGATACGGAGCCGGCGTGTCATGGGAAGCTAGAACGCCTGACCGATTGCGAAGCTGAATGTCAGCTTGCTGCGAAGGCTGTTTTGCTTGGCGGGCTGGTATGTCGCGGGACACACGCCCGATTGCTGATGAATGATGACGTCGGTAGAGCTCGGAACGGGAGTTATCGTCACCGGCAATAAGTTGCCAGGGCTCACGCACACTAGCTCCCCGCCTTCGTTCGTCGCTTCATAGTACAGCGGTCCGGTGGGACGCTGGTACGGGTTGTATCCTATCGCCACTCGCACTGGGCCAACGGGAGAGAACGCGGTTACCTGAACGCCCGGAGTGACCTTAAGCTTTACGCCACTCAGCGTCGCCGTGCTGCCACGATTCCAGACTTCGCCCGCATCCGTGAACAGAGTGAATTGCAGGAGCTCGGGCAAGAACGGACTTCTGAGGCGCAGCTCCATGTTGCCAACGACCAGACTGTTGCCGCCGACCGGAACGACTCTTCGCGTCAAACCGCTGCTGTCCCGAAGCACTGTTATCGGTTGACCAAGGCTGTCGACCGTTGATATCTCCTGGCGACCGGGTGCAATGTAGATCAGCGAGCCGAGCTCATTCTGCGAGAATCCACGAACGGTCGTAGGACCACCGGCGTACAACCGCTCCTGCGGTGGGATGAACGCCGTCGCCGACGCCACGTTGCGGCCGAACACGCTTCCGCCGCGGATGCGGAAGGCGAGCACATTGCCGCCGCCGGCGCTGATGTACCGCGACGCATCTCCAACCAGCTTGTTGAACTGAAGATCCTTGTTGGAAAGAATGGCCGGCGACGAATGCCGCGCTTCGAGCCTGATGATCGACCCGCGCGTTGGCGAGAGAAGATTGTTCGAGTTGTCACGCGTCACGGCGAGGCTCAGCACCGCCAGCGTTTGGGTGCGCTGGATTCTCTCGCGCTCAGCCGCTTCGCACAGGTTGAACACCGCGCAGAAAAGCGCCGGCTGCGCCTCGGTTCGGCCGAGGTCCATAGAGTAGGCGAGGTTGACCGGCGTTCTGGTGAGGCCCCGCCACACCACCGATGCCACGCCTCCAATCGCCGTCGTTCGCAGATACGCGTTGTACTCCGACACGCGCTGGCTGTATACCGTGATCGTCGGAACCGTTCTCAGTCCGAGAAACGTTGGCTGCCTGAACGTGGCCCCGATGTAGTAGTTCAGACGGTTGCTGAAAACGTCTTGCTTTGCCGCCGGGCACAGCCCCGGCGCGCCGTCGAGCGGCTTCCCGATTCCGATCTTCGAGACCCGCGCATTGAGATCGAACCGGCGCGCGCCGTTCAGAAAATTGTAGTCGGTGAACTCGGTGGTCAGTCGAAAGCAATCCAGCGTTCCGTATCCCGCACCCGCTCTCGCCGCATGCATTGGAGCCTCGGCCAGATTCGTGTAGAGAGTGACCAGAGTATCCGAGGCCGAGTCGGGCGTTATCGACACGTGCTGATACGCCTCGGTCTGATAGAGGGCGCGCTGAGCGTCGATGATCTCGTCCTCGCGGAAAAGCTCACCCGAATCGAGCCCCATGATCCGGCGCACGATTCTGGTCGGTATCTGCTGGCCCTTTGCAGAATCAAGCGGTATCACGTTGATCTTGATTGCTCCAAGCTTCGTCCTCGGACCGGGCGTCACGTAAAGGGTGTCCCACGCGCTCCAAGTGCTGTCGTTCACGCTGAAGCGATTGACCGCCTCAGCCCTCGGGTATCCATCGTTGTGCAGTCGCTGGCGAACCGTGTCCGCCGCGGCATCTATCCCAAAGCGGTCGAATCTTCCGCCTTCGCGCACAGGCACACCACGGCGGATCTGCGCTTTTTCCGGAACCGAATCCAGTCCGCTGACCACGAAGGACCTGAGTATCATCGGGGGTCCCTCGCTGATGTTGAACCTGACCTCGACCGCCCGGGGCGCCAGCACCTTTACGACGGTGTCTACGGTCACTTTCGGATACCCCCGACGGCGATAAAAGATTATCAACCGCGCCCGATCGTTCGGGAGTTCAGCTCGATCCAGACAATGTTTGACCGTGAAGGGCAGGTATAGGTAACGCCGCGCCCACGCCGATGGCGCGGTGACAATCGTCTTGGCAAGATCAGCGTCCGAAAAGGCCTTGTTCCCCTCGAACACCAGTCGAAACACTTCGAGGTCGCCACGCTGGCACTCGATGTCCTGCGCGCGTGCGCTGTTGACGCCGGTAAACGCTGCGAAGAACGCGAGTGCGGTATAGACCCCGAGTCGTATCCGGGGAAACCTCACCCTTGCGGCGCGCGCGCGCCTGGTGGCTGCCCGGGCGGCAGCTCGCGAGCGTAGTGCGTCTCTGTTTCAGGCTCGATGCGTTCGCCCAGCATTCGGTTGGGGGGTGTCGTCGGCGTGCGAGGTTGCTCGCCCTGCGGAACGAGTGGTGTACGCTGGATTAAGAGTTGCACAATGTAGAAAACGGCCATACCGGCGGCGACGCCGACGCCAACGGCAGGCAGTAGATCCTTGGCGCCAAGTCGGCGGCGATAATAGTATTCTGCGCTCACGGTGAGGCCTAATTCGGGGTGCGCGAAAGTTCTCGTATTTCGCCCCTTCATGTCAACCGTCAGAAGACACTCATGCGGCGACTTTTCCTCCTCGTAATACCGGCGATTCTCAGCTGTGGCGGCGGCGAATCTGCTCCTTCCCGCAAAACGATCATCGATTCGCGCGATACTTACGACCCGCGATCGATGGATCCAGCCCTCTCGACGGACGTCCCCACCGGACGCGCCGTCGCATACATCTTCGATGGACTGACGCGCTTCACTCCGGACGCGAAGGTGGTTCCCGGGCTCGCGAAATCGTGGGACGTGAGCGCCGACGGAATCACGTACACATTCCATCTTCGCAGCGGCGTCAAGTTCCACGACGGACGCCCGTTCTCCTCGAAGAACGTAGTCGCGACCTTCCAGCGCGTGCTCGACCCCAAAACGAAGGGCGGACGCGGTTGGCCACTATATCCGATCAAGGGAGCCGAGGATTTCGCGGCGAGCAAGGCGACGAGCATCAGCGGTCTCGCGGCTCCAGACGACTCCACTGTCTTGATCACGTTGAAGGAGCCCCTTTCGATCTTCCCGAAGGAGCTGGCGATGCCCGTCAACTCCATCGTGCCCGACAATCCCCCGGCCGACTTCGGTCAGAAGCCGATTGGAACGGGACCATGGAAGTTCGTCGAATGGAGACACGACGATTACCTGCGCTTCGCCAGGAATCCTGACTACTTCGACGGCCCGCCGAAGACCGATTCGCTGATGGCGCGCATCATTCCGGAAATGAGCACCGCCACCGCCGAATTCGAAGCAGGCAACGTCGACGTGCTTTCAGTCCCGGACGAAGCGGGCAAATCCTGGGCGACGGATCCCGTGAAGAGCAAACTTCTCACATCCGCGCCGGCGCTTCGCTTCTGGTACGTCGCCATCAACGTTGCGCGAGGGCCACTCGCCGATGTTCGCGTGCGGCAGGCACTCAACTACGCGACAGATGTCAGCACCATCCTCAGCGCTGTCATGGCGGGCCGCGGAACCGTCGCCGTTGGCGTGGTTCCGGCAATCCTCGGCGGGGCCGATCCGAATCGCAAAGGGTATGCGCACAACGTTGCGAAAGCGAAGGAGCTGCTGGTCGCGGCGGGGCATCCGAAAGGAATAGACGTCGATCTCTGGGCAGCGACCACCGATCAGTCCCCCCGCCTCGCGCAAGCCATTCAGGCAAACCTCGCCGAAGCGGGAATCCGCGTGACGATAGTGCAGCGCGACGCCTCGTCGGTTCGCGAGGCCGCCCGAAACGGAAAGAGCGACCTCTACGTCAAGGAATGGTGGGCCGACTATCCGGACGCGGAAAACTTTCTCTATCCACTTCTCTACAGCAAGAACAAGGGCGCGGGCGGCAACGTATCGTATTACTCCAACCCGAAGTTCGACGCGCTGGTAGACCAGGCCCACCGCGAGCAGGATGAGTCCAAGCGCAACGTCCTTTACACCCAGGCCGACCAGCTCGCGTACGACGACGCGCCGATGATCTATCTCTTCTTCTATAAGGATGTCTACGCGGTGCAGCCCTGGATCAAGGGCTTCGCCGTGCCGGCCGTCTTCAACGGCCAGCGCTGGACCGACGTGACAATTACCAAATAGCGAAGTGCTGTCTTTCATCGTTCGCAGACTGCTGCTTTCGATTCCGACGTTGTTTGGAGTCCTGGTAGTCGTCTTTCTGCTCCTGCGCGTCGCGCCCGGCGATGTGGTGCAGGAGATGGTGGGTGAGCGCGCGGATCCCGAGACGATCGCGCGACTCAGAAAGGAGCTTCGCCTCGACGAGCCGGTGTTGAGCCAGTTCGCTCACTACACAGGCGGTGTCCTGCGTGGTGATTTCGGAAACTCCTACATCACCCAGCGGCCGATTATGACGGACATCCGCGAGCGATTCCCGAAGACGCTCCTACTCGCCGGATCCGCCATGCTGCTCGCATCCGTGCTTGGCATCACACTCGGCGTTTTGAGCGCGAGAAATCCCGGCGGCTGGTTCGACCGCCTCGGACTTGGCATAGCGTATCTCGGAATCTCGTTCCCGGTGTACTGGGTCGGGCTCATTCTTATCCTGGTGTTCGCAGTGACGCTGAGGTGGCTACCGCCTTCGGGCTACGGCGGTATCAAGTACCTCATTCTTCCGGCGTTCGCCCTTGGCTCACGATCGATTGCATTTCTCGCTCGCGTGACGAGATCGGCGATGCTCGATGTGCTGAGCGGCGACTTCGTCCGCACAGCTCGCGCGAAAGGATTGACGGAGCGCGTCGTGGTCGTGAGGCACGCCCTCAGGAATGCGCTGATTCCAATCATCACGGTGCTCGGCCTCGACTTCGGATACTATCTCACCGGCAGCATTCTCACCGAGACGATCTTCAGCTGGCCCGGGCTCGGGCGCTACGTGGTGAATGCGATCACGCGACGCGATTTGCCGGCGATTCAGGGATCTGTGTTGTTCCTGAGCGTTGTGTTCGTGTTGGTCAATCTCCTCACTGATCTCGCCTACGCCAAAGCGGATCCCCGCGTAGCATACTCCTGATTTCCCCGATGCCGAAGGAGGAAGGGTCCGCACCGCCCACGACGGAGATAGTGCCGCGCGACCGCGCACTGCGAGAGCAGATCGAGAAGATCGAACAGGAGTCGGGCGCCAAAGCCATCGCTGTGGCCCTGCGCGATGCCGAGACCGGCCTCGAGCTCCACTATCACGGCGACCGCTGGTTTCACGCCGCGAGCACCATCAAGGTTCCGATCCTTCTCGGCGCCTTCGCCGCGATCAATCGCGGCGATCTTCTGCCGCATTCCCGCGTGCACGTCCGCAATCGCTTCCTGAGCGTCGTCGAGAACATCCCGTTCCGCGTCGAATCGGGGCGCGATGCCAACTCGGCCGTACACAACGCAATCGGCAAGATGATGCGCGTCGATGAGCTGGCGTATCACATGATCACGACCTCCAGCAATCTCGCGACCAATCTCCTGCTCGGCGTGATCGGATCGGACGCCGTCAATCAGACGCTGAAGGAGCTGCATGTCGACGAGGGGATCGAGCTCAGGCGCGGGGTCGAAGATGAGCTGGCGTTCGAAAAGGGCATCAACAACATGGTGACCGCCGATGGGCTGCTGAGAATTCTCATCATGCTGTCGGAGGGAAAGGCGTTCTCCCCCGCCCTGTCGCGGCGGATGATGGACATCCTCCACGGCCAGGAATTCAACCAGGGAATTCCCGCCAGGCTGCCGAAAGGCACACGCGTCGCTCATAAGACGGGGGAGATATCAACGGTCGCCCACGACGCGGGAGTGGTCTACCTGCCCAAACGGAAGCCTTACGTGCTCGTGATCCTTACAGAGTGGGACCCCGAAACGACCGGCCGCTCGCGTACGATCGCCGCTATCTCGCATACCATATACGAGTACCTCACCCAAGGCCCGGTGGATGAATGAGCGACCCCGCCAGTTTCGCGGAGACGCCGGGTGTGAATGAGGCCCCGAATTTCCCGCTTCGGGTCGTTGACGGGCTTACCCTCCCGCCCGAGTATCGAAAGGCGCTCAGGCCCGGGGAGGAGTGGAAGGACGCGACCGGGTTTCCCCGTCAGCTTCCCCGCTATTTCTATGAGGTCCCGTCCTGGGACTCGGCCATGAAAATCGAGTTAGCCTCGCATTTCCTGCTCTGGGAGTTCATCCAGGTCGACGTCCGGGAAGCGCCGCCCCTGAGGACATTTCCCCGGTACGTTCCGTGCGCTATAACGCTGTTGGCAGTGTGCCTGGAGAGGTTTCGGGATGCAGTTGGGACGCTTGTCCATATCTCCGCAAATGGGGGCTATCGATCGCCCTCCCACCGCTTCTCCAAGAACGCGACCCCACACGCCTGGGGAACGGCCGCCAACATCTACCGAATTGGCGACACCTACTTGGACAATCGGGGCGCGATCGAGCGGTTCAGTCTGATCGCGCGCCAGACTCTGCCGGGCATCTGGACCCGCCCTTACGGAGCGCCGACCGGCTTCGCGGAAGACCACCTCCACCTCGATCTGGGCTACGTGTTGTCGGTACCGCGGGATGTGAAAAGTTGACGGAGCTATCGCACGATTCAATAAGTGAAGATTCAGGACTCTGGCTAAAAGAAGAGAATGACGCTGAAGAAGAAGAAAGGACCGGAGAACAAATCATCCACTCGCGAGCGGATCCAGCTCGCGGCGATCGGTATGGAAGCCGAATTCGCCGTGATCGTGGACGGCGTGCAGGTGAAGCCGGAGGATACCTTCGGTAGCCCGCGCAGTTTCATCCGTGAGAAGATGATGCACCGGAAGGGGAGGTCGTATCACCTGCCCACCGGCGGCGCGGTCTACTTCGACACCGGCGTCATCGAGGTCGCTACCCCAGTGATCGAGATCGAGCGTGGCTGCGCCGCGCGCGCCGGACGCTCACTCTGGGAAGCGATCCTGTTCGTCCGGCAGGAGCTCGACGCCTGGGAGCAGGCGCACGACAGCGATGTACAGCTCGCCGGCTTCAGCACCCACTACAACATCTCCTTCGAGGTGCCAAAAGAGGAGCAGGGCCCGACGAGAACCGTCGACCAGCTCGCATATCTGCTGGCCCACATCCTTCCGGTTCCCGTGATGCTGCTCGCGGCGAACCGCCGGTCAACCGGGATCGGCGTCAGGCCCCGTGGGGATCGCATTGAAGTTACGGCCGATTTCACCCCCGACGCGCCCCTCATGATCGCGACCGCCACTCTAATCGTGGGCATCGTCCGCGAGGTTATGCATTGGCCGAGCTACGAGATCAGCGCGCTCGATGAGACCGATATCCCAATCATCAGGGGATTTCGTCCCATGCCGCACACCACTCGCAAGGGATGGCTGGCGCGCTTCGACTGCTTCCCGGAAAACCCCTTCACCTGCGACATCGACGAGGACAGGTGGCCGACCACTCATGGACATTTCCTCTCTTTGAGGGAGATCGCGGGCCGGATCACCAAGCATTTCTGGCCCAATATCCGTCGCTACTCGGATCCTTTCACGCTGCGCCTCATCGGCTCGGTGATGAAGGGACGTGCCCCGTCGCTCCTCGACCTCGACGACCGTCCACCTGGCTACGAGGACGTCGGTCGGTTGTGCACGTGGGACAATCTCTTTCCCGAGCGTGTCCTTCCGCGCTCGCAGTACGAGCGCGTTCTGATCAGGGCGATCTCCGGCGACAAGCTGCACATGGATGGCGAGTGGTACACGCCCACCGGGATGCGCGGCTGGTCGCGCGTGATCTTCCGCCGCAAAGCCGACAACTCGCGGCACATCTTCTCGCTCGACTATCTGCTGGCTCACCTGCGGGAGTGGGAGCGACCGTACCGGAGCACGAAGCGCGGGCCGGGGCAGCGCAATCGAGAACACTCCGCGCGCGCGTAGTGACGCGGGAAAAATGTGCGCTCGCGCCTGTTGCACGCCCTCGCTAGGTTGTTGGCGTGTCAATCACCACTGACGGCTCCCTCTGACAACTCACATCGCGCTCCTCCGCGGTATCAACGTCGGCGGCCACCGGCAGATCGGCATGACCGATCTGCGCAATTTCATAACGGATGTCGGTCTCCAGGACGCACGCTCTCTGCTCCAGAGCGGCAACCTCATCTTCTCGAGCAAGGTGCGAACGGGCGCCGAGCTCGAGCGCTTCCTGGAGTCGGAAGCCGCGGACAGGCTCTCGCTCGAAGTTGATTTCTTCGTGCGCACTCCTGAGGAGTGGAAATTACTGATCCGGCAGAATCCTTATCGCAAGGAAGCCGAGCGGGATCCAGGGCATCTGATAGCGCTCTTCCTGAAGAGCGCGCCCAATGCCGAGGTCGTCGCCGCACTCCAGGCAGACATCAAAGGGAAAGGCCCGGAGATCATAACGGCAAAAGGGAAGCAGGCCTACATCTTCTACCCGAACGGACAGGGCCGCTCCAAGCTGACGCATGTGATGATCGAGAAGCGCCTGGGTCGCGGCACCGCCCGTAACTGGAACACGGTGCTGAAACTCGGAATCATCGCCAAGACCGGATCGGCCAAACTGACGCCAGTCGCGCCCCGCAAGCGCATTTAGTCTCCGCGCTATAGCCGTTCCGTCGTTAAGCCCGAAGCCCTCGGCCGGCCCGCCGGCAGCCCCCGGCCGGTAGTCTTCCGTTGCCGTTGCTTTTCAATTGCGCCCAAGCGCGTCAAGCAATTTCTGGTGGATGCCGCCGAACCCACCATTCGACATGATCAGCACCACGTCCCGCACCTTCAGCCTCGGCGATAAATCCTTGACGATGGCGTCGGCATCCTTGAGCTGCTTCGCCCCTTTGCCCGTCGAAGCGAGATCGCGTACGAGTTGGTCGAGGTCCAACGCCGTTTCCTTCGTGTACCGGTCAGGACGAAAAAGCGCGGCAAAGACTATCTCGTCCGCCCCCCGAAAGGCCTTCACGTAATCATCCTGAAATTCCCGCCGCTGCGCCGTGTAGCTGCGCGGCTCGAACACCGCGACGATACGCCGCCCTTTGTACTTCTGCCTGATCGCGTCGATCGTCTCCCGAATCGCTGTCGGATGGTGCGCGAAATCGTCGATCACCACGACACCACGGACCTCACCGCGCACTTCCATCCGCCGCTTGACGCTGGCGAACGTGCGAAGTCCCTCGCGCACACCGTCAGGGTCCGCTTTCACGGCTTCCGCCGCGGCGATAACCGCCAGAACGTTTCTGACGTTGAACGCGCCGGCGAGCGGCGTGTCGACCAATCCCCATTCCTTGTCGGACCGGAACGCGCGGAACCGCGTGCCGCTTTCGCTGAACTCGACATCGCGCGCGTGCCAGTGCGGCTGGCCCACCGGAGGCTTGGTCTCGTCTCCGTAGGCGAAAGACTCCACCGGCGCGAAAGACTTGGGCGCCAGCTCACGCATGATCGGCGAGTCCCAGCCCGCGATCAGCACCCCGTTCTTCGGAATGAGATTTATGAACCGCGCAAACGCGAACTTGTACGCCTCTTCATCTCGATAGATGTCGGCGTGATCGAACTCGATGTTGTTGACGATCGCGGTGTCCGGCAGGTAGTGCCACATCTTCGGGCCCTTGTCGAAGTACGCGGTATCGTACTCGTCAGCCTCGATCACGAAATAGTTGGAGTCGGTCAGCCTGAACGAGGTCCCGAAGTTCTCCGCGACTCCACCGATCAGGAAGCTCGGCTTGAGCCCCGCCGACTCCAGCACCCACGCCAGCAGCGATGTCGTCGTCGTCTTCCCGTGCGTGCCGGCCACCGCCATCGAGTGGTGGCCCCAGATGAACTCCTCTTTTATGGTAGCGGCGGCCGAGGTGTAGCGAAGCTTCTGGATCAGCACCGCCTCCAGCTCCGGGTTTCCTCGCGAGATCGCGTTCCCGACGATGACGATGTCCGGCCGCGGCTCGAGGTTCTCCGCGCGATACCCTTGGGTATAAGCAATGCCCATCTCCTGGAGCCCCGTCGACATTGGCGGGTATACGTTCTCGTCCGAGCCGGTGACCGTGTGACCCGCGGCCTTCAGCAGTCCCGCCAACGAAGCCATGGCAGTGCCACCAATTCCGATCAGGTGATAGTGAAGAGGATTCCTGCTTCGCATGTCGGGGGTTCGTGCCATTCCGCCTCGATCGTCTTTTGATTGGAGTTCAGTGTACTGAAATCTATAATGCTCTATTGAACCACCAGCCCCAGCCCCGCGGCGAAACGCATTCGCGCTCGACGCCGTAGGGAGGCAACACCCTAAAGAGATTCATGCCGCAACGAGCCAATAGATTCTGGACGATCTTCCTCACGACCATCCTCCTTGATGTCGCGAGCAAACGATTCGCCGTCACCGCGCTGTCCCCGCCCTACCTTCCGCACGACATCATCGACGATGTGCTGCGCTTCACTCTCGCATACAACCCCGACGGCGCGATGAGCTTTTCGCTCGGGCCATCGTCCCGCTTCTGGTTCGTGCTGCTGTCCTTCGGAACGCTCTTCGTGCTGGCCTATATGTACCGGCAGACACCGCGTGAAGACCGGTTCCAGATAGCCTCGATCGCGCTCATTTGCGGCGGCGCGGTCGGCAACCTGTTCGACCGCCTCCGCTCCGCGCGCGGAGTCGTCGATTTCATCGACATCGGCATCGGCACACACCGCTTCTGGACCTTCAATCTCGCGGATCTCGCCGTGACCCTCGGCACCGCAATGCTCACGTGGATCCTTTGCGTGCGCGCGGCTAAAGACGAGCGGAGCGCCCACACCCTCTCCGCCAGCGCTGCCCTGGACGAGCCGAGCTAGTCGTCCTTCTGTCCGAAGATCGCCATGTTGGAGCTGTGTCCCGGATTCACCTTCTTTTCGGGATAGATCAAGTGAACCGCCTGGTTGACCGCGGTCGCGGCTTCGCCAAATCCCGTCGCGATCAGCTTCAGCTTGCCGGGATAGGTCGTGATGTCACCCGCGGCGTAGATCCCTGGCCGCCCCGTCTCCATCAGGCTGTTGACGACGATCTCGTCCTTCTCGCAGTTCAATCCCCACTCGGCCAGCGCGCCGATGTCGCTGTGGAAGCCGAGCATCGGCAGAACTACATCCGCATCTACGTCGCGGGTCGTCTTTGCTTTGACGTCGCGCACTGTCACGCCAGTAAGCTTACCGTCACGCGACAGCACGTCGTGCAGCTCGTGGAACGGTAGCAGCGTCGTGCGCCCCTCCCCCGAGGAGGCGGCAGCCTGAACGTCGGCGATGGTCGCTCCGTGCGCGCGATATTTGTCGCTCCGATGGACGAGCGTCACGGCCTTCGCGCGGTCGCGCAGCTGCTGCGCCCAGTCGAACGCCGAGTCGCCTCCCCCGATGATGACAATGCTCTGGCCTCGGAACTCTTCCGGATCGGACACCCGATCGAAGATCCCCCGCCCGTACCACGGTTCCGCGCAGGATTGCGGCAGGCGCCGCGGGGAGAACGCGCCGATCCCCGCGGCGATCACGATCGCGCGCGTCGGGAAGCGGTCGGTCTCGGTGACAAGGACGAAATGATCGTCATTCCGCTCGAGGGCGGTGACGTTCTGGTTCAGGTGTGCCTTGAAGGGGAACTGCGCCGCCTGCTCCGTTAACGCTTTGACGAGATCCTTAGCCAGTATCTTGGTGAAGCCCCCGACGTCGAAGATGTACTTCTCGGGGTAGAGCGCCGTGAGCTGCCCTCCGAGCTGGGGCAGCGCGTCGACGATCCGTGCAGTCGCCCCGCGCATTCCCGTATAAAAAGAGGCGAACAGTCCCGTGGGACCGCCGCCAATGACGGTGATGTCGGTTATCTCGTGGGTCATCTCTGACGCGAAATATATAGTAGCGAGCTCACGGGACATCCGACGCGGGCGCTGGCAGACCGAGGAGCGGTGCTCTAGACTCTGCCTCATTCCTTTCCCAGAACTGTAGATCGAAGCGTGCCTGACCAGCCGACCCTGTACACGGAGCGCCTCACCCTCCGCCCATTCACCCCTCATGACGCCTTCGACGTAGAGCGCTTCGCCGGCATGCGTGAGATCGCCGACACAACCCTCAACATTCCGCACCCGTATCCACATGGCGGAGCAGCCGACTGGATTCTCGCTCATGGCCCGGCCTGGACAGAGGGCAGCAACGCGACCTTCGCGATTGTCGATACCGCGACAGGCCGCCTGGCCGGAGCCATCAGTCTCATGATCAAGCCAGAGCACCGACGCGCCGAGCTCGGTTACTGGATCGCGGTCCATGGCTGGAATCGCGGATACGCTACCGAGGCGAGCAGGCGCCTCATTGATTACGGCTTCGAGGTGCTCGGCCTCCACCGCATCGAAGCACGCCACTTCGTTCGGAACCCGGCATCGGGACGAGTGATGCAGAAGCTCGGGATGACGCCCGAAGGAATCGAGCGCGACTGGGCGATCAAGTGGGATTGCTTCGAGACGCTCGCGGTCTATTCGATCCTCGAGCCCGAGTGGAGAGCGGCGCGAGCCGCCCGATAGAGTTGCTCCGGTCGCCGCTGACCGGCCGACGGCCTACTCCGGTCCCCCGCCTCTACTCGTCGAGCGGCTCGACGCTGACTTGAGCGGAGCCGTCTTCACGATATTGCACGCTCACGCTCCAGGGCTGGCAACAGACCTCGCAGTCCTCGACGTATTCCTGCGCTGGTCCGCCGCCGGGATCTATCACAATCTCGACCGTCTCATTGCAGTAGGGACAGTAGACCGTCGCACCCGTCTCGGCCGTCCCATCGCCGAGGGGGAACTCGAGGTCTGGCAATTCTTCGTCGTCGGGGAGGCTCATTAGAGTTGATTGATAGTTGTACGCGATACTACCGGCAACTGAAGTTAATGAGCGTAGATTTCCGAGCGATGAAGATCTACACGAAGACCGGCGACGCCGGCGACACGGGATTATTCGGCGGCGGCCGAGTCCAGAAGGACGACCCCCGCGTCGAAGCCTACGGCGACGTCGACGAGCTCAATGCCGTCATCGGGATGGCGCGCGCAATCGAGCCGCTCCCACGCATCGACGAGGTCCTCGTGCCGATGCAGCGCGATCTCTTCAGCATCGGCGCTCTCCTCGCCACGCCGGACCTGGAGAAGATGCACAGCCACCTGACCAAGGCCAACATCGACGACCAGCGGATCAGGGACCTCGAGCGCGCGATCGACGACTGCGAGAAGGAGCTGGAACCGCTCAAGGCATTCATCATCCCCGGCGGAAGCCGCAAAGGAGCGGTGCTTCACGTCGCCAGAACTGTTTGCCGGCGAGCAGAGCGGAGGGTCGTGCACCTCCAGAAGGAGGTCGAGATCCCATCCCTCGTCGTCATTTATCTGAATCGGTTGTCGGATCTCCTCTTCACTCTCGCGCGCGTCGCGAACGTACGCACGGGTGCTGGCGAAGTAACCTGGTGACCCGCGAGATCCGGCTTGGGGGGTCCTCGATCCGGATTGCCCCCGGTCTCCTGGCCAACGCCGGCGCCGTTGCCCGGGAGCTCGCCCCCGCTCATCGGTACGCCGTCATCACGGATTCCAACGTCGCTCCGCTGTACGCTGAAAAGGTCCGCGGCCAGCTTGAAAAGGGCAGCGCGGACGTCTTCACTGTCCTCGCCGGAGAGTCGACCAAGACCCGTGAAAGCTGGGCCCGGCTCACCGACCAGATGCTCGCCAACAAATATGGGCGCGATTCGGCTGTGATTGCGCTCGGGGGTGGGGTCATCGGCGACCTTGCGGGCTTCGTCGCCGCGACGTTCATGCGCGGAATTCCGGTGGTCCAGATACCCACCACATTGGTCGCCATGGTCGACGCCTCGATTGGTGGGAAAACCGCGGTGGACACCCCAGCGGGCAAGAATCTGGTGGGCGCTTTCCACCCTCCGACTGCTGTGCTTGTCGACCCCCAACTCCTTGCCACGCTTCCACTTAGAGAAATGCGTGCGGGTTTTGCAGAGATTGTCAAGCATGGCGTAATCGCGGACGACGTATATCTTCGTGAGGTCGCCAGCGGTGCTTCAGAGCTGCTGTCGGCGGACGGTTCGGCGAGTGACAGGATGCTCTCGCTCATCGTCCGTAGCGTAGAGATCAAGGCCGACATTGTCTCACGTGATGAACGGGAGGAAGGCCTTCGGAAAACTCTGAATTTCGGCCACACGATTGGCCACGCCGTCGAGCTGGTTAGCGGCTACTCATTGCTACACGGTGAGGCCGTCGCGATCGGGATGGCACTGGAGAGCAAGCTCGCCGAACAGATCGGCGTAGCCAGGACCGGAACCGCAGCCACGATCACAAAGGTGCTGCAGTCCGCTGGGCTCCCGACCGACCTCCCACCCGGCTTCGAACCGGACGCGGTCATCGAGGCGATGAAGTCGGATAAGAAGGGAATGTCGGGCAAGACGAGGTTCGCCCTTCCCCTTCGCATTGGAGCGATGGCCGGGGCAGAGACGGGATGGACGGTTCCAGTCAGTGACAATCAACTGCGGGAGGTGCTTGCATGAAAATTGTCAGAATCTCTCGGCGCAGCCTCCCACCAGTGGCCGCTAACGACGTTTCGCCCAGCCATCGGCGGAAGGAGGTCGTGCGCACCATCGTCGCGGTAACCCTCGCTGTCGCTCTCATAGGAACCGGAGCGATCGCGCTCCCCTCGCTCGCTCCGATTGGGGCCGGAATCGAGGTTCCGCCTCGCAAGGGGCCGCAGCTCGAGCCCGAAGCCAGCGCCGATATCGAAAGGATTCGCGAGACCGCGGGAATGCTCGGCGGTCCGCTGGCGGAAACCGTGTCGGACATGGCAAGGGCGCTTCCCTCTGCAGCCGCGAGAGTCGCAAAGGCGACGACCGCTGTGACGAGACCCGTCGCCTATGGCATCGACATATTCCCGTACGCCGCGAGCATCGTCCGCGCTACGGCGCATGAAGCGATCAAGATGAAAAAGGGCATTATTCCGCTCATTCCATCAAAGTTCGCTCGCGCCCAGAATGGAATCACCGTCCCGGTTTCACTCACCCAGTACTGCGTTCAGGGTGAAACGCGCCGCGGACGCCAGACTCGGCATGGAATCGTTGCGGCCGATCCCAGAATCTTCCCGCTCGCGCGCTACGTCGAAGTCTTCCTCGGCGAGGAATACCTGGGTCGCTACCTCGTGGACGACACCGGCGGCAACGTGCTGGGCGCGACGCTCGACATCTGGAACCCCGACTGCAAGGAAGCAGCGCGCTTCGGACGTCACTGGGGCAGCGCAGTACTCGTCGCGCGCGAAGTCGAGCAAGTCCCGAACGATTCGCTCATGCCCATTCGGTGGGACGGACTCGCGAAGCGCTGACCGCGTTTTTTCAGGCCACAACTGGCCTTACATTTGCTCGATTGCGGCAGGAAAATCCTAACCGGAATCACATAATGTCCTCGTTCAGCACCTACCTGATTGGATTCATCGTCCTGATCATTGGTCTCGCAATCGCCGCCATCCTTCTTGGCGTCTCACCCACTTGGGTCACTGTGGGGGCCATCATCCTGATCGGAATCGGGATTGTAAGCGCCACGACCCGAACGAAGCCCAAAGATCCGCAGGCTTGAACGTGGCATGAAATGTGGCTGTTGACGGTGGAGTGCGCGCCTAGTTAACGTGCGCGTCCAACAGAACCGGGCGCGCCACCCAGGCAACGCCGGTCGGTAATGTCTCTGCCAAGGGGCTTATGCAGACAACGGGCGAGAGTAGATCCAAAGGCTTCTTCCGTTCCTCCCCCTCTACCGCGTTCGACCAGTACCTCCAGGACATTCAAAAGCTTCCACTGATCACTGACGCCGAAGAAGAGCGGCGTTTAGCGCGTCGTGCGCAGGCAGGCGACGAGAAAGCAGCAGAGCGTTTGGTCACTGCCAATCTTCGCTTCGTAATCTCGTACGTAAAGAAATACCAGGGTCACGGTCTCGACCTTGGTGAGCTCGTCGCCATCGGCAACGAAGGCCTGCTCAAGGCAGTCAGAAAGTTCGACCCCGATCAAGGCGTCAAGTTTATCTCCTACGCCGTGTGGTGGGTTCGCCAGGCAGTGCTGAAGGCGCTTGCCGAGCAGACTCGAAGCGTTCGAATCCCGCTCAATCAGAATTCGCAGCTGATCAAGCTGGCCCGGGCGCAGACCGTTCTCTCGCAGGTCCTCAAGCGCGATCCCACCGACAACGAGATCGGACGACTTCTCGAAGAGACCCCCGATGCAGTTCGTTCGGCCAAGCAGATGTCGGCCACGGAGATCTCGCTCGACGCCCCGATCGATCGCTCTGATCGCGAGGCCTGCACCCTCGGCGAACGTTTCGCCGGAGTCGACGGCGCCGAAATCGAGGACGTGACGGACTTCCATCTGATGCGCGAGTTCATTGACCGCGTTTTCCGGAAGTACCTCACCCCCCGCGAGCGCAAGATCCTTCACCTCTATTACGGCCTCGAGCAGGGCTCCGACGCGATGACACTCGAGAAGATCGGTGCTCTCATGGGCGTCACCCGTGAGCGGATCAGACAGATTCGTGAGCGCGCGTTCGAGAAGCTCAGAGAGTCGCCGGACGGTTCCGCCCTCGCTGGATTCTGGAGCTAGAAGCTGTAGGTTGAAGCATGGTTGGACATCAACAGGAAGAGACGCCGGGCGAAGTTTGGCCGGCGTCTTTCTTGTATAGGAGGCTGTCCATCCCCGTTGGCTCCCTCCTCTTACTCCACAACTGATGGCAGCGACACAGACCGCGCCTGCAGCTCCGCGCGGCTCGAAGCTCAAGGTCTTTCTCAATGCTGCCGGCGGAAATGCGGAAGCGGCGCGCGCGGCTCTCTCGGACGGGACGTTCGACCTCGAGGAGGTTCAGCCGAGCGAGTTGGAGAGGAGGATCAAGCAGGCAATCGATGGAGGAGCGAAGCGCATCGTGGTAGCCGGCGGTGACGGTACCATCGCCACCGCCGCCTCGCTTGTCGCCAAAACAGACGTCGAGCTTGCGATCATCCCGGCCGGAACTCTCAACCATTTCGCCAAGGATCACAACATTCCGGAGGACTTGCGGAAGGCAGCGCTGGTTGCCGCCAACGGCGTGCTCATCGGCGCCGACGTTGCCTACGTCAATGGCTCTCTGTTTCTGAACACGAGCTCGATCGGCGCGTACGTCACCTTTGTCCGTGTTCGCGAGCGGTTCGAGAAGTATGTCGGTTACAGGATCGCGAGCTTCCTGGCCCTCATCAGCACATGGGCGCGGCTGCGTACCTTCACGGTGACGCTGGAAGTCGAAGGCGAGAAAAAGATCTACCGCTCTTCAATGGTCTTCATCGGCGCTGGCGAGCGCGAGCTCAAGCTGCCGACACTCGGCAGCAGGGTGAAGAACGGGAGGCGGGGACTCCACGTCATGGTCGTTGGTGGTCGCAAGCGGGCGCGTCTGTTCGCCGTGGCGCTGGCCGGCATTGCCAAGGGAACGAAGGAAGCGGAGAAACTTCCGGAATTCGACGACTTCCTCGTCGAGAGTTGCCGGATCGATCTTACCAGGTCCCACGCCTTGATCGGGCTCGATGGCGAGCTCAAAGAAATGCGGACTCCTCTCGATTACAGGATTGAGCGTGACGCGCTCCATCTCGTCGGCGCCCCGCCAGATGGAGATGAATAGCTAAATTCCACGGATGACCCAGCCGACTCGCGCCCCGACTCTGGCTCACACTCCGCCGACGCGGTCCGCGATCGCGGAGCGTCTGGCTGAAATCGTGGGCGAGCGCCACGTGCTGAGTCGGCCGAGCGAGTTGCTGGTCTACAACTCCGATGGATTGCCCGGCTACAGGCGCCAGCCCAGGCTCGCTGTTTTTCCGGGGACGCGTGAAGAGACCATCGCAGTCGTGAGACTGCTGGCCGACGAAGGACTCCCATTCGTCCCTCGAGGCGCCGGCACCGGGTTGTCGGGCGGAGCGCTCGCCGACGACATCGTCGTCATCGGGCTCCATCGCCTCAAGAAGATCATCTCGCTAGACGTCGAAAACCGCCGCGCCACGGTCGAGCCCGGCGTCGTGAATCTCCGGCTCAACAAGCACGTCGCACCTCACAGTCTGCTCTACGCTCCGGATCCTTCGAGCGAGGCGGCGTGCACGATCGGCGGCAACGTGGCCGAGAACGCCGGAGGTCCTCATTGCCTCAAGTACGGGGTCACGCTCAACCACGTGCTGGCGATGACGGTTGTTCTACCAAGCGGCGAGGTGGTCGAGCTGGGCAGCAAGGTCGGTGAGCGAGATGGCTACGATCTCCGCGGAGCATTCATCGGGTCAGAGGGATGCTTCGGGCTCGCTCTGGACATAACCGTCAAGCTGATGGTCAAGCCGCAGACGGTGAGGACGCTGCTTGCCGATTTCACGTCAGTGGACCAGGCCGCGCACGTGACCTCCGCGATCATTGCTTCCGGAATCGTACCAGCGGCGCTGGAGTTCATGGATGGTCCGACCATCCGCGTGGTCGAGGATTCCATTTATGCCGCGGGCTACCCGCGGGATGCGGAGGCGATTCTACTCATCGAGCTCGACGGACTGGACGCTGGCGTTTCGGCGGACCTCGAAGCCGTGCGGCGGATCTGCCTCGATGGCGGCGCGCGCAACGTGAAGGTCGCGCGCGACGATGCGGAGCGCATGAAGCTCTGGCAGGGACGAAAGAAGGCATTTGGAGCGATGGGACGCCTGGCGCCGCACCTGATCGTCCAGGACGCGGTGATTCCGCGGACGCGTCTGCCTGATATTCTCGCCACCATTCGCGCGATCAGCGAGAAATACGGCGTCGTGGTGTGCAACGTCTTTCACGCCGGTGATGGAAATCTTCATCCGAACATCGCCTACAGCGCCGACGATCCGGCCGAAAGCGAGCGGGTGCACAAAGCGATGACCGAGATCATGCGGGCGTGCATCGATGCGGGCGGCAGCATCACCGGCGAGCACGGCGTCGGGCTCGACAAGATGGGGTACATGGAATCCATCTTCTCCGAGAGCTCGCTCAACGCAATGTGCGAACTGCGCGCGGTGTTCGATCCGGAGCGGCGGTCCAATCCGGGGAAGGTCGTTCCGGTTCACGCCTGCAAGGAATGGCACGCCGTGCCCGGCGGCCGTTTGCGGGTGAGCATGTGAGCACGGAAGCGGTCGTCTCCGCGATCAAGGAAAGCGGATCGAATCGGACTCCACTCCGGATCGCCGGCCGCTCGACCTGGCTCGACGCGGGGCGGCCTGTGCGCGCGGACAAAACGCTTTCGCTTCGTGACGACAGCGGGGTCGTCAGCTACGTGCCGGGCGACCTCACGCTCACCGTTCGAGCGGGAACGACACTCGATGAGATCGGGCGCGTGACTGGCGAGCACGACCAATGGCTTCCACTCGACCCGTACGGCTCGAATGACGGAACGATCGGGGCGACGATCGCGACGGCTTCGGCCGGACCACTCGCATCAAGCTTTGGATTCCCACGAGACCTCTTGCTCGGCCTGGAGTTCGTGAACGGTCGTGGCGATGTGGTGAGAGGCGGAGGCAAGGTCGTGAAGAACGTCGCGGGCTTTGATTTGTCCCGGTTGCTCACAGGCTCGTGGGGAACGCTCGGCGTCATCACCGAGGTGACGTTGCGGTTGTATGCGCGGCCAAAGGTCGATCGAACCTTCGTAGTAAAGCTGCGAGGAACAGAAAAGCAGGTGACAGGACTTCTTCGCGCGTTTCGCGGCGCTCCGATCGCGCCCTTTGCCATGGAATTGTTGAATGCAACCTCGGCACGCGCGCTCAGCCTCGATGATAATCCCGTGTGCCTGATCCGACTGGGAGGCAATGCTGCAGCTGTCGACGCCCAGATCAAGGCGATCGCGACGGTCGTCAAAGTCGATGAAGTGGCAGACGCGATGTGGAGTCAGCTGCGAAATCTGGAAAACGGCGCTGATGACACTATCCGGATTGCCGCGTTGCCGGTCCAGTTTGTCGCAACATCAGCAGCGATGCTCAAGGACGAAATGCCGGGCATCTTCAGCTACGTCAACATTCATCGCGGGGTGATGCGCATCTTCACTTCCCCGCAGGCGCTGACGGTGGCGGCTGGAATTCCAGACGGCCGGACATCTGTGGACCTGCGAGTGTCTTCAGAGAACCCCGGTGAGGGAGTCGTCGTCTACGAGAAGTTGCCCGCTGAAGTCTGGCCCATTGTCTCGCCAACGGTGATTTCCGATTCCCTCTCACAGGGCATCAAGAAAGCGTACGACCCGCACGGCATTCTCAACCCCGGCATACTCGGCGACTGACTTGACCGCAGCCCTCCCCACCAATCCGCTGCCACACGATCCGATGCCTGGCTGCGCCCTTCCCGGCACCCCACTCGCCGACGCGCTGCCGGGAATCAATGCGTGCGTGCACTGCGGATTCTGCCTCCAGGCTTGCCCGACGTACCTCAATCTCGAGGACGAGAACGACAGCCCGCGCGGACGCATCTTTCTCATGCGGTCGCTGCTCGAGGGCACGGTCAGGCCCGATGATCCGAGTGTGCAGCAGCACATCGATCAGTGTCTCGGATGCAGAGCGTGCGAGCCCGTTTGCCCGAGCGGCGTTCCCTACGGACAACTTCTCGAAGCGACGAGAGCTACGCTGCGCGAGTACAAGCCTGTGCCCTTCATCGCGCGGGCGATCCTCTTCGTCTTCGCTCGCGAGTGGCTGCTGCGCCCCGCGATGTTCTTCTCCCGAATTCTCGCGGCCACTCCTATTCCCACGCTCCTTTCCGGAATCAAGGGGCGTCTCGGGTTCGCGATGGCGATGCTCGCATCCACCGGCCGCTCCATCGAGCGCTCACGCTACGAGCCCGTGACGCGCGGCGAGCGAGGCAATGTCGCAACACTACGCGGCTGCGTGATGGACGGCCTCTTCAGCGAGACAAACCGCGCCACCAGGCGCGTCCTCGCGGTGAACGGTTACGGAATTGCCGCTGCTCCCGGCCAGGGTTGCTGCGGCGCGCTCCACGCGCACGCCGGCGATCTCGAGACTGCCCGCTCTCTCGCGCGACGCAACATCGCAGCGTTCGAGCGCTCGGGCGCCGAGTTCGTCGCGGTCAATGCCGCGGGCTGCGGAGCGATCATGAAGGAGTACGGACATCTTCTAAAGGATGATTCCGAGTGGCACGAGCGGGCGGCGCGCATGAGCGCCCGAGCGAAGGATGTGAGCGAGCTTCTCGCTGCCGCTGGTCCGCGCGAAGGTGGGCCTTTGCCCCTGCGAGTGACGTACGACGCGCCCTGCCATCTCCAGCACGCGCAACGCGTGACGCAGCCCCCGCTCTCCGTTCTGGCCGCGATCCCGGGTCTGGAGCTCGTTCCGCTCCACGATTCCGACCAATGCTGCGGAAGCGCCGGCATCTACAATCTCATCGAGCCGGAGACATCCGACGCCGTGCTCGCGCCCAAGCTCGCCAATATTCGCGCGACCGGAGCGCCGTGGGTGGCGACTGGAAATCCTGGTTGTCTGATGCAGATTGGCGCCGGCCTGATTCGCGCCGAAATCCCCGCCCGCGCCATTCATCCCGTCGATCTGCTCGACGCATCGTATGCCGCCTTCGGCCAGTAGCGCCCGCTCTGGGCACTGGCTTAATTGCAGGTAATGTCGGAAATGAACGAGTATTCCGCGTTGCACAACGGTGCTCTCTTTTTCGATCGGAGCGACCGGACGCGCATGCGCATATCCGGACCGAAGGCCGCCGAGCTGGTCACCGGAATGGTGACGAACGACGTTTCGGCCCTGGTTCCAGGTGAAGGCCAATACGCCGCCGCGCTCACTCCCAAGGGCAAGATCGTCGCCGACCTCCGCATCTTCGCGCTCGACGATTCGCTTCTGATCGACACTTCCGCCGCTGCCGCTCCGGGATGGAAGGAGATGGTGCACAAATACGTCAACCCGCGCATCGCGCCTTACCACGATCTTACGTCCGAGCTCAGTGATTTCGGAGTCTTTGGACGGTCGGCGCGCCTGGCGGTGTCGCACGTGGCTGACGTCGACGAGAAGGACATCGCGGATCTCGCGCCCTACGGGCACATCAGCCGGCCGTTCGAGGGAGTGACAGTCATCATCGCCCGCGTCCCCGAGATGGATCTCGATGGATTCGAGATCTTCATTCCGAGCGAGGCGGCCCCTTCGCTCAAGGGAAAGCTGGAGGCAGCGGGAGTCTTTCCAGGGGGCCAGGACACCTGGGAAATCGCGCGCATCGAGAGCGGTCGTCCGAAGTGGGGCGCCGACATGGACGAATCAACGCTCCCGCAGGAAGCCAACTTCGACGAGCTAGGCGCGATCTCCTATACCAAGGGCTGCTACATCGGGCAGGAAACTGTCGCGCGTGTTCACTTCCGGGGCCACGTGAATCGCTTCCTGCGCAGGCTGCGGTTCGTCACCAGGCCGGCACCGCCGAACGGCGCCGAGCTGCTGGACGAGACCGGCAAGGTGATCGGCGACATTCGAAGCTCCGCGCTGTCACCGCGATTTGGTGGCGTCGCACTGGGAATGGTGAGGCGCGAGGTGCCGCCGGGCACGACGCTGCAGGCAAGATGGGACGGAGGAGAATGCAGCGTGCAAGTCGAGCAAAACGAAAAAGGCGCCACTGTTTAGTGGCGCCTTTTTGATCACAGCGAGGAGCTTTACTTCTTCTTCGCGGTGGTCTTCGTGGTCTTGGTGGTCTTGGTGGTGGTGCTCGACGCCGTCGGACTCGTGGTGGTGCTGGCGCTCGAGTCCATCTTCATCGTCGTGTCCGTCATTGCCGGGGCCGGAGCCATGGCGGGAGCGGACGTGTCGGCGGTTGCTGCTTCATCCTTCTTGGCGGTGCATGCGGCTAGTGCGAGAACGGCGGCGACAAGGGCCAGGCGCTTCATTTACGATCTCCTTAGAGAGGAACGTGGGATAAGTCGCCGGTACCGTGCCCGCGATCGCGGTGCCCGTTTTGGCGCGCGCGAAAATTTATCTCATCCTGAACAGGTGTCAAGGGCAGAGCCTTCTGGTTGCCCTCACGCACACGGGCTAGATTAAGTCTCAAAGTCGGCATTTCCCGCGGAGAGTCAGTTGTCGGTCAACCCGGAAACATTTGGCGCACTCAAGCGCTCTGCCTTCGGCTCTCCGGACCGGAGACAGCTGTCGGTAAAAGATGAGCTTCGCTCGAATCTCCTCACCCGTCTCGCTACCCGAAAGCCCATTTTCCATGGAGTGATCGGCTACGAGGAGACGGTCATGCCGCAGATCGTCAACGCCCTTCTGAGCCGGCACAACTTCATCCTCCTCGGCCTCCGTGGACAGGCGAAGTCGAGAATCCTCCGCTCCCTGACTACGCTACTCGATCCGGCGATGCCGATCATCGCCGGCAGCGAGGTGAACGACAATCCGTTCGCTCCGATCTCCAAGTACGGGAAGAATCTTCTGAACGAAGCCGGAGACGACACGCCGATCGCATGGCTCGATCCGGATCAACGCTATGTCGAGAAGCTCGCTACGCCCGACGTCACGGTAGCCGACATCATCGGCGACCTCGATCCCATCAAGGCCGCGCGCGGAGGACACATCCTCGGCGACGAGCTCACGATGCACTACGGGATGCTGCCGCGGTCAAATCGCGGAATCTTCGCGCTCAACGAGCTTCCTGACCTGGCGGGAAAAGTCCAGGTCAGCCTCTTCAACATCATGCAGGAAGGCGACGTCCAGATCAAAGGCTATCCGGTCCGGCTGCCGCTCGATGTCATGCTCTGCTTCACCGCCAATCCCGAGGATTACACCGCCCGCGGCAAGATCATCACGCCGCTCAAGGATCGCATCGGGAGCGAGGTGACGACGCACTATCCCGAGAGCGTCGAGCTCGGCATGGCGATCACGAATCAGGAAGCGTGGACGGCCCGGGGCGCCGGGAAGGTGCGCGTGCCGGACTTCATCGCCGAGGTGATCGAGCGCGTCGCGTTCGAGGCGCGGAACGACAAGCGCATCGACAAGCGCTCCGGGGTCTCCCAGCGCATGCCGATCTCCGTTCTCGAGAACGTCGTGTCGAACGCGGAGCGGCGCGCGATTCGGACAGGTGAGCGCGACATTGTCCCGCGCATCGCCGACATTTACGCCGCGCTTCCGGCCATCACCGGCAAGATCGAGCTGGAGTACGAGGGTGAGCTGGTCGGCGGACACGTCATCGCTCGCGAGCTGATACGCCGCGCCGCCGATGCGACCTATCAGGACCGCGCCGGCGGGGTAAGTACCGACGAGATCATCATGTGGTTCGATGTTGGTGGCGCGCTGCAGGTGACCGATGATGTCGGGGTCGACGCCGTCGTCGAAGGTTTCGGCAGCATCCCGGGATTGATGCAGGTCGTGAACACCGTGGGCCTGGCGCCGATGGACGATCTCCCGGTCCTTGCGGCCGGGTGCGAGTTGGTGCTCGAGTCTCTCGTGGCGCGCAAGAAAATCGCGCGATCGGATGCAGGCACTTACGGCCGGGCCGTCGAAGAGAAGCGCCGCCGCCCTTATCAGGACTAGCACTTGTCAAAGCGCCGCCGCCCCTCTCAGGACTGACACTTGGCGATTCTCACGGTCTCACGGCTTTACGGGTCGGGAGGCTCGGAGGTCGCCGCCATCGTCGCGAAAGCTTTGGGATGGTCGCTGCTCGACAATGCAGTCGTCGATGCAGTAGCGGCCCGCATGGGATTGAGCGTAGCCGAGGTGCAGGCGCGTGAGGAGAGGGTTCCTTCACTGGTGGAACGACTGACCTCGGCGATGGCGATGGGCTCGCAGGAGTGGATGTCGCCCATCGCGGACGCAAAGCGTCCAACCGACGAGCAGCTCATCGAAGTCACCAGGCACATCATCGAGGAAGCGATCGTGCGCGGCCCGTTGGTCGTAGTCGGGCGCGGCACCTGGGAGATGCTGGCCGAGCGCGAGGACACGCTCCACGTATTCTGCTACGCGCCGCGGAAGGCGCTGATCGCGCGGACGATGAAGCGCGAGGGCATCGGCGCCGAGGAAGCTGCGCGGCTCGTGGATGATACTAATAAGAAGCGCGATCAATGGGTGCGGCTGCATTGGGAGCGCGATCGACGCGCGCTCGAGAATTATGATCTAAGCATGAACACTGAGCGATTGGGGATCGAAGGGTCCGCTCAGCTGATCGTGAGCGCGGCGAGGAGTCGGTTCAAGCTTTAGAAACGAACTGAACGGGATCCGAGATCTCGGCAGCAAAGCAACTGAACGGGATCCGAGATCTCAGAAGCAAAGCAACTGAACGGGATCCGAGATCTCAGAAGCAAAGATCTGAGGGCATAGGCACCGCGCTCGGACCTCACGAGGTGCCCTTCCTACTGTATACGGTAGGCTCACACGCATCGAACGGTCGAAGGGCAGTGACTATCTACTGACATCTGCGCCTCTCAGATCTCGGATCCCGTTTCGTTCTCTTTTCTCCTCTCGGATCTCGTCTTGTTGCCGTTCTATTTTGGGTTGGTCGCCCAGATTGTCGATTCGGTAACGAACCCCCGATCCTCGGTCTCCAGCATGCTCACGATGAGGTGACCGATGTCCGACGCGTGCAGCTTGGTCGGATTTTCTGCGGTCGTGTGCGTCGACTCGGCCTCGCCGAAGCTGGTCTGAACCTCGCTTGGATTCACCTGCATGACGCGAATGTTGTGCTGCCGAAGCTCCGCCCTCCAGCACTCGGTCATTGCGTGTACCGCGAATTTGCTCGAGCAGTACGCCGTTCCGTTGGCGAATCCGCGCTGCCCCGCGGTCGAGGAGATGTTCACGATATTTCCGTAACTGCGGCCGACGAAATGCTTCGCCGATTCGCGCGCAACGAGCATTGCTCCCAGCACGTTCGTCTCCCACACGCGAAAGAATTCGTCTCCGGTGAGCTCAAGGAGAGAGGCGAATGAGCCAAAACCGGCGTTGTTGATGAGCACGTTGTAGTCGCTGTACTCCTTGAGCACCGTGGAGGTCATCCGCAGCACGTCGTCTTCCTTGCTTACGTCTGCGACTATCGGCAGCGCGCCGATCTCCTTCGCCGCGGCTTCGAGTATATCCTGGTGCCGCGCGCAAATCGCCACTCGCGCGCCGCGCACTCGCAGGAGGCGCGCCGTCTCGAGGCCTATTCCACAACTCCCACCGGTGACCAGCACCGCAGCATTTTTCAGATCCATTATTTCCCCCTGGCGCCGATCGCTTCGCGCACAAGACCGGCAAAATCGGTGACATCGGCCTCGGCCGTGTCGAACGAAGTGATCAGGCGCGCTTCGGAATTGGCCTCGTTCCAGACATGGAACGGCCACCGCTCCTGCAGCTTCGGGATTATCTCCTTCGGCATCGTCGCGAACACTTCGTTCGCCTGCACCTGCTGGGTGATCGTGACACCCTTGATGCCGGCGAGCTCTCCCGCCAGCAGCTGCGCCATCCGGTTGGAGTGGGTAGCGCTTCTCTTCCAGAGATCGTTGGTCAGCAGCGCGCTGAACTGCGCCGCGATGAACCGCATCTTCGATGAGAGCTGCATCCCCTGCATGCGCTTGAACTCGAAATCGTCCGCCAGCGCGAGCTTGAAGAAGACCACGGCCTCTCCCGCGACCAGGCCGTTCTTCGTGCCGCCGAACGAGAGCGCGTCGACGCCAGCGCCACTCGTGATCGCTTTCAGCGGAACGTTGAGGCTCACCGCGGCATTGAAGATTCTTGCGCCATCCATGTGCAGGAGCAGCGAATTCGCGTGCGCGAAATCCGCGATCACCCGGATCTCCTGCGGCGTGTACACCGTGCCGTACTCCGTCGCCTGCGTAATCGAGATCACGCGCGGCTGCGCATGGTGCTCGTTCCCGATGTCATGCAGATGCTCCCGGATTCCCGGCACGGTGATCTTGCCTTGCGGTGAAGGCACCGTGAGCAGCTTGCATCCGATATGCTTTTCGGCGGCACCGCACTCCGAAGTGTGGACATGCGCCGTCTCGGCGCAGATCACCGCCTGGTGCGACTGCGCCATGCTCTGGAGGCAGAGCACATTCGCGGCGGTGCCGCTGAACACCAGAAATGCCTGGGCATCCCCGCCGAGCTCGTCGCCGATTCGGGCGACGGCATCGCGCGTGTAGGGATCGCCGCCGTAGGATGGAACGTGCCCGACGTTTGCGGCTGCCATCGCCGCCAGAACCTCGGGATGCACACCGGCCCAATTGTCGCTCGCGAAAGCGCGTCCCGACTGCTGCTTGTGCGGCATGCGCCTACGATAACGTCTCGCTCGCTCCAGCGGCAAGGCGACCGCGTCCGGCGCTGGCCGTCGTTGCCGTGCGCTTTTAGTGAAAGTCGCGAGAGGCGTGGACGATCTGCTTCACCTTCAATTCCTGGAAGTTCAGCCCTATGACGTTCCGCACTCCTCCGTCGCGCTCGAACCTTCCCTTGACCGCTACGAAGGTCGAGAACTTCACCACCTCGGAATACTTCTCGACCATCTTCTTGGAAACGATCACGTTGATGAACCCGAACTCGTCTTCCATCAGCAGGAACACCGTGCCCTTGGCGCTCTGCGGCTGCTGCCGAATGGTGACGAGGCCCGCCGTGACGATCGACTCTCCGCCCCGAAGCTTCTCGAGCTGACGTGAGTCGAGCACACCCGCGCCCTGCAGCTCCTCGCGCAGATGCTCCATTGGATGGCCGTTGACGCAGATACCGACCGAGAAGTAGTCGAGGAAGATCAGCTCATCCCGCGTGAGAGGACGCGGGTTGTATGGTGTCACACGCGCCGGAGCGAGGGGGAGGCTATCTCCCACCGCGCGCATCGCGACCCAGGCGGCGCGGCGGCGATCCGGCTCCCAGGCGCCGAATGCTCCGGCGCGCGCGAGCTGCAGCGCGTCGGAGCGCTGCAGCTTTGCCCGCTGCACCACATCGTCGATCGATGCGAAGCGGTCCCAGCCCCTCGCTGCTTTCAGCGCGTCGAGAGATTTCTCGCCCAGTCCCCGGATGTGCCGCCACCCGATTCTGAGCGCCGGCCTGTCCGGATTTTCCGTCGGCTCGGTGGTGCACTCCCAGTCGCCGTCGCGCATGCAGGGCGGAAGACTCTTGAGCCCGTGCCGCCTCGCATCGTGAATGAGTGTCGACGGCGGATAGAACCCCATCGGATACGAATTCAACAAGCCGGCGTAAAACTCCGCCGTGTAGTGCGCCTTGAGATACCCGGTCGCGTACGCGATGAGGGCGAAGCTCCACGCGTGCGACTCGGGGAATCCATAGTTGGCAAAGCTCTTGAGATCTTCGGCGATTTTCACCGCAACGTGCTCCTCGACTCCGCGCTCGACCATGCGCGCGCGCAGCTGCTCGAGCACACGATGGAGCTTTTCCACTTTACGGATATGTCCCATAGTTCGTCGCAGCTCATCCGCCTGCGCCGCCGAGTAGCCTCCGAGCTTCATGGCGATCGCCATCGCCTGTTCCTGGAAGATCGGGATTCCCTGCGTACGCTTGAGAATCGGCTCCAGATCGGGATGCAGGTACGTCACGGGCTCGAGCCCTCGCCGCCTGGCCGTGTAGGGATGCACGAAATTCGCCTGGATCGGACCCGGACGTATGAGCGCTACCTGCACCACGATGTCATAGAGGCGCTCGGGCTTTGTATGGAGCACCGACGCGATCTGCGCGCGGCTCTCGATCTGGAAGGTGCCGATCGTCTCGCCGTGCGCGATCAGATCGTACGTCTTCTCATCGTCCGGAGGCAGCTTGTACATCTCCGGCCTCGTTCCGGTGCGCACTTCGATCATGTCGAACGCGCGTCTCACCAGCGAGAGGGCGCCGAGCCCGAGGAAATCGAACTTCGGCACGCCGACGGCATCGAGATCGTCCTTGTCGAACTGGATGATCGTGCGCCCCATCGTCGTGTGCTCGACCGGCATGTAGTCGCCGAGGGGAGCCGACGATAGCACGAATCCACCGACGTGCGTGGAGCGAAGACGGGGCACTCCCTCGAACGCCGCCATCGCCGCGAGAGTCGCCCTGCCCCGCGGGTTGTCGAGATCGAGACCGTACTTGGGAGCGAGAGTCTCCTCGATGTACTTCGCTCCCTCGGCCGGATCGCTCCAGTGGATTCTCTTTGAGAAATTCGTCGCCATCTCGACCGGATACCCGAACGCGCGCATCGAATCGAGAATCGCGTTGGGCCCGCGGTACATCTGGATGATGCAGGTGATCGCCGCGTTCGCCCGGTTGTACTTGCCGTAGACGTAGTCGAGCACCTCCTCACGCCGATCGTGTTCGATGTCCACGTCGATGTCGGGAGCCTCTGTCTGCCCATCGACGCGGATCTCGGAGAGAAATCGCTCGAACAGAAGTCCGTGCCGCACCGGATCGACCGCGGTGATGGCGAGGCAGTACGCCACCGCGGAGTTTGCCGCGCTGCCGCGCCCCTGGCAGAGAATCCCCTTTTGCCTGGCGAAGTTCACCGCGTCCCACATTACCAGAAAAAATCCGGCGAAGCCGAGTTTCCCGATGACTCTCAGCTCGTGCTCCAGCTGCGAGGCCTGCTTGTCATCGATCTCTCCCCACCTCTCGCGCGCGCCCTCGAAAACCTTTTCGCGCAGAAACGTGTCGTCGTTGTGGCCGGCGGGGACCGAAAACTTCGGCAGCGGCGGCCTCACCCAGGCGAGGCTGAAGTCGCATTCGGATGCGATACGCTCGCTCTCCTCCAGCCCCGCTTCGCGTCCCTTCCACCGCTCCGCCATTTCCTCGGGAGAAGCGAGACGCCACTCGCCATTCGGATGCAGCAGCCCCCTGGCGAGCGCCTCATCTATGGTGATGTCGTATCGCAAGGCGGTGAGCACGTCGTGAACGAGCCGGCTGTCGTTGTCGATGTAGCGGGGCTCGTGGCAGATCACCCACGGCACTTTGTGCCGCTCGGCCAGCTCGATCAGGGCGGAAGCGAGCGCCGATTCGTTGCCGCTCGTGTGGTGCAGTTGCACTTCGACCGCGAGCCTGTCGCCGAAGACGTCTCGCCACTGACAGAGTGTGCGCTCCGCTCCCCTGTAATTACCGGCGCGGAGACTGGATGCGATCGGCCCGGACGCCGGACCGGTCAGCATCTGCAGTCCTTCACTCCGCTCCGCTACCTGTTGCCAGGAGATGCGCGGGCGTCCACGCGTCTTTTTTCCATCTCCCTTCTTCCACGTCGAGAGGTCACCCACGCGCGACCTGGTGACGAGGGCAGCGAGATTGTTGAATCCTTCCTTGCTCCTCGCCAGAAAAGCGGCGGGACATCCTTCGATGTTGAGCTCGGCGCCGACAATGGGTTTCAGATTCTGCCGGCGTGCCTCGAGTCCGAAGCGGACGATCCCGCCCAGGTCGGCAGTGTCGGTGATCCCGAGCGCGTTGTAGCCGAGTGATGCCGCGCGGGCGGCGAGTGCTTCCGGGGAGGTGCTGCCGTCGCCGAATGAAAAGGCGGTACGTGCTCTAAGCTCGACGAACCCCATGGCTCGGAGTATACCCGAACATAGACCGAAGGCAAGGGGGAGACTGGCTGCTTAGAACTGGCTACTGCGAATGGCTGATACCTCCAACCGAACAGGCGGGAGGCGTGAGTAGCGTAGCTGTCAGCGATTCAGTTCACGACGCCCGGACTTATCTCGGTAGAGTCATGACACAAGCAAGTGGTTGTGCCCAGAATGCCACAGAGGCAAGTCCGGGCGTAGTGAACTAACAAACTGATGCCTATGCTACCGGCGCCTCCCGCCTGTTCAGTTGTAGTTGTCTGTAGTTGTCAGTCCGCCCGTAGGTTGTAGTTGTCAATCCGCCCGTCAGTTGCAGTTGTCAGCGGACACGACTATTCAGTTGCGACTATGCCAGTTACAACGCAAAGCGCCCGCGGAGTGACTAAAATTCATCCACTCGTCCAACGTCCTTCGATCACATAAATGGCAACGACCGTCCCGACCCGCCGTTTCGAAGAGAACGGCTATAAGCCCTCGTACATCCCCGCCGCAATCGCGGCGGCGCTCGTATTCGCCCTCTACCTGCTGACTCTCTCGCCTTCGGTGGCGATGTGGGACACCGGCGAGTATATGGCTGCGGTGAAGGTGCTCGGACTTCCGCATCCGCCGGGCAACCCCTTTTTCGTGTTGCTCGCTCACGCGTTTGCGTCGCTCCCGATTCCGGTCTCGTATGCGGCGAGGATCAATATCATGGCGGCGCTCGCGAGCGCCTGCTCGGCCGGCTTGTGGTTCCTGATCACCGAAAGAATCGTTGCGCGCTGGGTCGCCGAGAAATGGGAACGCCTTGTCGTGGCGAGCGTCGCAACGCTGATCGGCGCGACCGCGTTCACCGTCTGGAACCAGTCCGTCGTAAACGAGAAGGTCTACACCATCTCGCTGCTGTTTTTCACGATCGTCTCGTGGATCGTCATCCAGTGGATCGAAAATCCGGATTCACGCAGAGCGGATCGTCTCATCGTTCTCGTCTGCTTCCTGCTCGGGCTTGGCTACGCCAATCATCCGGCGGGATTCCTGCCGCTTCCCGCCGCTGGGATCGCATTGCTCACCACGCGCTGGCGCACCCTGCTACGGTGGCGGCTTGTGCTTGCGGGTCTCGGTGCGCTGACGTTGGGTCTCACGCCGTTCATCTACGAGCCTGTCCGTGCAGCGTACTTTCCGGCGATGAATGAGGGCGCGCCCACCGCGTGCGAGACGAAGCTCGAAGCGAGCTGCACATTCACCAAGCTCACGAAGGACCGGTTGATGTACAACATCAATCGCGAGCAATACGGCCAGAAACTGGAACGCGGCGCGCCGTATTCCGCCCAGGTTGGGATGTGGTGGCTGTACTTCAAGTGGCAGTGGCTGCGTGACTCTCATCAGACGATGCAGGGACTCCAGTTCATGATGGCGTTTCTGTTTCTCGCCTTGGGACTCCTTGGCGGGTACGTGCACTGGGATCGCGACCGAAAGACGTTCTGGTACTTTGGGCCGCTGATGTTCACCATGACCCTCGCGCTCATCTACTACCTCAACTTCAAATACGGCTGGTCGCAGGCTCCTGACCTTGGGAACGCAGTTGACCGCGAGGTGCGCGATCGAGACTACTTCTACATCTGGAGTTTCTCAGCGTGGGGAGTATGGGCGGGGATGGGTCTCGGCTTCGTCTGGGAACAGATCTCGTACTTTCTCGGGAAGGAACGAGTAGAGTCGGATCGAGAGACAATCAAGCGTAGGCAGCCTGTACTGACCCGCCGACCTTCGAGACGCGCCTTGGTTCTCGCGACGCCGATCCTTCTCATCGCACTCATTCCTCTCGTAGCAAACTGGAAGTCCGCATCGCGAGCTGGTGACTATTTCACGGATCAGTGGGCCCGCGACTACCTCAATTCGCTCGAGCCTTACGCGATCGTCGTTACAAGTGGAGACAACGACACTTTTCCACTCTGGTACGCCCAGGAAGCGGAGAACGTGCGGCGCGACGTCACGGTCGCGGTATCTACCTACCTCGGCATCGACTGGTTCGCGCGGCAGCTGATTCGTCGACCGGTCGAAACCTACGACGCGGGGGCGGGGCCGGAGATATACAGGAATCGCCAGTGGACGAAGCCCGTCGGTCCCCCGCTCAAGATGACATTCCGCGAAGCGGACGCGATTCCGGATTACATCGAGATCACGCAACCACAGGTTTTCCGGAAGGACAACATCAAACTGGACATTCCGCGCGGCTACCTTTTGCGCGACCAGCTCGTGCTCCTTCGCCTAATCAGGGATTCATTTCCTGAGCGGCCTGTCTACGTCGCGGCTGGAGTTGGAGAGGGCCTGGGACTTCAGCCATATCTGCTCTCCCAGGGTTTGGTGCGAAAGCTGGTCGATCATCCGCTATCTGACAACGCAGCAACGCCGCAAATAGCTGGTTTGTTCATCGATGTCGATCGCAGCAAGGCTCTTTGGGACACGGTCTATCGGGCGCCCGAAGCTCTCATGAAGGAAGGAGACTGGATCGATCGCCCCTCTATCAGCATTCCGGGCGCTTACGTGTTTACCGGAGCTGTCCTGGCGCAGGCGATGTCGAGGCGAGGGGATGAGAAGGCGGCCGACGCCATTATGGGCAGGGTACGACAGGTCGCAAAAGCGGCGCGAATCAACCTATCAGGAACCTGACCAAAATGGCAACGACAGCCTCTGCTGCCCGTTTCGAGAGAGACGGCTACAAGCCCTCGTACATCCCCGCCGCGATTGCGGCGGCGCTCGTATTCGTCCTCTACCTGCTGACACTCGCGCCTTCGGTGGCGATGTGGGACACCGGCGAGTACATGGCGGCGGTCAAAGTTCTCGGCATCCCGCATCCGCCGGGCAATCCCTTTTTCATACTCCTCGGCCACGCTTTCGCGTCACTGCCAATCCCCGTCTCGTACGGCGCCAGGATCAACATCATGGCCGCGCTCGCCAGCGCCTGTTCGGCCGGCTTCTGGTTTCTGATCACCGAGAGGATCGTCGCACGCTGGATCGCGGAGAGATGGCAGCGGCTCGTTGTAGCCAGCCTCGCCACTCTCATCGGTGCGACGGCATTCACGGTGTGGAACCAATCGGTGGTCAACGAGAAGGTCTACACCATTTCGCTCCTGTTTTTCACGATCACATCATGGATCATCATCGAGTGGATCGAAGATCCCGATTCACCGCGCGCGGATCGTCTCGTCGTACTGGTTTGCTTCCTCCTCGGCCTCGGCTACTCGAATCATCCGGCCGGATTTCTGCCGCTGCCCGCGGCCGGTGTCGCGATGCTCATCACCCGCTGGCGCACATTGCTCCGTTGGAAACTCGTACTCGCGGCTCTCGGCGCTCTCATCATCGGGCTCACGCCTTTCATCTACGAGCCGGTACGCGCCGCCTACTTCCCCGCCATCAACGAGGGCGCGCCCACCGGGTGCGAAACGAAGCTCGAGGCTGGTTGCACCTTCAGCGGGCTCACGGAGCAGCGGTTGATGGCGAACATCAACCGCGAGCAGTACGGGCCGAAGCTGGAACGCGGCGCGTCCTACCCGGCGCAAGTCGAAATGTGGTGGTTCTACTTCAAGTGGCAGTGGCTGCGCGACGCGCACGGGACGATGCCGGCACTTCAGTTCATGCTCGCGTTCCTGTTCCTCGGCCTTGGGCTCCTTGGCGGTTACGTGCACTGGGAGCGGGATCGAAAAACGTTCTGGTATTTTGGTCCGCTCATGTTCACGATGACGCTCGCGCTCATCTACTACCTCAACTTCAAGTACGGATGGTCGCAGGATCCGGAGCTGCGCGACGTCGCGCGCGAAGTGCGTGATCGAGACTACTTCTACATCTGGAGCTTTTCGGCCTGGGGAGTGTGGGCGGCGATCGGCCTGGGCTACGCCTGGGAGCAGCTGGCATATTGGCTCGGAGGCGCAGGGCTAACGGCGGAGAAGACCGGTGGAAAGAAGTCCGTCACAGCCGCGTCGTGGCCGACGCGGAGCGGACTCATGCTGGCGGCGCCAATTCTCCTCATCGCGCTAATCCCGCTCTTTGCGAACTGGCGGTTCGCGTCGCGGGCTGGCCATGAATTCACCGACCAGTGGGCACGCGATTACCTGAACTCGCTAGAGCCCTACGCGATTGTCATCACCAACGGAGACAACGACACATTCCCGCTCTGGTTCGCGCAGGAAGTCGACGGCGTGCGCCGAGACGTGACCGTCGCTGTCACCACCTACCTGGACACCGATTGGTTCGTGCGGCAGATGATTCGCCGCCCAATCGAGACGTACGATGCCGCCAATGGACCGGCGATTTATCGCGGAACCACCTGGAAGAAGCCGAGTGGACCGCCGCTCAAGATGACGTTCGCCCAGGCGGACTCGATTCCCGAATACATACAGATCAACGAGCCGCAGATTTTCAGGCAGGGCAACAACATGACGCTGAGCATTGACCCCGGATACCTCGTGCGCGATGAGCTGGTGATGCTCCGCCTGATCAAGGATGCATTTCCCGAGCGCCCGATTTACCTCTCGACTGGCGGAGGCGGCCACCTTGCCGCCGCACTGCAGCCGTATCTGCTCTCACAGGGCTTCGTGCAGAAGCTGGTCGACCATCCTATCGCGGAAACGCCCGAGACGCCTCACGTACTGGGTCTCAACGTTGATCTCGAGCGCACAAAGGCTCTCTGGAACGAAGTCTATCACGCGCCGGAGGCTCTGGTGAAGGAGGGAGATTGGATCGATCGAGCCTCGGTCGGAATTCCCTACACCTACGCGTTCACAGGGGCGGTCCTGTCGGAAGCGCTGAGGGGGAAAGGAGATGCAAAGGGCGCCGACGCTGTCATGAACCGAGTCAAAAGTATCGTGAAGGCGGCGCGCATCCTGGGGTTCCCCGGGACTTAACTGCAACTGAACGAGAGATTAGCTGGAAGCTTGCAGCTGATAGCTCTAAGCCTCACGACGTCGGGACGTCATCGGCGCGAATCAAGGCACAATCAACCGCTTTTGGGATCACGCCACCAAGGGCGTCCCGACGTTTTAAGGCTTACAGCTGACAGCTTTCAGGCTCGCGGCTGACCTCTCGTTCAGTTGCAGTTTTACTTCGCGATCACCCCGTACCGCTCCCAGACATCGCTCATCCGGGTCCGCGCGGCGACGGAATCCGTCGGAAGCAAGAATCGCTGCTTGATGAGCGCTGATATGCCCGCGTCCACTCGCCGCATGAATCGCGTTCGATCTCTGTAGAGCGACTGGATGCTCGGACGCGAATCGCCGGCGGTTCTCCGCTCGGCGTCGGTCCTTGGAAGAGGCACAAAGGTCCCGCGAAAGCTGAGGAGCCGGTCGGTTGCCGCGGCCATGCCGGTTCTTAGTTGCCACGGATAGTACGTGGCGAGCGGCGCGAGCAACTCAATGCTCCTGATTCCGCCAAGATCGTTGCCGATCGAATCCACGCGCGACACGAAGACAGGGTATGGCGCGCCCACCTTCGGTGGCTCGAAGTCGATGATTCCATGCCGCCATCTCGGTCCGAAGTCGAGTCTGTATGGTTGATGCGGGACGCGCGCGACCGGGAGATTGGGGATAGCGGGAAAGCGCTCTTCCGCTGCCCTCACAAGATTCCCGCCGGCGAGTGTTGGATAAAGTGACGGCGGCGGCTCCTTCCCTTCCTTCACCCAATCGATCAGCGACGACATCAGCGCTCTCAGTGCCAGGCGCTGATCGAGCGGATCTCCGTGATATGCGTTTGTCCCGCTGATGCGCGCATTCTCGGAAACGGGCCACGCACCGGGACTCGAGTGCTGAGCCGAAGAGATGACGTAGCGGCGCTCGGTGGGAAGAAATCCGACATCCTGTTTCCCGTCGGGCGTCGTGTGACTGAGTGACGCGGCGCGTCCCCAATATTCATGGCCGCCGTCGACGTAGAAAACTCTGGTAGCCCCCGAGCCGCGCAGATCATCGCGAAAGCCGGCGCGACGTCCAGTGACTGAATCGAGGGTTGGAACGCTCGTGAATGGAAAAACGTCGGTAGGATAGAAGAAAGTTGAGTACGGCTGCGCGTCTCGCGACGGTTGTGCGAAGCGATGGTTGAAGCTTCCGCGGCCGGCTCCGGCAGTGTGGGCGAAAAAACCGTCGAAGGCGACGCGCCCTTTCTCGTCGGTGTTGAATCCCTGATAGAGGAAGTGGCGGATGAATCTCCCCGTCTGGGAAACACCGTAACCGATTCCGTATCTGACGTGCGCCACCGCCGATGGATCGTATTTGAGATAGGACATCATGTCACGCACGGCGGCGAGCCCGGTGCCCACCACCACCGGATCCTTGGCCCGATACACGACTTCGTAGATTCTGCCCGGCGCAAATCCGCCCGACATGTAGACCCACCGTGGATCGTTCACGACTGTGCCGCTGCTGTCGCGCGCGAAGCGCCATTCGCTCCGTGGAACGACCGTGCGCGGACCGACGGGATCGTCACGCACGTTAAGCACGTTCGAGGGATCGTTCTCGTCGGCGACCGGATAGGCGAGTGTCGGCGCGAGACTGTGCCCGAGCGAGATCGATGTCGTGGCGCTGTCGATCGTGATGTCGTTACGGACCAGTCCGGTGATCGGCCGCTCGGCGGAGCCCGCCGGTGGCGCCTGAAAGTGGAGCGCGCTTCCGCCAGGGGGCACATCCCACTGCCAGGCCAGGGCGACAATCGTGACGCCGCGTTTCATCAGCAGCGCGTCGCCGTAGAATTCCGCGGATTGCGGCGATGCGGTGCCGTTGCGGTCGAGGTTGAAGATGAAGGTCGTGATTCCGCCGCGGTTGACGATGTCGATGACTGCTAGGTCGGCCGAGCGCGCCGGATCCTTTGGGCGCAGCATGACGAATTCGCTCACGGCCTCCACTTCTCCAGCAGAATTCCGCGGCGCGAGATCGAGATCGACGATCTTCCGGTTCTCCGGGTTGCTGGGGTCGAACGCGAAGTACACGCGGCCGGTTATCCGCTCGTAGGTGCCGGCGTTTCCGAAGGCGCCGGCGATGTCGGATCGGGTGAGGATCTCGACCCGGACGACGCGCGCGGCGGCGGGAGTCGCCAGCATGGCGACGGCTAGCAAGGGAAGAACGAAGATGCGTACGATTTTCGTCATAACAGGAAAATCGCGCGGGAAAGCGAGTCGCGAAAGGGAACGGCAACTGCAAACTGAACGGGATCCGAGATCTCAGAGGGCATAGATCTCAGTCGGTAGTCACCGCGCTCTGACCGTATTCCACGCGTATCCGAGTACAACCGACCGCCTGTGCCATAACGCCACCCAGATATGTCGCAGCGTAGTTACTAAAATCTGAGATCTACGCTTCTGAGATCTCGGATCCCGTTCTGTTGCAGTTGAGATCTCGGATCACGTTCTGTTGCAGTTGAGATCTCGGATCCCGTTCTGTTTGTAGTGGGTTTGTCCTTAATCCCACCACCCATGCAGGTACCACTCACCCGCTCTAGCATCACGGTATAGCCAGATCATCATCCCATCATCCGTAACGCAGCGGAAATACTCGCGGGCGTACGGCTCGGTCCAGCGGCCACCCGAGACGCGATCGGGTCCGGCCGCGGAGATGATCTGCATCCAGTGCTTGTCGCGAAACTCCACCGGCAGCTCGTGATCGCGGCGACGCCTGGTTTTCACAGCGACTCGCCTGGGCTCGGAAAGAAGCTGAAGCGTTAGCCGGGGAGCGGCGGTCGCTTTCACCACCCGCTCCCTCAGCTGGATTCTCGCCGAAGCCTGCGACGGCTCCTGACTGATCCACTCCGTGCGGCGATCGATCAAGGGGTGCTGCGTGTTGCGCGGAGTCACCACCACCGCGCCCTGATCATCCAGCAGCTGTGCGATCGTTTCCTCCGCCGCGCGCGCCGTGGCAAATCCGCGATCGAAGATGTCTCCCTGGCGTTCTAGTTCGCCCGTTACCGCTTCTACACGAATCGTAATGCCGACGACGCCATCGGGAAGAACGATTCTTTCCAGGTGAGAGCGTATCAGTCGCATCCACGCCTTGTGGCTGGCCGTCGATCTCGCGGGCCGCAGCGCATGCTCGTAAGTCTCACGATTGGCGAGCGAGAAGATCATCGTCATCTCGCGCGCGCACTGGCCGCGCGACTTGAGCTCCGTCGTGATGTTTCCGACGAGCGCGTTGATGATGAAGACGAGGCGCTCCGCATTCTTGAGCGTGTAATCCACCCAGTCGAGAGAAGCGGTCGGCAGCGCCCGCGGCATGCTGGCGAAAATGCGGCGCGAGTCGTCGGCCCTCGACAATCTCCAGAGGCGCGCCCCCTCGGCCCCGAAACGAACCTCGACAGACTCGAGATCCAGTCCCGCCAGATCTCCGCAGCTCTCCACCCCAATCCCATCGAGCATCGTCGACAGAGCGAGCGATGGCTCGAGCACGCCGACGGAATACGGAGCGAGATACTCGCGCTCCGACCCCGGCGAGATTGTGACGAGACCGCCATTTCCATGACGAGCGGCGACCTCGGCGGAGACTGGAGTGATGGAGATGGAAGCCCTCACCTTCTCCCCTCCCTTCTCGTGAAGAACGTCGAGAAGATCTCTAGCCAAAGACTCGGCGCTCATTCCGCGCGCATCGGCCCACACGATTCCGTTCGCTCCCAGCATCACGCGTGGAGCTACTCCGAGTAGCGAAGGCACCAGTTGTTGAAGGATCTCGTTCTTCGGCAGGGCGGTGGTTGTGCCGATGGCGAGAGAGGCAGGAACGGCGGCGGGAATCCAGAGGCAGATGAAGGTCATTTTTCAGCGAGGGGGCACCAACTATATACCGAATATATACCGAAGACAAGAAGGGCGCACGAGTGTCGTCGTTCGTTCCGCATGGACCAAAAAAGCCGGAACGCGGGCGTGCCCATCCATGTGTAGATTCAGGAGATAGGAGGAACGACCATGCACGCGAGGCTCGCCGAAACCATGACTTTTGTGGAAGAGAAACGGAGAGAGCTCCTTCAGAGCTTCGAGGGCATCGACGGCGAAAAACTTTGCCGGCGCGCGGCTCCGGATGGATGGTCGGTGGCCGAGATTCTCGAGCATCTGCGCATGGTGGAATCGGGGGTTGCGCGTCTCATCACCAAGCGCGTCGGCCAGGCGAGAGAGGCGGGGCTGGGCGAGGAGAAATCGACGGCGTCGGTGATGCCGACCTTCGAGCGATACAGTGCCGTCCTCGACAACGCCGTACTGCAAGCGCCGTCGGCAGTTCAGCCGCGAACGAACATAGACATCAGCGAGGCGCTCGACGGTCTCGAGAGCTCGCGCGAAGCTCTCCGCGCCGCCGTCGTCTCGGGAAGTGGACTCTCGCTTGGCGAGATCAAGCACACCCATCCCGTTCTGGGCGAGCTCGATCTGTATCAGTGGCTAATTTTCGTCGGCCAGCATGAGGGCCGGCACAAGAAGCAGATCGAGCGGACACTCAAATCAATTCCCAAATGAATAGCCATCCCGTCAGGACCATTGGGCTCACCGTGGCGTTCATCGCGCTCGCGCTCACTACCGCCGCGGCACCAATTTCTCCGCCCGAGGCAGCGAAGAAGCCCATCATCACCGTCTACAAGGATCCAGGCTGCGGCTGTTGCAAGAGCTGGATCGAACACCTCATCAAGCACGGGTACCGCGTGGACGCGAAGGACACTCCCAACATGACGGAGATCAAGCGCACGCTCGGAGTTCCGGACGGATTGACCGCGTGTCACACGGCGATCGTGAATGGATACCTGATCGAAGGCCACGTCCCAGCGGCCGACATCGATCGGCTCCTCGCCCAGAAGCCGCGGATCGCTGGCCTCGCCGTTCCAGGAATGCCAATGGGATCTCCCGGAATGGAAGGCGGGCCGGCCCAGCGCTACCAGGTGCTCACGTTCGACAAAAGCGGGAAGACCGGGGTGTTCGCCAGCCACTAACGGGCGTGGGGGAGTTGCGCCCGTTCAACCACTGACCGACCGGAGGGGAACACTTGCGCCCGTGGGGGTGTTTATATATACATTCCTCGTGCATAATTTCCCAACGGCTGCCAAGCCCGGCCTGGCTCGCAACAGAGCCGATTCCGCGTCGTCGACGACGGTGCGGCGCGCTGCGCGCGCCGACGCCGGCCAGATCCTCGAGCT
Source organism: Gemmatimonadota bacterium (assembly GCA_003134685.1). Taxonomy (GTDB): domain Bacteria; phylum Gemmatimonadota; class Gemmatimonadetes; order Gemmatimonadales; family Gemmatimonadaceae; genus UBA4720. The sequence goes on along the minus strand of PLCA01000016.1, from coordinate 3,341 downwards.
GGTGACACAGTACGCCGCGCAAGGATTGATGCTCTTCAGAACGTTCGAACAGGTCGCCACGCGCATCGACAGCTATGTCGTTGCTACCAACAGCGCCGGCCGCGTCATCGCCTGTGCCGCGCTCGAGGAGTATTCGCCGTCGCTGGCCGAGGTGTCGTCCGTAGCGGTTGCGCCAATGCACCACGGAAAAGGGCTGGGCAGCCAGGTCGTGCTCGGGGTCGAGCGGCTGGCGCGGGCGAGAGACATCGAAGAGCTGTTCGCGCTCAGTCTAACCGACAACTTCTTCCTCTCGCTCTCGTACAAGCCGACGACGATCTCGCGCTACCCCGAGAAGCTGGCTCGCTACGACACGCTATCGAAGTCCGGCGTCGAGATAGTTCCCAAGCGCTGCTTCCAGAAGGAGCTCGGGAAAGCCTGGAGTGCGCCCCGGCTGGTTGAGCAGACGGCGGTGAGCATGCAGCGGGAGAGGAAGGCCGGCTGACCCCAGCGCCTACCGCTCGACGATATCCGCCAACGCCTGACGGATCGTCGGATCGGAGTTCCGCGATAGCGCCGAAATCGCACGGCGTTTCAGTTGAGTGTTCGGCTCATTGCGCGCGATCCAGACCAGCTTGTCGGTCGCTCCCTTGTCGGCCAGGCGCGCATAAATAGCGATTAAGGCACCGCGCATCTGTGGATCCGGTGTCGGGTCGTAGAGCGCAAGCAGCGAAGGAGTCGTCGCTCCTGCGCGCGAGAGGTATTCGAGCGCCCGCCGGCGCGCTTCGGGAGTGAGCTTCTCGTCGCGAACGACTCCCATGAGCCACTGGACGTTGTCGGTGCCACCTAGCTCGGAGACCGAGGCAAGCACTGCATCGCGCGAGCGCTCGCCGGTGAGGCGCGGATATAGCGAGCGCAGCAGCGCCGCGTCCTGGCCCGTCACGTAACTGCGTCCGAGGCCGCGGATCGCGACCGCCAGCAGCTCGTCGGGAAGATCAGTGCGCTGCGCCGTCGAGCGTAGAAACTGCCGCGCCCTCGGATCTCCGGACGATGACAGCACTCTCATGCTCTCGCGGCCGATCCACGAGTTCATGTTTCCACTCGCCAGCTGGACGAGTGGCTGAATCCCCGCTCCGTGATCGAGCCGCGAGAGAACCGAGAGCGCCTGAGTTCGGACGCCCTGAACGTCGCTCTCATTGGTCGCGATCTGCACAAGCGCCGAGCCGATCTTGTCCAGCTGCGGCGCGTCGCTGCGGCCGAGGCCGGATAGCGCCGCGCGGCGCGTCTCGAGCGGACGATTCTGATCGCGCCCGATCTCGAGGAGTCGCGACGTGGCATCGACGTTGTCGCCGAGGAGAGCAGCGAAGATCGCGTCACGCCCGACCCGTCCGTCGGCACGCGAAGCTGCGCCAAGGAGGTAGTCGGCGGCGTCGACCGCGGTCACCGTACCGAGATTCGTGACACCCGCATCAACCACCGCCAACGGCGCACCGACATACGTGCGAAGCGCCACGACGTTCCTGTCAGCAAGGTCGATCACGACTCTCACGGGGCCGGCCTGGCACTGGTCCGCGGTGTTCGTCGAGAACGATCCGTAAAAATTGCCTGATCCGGTCGAGATGTACGTGCGACCATCACCGCAGACGCCGGGGCGTGCCGGAAAGCTGAATTGCACAGACCGGTCGGCAGCTGACGCAATTCGGTTCGCGAGCGACTGCGCGAGAGCAGGTGCTGCCGACGCGGCTGTCGCGACAAGAAGTGCCGCCGCTAGTTGGGAAAGGCGCTTAGTCATTTTTGTCTATGATCTCCACTAGAAGCTTCTTGGTTCTCGGATCGTTCTTCCGCGCGAGGGCGGATATCGCGTAGCGTCTGAGATCGGGATCGGTGCCGGTCCTGGCAATAGCGAAAAGCTTGTCCGTTGCTTCGGGCTCGGGGCGCTCGGCGTAGAGCCTGATCAACTGCTCTCTCAGCGGACGGTCACCAGCGACGTCGTACATCCGGGCGAGATCGGCGATTGGGATCGTGGAGCGTCCCGCGTAGCGGAGCGCCATCGCACGGACTTCGACCGGCTCGTTCTGGTTGCCCACGATTGTCAGCAGCCACTGATCGTTGTCGTTCCCGCCGACGCGCGACACCGCGCGGATGGCCGCCGCCTTCAGGGCCGGCGACTCGAAACGCGGGTACGCTGCTCTTATGTACGCGCCGTTGTCAGGCGAATGCTCCGTGTCGATGCTCGAGAGTGCGGCGATGCGCAGATTCTCGCTGACATCGTTCCGCTCGACGATCGCGCGCAGGCTCTGCCTGGCGCGTGGGTTGTCGCTGCGGCCGAGCGCCGCGATGGCGGCGCTCTGCAACTGCTCGTCGCCAGGAGTGCGCGCCATCTCCTCGATCGTGGTGATCGGCTGATCCCCGGGCATCGCGGCCAGAAACCGGAGAGCCTCTCCCCGGACTCTGATATCGGGATCGTTGCGGGCAGCACCGATCACGAGATTCATCGCCTCTGCATCGGTGCGCCGGCCCAGCAGGTAGATCGCGGCGCGACGCAGGCTCGCGGAGCAGTCGTCGCGCCGGGCGAGAAGGCGGGCAAGAATCGGAGTGGTGGACTCGGGATCGGTTCGGGCCAGGGAATTCAGAGCTTCCGTGCGGACGGCGAGATCTTCGCGGTCGCAGGCTCCGCCCGGTTGCGACGCCGCCGCATTGACGAACCTCTTCGCGTCCACGTCTCCCTGTGCTGCCAGCGCGCCGCGGATCCGCGTCGCGAGCACGGGTGCATCGGTCTGCAGCGACGCCTGGCGGTAGCCTCGTCCGCTGTCCTGCAGCGCATTCAGCGCATCGCGGAGATCGGAGGAGCCACCGAGCCGATAGAGAGCGAAAGCCCGCCAGTAACGCGCGTCGGAAGCGTAGACGGAATTCGGAAACTTCTGGGTGATGTCGTTAAAAAGGCCGGCGGCCCGGCGGTACTCGCCGCGGTTCAGGGCCTCGCGTGCTAGACGATAGAGGGAATCGGCGGGATCGGATTGAGCCCACGCTTTTGGAGGATCACTGGTGATTCCGCCGAACTGGCGGTCGAACGGCGATTGCCCCTGAACTCGTTCTATCTCGGAGACCGCGCGACCCAGCGCGTCGCGAGCTGCTCTCGGTGCCAGTGAGACCGAATACGGCGTCGGAGTCATCGGTGCGAGCTCCATTGGCGCCATCGGAGCCATGGGCGCCATCGGAGGCATTGCATCCATCATCATCTCCATCGCCATCGGCGCGATCGGCGTGATGGCCGGCATCGGAGGCATTGGAGGCATGGGAGGCATTGGCGGAACCTCGGGCATGTCAGGCATGTCAGGCATGTCCGGCATATCCGGCATATCCGG
>PLCA01000007.1 GCA_003134685.1 Gemmatimonadota bacterium | reverse complement strand
GTCGTAACAAAGATCCTCAAGTAGTCCACGCGACTTAAACGCGAGAGAGAGTTATGGTAGGAAGAATTCGAATTCGGCTCAAGGCGTTCGACCACGCCGTCATCGATCAGGCCTCCGCGGACATCGTCCGCACGGCCGAGAAGACCGGCGCGCAGGTGAGTGGTCCGATTCCTTTGCCGACCAAGACGAAGAGATGGACAGTTCTTCGCTCACCTCATGTGGACAAAAAGTCGAGGGAGCAGTTCGAGCTCAAGACGCACAAGCGGTTGATCGACATCCTGGATTCGCGCGCAGCTACTGTTGACGCGCTGACCAAGCTCGATCTTCCGGCCGGCGTCGACGTCGAGATCAAGGTCGAGTAGCAAGCGACCTTGGACCTATAGAGGATTCAATGATCGGTATCATCGGAAGGAAGCTGGGCATGACCCAGATCTTCAATGAAGAGGGACAGCAGATTCCTTGCACCGTCGTGGAGGCAACTCCCAACTCGGTAATCAAGGTTCTGACCAAGGACAAGGTGGGGTTCGATTCCGTCGAGCTCGGCTTCGGCGAGCAGCGTCACGCCCGTGAGTCGAAGAAAGGCGAGCGCACTCCCCGCGGCCGTCGTGCGCACAAGGCCGTCATCGGCCACGCGGCGAAGGCGGGTGTCACCATCGCGCCAGAAGTTCTCCGCAGCTTCCGTCTCGACGACGCCCAGCTCAAGGAGAACAGAAAAGCAATACCTACTTACGCCCTTGGAGATAAGATCACGGTGGAGATCTTCACTCCCGGCGAGCAGGTGAAGGTGACGGGCACTTCGAAAGGCCGCGGCTTCCAGGGGGTCGTAAAGCGCTACGGATTCCATGGTGGTCCCAACACTCACGGCAACACCAAGCACCGTCGTCCCGGCTCCATCGGACCAGGCACCGATCCGTCGCGTGTCATCAAGGGCAAGAAGATGCCCGGGCATTATGGTGCTGAGCGCCATACGCAGACACATCTTCGCATTGAGCGCGTGGACGTGGCTCGCAATCTCCTTTACATCCGCGGCTCCGTGGCCGGTCCTCCGAACGGGATCGTCCTCGTGAAGAAGCAGGGCTAATCATGGCTGAGACTACGAATCCAACTCTGAAGGCTGTCGCGTACACCGCCGGCGGAACCGAGCGCGAGAGCGTGGAGCTTCCGGGCGATCTGTTCGACGGCACCGTCAACATGCCGGTGATGCACCAAGCCGTTAAGGCCTACCTGGGAAACCAGCGTCTCGGGCTCGCTTACACCAAGACGCGCGGTCTCGTGACCGGTGGAAACCAGAAGCCGTGGAAGCAGAAGGGAACCGGACGCGCCCGTCAGGGCTCGCGCCGCGCTCCGCACTTTGTGGGCGGCGGTACTGTCTTTGGTCCGACGGGTCGGAAGTACAACCAGACCGTTCCGCGCCAGATCCGTGCACTCGCCCGCAAGAGCGCGCTCAACGCACGCGCACGTGAGGCTGCCCTGATCGTGATCGACAACTTCAACTACGAATCGCCGAGCACCAAGCAGATGGTCTCGCTCCTCGGAGCACTCGGCGTGACGGACAAGAAGGTACTGATTCTTACAGACGGCGTTAAGAACAATGTTTTCTTGAGCGGGCGCAACCTGCAGCGGACCCACGTGATGCCGTACGCCGATGTCTCGACGTACCATATCCTCTGGTCCGATGTCGTGCTCGTCGAATCCAACGCGCTCGGCTACGAGCTCGCCGCGGTGGAAGAGAAGGCGCGCGCAGCGCGCCCGAAGTCCGAGACCAAGTCTCGCGGAGCGGAGAAGGCGGAGCGCAAGACCGCCAAGGCCGCAACCAAGAATTCCAACGCGCACAAGACAGCGAGAAAGGCTGCCAAGGCCGCGGGCAAGTCCGCGAAGCCAAAGGCCAAGAGCGCAAAGAAGCCGGCGGCCAAGAAATCCGCCGGAAAAAAGAAGAAGGGTAAGTAAACATGCCAACGCTGACCCGCACCATCATCACACCGATCGTCACCGAGCAGACCTCGTCGGCGTATCAGGATCGTGGCGAGTACACATTTCGCGTGCACCCGAAAGCGACGAAGATCCACATCAGAAAAGCGATCGAGGAGCTCTTCAACGTGAAGGTCACCGGTGTCTGGACCTCGAACCATCGCGGCAAGGATCGTCGCGTGGGACAGGTCATCGGACGTCGTCCACACTGGAAAAAAGCGATTGTGACTCTGAAGGCTGGAGACTCAATCGACATCTTCGAGGCGTAAGAAATGGGCGTTCGTCAATTCAAGCCAGTAACCCCGAGCTCGCGCTCCCACTCGGTCTCCGATTTCTCGGAGATCACGCGGACCACGGGCGAGAAGTCGCTGATGGAGCCGCTCACGAAGAGTGGCGGCCGCGACAATCACGGGCACATCGCCATGCGCCGCATCGGTGGCGGTCACAAGCGCATGTACCGNNCGGATAGCGCTGGTCGAGTACGAGGATGGCGAGAAGCGCTACATCCTGCACCCGAAGGGACTCTCCGTCGGGGACAAGATCGTTTCCGGCAAGGGCTCAGACAGCCGCGTCGGCAACGCGCTTCCTCTCCGCGAGATCCCGCTCGGCACCGACGTGCACTGCGTCGAGCTGAAGCCGGGCGCGGGCGGGAAGATGGCGCGCTCTGCGGGAACCAAGCTCGAGGTCGTTGCTAAGGAAGGCGAGTACGTCACGCTCCGCATGGCATCGACCGAGATGCGCATGGTGCACGGCGACTGCCTGGGGACGGTCGGAACGGTCGGCAACGCCGAGCACGAGCTGCTGTCGCATGGTAAGGCCGGCAAGAGCCGCTGGCTCGGCGTGCGTCCCAAGGTTCGCGGTGAAGTCATGAACCCGGTCGATCACCCGCATGGTGGTCGTACGCGCGGTGGCCGCAACGTCGTGGACAAGTGGGGCAACAAGGAAGGCGTGAAGACGCGCAACAAGAAGAAGCCTTCGCAACGCCTCATCGTTCGCGGTCGGAAACGCGGGAAAGCAACGCAGTAGCTAGCAACGCAATAGCCTGGCAACACAACAGCAAGCAACCAATTCTGGGAATCGGATATGGCGAGAAGTATTAAGAAGGGACCATACGTTCAGGACGCGTTGATGACGAAAGTCTCGACGATGAACAGCAAGAACGAGAAGAGAGTGATCAAGACGTGGGGGAGGTCGAGCACGATCATCCCCGATTTCGTCGGTCACACCTTCGCGGTCCACAACGGCAACAAGTTCATCCCGGTCTACGTGACGGAGAACATGGTCGGACACAAGCTCGGTGAGTTCTCGCCGACGCGTCTCTTCCGCGGCCACACCGGCGCGGTGAAGGCGACGGACAAGAAGGCTGGCGGAGTTCCGACGTCCCCCGGCGCAGCGCCGGCGGCCGCGTCCGGTCCTCCGGCCAAGGGCCGGGAGAACAAGTGAGCGAGAGATCCAGGGTTCGCGCGGCGCGTCACGCCGCCGAGAGGAAAGGAGTGTCGAGCGCCATCCAGCGCACGACACGCCAGTCGCCGTACAAGATGCGTCTCGTCATCGATCAGATCCGCGGCAAGGATGTGAACGAAGCGCTCGGTCTTCTCCGCTTCTCCAAGAAGCTCGCGGCGAAGCAGATCGAGAAAGTTCTCAACTCCGCCGTCGCGAATGCCGAGTTCAAGTCGAGAGAAGGAAATGAGCCGGTGGACGTGGACACGCTTTATATCAGTCACGCGATCGTGAACGAGGGTCCCGCGCTTCGCCGCTTCATGCCGGCGGCGCAGGGGCGCGCCACTCCGATCAGAAAGAGAACCAGTCACGTCGAGATCTTTCTCGACGCCCATGAAGCGAAGCCCCGCGCTACGCGCTCCGCACCCGCTGCTGAGCGTTCGACGGCAAAGGCTTCGAGTTCCTCAAGGAGCAAACGTTAATGGGTCAGAAAACACATCCAATCGGATTCCGCCTCGGCATCTCCAAGACATGGAGATCGCAGTGGTACGCGAACCGGGACTTTCCAGCGCTGCTCCGTGAGGACGAGCTCCTTCGCAAGTATCTGAAGGCGCGGCTCGGACACGCGGCGATCGCGGACATCCGCATCGAACGGAAGCCGGGCAAGGTCGTCGTTACGATCCACACGGGCCGTCCGGGCGTCGTCATCGGTAAGAAGGGCGCCGAAGTCGACCAGCTCCGTGACGAGCTCACGCGTCTGTCCGGCAAGGAAGTCGGGATCAACGTCGAAGAGATCAAGCGTCCGGAGCTCGATGCGCAGCTCGTCGCCGACAACATCGCGAACCAGCTGGCGCAGCGCATCTCGTTCCGCCGCGCCATGAAGCGCGCGGTGCAGAGCGCGATGCGCATGGGCGCGGGCGGCATCAAGATCAAGTGCGGCGGCCGTCTCGGCGGCGCCGAGATCGCGCGCGTCGAGGGATATCACGAGGGTCGTGTGCCTCTCCATACGCTGCGCGCGGACATCGACTACGCGACGTCCACCGCGAAGACCACCTTCGGCACCATCGGTGTGAAGGTCTGGATCTTCAAGGGCGAGATCGTCGAAGATCGCCGCGGCAAGACTTACTCGACTGGCGTCTGAGGAATATAGAAAATGCTCAGTCCCAAGCGCGTAAAGTTCAGAAAAAGGTTCAAGGGCCGGACGAAAGGGCTTGCCACGCGTGGCAACGAAGTCTCGTTCGGACACTACGGCCTGAAGGCGCTCGAGCCCGGCTGGGTTTCCAACCGGCAGATCGAGGCGGCGCGTGTGGCACTGACGCGCCACATCAAGCGTGGCGGCAAGGTCTGGATCAGGATTTTCCCGGACAAGCCGATCACCAAGAAGCCGGCCGAGACCCGCATGGGTAAGGGAAAGGGCTCACCGGAAGGCTGGGTGGCGGTAGTGAAGCCCGGAAGAGTGATGTTCGAGCTCGAGGGCGTGACGCCAGAGATTGGAAAGAAGGCGATGGCGTTGGCCGCCGCCAAGATCGGAGTGAAGTCGAAGTTCGTGACACGTGAGGAGGCGCACACAGATGCTAGCTAAGGACATTCGCGAGATGAGCGAGGCGGACATCACCTCCCGCATCGCTGATCTGGAGCGGGAGAGATTCAATCTCCGCCTGGCGTCCGGCACGCGCACCCTCGACGACCCGCTGCGGCTGCGGGTGATTCGCAAGGATGTGGCGCGGCTCATGACCGTGCTCAACGAGAAAATCATAGGTATCGCCGAGGCAAAGGAGCCGACGCGAGTGAAGGCCAGACGTGTGACGGGAAGACGCGGGCTTAAATCGGCTACTGCGACCAACCGTGCGAAGAGGAGTAAGAGGGCTTAATGGCTGAATTGGCGAAGAGAGAAGCTACGCAGGCCACCGACCGTAACTCGCGCAAGACGAGGATCGGCAAGGTCGTCAGCGACAAGATGGCGAAGACCGTCGTGGTCTCGATCGAGCGCAGAGTGCAGCATCCCGTGTACGGCAAGATGGTTCGCCGCACGACGAAGCTGAAAGCGCACGACGAGCTGAACGAGGCCAAGACGGGCGACACCGTCCGCATCATGGAGACCCGGCCCTTGTCGAAGGACAAGCGGTGGCGCGTGGTCGAAATCATCGAACGTGCACGTTAACGGAGACGACCAGTGATCCAGCAGGAATCGGTGGTCAAGGTAGCGGACAACTCGGGCGCGAAGACGGCGCTCGTGATCCGCGTGCTCGGCGGAACCCGGCGACGCTATGCTTCGCTTGGCGACGTCGTGATCGTCGCCGTGAAGAACGCGCTCCCGAACGGCACGGTCAAGAAATCGGACGTGGCGCGCGCGGTGGTTGTGCGCACGGCCAAGGAGACGCGCCGCAAGGACGGCTCCTACATCCGCTTCGACGAGAACGCAGTCGTGATCATCAACGAACAGGGCGAGCCGCGGGCGACCCGCATCTTCGGACCCGTGGCGCGCGAGCTCAGGGAGAAGAAATACATGAAGATCGTCTCCCTGGCACCAGAGGTTCTGTAAAGTGAGAATCCTGAAATACAGAAAGACGGCCAAAACGCGGCTGCACGCGCGTCACGCCGAGAACTCGAAGCGGCTGAAGCTGCACGTGTCGAGGGGCGACACCGTGCGGGTGATGCGCGGCGACGACAAGGGCAAGGAAGGCAAGGTGCTGCGCGTCTTCCTCAAGACCGGGCGCGTTCTCATCGAGGGCGTGAACATGGTGAAGATGCACCGCAAGGCGCGGACGGCCGAGGAGACGAGCGGAATTCGCGAGGCGCCGGCATCGCTGCACTCGTCGAACGTGATGCTGCTCGATCCCAAGTCGGGTGAGCCGACTCGAACGAAGGCCCGTTTCGACACCGACGCAACGCACATCGAGCGTCGGAGAACCAAGGAGCGCGTCAGCGTCAAGAACGGGGAGCCCATCCCCCGCGTGCGCTGAGCGAGGAATAGAGAATGGCGACTAAAGAGAAGAAGCAAGGGAAGAAGCGCGAGGTCCAGGCACAGGTCCAGGCGGAGCACGCCGGCAAGGATCTGCCGGTACCGCCGGCGCGCCTTCATGTCTACTACAAGAAGACCGTGCGCGACCGGCTAATGTCGCAGTTCGGGTTCACCAACGTTCATCAGATCCCGACGCTCGAGAAGATCGTGATCAACTGCGGAGTCGGCGAAGCGATCAAGAACGCAAAGGTTCTTGATACGGTCGTCTTCGAGCTGAGCATCATCACCGGACAGCGTCCCGTGCGGAAGAAGGCGAAGAAATCGATCGCCAATTTCGGATTGCGCGAGGGACAGGAGATCGGGTGCGCGGTCACGCTTCGCGGCGCCCGGATGTGGGAGTTCCTCGATCGGTTCGTGACGGTGGCGATCCCGCGCATTCGCGACTTCCGCGGCATCAATACGCGGTCGTTCGACGGCCGCGGGAACTACACGCTCGGCGTCAAGGAGCAGATGATTTTCCCGGAGATCAACTACGACATGGTCGAGCAGATCCACGGGATGGACATCACTCTCGTCACGACCACGAACAAGGATGACCAGGCGTTCGCGCTGCTGCGGGAGCTCGGGATGCCTTTCCGTGGCGACGACAAGCCTATCATCACCCAGAATCAGTAAGTGTCAACCAACAGCCAAGAGAGATTGTAATGGCGCGTAAGGCCATGGTGGAGAAGAGCAAGCGCAAGCCGAAGTTTCCCGTTCGTCAGCACAACAGGTGCGGACGGTGCGGAAGATCGCGCGCTTTCCTGAGAAAGTTCGGGCTTTGCAGAATCTGTTTCAGAGAACAGGCGCTGTCGGGATATATCCCGGGCGTCCGCAAGGCGAGCTGGTAACCATTCATTTCTACGCGTCCCGGCGACGGGATACGGTAGAACAGAGGAAGATCATTTAATGAGTATGACCGATCCGATAGCCGATATGCTCACGCGCATCCGCAACGCCTGCGGGGCGAAGCACCGTCGCGTGGACATGCCGCTCTCGAAGCTCAAGGTGGAGATCGCGAAGATCCTGAAGGAGAACAACTTCATTCAGGACTACAAGACGCTCGATACGGAAGAAGGCAGGCAGCTGCTGCGCGTGGTGCTCAAGTACGCGCAGGGCGGCCAGCCGGTGATTCGCGAGCTGCGTCGCATCTCGACGCCCGGACTTCGCAAGTACGTCGCGGTCGCGGAAATTCCGCGCGTTCGCAACGGGCTCGGCATGGCGATCCTCAGCACATCGCAAGGTGTGATGTCGGATCGTCAGGCGCGGCAGGCCCGCACCGGCGGCGAGCTCCTCGCCCTGGTCTGGTAAGGGAGATAGAGGCAGATGTCACGAATTGGAAAGCATCCGGTAGTCATTCCTAAAGGCGTGACCGCGACCGTCGAAGGCAACAAGGTCCACGTGAAAGGACCGAAGGGTGAGCTGGAACGGACACTCCACGAGCAGATGAAGGTCTCGCTCAAGGACGGTCAGATCTTGGTCGAGCGCCCTTCGGATGAAGACAATCACAAGGCGCTCCACGGATTGAGCCGCACGCTCGTCGCCAACATGGTCGAGGGCGTGACCAAAGGCTTCCGAAAGGAACTTGAACTTGTCGGCGTCGGCTATAAGGCGGAACCCCGCCCGTACGGATTGCAGCTCGCGCTCGGGTTCTCGCATCCGGTGAAGTACGAAGCGCCGAAAGGAATCAAGCTGAGCGCGCCTCAGCCGACTTCGATCGTCATCGAGGGCGCGAACAAGGAAATCGTGGGCCAGGTCGCGGCGGAGCTGCGCAGCCTCAGGCCACCCGAGCCTTACAAGGGCAAGGGAATCAAGTACGTTGGAGAACAGGTCCGTCGCAAAGCTGGAAAGGCGGGCAAGGCGGGAGCCAAGTAATGCCGAAGATGGCCAGACCAAAGTCGCGCGATCAGCTTCGTACGCGCCGTCATTTCCGCCTTCGCAAGAAAGTGGTGGGAAGTGCCGAGCGTCCACGCCTGGTCGTGTATCGTTCGCTCAAGCACATCTACGCGCAGCTGGTGGATGACACGACTCAGCGCACGATCATGACGGTGACCGATTCGGGTCTCGAGGGGAAGCCGACCGAGAGATCGGTGGAAGTTGGAAAGCGCATCGCCGCCAAGGCAAAAGATGCCGGCGTCAAGCGCGTGGTGTTCGACCGAGCTGGATATAAATATCACGGCCGCGTGAAGGGTGTGGCCGACGGAGCCCGCGAAGGCGGGTTGGAGTTTTAATAAATGGCTGAAAACGAGAATCCCGAAGGAGCTTCGCCGGCATCACCGTCCGATGGGCCGAGACAGGAACCTGCGGCGCAGGAACGGCCCCGCACCGGCGGTAGCGCTCGCAGTGGCGGCGGTGCCGGTGGGCGTGGCGGACGGGGCGGCGGTGGACGTGGCGGCCCTGGCGGCGGCGGCGGTGGCGCCGGTCGTGGTCGTGGATCTGGCGGCAGCGGCGGTGGTGGCGGCGGACAAGGCGGCGGCGGACCGCGCGGCGAGGGTGGCCAGCGCGGTGGTGGACGCGGCCGTGACGGCAAGGGCCGCGATCGCGACGGTGGACGCGGCGATGGCGGCAGCGAGCTCGTCGAGAACGTGATCGCCATCAACCGCGTGGCCAAGGTCGTGAAAGGCGGACGCCGCTTCTCATTCAACGCGCTCGTCGCAGTCGGAGATGGTCAGGGCCGAGTTGGTTTTGCGACCGGCAAGGCCAACGAAGTGTCGGAGGCGGTCCGCAAGGCTGTCGACGGAGCGCGCCGCAACATGGTCGCGATCCCGATGACTGGCGGAACGATTCCGCACGAAGTCGTCGGCACGCACGGGGCGGGCAAAGTCCTGATGAAGCCAGCAGCTCCTGGCGCCGGTGTGATTGCCGGCGGCGCGGTGCGCGCGATCATGGAATGCGCCGGCATCTCGGACATTCTCACCAAGAGCCTCGGCTCGACCAATCCGCACAACATGGTACTTGCTGCATTGGATGGCCTCCAGCAACTAACCACGGTAGAGCAGATCGCGCGCGAGCGCGGCATCGAAGTATCGGCCCTCGGTTACCGCTCACGCGCCAAGTCGAAGGAGGCCGTCGCTCATGCCTAGGACACACGTGTGGTGGAGAACCAAGGGGCCGAAGACTACGCCCAAGGAAACCATCACGAAGGGAAAGGTTCGCATCAAGCAGGTGAGAAGCGGCATCGGCCACTCGTGGCGGATGCGCCTGACGCTCGAAGCCCTCGGGCTCCGGCATCACCAGTCTGAAGTGACCAGGCAGGATTCACCCGCGTTGCGCGGACAAATCAAGCACGTGCGTCACTTGGTCGAAGTGACGCCCGTAGAGGATTAAACAGTGGCAGACAAACCAACACGCCGGGAACGCCTTGGAGCGCCCGATCAGGTCCAGAAGATCGGCCTGCACAATCTGGTTCCTGCTCCGGGATCGCACCGGAATCGCAAGAGAATCGGACGTGGACCGGGCTCGGGCACGGGTAAGACATCGGGCAAGGGACACAAGGGTATCAAGGCCAGATCCGGCCACCACGGCCCGGGCGGCGGCAAGCCCCAGTTCGAGGGCGGACAAATGCCGCTCACTCGGCGCATACCCAAGCGTGGTTTCACGAATATCTTTCGTGTGGTGAATCAGGTCGTCAGCTTCGACGACCTTGGCAAGCTGCCGAAGGGCGCTGAAGTGACGGAGGAGACCCTGGCCGAAGCGGGATTGATCCGCAAAGGAAAGGGACCCGCCAAGCTTCTCGCGAATGGCGACGCCGCGAAAGGCGTCACCGTGCGCGGCGTCAAGATGAGCGCAGGTGCCAAGCAGAAAATCGAATCGGCCGGAGGCCGAATAGAGAACTAATGGCGCAATCAGCCCCCGCGGCGGCAGTAAGCAACATCTACAACACGCCCGAGTTACGAGACAAGATCCTATTCACGTTCATCTGTCTCGTGATCTACAGAGTCGGGGCGCACATCACAGCGCCGGGCGTCGACGTCGTCGCGCTCACCGATTTCTTTGCCAACAAGGGCAAAGGCGGGCTGCTGGGCCTGTACGATCTGTTCGTCGGCGGCGGACTGTCGCACGCGACCGTGTTCGCGCTTGGCATCATGCCCTACATCGGGGCCAGCATCTTCATGCAGATCGCCGGCGTGGTGATCCCGACCGTCGAAAAATTGCAGAAGGACGAGGAGGGCAGAAAGCGCGTGACGCAGTGGACGCGCTACGTGACTATCGTCCTGGCGGTGGTGCAGGGATGGGGATTCGCGCTCTTCACGTCGTCCCTCCAGGATGCCGTGGTCAATCCCGGCTTCGGCTTCAAGGTCCAGATGGTGCTCGTTCTCACCACCGGAGCGCTGTTTGTGATGTGGCTCGGTGAGCAGATCACGGAGAGAGGACTTGGGAATGGGGCGTCGCTGATCATTTTCTTCTCGATCGTCGAGAGGTTCTGGCCGGGAATCATCAGCACGCTTGGATTCGTGAAGACGCAGGCGGTCGGCCCCTTCTCGCTCGTGGTACTTGGCATCGTCATGGTCGGAGTCGTCGCCGGCACTATTGCCGTCACAATGGCGGCCCGCAGGGTGATGATTCAGATCCCGCAGCGCACGATGTCCCGCGGCAGACAACGCGAGGCTGCAAAGAACTTCATTCCGCTCCGTGTCAACGCGGCCGGTGTGATGCCCATCATCTTCGCCTCATCGGTCATCGTGGTCCCCGGGGCAATCGCGTCGTTCAGCGGGAATGCGAGGGCCGCCCAATGGGCGGAATACGTCTCGCCCGGTACCTGGCTTTACTACGTCGCGCAGGCGATCCTCATCGTCTTCTTCACCTACTTCTACACGTCGATCATCTTCAACCCGGTCGACATCTCGGAGAACCTGAAGAAGCAGGGCGGATTCATTCCGGGAGTGAAGCCCGGTGGCAAAACCGCCGAGTACATCGATCACGTGGTGTCGCGGATCACCTTCCCGGGCGCGTTGTTCCTGACGTTCATCGCGCTCCTGCCGACGTTCATAGCCGACGCGATCAACGTGCCGTTCAGGTTCGGTGGGACGTCGCTCCTCATCGTCGTGGGTGTCGCGCTTGACACGATAACGCAGGTCAATCAGCACCTGCTGCTCAGGAAGTACGACGGCTTCATGAAGAAGGGCCGAGTGCGATTCCGGGGCCGTACGACCGGCGGGACTTACTAGACTCGATCGGAGGAGCCAAAAGCTCCTCCGAATCTTTTGCGGGTATCTCCGATGATCATCGTGCTGCTCGGCCCACCCGGGGCTGGTAAGGGAACGCAGGCGGACAAGCTGGCTGCGCGCCTCGGAATTCCGAAGATCGCGACCGGCGACGTGCTGCGCGCGGCGCTTCGTGAGGGCACCAAGCGGGGGCTCGAGGCAAAGGCCTACATGGATCGGGGCGACCTGGTGCCGGACTCGGTCATCCTCGGTATTCTTCAGGATGTCATGACCTCCCCCGTGACGAAGAAGGGAGCCATTCTGGATGGCGCGGTTCGCACCGTCCCGCAGGCCGAAGGGCTCGGGGTCATGCTCGCCGAGATCGGCAAGAAGGTGGACAAGGTGCTTCTGTTCGACGTGGACGATGATGAGCTAGTGAAGCGACTGAGCACTCGTACAGTTTGCGAGGGCTGTCAGACGCCCTACATGGGACGCGATCCGGGAACGAGCTGCGAGAAGTGCGGCGGGAAGCTCGTGCGCCGCAAGGACGACGAGCCGGAGGCCATCCGGAATCGCCTCGAAGTCTATCGCAGGCAGACGGCACCGGTGATTGACTGGTACCGTGACCAGAACCAAAAGGTGTTGAAGATCGACGCTGACGCTCCCGTTGACGAAGTGACCGCCCGCGCGGTAAAGGCGCTCGGGAAATGATTCAGATCAAGTCGCCGCGCGAGATCGACATCATGGCGCGTGGGGGCGAGATACTGGCGGCGACGGTGCGGCTGCTCGAGCAGAGCGTGCGCCCCGGCATGACGACCATGGATCTGGACAAGATCGCCGACGACTTCATTCGCAGCCATCCCGGCGCGATCCCGGCATTCAAGGGCCTCTACAATTTTCCCGCCAGCATCTGCACGTCGATCAACCAGGAGATCGTGCATGGAATTCCCTCCAAGAAGCGCCTGATCGAGGAGGGAGACATCGTCTCGATCGACATCGGTGTGAAGCTGGATGGCTACTACACGGATTCAGCTACCACCGTCGCCGTTGGGAAAGTCGATCCGGAGTCGAAGAAGCTTCTCGACGTCACGAAGAAGGCCCTCGCGGCGGGAATTGAGGCGGCGACCGTCGAGAATCACGTGGGAGACATCGGCGCGGCGGTGCAGGGAGTAGTCGAAGCGGCCGGATTCAGCGTCGTGCGCGATCTGGTGGGGCATGGGATCGGGGTCGGGTTCCACGAGGATCCGCAGGTCCCGAACTACGGGAAGCCCAAGCGCGGCGTCCGTCTTCAGCTCGGGCTGACGATCGCCATCGAGCCGATGGTCAATGTAGGGATGCCGGCCACGCGGACTATGCCCGACCGGTGGACCGTCGTCAGCGTGGACGGGACGCGCTCAGCGCACTTCGAGCACACGATCGCGATCACGGAGAACGGACCGCGGATCCTGACCGCGCTAGCGCCCTAGCGGCGCAACCCTGACGTAGCGGGTGGTCTGACCGCTCCAGATCAGCTGCAGAGTATCGCCCGCAACCGCGAACCGCACCGCGCGGTCGCCTCCGCCCTGCCCGGGAAGATGCAGCATCGCCGAATCGCCCAACGCCGCGTACGTGCCCTGCATCGTGCGGATCGGTACTCTCAAGCGGAAATCCCCGCCCGCAGTGTACTCCTCGAACGCGGGCACTCCGGTGTAGTGGAGGTAGGTCCAGCGGCCGACCACGGGATCGGCGCCGCTCACAGGCGCACTGACACGCGTTTCGCGCTGTTCTCGTCCCTCGTTGATCATCACGAGGGTGTCGCGTATGATCGAAAACTGGAACGCATTCACGCCATTCTGCGGATCGATGATGTAGAGGCTGTCGCGAGCGCGCTTGTACTTCATGTCCACCATCGCGCCCAGTGTGTAGCTCATGGTGTTGTCGGCCGCGAACGAGATCGTCGATCCCAATCCACCGACCGACCGAGTCACCGCTTCCCACGTACCGACCAGTGTCGTGGAGGGGCGCGCCGGCGCGACCTGCGCCGCGGCCACATTCAGAGACACCAGGCTCGCGATGAGAATAAATCGGCGCGAGTTAGTCCGCATGCTTTACTCCGTGTTGATCCAATCGGAAAGCGCGCGTTCCACAATCGAGGTAGCCCGGTCCGCGAAGTCCTTGGCATTCTTCACCAGTTCTTGCGCTTCGCGTGCGAGCCACTGTCCCTTCGATTTGTCCTCGAGGGCCTGCACGTTGACCAGCACGTTGTACGCCGCGCCCCTTGCCGCGGCGGACGCAAGCAGCGCGGCGACGCCAGCATCGGTTACAGCATTAGTATTTCCGTTCTCGGCGACGAACGCCGCAAGCCGTGCGACTTCGACCGCGGCGCGCACGGTCTCGAGCGGCACCTCGGCCGCCTTTAGCAGCGCGTTCGTAACGGTTTCGGAGCGGCGAGCGGCCGCGTCAGCCGGCTCCTTGGGCAGCTTGTAGGCTTCCGAGACCAGCGAGTACGCTTCGGCATCCCGCGTGACCAGCGACGTCAGCTGATTTCCGAGCGCAACCGCCTTGAGAGCGGCTTCCTTCATCTCGGAATCAACCGCCGCGCACTTCTTCTTTCCGATGGTGAGGCCCGCCACCATCTGCGCGAGGGCGGCGGCCAGCGCGCCTGCGTGCGCGGCGACGCTTCCTCCTCCGGGCACCGGATTCGACGACGCGACCGATGCCAGAAATCCACTCACGCTCTCGCCACCACTCACCACCTCGCGCACCTGACGCTCCAGCAGCTGCGCCGGCGTGAACTCCCTGAGTCGCAGATGACTGACGGCCGTGTCGAGCAGAACTTTCTCGGGGACGAGTCCGACGATCTCGCTCCACGTCACCTGTGCTCCTTCGGTCTCGGCGCGCATCTTCACGAAATCGAACGCGATGTGGAGTGGTGTCTTTTCGGTATCGACGAGATTCATGGACACCTGAGCCTGCCCGTCCACTTCGAGGCCGAGTCCTTTCACGTACTTGAAGCCGCCGGAGGATCCGCGCACGGCCTTGGCGATGCTCTTGGCGATCTGAAGGTTCGAAGCGGGGCCGAGGTAGACGTTATACGCGACGAGAAACGGCCGCGCGCCGATCGCGATCGCGCCGGAGGTGGGGTGGATCTTCGAAGGGCCAAAATCAGGATTGCGCGCCTGGTTCTTGCCCAGCTCTTCGCGCAGTCCCTCGAATTCGCCGCGGCGAACGTCGGCGAGATTCTCGCGCGTGGGCGTCGTGGCTGCGCGCTCATATAGATAGACGGGAATCTTCAGCTCGCGTCCAACTCTCTCACCGAGCGCGCGGGCGAGAGCGATGCAATCCTCCATCGTCGATCCTTCCAGGGGGATGAACGGCACGACGTCGGTTGCGCCAATGCGCGGATGCTCGCCGGTGTGTTTGCTGAGATCGATTCGTTCCGCAGCCACCTTGATCCCAGCGAAGGCGGCATCCACCGCCGTCTCGGCGGGCGCGACGAACGTGATCACCGACCGATTGTGAGAGGCGTCGGAGGAAACGTCGAGAACCGAGACGCCCTCTACTGCCGCGATCGCGTCGCGGATCGCGGTGATGACCTCGGGACGGCGGCCCTCGGAAAAATTCGGTACGCATTCGACGAGCTTCATTCGGTCTTTCCCTTGCTCATGTTGGCACGCTTTACCGTCTGGAGCAGCCACGCGTGCATCGCGGGATTGCCGGCGACGAACGACTCGGCGGTGAGCACCGGCGGATTTCCCTCGAGATCCGTGACGATGCCTCCCGCTTCCTGAACCATCAGCAATCCGGCGGCGACATCCCAGGGCGCCAGTACGAGCTCCCAGAACGCGTCGAATCTACCGCATGCAACGTTTGACAGGTCGAGCGCCGCCGAGCCAGCGCGGCGAATTCCAGCCGTCCCGCGCGTAACCAAACTGAACTGCTCCATGTATTGTGGCAACTTCTGGAGGGTCTTGAAGGGGAATCCGGTCCCGATGAGGGACTTACCGGGCTCCCGCAGGCTGGAGACGCGGATGCCCTTGCCGTTGAGAAAGGCGCCGCCGCCGCGTCTCGCCGTGAATTCCTCGTCCCGAGCGACGTTGAGGACGACACCGGCGCAGAGGGCGCCATTGCGGGCGATCGCGATCGACACGGAATACTCGGGGTAGCCGTGCAGAAAGTTGGTAGTGCCATCGAGCGGATCGGCGATTATGACGATTCCCTTGCTCGCGATCGCGGTCGGCGACAGCTCCTCGCCGAGCACCGTCGCCTGGGGAAGGCGGCGAGCGATGATCCCGACGATCGTCTGCTCGGAGGCTTTGTCCACCTCGCTGACGAAATCGGACTGTCCCTTTGACTCCCACACCAGTTTTTCGCGCCGAGCGGTGGCGTCTCGAATGACCTGCACTCCGCCGCGAGCCGCTTCCAGCGCGATGTCGAGCAGCTCGGAATCGCCGATATCAGTTTGTGAAATTGCTTGCAACTCCTCTCGCTCGCTCTTTAATTTCGCGCAATGGCCCGCATCTTCAGCGGCATTCAGCCCTCCGGCTCCCTGCACATCGGAAACTACCTCGGCGCAGTCAAGAACTGGGTTGAGCTGCAGCACAAATACGAGTCGTTCTTTTGCATCGTCGACTACCACGCGATCACGGTTCCGTACGAGCCTGCTGATCTGCGCGCCCGCACGGCTGACATGGCGTTGTCATTGCTTGCCGCCGGACTGGATCCGTCGAAGTGCACGCTGTTTGTGCAGTCGATGGTGCCGGAACATACCGAGCTGGCGTGGATATTCAACACTCTCACTCCGTTGGGCGAGCTCGAGCGTCAGACTCAGTTCAAGGAGAAAGCGAGCCGCGAAGAAAGTGTTCCCGCCGGACTACTCAACTATCCGGTACTGCAGGCGGCTGACATCCTACTCTACCGTGCCGAGCTGGTGCCAGTGGGAGAGGATCAGCTGCAGCATCTCGAGCTGTCGCGCGATATCGCGCGCAAGTGGAATGCGCGGTTTGGTGCGGGATTCTTTCAGGAGCCGAAGGCGCTTCTCACTCCCACCCGCCGCATCATGGGGCTCGATGGCCAGGCGAAGATGTCCAAGTCCCTCGGGAACACAGTCGATCTGCTCGAGGAGCCGGCGTCGATCTGGGAGAAACTGAAGCCTGCGGTGACCGATCCGGCGCGCGTGCGGCGCACCGATCCCGGGACCCCGGAAGTCTGCAACATCTACCATTTGCACAAGGCGTTGAGTCCGGCGGCGACTGTCGAGCACGTCGCGGTGCAATGCCGGACGGCCGGCTGGGGCTGCATCGATTGCAAGAAGGTTCTGCACGAATCGATGGAGAAGGAGCTCGCTCCAATTCGCGCGCGCGCGAAAGAGATTGCCGCAAATCCGAAGAAGATGAAGGACGACCTCGCCGCTGGGGCCGCGCATGCTCGAACGGAAGCTCAGAAGACGATGCGCGAAGTGAAGAATAAAATGGGCCTCACCTAGGCCGCCCGGGATGCCTCAAGCCGACCTCGTTCAGCGCGCGAAAAGTCTGCTCGACGAGCTGGCCCTGGCCCCAAGATTTTCCGGAAGCCCTGAGGAATCCAGAGCGAGAGCCCTCTGCCGGGCCGAGCTCGAGCGCGCTGGATTCGATTGTCGGGAGCTGCCATTCGAGTATTCTCAATGGCCCGGACGCTGGGGACCGCCCATCGCCGCGGCATTTCAGGCCGCCACGATTCTCGCGGTCGCGCATATGGCGGTGCATCGCGGTCCGCTCGCGGCACTCGTGGTCGGAGCGGCGTTGTGGATCGCGCTAACGCTTGCTTCCGGTGACGCGAAACGACGCTGGACCGGGCAGTTCCCACTGCAACGCGAGCGATCCGCAAATCAGGAAGCGAGGCGCGGAAATCCCGGGGTTTGGCTCGTTGCGCATGCCGACTCAAAATCCCAGACCGTGCCGATGCTGATTCGAATAGCGAGCTCAGTCACACTGGCCGTGATCACCTCCGCGTCGTTTATCGTTCTCCTGCTCTCGCTCGTTGGCTTGGGCCTCGCTGAATGGGTGTGGCACGCACTCGCGATCGGGGCAGTCGTCGGAGCGCTTCCTTCGATGCTCTGTTTCGTCCGAAACGAATCCAATGGCGCGGTCGACAATGCGAGCGGAGTGGTGGCGATCCTCCTCGCGGCCCAGTCGGCCTCAGCACCCCATGACCTCGGGGTTCTCATCACCAGTGGCGAAGAGCTCGGCCTCGCGGGTGCTCGCGCCTGGGCGGGTGGCCGCGCGTGGGCAGATACGCCAGTGCCGGGAATCAAGGTGCTGAACTGCGACACAGTGGACGACGCCGGTGATTGGCGCTGCATGTACACAGGGCAGCGGCCGAAACGAATCACGGCCGCTGCTGAAACAATTGCCGACCGGCAGGGCGTACGGCTGCGTGTGGGGCGGGTAATCCCGGGGATCCTGGCCGACAGCATGGCCTTCGCCGACGTGGGTATCGAAGCGGTCACGCTGAGCCGAGGAACCCTGTCCACTCTCGCGCGCATCCATACCCGGCGCGATAATTCCAATGTGTTTACGGGAAGCGGCGCCGCGGAAGCGAGCGTCCTCCTTTCCGCTCTAGCCAAGGAACTGGGCTGATGCACTTGCTGATTCTCGCTGCCGTGATCGTTCTGTCGCTGATCCTCATCGTCCTGGGCCTCCCCGGCCTCTGGATAATGGTGGCGACGGCTGTCACGTATAATTTGGTCGTCCCGGGTGAGCCGATCGGCTGGGTCACCCTCATTGCCGTCGCGGTGCTGGCGTTCGTCGCCGAGCTGCTCGAGTTCTCCCTTACCGGACGCTACGCCCGCAAGTACGGCGGCTCGCGCCGCGCGGGTTGGGGTGCGATTCTTGGCGGCATCGTCGGAGCGATGGTCGGGATTCCCGTGCCAATCATTGGATCGGTAATTGGAGCGTTCGTCGGCTCTTTCCTTGGAGCGCTCATTGCGGAATTTACGGGTGGATCGTCAGCAGCAGATGCTACCCGCGTAGCCAAGGGAGCGTTGATCGGGCGCGTGGTGTCAACGGTTCTCAAGATCGGAATTGGCCTCACGATTGGCGTTTGGATATTCATTTCAGCCGCGAAGTAACTTTTCAACCGCGGAATAACTTTCCCCTGCCGACGAAAGAATGACCGCAGCCCAAAGCGTCAGCGCCTCGACGGACCCAGCCTCCGGGGATGGGAAATACGTGTACTGCATCATCCGGAATGACCGCTCGCGCGAGTTTGGCGAGATTGGGATCGGGAGCGGCGCGCGCGTCTACACGGTCAACCACAAGGACCTGGCGGCCGTGGTGAGCGACACGCCTATCGTCATCTATGATCCGACGCGCGAAAATGTTCTGGCGCACGAGTTCGTGAACGAGACCGTGATGCGGGAGTTCACGCTCATTCCGATGTCCTTCGGCACGATATTCCGCTCCGAGAACGACGTGCAGTCCCTGCTCAATTCCACCTATCAGGCGTTCACGGACGTTCTCGACAAGATGAAGGACAAGATCGAGTTCGGGCTCAAGATCCTGTGGGACCGGGACAAGGTGGTCGCGTCGCTGGAGCGCGACAACGACGAGATTCGGCGGCTGAAGGACGAGATCACGCGCAACGCAGCCTCCTCCACCTACTTCGCGCGCATGCAGCTGGGTCGTCTGGTCGAGGCCGCAATGGAGGAAGCGAGCAATCGCTACGTGAACGACATCCACGAGCAGCTGAAGGATGTCTCCGTCGCCAGCCGCAGCAACAAAGTCATCGGCGACCGAATGATTCTGAATGCCGCCTTTCTCGTCGAGCGCAAGGACGAGAGGTCGTTCGACGAAAAGGTGAAGGCCATCAGCCTGCAGTACGAAGACCTTCTCACCTTCAAGTACACCGGACCGTGGCCTCCGTACAACTTTGTGAACATCAAGCTGAAGCTGGAGAAAGCGACTTGAGGCCTGACCTATGGGACTTCTGACCAACATTCTGCTGGCGCCCTTCCTCAGCCCAGTTTGGGGGACGAGGTGGACACTTGAACAAGTCGATCGCGTCGTCCGCGACGAGCTGACCGACGACACGCCGGTCAAGGAAGACCTGATGGCGCTCCAGATGCAGCTCGAAATGGGCGAGATCGACGACGACGAGTATGTCCGCCGCGAAGCCGAGATCATGAAACGGCTACGCGAAGTCCGCGAATGGCGTGAGAAGTTCGGGATGTCCACCAGTGGTGGCCCGGTTCGTATCGCCGAAAGCGGCGAGCCAGAGTAGTCATCGCCGCCGCGGCCGTATGATCGAGCGTTTGTACTACGTGTACGGCGTCGTCGGGTCGTCGGTTGAAACGGCGACCGCTCCGGCGGGCATAGATGGCGGCCCGGTCAGCCTTATTGCGAGCGGAGACGTCTCCGCGCTCGCCACTTCGGTCAGCGCCGAGGACTACGCCCCCGAGAGGGTCGAGGCACTGACGGCGGATGTGGACTGGGTGAGCGCTCGCGCCATGGCGCACGACAAGGTTCTCACGTGGGCGTCGGACAACGGCGCGGTGATTCCATTTCCGATGTGGACGCTCTTCCGCGATGCCAAAGCAGTCAAGACAGCTCTGTCAAAGCGGATGCCCGAGCTGCAGACGACGTTCACGCGGATAGCGGACGGCAGGGAATTCATCGTCCGGGCGTATGTGCAGTCCGCCGTCCTCAAGGACTGGCTCGGGGAGCACAGCGCGGAGCAGGTGGCGCTCCGGGCGGAAGCGGCGAAAGCGACACCCGGCCAGAAATATCTTCTCGAGAGGAAGATGGAAAACCTTCGCCGCGACGCCGGTCGGGACGTGACGGCGAGAGTGGCGGAGGAGATTCACGACGCGCTCCGCGCGGTTTCGATGGAATCGGTCCGCGAGGCGCCGGTCAACTCCGGCGCGCCGCGTGACCAGGGACGCGCGGTTCTCAACGCATCGTTTCTGGTCTCGCCACCGCGTGTCGTCGAGTTTCAGCGGGCGCTGACTGCCATGGTCAACAAGTACGAGCCGTCGGGGTTCAAGTTCGACTTCACCGGGCCGTGGCCGCCCTATCACTTCGTGGGCGAGAGGTCGTCATCGTGAGCCTCGACGAGATTTTCGGCGAGCCGCGAATCGAGCTCTCTGAGGTACTAAACCACATTCTCGACAAGGGCGTTGTCCTCAAGGGTGAAGTGATGCTCGCGGTTGCCGACATCGATCTGATCCAGCTGGACCTGGGACTGCTGCTCACCGCGGTCGAATCGGCGATCAGAAAGCCCGGTGTTGCCGGCGCCAGAACGTTGGGGCTTGCTGCGCCGCGTCCCGCGCCCGGGCTGCCAGCGTCGTCCGGCTCGACGATGGAGAGCCAGGTCGTCGACTCGCTCGACGCCCCGAGACAAGCGCCGGTGATCCCTCTCGAAACCGTTGCCGAGAGCTTGCCTCAGCGTCTCAATACCGACCCCGAGAAAGTCGAAAATGGGCTCGCGAAGCTCGTCTTGACGTTGATTGAGGTTTTGCGTAAGGTCTTAGAGCACCAGGCAGTTCGGCGAATGGAGGGGGGACATCTGAGCGACGCGGAGATCGAAAAGCTCGGAATCGCGTTGCTTCGCCTCAACGACCGGATGCAGGATATGAAGGGGATCTTCGGTTTGACCGATGACGATCTCCAGATAGACCTGGGCCCCCTAGGCAAACTACAGTAACCGGCGCACGAGCCGAACGGAGACGACTGCTTGGCAGACTTAGTATCCCCGTCGCGCACCTACGGGCTCGTCGACATCCTCGATCGTGTGCTCGACAAAGGCCTCGTCGTGGTCGGCGACATCAAGATCAATCTCGCCAACGTCGAGCTCCTCACCATTCAGATTCGCCTTCTCATCTGCTCCATCGACAAGGCAGAGCAGATCGGAATAGACTGGTGGCGGACAGACCCGAGGCTGAGCTCGCAGGCCAAGACCGCCGCCATCCCACAGTCCACACACGCCGCCTCGGCAGAAAGACAACAGGAGTCACGACATGGCAGTTGAGCGTTCCCCGAGCGGTAGCTCACTTATCGATGTTCTCGATCGTGTTCTCGACAAGGGTATCGTCATCGACGCGTGGGTGCGCGTCTCCCTCGTCGGCATCGATCTCGTGACGATCGAGGCGCGCATTGTCGTCGCATCCATCGAGACCTATCTCAAGTACTCCGAAGCCGTGGGACTCGCACGGCCGGGATCCCGTCCGCGCGAACTAAGCGCCAGCGGAGCGGATGAGCTCGATCGGATGCGGATAGAAAATGCAGATCTGAAGCGGCGACTTGAGCGACTCCAAGCGTGAGAGCGCCGCGGTAGCCATCAACCCGCAACTCAGCGGAGAGCGCCTGGCGGAGCTCCTCTCCGCTATCTCCGAAGCGCCCGATTTCAAAGCTGCCGCGACCTTTATGCTCGCACAGTTCGCCGACATTGTCGGCGCGCGCAGGGCGTTGGCGGTGACGCTGGACAGCCCGCCCCGACGTTTTATCAGCACTGCCAGCATCGGATTCGAGGGCGACACGCCTCCCGTGGTCTCCTTTCCGACCGACGATCTCTCAAATCCTCTCGCCGTTTCGGCGCTGTCGCTTCATCCCGTGAGCTGCGATGGGGTGGCTCCTCTGCCCGGAATCCCATTCGGCGAGTGGACGGCGATTCCGTATCCCCAGCCGCAGTTCCGGGGAGCGCCCCCTCTCCTCTCCGAAGCCGAGCTCGATCTCGTTGAGCTGCGCGGCTGCCAGGTGAGGCGGCGGGCGGCCGTTGATCGCCGGAAGAGGTTCGGTCACGCGCCCGGCGGTTTAGCTCTTCTCGAGGTTTCTGTCGATGATGAGACTCTGGCTGCGCTCGTGAACGCAGCAGCTCTCGCGGGACCGGTTCTGGCGCGCATGGCCGCAGTCGAGGAATTCCGGCTTTCGACCGGCCGGCTCGACCAGCAGCGTGAGATGCTGACCACGATCATGAACTCGCTTCCCGATCCGATCGTGATCATCAACGCTGACCGCGACATGGTTGCCCAGAACAAGCGCGCCGAACACCTGCTGTCGACGACAGACAAGGACTCCGAGGGCAGGCGCCGCGCTGTGGAAATCAACAATCTGCTGTTCACCTCGCACCTCTCGAAAGCCGCCATGGGGTCGAAGGAGACGGCCGGCTCGCGTGAGCTGAATCTCGTCGATCCCGATGAAGGGACCGACCTCCTGTTCGAAGTCTTGACGCACGCGCTCGGCGCCGGCGACGGAGGTCACGTCGGATCGACCGTCTCAATCCTGCGCGACGTGACGGATCTCCGGCGCGCGGCCAACGAGCTCGAGCGGCAGGTGCAGCGCGTGCGGCTCGCCGAGATCGATGCCAAGCGCGAGCGCGACCGCCTCAACCTCATTCTGGAGAACGTCGCGGACCCGATTCTCGTCACCGACGACCGCTCGAACATCATCCTCATGAACAAGGAGGCCGAGCAGCTGTTCGAGTCCGATGACAGCGCGAGCGGGGAACGGGCGGCCACGGTCCAGGCAAACGACACCAAGTTCACGACCTTCATCTCGGATTTCACCATCAGCCCGGCACTGGCGCGTCGTGAGCAGATGAAGCTCCATATCCCGGATTCGGGCATCGAGCTGCCCGTAGAAGTGGTCTCGGGAAAAATCCTCAATCGCCGCGGCGAGCCGCTGGCGATCGTGTCGGTGCTGCACGACCTCACCGAACAGGCGGAGAACGAACGGCTCTACGAAGAGCTCAAGACGTTCTCGAGCCAGCTCGAGGAGCGCATTCAGGCGGCGACGGCGGACTTGGCCGAGCAGAATACACGGCTACAGTGGCAGTCGCGCGAGCTGGAGAAAGCGAACCGGCTCAAGTCGGAATTCCTGGCCAGCATGTCGCACGAGCTGAGGACGCCAATCAATGCGCTCATCGGCTACGCGTCGCTAATGCTCGACCGGATCTACGGTGACCTCACGCCGCGGCAGGAAGAGGGACTCAATCGCATTCAGGGCGCGGCTCAGCACCTGCTGGCGCTGATCAACGACATTCTCGATCTGGCGAAGATCGAAGCGGGCCGGATGCCGCTGCATCTCGACGATGTGACGCTCAGCGACGTCATGACCGAGATCTCGCAGCAGATCGAGCCCATGGTCAAGAAGAAGCAGCTCACCTTGAGCGTCGAGCTGCCGCCGAGCAAGATCAAGCTCCACACCGACAGAACCAAGGTCAAACAGATTCTGCTCAACCTGCTCTCGAACGCCGTGAAGTTCACTCACCACGGTGGCATCTGGGTGACCGTGTCGAAGGACGAAGAGGATCTGCGATTCGACGTCCGCGACACGGGTATCGGAATCCGCGCGACCGATCTCGAGTCGATTTGGGAGGATTTCAGGCAGGTTGACCAGTCCCGCACGCGCGAGTTCGGCGGCACCGGCCTTGGCCTCAGCATCACCCGGAAACTCGTAGATGCTCTGGGCGGACACGTGTTTGCGGAGAGTGTCTACGGAAAGGGCTCGACCTTTACGGTCGTCCTGCCGATCAAGAGCGTGGTCCGACCGGATGATCCGCCACGAATGGTGGACGAGGTGCCACCTCCGCCTCGGGCCCAGCGTTGACACGCACCCTCCGAGAAGTAGATTGAACCAACGCCCCGATGCTCTCGGGGCGTTTGCTTTTCCCGTCCCCTATAATTGAATGTTCGATTCACACACTCGTACGATCGTCGTCGTCGGCGCCCAATGGGGAGACGAAGGCAAGGGTAAGCTTGTCGATGTCCTCGCGGAGCGCGCCGACTGGGTAGTTCGGTATCAGGGCGGCGCCAACGCCGGCCACACCGTGCACATCGGCGACAAGTCATTCGTCCTCCACCAGATTCCGAGCGGAATTCTCCACCCGGGCGTTCGGTGCGCGATCGGCAACGGAGTCGTTCTGGACGTCGAGACGCTCTTCTCGGAGATTGACGAGCTCGTTTCGGATGGGATCGACGTCGAGGGACGCCTGTACGTGAGCGATCGCGCGCATCTCGTGCTGCCGTACCACAAGCTGGTAGACAGCCAGAGCTCGGCCAGCAAGGAGATCGGCACGACGGGACGCGGCATCGGCCCGGCGTACGAGGACAAATTTGGCAGGCGCGGGATCCGCGTTCTCGACCTGCGAAATCCGGAAAGGCTGAGAAAACTGGTCGAGCGTGGAGTCGCGCACGCCAACATCCAGCTCTCGATGGCGGGCGCGAAGCGCGCGGATGTCGACTACACGCTTGGAGTTCTGGACCGGTTCACGAAGCGTCTCATGCCGCTGGCCGAAGACGTGGGTCTCAAGATACACCGCGCGATCGTCGGCGGCGCCGCGGTGCTGCTCGAGGGAG
Source organism: Gemmatimonadota bacterium (assembly GCA_003134685.1). GTDB lineage: Bacteria > Gemmatimonadota > Gemmatimonadetes > Gemmatimonadales > Gemmatimonadaceae > UBA4720. The sequence goes on along the minus strand of PLCA01000007.1, from coordinate 201,354 downwards.
CGCAGGGCTCGCTCCTCGACATCGATCACGGCACCTATCCGTACGTCACGTCGAGCAGCACGACTTCCGGCGGAGCAGCAACCGGCGTCGGGATCGCGCCCGGCGAGCTCGACTCGGTCATCGGAGTCGTCAAGGCGTACACGACGCGCGTCGGGAACGGACCGCTGCCGACCGAATTCGAAGAGCTAATGGAGTCGGAGATCCGGAAGCTGGGCAATGAGTTTGGCGCTACGACCGGGCGTCCGCGCCGCTGTGGCTGGTTCGACGGCGTCGTCGTCCGCTACGCTGCTCGCGTGAACGGACTCACGGATCTCGCTGTCACCAAGCTCGACGTGCTCGACACTTTGGACCGGATCGGTCTCTGCACCGGCTACGAGGCGGATGGCGAGGTCTACGAGGAGTTTCCCGGCGATCTGGATGTGCTCGGCCGCGCCGTGCCGAGGTACGAGTGGTTCGACGGCTGGAAGACAACTACAGCCGACGCTCGGAACCTGACAGATCTCCCGACGGAAGCTCGTCGCTACCTCGACCGAATACAGTCGCTCGTCGAGACGCAGATCACCTACGTGAGTGTTGGCACTCGCCGCGATCAGATCATCGGCGTAGAGGGCGCGCTTCCCGCGGGCCCCGTCGGCGTCGTCTGACCGGCTGATCAAACCGATGGCGAACGACGCGGACCTCGTGATCGTCGGCGCGGGCCCGTGCGGGCTCGCCGCAGCGGTCTCGGCGCAACGCGCGGGGCTGCGAACGCTGGTGATCGAGAGCGGCGTCGTAGTCAGCACGATCGCCGCCTATCCGACCTACGTCCGATTCTTTTCAACGGCCGAGAAGCTCTCGATCGGCGGACTGCCCTTCGTCATCGCCACCGAAAAACCGACGCGGAGAGATGCGCTCGCGTACTATCGGGCCGTGGTCACGTACTTCGCGATCCCACTGCGCCAGCGGGAGCGTGTGACCGCGATTCAGGGCCGCTCCGGAGAGTTCACCATAGTCTCGCGCACGGCTGGGGGCGAGGAGAGCAAGACCAGAGCGGGAGCGGTTGTAGTTGCCACCGGATACTTCGGCTCTCCCAATCGCATTGGCGTCCCGGGCGAAGAGTTGCCGCATGTGACGCACGTCTATCGCGAGGGGCACGAAGCGTTTCTCCAGGATGTCGTAGTCGTCGGCGGCGGAAACTCGGCGGCCGAGGCGGCGCTCGATTTGTGGAGATCCGGCGCTCGAGTGACGCTCGTCCATTTCGGCCCGACGTTCGACAAGAAGATCAAGCCGTGGGTGCTCCCCGATTTCACTAACCGCGTGAAGGAAGGGCTGATAACCGCGAGATGGGACAGCCGCGTAAAATCGATCGAGCCGCGCGACGTCGTGCTCGCAACCGGTAAAGATGAAGTTCGCGTGAAAGCTGATCGCGTCTACATCATGACCGGTTTCGCGCCAAGCCTCGACCTGCTGCGCGAGACTGGAGTGCCGATAGATCCCAAGACCGGCATACCACAGCACGACGCCAATACTCTCGAGACGCCGGTTCCGGGTTTGTTCATAGCGGGGGTCGTGGTCGCAGGCAATGACGCCAACAAGGTCTTCATCGAAAACGGCCGATATCATGGCGACCGAATCGTCGCGCGTCTGCTCGGCCAGCGCGCTCCGGCGGAGCCGAAGCTGAGCGCGGAACTGGATGCATAGCGCCCGGCCCGACTAGCTTTCCCGGATGCCCAACCACCCCGATGTAATGGAGAAGCTGGTGTCGCTCGCGAAGCGACGCGGCTTCATCTTCCAATCCTCAGAGATCTATGGCGGCACCGGGTCCGTGTGGGACTACGGACCGCTCGGCGTCGAGCTCAAAAGGAATCTCAAGGATCGCTGGTGGCACGCGATGGTGCGCGCCCGGAACGACATCGAGGGCCTGGATGCCGCGATCCTCATGCATCCGCGCGTCTGGGAAGCGAGCGGGCACGTTGCCGGCTTTGTGGATCCGCTCGTGGATTGCAAGAACTGCAAGAAGCGGTTCCGCGCCGATGATCCCCGGATCAAGGGCACACCAGGAACGCCCGACGCCCAGTGCCCCGCGTGCGGGATGAAGGGAACGCTCAGCGAGGCGCGTCAGTTCAATCTCATGTTCAAGACCTTCATGGGGCCCGTCGAGGAGTCGGCGTCAGTCGTGTACCTGCGTCCCGAGACGGCGCAGGGCATCTACGTCAACTTTCTGAACGTTCAGCAATCGACGAGGCAGAAGGTGCCGTTTGGAATCGCGCAGATCGGCAAGGCGTTTCGCAACGAGATTACGCCCGGCAATTTCATTTTCCGCACGCGCGAGTTCGAGCAGATGGAGATGCAGTTCTTCGTCGAGCCCGGCACCGATATGAAGTGGTTCGAGTACTGGAAGGCGCAGCGAATGGACTGGCACCGCGGCCTGGGCCTCGCCGAGGACAGGCTCCGATTCCACGAGCACACGAAGGAGGAGCTGGCGCATTACGCGCGCGCCGCGTTCGATGTGCAATTCGATTTCGGCGGCACGCTCGGATTTCAGGAGATCGAAGGCGTGCACAACCGCGGCGACTTCGATCTGACGCAGCACCAGCAGTTCTCCGGCAAGAAGCTCGAGTACTTCGATCAGCCGAACAACCGCCGGTTCATTCCGTTCGTGGTGGAGACGTCGGTGGGCGCTGACAGAACGGCTCTCGCGGTTCTCGTCAATGCGTATCGTGAAGAGGCTGTCGAAGGGGAATCGGAGGGCAGAACGGTGCTGGCCCTGCACCCTTCCATCGCGCCGATCAAGGCGGGTGTGTTTCCCCTCGTGAAGAAGGACGGAATGCCGGAGATGGCGCACCGCATCGCCGACGATCTCAGGCCATCGTTTCCTGTGTTCTACGACGACAGCGGGGCGATCGGCCGGCGCTATCGGCGCCAGGATGAGGTCGGGACTCCGTTCGGCATCACGATCGATGGTGAATCGCTCACGAACGCGACCGTGACGGTGCGCGATCGCGACACGCTCAAGCAGGAGCGAGTCGAGGCCGGCCAGCTCAAGGACTACCTCACGCGCATGCTCGCGACGTGAGCGTTCTCGACCTTCAGCGCCTGAGAGCTGAGGGCCAGGCGTTCATGGAAACGATCTCGCGCGAGAGCTATCTCGCCTACGCGGGACTGAAAAAGACGGCGGAGCTGCAGCCGATTTACGAGAAGTACAAGGGCATTCTCGGGGAGGAAGCGCTCGAGTTGACGCTCGACGCGTTTCATTCGGCGGCGGAAGGGACCGACGACAGGAGATCCGCACAGGCGCTGCTCGAGTGGGAGATCGAGTCGCAGGCCGCGAAACCGCTCGCCGCGCTCGACGAGCGCGAGATCGAGTGGGAGAATTCCGCCATCATTCGCTCGCCCGATGGCCGCGTGATCCAGTACCAGGCGGCGCCAATCGAGATTGCCAACACCCGCGACCGCACGCTGCGGCTGGCACTGGACCAGGCGAGAACCAAGCTCGTGAAGGAAGAGCACGCGCCGATTCGGCTGGAAAGGCTGCAGCGGGAGAAGGACTACATCGAATCGCTCGGCGTCGGCGGGGACTACAACGCGTCGTTCGAGGCGGTGACGGGAATATCGCTCGGAACGTTGGGAGCGAGCTGCGAGCGGTTTCTGCGGAACACCGAATCGATGTGGGACGACACGCTGCCGCGCGTTCTGAAGAAATCACTTGGCATCAAGCCGTCGCAGGCAAAGCGCGCCGACGCGCTCGCGCTGTTCAGAGCCTCCGAATTCGACGATGCCTTTCCCGGCACCGAGATGGAGACGGTGATGCGGCGACAGGTCTCGGAAATGGGAATAGATCCGACCGCCGATGGGCGGATCATCTTCGACGTCGGCGAGCGCGAGGGGAAAAGATCGCGCGCATTCTGTTCTCCGGTACGAGTGCCGGAGGAAGTGTATCTGGTGCTGCGGCCGCACGGCGGCCAGAGCGACTACAACACCTTTCTGCACGAGCTGGGGCACGCGCTCCACTTCGCCTACGCGAGCCCGGACTACCCGTTTGAGTTCAGATGGCTCGGCGACAACTCCGTGACCGAAGCGTACGCGATGTTGTTCGACCACCGGATGGAGGACAGGGGCTGGCTCCTCCGTTACACCCAGCTGGGCACCAACCGTGTCGGAAAGTATCTGCGCTCCGCGGGATTCGAGGAGCTGCATTTTCTCCGGCGGTACTGCGCCAAGTTTCTCTACGAGCGCGCGCTGTATAGTGGTGAGGTGCGGTGGTCGGAGCTGCCCGACCTCTACGTATCGCTGCTCACGAAGGCCACTGGATTCGAATACAATGCGGCCGACGCGTTCGTGGATGTCGATCCCAGATATTATTCAGCGCGATACCTGCGCGCCTGGCAGCTGCAGTCGATCCTGAATGAGGAGCTGACGACCCGGTTCGACGCGGACTGGTTTCGGAATCCGAGCGCGGGGCCGTGGATTGCGGACGAGCTCTTCGCGCAGGGCCAGCGCGAGGCCGCGGATGAGATCGCGACGAGGGCTGGCGCCGGCACGCTGTCGTTCCAGCCGCTGGTGCGCAAAATCGAGTCGTTGCTCGCCTGACTCGGGTCGGCGCCTCGCGGAATCGCGCTCTGATCTTGTCGGCGCACCCTCACAGATCTCTGCTTGGGTCGAGTCTGGGTATCCTCTCCGGCGCTACGCTCGCTTGGTCGGAGCCCCTAACAGCGCCCGTTCGCTCCGCTCAGTCGCGGGTCTCCTCCTCGCGCTCGCTTTGGGAAGCGCCTGCGAGGACACCCCGCCTCTCCCGGGAGAGGTCCGTGAAACGCGCCCCAGCTTGCCACGCGATTCTCGTTGACGCCGAGTGAGTCGGCGCGCCTGGCGCACCGGACTAACTGCATTCGAGCGGGCGGGATCCGCACGTGGCCTTGAGGCCCGGACTAACTGCGGTCGCGCAAAGCGCGACAGACGCCAGCGCTCACTCTTCGACAGATGTCGGCGGGAAGGAGGGAGGGGGTCCTCACAGCGGCTTTGCAAAGCGAGCGCGAGGAGGAGACCCGCGACCGAGCAGAGCGAGGGAGCGTAGTTAGGGGCTCCGACCAAGCGAGCGTAGCCGCGAAGAGGATCCCCTCCCGACTGACCGGCGCGACGATCTAGAAAGAGAGCCGCTGGAGGCGCCGTCAGCTTGTAGCGACTGCAGGCCGGGTCTAGATTGCACGGATGTCACAGCGCAATCGCACTCTCCAGGAAACAACGACCTCGCACAGTCCGGCCGAGGTCCTGCGCTCGGCGAAGGACTTTTTCGCCCGCCAGACGGGCATTTACGCTGCCTTTCCGGAGCAGGAATCGAAAGCGCACGTGACAATGCGCGGACAGGGCGGCGAAGAAGTGGTGATAGCCGCCATTCCTGGTTCGGGTGAGACGAAGGTTACCGGCTCGACGTACCTGTTCGGTCAGCAGGTAGCCCGCTTCTTCGCCACGCTCGCGCCGGTGCCGCTGGCCGTCGCCACAGAAGGCGGCGAATGACCACACCCACACCTTTCGTCAGCGGGCTGAGAACACAGGGCGGGGCGTTCAAGCTCGGCTCGGCATCCGGGCAAGCGGTGCTTCAGCTGAGGGCGCAGGTGCTCGAGGCCTGGGACGCAATCCGAATCGACGCGGATCCATCGGCTTCCGTGAGGAGCCTCAAGCACCTCGCATTGAAAGAGCTCTATCCCGGAATTCAGAACGACGACCAGTACATGGTCAAGCTGCACGGCTGGGAGATCCTGGACGAGGATGCGCCGATCTCGTCCACCGCGGTGAAGAACGGGTCGATTTTCCTCATCACCGACCGCCGCCGGCGACCGGTAGAGTAGGCGCCCCGCGCAATGCGGGCCGCGTTCATCTCCCACAGTGACTGCGGACGCCACGACACCGGATGGGGACATCCGGAGCACGTCGGGCGTCTGCGCGCCATCACCCGCGCTCTGCGCGATGACCCGGAGCTATTTCACTCCATCGAGCATCTCGAGGGACGGCACGCGTTGATCGATGAGCTCGAGCTCGTGCATGATCCTGCCTACGTTCGGTCGGTCAGAGTAATCGCCGAGCAGGGGGGCGGGCGGCTCGACGCGGACACGGTGGCGAGCAGCGGATCCTGGGCGGCGGCTACTGCTGGCGCCGGCTGCGTCCTCCTGGGCGTAGATCTCTCGGTGAGTGGCGTCAATCCTCGCAGCTTTTCGGCGGTGCGCCCACCCGGTCACCATGCCGTCCACAACCGCGCCATGGGATTCTGCCTCTTCGGCAACGTCGCGATCGCCGCGCATTACGCGCGGAAGAAACACGGCTTACGGCGGATCCTGATCGTCGACTGGGACGTCCACCATGGGAATGGAACCCAGGCGTTGGTGGAGAACGAGCCGGACATCCACTTCGTCTCGATGCATCAGTGGCCGTGGTATCCGGGAACAGGAGCCGCCGATGATCGGGGCCCTCATCGAACCGTCTGGAATATTCCCAAGCCTGGCGGACTGCGGCGCTCGGAATACGTCGAGGCGCTCGAGCGGGGAATCGATGCCGCCACCGAGGGCTTCGTGCCGGAGCTGATACTCATTTCCGCCGGATTCGACTCACTCGCCCATGATCCTCTAGGGGGATTCACACTCGAGCTTGATGACTTCGAAGCCCTCACCCGCTCGCTCGTCTCGCGCGCGGATTCCTGGTGTGGCGGTCGCATTGTGAGCGCGCTGGAGGGCGGATATGCGCCCGACAGGCTGGCCCAGGCGGCGGTCCGTCACCTGGGCGCGCTCGCAACGTAACCGCTAACTTGAGAGTCCATGAGCGCGGCACCCGTTAGCCCACTGGACAGCTATCTAACACAGGTATCTAATCGTCTAGGTATGGCGACCAGAGCCTTGGGCGTCGTCGCCACCGTCACGCTTCCATTCGTCGTGGTGAGCGGGATGTGGGAATGAACTTCGAGCAAATTCCGCTTCACTCTAATCCGCACGGTTTCATGATCCTGGTGTTCGCGCAGCTCGCGCTCGGTTTGACAATCCTTGCCGGTCTCAAATGGCGCAAGCTTCTCTAGGTTCGCTGCGTTTGTACGGCGTCGCTGCCGTCGAATCGGGTCAGGTGATCTCGCTTGCCGAAGGCACGACCCTCGTGCACTATCGCGCGCTCGCGGCCGTCGTCGAGCCGTCGCCGTACTCCGTGTCGACACTCGAGGACAACGATGTGTCGAAATACGTGGCGGTCCTCGAGCAGGCCCACGCGCACTCCGCGATACTGCCGGCTCCCCCCGGAACCGTTTTCCGGTCGGAATCGACGCTCACCCGCTGGCTCGAGCTCCACTACTTCACCCTCACCGAGGCGCTCTCGGTGGTCGAAGGCCACGCCGCCGCGCGAGTGAGCGTCACGATGAAGGGAAGGCAGAGAGAGGATGCGAAAAAGAGTCTCGCTGGTCTCGCCGCGGAGAGTCTCAGACTGTTGAGAGGCCACGCCGCGGCGACGGTCACTCTTCCGAATACGGACGGTGACGATGAAGCTGACGTTGTCGCCCGCGCGTCGTTCCTCATCGACACTCAGCGCTGGCAGGCCTTCAAGGATGCGGTGTCGAAAGAAGCAGAGCGACAAGACGCCCTCGACTTCGCGGTCACCGGGCCGTGGCCCCCGTACGACTTCGTTCGCATGCAGTTCGGGGGCTGACGATGTTCTGCACTGACTGCGGGAGCTGGAACCGGGGAGAAGCGGCGCGCTGCGTCCGCTGCGGGATCATCATGCCCGAAAGCTCGGACCGGCGGCAGTCTCCGCCCGATCCGTCGGTGACGGCGCTGCGCCAGGTGACGGGCGGGAGATACACCATCATGCACCGCGTTGGCGAGGGCGGGATGGCCAGCGTCTACTACGCGCTACACGTCGTCCTCGACTCCCCTGTCGTGATCAAGGTTCTTCATCCGCACCTCGCGCGCGAGCACGAGATGCGCGAGCGCTTCAAGCGGGAAGCGGAATCAGCCGCGCAGCTGATGCACCCCCATATCTGCAAGATCATCGATTTCGGAATGGTCGACGATCACGTCTTCCTCGTAATGCCCTATCTGGCTCGCGGCACGTTGAGCGACCGCATCGGTGGTCATCGGTCCCTCTCTCCGGAAACCACGGCGGCGGTGGCGGCGCAGGTGGCTACCGGACTTGACTATGCGCACCGCCGGGGACTGGTGCACCGTGACATCAAGCCGGACAACATCCTCTTTGATGAGGATGAGAACGCGATCGTCACTGATTTCGGAATCGCCACCGGCCACTTCCGGAGCCGCATGACCGGGAGCGGAAACGTCATGGGCACTCCGCACTACATGTCGCCGGAGCAGGCGCGCGGAAAGCTGCTCGATGGCCGCAGCGATCTGTACGGCCTGGGCGTCGTGATGTACGAGACGCTGGTCGGATTCCCACCCTTCGACGGGGCGGACAGCTACTCGATCAGCTATAAGCATGTGACTGAGACCGCGGTGTCGCCCGACGTCGTGGACTCCAGGATTCCGGCGCAGCTCGCCGCGATCGTGATGCGCTGCCTCGAGAAAAACCCCGCCCACCGGTTCGAGCGGGGCAATGATCTCGCCGACGCGCTCATCAATTTTCTGTCGACGGCGTCGGCGCACAACGAGTTTCGCATGGCTCGGACTGCGCGCCCTGTGCCCGCGGTGGCAGTCGGATGAAGCTCTCGCACCAGACAATCGAGCTCAGCCCGACGCATCCATTCGTGATCGCGCGCGGGGGTTACTCCCACCACCGCAACGTCATCGTGCGCCTCACCGACGACGATGGTCTGGAAGGCTACGGGGAGGCCGCGCCCAATCGCTACTACGGCGAATCCGTGTCGACGGTCATCGCCGCCCTCGGGCAATTCAAGCCGGTGGTGGAGCGCGGCGATCCATTCTCGCTCGAGTCCATTGAAGCGGATCTCAACCGAGTCCTGCGCGGCAATGCCTCGGCCAAGAGCGCCGTCAGCTCGGCCCTCCACGATCTCGTTGGAAAGCGGCTCGGCCTTCCCGTTTTCCGCCTCTGGGGACTCGATGCGGCGACGACTCCGCAGTCCAGCTTTACCATCGCCATCGCGGAAAATCACGAGCTGGAGAGGCGCGTGGCGGAGGCGAGCGAATACCCGATTCTCAAGATCAAGCTCGGAACTGACCGCGACACGGAGATAGTGCGTATCATCCGGAGCGCGGCACCGGAAAAACGCCTGCGTGTCGATGCTAACGCTGCCTGGACGGCAAAGCACGCCGTCCGCATGAGTGATTTCCTTGCCGAGCAGGGCGCGGAGATGCTGGAGCAGCCCGTCGCCGCGAACGACATCGAGGGACTCCGCTTCGTCCGCAAACGCTCCAGACTGCCGGTTTTCGCTGACGAGTCGTGCCTGGTGGCGACCGATGTTGCCAAGCTCGCCGGAGCCGTCGATGGCATCAATATCAAACTTGCAAAATGTGGCAGCCTCCGCGAAGCGCTGCGGATGGTGCACGCCGCGCGCGCGCTGGACATGCAGGTCATGGCCGGCTGCATGATCGAGAGCTCGCTCGGTATCTCCGCGATCGCACAGATCTCGCCGCTGCTCGACTACGCCGATTTCGATGGCGCGGCCCTTCTGTCCAACGATCCTTTCCGCGGAGTCTCGATCGCCGGCGGCGCGATTCGATTGTCCGACGAACCCGGACTCGGCGCGACTCCGGCGCCGAGGGTAGATCTGGCCGCGGCATTTCAGAGTGCGTGACAAGGCGCCGCGGTTCATCGAAGTCGCGCTGCCGCTGCCGCTCTTCCAGACATTCACCTACGCAGTCGAAGAAGGGCTCGCAAATCCGGTAGTGGTCGGGTCGCGCGTGGTCGTTCCTCTCCGCAGCGGCAAGGAGATTGGCGTCTGCATCGGAGTCAGCGACGTCAGTCCGCTCAAGCGAAAGCCAAAAGCCGTGCTGGAATCGCCCGACGCCGAGCCGGCAATAGGCGCTTCGCTGCTCGAGCTGTGCAGGTGGATGGCGGACTATTACATCGTCCCGCTGGGCGTCGTGCTCCGGACCGTGCTTCCTGCCGCCCTCACCGGGGCGGAGGATCCGCGTCCGACGCGCAAAACCCGGCGGCTCGTAAAGCTCGGGGCGGACATACCGTCCCTCCTGCAACGGGACAAGTCATTCGCCCGCTCCAAACAGCAGCGGGCGGTATTCGAGCTGGTCGAATCGCTCGGCGGGAATACGTCGCTCGAGAACCTGAGCGCGCAGCTCGATTTTTCTCCCTCCGTGCTCAAGTCGCTGGAGAAGCGCGGGCTCATCGTCATCGAGGAAGAGGAGGTCGAGCGCGATCCGTTCTCGTCGCGGGGCGGCATCTCCTCGACCAGACTCGAGCCGACACCGGCGCAGCTGCACGCGATTGACACCATGGCGAGCGCGACGAAGGGTGATGTCTTTCTGCTCCACGGCATTACTGGAAGCGGCAAGACACTCGTCTACATCGAGCTTCTGCGCCGGATCGTGGACGAGCGCGGACAGACGGCAATCGTGCTGGTCCCGGAGATCGCGCTCACTCCCCAGACGGTAGATCGGTTCCGCGCCGCTTTCGGCGACAGGATCGCGGTTCTGCATTCGGCGCTCAGCGAGGGCGAGCGATACGACGCTTGGCTCGCGCTCAAGCGGGGAGACAAGCGGATAGTCGTCGGAGCGCGGTCGGCGGTGTTCGCGCCGCTGGAGAACCTGGGGGCGATCATCGTCGACGAAGAGCACGAGTCGAGCTACAAGCAGGGCGAGACGCCGCGCTACCATGCGCGCGAAGTAGCGATTGTGCGCGCGAAAAACGAGGGCGCGATCACTGTTCTCGGGAGCGCCACCCCCTCGCTGGAGAGTTGGGCAAATGCTTCGTCGGGGAAGTACAAGCTGTTGACGCTCCCGGAGCGGGTTGGCGGCGGACGACTCCCGAGCGTCGACGTGATCGATCTGAGACGGATTCCTACGGACTACAACGCGATGGCACAGGGCGGCGTGGATTACGGCGCCGTGATTCGCGAGCCGCTTCACGATGCGATCGTCGAGACCATGAGTCGCGGGGAGCAGACCATCCTGCTGCTCAATCGCCGCGGATATTCGTCGTTCATCCAGTGCGTTGACTGCGGCGCCGTCGCGACCTGCCCTAACTGCAGCATCACGCTCACCCACCATCGGAATCCGGAGCGGCTCGTCTGCCACTATTGCCTGCACAAGGAAGATCCCAGGCCCGATTGCGTGCGCTGCGGCGGACGATACCTCAGACAGCGAGGGCTCGGCACTCAGCAGGTCGAGCGGCTCCTATCCGAGAGATTTCCAGCGGCTCGCATCGCGCGGATGGATGTCGATACGACGAGTGGGAAGTGGGCGCACACCCGGATTCTCGACCGCGTCGCCGCGGGAGAGGTTGATATTCTCCTCGGGACCCAGATGATCGCCAAGGGACTCGACTTCCCCAATGTGACGCTCGTGGGAGTCGTGGACGCCGATGTCGGGATCAATTTCCCGGACTTCAGGGCGTCGGAGCGGTGCTTTCAGCTTCTGAGTCAGGTCTCGGGCCGAGCGGGACGCGGCGCGAAAGGCGGTCGTGTGCTGATTCAAACGAGGCTGCCCGGCCATCACGCGGTGCGGTACGCCGTGGCACACGATTACGTCTCTTTCGTCCGAGAAGAAATGGAGGGTCGAGTAGATCCTCCGTATCCACCCAACGTGCGGATCGCGAACATCGTCTTCAGCGGGCTCGTCGAAGATTCGGTTGCCAAGTTCGCCATCCACGCCGGTGAATGGCTGCGCGAGCTGATCGCCACGCGCGCGGAGGACGAAGTGACGGTCGTTGGCCCCGCCCCGTGTCCCATCGAGCGAATCAAGAATCGCTGGCGCTGGCATGTGCTGCTCAAGTCCGCGCATCCGGGCGAGCTCACCCGAGTGAGCCGTTACTTCATGGAGCGGTTCGAGGTTCCTAATACGGCACAGCTGCGGGTAACCCTCGATCGTGATCCGGTGGCACTCCTTTAAGCGCTCAGAGGCTTCTTTTGTTCTTGTTCGCCTCTTTGGCGCCCGAGTACTACTACTCCTCTGAGCTTATCTTTCAAGCGTGACGATTCTAAGGCATCCCGACTTCAATGCGCCGGAGCTGGCGAACGCCCCCGACGCGCGGTTCGTTCCCGCGCCGGCCGACGGCGTGCTCCCCGAGAACTTCTTCTCGACGACAAATCTTCCGACGTATGTCCGCATCAAGGGCGCGTGGCGAATGCCGCGTGAGCCGAGGATGGACGCGTCGCTCGTGCTGGACGGCGACAACCTCTGGATCAGGGAAGGGCGCAAGCTGAAGAAGGGCGACCGGGTTGCCGTCGGGAGCGCCGAGGACGGAAGCGAAGGCATCTACGTCCATACCGGCTCGTTCCTTGGCGAAGAAGAGGGCGAGTTCAAGTTCATGACGAGCGAGGTGTCGCGCGAGAAGCCGATCGACTATTCGCTGATGGCGCACATTCTCATCGAGGAGCGCGATCGTGGCGGGTATCCCATCTGGGTGACGGGACCGGCGCTGGTCCATTCGCGCGCGCGCGCCGACATGGTCTGGTTCATCGAGAACGGTTTCGTGTCAGCGTTGCTCGCTGGGAACGCGGTGGCGGTGCACGACATCGAGGCGTCGATATTCGGCACCACGCTCGGGATGACGCGCACCGGGGAGGCGACGACCGGCGGTCATGGCCTCCATATGCGCGCGATCAACAAGGTACGCGCCGCCGGCTCGATCGCGAAGGCCGTCGACCAGGGCGTGATCAAGGACGGGATCATGCACGCGTGCGTGACGAAGGGGATTCCGTTTGTTCTCACGGGTTCCATCCGCGACGACGGCCCACTCCCCGAAGTCATTACCGACACCCTCGCCGCCCAGGACGCGATGAAGCGACACACGACGCGCGCGACAATGGCGATTCTCATTGCGACGGCGCTCCACGCGATCGCTACCGGCAACATGCTCCCGGCATTCGTCACCGAGAAGGATGGGTCGATGCGCGAGCTTCCGACCATCTGCGTCGATTCGTCCGAATTCGTGGTGAGCAAGCTCAAGGACCGCGGAACCCACCAGGCATTCGGAGTGGTGACGAACGCGCAGGATTTCATGCACATTCTGAAGCTGTACGTGGAGCGCGAGCTCACCGACAGAAAGGCCGTGCAGGCGTCCGGTCAAACTTCGAAGGCGCCGGCGTGATCGAGACGAACGAAAGATTTTCCCTTTCCAAGGCATCTGCGTGATCGAGACTACCGAACGCTTTCTGCGCGAAATAGCCGACCGCATCGGATTGGACGCCGTGGACGAAGTGAGGTTGTTTCCACCATTGCGCCAATCGGGCGTTGAAACCGGAGTGGCCGTCGTCGCCGCGATTCCGCTGCCGCCCGAGCCACAGCACCGGCACGAGCCCGACGAGCCGCCCGAAGCTCTAAGCGAGAGCGCCGGAGACGAGTTCCTCCCGATCGAGGAAGAGGATCGCGAGATCATCGTGCACCGCCACACGGTTTTCACGGCGAGATACCGCCACACCCTCAAGGGACCAGATCGGGGCAAGTGGGAGGTCGAGGTCCGGGCCGAGGCCGACGCGCCGCTCGTCACCGTCGACCAGGTTGTGCGTGGCGTCATGAAGCGCGCGGGGGAGCAGTTCGAGCCCGAGAAGATCTCGGCCTCGGCGTTCAAGACTATCGTCGAAGGCGCCGCGGCTCTCTAGGCTTGCCGCGCTGCGGCTTGCATCTCTGTATGTGGTCGGTGAGGGTGTCCTCTTCAGCTCCGGTCTCTCGCTCGTTGGTGGTCCGATCGAATCGGCGCGAGACCAAACATTAGTCGCTCCAGGAGAGCGTACCGCACCGATTGTCGCTTGTGGGTCGTCGCCTGCGAGGACACCCTCACCTCCCTCCACAGTCTGTAACTGCAGCGGCGCTTCGTGCCGCGTGTGCCCGCGTCGCCCCCGTGGGGGAGCACGGGACTGCCGAGCTTTGCTCGGCGCGCTCCCGCGCATGGTGAACAGGACAGCGCGCGCGACCTGAGATCGCGCGCCCAGAGGCGCGACGAAGGTGTCTGACCCCGCGTCGAACTCGGTGGGAAGGCGGAGAGGGTCCTCGTAGGCGACGACCCACGAGCGACAATCGGTGGTGACGCTCTCTCCGAGCGACTGATCCTTAGTCTCGCACCGATCCGATCGGACCACTAACGAGCGAGAGCCCGGAGCCGCAGAGGACCCTCTCTGCCGTACCGGAGAAGACCGCGCGCGGCAAAGAACTCAAACTGCTGTGCGCGGCACAGCGGGGGTCAACCGCGCGGCGTCAGGAGAAGCGTGCTCGGCGTTAGCCGCGGCATAGCGCGCCAGGACCGTGCGGTGGATGTCGCGCGCGTCCTCGAGCGATTCGCCCGCCAGCCCCAGCCGCTCGGGCGAGATGATGAACGGATAAACCTGATCGCCGCCGGCCGACCCGTGCGCGCCGACCTGATCATCGAACGAGATGATGTCGTAGCCGTCGAACGTCCCGAACAAAACGCAATCGCCGGCGTTCGGCTGATTCACCAGCGATTCCACTGCCCGCAAAACGTACGGCTCGGTGCCGAAGATCTCGAGCGGATTCTCGCCGGAGATGATCTGGATCTGCCCGTCGCGCAGAATCGCCCGGCCGTGCTTGCCCGCAAGATTCACCGCGCCGCGCGAGACCGTGGCGACGAGGCCAATCCCCGGGTGTGCAACGAGCCGTTCGTAGAGTCTGGCCCAGCGCGCGTCGGCCGTTATCTGCTCGAGCGAGAGCCGCTGCTCCGTAGCCGCAAAGTACAGGAGCGCCAGGCAGGAGCTGTAGGTGACGACGACATCGTTCGTCCGGTCGACGCGATACTTCTCGGGGAAAATGATCTCGCGCAACCCGTAGCGGCTTCTCAGCCAGTCGCGGAACCTGCGAATCGCGCTTCTCGCGCCGAACGAAGCGGGAGTCAGCTGTGCGACGGCTTCGACGACCTCGGGGCCGATGTCCGAGTATTCGGTATCCTCCGCGAAGCTGGCCAACGACCGCGAGGGCGGCGTGCCCTTCACCATGGTCTCGTTGAGAATCTGCTGCACCGTCGTTCCAAGCGACTCCCCGTACTGCACCCGGTAGCTCAAGGCCGGAGTCATTCCATGATCGGACAGAATGACGAGGTCGTAGCCGCGTCCACCCGCGAGCTGAGCCATTCTCCAGATCTCGGCGATGCGCGCATCGGTGCGGCGCAGGTCGACGAGTGCCTGCTTGCTCGACGGCCCGAAGTGGTGCGCCAGCTCGTCGTACTGCATGAAGGTGCTATAAATAATCGGTACACCCAGATAGACGTCGAGCAGAATCGCCATCGTCTGCAGCTCGCGCACGACGACATTGCTGAGAATGCGGATGAACGGAAAAATGCCTTCCGAGTGCGTCACCCTTCCCGACAGCTCGCCGCGCGCGCGCTCCCATTCCTCGAGCAGCCATTCGAAGGCGCCCTGAAGAACCATGCGCGCCATGCGAATGGGATGCAGCAGCATGAGGAGTCCCATCCGCGTTCCGCCAAGCCTGCGATACACGGACATCTTGTCACGCGTGGCGACGGTGAAGGCCACTGTCTGCGCATCACCGTCGAGAAGATTGACGTAGCTGGAGCCGCCGGCGAGCGCGCCCGGCGAATGGATGCGGTCGCGGATGTACTGCACGCCGTGCGGCGCATTGCAGGTGATTACCTTGCGCGCCGCTTTGTCGTAGAAGCGAAACGCCGGAATGCCACCGTTCTCGCCGTGAAACATCCCCGCCTGGCAATACGGTGTGGCCGACGGCAGTCCGCAGAACCAACGCCTGAGAGCAAATCCCTCGCGCAGCAGCCGCGAGATTGTCGGGCAAAGGCCCAGCTCGAGCGCGCGCCGCAGGTCGGAATACGCCAGGGCATCGATCTGAAGCATGATGAGCCCGCGCTGCGGCGGACGCGGACGCTTCTCGCGCGCGAACAAACGGTACTTCGTTCGATAGTACCGCTGCAGCAGTGGCCCGGCGCGTGGGCGCGCTCGGCGCTCACTTATGCCAGGTGGCGTTCGATCTGACGTAACAGCTCGCCGATTGGGACAGGCTTGATGAGGACATCGACGCATCCCGCCGCGAGACAGCCGCGACGTGAAGCGGAATCGTTGTGGCCGGTCATCGCCAGTGTCGCGCGGGGAAGGGAGCCGCGTTGGCGCAGCGCGTCCAGAATCTCCAGTCCGCTTCCATCCGGCAGTGTGAGATCGAGCAGCATCAGGTCAATTGGCGTCGATGTGCCGCGCTCGATCGCCTCGACGACCGTCGCTGCCACGTCGACATCGTAGCCGGCCGCGGTGAAGAGCACGCGGAACGCGTCCGTGACGAGTGGACTGTCTTCCACGATCAGAATGCGCGCCGGCACCTAGTCGCGGGGCGGATTGAGCGGCAGCGTGAAAAAAAATCTGCTTCCTTTGCCAAGCTCGCTCTCGACCCAGATCGTTCCCGAGTGCAGCTCGACGAGGTTGCGCGCGATCGCGAGGCCGAGGCCTGTTCCGTGGTGCAGACGCGAGGGAGAGGCGTCGACCTGAGCGAACTCGCGGAACACGAGGTCGTAGTGATCGCGCGCGATGCCGCGGCCGTTGTCGCCGACCTCCACCACCAGCTCCTCCATGTCGCTGCCGCGCCGGGAGAAGGCGATCCAGACGCGTCCGCCGTCGGGCGTGAACTTGATCGCGTTGCCGATCAGATTGGCCAGCACGTGTTTGATCTTGTCGCGATCCGCGTAAACCGTGGGCAAATCGTCCCCGTTGCGACGCTCGATCGTCAGACGCTTTTTCGCCGCCAACGGCTGATTCAGCGTCCGCACCTGGTCGACGAGCCTCGTGATGTCGAAGTCCGCGCGGACGAGACTCACCTGGTCGCTGGCGCTGCGGACGTAGGTGAGGATCTCGTCCACCATGTCGATCAACTGCTGTCCCCCGCTCACTATCCCGGTCACGCTTTCCCGCTGCTTTGGATTCAGCTCGCCCAGCATCCCCTCGCGCAGTATCTCGGCGTGCGTGATGATCGCGGCGAGCGGCGTCCGGAGATCGTGCGAGACGTTGGAGAGGAACTGCGTCTTGAGCGCGTCGCGCGCTCGCAATTCGTCGATCGTGCGCTGCGCCTCAGCCGCCTGGGCCTCCAGCGCTTTCATGCGCTCCTTCGCGGGGGAATCGGCGTGGTCGGACATGATCATATTGTAGTTGCGCTGACATCCGTTGCCAACGCATCCGCCTCCACGCCGTCCGACTCCACCGCATCGAGGAGCTGCTGGCGTCGCAGCAGCGACCAGTATCGCCCGCGCAGCGCCATCAGCTCCGGGTGCCGTCCCTGCTCGGCCACCGTTCCCTTCTCGAGCACGATGATCCACGACGCGTCCCGTATCGCGCTGATCCGGTGCGACGCGATGAGCGCCGTTCGCCCCGCCAGCGCTTCGCGCAGCGCGCGGAGAATCTCCGCCTCGGTGTGCGTGTCTACTGCCGACAGGGCGTCGTCGAGCAGCACGATACTCGGTTTCTTCGCCAGCGCTCGCGCGAGCGAGGCGCGTTGCTTCTGACCGCCGGACAGGTTGATTCCGCGCTCGCCGAGGATCGTCTCGTAGCGGCCGGGAAACTGATCGATCGTCTGATGAAGCTGCGCGATGCCCGCCGCCCATTCTCCGGTCTGTGTAAGCCCGCTCGTTCCGTACGAGAGGTTCGATCCGATGGTGTCGCTGAAGAGCAGACTCTCCTGCGGCACGAAACCGATGTCCTGCCGGAGCTCCGCGGGCACGACGTTCTTCGTCGGAACGCCATCGATGAGAATCTCGCCTTCCTGCGGATCGTACATTCTCGGAATCAGATCGATGAGCGCGCTCTTTCCGCTCCCCGTCGCGCCGACCACCCCGAGTGTCGCTCCCGCGGGCACGGTGAAGCTGACGTTGCGCAGGACCCAGCGCGGCTCGCCCGGGTTGTCGGACAGATAGTGAAACCCGACGTTCCGAAACTCGATCGTGCGCCCTGTATTGGTCGCCGGCAGATGCTGACGCGGCTCTTCACCGTTGATCGTCGGGCGAACCACGAGTATCTCGGCCAGCCGTCCCATCGACGCATCGCCACGTTGAAACAGATTGACGACCCAGCCGAGCGCGATCATCGGCCAGGTGAGCATCGTGAGATACATGCCGAAGGCGACGAACGAGCCCACGGAAATCGTGCCTTTGATCGTCAGCGCTCCGCCGACTCCGAGGACGATGACCGCGCCCAGTCCCCCGAAGAACGCGAAAAGTGGATTCAGGGTGCCCCACAATCGTACAAGTGACATGTTGAGCGCGAGGTACTGATCGTTGATCGCGCCGAACCGTGCCGTCTCGGCCGCTTCCTGCCGGTACGCGCGGACGATCCTCGCTCCGCTGAGATTCTCCTGCGCGCGCGTAGTGAGCGTCGAGAAATGTTCCTGAACCGCCTCGAACCGATCGTGGATCGCCTTTCCCATTTTGATCGTTAGCACCGGCAGGAAAAGCGTTGGCAGGAGCGCGAGCAGCGTCAGCTTGACGTCGATGCGGAGCATGAAGTACAGCGCGAACAAGCCGCCCGTGATCGTGTTGGCGAGGTACATCACCGCAGGACCAACCGCCATTCGGACCGCGCTCAGGTCGTTGGTGAGACGCGCCATGATGTCGCCGGTGCGGGTCTGTGCAAAGTACGCCGCGTCGAGCGTCTCCAGATGTGTGAAGAGATCATTGCGCAGGTCGTACTCGATCCAGCGGCTGACGCCGTTCATCAGCTCGCGCATCCCGTATCTGAACGCGCCGCCGACGATGGCAGCGAGGACGATCAGGCCGCTGAGCTTCCAGATGGTGCTCATCGGCGCACCGTTGCCAATGGCGTCGATTGCGCGTCGAAGCACCCAGGGAATGACGCTCGTGATCGCCGACGACGCCAGAACGATCAGTAGCCCCGCTGTGAACTGTTTCCAGTACGGTTTGTAGTATGGCGCAGCGATGCGGAGATTCTTCATGTATGGCATATGGATTGCCGTTCATAGTTACTCATGAGCTTGGATAAAACCAAGCGCTCACCACACGATAGAGGAGGCTTTAATGGTTCAATATATTCCCCGGTTTAGTGCGTCGCTCGCGCTCTCGCTCGCGCTGTTCGCAGGTGCGTGTGCAAAGAAGGACGACACCGCCGCAGCGGATTCAGCACTGAATAAGGACATTCAGCTCGCGAATGGGGACACCAGCGCGCAACCTGCGCTGACCGACGTTCCAGCCGGCACGGCCAAGACGCCGGGCACGACGACGACAACGAAGACGACGACCACAACCAGGAAGCCGACCACCACCACGCGCACGCCGACTACTTCGGTAACGTCGAGTGGAAACACGGTGACGCGCAACAACTCGGGCTCGGCCGCCAAAATCGGAACGATCCCAGCGGGTGCGACACTCAGTCTTGCGTCCGGCTCGACGATCTGCACGAACACCAATCACGTCGGCGATCGCTTCAACGCGAGCGTGACCAACGCGATTGTCGGCTCGAATGGAGCGGTGATCCCTGCCGGCGCGACCGCGACGGTTGAAGTGACGGAGCTCAAGCGCAGCGAGAACGCCAACGACAACGTGGTGATGGGCTTCCGCGTCGTCTCGGTTAACTTCGGCGGGCACACGTATCCCGTCAGCGCCACGACGCAAACCGCTGACGTGACCAGAGTGAAGAATCAGCCGAAGGGCAAGGATGTGCAGAAGGTCGTCGGTGGCGCGGCAATCGGCGCCATCGCCGGACAGATTCTTGGACATAGCACCAAAGCCACGATTATTGGCGGCGCAGTCGGCGCTGCTGCAGGGGCTGGAGCTGCCGCTGCTACGGCGAATTACGAAGGCTGCGTCAACTCGGGCAGCCGCATTACCGCAACGCTCAACTCGTCAACTCAGGTCAATATCTGAAAGAGCCATGGCGGTAGCTGAAAGGAATCCGGCGTGAGTGATCACGCCGGATTCTTTTTTATGCACAAGACTCGACGTGGTGCCTAAAACCCGACGGCTCCCCCGTGCGAGCGCGGGTCATCCATGCCCTCGTAGCCGCCCTTCACCCGCATGATCGATGCGGCGGACGCGATCCCTCTCAGATCGTAGACGTAGTGTCCCATCTGCGTCAGTCGCGCCAGCACCGACCGTTCGATGCCGCCGGTCTCGACGCCGATGGAGTCTGGCAGGGATTGATGATGTATTCGCGGCGCGCTCATCGCATCAAAGAGCGACATCCGGTGATCGATAACGTTGAGGATGATCTGCGACGTCGCGGAGATGATCCTTGGGCCTCCGCGCGCGCCGGTGACGAGAAGAAGATTTCCCCTCGGATCGAGGACGATCGTCGGAGACATTGCGCTCAGCATCCGCTTGCCCGGTGCTATCGAATTGGCGGCGCCCTGAATCAGGCCGTACATGTTGGGCGTTCCAGGCCGGGAAGTGAAGTCGTCCATCTCGTCGTTGAGAAAGAAGCCCGCTCCGCTCACGAAGACGCCTGACCCATACAAGTCATTCAGCGTCGTAGTCGTCGCGACGGCGTTTCCAGCCCCATCCACCACTGAGTAGTGCGTCGTCTCATTTCCCTCTCGCAGCTCCGACGCGAGCTGTGTCGTCGCGTCGGCATGATCGCGCGAGATGGTCTTCGCGACCGCCCTCGCGTAACCCTTGCTCGTAAGCGTCGAGAGCGGAACCCTGACGAATGCGGGGTCGCCCAGCTTCGAGTTGCGATCGATGAACGCGCGCTGGGATGCGGACGCGAGCGCGTGGATTCGCTCGGCGCTCCCGAATGCGGATATGGGCCCGTACGCCTCCAGGATGTTGAGCATCTCCGTTATCGTCGTACCGCCGGACGAAGACGGCGGCATCGAGATGAGCGAATAGCCGCGATAGCTGCTTCGTAACGGCTGGCGCCAGATCGGTTGGTAGCGAGCGAGATCTTCCTTCGTGATGAGCCCGCCGTTACGCCGCATCTCGGCGACGATCGAGTCGGCAATGGTGCCGCGATAGAAATCCCGTGACCCGGAGCTGGCGATCAGCCTGAGCGTGCGCGCCAGTTGCGGCTGGACGAGTCGCGATCCGATGGCTGGAGGCGCGCCGTTTGGAAAAAAAACCGACTTCCCGGCGAAGCCGCCGATTCGATATTTCTCGCTCGCGAGCGAACGATTCAGCGTCGTGTCGACGATGAAGCCCTCTGAAGCGAGACTTATCGCGGGAGCGAGCACTCTCGAGATCGGCAGCACGCCGTACTTGCGGTGCGCCTCGATCAGTCCGGCGACGGCACCCGGAACGCCCGACGCCTTCGATCCGATCGTGCTCTCTCCGTTCAGCTTGCCGTTCGCGCCAACGTACATGTCGCGCGTCGCGGCCAGAGGCGCCGTCTCCCGATAATCGAGGGCGTCGGTGCGGCCGTCCGCCATTCGAATCACCATGTAGCCACCGCCACCGAGATTTCCCGCCTCCGGAAACGTGACGGCTAGCGCAAAGCCGGTCGCGACCGCGGCATCGACTGCGTTTCCGCCCTGCTTCATCACTTGCGCGCCAACCTGGGCGGCGAGGCGATTGTCGCCGGCGACGATTGCGTGTGGAGCGAACGTCGCGCGAGCACCGGCGGGAAAGCGCCAGCCGGCCGGAAAAACGGCGGGGACCCGTTTTGGTATTGCGGGATCGCCCGCCACCTGGCGTGTGGAAGGCGTCGCGGCCAGGAGCCAGGCGGACCCAGTGACGATCGCGGTGGCGAGAACCAGTTTCTTTTTCAGAGCGAATCTCCGAAGCGTGCGAGCGTGAATTCTATCCACGTCGCACCCCGCGTGTCACCTGCCGCCGGTGGTCCTGCGACAGAACCCCGCACCGCGCTACCCGGAGGCGGCGTTGCCTAGCGGCGGGTCGTGCTGCCGCCGAACCCCATGCGAAGCGATACCCGAAGCCCGGGCATGCTGTTCGTATTGCTCGTGCCGTTCGACAAGTCCTTTCTCTCGTGGAGCGCGAACGAGTAGTCCGAGAGGATGTCGAGGTTCGTGCGGTCACTGAGCCCGTAGCCAAACCCATAGCCGAGGGCAAATAACGGGTCGATGTTTCCGCCGCTCGGCTCCAGCTTCGCGCCATCGGAATCGCGCTTCAGATTCCTGTACGCGACGACTCCCCCGTTGAGCTCCAACACCTGATGGAAGCCGATTCCCGCGCCAGAGTGAAACGTCACGACGAGATTCATCAGGTCGAGATGCGCGTTGCAGCTTGGAGTACTCGGACACCCGCCGGCCGGAGAAAATACACCGGTCGACGTGTAGAGGAATGGCACGTGCGACCAACTTCCCGCCAGGCCGAAGGATGAGCCGTTGTTTCCTCCCTTCTCGATCGATCCGCGATACGCAAAGTTCGTGGAATTGCCGAAGTCCCACTTGCTCGCCGATACCCCGTCGTTGACCACGTTGGCCCTGAATCCGGAAACTCCGGCGGTAATCCAGAAGCCCGGATTATTCGTGTACGCGCTCGGCCGCGGCGGCATCTGCGCGGTGAGTGTTGCCGCGCTGAACATCAACGTCAATAACCCCAGAGAAAAACGCCTCATCATGTTGCTCCAAGTTGTCTTGCAATTCGCGCAAGCCGTCGGGTAAGTTTGGTCGTGACTCACCGCTCGGCTACGCATTGATGTTGGACCCTCGCGAAACGGAGCGCCGCAACCCGCGTACCGTCTCGATCGATCTCGCGTCACCCCTCGAGATCGTAGACATGATAAACGCGGAAGATCGCAGAGTTCCCGAAGTTGTCGCGACACAGCGGGAGCAGATCGCCCGCGCAATCGAGCTTGCCGAAGCAACGTTTCGTTCCGGAGGACGATTGTTCTACGTCGGGGCCGGTACCTCAGGACGACTGGGAGTGCTCGACGCAAGCGAGTGTCCGCCGACCTTCGGCACCAAGCCGGAAATGGTGCAGGGCATAATCGCCGGCGGACTGCCGGCGCTGACGCGCTCGCAGGAAGGAGCCGAGGACATCGTCAAGAATGGCGCGCTCGCTATGGATGAGCACGGTGTGAACGAGAAGGACCTGGTAATCGGGATTGCTGCATCAGGCACGACGCCCTACGTGCGCGCGGCCCTCGAGCGCGCCGCCGCGCTCGGCGCCAAGACCGGAATCGTCGCGTGCTCGCCGCCGCCACCTGACCTGGTGGCGAAAGTCGACGTGATGATGCTGCCGATCGTCGGCCCCGAGGTCGTCACCGGATCGACGCGCATGAAGGCCGGCACCGCGACCAAGCTTGTGCTCAACACCATCACGACCGGCGCCATGATCCGGCTTGGCAAGACGTACGGCAATCTGATGGTGGATCTCCGCGCGACGAACAACAAACTGATCGATCGGAGCCAGCGCATCGTGATGGAAGTCACGGGAGTTTCGCGAGACGAAGCAGCGAAGCTCCTCGAGCGCGCGGACAAGAGCGTCAAGCTCGCGATCGTGATGCAGAAGAAGGGAGTCTCGCGCAAGGAGGCCGAGAAGCTCCTCGCCGAGAACGGCGGCGTGGTGCGGCGCGTCACCAAGGATGCGCCGCCTCCCATCAGAGACGCGTAGCATGTCGTCCGGCGTCGTCGTCGGCTTGATGTCGGGCACTTCCCTCGACGGGATCAGCGCCGCAGTGGCGCGCTTCAGCGACGCGAACGATGGCCGCATCGACGTCGATCTCCTCGCCCACACCTCCCGGGCGTACACGAGCGCCCAGCGCACGCGACTGACCTCAGCGCTCGGCGCTGGATCTCCCTCCGAGTATTGCCGGCTCAATTTCGATCTCGGCGGATGGCTTGCCGACGCAGCGATCGAGGTGATGGCCGAGGCCGGCATCGCGCGCGACGACATCGCGGTGATCGCATCGCACGGTCAAACTATCTGGCACGAGCCCGGGCACTCCACCTGGCAATCGGGCGAAGCCGCCGTCATCGCGGAGCGAACCGGCGTAGATGTCATCAGCGACTTTCGTGTGCGTGATGTCGCCGCTGGCGGACAGGGCGCGCCGCTCGTTCCGATCGCCGACGCGATGCTTTTCTCCTCCGAGTCGGAGTGGCGCGGTCTGCAGAATCTCGGCGGCATCGGCAACATCACGGTCGTGCCGCCACACGGCCAGCTCGAAAGTGTCCGCGCATTCGACACCGGACCCGGTGTCGCCGTGATCGATGCAGTGACGCGAGCCATCCGGCCCGATCTCACCTACGATGTGGACGGAAAGCTCGCGGCCGCGGGCAAGCCAAACATGCGGATAGTGGCCGAGCTGATGAAGCATCCCTATTTCAGCGCGGCGCCTCCGAAATCCACGGGCCGCGAACTGTTCAACTCCGACTACGTACAGAAACTGATCTCGGCCGCGCGCGCCGCCGGCGGCAAGGACGAAGACATCGTCGCCACCGCGGTCCAGCTGACGGCGGAAAGCATCGGAGACGCGTACCGGCGATTCATACCGGAGCCGGTCCGTGAGGTGCTGGTCTCCGGCGGCGGAGCGAAGAATCCCGCATTGTTCGCCGCGATCGAGAAGGCCGCTTCACCGATAATCGTTCGCCACTTCGACGACGTCTACTTCGACGGAGAGGCGAAGGAAGCCGTGGCCTTCGCATTGCTTGGATACCTCCACGTGATGAAGCGACCGGGCAACGTTCCTACCGCTACTGGGGCGCGCGGCCCTCGCGTGCTGGGGAAGCGCACCCCCGCATGAGCGAGATCGCCGAGCTTTTTTACCCGGCCATCCGCTGGGATGCCTCACGCGGCCACGAGGGTGAGCGGCCTGCGATTGAGCAGGCGCTGAAGCTGGGCGTCGGCGGCTTCATTCTGTTCGGCGGTCCTTCGGAGCAAGTTGCGACGCTGACGGAGCATCTTCACTCGAAGTCGCACATCCCGCTCCTGATCGGCGCGGATCTGGAGCGCGGCGCGGGACAGCAGTTCGTGGGACAGACCGCATTGCCGCCGCTGGCTGCCATCGCGTCCCTGGAGGACATCCAGGCGGTGCGTCGATCGGCTGCCGTGAGCGCGGCCGAGGCCCGGGAGATGGGAATCAACTGGATATACGCTCCCGACTGCGATATCGACGTCGAGCCCAACAATCCGATTATCGGAACGCGCTCGTTCGGAAGTGATCCCGAGCGGGTGGGCGAGTACGCCGCCGCATGGATCGACGCGTGTCAGGCGGAAGGCGTGCTTGCCTGCGCGAAACATTTTCCCGGTCACGGGCGGACGACCGTCGACTCGCACAAGGCGCTGCCGCGCGTCGAGGAATCGGCGGCGACGATTCGCGAGACGGATCTCATTCCGTTTCGCCGGGCGATCGAGCGGGGAGTCGCGTCGATCATGTCGGCACACGTCGCCTTTCCGGCGCTCGACCCAAGCGGCGCGCCGGCGACGCTCTCGCGCGCGATTCTGACCGACCTCCTGCGCAATGAGATGGAGTTCACGGGTCTCGTGGTCACCGACGCGTTGATAATGCAGGGGGTGCTCGAGGGCGGAGAAGCGGAGGCGGTGGTCCGCGCGCTCGACGCGGGCTGCGATTGTCTGCTCTATCCGACGAACGTCGTCGATTCGATTGCGGCCGTGCAAAAGGCCATCGACGAAAAACGGCTTGATGGCGACAAGATCCACCAGTCGATCGAGCGGCGCAGAAGGTGGGCGCGCTGGGCGGCGCTATCGCGCGACACGAATCGTGTCGGGCGCGACGAGAGCGGGTGGTCCACTCAGCTGACGGAGCAAGTCGTGCACGTGTTGCACGGGAAGCTGCCGCGGCTGCGGCAGCCATGGAATCTCGTGATCGTGGACGATGATCTGGGCGGACCATATCCCGCTCCATCGCGCGATCCTCTCGTCTCGGCGTTGCGCACAGGCGGAGTGGATCTGGTAGTGAATGGTGACGGTGCCGGTGGCACCGGAGCCACCGTGATCGCGCTGTTTGGCGACATCCGCGCCTGGAAGGGAAGGCCCGGTTACTCGTCGTGGTCAAAGGAAACCGTCCGCCGCACGCTCGAGCGGGCAAAAGGCGGAGATAGCCTCATCGTTCAATTCAGCCACCCGCGCCTGGCGGCCGAGCTGGATACGGACGCTCCGATCCTATGCGCGTGGGGCGGAGAAGCCGTGATGCAGCGAGCGGCAGCGCGGGTACTGCTGCGCGAGCTGGCCGCAAACAAGGCCGGGAAGAGCGCGCCAGAAGCACAGTAGCCGCGCGGTTGTCCCACTAGAGGGAGAAGCCCAATGAGCGAGAGCACCGCGAGCGAGACCGCCACAAAAACATCGGCCCTTCGAATCTTTGGGCAACCGAAGATGGCGGTGCTCCTCTTCCTCGGATTCTCGTCGGGGCTGCCGTTCTACCTCACCAGCAAGACTCTCCAGGCGTGGATGACTACGGCCAAGGTCGATCTCGCCACGATCGGCTTCTTCAGTCTCGTCACGCTCCCGTATTCGCTCAAGTTCGTGTGGGCGCCGCTGATGGATCGCTACGTCCCGCCGTTCCTCGGTCGCCGCCGTGGCTGGGTTTTCATAACGCAGGTGCTGCTGCTCCTCGCGATCGCGGCGATGTCGCTGCACGACCCTCGTGTCGGGCTCAAGATGCTGGCGATCAATGCGATCGCGATCGCCTTCTTCAGCGCGTCGCAGGATATCTCGCTCGACGCATATCGCACCGACGTGCTTCGGGATCGTGAAATGGGCGCCGGCGCGGCGGTGTTCGTGATGGGTTACCGCATCGCAATGATCACGACCGGGGCCCTGGCATTTTTTCTTGCCGACCGAATGTCGTGGCAAATGGTGTATCTCGTTCTTTCGGTGCTGATGATCATCGGCATCGCAACCACGTTCGTCGCGCCGGAGCCGGTTCTGAGCGACGCGCCCCCAAAAACTCTGGTGGATGCCGTCGTACTCCCGTTCGCCGATTTCTTTCAGCGCGCCGGCGTGCTGCGAGCGTTGTTGGTGCTGCTCTTCATCGTCGCCTACAAATACTCGGATAGTCTGGCCGGCAGCATGACGACCCCGTTCCTACTCCAGGCGGGTTTTTCCCAGAGCGAGGTGGGCGCGGTTTTTCTGGGCGTCGGCGTTGTCGCGACGATCGTCGGCGTTGTCGTCGCCGGCGCGGTCATGGGGACTTTGGGGATCAACCGCTCTCTATGGATTTTTGTGGTGTTCCAGGGCTTGAGCAATCTCACCTATTACGGTTTGTCGCTCTCGGGAAAGAACCACGCCTTCATGGTGGCGGCTGTCGTCACGGAGAACTTCGGCCTTGGCCTCGTCACCGGGGCGATGACGGCCTATCTGATGAGCATGTGCAACAAGCGCTTTACCGCCACGCAGTTCGCGCTGCTCTCGAGCCTCATGGCCGCCAGCAGGGATATACTCGTCGCTCCGGCCGGTAAGATTGCGGAATCATTGGGATGGCCGGGATTCTTCCTGCTGACCATCGCGATGGCGATTCCGCCGCTGCTCCTTCTGCCTTTCATCGCGCCCTGGGCGCGCGATCTGCCGATCGGCGCGGCGTCTCACACTGGTGAGACGGTGCCGGCCAAAGCCGCTCAGCCGCCCTTGGCGCCGCGGCGATAGTCCTCTTCAGGGGAGCGGAGACGCGCCGTGACGACCGTGACATTGTCAGGCGCTCCCGTGTGCAGCGCTTCCTCGATGAGCGCGGCGCAGATCTCTTCCGGCCGTCCCGCGCCGCGCGCGATCCGTCCGATCTCCTCGGGCGATACCTGGTTCGACAGCCCATCGCTGCAGAGCACGAGAATGTCGTCGTTGTCCAGCCTCACGCGGTAGAAATCCGTGACGACTTTCTCCTCGGGGCCGAGCGCCTGAAGGATGATGTTGCGGTGCTCGCTCTGCGCTGCTTCCTTCGCCGTCATGCGGCCGGCGTCGATCAGCCGCTGCACGAATGACTGGTCCTTGGTCAACTGCTTCGCGGCGCCTTTGCGCACGAGATACGCGCGGCTGTCGCCGACCTGTGCGATGAACGCCTCGCCATCGAGTATGAGCGCCAGCGTCGTGGTCGTGCCCATGCCGTGGTGCTCGGGCGATGTGGTCGCTTTCTGGTAGATCGCCCTGTTCGCGACGTCGATTCCCCGCTTGAGCGCGGCCTCGACCGATTCAGGCGTGCGCTTTGGAACTTTGTGCCACCATCGGTGCAGCTCGCTCAGAATCGTCTCGGTTGCAATCGAGCTGGCGAGGGCGCCGGACGCCGCTCCGCCGACACCGTCGGCGACGATGAGGATGAAGGGTGCGGTGTGAACGGAAACGAGAGTGGGCGCGCTCATCGTTGCGATGTCGCCCGTCTCCAGGTTCGCTATCAAAAAGGAATCCTGATTGTCGTGCCTGATCAGGCCGACATTCGAGATCCCGAAACTCTCTGCAATCAATGTTGGCTCGAAAGGAGCGTAGTAGTGCGGTCACGGGAGAAATGCGCTTCCCGGTGCGACAAAAGATAGCGGAACGAATCCAACGAGGCACTACCCATGCGTATTAGAAAGACGTATACCGCATTGCACGTGCAACCTGGATTTTGACGATGAATGCTTGGGTCTATAGGGGTTTTGCCTGTTGCGTCGCCGTGGCGAGCGCGTCCTGCGCGCCCGCCACGGGACCATCCGCTCCAGTTCCCACACCAGTGACCTTTCCGCCGCTCGTTCCTGCCCCCGTTCCTCCCGCTAGTCCGAAGCTGCCACCCATCCCTGAGGTTCGCGGCCCGCTGCAGATCAGCGTCGCGTATCCCAAGCCGGAGCAGCTCCTCACCGTTCGGGATTCGAATTTCATTTTCGGCACCGTCGGAACCGGAGGCGCGGCGCTTCGCATCAATGGAGTAGCGGTGCCCGTCTGGCCCAACGGCGCGTTCATGGGATGGCTTCCGGTCCCGCCCGATAGCGCGCCGCGCTACGAGCTGCTCGCGTCGAACGGCGCACAAAGAGCGCGACTCGTTCTTCCGGTAAAGATTCCGCCGGCGCCTGATACCACCCACCGCGACAAGCTGGTCGGGGATACCCTACAACCGGTTCCATCGCCGGACACGATCGCACCGGTTCCCGGCAATGTCTACGTCATGCTCGGTGCGCCCGCGTCGACGGTGGACGACACTGACCGTGTGACGATTGCGCGCCCCGGTCCGGGCAATGGACAAGAGTACAAGTGGTTTCTCTTCCCCCGCACCGTTGTGAAAATCACGGGTGCGATCAAGGCTAGCGGCGATGATTTCGTGCGCGTACAGCTCGATTCGACGCAAGAGGCATGGGTTCTCCGCAGTGAGCTCCAGGCGCACAACATCTCGACCATATCGCCGGGAAGGTTCGTCGGCGATTCGGCTGCTCCCGTACGACGAATTGGTGCGATTCGCATCGAGCCCGGCCCGGATTGGATCGACGTGGCAATCCCGATGACGGGACCACCACCGCCGTATCTGGTCGAGGAAACAGATCGGACGATCTCGCTCCTTCTGTACGGCGTGACCGCAGCGCCAGTAGTCTCGATGATGGCGGAGCCGATCGACTCGTACTTCAATAGCATCAGCTCCTCGACTCCGGAGCAAAGCAGAGTTCGCTACACGATTAGTCTCGAGCGTGCTCCCTATGGTTACCTCGCACTCTGGCAGAACGGAACGCTGACCTTCAGGGTGCGGCGTCCGCCCAGGATCGCCGATGCTACGTCTCCGCTCCGCGGTCTCACGATCACGGTCGACCCCGGACATCCTCCCGCCGGCGCCACCGGCCCGACGGGGCTCTATGAAGGCGACGCTGTGCTCCAGGTGGGCCTCAAGGTGCGCGATCTTCTCACGCAGCGAGGCGTGAACGTCGTGATGACGCGAATCACCCCCGAGCCCGTCGATCTCGGATTGCGCGCGATCATCAGCCGCCGTGCCAACGCCAACGCTTTCGTCTCGATCCACCTCAACGCCTTCCCCGACGGTGTGAATCCATTTGTCAACAATGGGTCTTTGACGCTTTATTTCTGGCCACATTCGATTCCATTGGGCGTGGCGACCCAGGCGGCGCTGCTGGCCGAACTGGGGCTTCGCGACAACGGGACCAAATTCCAGAACCTCGCGGTTGCTCGCGGGACGTGGATGCCATCGATTCTCACCGAGGGGGCGTTCGTCATCATGCCTGACCAGGAAGCGGCTCTGAGAACTCCGACTTACCAGGAGGCTTACGCCACAGCGATAGTGCGTGGTCTCGAGGCTTACTTCGCGTCGATGGCCCAAAAGCCGTGAGATCGCTCGCGCTCGCGGCCGCGTTGTTCCTTTGCGCGGCGCGGGCCGCGGATGGGCAGCTTCCCCCCAACGAGGACTGGCGCACGCTCCGCACGCGGCACTTCCGCGTGCATTTCACCCCGGCAGTCGAAGAAGAGGCGCGCAGAGCCGCGGTGAACGCCGANNAATCGCATCGTCGTCTATGCGCACCCGCCCACAGACGCATCGGGTCTCCGTAACTACGATGACTGGAACGCGCTCGTCGTGACCCACGAGCTCACGCACATTTTCCACCTCGACCGCTCGCGTGGGATCTGGCGCTTTGGCCAGGCGATCTTCGGCAGGAATGCGCTGCTCTTTCCGAATCTGTACGAGCCGCGCTGGGTGCTCGAGGGGCTCGCCGTCTATTTCGAGTCCCGAATGGCGGGTGTGGGCAGGCTGGAGAGCTCCGAACACTCGATGACCGCGCGCGCGGCCGCGCTCGCCAATCAATTACCTACACTCCAGGAGTTGTCACCAGGTACGACGCGCTTTCCCGGCGGCAACGTCATCTACATCTACGGCTCGCTGCTGTTCGACTACCTGTCGCGAACGGAGGGCCCCGGGAGCATTCGCCGGTTCGTCGAGGATGGCGCGAAGACTCCGCTTCCCTTCATTCTCACGCTGACGTCGCGAAACGCGTTCGGGATGTCGTTCCAGACGGCGTGGGAGCACTGGCGCGACTCGCTGGCTCGCGAGGTGCGGGGCCCATTCGAAGTGATGCCGGGATGGCGCCAGCTCACAAACGACGGACGCGTCGCGCTCTTTCCGCGCTGGCTCAGCGACACGACCCTGGTGTACGCGGGCGACAACGGGCGCGAGATGCCCGCCGCATATCAGGTCAGTCTCTTGGGACGCGAGACGCGACTCGGCCGGCGCAACGGAACGAGTCCCAATGTGAGAATGCCCGACGGTGGCATTCTCTTCTCGCAGCCCGACTTCCTGGATCCATACCACATCCGGAACGATCTCTACGTCGAGAGAAACGGATCGCAGACCAGGCTCACGACCGGCGCTCGGTTGACCTCACCGGACGCGCGAGTGGACGGCGAGATCGTCGCGGTTCAGGACGAGCCGGCGACGACGAGGCTGGTACGGCTCTCGAGCGACGGACGCACGCTCGTGCCGCTCACACCCACGAGCATCGACGTGCAGTGGGCAGATCCGCGGTGGTCCCCCGATGGCTCGCGCATCGCGGCCGTGAAGCAGAGTCGCGGGAGATCCGAGATCGCCATCATCGGTTCGGATGGGAAGATGATCGACTCCTTCGGCGCGACCCACGCAATCAACTCGAGTCCGAGCTGGTCTTCTGACGGGACACGCATCTATTTCTCATCCGAGCGAAGCGGCTCGCCGCAGATCTATGTTGCGGACGTGACCACCTTCGCGCCCACGGTGGCCAGGATCAGCAGCGCGTCCACCGGATTATTCGCTCCAGAGGCGTCGCCCGATCAAAGCCAGCTGGCGACACTGCTCTTCAGGGCCGACGGATTTCATCTGGGCGTCGCTCCGTTCACGTCCCTCGTTCGCGTTGCCACCGACAGCACCACGACGAGCCCACGCTCTGGCTGCGCGAATTGCCTGGCTGATGTGCCCGGGCTCGCGCCGCTTGGCGCGTCCGACACCTCCCGCGCGACGAAATATTCGCCGTGGGTTTCGCTCCTGCCGCGCTATTGGAGTCCGGTTCTCGAGAGCACCACAGACAACGGAACGTCATGGGGCGGTTCCACCAGCGGCTCCGACATTGTGGATCGCCACGACTATCTCGTCGAGGTGCTTCACAATTCGCGATGGGCGCAAAACTCCGCGTGGCTCTGGTACCGCTATTCGGGATTCGGCCTGCCGCTGCTGGATCTGTACGCATCGCAGAACTTCTCCAACGCGAACGACACTCTGGCCACCGGGGCCGCTAGGGCGCCGTTCGGATTCACATTGCGCGAGAGAATTGTGTCGCTACAGGCGACGTTCATTCGTCCGCGTTTTCGAACCTACACCCTCGCTTCGATCGGCGCAGAGCTCGAGGGTCTCACCTACTCCACTCGCCCCGACACAGTGCTACAGCTTCTGTCGTCGATCTACTCGCAGAGCAAAAGCTACCCGGCGTTGATCGCGTCGGCGGGCTGGTCCAACGCGCAGCGCCCGGGCCTGAGCATCTCGCCCGAGGATGGAATCAGCATCAGCGCTGCCGGACGTCAGCGTTGGCGAGGAGGCACGACTGGCGGCGCCACGCGCAGCGTCGTGGGAACGACGTTGGCGTACAAGTCGCTCGACCTGCCGGGTTTTGCACACCACGTGCTCGCGCTTCGCGCCGCGGGCGGCATCACCGATGAGGGAAGTCCCGACCTCTTTTCGGCCGGCGGAATCAGTGGAACGGCGCTCGAGCTCTTCCCCGGTGTTACCGCTGGCCAGCAGCGTCGAACGTTCGGTGTGCGTGGATATCCCGCCGGAGCCGAGGGCGGAATTCGCGCGTATTCGGCCGCGATCGAGTATCGTGCGCCGCTCGCCGCACCATCGCGCGGCTTCCGCTACTTCCCGGTCTTCGTCGATCGGATGTCGCTGACCCTTTTCGGCGAGACCGGTCGAGCGTTCTGTCCCGCGAGCGCCGACACCACGAACGGATTCTGTACCTCCGCGAATATCCGGAATCCGGCCATGACTTCTGCCGGAGCAGAGCTCAATATCGACACCGGACTACAGCTCGATGTGCAGGCTCGGCTTCGGTTGGGACTCGCGTTTCCACTGGTCAATCGAGCGCAGCTCGGAGCGAGCGTAGCGCAGGCTTACGCGACTTTTGGCGCTTCGTTTTGACCCCTTTTGGAGTGCGTGTATCTAAGCAAACGGACGTTTTCCAGCGGCGGCACTACGGCCGACTCGCGCCAGTCTTTCTCGCAGTTCTCGACTGATCGCTCGTGGGGTTTCCCCCTTTCAGATGACCTAACTACCGCTCTCCGGTGTACTTAAGAAGGCATCGATCCCTCGCCACAATTATCTGACCGGGGAGCGCGATATGCAGACCTGGATCGGTAGATCGCGATGGACCTCGGCGTGGAAAAAAAATGGTCGAGTATCTATTCGTGATGTGGAATACGTAAAGCGTTGTCATGTAAAGAGATAAGTCAACACTGGCGTGGACTCACGAATACCGGTAGTATCCCTGCCCGCATCGAAATCACCGATGCCCAAGCGTGAAGTTCAAGGTCCGTCGTCTTCTTACTTGACAACCCTTTTTATCCTGCGGAGAGTTCTATCTAATGCCCATACCTGCCGTCCCGCCCCAGGGCGAAGCCCAATTGAATGACAATGCGCGCACCGTGATCAGCAAACGCTATCTGATCAAGGACGCAACGGGCACACCTGTGGAGCAGCCGGAAGACATGTTCTGGCGCGTGGCGGGAACGGTTGCCGAAGCGGATCGCCGGTACGGTGCAAGCGACAGCGAGGTCACGTCCATGGCGGAGAATTTCTACCGCCTGATGGTCGAGCGTCGGTTCGAGCCCAACTCACCGACCCTAATGAACGCGGGACGCCCCCTCGGTCAGCTCTCTGCGTGCTTCGTTCTTCCCGTCGAGGACGCTCTGTCCAACGGCCGCGATGGGATCTACGACACGCTGCGCGCCATGGCGCTGATTCATCAGTCCGGCGGCGGAACAGGCTTCGGGTTCTCGAAGCTGCGCGGCAAGGGCTCGATGGTTCGCTCAACGACCGGCGTCGCATCGGGTCCGGTGTCGTTCATGAAGCTTTACGATGCGTCGACCGATGCGGTGAAGCAGGGCGGCACGCGCCGCGGCGCCAACATGGGAATTCTCCGCGTGGATCATCCCGACGTCATGGACTTCATTACCTGCAAGGAAGACCTGACGCAGATCACGAATTTCAATATTTCCGTCGCCGTCACCGACAAGTTCATGGCAGCGGTCAAGGCGGGCACGAGCTACGACCTCATTGACCCGAGCAGCGGCAAAGTCACCGGCCAGCTCGACGCGCGCGCCGTCTGGGACAAGATGATCGACGGCGCGTGGAGAACGGGCGAGCCGGGCTGCTTCTTCATAGACGAAGCGAACCGCTACAATCCCGTCCCGCACGTCGGAAAGTATGAGGCGACGAATCCGTGCGGCGAGCAGCCGCTGCTCCCGTACGACGTCTGCAACCTCGGCTCGATCAACGTCGGCTACTATGTGAAGGACGAGCAGATGGATTGGGACGCTCTCAAGCGAGACATCCACCTCTCGGTTCGCTTCCTCGACAACATCATCGACGTCAACAAGTATCCCCTGCCCGAGATCGACGCGCTCTCCAAGAGAATCCGGCGCATCGGATTCGGCGTCATGGGCTTCGCCGATGCTCTAGTTCGGTTGGGAATCGCCTACAGTAGCATCGAGGGCGTCGAGTTCGGACGCCAGCTTCAGAAGTTCGTGGACGTCGAGTCGAAGCGCGAGAGCGAGCGTCTCGCCGACCAGCGCGGACCGTTCCCGGAGTGGGCGAGATCGATCTGGGGCCCCGACGAAACGTGCGCCCGCGACGCCAATGGCAAGCGCGTCAAGCCAATGCAGCTGCTGCGCAATTGCAACGTCAACACGATCGCTCCGACCGGCACCATCTCGATAATCGCAGGCTGCTCTTCGGGCATCGAGCCGCTTTTTGCCGTTGCGTTCATGCGGAATCAGGCGGGCGCGATGATGCCCGACGTGAACGAAGATTTCGTCGCGATCGCAAGGAAAGATGGCTGGTACTCCGACGAGCTGATGGAGAAGATCGCAAGGGAAGGTCACATTCACTTTGACGAAGTGCCCAGGCAGGTGCAGCGCGTATTTGTCACCGCGCACGACATCACGCCCGAGTGGCACGTCAGAATGCAGGCCGCCTTCCAGGAGAATTGCGATTCTGCGATCTCCAAGACGACCAACTTCCCGCACGCGACCACTCCCGACGATGTGCGCGAGATCTACGAGCTCGCCTACGCGCTCAAGTGCAAGGGCGTGACGGTGTACCGCGATGGCTCGCGCGACAATCAGGTTCTCTCGACCGGAGCGACCGTGCAGGCGAAAGCCGAGCGCGACGGCAAGGCCGACGCGAGAGCCGAGCGTGGTGAGCTGCACGGCACGATTGCGGAGCTCGAGGCCGAGAACACGAGACTCAAGCAGGCGGTGTTCGACGTGGAGGCCGAGAATCTCCAGCGCCGCGCCAAGAGAGCGCGTCCAGATACGCTGCGCGGCATCACCACGCGCATCGAGACACCACTCGGCACGATGTTCCTCAACATCACCGAGGATGATCGTGGCCAGCCATTCGAGGTGTTCATCAACCTCGGCAAGGCCGGTGGAGCAGCGATGGCAGACGCTGAGGCAATGGGACGTCTGATCTCGCTGGCGCTGAGATCCGGAATTCCGATTCGGGAAGTGCATCGCCAGCTGCGCGGTATTGCGTCGGATAAGGCGATCGGACTCGGTCCCAACAAGGTACTGTCTGTTCCCGATGCAATAGGTATTGCGCTCGAGAAGTGGATGCGTGAGAAGCAGGGTGTGCAGCAAGAGCTGCTTGGCAGCGCGCCTCTAGCTCCTTCTATCGACGAAGTGGCGGAGCCCAAGCCGACTCCGGTGGCTGGAGAGGGCGGGCAATCTCAGTATCGTTTCGATGCGCTGAATCGGAGCGAGTCGTTCATCGGCACGTGCCCGGACTGCGGATCGTCGCTCGAGATGGCTGAAGGTTGCGCCAAGTGCCATGTGTGCGGATTCAGCGAGTGCGGGTGAGGTAGATCCGCGCTCATAGACAAAAACGCCGGGCAGCAATGCCCGGCGTTTTTCTTGTGGGATATTTGGTTAGAGCTCGCGCCTACTTCACTCCCCCAAACCAGCCCGCACGCTTGATCCCCTTCTCGACCAGATCGGGCGGGCCGTATTCTTTTCCGCGCTTCCACATGAAGTCCATCTCCTCGTTCACCGCGGCGAGCGCGAAGCGGGATTCCTTGATCAAGAGAAATGCGGCGTAGAGGAGCAGCCCCGCGCCAATCAGCCCGAGCGCAATCGGAACGAGAGTGAACGCCGAGCTCGTTATCGCCACCAGTCCGATGCTCACGCTCGTGCCCACGAAGAACGCCAGCGCCGCGTACAGGCGCGACAGCGCTCGTTGTAGCAAACGCGATCGCGTCGTCACGAAGTCGAGTTGAACGAACAGCATCCGCCGCTCTTCTTCACGATCGTCGTGTCGCTGGTCGGCGGCACGCGGGATCAACGCGCTCGAAATCTCGCGGGTGCGCGTCACCGCCTTGCTCAGCCTGTCCGAAGTCGCGAGGATGAGCGATCCGCACGCCGAGATGAGCACGGCGGGTGTGATCATCGCGGAGAGAACCGAAATCGCGTCGGGGAAATTGGTCATCTTGTTTTGCGACTCGTGTCGGCTTGCTCCAGCATGAGGCGGATCTGCCGATCCATGCTGGCGATGGAGATATAGAGCTTCGCCGCGGAGTCGAGCGATGAAACCGCGACCATGCCGAATACCGTTCCCTCCCGCGCCCAGCTTCCAATGACGTCGGATGACGGCCGGACCCTCCTCGGCGACGTCGATCCGGTGCTGAGCACCTCTCGAGGGATGGGAGGACCCCACTGTGTCGTGAAAAACCTCTTTAGGGAGTCTCTGGAAAAACGTCGGTCGACTGGGAAGCTGAGCCGGATTTCTTCGAGGCGCCGTGGCATCGGGCTGAAATAAAGACTTGCGTTCCGTCCGCCAGGATCCGTCTGGCAGAACATCGTCTTTGTGTCCATTCCGACGCATACGAGTGGTCTGGCGATCTGCGCCTCGGTGAGTTTCGTGGCGCTATCGAACGAAATCCCAAGGGCCCAGCCGTGATAGGAGAGGGGTCGTTGCTGGCCCTGGGCCCCCATGAAAGCCGGGACCAACGCTGCCGTGCACATGAGGCGAGCCATTCTCATTCGTGAATAATGGGCGAGTGGCCCAAAGTGGGATAGTCGCACTTGCCTTTCGGGTGCCTCGTTGCTCCCTTTAAGCACTTCCTCCGGGAAAACCCAATCATGGACGACAAGAAGATCGCGGCGCTGGCAAAGAAGAACGCCGCCAAAGCAGCAAAATCGACCGGTCAAAAGGGCTTCGGCAAGAAATACGACAAGAACCTCTCTGATTTGCCCACGGACGAGGCGACGCTCAAGGAGCGCCAGGAACACGAGCGCTTCTTCAAGGAAATGCGCAAGCGGGAGTTTTGATACAGGGCAATCCCCGCCGGACAGAGGCGCCGGGGCGTCTGGCTGGTTAGAATTCGAGAGGGGGATTTTCCATGGCCAAGAACAGGCTACAACAGCTTCACGACATCGGCCAATCTATCTGGCTCGACAGCATCGATCGACGAATGCTGCACGACGGCGAGCTGGATCGCCGCATCTCCGACGATGCGCTCACCGGCATGACGTCTAATCCGACAATTTTTCAGAAGGCCCTGGCGTCGAGCAATGCCTACGACGACCAGATCATCGAGGCCGAGCAGCAAGGCCTCACCAGCTGGCAGCTCTTCGAGCTCCTCGAGACGACTGACGTGCGCGACGCCTGCGACCATTTCGCCGCCGTCTACAGCTCGACGCGCGGGGCCGATGGCTACGTCTCGATCGAAGTGTCACCCGGGGTTTCGCACAGCGCCGACGCCACCGTCGAGGAAGCGCGGCGGCTCTGGAAGACTGTCGATCGCCCGAACGTGATGGTCAAAGTGCCCGGCACGTCGGAAGGCGCGATTGCGGTGCGCCGTCTCATCGCCGAAGGCATCAATGTCAATATCACGCTCCTCTTCGCTATCCAGGCGCACGATCGTGTGATCGAGGCGTACATGGCCGGGCTCGAGGATCGCATCAAGGCGCGCCAGCCGATCGATGGCCTTGCGTCAGTCGCGAGCTTCTTCGTGAGCAGAGTCGACACCGAAATCGACAAGCGTCTCGATGCGCTTATCGCCAAGGCCTCGCAGCCGGAAAAGGAAAGGCTCAGGCTGCTCAAGGGCCGCGCGGCGATCGCGAACGCGAAGCTCGCCTACAGATTGTTCGCGCAGAAGTTCGCCGGAACCCGCTGGCAAGCGCTGGCGAAGCAGGGAGCGCGCGCTCAGCGTCCGCTCTGGGCGAGCACCAGCACGAAGAATCCCGAGTACCGCGACGTGATGTACGTCGAAGAACTGATCGGGCCGGACACGGTGGACACGATGCCCCCCGCCACGATCGATGCGTTCCGGGATCACGGAGTAGTTGAGAGAGCGGTCGACAAGAAAGTCGCGGCCGCCGAAGGACTGCTGAAGGAAGTCGAAGCGGTCGGAATATCGATCAAGGAAGTCACAGAGAAGCTCCTCGTCGACGGAATCGCCAGCTTCCAGAAATCGTTCGACGAGCTGATCGCCGGACTCGAGGCGAAGATCGGCTCACTCGCACCTGGCGGGAAGTGACCGGCATCTACACTCCCCGCACCAAGATCGTCTGCACACTTGGGCCCTCGACTTCGACAGATGATGCGATCCGCGGGCTGATCGAGGCCGGCATGAACGTCGCCCGTGTGAACTTCTCGCACGGGACGCACGACCAGCACGCCGCGACGATTGCGATGGTTCGGCGGCTCGCGGAAGTGGTCGGAAAGCCCATCGCCATCCTGGGCGACCTCCAGGGCCCGCGAATCAGAATCGGCGATCTTGCGAAGCCGATCACGCTCAAGGTCGGCGAGGACGTTGTGCTCGTGCACGAGGGCCAGGAAAAGAACGGCGAGATTCCCGTTACCTACGAGCATCTCGCGAATGACGTACGCGTCGGCGACAGGATCCTCATCGACGACGGCTTGATCGAGCTCGTCTCCCTCGACGTGAGCAACTCTCGCGTTAAAGCCCGCGTCCTGAACGGCGGAGATCTCAAAAGCCACAAGGGATTGAATCTTCCCGGCGTCCAGGTATCGGCCCCGTCGATCACCGAAAAGGACGAAGCCGACATTCGATTCGCTGTCCAGCATCAGGTGGACTACCTCGGCCTCAGCTTCGTCAGGCGCGCGGAAGACATCGAGTTGCTGCGGAAGATGATTCCGAAGTGGCTGCTGGTCGTGGCGAAGATCGAGAAGGATGTCGCCCTCCAGAACATCGAGGCCATCGTCCGCGCCAGCGATGCAGTGATGGTCGCGCGTGGGGACTTGGGCGTCGAGCTGCCGTTCGAGGCAGTGCCAGGCGCGCAGAAGCGAATCATTCGGCTGGCAAACAAACACGGCCGCCCGGTCATCACCGCGACGCAGATGCTCGAGTCGATGATCGAGCACCCGCGTCCCACACGCGCCGAAGCGAGCGACGTCGCCAACGCGATCATCGATGGAACCGACGCCGTGATGCTGTCGGCCGAGACGGCCGCCGGCGCTTACCCCCGCCTCGCGGTGGAGGCGATGACGCGGATCATCAAGGAGATCGAAACGCACCCGCCGGTCGCTCCTTTCGCCGGCGCGGAGCAGGGCGATGGAGTCGTGACCACCGAAGTCGCGATCGCCGCGGCGACAGTCGCGGCGGTCGGCATGCTGGGCGCGCCTCTGGTCGTCGTCTTCACCAAGAGCGGGTTCTCCGCGCGCGTGGTCGCATCTAAGCGGCCTCCGGTTCCGATCCTGGCACTGACGGACGAGGAGCGGACATACCGTCAGCTAGCGCTCGTGTGGGGCGTCGTGCCGGAGTTGGTGCCGCACTGTGAGGACTACGACGCGATGATGCACCAGACCAAGAATGTTGTCGTGCGGAGAGAGCTGGCGTCGAATGGAGACCGCATCATCGTCACCGCGGGCGTGCCCTTCGACATGCCCGGTACCACCAATCTGCTCAAGGTGGAGACGGTCTGAAACTCACCTTCCTGGGGACAGGAACCAGCTTTGGCATCCCGCAGATCGGATGCGCGTGCGAAGTCTGCAGGTCGACGGATCCCAGAGATAAGCGCACCCGCGTTGGCGCGGTCGTGGAGACGGATGGGGGCACGACCATTCTGATCGACACTCCACCCGAGCTGCGCTTACAGCTCATCGCCGCGAGCGTCAGCAAGGTGGACGCCATTCTGTTCACGCACGATCACGCAGACCACGTCCACGGGATAGACGATATCCGCGCCCTCTCCGACCGCGGCGATGTTCCGATCGAGATGTACGGGCCGCCCGAGTCGATGGCCCGACTCGCGAACCGCTTCGCCTACATCTTCGACGATTCCATCCGGCCTCTTCCCGGCACGAGCAAGCCCGAAGGCCGCGCTCATCCGGTTCCGCCGGGCAATAGCTTTCGCATTGGAGATGTGGACGTGACGCCGGTGTTGGTACCGCACGGGCCCACCTCCGTTTACGGCTACCGCATTGGCAACCTCGGCTACATCACGGACGCGAAGGAGCTGCCGGATGAAGCGATTCGGGCTTTTCGCGGAGTCGATGTCCTCGTCCTCAACGCGCTGTTCCGCACGCCGCACCCGACGCACCTCAGTGTGTCGGAGGCTGTGGCCGCCGCGCAGAAAATCGGCGCGCGAGAGACCTGGCTCACGCACCTCACCCACCGCACCGGTCACGCCGAGCTGGCGGCGGAGCTGCCGTCCGGTATCGCTCCTGCATTTGACGGACTGACCGTACAGGTCAATTGAAATGACGCTGAGACTCGATTACTCCAACATGATGATCTCGCCCGGCGGGATCGACCCGAAGGCGTGGGCCGCGGCGGGGAAACAGTTCGCGGACGCAAAGCGCGGCTTCGATTCACTGCGAGGCAGCGGCACGGTTGGGTTCGTCGATTTGCCAAGCGACAAGCGGCTGCTCGACCAGGTGACCACGTTCGCCTCGGCGGCGCGTGGCAAGTACGACGATGTGGTGATCCTCGGCATCGGCGGCTCCGCGCTCGGCCCAATCGCTCTGCGCACCGCGCTTCGGCCGAGTGGCTGGAACATGCTCGATGACAAGGCGCGCGGCGGGTACCCTCGCCTTCACGTGCTCGACAACGTCGATCCCGAGACGATCGCGGCGCTGCTCGGGCGGCTCCAATTCGCCCGCACGCTGTTCATCGTCACGTCCAAATCCGGTGGAACGGCCGAGACCATGGCGCAGTTCCTCATCGTGCACGATCGAATCACGTCGGCGAAGCTGGATGTCGCGA
Organism: Gemmatimonadota bacterium; assembly: GCA_003134685.1. Lineage (GTDB taxonomy): Bacteria > Gemmatimonadota > Gemmatimonadetes > Gemmatimonadales > Gemmatimonadaceae > UBA4720. Next base: position 160,015 of record PLCA01000007.1, on the reverse strand, counting down.
AGCAGATGGTGTTCGTCACCGATCCGAAGCAAGGTGCGCTGCGGCCATTGGCTGAGCGGCTCAAGGTGCCGGCGGTCGACATTCCGCCGAGCGTGGGTGGTCGGTTCAGTGTGCTGACTCCGGTCGGGACACTGCCGGCGGCGCTCATCGGCATCGACGTAAAATCTCTGCTGTCTGGCGCCGGCGAGATGGCCAGCCGCTGTGACAAAGCGGAGCTCGCGGCGAATCCGGCGGGCGTGTACGCGATGCTTCAGTGGCTCTCCGACACACAGCTGAAAAAATCGATCGCCGTGTTCATGCCATACTCGGATCCACTGCGTGATTTCGCGGCGTGGTTCGTCCAGCTCTGGGCAGAGAGTCTAGGAAAGAAGCGGACCGACGGGACTTCCGTGGGATCCACGCCGCTGGCGGCGGTCGGTGCGACCGACCAACACGCCCAGGTGCAGCTCTTCATGGAAGGGCCAGCCGATAAGACTGTGACGTTCGTCGCGGTAAAGGAGCGCTCGACGGACGTGAAAATCCCGGCGGCTTTTGCCGACGTGAAAGAGCTCGGCTATCTGGCTGGTCATTCGCTCGGCGAGCTGATTGACATCGAGCAGCGCGCCACAGCCGGCGCGCTGGCCCGGCGCGAGCGGCCCAACATGACGATTCACCTGGACCGCGTCGATGCGGCGCACGTCGGCCAGCTGATGATGCTCCTCGAGATCGCGACGGCGTACGCCGGACAGCTGTACGGGATCGACGCTTTCAATCAGCCGGGCGTGGAGCTCGGAAAACAGTTCGCTTACGCCCTTTTGGGCAGGCCGGGGGCGGACAGCGCAAAGAAGGAGTGGGAATCGCTTCCAAAGAGCGATCCCCGCTGGACAGTTTGAGAAAACTGAAGACGCCGTTAGCGGGTAGTCTTCAGTAAATTTCGTGGACCTTGCGAGAGCCCCCGAGCCACACGAGTTTCACTAACATGTTCATCAATCCATTCAACAAGGCTGTAAGCGTCCTCGACGGCAGAGTCACCGTTCACGACGAGTCCGCGATCGCATCTCCGGCGATGGACAAGCTCGTGTACACCGCGGTATTCGGAGAGCCCGACGACCGAGAGGACGCGCGCTGGCTGATCTGGGAGATCGGGCAAGCGGTGGGCGTGCGGCCGTCGTCGATCCACGATCTGTATCTATCCCGGGGCAGGGGCCTGACTGGTGGCTTCACCGTTCCCGCTATGAACATTCGCGGCATGGCGTACGACACCGGCCGCTCGATCTTCCGGTCCGCCGTCAGGCTCAAGGTCGGAGCGCTGATCCTGGAGATAGCGCGCTCGGAGATCGCGTATACGGATCAGCGGCCGTCCGAGTACGTAGCCGTGATGATGGCGGCAGCGCTGCGCGAAGGGTTCCGTGGGCCGATCTTTATTCAGGGCGACCACTTCCAGGTCAGCGTCAAGAAGTTCGCCGTTGATCCGGTCACCGAAGTGAATGGCGTGAAGCAGCTCGCGCGCGAAGCCATTGCGGCGGGCTTTTACAACATCGACGTCGACACTTCGACTCTGGTTGATCTCTCGAAGCCGACGCTCAACGAACAGCAGCGGACGAATTACGAGCAGGGAGTCGAGCTCGCGCTCACGGTGAGAGGGTTGCAGCCAAAGGGCGTGAACATCTCGATCGGCGGCGAGATCGGCGAGGTCGGCACCGAGAATTCGACCGTCGAGGAGCTCGTGACCTACATGGACGGCTTCAACGCGACGCTCGCGAAGCGCTCGCCCGGCACGGAGGGGCTGTCAAAGATCAGCGTGCAGTCAGGAACGACGCACGGCGGCGTCGTGCTCGCCGACGGCAGCATTGCCGACGTCAAGATCGATTTCGACACGCTCGCCAAGCTCTCGAAGATCGCGCGTGAGAAGTACGGGCTGGCCGGCGCGGTTCAGCACGGCGCGTCGACGCTCCCCGACACAGCGTTCCACAATTTCCCGCGCACGGAAACCGCGGAGATCCACCTCGCGACGAACTTCCAGACGATGTTGTTCGACAACATCCCGGACGCGCTGCGCAAGGAGATCTACGAGTGGCTCCACGTGAACGCGAAGGACGAGCGGAAGCCAACCGATACCGACGAACAGTTCATTTACAAGACCCGGAAAAAGGCGATTGGCCCGTTCAAGAAAAGGTTCTGGGATCTGCCGGCCGACGTGAAAGCGCGTCTCGCCAAGGCCTACGATGAGAAGTTCAGCTTTCTGTTCACGCAGCTGGCGGTGGTCAACACGCGCGAGACTGTCGATCGTTTCGTCAAGCCTATCGAGCAGCACAAGCCGCAGCCGCACCCGGATCTCGCCGTGGTTGAAGCAGCACCAGATGACGCGGATCTGAGTGACTGACGCTCGTCGACAGGCAAAGGAAGCTCCTGAGGCTGTTCGTGAGATAATCCGGCGGGCGGGGCACGAGCTCAGGAACGCCCTCAGTGGCGTCGCGGTTAATGTCGAGGTCGTGCGCAGCAGGGCTGGGCGCGAAGGACCGGCAATAGAGCTGACAGCGTTCGCCGAGCGCGCGTCGGCTCAGGTTGAGGAGGCAAGCAAGCTGACCGATGGACTGCTCGCGTTCGTGGGGTCGGTACTGGCGGCGCAGGCGGCCGGAACGCTCAAGGAGCCCGGCGGACATGGCGCTGGAAGTCGAATCGAATTAATGATTTATGGCGACGCCGCGGCTGCTGTTTTGTCCGATATCGAACGTCTGGCGAGCCGCATTGGCGTTGGCGTCGAGCAGCACGGCCCGAGCGTTATATTAACCATCTTACCAGAAGGAAGAAGCCATTCCAAAGCCTGAGATAAAGCGCGCCAAAGTACTCATCGCGGACGACGACCGTTCTATTACAGAAGGGTTGAGCGCCATTTTGCGCGACGAAGGATACGAGGTCGCGGTCGCCGTCGATGGCCAGAAGGCGCTTGACCAGCTCGTCGCCGAGGCTTTTGGTATCGTGCTCGCCGATCTGAAAATGCCGAAAGTGGATGGGCTCGCGCTGCTTAAGGAGCTGCAGCTCCGCGCCATCCCGACCGAGTGCATTATCGTCACCGGCCAGGCAACGGTCGATTCGGCGGTGCAGGCGATGCGCGAAGGCGCGTACGACTACGTCGAAAAGCCGCTCACCGCCGACAAGCTGAATCGCCTCAAGGCGCTCATTCCGAAGGCGCTCGAGAAGTTCAACGTGCAGCAGAAAAACCGAGAGCTGTCGTCCAAGCTCGAAGGGCTCACGCACTTCGGCGAGCTGACGGGACAATCAGAAGAGATGCGGGCCGTTTACCAGATCATCGAAGCCGTCGCTCCCTCGACTGCCAGCGTATTGATCTTCGGCGAGTCGGGCACGGGCAAGGAGCTTGTCGCCCGGGCGATCCACGCCAAGAGCGAGAGAGCGAAGGGTCCGTTCTTCGCCCTCAACTGCGCGGCGCTTCCCAAGGACATCCTCGAGAACGAGCTGTTCGGGCACGAGAAGGGTGCCTTCACCGGCTCGACCAACGAGAAGCCCGGCGCGTTCGAGATGGCTGATGGCGGAACGATCTTTCTCGACGAAGTGGCGGAGATGCCACCCGACATTCAGGTGAAGCTGCTTCGCGCGATCGAGTCGCGAACCATCAGGCGACTCGGCGGCAAGAAAGAAATCGAGGTGGACATTCGCATCCTCGCCGCGACCAATCGCGATCTCCAGAAGGCGCTTGCCGACGGGGACCTGCGCGAGGATCTGTACTATCGTCTCGCCGTGGTCGAGCTGTTTCTCCCGCCGCTCCGCGAGCGGGTTGGCGACATCAAGCTGCTCGCAAACGAGTTTCTCGTGCGCTTCGCGGAGCAGAACGGCAAGCCGATGACTGGCTTCGACGATGCGGCGTGGGAATGGATTCTCTCGCACAACTGGCAGGGTAACGTGCGCGAGCTGAAGAACGCGGTCGAGCGGGCGGTAATCATGACGCGCGGCGACAAGATCAAGGCGGCCGACATCATGCCGCGCCATCTCCGTCGCGGTCAGGAGGCCAATGCTTCGATCACGGTTCCGCCCGGGGCGACGCTGGCGGATACCCGTCGTCAGCTGGTGCTTCGCGCCTTTGCCTCGACCAACGGCGATTACGCGCGCACCGCGACCGTGGTGGGAATGACCCCCGCCGACGTTCGCGCGGAGATTGCATCGCTTCTCAATGGGAAGGCCACTGAGGGGCAGGGGGCGGTAGGCGCGGCCAACGGCGCGCCACGCGTGGCCAGGGCGTCCGAATCATCGGCACCAGCCGGAAAAAGTGCGAAGGCTCCAGTCAAAGCGTCGGGGAGCCCAGGCAAGGCCAAGCCAAAGAAGCGTTAACGAATCGGAGGAAGGGAATGGACGAGGACGATCTGTACGATGACGACGAGCAAAACTATGGCGGGCCTTACGTCATCGTCGAAAGACGCGAAGCTGGAATCGGCCCACTCCTCATTGGGCTCGCGCTTGGCGCTGGGGTAGCGCTCCTTTTCGCTCCGCAGAGCGGCGAGGAGACTCGCCGTGGCATCGCCCGACGGGCCCGGAGGGCGCAGGATGCGGCCCAGGATTTCGTCGCGGACGTGAGCGGCACGGTCGCCGACAAGTTCGACGAAGTCCGCGCCACTGTCGGGGAGCGCATCGAGGCGACACTCGACGCCGTCGACGACAAGAAGCGACGGGTGACTAACGCGTTCCACGCCGGGCGGGCCGCGGCTCGTGAAGCGCGCGGCGAGCTGGAGCAGCGCATCGCCGAAAGCAAAGCGGCTTACAAAGACAGCTAGTGCCGCAGCGCGGGCTCGCGGCCCGGCTCGGTTGGCTGCTTCGCGACTACGCGAAGCGAGTCTGGGACAACAGCGGCGAAGACAACGTTTTTTTTCTGGCGGGCGGAATCGCGTTCAACATCCTCCTCGCCGCTGTCCCGTTCTTCCTGCTGCTCGCGACCGCCCTGGTTTATCTGCTCAACCAGTCGCCCGACACGACGTCGGCGGAAGTGCTCACCATCGTCGACAAGTTTCTTCCATCGCATCCGCCGGGGGACTCGGGGCCGGCGGCGGGGATTCTGGATGAGGTCATCAAGCGGCGCGGCTCGCTCGGAGTGTACAGCGCCATTGGCTTCGTGTGGTTCTCGACGCGCCTGTTCGGATCCCTCCGCACGGTGCTGGCGGCGATCTTCGATATTGACACCGATCGCGGCATAATCGCGGGCAAGATCTTCGACATCGAGATGACGCTCGTCTCGAGCCTCCTCCTCGTCGCTTACACGGCGCTCAGCGCCTACCTCGCGATCGCCACCACGCGCGGGGTGCTGGTTCTCGCCGACCTTGGCATTCGGAAGGAGCTGATGGGCCAGCTCGAGTACAACCTCGGCCAGTTGCTGGCATTCTCGTTCATAGCGACGATGTTCTTCTCGCTCTACAAGTTCCTGCCCCACCGCAAAATACGCTGGAAGACCGCTCTGATCGCCGCGCTGTTCACGGGCGTCATGCTGGAGGTGGCAAAACGGGCTTTTTCGGCCTATGTGCGCTCTTTTAACCCCGGCTCCTTCTATAGCGGCACGGTCGCTGCATTGGTGTTGACCGTAGTCTGGGTCTACTACGCCTCCTTCATTTTCATCATCGGCGGCGAGGTGGCACAGGTCTACGAGCTTCGTCGCGTTCGGAAGAAGCAGCGCGAGGCATTTGAGGATTGAGCAATATTGGCGAGGTTGCCGGGTCTTCCGGCGAATATACTCTTTGGTGGGGGAGGGCGACTCGTGCGCAAGTTACTAGTAGTTGCGGCCGCTTTGGCCGTTGTATCGATCTCGGCTTGCAAGAAGACGGGAGAGGGAGAGTACCAGGTGGAGAAGCCGGTCGTCGGAACGCAGACGGACACGATTCACACCCCGACGGTCGACGTCGGCACACAGACCACCACGGTCGCGGTTCCGAAGGTCGTGATGGATTCCGCGAAGATCAAGACGCCGACGGTGAAGATTAAGAAGTAACTCACTTACCGGGCGCGAGCGCCCCCGGTGAACTGTGATCAAGGGTCCCGTCAGAAATGGCGGGGCCCTTCTTTGTCTTACAGTTAAGACGGTGGATCGGGGAACTGCAACTGATGACTATCTGCCGGGAGCCGTGGGCGGGCCGGCTATTGACTGCGAGCATTAGTGCGGAACGGTTCTTTGCGGCTTCGAGTCAGTACTAGGAAACGAGAGTCGCTTCAGCAATCCGTAAAGCATCTTGCGCACGGTGATTGTTTGGGTGATTAGAGAAACGAAGTCAGTTTCAGGAATAGCCTTGGTGTCGTGCGCTACGATCAGATGATACTCCAGCTCCGAGGTCGAATTGAGAGCGTATCCAAGGAACCGGCTGAACTCCTTCTCGCTCTTCTGTCTCCTTCCCTCGGCGATGTTGGCCGGAATCGACATCGCTGACCGGTACATCTGATTTCTAAGGGACGAATATCGGGCTCCGCGGATTTTCGCACACACGCGATCTACGCTCAGCGAGAGAGCGTGCGCTCTATGCCATACCTGAAGCTTCTTAAAATCCGACATCCCGCAGGATCAAGCAGAGATCCGTTCAATGCTGCATCGTTTCGCGTCGGTTGAAGCCCGAAGCCAACGGCCGGCCCTCCGACAGCCCCCGGCAGGTAGTCATCAGTGAAAAAGGTGCTGCGCAACGTGGCCAGTTAGCTCCCGAGTCTCTAGCTACCGCACTATATTACGGGTGCCCCAGGTCCCGGAGGGCGTAAGCCCGCTAACTCCGTCAGGACCCCGAAGGTAGCAGCGGCATGCGGTGTCTAACGTTGCTCCGTAAGACCTGGGGTACTCCCGCCTCGCAATGTCTCTCGCACTCGCCCGCAAATACCGCCCAAAACGTTTCGCTGACGTAGCCGTCCAGTCGCACGTGTCCAACACGCTGCGTGGGGCAATCGCCCGGGGCCGCGTCGCGCACGGCTACCTACTTTGCGGACCTCGCGGAGTGGGTAAGACGACGCTCGCCCGCGTGCTGGCGATGGCGCTCAACTGCGAGAACAAGCGGGACGACGGCGAGCCATGCGGAGAGTGCATCTCCTGCCAGCGCATCTGGAGCGGATCGTCCAGCCTGGACGTGGTGGAGATCGACGCCGCCTCGAATCGCGGCGTGGACGACGCGCGCGACCTGCGCGAGAGAGCCATGTACGCGCCCTCGGGTGACGACCGCTACAAGGTCTACATCGTCGATGAAGCGCACATGCTGACGCGTGAGGCCTGGAACGCGCTGCTCAAGATTCTCGAGGAGCCGCCGCCGCGCGTCATCTTCGTGTTCGCGACGACGGAGCCGCAGAAAATCGCCCAGACCGCGGCGCCTGTACTCAGTCGCCTCCAGCGCTTCGACCTCAAGCGCATCGGGCTCGCCGACATTACCCTGCGTCTCTCGACGGTGCTGGACAACGAAGGGATCAAGGCGTCGGACGACGCGCTGGCGATGATCGCGCGGGCCGCGGACGGCTCCATGCGCGACGCTCTGAGCCTCACCGACCAGGTAATTTCGATCGGCGAAGGAGCGGTGACCGCGGAGCGGGTTCGCGAAGCTCTGGGTCTCGTGCCGGAGGATGAGTTCCTTGCGATCGTCGACATCATCGCGGGCCACCGCGCCGGAGAAATCTTCGGCGCCGTCAACAAGCTGGCCGATGCCGGCGTCGACTTCGGGGTGTTTCTCTCGGGCTTCGCCGATATCCTGCGCGCTCAGCTCACCGTCGTCCTGAATGGGAAAGCGGAGGGAGTGTCGGCGACAGCCGCGGCTGCCCTCAGGGAAAGGCGGGATCTCTTCACCGCCGGCGACCTGCTCCGCATGCTGAGCGCCGTCAACGCTCTCGAGCCGACGTTCAGAAAGAGCTCGCAGCAGCAGCTTCTGATCGAGATGCTGCTGGTTCGGATGGCGCTCCTCGATCGCACCGTTGCGCTCGAGGATCTGCTCAAGGGGCTGGCCGGAGAATCGACGCCGTCGGCTCGTGGAGAATCGAAGCCGTCAGCTCGCGGAGAATCGACGCCTTCAGCGCGCGTAGAATCAATCCCGGCAGCTCGCGCGGAGCCGGCGACAGGGTCTCCAAGGTCCGACGTGCCCAGCGGCGCGGTGCGGACCCAGCCGGCACAGGCATCAGTCGCCCGAACCTCACAGCGGCCCGCGACCAGGCCCGGGTATCCGCCTCAGATCGATGCGCCGAACGCGCTTCCCCCGGCTACCATTTCGAAGCCGCCCGCTCCGGGCGCCAACGAAGGCCAACTCCGCGAAATGAAGCGCGCAATGGAAACGACAGCACAGGATTCGAATCGGAGTCGCATGACACCGGAAGCCCTGAAGGAGGAGCGCATCGGCATGCTCCGCCAGAAGGATCCGGCGCTGGGCGCGGCCATCGACGAGCTCGATCTCGAGCTCCTCGACTAACCACTCATTCTGAATTCACGAGTCATGGCAGACTTCACGAAGATCTTCGAGCAGGCGCAGCAGATGCAGGCGCGCATGCAGCAGATGCAGGCCGAGCTGGAAAAGCAGACCGTCACCGCGGCAGCGGGCGGCGGCATGGTGACGGTCGAGGCCGACGGGAAGGGAACCATCACCAAGGTCAAGATCGATCCCAGCGTCGCCGATCCGAAGGACCTCGAGATGCTCGAGGATCTGGTTCTGGTCGCCGTCAACGAAGCTCAAAAGAAGGCGGCGGAGCTGGCAAAGGGAGAAATGGGCAAGCTCACTGGCGGGCTCAACCTTCCATTCAAGCTGCCTTTTTAGCGTGGGAGCCATTGACGATCTGGCCGCCGAACTGTCGAAGCTGCCCGGAATAGGGCGGAAGACGGCGCTCCGACTGACCTACCACCTGCTGAAGCGGACTCCCGAACAGTCCAAGCGCCTGGCCTCGGCGCTGACGACCTTGGCCGAGAAGGTCCGGCCGTGCCCCCAGTGCTTCAATCTGACAGAGGAGGATTTGTGTTCCATCTGCCGTGACGCGCGCAGGGATACGGGAGTCATCTGCGCAGTAGAGGAAGCATCAGATATCGGGGCTATCGAGCGGTCCGGCGAATTCCGGGGTGTCTATCACGTCCTGGGAGGTCGCCTGTCGCCATTGGATGGCATCGGACCCGAAGACCTCACCATACCGCAGCTGGAGACGAGAGTGTCGGCTGGAGTCGTCCGTGAAGTGATAATTGCCACTAATCCGAGCATTGAGGGCGAGACCACCGCGCTGTACGTACAGCGCAAACTGGCTCGTTATCCTTTGACGGTCTCCCGAATTGCGCGGGGACTTCCGGTCGGAGGCGACCTCGAATACGCGGATGGCGTAACCATTGCCCAGGCGTTGACCGCAAGGAGGGCAATGTCATGAGCAGACAAAGAGCGAGCTTCGTCGCCGTGGGGTTTCTGGGCGGAATAGCCGCCGGGACCCTGATCTGGAGCCGCCTGCAGCGCCAGTACCGCCGCAATCTGTTTTCACCCCACACACTCCGACGCGTCGCCGCGCTGGGCTACCTTCGCGCCCGGCCAACGGTGAACACCGCGCAGCTTCTTCGTGAGTACGTGGCGTGGGAGCCGCGCCCCATTCTCCGCGATCGCGGAGCGAAAATGCTACGACGGCTCGAGGCGACGCTGTGACCGGGGGACGATGACCGCGGGCACGGCCAACTGGTCGTTCACTCAGGACGACTTCACCGGGATAACTGAATCCTTGAAGCGCTTTCTGGACGAGACCAAGTCGCTCTGCGCTCTCCTGGTCGACCGGTCCGGGCAGCTCGTGACCACCGTCGGAGAAGCCCGGGGGCTGGACACGACATCGTTCGCTACGCTCACGGCCGCCGACTACAGCGCCAACGACCAGCTCGCAAAGCTGGTCGGCGAAAACGACTTCTCCAGCCTCTTTCATCAGGGCGAAAAGGAGTCCATCTACGTCGCGGACATCGCGCGGCGGCTGCTGCTGGTAATAATCTTCGATTCGCGCACGACTGTCGGGCTCGTCCGTCTGAGGATGAAGGATGAGATCGAGGAGTTGACGTTGTTGGTCGATCGTGTATTCTCACGCGGTCGCAATGGCGCCGCGCCTGATGAGCATGTGCTCCGTGGCGCGGATGACGAAATCGACAAACTCTTCAACTGGTGAGGAAGAGCTAGACGTGTCGATGATCAACTACGCTTCGCGCGAGATCAATTGTAAGATCGTTTACTATGGTCCCGGGCTTGGCGGCAAAACCACGAATCTCGAGCACATCTACGGCAAGGTTAAGCCGGAGACGCGAGGCAAGCTCATATCTCTCGCCACCGAGACGGAGCGGACCCTCTTCTTCGATTTCCTTCCCGTCGATCTCGGAACCATCCGCGGTTTCAAGACGCGGTTCCACCTTTACACTGTGCCCGGCCAGGTCTACTACAACGCCAGCCGCAAGCTCATACTCAAGAACGTGGACGGCATCGTGTTCGTCGGTGATTCACAGGCCGAGCGCATGGAAGCAAACCTCGAGTCGATGCAGAATCTCTACGACAACATGACCGAGTACGGATACGATCTGACGCAGATGCCGTTCGTCATCCAGTACAACAAGCGCGACCTCGCGAACGCCTCTCCGATCGAAGATCTCCAGGCTGCTCTCAATCCCGGTTGGGAAGTGGAGGACGCGAGCAAGCATCGCGTACAACCGGATCCGTATCACGCGGGCCAGAATCTCGTCGAGCAGCTTCCTGGCGGCGAATGGGTCGAGAGAGCGCCGTATTTCGAGGCGATCGCGGTAAACGGCGATGGTGTGTTCGACACCCTCAAGGCCGTGAGCAAGCTGGTGTTGAAGGCGCTCGCCTAGCGGGGACAGAGGGGCTTCGTGTGAATCTCCCGAACACGATCACCGTCGGCCGCATCCTGGCCGCGCCCTTCATCGCGGCGCTGCCGTTCATAGCGTCGCCCGGCGCCAGGCTCGCCGCGTTCGTTCTTTATATCGTGGCGGCGATAACCGACTACTACGACGGAAAGCTGGCGCGTACGCGGAATCTGATCACGGACCTTGGCCGCCTGCTCGATCCGCTCGCCGACAAGCTGCTCCTCTTCGCCACGCTCGTTCCGATGTTCGTTTTAATGGCGCCGACCAGTGACGCGCTCGTTCCCACGCGCGCGGAGAGCATCGACGCCGCCCGGCTCCAGTTCATCACTCCATTTGGGCAGGTGGGGCTGCCATGGTGGATAGTCGCGATCGTGATCGGGCGGGAGATCTTCATGACCGTTTTCCGACAGGCGGCCGCGCGCCGAGGTGTCGTCATTTCGGCGATCGGTCCGGCCAAATGGAAGACGGGATTCCAGTCCGTTTGGGTCGGCTCCGCTTACTTCTGGTTCTTTGCGGCGACTCTCGCGAGAGTTGACGGGTGGACCAGCGTTGCGTGGCGCGCGTTCGCCAACTTCAACGGCATCGTCGGCACGATCACCATGGTTGCGTCGGTATTTCTCACCATGTACTCCTTGATTCTCTATCTCCGGCGGTTCGCCGGCGTGTTCGCCGGTTGAGCGCAATGCAGGTCGAGCTGATCACCATCGGTGACGAGCTCCTCCTGGGCTTCACGATAGATACGAACGCCGCGCATATATCACGCACCCTTGCTGCCGCGGGCGTCGAGATCGTTCGTCGCACCACCGTCGGCGACGAGCCTGAAAAAATTGCGGGCGCGGTGCGCGAGGCGCTCGAGCGGACGGGCGCCGTGATCACGACCGGTGGACTCGGGCCGACGAGCGACGATCTCACCAAGCCGGCGATCGCGAAAATCTTCGGCCGCGAGATGAAGCTGGACGAGGCGATCGCGACCTCGCTCGAGCAGCGGTGGAGGGCGCGATTCCCCAACAGCAGTTTTCCGGCGACCAACCGCACACAGGCCGAGATTCCCGAAGGCGCGCGGATTCTCACCAATCGTCACGGCTCGGCGCCCGGAATCTGGCTAGAGGACGACAAGGGACGGTGGGTTGCGATGATCCCCGGCGTTCCGCGCGAGATGCGCGGAATGCTGGCAGAGGAGGTTCTGCCGGCCATCAAGTCACGCTCGAAGGGTGCTGAAAGCGTAGTGCTCTCCGGAACATTGCGCACGACCGGAATCGCGGAATCAGCGATCGCGGAGCTGCTGGGCCCGAGTTTTCTGGGCGAGCCCGGCACCGAGCTCGGATCGCTCCCCCTCGCTTATCTGCCGGGCGTCGTCGGTGTCGATCTTCGCGTCACCGCGAAAGGACTGCCTCGTGCACGGGCGGAGAGACTCGTAAAGGAGGCAATTCTGAAACTGCGGAGCAGGGTATCGGCGTATGCCTATGGAGAGGATGACGCGGATCTCGCGGCCGTCGTGCTCGAGAGACTGCGCTCGCTGGGGCTCAAGCTCGCCGTCGCCGAGAGCTGCACCGGCGGAATGCTGGGAGAGCGAATCACGAGCATTCCGGGCTCGAGCGATGTCTTTCTGGGCGGCATCATCGCCTACCACAACGACGTAAAGGTCAAAGCGCTGGGCGTTCGTGCCGAGGATATCGAGCGCCACGGAGCTGTGAGCGAGCCGGTGGCGCTGCAGATGGCGTCCGGAGTTCGCGAACAAACGGGTGCCGATGTCGGGGTTTCGGTGACGGGGATTGCGGGGCCCGGGGGCGGCACGCCCGACAAGCCTGTCGGACTGGTCTGGATTAGTGTAGATGCGACCGACGCGAAGGCACGGCGCTTCCATGTTTTTGGAGACCGCGCCGAGATCAGGCAGCGGGCAGCACAGGCTGCGCTGGAGATGGTGCGGCGCGCTCTCTCAAACGGTTAACTTACGCACATGAAACACTCGAGAAAGAAAGGCGAGAGCGCGCCGGCTCCGGACCAGGGTTCGATGGGTCCGGCCGACGACTACGCGCCCGAAGGCTCCGTGAGCCAGGGCGACGGCCAGGGCGGCGATCCACCGTTCAGCGACTCGTCCGACCCCGCAGCCGACACGCGCGCCGCCACGGGCGCCGCGGAAGCCGGCGCCGCTGCGACCAGCCGCGCGGAGCCTGATTCTGGGACTGAGCGTGACAGATATCTGAGGCTTGCGGCCGAATACGACAATTATCGAAAGCGCTCCGCCAAGGAGCGTCAGGACGCCGGCGCGCGCGCGCAAGCCGATCTCGTTCGCCAACTGGTAGAAGCGCTCGATGATGTAGCGCGCTTCGCGCACATCGATCCCGCCACGACCGACGCGGGGACGATCGTGCAGGGCGTCGACATGGTGGAGAAGAAGCTACTAAAGGCCCTCGGTAATGCTGGGCTCGAGGTGATCAATCCCGTCGGCGAGACGTTCGACCCCGCGCTGCATGAAGCAGTTGCGACAGAGCCCACCTCTGCGCGAGAGGACGATCACGTCGTATCGCGCGTGTACCAGCCCGGATACATCTTCAAGTCCCAGCTTCTTCGGCCCGCGCGAGTGGTCGTGAAGCAGTGGAACGGCTGACCGCGCTCCCGCGCTGACCGCCCATGGCACCGACGAAGAGGGATTTCTACGCCGTCCTCGGCGTAAGCTCCAGCGCCTCCCAGGACGAGATCAAGAAAGCGTATCGCAAGCTCGCCAAGAAAAACCATCCCGATGCGAACGCGAGCGATCCGAAGGCAGCCGAGCGCTTCAAGGAGATCTCGGAGGCGAATAACGTCCTCGGCGATACCGTAAAGCGAAAGCAGTACGACGAGATGCGCCGGCTAGGCGCCTTCGACGGATTCGGAGGTTTTGGCGGCGGCGGCAGATCGTCGCGCGGCGCCGGTTCGTACGGGGGAGCCAGTGGCGGCCAGACCATCAACTTCCAGGACTTCGACATCGGTGGCCTGGGCGGTCTAGGCGATCTTTTCAGCTCGATGTTCGGCGGTGGAGAGACGCGCCAGACCACGCGTCAACGCGGACCCGAGAAGGGCGAGTCGGTCGAGGCGACGCTCGACATTCCATTCCGCACCGCCGCGCGCGGCGGAAAAGTTCCGATCGAGCTCGAGGTAAGCGAAGAGTGCGGCACCTGTCGTGGTACGGGTGCAGCACCTGGCGCCTCGCTCAGGATCTGTCCCGAATGCAATGGTCGCGGAGTCATCTCCTTCGGGCAGGGCGGTTTCGCCGTCAACCGACCATGTCCGGTGTGCCTCGGCCGCGGGCAGGTTCCGACGGAGCCATGCCCAACGTGTCATGGGACGGGAGAAGTGCGCGTCAAGCGGAAGGTGCTGATAAATGTCCCGCCTGGAGTTGACACCGGCTCCAAGATCCGGCTCAAGGGCCAGGGCGGAAAGGGACCCCAGAACGGACCGCCGGGCGATCTCATCATCACGTTCAACATTCTTCCTGACAAGTTCTACCGGCGGGATGGACTCGATGTGATCGCGACCGTGCCGCTCAACATCGCGCAGGCGACATTGGGAACCAAGATCAGCGTGAAGACGCTCGACGGAAAAAGAGTCGCGATTAAAATTCCGCCGGGAACTCCCTCGGGGAAACGACTCCGCGTGCGAGGGCAGGGAATCCAGAAGGGCGACAAGAAAGGGGACCTGATCGTCGAAGTATCTATCGCCGTCCCGGAAAAGCTTTCGGAAGAGCAGGAACGGATGATGAAGGAATTCGCAGAGGCGGGCGGGCTCAAGTACTGAGCGGCTGGCATCCCGTGTAACTCCGTGTTGATATTATTCTCATGAGAATCGGAATTTTGGGAACCGGAGTAGTCGGCAAGACGTTGGGGACCAAGCTCGCGAAGCTCGGTCACGACGTGCGCATGGGCTCGCGCGCAGCCGGCGGCGAGAGCGCGAAGGAGTGGGCCAGGATCACCGGCACCAAGTCATCTGAGGGCACCTTCGCCGATGCGGCCGCGCATGGCGAGATCGTCTTCAACTGCACGTCGGGCATGGCGTCGCTCGAGGCGCTGAAGGCCGCGGGCGCGCAGAACCTTCAGGGAAAGGTTCTCATCGACGTGTCGAACCCGTTGGATTTCTCGAAGGGGATGCCGCCCACGCACTCAGTCTGCAACACCGACTCCCTTGGTGAGCAGATTCAGCGCGCATATCCCACCGCGAAGGTGGTCAAGGCGCTCAATACGGTGACCGCAGCCGTGATGGTCGAGCCATCCTTGATTCCGGGCGTCCACACCATTTTCGTCTGTGGAAATGATGCTAAGGCGAAAGGGGTGGTGATCGATCTCCTCAAGACGGGATTCGGCTGGAAGGAGGTCATGGACCTCGGTGACATCACCGCCGCGCGCGCCCAGGAGATGTACCTCTCACTTTGGTTGCGGCTCTTCACGAAGCTCAAGACTCCGAACGTAAATATTCACGTCGTGTTCTGACCGGCGCGACTCCGCCGATTGACCGAGCTGCGCCAGATGGAGACACATACTTCAACGACTCTGCAGATCGCGGTTGAGCGCGCCGCAGCCGGCAGCGAGTCGGGACTCAGCGCCGCTTAGCTACAGTTTTCTGATCCAGATATTGCGATATCGCACAGGATTCCCGTGATCCTGAAGGTGCAGCGGCTCTTCGGCCGAATGCGCGATGTATAGTGCCGGCCGGTCATTGTAGGTGAGGCCATAGATCTCAACGTTGTTCTGAATCAGAACGCCGTTGTGCAGCACCGTGACGCGCGCGCGGTCGATCACCTTTCCCTGATCGTCGAACTTGGGCGCGTGGAAGACAATGTCGTACGACTGCCACTCTCCCGGCTTGCGCGACGCGTTCACGAGCGGTGCATGCTGCTTGTAAACCGAGCCCGCCTGCCCGTGGAAGTAAGTCTTGTTGTCGTAGGAATCGAGCACCTGGACCTCGTACCTGTCCATCAGGAAGACGCCGCTGTTGCCGCGCTCCTGTCCCTCCCCTTTGACCACCGCCGGCGTTGCCCACTCGATGTGAAGCTGCACGTCGCCGAACTTGTCGGTCGTGGTGATGTCACCCGCGCCGGGGGCGACCTCGACGTAGCCGTCTCTCACGTTCCATTTGGCGGCGCCTCCATCCTTGCTCCGCCAATGTGAGAGATCCCGTCCGTTGAACAGTACGATCGCGTCGGACGGCGGATCCGCGCTGGTTCTTCCAGGCGTGACGATCGCTGGCTCCGCCTTCGGAGCCGGGAATGGCCCCGGCTCCTGCGCCCACGCTCCCGCAGCGGCGAGTACGACGACAATTGATGCCGTGACCGTTAGGCGTGCTACCATGGGAGTTGTGGTGACCGGTAGAAGTTGATTCCGAGGTAGTTCCATCGCCTCTGGTGTGTCACGATACGTGTGCGGAAGCTCTCCCAGTTCCGTACTGCTTGCGGGGTCCACGCCACTTCGGCAACGGCCGGCAGCCGTGGAATTGCCAGGTATTCCACAGCGGTGATGTTGCGAAGAGTCTCGCTCCACATCGGCGCTTCGACGCCGAAGATGTCCCGCTCGGTGACTCCCTTCATGTACGTCGCCGGATCCCAGTCGTAGGAGTCCCGTACTTCGACGTACGCTGCCCAGTGCTGCCCAAGCTCGGTCGCCGGTGTGTACTTCATGTCGAGATACACCTTTGGTGCGGGCGAGAGTATCAGCTTGGAGCCGTAGGCCACCGCCGCCGTGGCCGAATCGCTCTTCCATTGATGTGCGATCGTGGTCGGGTTGAGATGCGCCTTAGTGATTTCTTCCCAGCCGATCATCTTCTTCCCGTATTTGTTGACGATCGTTTGAACGCGCTCGACGAACTTCACGTATTGCTCGGGCGTAAGCGTCTTCACCTCGTCGCCACCGATGTGAAAGTAGGGGCCCGGAGTCATTGCACTGAGCTCGCGGATCACGTCGTCAACGAAAGCGTACGTCTCCTCTTTGTCCACGCAGAGCGAACTCCAGCCGACGTCGGTTCCCGTGTAGGGAGCCGGGGGCCGCGCGCTGCACGCCAGCTCCGGATAGCCGATGAGGGCGGCGTTGATGTGGCTCGGCATGTCGATCTCCGGCACGATCAGGATGTAGCGTGCCTGTGCGTAGCGCAGTATGTCCTGGTAATCCCGCTTGGTATAGAAGCCCCCCGGTCCGCCGCCGACCTGCGTCAGCGATCCCATCGCGGTCAGCTTCGGGCGCGAATCGATCTGTATTCGCCATCCCTGATCGTCGGACAGGTGCAAGTGCAGCACGTTCAGCTTGTACAGCGCGAGGACGTCGAGGTACTGCTCCACTTCCCGCACGGTGAAGAAGTGGCGGCTGACGTCGAGCATGGCGCCGCGGTAGGCGAAGCGCGGCTGATCCGCAATGCTGAGCGCGGGAATGCTCCAGTCGTAACGCTCCTGCCCCATCTCCGATTCAATGTCGGGGGGCAACAACTGCCTTATGGTCTGGATGCCGCGGAACAGACCCGCCGGCCTGTTGGCGACGAGGCTGACGGAATCGCTCGTCACCCTGAGCTCGTATCCTTCCTCGCCGAGAGCTGTGCGATCCGGCGCCAGGCGCAAAATGATCGAGCCGACGGACTGCGTACCGATCGGTGAAACAACGACCGGGAAACCCGTGGGCCGGCGTATCAGCGCCGCCAGCATCTCTCCGATCGCGGTCACTTCGGCACTGCTGCCGTCGACGAAAATGCCGGTGGTTCTAATGATCTGAAACGGGGATCCCCCCGCGAGGACCATGGATGCTGGGGCGGGAACAAGTTGTGGCGTTACCCTAGCGGGTTGGGGGGCGGGCGCCGGACCGGGCGCCTGACACGCGGCGCCGAAAATTGATCCTGCAACGGCAAGAACGCGTCTCGAACACCGTAGAGCCTCTCGTCTCCGCATCGCCGGGCCTCCGTTGGTTTGCCAGCCGGTTACGCAGCGCCTGTCTCTGAGGATTTCCAGGCGACTGCGACGTTACAAACTTGGGGCGGTCACCCCACTCGCGGCAATGAATCGTGACTAAGGAATCCGGCTGCCGATAGTCTCACCGATTCAAGAACCGACATTCGCAGAACGGCGAATGCTTCGTGCGAAAGGACGCCCAGAAGGAGATTTCCCTCGCAGTACAGGATCGGATCCTCGAACCACGCGCGTCCGGCGGGGTCGTAGGCCAGGAGTCCGTTGGGCAGTGCCTGCTGCAAAGCTCCCATCGTAACTGGATTCAGCGCCCAGAGTCGCGTGCTCCGCGTCAAATCATCCGCGGTTGGACCGCTCATGCGGAATTCGCGTGCGCCGCAGCTTCACCACGGAATTAGCGGTGACCGATAGTAATTGACGCCGAGGTAGTGCCAGCGCGGAGCCTGGGCAGCGAGCCTCGAGCGGAACCCCTGCCACTCGCGCGAGATCTGCGGTGTCCACCCCACCTCGGCTAACGCCGCGAGACGTGGCATCGCCTGAAACTCTACGGCGGTAATGTTCCGCACTGTTTCCCCCCAAATCGGAGCTTCGATCCCGACAACGTTTTGTTCCGTGACACCCGGCATGTAGACCGCCGGATCCCAATTGTAAGCAGTGTTCACCTCGATCAAGGCGGCCCAGGTGAGTCCGAGCTCGGTCGTCGCGGTGTATTTCATGTCGAGGTACGCTTTGTCCGACGGCGAAAGGATTATTTTCGAGCCGTACTGGAGCGCGGCGGTTACCGAATCGCTCTTCCATTGCTGCACTATGGTCGTCGGCTTGATATGCGCCTTCGCGATCTCCTCCCACCCGATCATCAGCTTCCCGTACTTGTTGACGATCGTCTGCGCACGCTCTACGAAGCGCGCGTACTGTTCGGGAGTGAGCCCCTCCACTTCGTCGCCGCCGATATGAATGTATGTGCCGGGTGTCAGCGCACTGATCTCCCGCACCACGTCGTCCAGGAGGGCGTAGGTGTCTTCCTTGTCGACGCAAAAAGTGCTGGTGCACGCAACCTCCGGGTACGCCGTCGTGGCCGCGCGGCTGTGCCCCGGCATTTCTATCTCCGGAACGATCGTGATATAGCGCGCCTGCGCGTACCGAACTATTTCCTGGTAATCCTGCTGGGTGTAGAACCCACCTGGTCCGCCTCCAATCTGTGAAAGCGACCCAACGGCAGTAAGCTTCGGACGTGAGTTGATCTGGATTCTCCAGCCCTGATCGTCGGAGAGGTGCAGGTGAAGAACATTGAGCTTGTAGAGGGCCATCAAGTCGATGTACTGCTCGACTTCCTTGACGGTGAGGAAGTGGCGTGCGGGATCGAGCATCGAGCCGCGCCAGGCAAAGCGGGGCCGGTCTACTATGGTAAGCGCCGGCATAGCCCAGTCGCCGCGCTCCACCCCGATCTCTGATTCGATGTCGGCGGGCAGAAGTTGTCTGATCGTCTGTATGCCGCGAAACAGCCCAGCCGGTGTGCCGGCCACGAGCCGCACCGAGTCGGAGGTCACCGTCAACCTGTAACCATCTTCGCCGAGCGAAGCGAGGTCGCTGCCAAAACGCAGCTCGACGCTTCCGGAGCCGCTCCCGTCCGAAGACGCTGACACCGGGATCGGGAAGTCGGTAGCGCGGCGAAGCAGGGCAGCGAGTGTTTCTCCGATCGCGGCCACCTCCGGATTGGCTCCGACGAGCGTGACCCGCGTCTCTTTGGCGATCTTGAACGGAGCGCCACCCGCGAGTGAGAGTGACGCTGGCAAAGGAATGATTCGCGGCGGGAGGGCGCCGGCCTGAGGCCCCGGCGGGGGGGCGGGAGCCGGGGGGTTGCAACCCATTACTAGAAGGGCGCCGACGATCGCTATCGCGAGCTTCGGGTGTGACCACAGTTCGCGTGCAGACATGAGACGGCTCCTCTCGTTAGGTATGCTCTTCAGTCACATCGAATAATGTTCCCTGCAGCTCGCCTGCAACTTCTCGGCGTGCGCGTTGAATCACGCTGCCAAGACAGGTAGTGCGGAACGCAGACTACGCGAGGCCTCGATGAATCCGCCGCCAAGAACGCGCTCACCGTCGTAGAACACAGCGGACTGTCCCGGCGTTATGGCTGACACAGGCTCGTCGAGTGCGAGCTCGATTTCTTGTCCATTGAGACGAACGATCTCCGCGCGGGCGAGTGGTGCGCGGTGCCGGATGCGAACGCTCACCTGGTCGCCGATACTGGGCGCATCGGTGAGCCAATTCACTTCGCGAGCTATGATGCCACTACCAAGTAGCTCGTCGCGGGTGCCAATGACGACAGCGCGCTGCTCGGGTCGAATCGCGATCACGTACATCGGATGCGCGAATCCGCCGGGAACTCCGCGCCGCTGACCGATGGTGTAGCGCGCGAAGCCGTTGTGCTCGCCCACGATCGCGCCACTCGAGTTGATAATCGGACCGCGCGAAAGCGCGGGCGCGTCCGCCGGCAGCCGCTGCTCCAGAATCCGGGTGTAGTCGCCGTCCGGCACGAAGCAGATCTCCTGGCTCTCCGGCTTCTCCGCGATCACCTCGAGACCCATCGCGTGCGCGCGGGCGCGCGTCTGCGCCTTGTCGAGGCCGCCGACGGGCAGCATCATGCGCGACAACACCTCGCAGTCGATTCCCCAGAGGAAATAAGTCTGGTCCTTGTTCTCGTCCAATCCCCGACGAAGCTCGCCATCGACCACGCGCGCGTAGTGTCCCGTCGCGATCCATTGGGCGTCAATTGCATTTGCCTTCTTCAAGAAGTCGCGGAACTTCGTGAACGTGTTGCAGCGGACGCATGGAATCGGGGTACGGCCGCGGGCGTACTCTTCGACGAAGTTGTCGACCACGTCGTGTCCGAAGCGGCTTTCGAGATTGAGCACGTAGTGCGGAATCCCCAGCTGCTCGCAGACTCGCCTTGCGTCGTTCACGGAGTCAAGCGAACAACACGGGCGGTCAGGGACATCTTCACCGTGACAGAATAGTTTCATGGTCGCGCCAACGACGTCGTAGCCCTGCTCGACGAGCAGCGCCGCGGCGACCGAGGAGTCCACGCCGCCGGACATAGCGACCAGCACCCGCTCGCGCGACATCGTTATTCCGCGACCGCGAGCTGTCTCGCCTTGGCGACGAGCGCGGGGAAGATTTCGATGACGCGGTCGATGCTTTGATCCGTCGTCAGAACGCCGAGGCTCATACGGATTGCAGCACTGGCGAGATCCGGACGGACGCCGAGCGCCGTCAGGACATGCGACGGATCGATGCTTCCGCTCTGGCAGGCCGAGCCACCTGATGCGGCGATGCCGCGGAGATCGAGCGCCATGAGGAGCGATTCGCTGTCCGTCCCGGGCACCGAGATATTGACGATGTGCGGGGCCCGCGCCGCTCCGCGGCCGTGGATTACCGCGTCGGGGATTTTCGCCAGGATTCCGGCCTCGAGCTTGTCACGCAGCTTCCGAATCCGCGCGCAATGCGCCTCGCCCTCCGCGAGCGTGAGCTCGGCGGCGCGCGCCAAACCCACGGCTGCGGCGACATTCTCGGTCCCCGGTCTTCGCCCGCGATCCTGGGTTCCGCCGTGCATCAGCGGCTCGATGTGCGTCCCCCGGCGGATGAAGAGCGCGCCAATTCCCTTGGGCGCGCCGAACTTGTGGCCCGAGATCGTAAGAAAGTCGAACTGCTGCGTCTGGGCGTCGATCGTGACCTTCCCGAACGCCTGAACAGCGTCGGTGTGGACCATCGCGCCGCGGCCCTTGGCCTTTGCGGAGAGCTCCGGCACCGCCTGAATAGAGCCGATTTCGTTGTTCACCCACATCATCGAGCAGACGGCGACCTTCTCGTCGACCAGCTCGTCGAATGACGCCGGATCTATCACGCCGTCGGGCGTCATGCCCAGGAAACGCTCCTCGGCCCCTTCGTGCGCCGCCTGATGCACCGCGCCCAGAATCGCTTTGTGCTCGATTGGCGTCGTAACCACGGCGGTACGGCCCTTTGCCTTGAGAGCGCGCCACGCGCCCAGAATGGCGAGGTTGTCGGCCTCAGTACCGCCCGAGGTGAAGCAGATCTCGTCCGCACGCGCGCCTAGACATCGGCCCACTCGTTCCCGAGCCTCGTCCAGCGCCGCGCGCGCTTCGCGCCCCCATCGATGCGTGCTGGAAGGGTTTCCGAAGCGTGGGCCGAAAAACGGCTTCATTGCCTCGAAGACCTCTTCTCGCACCGGCGTCGTGGCGGCGTGGTCGAGATAAATCGGGTCAATCGGCATGGCTAAAATTTAGCTCAACCCTTGAAGAATTTGCTCCTCACTGCCCACAGTTTCGGGAAAAAGCGCTGATTTATCGTCTGCTGAAGATATTTCGAGCCGAGCGTGCCCCCGGTGCCGGAGGTCAACGGGCCGATGATCCGCTCGACCAGCTGAACATGCAGGAATCGCCACATGGCGAAGCCCTGCTCGTATTCCAGGAGCCCCTCCGCCAGCATTTGCAGCGGCTTCTGGTTTTGCTCGGAGTAGACCTGCTCGAGCGTCACGCCCTCTGCATCGAGCAGATCGTCGTACAGCTGCTGGAGCGTCGGCCTGGCGAGCGCTTTTTTGACCAAAGGCGCAATCTCACCGTGCTGCTTGAGGACCTGCAGAAAATGTGCGTCGCGCATTCCGGACATCGCTTCGATCGCGCGGAACTGCACGCTCTGCGAGCCGCTGGATGTGCCAAGATAGCCGCGGAATTGGGCGAACCGCTGCGGCGGGAGCGTCTCGAGCGCTGAGAGCTGGCCGGTAACGATACGCACGAGCGCGTTCACTCGCCGCACTGAAGTGAGGGCGCCAAGCGTGTCCCTGGCTTCGATCAGCGCAATGAGCGCGTTGAGCTCGTGGAGAATAAGCTTGAACCAGAGCTCGCTCGCCTGGTGGACGATGATGAAAAGCAGCTCGTCGGGGTGCTCGGGCGTGGAGCGGGGACGCTGTAGCAGTAAAAGCTCTTCGAGCGCGAGATAGGACGGATAAGTGACCTCGTCCTCGGATTTCTTCGGGACCGGAGCCGAAGGGCGCTTGCCTCCCTTGCCGGTCAAAACGTCGCGACCTCGAGCGACGCCACGTCCTCCACCCGCATCGTCTCAGTTGTGTAGAACGGCTCGCCGTAGCGGCAGCGAATCAGCGACCCGTAGTGCGCGGCGTGGTGGCGAATCAGATCGTGGAGTGGCTCCCCGTTCGGGTAAACCTCTCCCGCCTGAACCGCTTCACCGAACTGCGACTCATAGCATCCGATTGCTTCGAGCTTCTTCTCGAACGCCTCACTGATGTCGACGACGAAGGTCGGCTTCTGGTTGTCTTCGCGGAACGAGAGAGCGTGAAGAACCTTGAGCGGGCGGTGAGGCGCGACTTTGGGCTCGACCTTTTTCAGGCCGGCGACGAAGCACGCGTCTCGCACGAGCTGGGCGACGATCGGATGATCCGGATGTCGTCCGTGCTGGGAGTGGGTGATCACGATCCTTGGCTGAATGCGCCTGATCGCGACAGCCAGCTTCGCTCTCGTTTCCGGGGTGTTTTGGATTCCGCCATCAGGAAGCCCAAGATTCTCGCGCACGCTGACGCCCATCACCTTCGCTGCTTTCGCCGCCTCTTTCGCGCGAAGCTCCGGCGTTCCTCTGCTGGCCATCTCGCCCGCCGCGAGATCGAGAATTCCGGTAGATCTCCCGAGCATGTGGGCCCGAATGAGCGTGCCTCCGCAAATCAGCTCGACATCGTCGGGGTGGGCGGCGATGGCGAGAACGTCTACTGGTTTCATGCGAAGAATCTACTCGTACCGCAAAGCGTCGATCGGATCCAGCTTCGCCGCTCGCTGCGCCGGAAGCATGCCGAACACGATGCCGATAGTCACTGAGACCATTACGGCGATCGCGGTAAGTCCGATCGGAACGCTCGCGTCGATGTTCATCGCCAGCGTGGCCACTCGCCCGAAAGCCAGTCCGATGAGAATGCCGAGTATGCCACCAAACCCCGTGAGCGTCGCAGCCTCGACCAGGAACTGAAACAGTATCTCCCGTCTCGTCGCTCCGAGTGCCTTCCTGATGCCGATCTCGCGCGTTCTGCTGGTCACCGACACCATCATGATCGCCATCACTCCGATGCCGCCGACGAGGAGGCCGACGCTCGACAACACGATCATCACCAGGAAGAACACGGCTGTGATCTTGTTGAAGGAATCGAGAATCTGGTCCTGCGTGATCAGGTCGAAATTGTTTTTGTCGGCGGGGCGCAGCCGCCGCATCTCGCGTAGCGCGATCGTCACCGCTTCCTCTGCCTGCGCCGTCGTCACTCCTTGCTTCGGCTTGACGGGGATGTAGAGCGCGTTCGTCTTGTCGAGCGTGAACTGGTGGTCGAGCATCGCGTACGGCACGATGACGCCGATGTCCTGTCCCGGAGGCGAGAAAATGTTTCCAGGCTGGGCGTAGACCCCAATCACGCGCGCCGGCCTGCCGCTGATGTGAATTTGCTTGTCCAGAATCGACTCGCGGCCGAACAGTCGCTTCGCTGCGTTCTCGTCGATCACGGCGACGCTCGATCCCGAGGACATCTCTGCCGGCGTGAACCAACGTCCGTCCAGCAGCTCTCCGCCCTGAATCTCCTGATACCGGTCGTCGGCTCCCATGATGAGGACGTTCTGGGTGCGCTGCGCCTCATAGGAGAGACGGCCATTCGACTGTCCCCAGATCGCAGCGTACCCGATCTCCGGCAACTGCCTGAGACGCTCGGCTTCGGCCTCGACCAAATCCGGACGCACCCTAATCCACTTCGGAAGCCGGTCAGGGTTCACCGGTGTCTGAGAGAAAACCTTGATGACGTAGAACGTGGTCGGCCCCGCGATCTCGATCGTGCGGACGATCTGATCCTTAATTCCCTGGACGATCGCCGCCATCGTCATCACGGTGGAGACGCCAATCACGACGCCGAGAATCGTAAGAGCCGACCTAAGCTTGTTCGCGCGCAGCGTGTCCAGCGCGATCTGAACGTTGCTCTGGATCCGATCGGTGATGATCATTCGGCGCGCAGTGCGTCAATCGGATCGAGCTGGGCCGCGCGCGATGCCGGGTAGACGCCGAACAGGACGCCAACGCCCGCCCCGAGGGAGAGCGCAAGCATTACGGACCACAAGCTCACCCTGGCGGGCAGGGGCGACGCGAGACTCACCAGACCCGCGAGTCCCCACCCGGCAGCAACGCCGCAAAGACCGCCAATGCTGGCCAGCACGACCGCCTCCACCAGAAACTGCCGGCGAATGTCGCCCGGCTTCGCGCCCAGTGCCTTTCTGACGCCGATCTCACGCGTCCGCTCGGTCACCGACATCAGCATGATGTTCATGATGACGATTCCGCCGACGACGACTCCGATCGCGACGATGGCCGGGATGACGGAGAAGAGGATCTTTGTCAGGTTCTTCCAGAACTCCACCAGCGCGTCGGCGGTCTCGACCGAATAGTCAGGCTCGTCCGCCGGGCGCAGGCGGTGCGCGATGCGCATCGCTTCGTCGGCTCTCTGCATCCCGCTCGCGACGAGAAGCGCTGTCGGCATCTTGACCGACACCGTGTTCGTCTTGCGCCGCCCGTAAATCATCTCGAAGTTCGGGAGCGGCAGCAGCACGAATCCATCGAAGGACTGCCCGAGCACGCGACCTTTCTTTGCGATCGTGCCGATGACGGTGAATCTCTGGCCGACGATCCGGATGTCCTGCCCGACCGGATCCACATGCTCGAACAGCTTCTCGGCGATGTCGGCGCCGATGACGGCGACCGGCCTGCGATCGCGCACATCCATGTCGCTGATTGGGCGACCATTATCGAACACGTAGTCCTGGACGACCTGGTACGGAGCGGTGACGCCAAGTATGACGACGTCGGCCTGGGTCCTGTCCCGCCAAACGATGTCGGCGATTGGAGTGGGCCAGCCGGATTGCATGCTGACGGCCACCGCCTCGGGGACCGCGGCGATCACCGCGTTCGCGTCTGCCTCAGTGATGCGTGGACGCCTCTGGAGTCTTTTCCACTCCTCATCGTCGAAGAGTCCGATCCGGATCGGAGTCCTTCTCACCTGGAAAGTGTTCGCGCCAATGAGCGCGCTGGCGAGGTTCTCCTTCACGTACGCGTTCATGCCCGAGATGATGGCGACAACGGCGACGAGGAACGCCACGGACACGATAATCCCGAGCAGCGTGAAAAAGGAGCGCAGCTTGTTGACGCGGATCTGCTCGAGCGCAGTGGTGATTACATCGATGGAGCGCATAACCTAATTTCGGCGAAGGGCGCCCCGGCCGCCACAAAGAACTTTCCTAACTGCAACTGAACAGGCGGAGGCGGTCGATAGCTTCAAACTGCAAGAGAACGGGTGGGAGGCCTCAGTAGCGCAGTTGCCAGTCATCCAGTTCGCGACGCCCGGACTTGCCTCTGTGGCATTCAAGGGCAGGCAGTTGCTTGTGCCTTGATCAGCAGTAGAAAAGTCAGGGCGTAGTGAACTGAAAACTGGCATCTATGCCTCTGACGCCTCCCACCCCGTTCCGTTGCCGTTGATCCCTACAGCGGCCCCCGCCACTCACTCGTATCGTAGGGCCTCGACGGGGTCCAGCCTCGCCGCTCGCGCGGCGGGGAGCAGCCCAAAGAGAATTCCGGTGAACGCGCTCGTCGCCAGCGCCGCCACGACCGCCGAGATGGGGGTCGAGGCAGGGACAGCGGGGAAGGCGGTCTTGATTCCGAGCGCCACCAGAATGCCCAGCACGAGCCCGATCGCGGCGCCAATGCTGGTCAGCGTCGCGGCCTCTACCAGGAACTGCCAGAGGATCGCGCTCCTGGTCGCGCCCAGCGCCTTTCGCACGCCAATCTCACGCGTGCGCTCGGTGACGCTGATCATCATGATCGCCACCACGCCCACTCCGCCGACCAGTAGTCCGACCGAGGAGAGCGCCAGCCCGACGACG
The DNA here is from genome assembly GCA_003134685.1 of Gemmatimonadota bacterium. Taxonomy (GTDB): domain Bacteria; phylum Gemmatimonadota; class Gemmatimonadetes; order Gemmatimonadales; family Gemmatimonadaceae; genus UBA4720. Next base: position 133,311 of record PLCA01000007.1, on the reverse strand, counting down.
AAGAAAGTGCCGAACAGCTGGTTGTAGATCCCCATCAACCGGTCCTGTGTCACGATCTCGAATGTGTTCTTGGCGGTCGATCTGAGCCCACGGCGCGCCCGCAACAGCGCCGTCACGTCGTCCGTTGCTTCCTCCGTCGTCACGCCGGGCTCCGGCTTGACGATGAAATCCACGCCCCGCATCCACGGGTTGAGACTGCGGCGCGCCGACTCGAACGGCACGATCGCCTTCGCCTGATCACCACCGCCAGCCGACGTCGGCGTTCCCATCGGACTCGCCGTATAGTGGTAAACTCCGATCACTTGGAATCCAACGCCATCGACGTTGATCATCTTGTCCAGTGGGTCCGACGTTCCGAAGAGTCGTTCGGCCAGTTTCTGGTTGACGATGATGACTCGCGCCGCAGTGGTATTCTCGGCGTAGGTGAAGCTGCGGCCGGGATAGATATCGCCGCCATCCACATCGACCCAGTTCGGCGTGTAGATCTCCATCCCCGTGCTCACCTGCTTGTCCTTGTAGGTGAACTTGGCGCCACTCCCTAGATGCGCGGTGACTGCCTTGATAGTGGGCAGCCGCTCGATCGCCGTTGCGTCGTCGATCGTCAGAGCCGGATTCCGCCGCTCGGGGCACGTCTCGTCCGAGCCATCGCACGCCTGGAAACCACTGATCGGACGTCGATAGATGAAGAACGAAGTCGGACCGGCCGCCTCCAGATCCTTGGCGAAGCTCTCGTTGATCCCGCGCACCACCGATGACATCGCGACGACGACGAACACGCCGATCGCGACCCCCATGATAGTGAGCGCGGCTCGTACCTTGTTCGAGCGGATCGAGTCGACGGCCATGCCGACGCCTTCGAGCGCGTTGAAAATGCGCTGCCCGATCCGCATCGCTATTCCTTCCTCAGGGCTTCGATCGGGTCGAGCGCTGCCGCCTTGCGAGCCGGATATACGCCCGAGATGATTCCTACGACCGTCCCGAGCAGCGTCGCCATCACGATTGACCAGGGTGCAACCGCCGCGGGGAGCGGCGTCTTCCACTCGACGACCTTGGCAGCGGCGATTCCGAGAATGATTCCGACCACCGCGCCGAGCGTGCTCAGAGTCGCGGCCTCGACAAGGAACTGTCGCATAATGTCACGCCGTCTGGCACCGAGCGACTTCCTTATCCCGATCTCGTGCGTACGCTCAGCGACGGCGACGAGCATGATGTTCATGATCACGAGTCCACCAACGATCAGTCCGATCGCGGGGAACGCGGTGCCGGCCATGGTCATCACCTTCTTCAGCTTGTCCATGAAGGCCAGCGCGGTCGCGGAGGTTTCCATGAAGAAGTTGTCGGACTCACTCGGCCGGAGCTTGCGCCGGCCGCGCATTACCTCGCGCACAGACTCCATCGCGTCGGTCATCGTGAGCGACGTCGGAGTCTGAACCATGATTCCGTCCACGTCGCCGCGTGGATTCGTAAAATGGTGCAGCGGCGAGTTATAGGGCGCGATGGCGACGCGATCGAGCGAGAGCCCGAATACGGAACCCTGCTTCTCGAGCACTCCGATCACCGTATAAGGCATTCCCTTGATGCGGAGCTGGCGCCCGAGCGGGTCGAGGTCCCTGAAGAAATAGGTCGCGACCTCGTCACCGATGACGACAACCGGCGCGCCGAGGGTCGACTCCTGCTGCGTGAAGAGCCTGCCGAGGCGGACGTCGTACTTCTTGATCGTGAAGTAGTCGCCGTCCACGGCGTGGGCCTCGACCTGCTTGGGGCGCGCGTACTGTGACTGCGCTTGGAGGTATTCCTGGCTTTCGACGGCGTACCTGGATCCGGGGGGCAGCACGCTGGCGACGAGCGCCAGATCCGAGTGATAGATGCGCGGACGACGGAGCCAGGTGCGCCACTCCTCTTCGGAGCTGGCGCCGTCGCCGAACCAGGGAAAACGGCGCAGCGTGAAGGTGTTCACGCCCAGCAGCTTCGCCGCGAAGTCGTTTTCCATGTAGCTGCTCATGCCCTGAACGATCGAGATGACCGCGATCAGGAACATGACGCCGATGCAAACACCGAGGAGCGTGAAGAAGCTTTTCAGCTTCTGCACGCGTATCTGCGCCAGAGCCAGCCAGATTGCCTCGACGAACGGCACGGTCAGGTTTTCCTGTTGAGGTCTGGCGGGGCGATTCCGGCTGCCTTGATAAAGGTTGCGCGCTTTTCGTCGCTGGCAACCGAGCCGTCGCGCAGGACGATCACGCGCCGCGCGTGGGCCGCAATGTCGGGCTCGTGGGTCACCATGATCACGGTCTGTCCCTGTTCGGCCAGGCCCTCGAAGACGCGCATGATCTCTTCCGATGTGGTCGAGTCGAGGTTTCCCGTCGGCTCGTCCGCAAGAAGAATCGATGGCTGATTCACAAGGGCGCGCGCGATCGCGACGCGCTGGCGCTGACCGCCGGAAAGTTCGTTCGGCCGATGCTGGATTCGATCTCCAAGCTGCACGCGCTCGAGTGCTTCAGTGGCTCGCTTTCTCCGCTCGTCCGATCCGACGCCGGCGTACACCAGCGGCAGCTCGACGTTGTGCAACGCGGTCGCGCGAGGCAGCAGGTTGAAGGTCTGGAACACGAAGCCGATCTCGCGATTCCTGACGCGCGCGAGCTCGTCCTCATCCTTGTCGGAAACAAGCTCGCCATTCAGCCAGTATTCGCCTGCGTTCGGCGTGTCGAGGCAGCCGATCAGATTCATCAGCGTCGACTTTCCCGAGCCCGAAGGGCCCATGATCGCGACGTACTCGTTGCGGCGGATGGCAATGTCGACTCCGCGCAAAGCGTGTACTATCTCGCCGCCCATGTCGTAGTCGCGCTTCAGCCCGCGCGTGACGATGACCCATTCCTTATCCGGAGCGGCTCCGGCTTCGGTCGTGATTACCTGTCGCTCAGCAGTGGTGCTGATCGGAATTTCGTCAGTCGTTGGCATTAGGCCTTCGCCGGCTCGCCGGCCTTCTTCGGTTGGTCCTTCTGTGCGCGCACCGTTGTGCCGTCCTTGAGCTCGCGGATGGCCTGGTAGGTGCCGCCGACGATGTTCTCGCCTTCCTTGAGGCCACTGAGAACCTCGAAATACTTCTCACCCGCGATACCAACCTTTACGGGACGGAAGGTGACTTTGTTGTTTGTTCCGATCACGAACACTCCCTCGACGTCACGCTTACCGACTTCCTTCGACGGCGCCTTCTTCGCGAGCGTGAGCGAAGTGTCGGGCTTGACGCTGTCCTCGCGGACCGTGAGCGCGATGATCGGAATCGCGATGACGTTGTTCCGGGTCGACGTGATGATCTTCGCGGTAGACGAGAAATCGGGCCGTGTGTCGGGCGGAACGTTGAGCAGCTGGATCGTCACTTCATAGTCGATCGCCTGGTCGGTCGCGCCGCCGGTACCGCCGGTGCCCGCACCCTTTACCGAGCTATTCGAAATCTCGGAAACCCGGCCAATGAATGTCGTATCGGGGAATGCATCGAGCTGGACCACCGTCGAGTCGCCGATCTTGATTCGCGAGACATCGGTCTCATCCACCTTGACCTTGGTCTCGAGGACGCTCATGTCGCTGATCGTAAGCATCGTCGCCGCGTCCTTGTTGAACGTTCCCTGGATCGCGGTCTCGCCCTGCTCGACGCTGAGGCGCGTAATGCGACCGCTCATCGGAGCTGAGATTGTCGTCTTGCTCAGGAGCGACTGCGCGTCCCGATACGACGCCGTGGCTTGATCAATGGCGTGGTTCGCCGCCTCCAGCGTCGCCTGATTGACTTCGACCTGCGTTCTCAGCTGCTCGATTTGTTCATCGGACACCAGCGTCGGATTTGCTTTCTTGAGCGCCATCAAACGGTCGAAGTTGCGCTGAGCCTGGGTCATAGCCGGCTTCGCCTGCGCCGCCTGTGACCTGGCCGATGCGACGGCCGCGGTCGCTCTCTCGACGCTCGCCCGGTACTGCGACGGGTCGATCTCGAGCAGGAACTGGCCCATTGTCACCATCTGGCCTTCCTTCACGGCCAGGCGGACGATTCGTCCGCTGATGTCGGCGCTGATGTCTACCTTCGTGTGCGGTTGTACCTGGCCGCTCGCCGTCACCGAGGCGACCAGATCACGCTTCTGAACCTTCTCCATGCGGACTTCGGTCGCCTTGTTGCGGCCCTTCATCGCGCTGGTGACGCCGAGGATCACGATCGCGAGAGTGATCGCGCCGACGACGGTCCACTTGGTGCGTTTCTTCATATATGTCGATCCGATTAGCGAAGGGGATGACCGACGGCGCTCTCCAGAGCGGCGAAGGCTTTATGATAGTCGTACACGGCGGTGATGCGGTCGCTCTCGGAGCGCTCGTATGTCGCGCGCGCTTCCGTGAGGTCGACGTACGTCGTCGCCCCGATTCTGTACCGGTCCTGCACGAGCTTCAGCTCCTGCTTGGCTTTGGCGGCGTTCTGCTCCTGGAGCGCTACGGTTTTTTCCGCCGTCACCAGAATCAGGTACGCCGCAGTCACGTCCGCCGTGAGCGCAAGCTCCTTCGATTTCACGCTGTAGCGCGCGTCGGACCGGCTCGCCATCGCTTCCTGCAACCTCTGCTCACGCGAGAATCCATCGAACAAGGGAAGCGAGAGCGTCGCGCTGAACGAGCGCGGAGACTTTGTAAAGTTGAACGGGAACCGCGAGTTGCCGTCGCGGATCGCCTGCGCTTGCGCGTCCGTGAATGCCATCGCGTTGCACGAGGCGAGCTGGTTTGAAAGGTTGAGCGCAGCGCGGACTTCCTCGGTTCTGATGCAACTCGTGCGCGCCGCGTCGAGCTGCGCCGACGCTTGCGTCACAGGGAAGTTTGAATTCGCGTAGCCGTACGTATAGCCGCCGATGCCCGTGGACAACGAGAGGGTTGGTGAGTATTCCCCCTTTTCCCGCCTCACGTTGAGATCGGACACGTGCTCCCTCGACCGCAGCGCGAGAACACCCGGGTTCTGGCGGTGGGCCGACGCGATGAGCTCCTGGAGATCGAGCGCTGTCGGCGTGACCGGGAACTGGCTTACGAGCTTCACGTTCGGCGGCTGTGGGGTTCCCATCAGCTGGAACAGCCGCAGCTTCTCGATGTCGACCTGGCTTCTCGCCTTGAGCGCCGCCACCTGCTGCAGTCCGAGCGACACCTCGGCGCGCTGGACATCCAGCTGCGTGCCGGAACCGACGATCTCTCTGGCCTGCGCGAGAATCAGCTCCTGCTGCGACGCCACGACGAGCGTGTCCTGAAGATCCGCATTCGCCTCGGCCTGGAGCGACGACAGATACTGCTGCCGCACGTTGCTGCGGAGCGTCTCGGCAGCGCCCGTGATGTCAGCCTCTACCGCGTCGCGATTGGCCCGCTGCAGGCTCGGCGTGATCAGCGTTGCGCTGTTGATTCTATAGTTCACTCCGATCTGATAGCTGGACTGATTGACGTCGGAGCTGGCGCCAAGACTTGCGCCGCTGAAGATCTGCTGGCCGCCCTGCTGTCTTTGCGCGAAGAGCGACGCGTCCGCGGTCGGCAGCAGAGCGCCATACGCGCTCCGCACCGCCGCACGGGCGCCGATCCGGTTGTTCTGAATCTGCTGGAGCTCGGGGTTATTGCGCCGGGCCAGCTCGATCGCCTGATCGATGGTCAGCGTGGCCTGGCCAGCCGAATCGCGGGGAGTAACCTGGGCGGATGCCTGAGCGGCGCCTGCCACAAGACTTAAGAAAAGCAGTGATCGTATCATTTGTAGGGGAGGTGGACTTTTCGAACACTTACGGCCAACTATACAACAGAGTTTCAGACCCGAAAACACCGAGTTTCCTTAAGATTGAATTAAGTCCGACTTGCTCTGGCGCGCGACCTTATTCGGTCGACGCGGGCGCCAGAAAGATTCGGTCGCTGATCTTGGCGTAGATGCGCTCGTAGATGCGCTTCCCCTTTTCCGCCGATGCGAGAGACGGTCTCCCGATGGAGCCCGCGCTCCCGCTCGGAACCGTGAGCCAGCCGCGTCTGTACCGCCTGAGCTGCTCGCGCGACATCATATAGTCCTGTGCCTGATCGAGGCTGACCATATGCGGCGCCAGGAACAGCATTATGGATGTGTCGACCTCGTCTCCGTGCATGGCCTCCCTCTGGCCTTCGAGCAGGTCGGAGAGATTCACGCCGAACATGTCAACAACTCTTACCCGCGCCGCAGTGGTGATGACGGTAGCAAGCGCCTCTTGATGTGGATCGTGCCCGTGCGCCGTGAGCAGAATGAACTCCCGCACGCCAGTGGCCTCCCACGAATCGAGCAGGTCATTGAGCATCCGGTGCAGCGTCTTCTTTCTCAGCGAGGCATTACCGGTGAACCCGCGCTCCGTGTCGACGTTCACTCCGTACTCCACCGTCGGAGCCCGCAACACGCCATATTCCGCTGAGAGATCGTCCGCCATGTGCTCGACGATTATGGTGTCGCAGCCGAGCGGAAGGTGAGGACCGTGCTGCTCGCACGTCCCGATCGGGATGATGAGCCGCGGATCGTTGCCGAGTATCGCGCTGATCTGCGCCGGATTGAGCTCCTTGACCCGCAGCGGCCCGGAAACTGGAATGGAGGAGGGAAGAGTCATCGCATCAGATAGTAGTCTTATTGTAAGAAGCGGTCACCTGCCGCGAGGCGCAATCCTCGCGGCTGCCGCGGTTCCGCTTTTCCTGATTGCGATGTGGGTCAGAACCCCGGCGCTTCCACGCACGTCGGGGCCGGATTCGCCAAACGGAAGCGAGCGGGTTAATGCGGCCGACGGCGCTCTGCGATCGCTGGCGCGGACTCTAGCCGAGACGCGGGACCGCCTCGACGAAAGGGCGACTCGCGCGCTCGATGCCCCCGTCGACCCCGAAGGGGCCTTTGCGTTTCTCTCCGCGCGGTCTCCCCAGAGAGATGGAGAATCGGTCGTCCTCTTCGACCACGATCGTCCCTTCGCCTGGTCGGGCAAAGTGAGGATCGATCCCGATACACTTCGCGGCCATGTCAGCGTGACGTTCAGCCCGTTCTACACGACTCTCAACGTTGTCGAGACGCGCGGCGACCGCCGTGGCGTCGCATCGGCCGTGCTGCACGCAGCGCCGCCGGCGAACAGGCTCACCGAATCTGTGGACGAACAGCTCGCCCTCGCCCAGGACGTGGCTTCCTACGAATTCTCCCCGCCGGCGATTGCGCCAGGAGGGCCAGTTGTGCTTTCCGCGAATGGAAAGCCGATTCTGCGGTCGCTGGCGCGACTGGCAACGGCGGACGAGGTCAGCTTTCGTCGCGCATCGATGCTTCGCGCGAGGGGAGCAGTAGCGCTCGTCATTCTCGCTCTCGCGTTTCTCGTCTTCGCCTGGCGGGAGAGACGCGCCCTGGCGGAGCGGCTCTTCGCGGTCGCGGTTGCGCTCACGATCACGGCGCTCATTCCATGGAACTCGTTCTCCAATACATCGCGCCTCTTTGATCCGGCTTACTACTTCTCAAGGCTAGGAGGGCCGCTCACGGCCAACGCGGGCGCGCTTTGCATCAGCACGGCACTCATTCTCATGGCGGTGTACGCGGTCATTCGCGCGCACCCCGAGGCCCGCTGGCCACGCCCCTACGCCGCGGTCGGCGCCATCGTCACCCTCGGCGTCGGGATTCCGCTCGCATCGAACATTGTTCGAGGAATCGGGCAGCCACCGTGGGGCTCTACTCCCGGCCTCTGGCTCTCGTGGGAGATTCCCCTCTTCCTCTTCCTTTTCGCCGTGCTGCTCGCCGCGTACTGGATGGCGCGCATGGCGTTCGGCAAGCCGGGAGCCGTCAACTTTCGCGCGGCGCTCATCATCGCCTCCGTTTCCGCTATCGTCGCGCTCGGCGGCCTCTGGTCTACGACATCCAAAGATCGCATGCAGCTCGCGGAACAGGATGTTGCCGCACTCGGGCACGTTGACGATTACGCGGTCCAGCTCACACGCCGATTCGTCAACACACTCTCGCAGTCTCCGCAGCCGCTCAGTCGTGCGGACCTGCTGAAAGCATATGCGGCCTCTGATCTGGCATCGGCGGAGTATCCGGCGACTATTACATCCTGGAATCAAGCCGCGACGCAGATCTCCGAATTTGCGGTCGCGCCCGCGGAGCCGGATTCCGAGGCGGTAACGAACGCGGTCAAGGAGGCGATCGCCACACGGCAGACAGTGACGCGAAGCACGCTCGGTCCCACCGGCGTTCAGATTCTCGCTGCCGTCGCCCATCCGTCGGGAGGCGCGACATCGGTGCTGGTGCTGCCGCGCACCAGACTTCTAAGTGCCAATCCATACGCCGCGCTTCTTGGAATGGCTCCGCCATCCGGCGGCGATCCCCCCTATGCGCTGCTGCTGACCGACGTCTCGCCCTCGGGCCACGCCGACACGATTCAGGTGCGCTGGCATCGGGTGGGGGACGAGCTCCACGGCAACCGGCTGATCTCGACGAGCGCGGGAACGATGCGCGCGCACGTGGAGATCGATCTGCGCTCGATTTGGGTGCGGGCCGAGCGCGGAAGCCTCGTCCTGCTGCTCGACCTGATGCTCGCCGGATTGTTCTGGCTGCTCGGCACGATGATGGAGAAGGGTTTCGTGCGTTGGCTCCGCGTGCGCGCGGCGAGGTGGATTTACACCTACCACGCGAGGCTCACTCTCGCTCTCTTCGCGTTCTTCGTGATTCCGGCGATCGCATTCGCGGTGTGGTCGTATCAGAGATTGCAAAGCGACGACGTTCAGACCCGCGAGGTGCTCGTGCGCGAGACCCTCAACGCGGTTGCCGCGGGCAACGAGTACGAGCAGCTGCCGGGAGCGGCGCGGCGCTTCGACACTCCGCTCTTCCTCTATTCCAACGGCTTTCTCGATCGCACGAGCGACAGCCTGCTCGATGCCCTCGCTCCGACCGGGCGGCAGTTGCCTCCACCGGTAGAGCTCAGCCTCTCGACTGGGGGCGAGCTCTCGGCTGTGTGGGAAGCAAAGCTGGGCGCCACGAAAATGCTCTTCGGCTACAGTACCGGCGTAGTGGGGCAGGAACGCTACGTGCTCGCCGCGCCTGCTCGGAGCGACGATATCGTGCTGGACAGGCGTCGCCGCGATCTCGGGATGCTGGTGCTGTTCGCAACGGCCATCGGCGCGCTCGCGGCTCTGGGGCTCAGCGGGATCGCGGCGAAGGGGCTGGCGAGGGATCTCGAGCTCAGCCGCATCGAAGTGGCGCGCGCCGAGCGCGTGCTGGCGTGGGGCGAGATGGCGCGCCAGATCGCCCATGAGATCAAGAATCCGCTCACACCGATTAGACTGGGGGTTCAGCATTTGCGGCGGGCGCGCAGCGATCCGCGCGTTGACTATGACCAGGTGCTCAACGACAACGTGAAACGAATCCTTGCCGAGATTGACAGGCTCGACGAGATCGCGCGCTCGTTCAGTCGCTATGGCAGCGCGCCTGCCGATCTGCCGCCGGCGCTCTCTGTCGACGTTGCCGCGGTGGTCAAGGACGTCGTTGCCCTCGAGCAGATGGGCGACCGAAAGGTAAAGTGGCAGTTGCGGGGTGCCGACAAGCCGGTGTGGGCGATGGCGCGGAAGGACGAAATGCGGGACGTGCTGCTCAACGTATTCGAGAACGCGCGCCTCGCGCTGGCGCGTCACGTGGATATCTCACTGCGCGAGGAAGATGCAAGAGTGACCATAGAGACGGTCGACGATGGGTCGGGAATCGCCCCGGCAGTGTTGCCGAGGATCTTCGAGCCGCATTTTTCAACGCGCACAACCGGAAGCGGACTCGGGCTCGCCGTAAGCCGCAGACTGATCGAAGCCTGGGGAGGAGAGATCGCGATCACGAGCGAAGAAGGAAAAGGAACCAGAGTGCTCATAGTACTTGAGCGGAGCGAGGCATGAACGGAGTGAATCGCGGGGTAGAGACTCCGCGCGCAACCAAGGTTCTGCCGCCGCACCTGTTCGATTGGCAGCTGCCTCCGGAGTGGTCCTGGGGCCCGGGCGGGATGGTTGGCGACTATCGCCATTACCAGGAAGTGGTCGACGCATTGGGTCGGTCGCTGTCGCTGGTGACCGCGCCCGATCCCGCTCACACACCGTGGCTCTTCGAGGAAGCGAGGCAGCTGGCGCAGCGCAGTCATCCTTCGATTCCGACGACCTATCATTACTGGACAGCGTATCGTGACGCCCGGCGCGGGCCCGGCTACTTACGCCGGTGGGTGACCGGCGAGACTGTGCGCGCGCGTCTGGCGCGGCTCGGCCTCGCGGACATTCCGTACGTCTTTCAGATGCTTCGCGGGGCGTGCTCGACACTCTCGTACCTCCACGAAACCGGCCTCGCGCACGGCGGGCTGAACGGCGATGCGTTGTGGACGACGCCAACGGGACGTCTCTGGATGCTGGAGTGGCAGTGGGCGGTTCCCCGCGAGGCGATTCCCCCGGGAGTCAGACCCGGCAATGGTCCGCTCGAGATTCGCTCGCTCGAGGCCTCGCGTCCGATGCGCGCGGAGCTCCTCCCGATGCCGCCCGAGTGGGAGTCGGGCGAGTGGATTCCCTCGCCCGCGAGCGACCAGTGGCAGCTCGCCGCGATGTGTTTCACCGCGCTCACGGGTGAGGCGCCGCCATCGCGCGGCGCGCCGCCGATCAAGCTGGTGCGACCCGAGACACCCGAGTCGATGGCGAGCGCGCTCGACCGCGCGCTGTCGCCGAATGCGGCCGACCGTTTTCCTTCGCTTGCGGTTCTTCTGCGGGCGGTGGATCGCGGTGATCCGGCGCGGACGGTAGTGATGGTTCGCGGCGAGCCCGACAGCACAGCGCAGGAGTCCGCCGAGGCGCGCGTGCGCTGGGCGGTGGGCGATGACTATGAGATTCTCTCGAAGCTGGGCAGCGGCGCGTTCGGAACGGTGTGGCGCGCGCGCGATCTCTCACTCGAGCGCGAGGTCGCGCTGAAGGCGCTGCACCCGGCAATCGCGCGCGACGACAAAGCGGTGAGAGCGTTCTGGCGCGAAGCAAAGCTCGCCGCGCAGCTCGCGCATCCGGCGATCGTGCCGATCTACGACTGGGACTCGAGCGGAGATCTTTCCTGGTACACGATGGAGCTGGCCGAGGAAGGGAGCGTGGCGAGTCTCGTGGCGCGATCCGGTCCGCGCCAGGCGGCCGAGATCGCGTCGCAGGTCGAACAGGTTCTGGACGGCCTCAACGTCGCGCACGCGAACGGAATACTGCACCGCGACCTCAAGCCCGAGAACATTCTCATTGACCGTTATCAGCGCTGGCGCATCACGGACTTCGGCATCGCGAACGTCACCGGCGAGGATGTAGCCGGTACCACGGGCACGCCCGCATTCGCGGCGCCCGAGCAGCTCCTTGGTGAGCAACAGGGGCCGGCGGCTGATTATTTCGCGCTCGCCGCGATCGTGTATTTCACGATGACGGGCGAGCCACCGTTTGGCGACGACGATGCGCGTAGCATATTGGCGCGCCAGTTGAGCGAGCGTGCGGATCTGGTGCCGTTTCCGACAGTGATCGCCAATTGGTTCCGCACTGCATTTGCGGCGAAGCCGGAAGATCGTTTCGCGGATGGTTTGGAGATGAAGAAAGCGTGGGGAAAGGCGACCGAGAAAGTTCTGGCGCGGCAGCGCGGGCCGTGGTGGCGGCGAGTCGTTTCATAGTAACGGACGGACGTGCCTCGCGAAAGCACCTCGCGGCAGTGCCTGCGCGCCCGTAGCTGGTTGTGCCGCGCGGACTTACAAATGGGGCTGCGAGCACTGCGCGACCCCAAAAGGGGCGAATTGCCCGTCGGATTTCCGGTATTTCGTTCTAAAGCCCTTTATTTGCCCTTCAATGGCGTTGGCTGGCGTGGCACTTGCAATCCGATTGTCGACGACGAGAACGGCTACCGCTGCCGCATATCGGCGGAGCGTGACGAATGTTTGTCGCGTTGTTTTTTTAACGGCGTGCATCACTAGCGCCACTGAAAAGATTTGCTAGTTTGTCCGGTTGTGAGACGGTCGGTCTGGAGAGCGCTCGCGCGCTCACTGGGCATGCATCCTGCCTCACAACGCAACGTGCAACCGCGGTAACCGCTGTAAGTATCTCCACCCTTTGAGAGGAATCAATCATGTTGAGAAGAAGTTGGACCGTCTGCGCGATGACGGCCTTACTCCTCGGCGGAACGGCGGCTGCCCAGTCGCCCGGTACGTTGCTGGTAGGAGGCTTCGGGCAGTGGACGCACTTCGATAGCAAATGGAATCTGGACTCGGGCTTCGGTAATTCTATCGGTTACGGTGGACGCCTTGGCGCCTTCATCGCGCCGAACTGGAACATCGAGGCTGACGGCGTCTATACCCCCGCGAAATCGCAGGCTGGCTTTCGCTTCCTGGGATCTCCGAGCAACGCGCTTGCCGGCGACGTGAAGTCGAGCGCGTTCACTGCGCGGCTCATGTACAGCTTCCCGCTCGGGAATCTGCCGTCGATCCATATCGGCGCCGGTGGCGTCCTCGAGAACCTTCGCGGCGGGACCGATGCCGGAGCCGGGACTTATCAGTTCGGAGCGAACGGACTGGTCGGTTTCAACCTCGGTTTCGGTGGCGTATCACTCCGCGTCGACGGACTCGTGAACTATCTCCCGTCCAACGGTGGCTTTTTCGATTTCGGCGCACAGGCTGGTCTCCAGCTCTCGCCGGATCTCCGCGACCTGATGGGTGGCGGCGCGACGAGCAACCCGGTGATGTGGGCTCCATACGTGTGGTGGGACAACCTTGATGCCCCGCTTCCCGGAACCGTCGAAATTGGCGGCTTCGCTCAGTGGACACGGTTCGATAGCAATGCCGGACGGGGACCGACTGGCCCGCAGCCGAAGAACGGTCTTGGCTACGGTGGACGCGTTGGCGTGTTCCTCTCCGATCCCCGGTGGGAGCTCGAAGGCGATGGCTACTATTCGCCGCAGGACAACATCGGCCCGCCTTGCTGCGGGATTAATCCGGTGACGAAAGTCAACGCGCATGCTTTCGCCACGCGGCTGAACTACAATTTCCCGATCCGCCTGATGGGTCGGCAGAGCCAGTTCATCCTCGGTGCTGGTGGCACTCGCACGAGCTACAAGTTCAAGAGCGCCACGGGGCCCGACGCCTACAGCTATAATTTCGGCGGCAGCGGTCTCGCTGGTCTCCGCCTCGCGGTCGCGAACCGCACGGCGCTTCGTCTCGACGGTGTGATCGACTACATGCCGAATCACAAGCCGAGCGCGAACATGAATTTGCACGGCCGCGCCGGCCTGAGCTTCCTGTTTGGTGGTGCGCGTCCGGAGGTTATGTGCACGTACGCCGGACTCGAAAGCATTCCTGCTTCGAGCCCGAACTGCGTTGCTCCGCCGCCGCCACCACCACCACCACCGCCGCCGCCGACCTGCCAGTACAATTCGAACATTCTGGCAACGGATCCGGCTTGCGTGGCTCCACCGCTCGCAGTGGCTGACACGACCAAAATCACTGGTCCGATCTACTTCGACTTCGACAAGTCGACGATCAGACCGGATGCAGCTTCAACACTCGATGTGAAGATCCCGTGGCTGCAGGCTAACCCCGGAATGAGAATTCGTATCGAGGGTAACGCTGACGAGCGTGGTTCCGACGAGTACAACCTGGCCCTGGGCCAGCGCCGTGCGGCAAGTGCCAAGCGGTACCTCGTTGACCACGGCATTGCGGCAGATCGCTTCGACCTCGTGAGCTATGGCGAGGAGCGCCCGGTTTGCACCGAGCACAACGAAGCCTGCTGGCAGCAGAACCGTCGCGATGATTTCCGTATCGTGACGATCGGCAGCGACAGGATCGTAATACCACCGCAGGAGTAAGCACCTTCTCTGGCCGGGCCCTCGAAAGGGGGTCCGGTACAGAGACTAAAAGGCGGAGCGTCCCCAAAAAGGGCGCTCCGCCTTTCTGCATCTCTCCCTTCGATCGCTGCTACTCATCGCCTACTACTTATTGGCTACTACTATTTGGCTACTACGTATTCAGATGGGAAGTAGTCATTATGAATGCTCGAACAAGAGTTGCCACTATCGAACACGCGCGATCATAAACCTCCTTCACGGGCCGACGACATGCGCCGCACCAACGAAGAGTTGTTCATGGCGATCTCAGCATGAGACCGAGCCAAGCTCCTTTCCGAAATCTGCTCACTCAGAACCACCAGGACCCTAAGGAGGCCCACATGTACGCGCACAATCTTTCTATGCATCTGGTACGTAAACTTGCTCCGCCGAGACTTGCCGCAGGAGTCCTCGTCACGTTGGCGATGCTCACGGCGGCGTGCAGCAACGACTCAGCGTCCCGCATCAACGCCCCCCCGCTCCTCTCCAGCATGGACAAAGGCCACACACCCGCGGCACCCGCGGCACCCGCGGCGTCCGCGGTGTCCGGGCCGTCACTAGGTGCGGCGGCGGGCTTCGCGCTCCTGAGTGCAGCGCCCTTGAGTGCGGGGGCGGTGACCTGTACTAACACCCCCCCCACCCCCATCATCACCGGGAACGTGGGCTCCTCCGGCCCCGCGGCCTCGGTCACTAACACGGGGTGCACGATTACGGGTGCGATCATCGCGCCCGTCTCAGCTCAGGTTTTAAGGGACTTCAACACCGCGTACGACGCACTGGCGCCCAAGACGGGGGACTGCAACCTCGCCCATACATTGACTAGTACGATCCCGGCCTCCATAACGCTGCCCCCCGGTACATACTGCACCGGTGCGGCGTTGACGGCGACGGGGGTCACGTTGACCCTCGACCCGCTTGGCAACGCCAACGCGGCCTGGATTTTCAAAATCGGGACCTCGGGGACCGGCGCACTCACGGGCACCAACTTCACCGTGGCCATGGCGGGTGGCGGGCAGACGTGCAACGTAACGTGGTGGGTCGCCCAGGCCGCGAGTCTGACCGATTCGCCCTTTATCGGAACGATTCTCTCCGGGGCGGACATCACCGTCAAGACGACCACCGCAACCGTTGGGACCTTCAACGGGCGGGCCCTCGCCAAAGCCGGGGTGACGATCACGGGAACGAATGTCACCGGCTGCGCGAGCAGTAGTGGCAATGGCAATGGCAATGGCGACGGCGATCATGGCAAGGGCGACAAGGATCACGGCGACAANNCACGGCGACAAGGATCACGGCGATAAGGGCCACGGCAGCGACAACCACAAGAACGACGGCCACTCGGACCGCGACGGCGGTCACTAAAGCCGGTTCGTGAACCGTGAGGCGGAGGGGCGCGACTGGCCTCTCCGTCCTTCCGGTTTGACTCGAGAAAGCGATTTACTGCGCGAAGGTGGTAGCAGGAGCGGTGAGGATCGGAGCCGCCCGCGACAACGGGCGATAGCGAAGAGCTTCCGCTATGTGAGCTGGTGCGATCTCTTTGACATCGTGTAGGTCGGCAATCGTGCGCGCGACTTTCAGGACGCGATGATAGCCGCGCGCTGACAGACCGAGACGCTCGGCCGCTGTCTGAAGGAGCGTCCTGGCTTCGGCGTGTACTGGTGTGTTGGCATCGAGCCAGCGGCCGATCGCGTACGCGTTGCACGATACGCCTGGCTTTTGTGCGAATCTCCTCCGTTGTGTTGCGCGAGCACGCTCGACCCGTGAGCGAATCGACGGGGAAGAATCACCATTGCCGGCTCCGCTCAGATCGCGGAGCGCAACGGCGCCAACGGTGACGTGCATGTCGATTCGGTCGGCCAACGGACCGGAGATGCGCGCGTTGTAGCGCTCGATGTCCGTCGCGCTGCAGTTGCACACTCCGAGCGGATCGGCCGCTCTGCCGCACGGACACGGATTCGATGCTCCGATCAGAGTGAACCGAGCGGGATACGTGACCGCCTGCGATGCGCGAGCAATTACAACCTTGGCGTCCTCCATCGGCTGTCTCAGTCCATCCAGGACGTGCCGCGGGAACTCGAGCATCTCGTCCAGAAAGAGAACTCCGTGATGAGCGAGGCTTACCTCTCCCGGACGAGGGAGTGAGCCTCCGCCGATGAGTCCGGCACACGAGATAGAGTGATGCGGCGCCCGGAAGGGACGCGCCCCTTCGCTGACGTCGCTTCGCGAGAGTACGCCGGCGACGGAGTGAATCGCGATCACCTCCAGCGCTTCCTCTTCGGTCAATGGAGGCAGGATCGTCGGCAGCCGTCGCGCTAGCATCGTCTTCCCGGCGCCCGGCGGCCCGATGAGCAACACGTTGTGTCCGCCCGCGGCGGCAACTTCGAGGGCGCGCTTGGCTCCGTGCTGGCCGACGACGTCGGCGAAATCAGTTCCATCGCCGTTCCGCGTCGACGCGACGGACGCTTCAATGGCGCGCGTCAGCGTTCCGGCGCGCAGCTCGCGCACGAGATCCGCCAGTGTGCTCGGCGCGCAGAGCGCGAGCGCGCTCACGCGACTGGCTTCCGCGACATTGGGGGCGGGAAGAATGAGCGTCGCGACACGAGTGCGCAGCGCGTGACGGGCGATCGAAAGCGCGCCGCGCATTGTGCGCAATGCGCCGTCGAGACCGAGCTCGCCAACGAACATTCGCTCCGCGACGACAGCGGACTCGAGCTGCCCCGTGGCTACAAGAATCCCGATGGCGATCGGCAGATCGAACGCCGTGCCCTCTTTGCGGATGTCCGCCGGCGCCAGGTTCACAGTGATGCGTCTCGGTGGAACCTTGAACCCGGAATTGACGAGCGCGGCCCCAACTCTCTCGCGGCTCTCCTTTACCGCGCTCGCGGCCAGCCCGACAATCGTCCACTGGGGAAGTCCCTGCGCCGCATCGACCTCGACAATGACGTCGTACGCGTCAATGCCGACGAGAGCAGCCGAACGGACCGCGGCGAGCATGAGTCATCGTATCGCGCGCCAGGCGGGCAGCGGGAACCGTTTCGAGCCGCCCGAAATCACTGCCGCGCACAAGGGCGAGCGGCGCGTGTAGCTCAGCGCCGAAGAGGATAACCCTCCGTCGACCCAGCCGAGATATGTGGACAACACGTCGCTCCCAGCATTCGGTCGGGCGGACGCGTAATAGTGAGTCAGCACGAATGAAGAACTTTGGAGATTGTCGGACATGAACCTGAAGTCGCTCAGCATTGTGATCGTGCTACTCGCGCTGATTCTTCCCGCGCGGATCGTCGCACAAGTCGGATCGACCACAGACATATTGATGGGCCGGATCTCGGGACTCGACAGTCAGGCAATCGCCGGCGCGCGCATCGAAGCCACGTCGGCTGAGACGGGCATCACGCGCACCAAGACCACCGGGGCCGATGGCCGGTATACGATCGTGTTTCCGGATGGCGGCGGAAGCTACCGCCTCACTGTGCGCGCGATCGGAATGGCGCCCGTCTCACGCGACATCCAGCGGCAGGGCGACGAGGACCGGCTCATCTCGGACTTCAGCATGGGCCGCAACGCCACCCAGCTGGCGACCGTTCAGGTCCGCGGCGGGCGCCGTGGCGGCGATCCAAACCAGCGGCCCGAGCCCGGCAACACCGAGCGCAATCTCACTCCCAATCTCATCAATCGCTTGCCCATAGATGCTGGCGATCTGAACGCTCTGGCGGCGCTCGCGCCCGGAGTAATTATGGTGCCCGGGACGGACACCACCAAGGCGTCCTTCAACGTTGCCGGCCAGCCTTCCAACCAGAACAGCATCACCCTGGACGGACTCAGCTTTGGCGCGGGGAGCGTTCCTTCGGAAGCGATTCGCAACACGCGCGTCGTGACGAACACGTACGACGTCGCGCGCGGGCAGTTCACCGGCGGACAGGTCGCATCAACGACGCGTGGCGGGACCAACAACGTGCAGGGCGCGTTCAGCTACTCCCTTCGCGATCCCAGCCTCGAGTTCGTGGATGACACGAATCCCGCCTTCGGTCAGAAGTACACTCAGAACCAGGTCAATTTTGGCGCAGGCGGACCGATCGTGAAGGACAAGCTGTTCACGTTCGGCGCGCTCACGTTCTCGCGTCGCACCGATCCGCTCCTGGATCTTCTGGCGGCCGATCCCCTGACGCTCCAGCGGCTTGGCACCAATGCGGATTCGGTGAGCCGTTTTCTGAATATCGTTCAGGGCTTCGGGCTCCCGCTCACGTCGCCGCTCGTGCCCGATGAGCGTCTCAACGACAACACATCGGCGCTCGTACGCGTCGACTACAACCTCGCCGAAGACCATTCGCTGATGCTGCGGGGAGACTGGCGAGGCAACACTCAGCTCGGCTCGCGCCTCAATGCGTTGGCGCTGCCCCACACTGGCGGTGACCTCAAGGGCTCGGGTGGCGGAGGCATGATGACGCTCACATCCCACTTCGGGATGTTCATCAACGAGCTCCGCGGCTACAAGTCGGTCGACAACCGGAATACTTCCGGATATTTGTCGGTGCCCGATGGGCGCGTAGTAGTCGCGTCGGTCCTCGACGATGGGACGAGTGCAATCTCCACGCTCCAGTTCGGGGGAAATCCATCGCTGCCGCAGGAAACGAAATCGAGCCTGCTCGAAATGAGCGACGAGATCTCCCGTCTCACGACCACGGGCGGTCACCGCTTCAAGCTCGGCGGACTCATCAACGAGCAAAGGAGCTCCGTAGGATTCGTCCCCAACCGGTTCGGCACCTTTTCATTCAATTCGCTCGCCGATTTCGCGGCCGGCCTGCCCACACAGTTCACCCGCACGCTATTCGGGCGCGATCAGGAATCCGCTACCGACAATTTCGGCTCATATCTCGGCGATTCGTGGCGAGTGAGCTCGAAGGTGCAGTTTACTTACGGACTGCGCGCCGAAGGATCGCGCTATCCCGACAAGCCCGTGTACAATCCTGAAGTCGATTCGACCTTCGGTCGCCGCACGGACAATCTTCCTTCGGAGTTTCACGTCAGCCCGCGCGCCGGATTCACCGTGTTCGTCGGCGAATCGCAGTTCGGTCCGCCGCCGCTCACGCTGCGCGGGGGCTTCGGCGAATTCCGTGGCACTGCTCCCGCCCAGCTCTTCGCTTCGGCACTCAACGCGACTGGTCTCGCCAACGGTCAGTCGCTCCTCACGTGCGTCGGCCCGGCCGCGCCGACACCCGATTGGGCCCAATATCTTGCCGATCCTTCGACGATTCCCACGTCGTGCAACGGGGGCACGCCGATATTCGCCAACCAGCGCCGCAACGTCACGGTCTTCGATCCTGACTTCCAGGCTCCGCGGGCCTGGCGCGCATCACTTGGATTGAATCGCCGATTCTGGGACCGCTATTCCTTCTCGATCGACGCCGGCTACGCGCGCGGTGTGGCGCAATCGGGATCAACAGACATCAATCTGGACACGGTTCCCAAGTTCACTCTCGCGAATGAAGGCAATCGCCCCGTGTACGCCCCGGCAAACGCGATCGTGCCGAACAGCGGCGTGCTGTCGGTGCTCGGGTCGCGCCTGCACCCGCAGTTTGGAGTCGTGAGCCAGATACAGTCGAATCTCCGATCCGACACGAAGCAGATCACCTTCGGGCTCAACGGAATTAATCGCAAGGGAATTCTGTTCAACGCGTCGTATACGCTCACGAGCTCGTTCGATCAGTCACAGGGTTTTGCGCAGGGCGCCGTGCAGGGGTTTGGTGGAACGGCCGGGTCAACGGCCGGAAATCCGAACATCTCCGAATGGGGGCGCAGCGACAACGCGCGACGACACGCGCTGCTCGCGACGATCACGTATCCGATCAAGCCGGTGCTAGAGCTGACGGCGATCGCCCGCGCGACATCCGGAAGCTTCTTCGCGCCAATGGTTGGCGGCGACATCAACGGCGACGGACGCAATAACGATCGCGCATTCGTCTTCGATCCCGCCGCTGCCGCGGCCGCCGGTGATACCGCGGTCGCGAACGGAATGACTCGTCTGCTCGCCAACACCTCGGAGCGCGCGCGCGATTGCCTACTCAGTCAATTGGGGAAAGTCGCCGCCCGCAGCAGCTGCTCGAGCCCGTGGTCTCCCGCGCTCGATCTGCAGGCCAACATCAGGCCTGCCGCGTTCGGCCTCGATCGCAGGCTCACGATCTCCGTGATCGCGCTCAATACACTCACCGGGCTCGACCAGCTGCTCCACGGCAGCAACAATCTTCACGGATGGGGACAGCCATCTTTCCCCGACCGTACCCTTCTTTATGTGCGCGGATTCGATCCGACGACCGATACCTACCAGTACCAGGTCAACGAGCACTTCGGAGCTACCAATGGAACGCGGAACGCTTTTCGTGTCCCGTTCCAGATAGCAGTTCAGGGGCGCCTTGCGCTCGGGACGGATCCCGCACGCCAGCAGTTCAACAATGCGATCGGCCGAGGGGCCGGCGGACGCCTCGATCCAGACGCGCTCAAGGCGCGCATGACGCGTCTCGTGCCGAACGCATTCCTAGACATCATCGCCGTCAACGACTCGGCGAAGCTTGAGCTGACGCCGGATCAGGTCGCCAAGCTTCAAACGGGCGGCGACGCCTTCAAGATCAAATCGGATTCGCTGATCGAGAAAGTCGCCAACGTCCTCGGCGACACGACGACAAAGAATCCGGACCCGATGACAGTTTTCACCAAGCTCCAGCCGACGATTGCCGAGGCGAGAAAGCTGGCGACGCAGGCAATCAATGACTCGAAGGCGATTCTGACGCCCGCGCAGTGGGCCAAGGTGCCGGAAAGCATCAAGACGCCTGGGCTGCGGCGTGAAGACGGAGAGGGAAGGCGCGAGCGTGGGGGTCCCGGCAACCAATAGCGGACACCGGGCGGAGTCGGCCCCCCCTTTGCCTGACTCCACCTGACGGGGTATTCTCCCCCATCCTTCACGCACATACTCCATGAAAGGCTGTCTAAAAAGGGCCGGCTGTCTCGTCATCCTCATCTGTCTCATCGCGCTGTGGTACTGGTACGCGCGCGTCGAGCGTCCCGCCGCAGCCACGACCTCCGCCGCCGGCACTGCAACGACTGCAACTTCGGTCAGCTCCGGCTGGCAGCTACTCACGGCGGCTGACGCAGCGCGCGGGCAGGTCGCGGTGCAGTCGCTCGGGCGACAATCCGGACCTGTGTTCGCGAATCTGACACCGGCGGAGGCGGCGTCGTACATCTTCACGGTCGTCGCGAAACAGCTCCCTCCTTCCGCGAAAAACGCCGAGGCCGCCGTCATCGGCGACAGGCTCTACGTCCGGTCCGACGTGGAGCTCAAGGATTTTGGCGGCGCCAAATCACTCGGTCCCGTTGGAATGCTGCTGGGCGAGCGTGACAGCGTGCGATTCGGTGGCACCATCAACATGTTGAAGCCAGGCCTGGCGGAATTCCTCGTCCAGGAGGTGAAACTTGGCAGGATCGACGTGCCGAGCGGGCTGATCCCGAGGATTCTGACCCAGATGAAGCGGGGCAAGCCCGTCGAAGGCATCTCCCAGAACGGGCTCCCGATGGTCATGCCGGCTTACATTTCAGACGTGCGCATTTCCGGCGGCAAGATCACACTATACAAGAGTGTCAAGTGAGTCGAAGGATTCTCGTCATCGATGATGAGCAGGGAATCCGCGCGGCGTTGGGACAGCTCCTCGAGTTCGAGGGTTACGAGGTGCACACGATTCCGAACGCGGTGGATGGAATCGCGGAATACCAGAAGTGGCGCCCGCACCTGGTCTTTCTCGATGTGAAGATGGCCGGCATGGACGGAATGGAGGCGCTCAGGAAGCTCCGCGAGCTCGATCCTTCGGCCACGGTGGTGATGATCAGCGGCCACGCCACAATTCGCACCGCCGTCGAAGCGACTCAGGCCGGCGCCTACGAAATTCTGGAGAAGCCACTCGACACCGATCGCATCCTCGTGATGCTCAGGAACGCGCTGTCGCATCTCGATCTTCAGGAGGAGAACGCCCGCCTCAAGCAATCGATCGACGCTCCGTTCGAGATCGTCGGCAAGACGCCGGTGATGCGGGCTCTGATGGAAAAGGTCGAGAAAGTCGCGACGACTCCCGCGCGTGTTCTGATTACGGGTGAGAACGGGACGGGTAAGGAGCTCGTGGCGCGCGCGCTCCATCGCATGTCGCCGCGCGCGACCAAGCCGTTTGTCGAGGTGAACTGCGCCGCGATTCCGGGTGAGCTTATCGAGAGCGAGCTGTTCGGCCACATGAAGGGATCTTTTACCGGCGCGATCTCCGATCGCGCCGGTAAGTTCGAGCAGGCGAACAAGGGAACGCTTTTTCTGGACGAGATCGGCGACATGAGCCTGGCCGCGCAGGCGAAGGTGCTGCGCGTTCTGCAGGACAACGTCATTACCCGAATTGGTGGCGCCAAGCCGATCTCGGTCGACGTCCGGGTGATCGCCGCCACGAACAAGACACTCGAGAACGAGATCGCGGGCGGCAAATTCCGCGAGGATCTCTATTATCGACTGAACGTGGTGCCGATCCACGTTCCGCCCATTCGCGAGCGGCGCGAGGACATTCCGATGCTGGCCCAGTACTTCGCGTCGACGCTGTCGGCGCGGGAAGGAATTCCGCCGCGCACATTCACTGCGGATGCGCTGGAGAGACTGAGCTCGCTCGACTGGCCCGGCAACGTGCGCGAGCTAAGAAACACGGTCGAGCGGCTGCTGATCCTGGCGCCAGACTCGCAGATTGCGGCGCGTGACATCGACCGGCTGGCCGGTCAGCGCGCCCTCGACGACGCTGGTCTCGCGACACTCACGCAATGCCGCACCTTCGAGGAGTTCAAGGACGCGGCCGAGCGGGCGTTTCTGCTCAACAAGCTGCGCGAATTCGACTGGAACGTATCCGAGACCGCGCGCGCGGTTGAGATGCCGCGGTCGAACCTTTACAAGAAGATCGAGCGATACTCTTTATCGCGTGAGCACAGTTAACCCAGCATTCAACGCTTTCATCACACACCTTAAGATTCGGACGATACTCACTATCTCGTGAACATAGTTAACGCAGCATTCAACGCTTTCATCACACACCTCAAGATTCGGGCGATACTCCCTATCTCGTGAACATAGTTAACGCAGCATTCAACGCTTTCATCGCACACCTTAAGATTCGGCCGCTACTCTCTATCGCGTGAGCATAGCTGACGCCTCGTCCACGCTACCATCACAGACCTGTCGAAAATGAAAAAGTTCAACAACTACATCGCCGGAAAATGGGTCGCCCCCGAATCGGGCGAATACTTCGAGAACAACAACCCGGCTGATCGCGATGATGTGATCGGAAAATTCCCGCTTTCCGACCGGCGCGACGTGGATCGCGCGGTCGAGAGTGCCCAACGGGGCTTCGCGGGCTGGCGGCGCACGCCCGCGCCCGCGCGCGGCGACGTCCTCCGGTTCGTTGGCGACATCATGACCAAGCGCAAGGAAGAGATCGCCGACGCGATGACGCGCGAGATGGGCAAGCCACTTACTGAGACTCGCGGCGATGTTCAAGAGGGGATCGACACCGCCTACTACGCGTCGAGCGAAGGGCGGCGCCTGTTCGGCAAAACGGTGCCCAGCGAGCTGCGGAACAAGTGGGCGATGAGCTACCGCCGCCCGATCGGCGTCGCTGGCCTCATCTGTCCCTTCAACTTTCCGATGGCGATCCCGACCTGGAAGATGTTCCCGGCGCTCGTCTGCGGAAATGCCGTGATCTTCAAGCCGGCGGAGGACGTCCCGCACACGGGAACCCTCTTGGTGGAGATCCTTCTCGAAGCCGGACTCCCGAAAGAGGTCGTGCAGCTGGTACACGGCCGCGGAGAGCAAGTGGGAGCCGCAATCGTGGAGCATCCTGGAGTCCCGCTGATCTCCTTTACCGGCTCGACGGAGACCGGCCGCCTTGTCGGAGAGACCTGCGGACGCCTCCACAAGAGATTGTCGCTCGAGATGGGGGGGAAGAACGCGCAGATCGTAATGGACGACGCCGACCTCGATCTGGCGCTCGAAGGCGCGTTGTGGGGGGCATTCGGCACAACGGGGCAACGTTGTACCGCAACCAGTCGTCTTATCGTACAGAAGAAGGTTCACGACAAGTTCGTCGGCATGTTGGAAGACCGCACCCGGGCTCTTAAGCTGGGCGATGGAAGGAAGAAAGGGACTGACGTCGGGCCGCTGATCAACGAAGATGCGCTCAGGAAGGTCGAGACCTACGTCGATATTGGGCAGTCGGAAGGAGCAAAGCTCGTAACCGGAGGGGCACGACCTAAGAAGCTCTCGCGGGGCAACTTCTTTCAGCCGACGATCTTCACGAACGTCAAGCCCGGCAGCCGTCTCGAACAGGAAGAAATCTTTGGCCCCGTTCTTTCCGTAATTCGAGTGAAGGACGCGGACGAGGCTTTCGCGGTGAACAACGACGTGAAGTACGGATTGTCGTCGTCGATCTACACGCGGGATGTGAACACGGCATTCCGCGCGCTCAACGAGCTGGACAATGGAATTACGTACGTAAACGCACCAACCATCGGCGCGGAGGCTCATCTCCCGTTCGGTGGGGTCAAGCAGACCGGAAACGGACATAGGGAGGGCGGCTGGGAAGTCTACGAGTTCTACTCCGAGACCAAAGTCGGATACGCCGACTTCTCAGGCACGCTTCAGCGCGCCCAGATCGACACGTATCTGGGAACGCCCGAGTGATCACGCTGGTATAGAAGGGCGATGGATAACTACGACCACAAGCGGGCGCACGCCCTACAGCTGGCGAATCGAAGACGCAGAGGAAGCAAGCTCTCGTTCTTCGCGCACTGGGCCAAGATCATCATTGTGTCACTGGCACTCTTCGTCGTCATCCGTGCCTTTGGCGTGGAGGCGTTCAAGATCGCGAGCGGGAGCATGGAGCACACCCTTTTCGAGGGTGACTTTCTCCTCATCAACAAGCTCGTGTACGGCGCCGGCATCCCCGGGAGCGGCCGCAAGCTTCCCGCGATTCACGCTCCGAGGCGCGGGGACGTGGTCGTCTTCACTTACCCCGTCGATCCGCGGCTCAATTACGTGAAGAGGATCGTCGGCATCCCTGGCGACACGATCCAAATGCGCGACGGTACGCTCGTCAGGAATTGGCAGCCCATACACGAGGACTACGTTCAGCACACTCCCGACGAGGCGGACCAGTCAGACGACGATTTCCGCTGGCAGAACGCGTATCTGGTGGGAGGAGCGTCGATTGAGAATTATCATCCATCCCGTAACAACTGGGGCCCTCTGATCGTCCCTCCTCATGACTACTTCGTCCTCGGAGATAATCGCGACAACTCGTCCGATTCGAGGTATTGGGGTTTCGTGGCCGACTCTCTTGTGCGCGGCCAGCCGATTGTGGTCTATTATAGCTACGCGCCTGATACCGGAGACCGGCTGGATTGGCTGACTCGTCTACGGTGGAAGCGCTTCGGAGAGATCGTACACTAGATCTCTCGATTTCTGAGAGGATGCCGCTATCGCTATGAAGGTTTCGACGAATCGGAAATCGACCGTCGACGAAGGATCGCTCGATCAGTACCTCAGGGACATCAGCGTCTTTCCCCTCATTACTCGCGAGAGAGAAGTGGAGCTCGCGAAGCGCATCCGCCTGAATGATCAGGAAGCACTCGACACCCTGGTGCGCTCAAATCTCCGATTCGTCGTCTCCGTCGCCAAGAAATATCAGAACCAGGGAGTCTCGCTCTCCGATCTGATCAACGAGGGCAACCTCGGCCTCATTCGCGCCGCCCACAAATTCGACGAGACGAAGGGCATCAAGTTCATCTCGTACGCGGTGTGGTGGATCCGCCAGTCCATTCTGCAGGCACTGGCCGAGCAGTCGCGCATTGTGCGAGTTCCGCTCAATCGCGCCGGCACGCTGCATCGCATTGGCAAGAGAGCGAGCAGCCTGCTTCAGGAGCTCGGTCGCCAGCCGACGAATCTCGAAATCGCCGATGGCATGGACATTAGCGAAGACGAGGTCGCCAAGACGATGATGATCTCGCAGGTGCACCTTTCGCTTGATGCGCCGATGACGCCGGGCGAGGACAATCGCCTGCTCGATTATCTCCCCGACAACATGAATCCTACTCCGGACGAGATCACGTTCGAGAAGGCGTTGTCGGAGGCGATCGAGGAATCGCTGTCATCGTTGAAGGAGCGCGAGTCCAAGATTCTGCGGCTTTACTTCGGGCTCGATGGCGCCGATCCGATGACGCTCGAGGACATCGGCACGCTGCTCCAGATCACGCGCGAGAGAGTGCGGCAGATCAAGGAGAAGGCGCTGCTCAAGCTGCGCCACAATTCGCGCCGACGCTCGCTGGAATCGTTCCTCGGGTAGTTGATGGTCCGAGCTCCCCGCTTCTCTACAATTGCTTCTGCCTTCCTCGGTGCCCTGCTCCTCGGCGCTCCGATAGATGTCGCCCATGCGCAAAGCAACTGGGGGCGATACAAGCCGGGCACGCTCGCGGCCGTCATGCAACTCCATGATTCCACGATCCGAGCAGATCACGTCGCGAACCACCCGGGCCTGATCGTGAGCGGAGAGGATTTCCCGACGCTTGCCCGCGTCGTTTATCGGGGCGATTCGCGACCGCTGAATCCGAGGCGCATTGATGTCATGCGCCAGTGGGGATTGACGTTTCTCGGGGACTCATCGATTGTGAACGATTTTCATCGAGAGTACCACTTTCAGGAAGGGAAGAGACTTCTCTGGCTACCGGTTCAGGACACCGTGGCGAGCTATTTTGCCCGCGAGCTGCACCCGGGGCAAACGGTGACGCTCTACGTCGTATGGTTCGGTGCCTACTTCGCGGGCGAGGACATCATCTGGGCGTTCATAGTGAACGATTTCAAAGCCGACCCTGTCGCGCGCACGCTCTGATTGACCGCCGCTCAACAGGAGAAACCCCACTCTCGAAAAGGGCCATCTTCTTGCCGTGGTTAAAGGGAAAGTATCCTTCTCGACGATTGCCAAAACCGCACAGGAGACCACTATGACGTCATATTCACCGATTGTTGCCGCGGCTATTGCCGTGGTCTCTCTGGGCGGATGCGCGCCCGCGAATCAAACTGCCGCGCACGGGGACCCAATCATTGCCACGTCGAATACCGGAGTCATTCGCACTTATGAGGGCCCAACGTCTGGCGTGACGACAGTGAACGCGCCTACCCCCGCCACGCTCGCCGCGCTCAACTCGGCCTACGCTGATCTCGGAATTGAGGTCAAGCTCTGGAATCCACAAACCGGCGAAGTCGGCAACAAGAATTTCACAAAGATGTATCGCCTCGCCGGCAAGCCCCTCAGCGATTACGTGGGATGTGGTATGATAACAACTGGTCAGGCAGCGGATAGCTATCGCGTGACAATGTCGCTCGTGTCGCGCGTGACGCCGACCGCCAGCGGGTCCAAGATAGACACCCAGCTGACGGCGTACGCCGAAGACATTGGCTCGAGCAAGGGCACGCTCGCCTGTATGACTCTCGGAAATCTCGAAGGCCGGCTTCACGACCTCGCGATCAAACATCTGGGCGGCTGATCCGCCGATGGGAAAGAAACTCGCCTGGGTATTATCGCTCGCGGTGTTGGTTGTTAGCGCGGTGATGGGTGCTTACAACGGAATCACGGAGTGGGGCGGTGGGCGCACACTCATGCAACATTCTGTCAACGTCGGCGTGCTTCTTTACGGGATTCTTGGGCTGATTACCGCATTTGGATTGTTCCAGCGGCGCGCCTGGCTCGAAAAAGAGGCCGCAAACATGTGTAGCAATAGTACGCGTGTCAATAATTTCTTTTGAAGCTTTTGACTTTCTTTGCAATTCACTGACGTCGAGCGAAAAGGCTCCGACTTTCGTCTCCCGATTACATTTCCCGCATGCCGCAACAAGCATCATTTGACGTAACCACTGGCGTCGACCTCCAGGAGGTCGACAACGCCGTCAATCAGGCCCAGAAGGAGATCTCACAGCGCTACGATTTCAAGGGATCTCCCGCCACCATCGAGCTGAAGCGGACAGAAGGCTTGATCGCCCTCACGGCCGAGAACGACTACAAGATGCAGGCGCTCTGGGACGCCCTTCAGACCAAGCTCATTAAGCGCGGTGTCTCCGTGAAGAACCTTGATCCGGGCGAGATCAAGCCTGCCGGTGGCGACACCGTTCGTCGCGATATCGCCCTGAAGCTCGCCCTCGATGGCGACACGGCGAAGAAAGTCGCAGCCGCTATCAAGGAAGCCAAGCTCAAGAAAGTTCAGGCGGCGATTCAGGGCGACCAGGTACGGGTTACCTCTCCGTCGCGCGACGATCTGCAGGAAGCTATGACGCTTCTGCGCGGCAAGGATTTCGGAGTCGAGCTCAAGTTCGGGAACTACCGTTGACGCCGCGCGCGCTCGGCGCCCTGGAATGAAAGTAGGCATCATCACACTCGGCTGCGACAAGAACACCGTCGACAGCGAGCGATATCTCGCGCAGCTGTCGGACTACTCCGCCGAATACACCGCGGATCTCGCCGAAGCCGACGTGATCATCGTCAACACCTGTGGCTTCATCGACGCCGCCAAGAAGGAATCGATCGACGCGATGGTAGAAGCGGCGCGCTTCAAGACCGATGGGCGATGCCAGGCTGTAGTGGCGGTCGGCTGCATGATAGAGCGCCACAAGAGCGAGCTGATCGAGGCCGTCCCCGAGGTCGATCTCTTCCTCGGCTCCTCCGAGATGCAGCGGCTCGTCCCGGAGCTCAACGAGCGCGGATTGCTGGGTGAGGCAAGCGAGAACCTGCACCCCGGAGTTCGGCTCTACACCGGCGACTTGCCGCATGTCCGCTACATGAAGATCAGCGAAGGCTGCGACCACGGCTGCGCGTTCTGCGCCATTCCACTCATGCGCGGTAAGCACCGCTCGTTCGCACTCGATGAGGTCGTGCGTGAGGCGCAACTGCTCGAGCTCCAGGGCGCCCGCGAGTTGAATCTCGTCGCCCAGGATCTCGCGCACTACGGCCGCGACCGACGCGACGGAATCCAACTCCCCGAGCTGCTCGAAGCGCTCATTGCCGAGACGTCGATACCGTGGATTCGCATGCTCTACCTGTATTCCGCCGGGATCACCGACCGTCTTCTCGACGTCGTCGCGGGCGAAAGCCGGGTGCTGCCGTACCTCGACATGCCGATTCAACACGGCTCCGATCTGGTCCTCGCGCGCATGCGCCGTCCAGAAAGGAAGCGCACTATTCGGGAGCGCGTGAAGAAGTTCCGCGACGCAGTGCCCGATGTCGCGATCCGGACGACGTGCATCGTCGGTTTTCCGGGCGAGACCGAGGAGCAATTCGAGGAGCTGCTCGGGTTTCTCGAGGAGATGCAGTTCGAGCGGGTGGGCGCGTTCACGTACTCGCCGCAGGAAGGCACTCGGGCCGCGCAGTACCCGGACGACGTGCACGAGACGATAAAACGTGAGCGGCTGGAAAGACTGACCGAGCTTCAACGCGCGATCACGGGCGAGAAATACGAGTCGCGTATATGCCGCACGGCGCTGGCACTCGTTGATCGAAGCGATGCAAAGCGCGGCACATCGCAGGCACGGCTCCCGTGGCAGGCCGACGACATCGACGGCGTGACGCAGCTAGACGAAGCGCTGCCGCCGGGCACGATTGTCGAGGTGGGCGTCGAAGAAGTCGTGGACGACTACGACTTTCAGGCATCGGTGATTCGCGTCGTGGTACCTGCCGGAGCTCCGCGGTTGCAGCGTGTTTCCCGCCAGCTTTCCATCAAGCAGGTGACGATCGGAAGCTACGGCCGCTAGCGTGCGATCCGCCGAGATCATGGCGCGCGCGCGCGAACTCTTTCCCGGTGGGGTGAATTCCCCCGTGCGGGCATTTCGAGGCGTCGGCGGAGAGCCTGTTGTAGCAGCACGTGGCGAGGGCGCGCGGATCTGGGACGTCGATGGGAAGGAATACATCGACTTCGTTCTGTCGTGGGGACCACTCGTGCTGGGACACGCTCCACCGATTGTTCTGGACGCTCTCGCGAGCGCGATGCAGAGCGGAACCAGCTTCGGGATGCCAACCGAGCTCGAGGTTCAGCTTGGCGAGCTGATCCGCCAACGAATGCCGCACGTGGAGATGATGCGTTTCGTCTCAAGTGGCACCGAGGCGACGATGAGCGCAGTGAGACTCGCGCGCGCTTTCACAGGCCGGGACGCCATCATCAAGTTCGACGGCTGCTATCATGGACACGCTGATTCATTTCTCGTTCATGCGGGCTCTGGCGTCGCCACGTTGGGCCTGCCCGATTCGCCGGGAGTTCCCGTCGAGTTGGCGGCACTCACACTCACGGCGCCGTTCAACGATCTCGAATCAGCAACCGAGCTCGTTCGGGGAAGCAAACGCGGAGTCGGGGCAATCATCGTCGAGCCGGTCGTCGGCAACTCCGGTTTTATTCCTCCCGATCAGGGTTTCCTTCAGGGATTGCGCGCGCTGGCCGACAACTCGGGTGCGCTGCTCATCTTCGATGAGGTGATGACTGGATTCCGGATTGCCCCCGGCGGAGCAAAGGAGCGCTTTGGGGTCACCGCCGATCTGACGACACTCGGCAAGGTCATCGGGGGCGGATTGCCCGTCGCCGTCTACGGCGGCCGCCAAGAAATAATGGAGCGCGTTGCGCCGTCCGGGCCGGTCTATCAGGCCGGTACGCTCTCCGGAAACCCGCTGGCCATGGCTGCGGGAATAGCAACTCTCACCGCGCTCACACCGGCGCTGCACGCCAGGATAGAGAAACGGACCACCGCGCTGGTCGAAGGTTTGCAAAAGATCGCGGCTGACCTTGGCGTTCCGCTCTCGGCGGGGTGCGCCGGATCGATGTGGGGATTCTTTTTCAGCTCCAGTCCCGTTCGTAATTTCACAGACGCGAAAGCATCGGACGTAATCCTCTTTCGGCGTTTCTTTCACGCGGCTCTGGAGCGGGGAGTTTATCTGGCGCCATCAGCATTCGAAGCATGCTTCATGTCAGCGGCACACGGTGATGCTGAGATTGCCAGCGCGCTGGAGAAAATGGGAGCGGCATTGGAGGAGGCAATTGCATAGGGCTCACTCGCGAAGCAGAGCGGGCAGTGATCGCGTGACCCCTCGTTTGCGGACGTGGCTGGCGATAGCAGGCGCTCTCGGTATTGCCGCGTGCGTGTCGCGCACATCACCTGGCGACGTCTGGCGCGTGGCTCCTGTTGCGCCGGGGCCCTACATGAGCGGCACCAAACAGCAAGTTCGCATCGCGATTGCCACCTCGGTGCCCGAAGGAAAGCTCGCGGCCACGGGTAGCTGGGTTGTCGCCCAAGCCGACTCAATTTTTTTGCTCTGCAGAGCACAGTCGTGCAGTACTAGTGGGGGAATGGCCTCAATTCTGGGGATCGGCCGCGGAACGGCGCAGGAATGGACGTTCGCGAGAGAGGGTGACCGAGTCCGCTTCGGTCGCACAGGAGCAGCGAGCCAGACTCAGCTGAAGTCCGTGCTCGTGAGTCCTTCGGCCGGCTCGATCCTCACTTGGGAGGGCAAGCTCTATCGAGGGGAAATCGTCATCAGTGCGACGGATTCCGGATTGCTCGTCGTCAACCGGCTGTCGATGGATGACTATCTGCGCGGCGTGGTTCCGCTGGAGATCGGCAGTCGCACACCGGCCGAGTTTGCTGCGGTGCAGGCACAGGCGGTCGCAGCGAGGACCTACGCCTACAAGCATCTAAACAGCACTCGTCCATTCGACATGTACGCGACGGTCCAGGATCAGGTCTACGGCGGAGTCGACGCCGAGAAGCCGCAATCGGACTCGGCCATCGCAACAACGGCTGATGTTGTAGTTCTCTACAACGGCCAGCCGATCACGACTCCGTATCACTCGACCTGCGGCGGCAGCACCGCCGGCGTCAGCGAGGTCTGGTACGATCAACCGGACCAGCCCTATCTTCGTCCCGTGAGCGACCGCATTCCTGGATCGGACAACTACTACTGCGATTCCTCGCCCCGATTCAGCTGGACGCAGAGCTACACTGCCGCCGGCCTTCGCGCGGTGATGGATAAATACCTCACCGCTTATGCCAAGGCGCCGAAAAACGGCGTGGGCAAGATCACCGACATCAGGGAGCAGGGACGAACGCCATCGGGCAGAGTAGCCGCGCTCATCGTGCAGACAGGAACGGGGAATTATACTCTTCGTGGCAACGACATCCGATTCGTGCTGAGAGATCCCAAAGGCGCCATCCTCAACAGTACTTCCTTCACTTTTGCGAAGGAGACGAGCGGCGGGGAAATCTCCAGCTTCACCGTGAACGGCCGAGGTTACGGCCACGGAATCGGGATGTGCCAGTGGGGCGCCATCGGACGCGCGCGTGCCGGGCAGAATTATCGTACGATTCTAGAAACCTATTATCCAGGGACGACGATTGGCCGAATCGCCGGTTAGCACCAAGGAACTCAAAGCGAAAGGTCCGGTCCGACTCGGCCTTGTCGGAGTAGGCGCAATTGCGCAGTTGGCGCACCTTCCTGTGCTGTCCAAGCTCAAGGGCGCGGAGCTCGTTGCGCTCTGCGACAACGACGGACCCAAGGCAAGCGCGATAGCCGAGCGCCTGAAGATTCCCGATGTGTTCACCGACATCGAGGATCTGCTGGAGCTCGATCAGGTCGACGCGGTCGTCATCGCCACGCCCAATCACTTGCACGAGCCGCACGTTCTGCGCGCGCTCAAGTCCAAGGTGGACGTGTTGTGCGAGCGGCCGCTCTCGCTGACATCGCGCGGCGTCGAGCGCATTCTCGCTGCCGCGAAGCAAGCCGGGGAAAAAGTCGTAGTGGGCAACAATCATCGCTTTCGGAGTGATGTGCAGCAGCTCTATCGCTTCCTTCAGGGCGGAGAGCTGGGACGCCTTTTTGGCGTGAGGGCCGGGCAATATCAATTCGCGACGAGCCGAACGGGTTGGCGATTCAGACGGCCCGAAGCGGGTGGAGGCGCGTTCTTCGAGCACGGTTATCCGCTGGTGGATCTCGCTCTCTGGGTCGCCGATTTTCCGGAGCCGGTTCGAGTGACTGCGCACATGGATCGAACCCGCGGAGCGGCCACCGTGGAAGACTCGATGATAGTGCATGTCGAGTGCGCGGGCGGGATGAGCTTCAGCTTCGACGTCTCGTGGTCCTATGTCGGACAGGAAGAGCGCTGGTGGTTCGAGGCTCTGACGAGTCGTGGGAGCGCCCGTCTCGCGCCGCTCCGCGTGGTGAAGATGCTGAATGGCAAGCCGACCGACGTGTCGCCCAGCGGTGCGGCCGCGCGCGAGAGCGTGTTCTTGCAATCGTATCGGGCTGAGCTCGCGCACTTCATCGCCGTCGTCAACGAGACGACTCCCTACGACCCGCCCGAGGATGCGCTCATCGTGATCAAGCTGATGGAAGCGATCTACAAGGCGGCGGAAGAGGGGAAGGAAGTCCGCCTGTAGGCGGTGAGACGGAAGACCGTCCACCACACGGCCAGGTTGATCGGAAGCGCGAGGGCGATGATCTCTCCGTTCTTCTGACTGAAGAATGGAATTCCTTGGGCCACGAATCCGAACAGGCAGAGCATGGCGATGAACCCCGCGAACTTTATCGCTCTATTGACCCCGCGCAGTCCGTAAATTGAGAGCGGTATCAGCACCACCAGCGCGATCGACAGTGGATCGAAATGCATCAGGTTCTCATTCCGGCCCATGAAGTAGTGCTTGGTGAAGGCCCAAGCAAACAGGAGGGCGAGCCCGCCCAGTCCGGCGAAGAGACTCCAGAGCGTGGCCAGAGCCGTCGCCGCGAACATGGCGATTCTGGATCCACCTTCCGCGGTTCTCACCAGCAGGACCAGCGCAGCCGCGAAGATGATTCCGACAGCGACGAACAAGGGGAAATAGAAGGGAGGCGCCGCCGGTTCCGGGGGACGGCCAGCGGTGTACATCGCCATCTCCGATCGAACGAGCGGAATCTGCGCGCCCGTGCTGTCGGCGATGCTGACTGTGCGCAGATCATTCGCCATGCGCACCGGCAGAAACATCTCCTCCCATATCGAGAGCGGCTTGTCAGCGCGAGCCGACAGCGCGAACGTGACGCCCGTGTAGAGCGGGATGTCGCCCGTCATGAGGCGCTGCGTGTGCCAGCGGTACGTTCCCGATGTCATTCTCGTCACAGTGGCGAGCTGGAGCTGGCCGCTAAGCGCGTGATCGATTGCGTCGCGAAGGCGGGTCGAGCAGTTGTCGCGATAGTAGTCGTAGCGATAGAACTTGTTCTCAGGAAGCGCGTTCCACTGGACGAACTGCTGCAGCTTGAGCCGTTGCGCGGGAGTGAGGTTGAGCTCCTGCGCGAGGACCGAGCGATTCTCGCGCTTGTACTCCGCCAGCATGACGTCGAGAGAGAACGCTTCCATCCAATATCGCGTGTCACCTGTGACGAACCGCCAGACGAAGTTGGGCTGCGCAAAATCGAACATTCCCCAGTTGTATGTAATGTCGGTCCCGTGCGCGCGGTCCTTGATCCAGATCGCATTGTGTCCGAACCGCTCCCATGAGACGTCGCCCCAGCCGAACGTGAGCAGGTAGACCGTGAGGTTGGAGCCCGGCTCGGTCGAAGGAGCCGTGGCGATAGGCGATGTGACCGTCGTGGGTTGGGTCGGCTGTGCGTAGAGGGACACGCCGAATGCGCTGGCAAGAGAGAGCGAGGCGATGAACGTTCGTGCTTTCATTGGTGTAAGATGCATCTCGACCGGCATTCCTACGAGGTCAGGGAAGATCAGCTTCGGTTCGAGGCGTTCGGGGCCAGTCCTGACCTTTGAATCACTTGCTAACTTGTTTGAGGAG
Organism: Gemmatimonadota bacterium; assembly: GCA_003134685.1. Classification (GTDB taxonomy): domain Bacteria; phylum Gemmatimonadota; class Gemmatimonadetes; order Gemmatimonadales; family Gemmatimonadaceae; genus UBA4720. The sequence goes on along the minus strand of PLCA01000007.1, from coordinate 98,548 downwards.
TCCGGCTTAGCTATAATTCATAGCTACCCACGAAAACCTCCGAGACAGTCCCATGAAGTCCGATATCCATCCAGTTTACGCCACCGCCACCGTACGGTGCGCCTGCGGCAATACATTCCAGACCCGCTCCACCCAGGCAGACATCCACACGGATATCTGCGCCAACTGCCACCCCTTCTTCACGGGCAAGCAGAAGCTCGTCGATACCGCGGGACGCGTTGAGCGCTTCCGTCAGAAGTACGGCAAGTCTGCGGCGGCTGCCCCTAGCACCGAAACCTGAGTCTCCGCGACCGGCTCAGGGACGCCATTGAGCGTGCCTCTGAGGTAGAGCGAGAGCTCTCCGATCCGAAGACTGTAAGGGACCAGCAGCGCATGGCTGCGCTTGGCCGGGAGCACCACCACCTCCAGGCTCTGGTCGAGATGGGGAACAAGCTCCAGAGACTCGAGCAGGAGCTCGCGGAAACGCGAGAGCTCGCCGACTCTGATGACCCCGAGATGGCAACGGAAGCAAAGGCCGAGGTGGCGCGCCTCGAGAAGTCCATCGGAGACCTGCTCGACCGGATAAAGCCAGCTCTCCTTCCCCATGACCCGCTCGACGATCGCCCTGCGATCGTCGAGATCAGGGGTGGCACCGGCGGCGACGAAGCCGCATTATTCGCCGCCGATCTCCTCCGCATGTACACGCGCTTCGCCGAAGGCCGGCGCTGGCGCATCGAAGTCATATCGCAATCCGACGGCACCTTAGGCGGTGTGAAGGAAGCGATATTCAAGGTCAAAGGCGAGGGTGCGTTCGGCGTGATGCGTTGGGAATCTGGTGTCCACCGTGTCCAGCGCGTCCCCGTCACTGAAAGTCAGGGCCGTATTCACACGTCAGCCGCAACCGTCGCAGTGCTTCCTGAGGCCGAGGAGATCGATCTCAAGATCGAGGACAAGGATCTGCGCATCGATGTGTTCCGTTCCTCAGGCCCCGGCGGGCAGAGCGTGAATACCACGGACTCCGCCGTCCGCATCACGCACATCCCCAGCGGAATCGTGGTGAGCCAGCAGGACCAGAAGTCCCAGCTCCAGAACAAGCTCAAGGCGATGGAAGTGCTGCGCGCGCGTCTTCTGGATTCGAAGATCGCGGAGCAGGAAGCCGCGCGCTCCCGCCTGCGCAAAACCCAGGTCGGCACCGGTGATCGCTCAGCAAAGATCCGGACGTACAACTATCCGCAGAACCGCGTCACTGACCATCGCATCAACCTGACACTCCACGAGCTGACAAAAGTACTTGGCGGAGACATCGATCCGTTCATCGACGCGCTCAAGGTCGCTGACGTGGAGGAAAAACTTGGTGATTAAGAGCGGTACGCCCTTCTTCCCGACAACGCTGCCGATCGGCACCATCGGCGATTTGCTGGCCGGATGCACTGCCATGCTCCAGTCCGAAGGCGTGGTGGACGCCCAGCGCGAGGCGCGCGAGATCGTCGCTGCCGTCCTCGACGTGCCGAAATTCTGGGCCGCGGCAAATGCCGTTGCCGATGCGACCCCGCAGGTCGCGCGGTCGGTGATTCGTGCGGCGATGAAGCGTGCGGGCGGCATGCCCCTCGCTTATGCGGTCGGACGCGCGTCATTCAGGCACCTCACGCTCAACGTCGACGAGCGCGTGCTGATCCCGCGTGTCGAGACGGAAGTGCTGGTCGATCGCGTGCTCGAGCGCTGCACTCCCAAGACGCGCACCATCGCCGACATCGGAACGGGTTCGGGCGCAATCGCGCTCTCGCTGGCGTTCGAAGGTGAATTCGACCGCGTCCTTGCCACCGATGTGTCGCTCGATGCGGTCAACGTCGCCGCCGCCAACGCGGCATCGCTTTCCGAGGGACTGAAATCGCCGGTCGAATTCCGTAGCGGGTCGCTGCTTGCCCCTCTCCGCGGCGAGAAACTCGATGCGATCGTCTGCAATCCGCCGTACATCAGCTTTGCCGAGATCACCGAGCTGCCCGCGGATGTTCGCGACTGGGAGCCGAGCCTGGCGCTCTTGTGCGCGCAGGGCGGATTGTCGGTTACTAGAGAGCTTGTCGCTCAGGCGCCGGACGGGCTCGTGCGCGGTGGATTCCTCGCACTCGAGGTCGATACCGTCCGCGCGGGAACAGTCGCGGAAATGATTGCTGTTGATGGGCGGTATTCCGAAATCGAAGTTCTGCTCGACCTCACCGGCCGCGAGCGCTTCGTATTCGCGCTGCGCGTCTAGCCCTGCGCAGGCCAGAAAGGAGAAACGATGTTGGAAGAAAAGGGGAAGGAGCTGGGACGCCTGATCGGGCAGAGTCCCGAATACCAGGCGCTCAAACGGTCGAGCGAAGCGCTCAACGACGATCGTGACGCGGTCGTGCTCCTTCAGCAGATGGAGAAGCTGCGCGCTGAAGCGCAGCAGCTGATCCAGCGCGGCGAGAATCCCACGCCGGAAATGGAGCAACAGCTCGACAGCATGCTCGAAAAAATCCAGGCTCAACCAGCCTACCAGCGCGCCGTCTCGGCGCAGGAAAACTTCGACAAGCTGATGCTCCGCGTGAATCAGTGGATCATGGACGGCATGAAGAAGGGCGCGGCGAGCCCGATCATCACGCTCGGCTGAGAATGCCGAACGGAAAGCTCATCGTCTTCGAAGGGGCCGAGGGAGCCGGCAAGAGCACGCAGGTCCGTCTCCTGGCGGAACGTCTGACGGCTGCGCACATCTCCTACGTGTCATTGCGCGAGCCGGGCGGCACTCCCGCCGGCGACGCCATCAGGGAGATTCTCCTGCATCGCGAGCACGAGATCACTGACGCGGCCGAGGCGCTTCTGTTCATGGCGTCGCGCGCGGAGCTGATCGCGGGCCAAATCCTGCCCTCGCTCTCCGCGGGCAAGGTGGTTCTGCTCGATCGCTTTTTTCTGTCCACCTATGCGTACCAGATCTTTGGTCGCCGACTGCCCGAGCCCGAGATACGCGCCGCCAACCGTCTGGCGACGGCCGGCCTCGTCCCGGATCTGACCCTTCTCCTCGACGTGCCAGCCACCGAAGGCCTCGGCCGCGCCGATGCGCGTGGCGCCCGCGACAGGATGGAGAGATCCGGCGACGATTTTCACCAGCGCGTCACGAGTGCCTTCCGCCAATTCGCGGACAAAAAGTGGCAGGACTCCCATCCGGAGTGCGGACCAATCAAGTTGATAGATGGCACCGGAGACGAGACAACAGTACAAAAGCGGGTCATTTCGGCGCTCGTCACCGCGTTCCCGCAACCTTTTGGCAGCTTGAAGAGTTAAAGGACCTATGAAAATGAGACTCCTCAGCGCGTCCGCCCGCGCACGGACGGTGATTGTCGCGGGCACATTGCTCGGCTCTCTCGTGACTGGGGGTTGGCTGCTGCAGCGTGGCGCTCGCACGGGAACGTTTACCGCCTTCGAGGGAGCGCAGCTTTTCGAGAGCGTTTTCCAGCGCGTGCAGAACGACTATGTCGACAACGTCGGCGACTCCACTTTGTACCGCAAGTCGGTGGATGGGATGCTGTTCGAGCTGAATGATCCATACTCGACCTTCCTTCCACCCGATCGGTTTGCGCGTCTCAACGAGACGACGTCGGGCAATTACGCGGGGTTGGGTTTGGAGGTAGACCTGCGAGACGGCTGGCTGATAGTCGTGGCTCCCGTCGCGGGAGGACCCGCAGAGCGCGCGGGAACTCAGCCCGGAGATCGAATCATCGACATCGCCGGAAAGCAAACGAAGGGCTGGACGATCGAGGAAGCAGCGAAAGTGCTCCGGGGCAAGCCGGGCACCTTCGTCGCGCTCAGGCTCGAGCGTCCGGGAATCTCCACACCGATCGAGCTGCGGCTGCAACGCATGACGATCCACCAGAGCGCCGTGCGCAGGGCGTCGATGCTGAATGATGGGGTCGGGTACATCGACCTCAAGGCGTTCAGCGATTCCACCGCCAAGGAGCTGAACGGCGCGATAACGACTCTCCTCGCGCGCGGCATGAAGACGCTCGTGCTCGACATGCGGACGAATCCGGGCGGATTGCTGACTCAGGGCGTGAGGGTGTCGGATCTCTTCCTCGATCCGGGGCAGAAGATCGTGAGCATGCGTGGGCGCGTGCCCGACGCGAACCGTGAGTATGCGGACACCGCCCAACAGCGGTGGCCCCAGCTTCCGCTACTCGTGCTCGTCGATGGGCAGAGTGCCAGCGCGGCCGAGATCGTCGCCGGCGCGCTGCAGGACCACGATCGCGCGGTGATCATCGGCACGCCGACGTACGGCAAGGGAAGCGCGCAGAGCGTGATCTCGTTCGGACCCGAGGGCGGCCTCAAGATCACGACGGCGCGCTGGTTCACGCCGGTCGGCCGTTCCATTACGCGCCGCCTCCCCAGTGACGACGAGCCGGATGACCAGCTCCCCGCCAGCCGCGAGAGATTCCGCACCGATGGTGGCCGCACTGTCTATGGGGGCGGTGGCATTACGCCTGACGTCATTGCCGGCGATAGCACGACTCCAGTTATGGAAGGAATCTTCATTCGCGCCCTCGGCGCAAACGCCGGTCATTTCAGGGATGCAGTCACGGACTACGCGCTGTTTCTCAAGGGCACGCGTGGAATCACGACGCCCGATTTCGTCGTCACGCCTGCAATGCGCGAAGAGGTGTGGAAGAGGATGAAGGAGCGCGGGATGGACATTCCGCGCAACGTCTACGACGAGGCTGAGCCGTTCGTCTCGCGCATGATCGGCTTTGATATCGCTCGCTACGTTTTCGGGAGCGACGCCGAGTTCCGGCGACGGGCTGCGATAGACAAGCCGCTTCAGAAGGCGTTGGAGCTTGCCCGTGGCGCCAAGTCCGAGCGCGATCTGCTGCGAAAGGCGACGGCAGCGGCTCCTGCGCCAGACAGCCTGGACGCAGCTGGAGCCAAACAGTGACCGAACGGGTCTTCATCATCGGACCTGGCCACGTGGGGCGCGGACTCTTCCGCGCCTTTCGAGCATCGGGAGTCGACGTCGTCGGAATGCACGGCAAGCGGCCGTCGGGTGTGGCGACGTCGACTGGAAACATTCCGACCGATGCGGCGCGTGCGAATGTCGTGATCGTATGCGTGCGCGATCCGCAGCTCGATGAGACAATCGAGGAAGTAATTGTCGCGGCGCACGACGGGCGGATCGCTCGCGACAGCGTGATCCTGCACACTTCGGCGATCGCGGAGCCGGCGGGACTCAAAGCGCTGACGCTGGCAGGTTTTCCGGGCGGGACATTTCATCCGCTCGTTCCGTTCAGCGACCCGGAGATCTCCGCGGAGCTGCTGCGAAGGGGATGGATCGGAATCGATGGTGAAAACGCGGCGAAGAATGCGTCGCGCCGCCTGGCCGGTCATATTGGCGCGCGGGTGCTTGAGATTCCTCCCGGAAAGAAGCCCGCCTATCACGCGGCGGCAGTCATCTCGTCCAATTTTCCGGTGGTGCTCGCGTCGGTAGCCGGCCATCTCCTACACGATATCGGAATTCCGGACGCGAGCGCGTACCAGGCCGTGGAGAGTCTCATGAGCGGAGCGCTCGCGAACATGAAGCAGGCGCTGCCCGATGATGCGCTGACGGGCCCGATCATGCGCGGGGACACGGAGACAGTCGGGAAGCACCTCCGGGCGGTTCAGGGCCACGGCGCGGCGTCCGACGTTTACCGGGCGCTTTCGGCGGCTGCTGTCGAGATTGCGCAGAGGCGGGGCGTGGATGCCAAGAAACTCCTCGCGGTAAGCGGGCTGCTACGGTCGCGGAAGTAAGGTGGTTGGCGCTTTGGTCTTGTGCACGCCTTCGCAACGCTTAGGCCCTTCCTAAAATACGGCCCCTGCTGTTTGGTCGACCACCTTTGCGCCCTTAGGCACCACGAAAACAAAACTCGAGCTCTTCAGCGTCGGATTCGCGGTGAAGCTCGTGATGACAACGTGCCGCTGGAGTCCGCTGGCGGTCTCGACGTCGAACTGTCTGATGCTCGAGTCGTTGTCGTCGATCCAGACTTTAGCGTTGGTGAACGCAGCATTGGCGCGCTTGGGGACGAGCGTGATGGCGTGCGTCGCTCTGCCTCCGACCGTCGCGGTGCCCGCGGATGTCACCGTAAATCGTGTGCGCGGCGAATTCAGAAACTGGTCGGCCGGATCAACCGAGTTGGCGTTGGCCCCGGTGTAAGGCATCCGCATGACCTGACCGGGGGCGCTGCTCGGGAGATAAACCCAGAGCGTGGAACCGTCGGCCGTCACACGATCGCCGCTCTCGAAGTTGATGCTGAGAAGATTCGGTTTCTGCCGAAGAATAATCCCGTTCGTGGCTTGCGAGCTGCCGGTGAGCGGGTTGGTGAGCGTCTGCCGGAACTCGGCGCGCATGCTGTTGAGGCGAGCGTAGGCCGCAACCGCGCGATCGATGACCGCGTCGGCGTCCTGCGCGCGCGCAGCGAGCGGAGCCGCGACGAACGCTATCGCCGCACAGTACGTGAGCTTTCTCATGATGAAAGGGTACCCGGCAGAGCTTATGCCGTTCCTGTTCTGGCGGGCGGAATGCTACGTCCGATCGCGGCCGCCACCGCGCGCAGCTCTCGCACCAGCTGCGCGAACTGATCCGGATAGAGCGATTGCGCGCCATCCGACAACGCGCGGTCGGGCTCGGGGTGCACTTCGATGATCACACCGTCCGCTCCGGCGGCGACAGCTGCGCGCGCCATCGGAATGACCTTGTCGCGGAGGCCGGTGCCATGGCTCGGATCGGCGATGATCGGCAGGTGCGATAGGCGGTGGACGATCGGAATCGCGGTCAGGTCGAGCATGTTGCGCGCGGCTGGATCGAAGCTCCGGACTCCCCGCTCGCATAGGATCACGTTTTCGTTCCCCTCGGCCAGGATGTACTCAGCGCTAAGAAGCAGATCGTTGATCGTCGCCGCCATCCCACGCTTGAGAAGCACCGGCTTTTTCAACTTCCCGACGGTCTTGAGCAGCGAGTAGTTCTGCATGTTGCGCGCGCCGATCTGGATGCAGTCCGCCACTTCGGCCACCATGTGCGCGCCTTCGGAATCCATCGCCTCGGTGACGATCGGAAGTCCCGTCGCATTGCGTGCGCGCGCGAGGAGCTCAAGGCCTTTCTCGCCGAGTCCCTGGAACGAGTACGGTGAGCTGCGCGGCTTGAACGCGCCGCCTCGAAGAGCCGTTCCACCGGCCGCCTTCACGATGCGCGCCGCGGCGAGGATCTGCTCCTCCGATTCGACGGAGCATGGACCTCCGATCACGACGACGCTGTCGCCGCCGACCGTCACGCCGGGCGCGAGCTCGACAATCGTGTTCTCCGACCGCCACTCACGCGAGACCTGTTTGTAGGGCTGCGTCACGTGGATGATCTGCGCGACGCCGGGCAGCGCCTCAATCCGCGACGCGTCGACGCGCCCATCATTTCCAACGAGGCCGACGGCCGTGCGCTGAGCGCCGGGCATTGGTCTGGCCTCGTAGCCCATTTCCTTGATGATGCTGACTACGCGATCGACGTCTTTCGCCGTCGCGTCGTGCGCCATGACGACTAACATTTTACGCTATGACTGAGGCTGTGTCGACGGCTTCGGCGGGCTCGTCGTGCAGCTGTGGTGTGTGCGCGGGATGCGCGGGTGAAATTGTCTCGTCTACCGTCCGGCCGCGCATGCGGACGCTCACCAGCGACGATACACCGGGCTCTTGCATCGTGACGCCGTAAACGGCGTCCGCGGCTTCAGTGGTCGTGCGCGGGTTGTGAGTGATGACGATGAATTGCGTCTTGCTCTTGAATCGGTTGAGCATGCGTACGAAGTGTCCGATGTTCTGATCGTCGAGCGGCGCGTCCACCTCGTCCAGCAGGCAGAACGGACTCGGCTTGGTCAGGAATATTCCAAAGAGCAGCGACAGCGCCACCAGTGCCTTCTCGCCGCTCGAGAGCAGGTGGATTCTCTGCGTGCGCTTGCCGCGCGGAGAAGCGTGGATCTCGATGTCGCCCTCGAGGGGCTTTTCCGGGTTTTCCAGGCGCAGATCGCACTCGCCGCCGCCGAACAGCGTCATGAAGATGTTCCGGAAATTCTCGCGCACCTGGACGAATGTCTGAAGGAAGAGGTCTCGAGCCGTCGTGTCGATCTCGCGGATCGCCTGGTGGAGCGAGCTCTTTGCGGAGTTGAGATCGTCGCGCTGCGTGGTGAGGAAGCTGAGGCGCTTCGTCTCTTCCTCGTGCTCCTCGATCGCGAGCGAATTGACGGGACCGAGAGCATCCAGCTGCTCGCGAACCACCGCCGCTTCGGCACGGAGCGTTTCGTCATCCAGCTCGAGCGATTCTGCGCCGGCGAGCAATTCATCGACCGGCTTTTTCCACTCTGCTTCCAGTCGCTCGCGAATTGCCGCGCGGCGGCCCGAAAGCTCGGTGTAACGCAGCTCCGCCGTGTGCAGCTCTTCGCTCAGCGCCGACGAGTGACGCCGCATCTCGACGAGACCATGCTCGTCGCTCGTGAGGCGCTCGTCCACCTGGCGAACCGAGCGCTCGGCGTCGGCCAGCTTCTGCTCCGCGTCCTCGAGCGTTGCGTGACGCGCGTCGAGGTCGCTCTGCCAGTGGGCGACCTGTTCGGTGAGCTGGGCATCAGCGCTGGAGAGTGTGGTGAGCTCGAGCTGGAGCGATTCGAGCCGGCCAGCGGCCGATGCAAACTCCTCGCTCAGGTGACGTTCGCGGTCCGACGCCACTTCGAGCTGTGCCTGTGCCTGGGCGCGCCGAATCTGGCTGGCGGTGCGCTGCTCCCGAGCTTCGTCCTGCGTGTGCTCGGCGGTGGAGAGCATCTCGCGCGAGGCGGCGACCGCGGATTCACGCTCTGCGATCCGGGCTTCGATCTCGCGCGCGCTCGTCGCGACCGACTCGATTCGCGTGATCGTGGCCGCTACTCGCTCGGTCAGTCTCTCGATCAAGGCCCGTGCTTCCGCTGCCTCGCGGGCGGCGCGCTGGTGCTGCCTTGCGATCGAGGCGGAGCGGTCGGCTGCGTCCGCGTGCTCGCGCGCTGCCTGCGACGCCGCCTCGTGCGCGACGATCGCGGCGCGCTCGGCCGATGCCAGCGCCGCGCGCCCAGACTCGGCAGCCGCGACAGCGCCATGGCGGGCGGACGCACTGTTTGCAACGGCCCGCTTCAGCTCGGTGATCTCAGCGCGGCGGCGGAGGGGTCCGGGACCGGATTCCGCTGCCGGGAGCCAGATCGCACCTCGTGAGTCAACGAATGCAGTCCCGCTTTCCATCGAGGTCACGCGCCCGAGAAGCGAGCGCACCCACCCGCTCGCCGGCAACGTCGACTCGACGAGAGCGGCGAGACCCGATGCGCCGACGGGAATCTCAGGCGCTTCGCCATTCTCGGAATTGACGGGCAAGAGCAGCAGCGGACCCGGCGCGGTCGAAGCGTGCCACGCGCGCACGGCCTCGCCCACAATTCTGTCGCGAATGAGAACGGCGTTCACCGTCGGGCCCAGGAATTTCTCCACGAGCCCGGCCGAGCTCGCGTCGGTGGTCATGAAATCGCTGAGAGGGCCGAGTATCGCGCCTTCGCCGAAAATGCCACGCTCCTTGAGCAGACGCGCCGCGGCCGGGGCCAGGCCGACGCGCTCTCTTTCCAGCCCCTCGAGCGCGTTGAGCTTCGCGCTCAGGGCTGTGTGCAGCTCGTCGGCGCGCAGCAGCTCCGAGCGCGCGGCGCTCTCGCGCTCGCGCGCCTGGTGCTGCCCATCCCGCGCGTCGTCGGCGATGCCGGTGGTCTCCGCGACGCGGGCCGCCGCGATCGCGGCCGCGTCTTCCGCTGTTGCGAGATCTCTACGAGCGGTTTCGGTCGCGTCGAAAAGGTGGGTCTGCTCAGTCTCGAGCGCCGTTCTCCTCACGGTGAGCTCGTCACGCTCGCGCTCCGCGCTCTGGTGGTCGAGATCAGCGCGGTGCAGCTCTTCGCGCAGCTCGCGGAGCGCCCGCTCGCCCTGCTCGAGATTGAAGCGCGCCGTGCTGAGACCAGCGCGGACCTCTTCCTCTCGGCGCGCGTGAGCGCCGAGAGCTTCGTCGGCGGTCTGGAGGGCAGCTCCCAGCTGTGCCAGCTCGGTGGACGCGCGCTCGAGCTCGCCGCTCACGCGACCAGCAATCGCGTCGCCTTCGCGGCGCTCCTCCTCGGCGCGCTCGCGACGGGACATGGCATTCCGCAACCTCTCTTCGGCAACCGCAATTTCGCCCCGTAGTGCCTGGGTGCTCTCGCGCTGGTCCGAGACCAATCGCGCCAGCTCGGTGCGGCGCGCTTCACCGCTAGTTCTCTCGCTCAGCGCTGCGTCGCGCGACGCTTCGGCACTGCGAAGACGCTCCTCTTCCGCGGGGACTTCGGAGCGGAGCAGCGTGACGCGCTCCTCGAGGCGCGCCAGCTCACCGCGCCACGCATCCATCTCGCGCGACGCGTGAGCGACCTCGAGCGTGAACCGGCGGGCCATCAGCTCGGTGTAACGCTCGGCGCGCTTTCGCTGCCGCGATAGAGAGCGAACCTGGCTCTGCACTTCGGCGATCAGATCGTCAATGCGGCCGAGATCCGTCGTGGTCTCCTCGAGACGTCGTTCGGCGCTCCGTTTCCGGTCTCGATACAGCCCGACTCCCGCCGCTTCCTCGAACAGCTCTCTCCGATCGTCGGGCCTGTCGCTCAGCAGCGCGTCCACCATCCTCGCTTCGATCACGACACCCGAATCGGCGCCCAGCCCGGTGCCGCGGACCATGTCGTGGATATCACGAAGGCGACATGCCGCGCCATTCAAAAAATAATCGCTCTCGCCCGACCGGCTCAGGCGTCTGGTGATGACGACTTCGCGGAAAGGAATGTCGAGCGTGCCATCATCGTTCTCGAAGTGCAGCGAGACTTCCGCCAGGTTGACGGCCCGGCGCGCGGACGATCCCTGGAAAATCACTTCCTCCATCTTGGCGCCGCGAAGAGTTTTCGCGCGCTGCTCGCCGAGCACCCACCGCACGGCATCGGAGACGTTGGACTTTCCGCAGCCATTCGGGCCGACGATCGCGGTCACCCCTGGCTCGAACACCATTTCGGTGTGATCAGCGAACGACTTGAATCCGTGAATCTCGAGCTTCGATAAACGCACTAAGGCGCTCTCCCTGTTCGATAAACGAGTACGGGATTCAACCCCGCACCGCGCAGTGTCCTGACAAGTCCGGCCGACTGATCGGCTCTCGCAAAGGCGCCCGCGTAGATCAGCGCGCCTCCGTCGTCCTGCATCAAAGCGTAGACCGACAGCCCGCGACTCGTGTACTTCTCGACAGCCGCGTGGAGTGCATCGACAATGCCGCCCTGACTCGGGACACTGTCAATTACCAGCGCGAGAGGCGTCGTCGTGACGCTCCCGGCGGAATCCGTGAGGACGCCCGATTTCCGCAAAGCGAACAGCAATGAGTCAGCCTGATATTTCCTGGTGTAGGCGCCCGCGGTCACCTTGTACCATGTAGATAGCTCCGGGTCAATTGGAACAGGCGACACGGCGGCGGCTGGAAGCGCCGCACCATTTTTCCTGACGAACAAGTTAGCACCTTCGGCCGTGTTTGCGACTAGCATTTCCACGGTGAAAGCTGCTGCCGACGCCGAGTCATTGACATTTGCGGGCGGGGCAACGTGGAGCGTCTCCGGGGCCGGCCGCGGCGGAGGAGGCGTGGGAGGGGGCACAGGCTTGGCCGCTACGGTTACGGGCGCGGGCAAACGCGCGATCCGTCCAACCCGAGCCAGCATGAGAGCCAGACCTACCGACGCGATCAGGACGAACACGATGAGGCCGAACGCGGGATAAAACCAGCGGTGCTGCTTCCAGCTGGCGGCGCGCTCGGCAATCTTCCAGCTGGCCGCGCGCTCGGCAATCCTGTGCAGCGGAATCTTGAGCGTGGGCGTTGGCGACGCGACGCGCGCGAGTATCAACGCGGACGGCGCGGCAGGGAGATCCGCGTCCTTGACCAGCACCGCTCCATCGACTCGCTCAATGAGATCGCCCAGTCCAGGTGCATCGCTGGGCGCGACGAGAAGCAGAAGCCCGCCCGCGTCGCCGAAGTCAGCGGCCAGTTTTGTCCACCGTGAGCTGCGGAGTATTTCCTCGTCGATCAGCGGATCAGTTCCGCTCGGCATGATATAGAGGTTCTCGGTCCCTTCCACCGGGTAGCCGATCTTGTTGAGCGACACGCCATAGAGAAAGCTGTCGGTGATGCCGTGGGGATCTTCGTCCTTGACGAGAGAGCGCAGTGACGGCATGTCGCCGACAAGGTCTCCTACGATGACGCGTCTACGGGTTGCCTCTGCTCGGGCAATGCCGAGAGCAACGTGAGCGCCGGCAACAGAATCGGAGGATGTTACGACTACGGCGGAATAACTGCCCAACAGTAATGCGATCTGCCGTCCGGCGTCTTCCCAAGCTACTGGACGTCCGGCGGAGACAGGGCGGTTCAAGGGGAGCCCTCGTAAATCCAGTACTCTCGCCTCGACGCGCGGGCTATTTTCTCGGCTTCGTCCTTCGACGCGAACGGTCCCATTACCACGCGGAAAATCGGCGAGCCGGCGGTGGTCGTGGACACGACGTGCGCGGAATTGCCGGCGACCTTGATGGTGGCCGCGAGCTGCTGCGCCTTGTCCTCGGTGAGGAGGGCCGCAAACTGGACCGTGAATCCGGTCGAGGGCGGGTTCGCTCCCGGAGGAACGCCGGCCTTGGCAGTGTCCGGCGCGCCGGGTGTGACCGGCACAGGTGTGGTCGGAGCGGTGGAGCTCGCCGCCAGCGAGTCAGTGGGCACGCTGTCGCCGGGGAACGTCACCGGCTGATCGAGTCCCTGCGGCCGCGGCCGGAATCCATCCCAGGCGAAGAAGTACCAGAAGTCCTTCGCTCCTCCCGCGACGGTCGATTTCGCGTCCAGCTTTTCGGGATCGACGAGTGTGACGTCCTTCGTCCCGAGGAGCGCGAGCTTTCCGTCCGGAGTGATTACCGGAAGGTCCGTATCCCATTTCGTCGGCACCGCGCCGACCAGCCTGTTCGTTCCGATCGCGATTACCCAGGCCGAATCCGTTTTTGGAAATCGGGCGAGCAGGTAGCGGCCAAGCGCATCCATCCGAAGGTCCGTAGCCGGGGCGGGAAGGACGACGCCCATTTCCACGCGACCCGAGTAGCGGTCGACGATCGAGATTCCGCTGTCGGCAACGGTCGTGACGTAGAGTCTGTCGCCACTCGGTGTGGGCGCCAGCGCCCGCACTCTACTCTGGAGTTGAACCGCGCCCACCGGCGAGAGATCCTTCGCCTTGACGCCGATGAGCCCACTGTCGACCGCGAAATAGAGTCGGTCTCCTATCTGGGTCCTGACGCCACGCCCGGAAAGCGGCAGCACGGCGCTGTCCTGAACGATGTCATCGGGCGGACGCACCCTCCAGACGAGGGTCTGCGCGCCTTTGTTGGCGGTGACGATGAGCTCGCCGTTGGGCTGCGCGAAAACGGCGCGCGCTGGCACGGGCGGCCTGAAATGCCAATCGCCGCCGGTCGGATTCAGCCGGACGATTTCGCCTTTGGAATTGATTCCGTAGATGTCGCTGCCGTTAGCGGACGAAAGCGAAGTCAGCTTCGCCCGTGAGGCTTTCGTGACGTCCGTCTCTCTCAAGTCGAGGCGTCCCGGGAACCCCTTCGCGTCCACGTATGCAATCGTCCCGGCGTCCTGGTCGAACGCGAGCACGTGGTCGACCGGCGGGATTTCATCGACCGTCCAGACAGCCGAGTCGAGCTTCGGATAGAGGTAGATGTGACCGGTGCCTCCTCCGCGCGGAACGCGGAGGAGAAGCGGGTCAGGCCCGCGTGGTTCTGCTATTTGCGGGGTCGTGCTGTCAGGCGCTGCCTTGTCTTTCGTGCAGGCTGCACAGAGCAGCGCCAACAGTAGGAGGCGACGCAACGGTTAGTAGCTCGCTCCCAACGAGAAAGTCCAGTTCGGCTTACGTCCCGTAGCCAGTGGAATCGCGTAATCCCAGCGCAGAATCGCCAGGTTGAAAAGATTCACGCGGAGGCCTGCACCCCAGCTGGTGAGCGGATAGCGATTGAGGTTCGGGTCGTTGCCTTCGGGCGGGCGACCGAGGTGCGCAGTCTGACCCTTGCTCCACGCCAGACCGGCGTCGTAGAAGATGAGCCCATCAAGTGGCGGCAGCCCGAAGCTGCTTCCGACATCGAACCGTCGGATGATCGGGAAGCGCAGCTCGGCGTTCGCGACCGCAAACCTGCTGCCTGCGAGCTGCGCATTGGCGCACTGCGCCGATCCTCCGCCGATGATCGAAGTACAGTCGATGAAGTTGAAGTTGGCGCGATCGTAGCCGCGGATGAAATCCGGACGGCCGATGTACTTCGGAAAGAAAGTCTCATCGGGTCCGACCGAGACCGAGCTCACGAACCGCGTCGCGAAAGTCAGGGTGTTGAAGATGATCGGATCGTACCTGCGGTAGTCGACGAGGAAGTCGCTGAAGGTCAGCTTGCCGACACTCTGCGACACCTGGAACCGCATCCTACGCCCCATTACGGGGCCAGTGGTGCCGAAAAGTGTATTGTCGGACACGAACGCAGTCGATGGCGTGACGTAGGTGATCGTCGGCAGCGAAAGGGTGTCCTTGAACTGGATGTCCGTGCAGAATCCGGCCTGGTTGCAGTCCTGATAGACCTGCACGAAGCCTTGCGAGATGCTGTTCAGCTGCACGCCGGTTTCGAACCGACTGAAGCGGTTGAGCGGATACTGTCCGATGAGGAAGACATTCCGGATGACGTATCGAAGGTAGTCCGTCTGAAGCCGGATGAGGCCTGTTGTCGGATTGACATTGTTCGTTCCGCTGAGCGGAATGTAGATCGGATCCTGCGAGATGCCAGTCGTATACTGAAGCCGATGGCTCAGATTGGCATAGCCCACGAAGGCACTTGCATCACTGAGCCTTCCATAGACGTTGCCCGCAACCGCCAGCTGATGGTTGCCAAGCAGGTCGCTGAACACGAACGCGGTTCCACCGGCGAATGTGCCGTAGCTCGGTGTGTATCCGACCGACGGATCGGCGATGTAATCGGGGTGGAAGGCAACGTGGTACGGGTGCTCCTTGAACCTGGTGGTATCCGGCAGCCCGTACACTGGATCCGCATTCATAGCTGCCACGCTCGCCGGAATATCCGCGGCAGACTCCTGCGCGGGCATTACCGAAGACTGGCGCGATCCCGCCGGTGCACGATACGTAGACGTCGGCTCACCCGTTCTCGGCCTTAGCGTCAGCGAATCAAACCCGGTTTGCGGCACCGCGGGAGTCGTGGGTACTACTCCAGCGGCCAGATTCGTCCCGGTGGGCTGGAACGCGGTCTTCTTCAGTCCACGCGGATTGTCGAAGGCCCAGACTGTGTAATCGCCCTTTTCGAAATACGTGAAGGCCATCCGATCGGCACCCCTCGCCCAGCTGATCGCGGGGCTGTACTCCGTGATGGCGGAGACACCACCCAGCACGTTGGTGATCTGGTAGTGCTGCCGCGTCGCGAAGTCGTAGAGGAAGACGTTCGGGATTCCCGTGCGGTCGGAGATGAAGGCGAGCTCGGCCCCGTCTGGCGACCACTGCGGATTGAGGTTGAGGCCAGCCTGGCCCGGGAGGACTTCGATCGCGCCCGTCTGCGCATCCATCACCGCGATGCGCCACTTGGAGAACTTGAGCACCGACAGGTCGGTCTCCGGCCCGCGATCGGTCGCAAAGGCGATGCGACGGCCGTCGGGAGACCATGCGGGTTGCAGATCTCCGTACAAGTCGTTCGTCAGCTGACGAAGGCCCTTGCCGTCGGCATTCACGATGTAGAGGTCGCTGATTCCGCCGTGCGATCCGCTGAATGCAATCTGCTTGTCGTCTGGCGACCAGACCGGACTCCAGACGGCGTCAATGGGAAGATCGAGCCGCGCTCGAACGTTCGCGGTGGCGACGTCCATCAGATAGAGAACGTCTTTGCCTTCGCGTTGCGCGGTGAACGCGAGCGTGCGTCCGTCGTTCGAGAACGAGCTCTGTGAGTAAAGAAGCCTCAGCTCCTCGAAATTCGGATTCGTCGTGCTCTGAACGAGTCTCTTGATGCGCTTGCCGGTGTGCGCATCCGCAAGCCAGAGATCGATGAACAGCTCGCCTCGCTTGAAGCTGCCATTGGAGAGAAACGCGATGCGATTGCCGTCATTGGAAAGGGAAGGCGCCAGGAAGATCTGGCCCCCGCTCTTTTTCTCCGTCAGGAGCGGCTCGGCGAAGCTGCGCGGACGATCAAGCATCGCGGCCTGCGGCAAGTACTTCGCGTTGACTGCTTCGCGCCACTCGTCGCTCAGCTCGTGTAGTGTCAGCCCGAGCTGACGCTGAAACGCCCGCGCGACGCCGAGGGTAGTGGAGTTCTGGAGAATCTCACCGATTGCCGCGTCGCCCCAACGCTCGCCGACGTACTCCCAGAACGCCTGTCCGTAACGGTAGGGGAAGTACTTGTCCGGACGCTCCGTCATTTGCTCGAGCGTCGGGACGTTGCCGTTCACCGCGGCGTCGCGCAGCCATGATGCGGTCAGGGTGTGACCCGGTCCCCCCGAGAGGTACTCGGCCATTCCCTCAATGAACCAGAGCGGAGGATCGATCTGGTTGAGGCTCTGCATGTTCGCGCCGGCCTTGCCGCGCGAGAATATGTCGTACTGGAACTCGTGCACCATTTCGTGCGTGAGAACGTGCTCGAAGCTTCCCAGATCTCCCGTGAACGGGAGGATCAACCGGTCGCGCGAGTACTCGGTGACTCCGCTAGTGCCTTCGCCGAGATCTCCCGTGACGTTGTTCTGCCCGAACTCGGAGCGAGAAGCGAAGAGGATGATCGGTTTCTTCTCGCGAAACTGGTGGTCCATGATCTTCGAGAGCCGCGCGTATGACCGCTCCGCCATTCGTGCGGCCTGCATCGCCAGCACACGCTCTTCGGGATAGTAGTGAACGAGCCAGTGCTCGGTCTCTATGACCTGCCAGTCGAAGTGCTTGTACTGGACCTGGTTCATTCCGAAATACTGCTGCGCGTCGAGGCGAGTCGCGCACAGCAAGACGGCCAAGCTGGCCAGAATACGTGCCGCTTTCATTTGTTCGTTACTCCTGTGGTTCCAGCGCCACTGTTTCCGCATCGCTCCACAGCCGTTCTATCTGGTAGAACGACCGAAGCGTCGGATGAAAGATGTGAACTACGAAATCGAAGAAATCGAGCAGCACCCAGCGGCCCTGTTCCAACCCTTCAGTGTGATGCACCGTCAGTCCCACTTTCTTCATCTCGGATATCACGTGCTCGCCGATCGATCTCACGTGGGTATCGGAGGTCCCGCTCGCGATGACGAAGTAGTCAGTCATGTCGGTGACGCCGGCCAGATTCATCAGCACGACGTCGTTCGCTCTCATTTCCAGGCAAAGCTGGGCGGCGCGCTGCACCCTTTGCGCGCCTTCGCGGGCGGTTACAGATGGTAGGGATGTGGCCATGCGGTTCAGTGAAGGTTCAAATGCGGCTAAGAGCGCCGCACATCTGATATGTAGCTTATCTGTCGCGCGAAAGTTCCGTGAGGGGTTCTACCAAGCATTTCGCACACCAATGTAAATACGCAAAAAGACCTGGCCGAGCTGTCACCTTCTACTACACGAAAAGACCTGGCCGGGCTGTCACCTTCTATTACGCGAAAAGACCTGGCCGCGCTGTCAGCGGCGCGGCCAGGTCTTCCTTCCATTTGCGCCTACTGCTTGATGACCCAGACCTTGATCTCGGGATGCACATCCGCGTGCAGTCGGATCGGTACGCGATAGACCCCCAGCGCCCGGATCGGCTCGTGCAGCTCGATCTGGCGCTTTTCGATCTGGAATCCCTGCGAGTCGAGCTGCTGCGCGATGTCCGAAGACGTGACCGATCCGAAGAGCTTGCCCTCGTCCCCGACGCGGGCCGAGAAGGTCAGAGATACCTGCTCGAGCTTGGTCGCGAGCTCCGACGCGGAGCCGCGGCGCGCCTCTTCCGCCTGCTCCAGGCGCTGACGCTCCTGCTCGATGCGCTTGCGGTTGCCCGCCGTTGCCTCGTAAGCGAAGCCGCGGGGAAGCAGGTAGTTGCGCGCATAGCCGGCGGAAACTTTCACGATGTCGCCCGGATGTCCGAGCTTTTCGACTGCCTGTCTGAGAATGACTTCCATTGGAGAAATTTCCTTCAGTAATCGTTGAGAACGAGTAATTCTAGCACAAAGGTGGTGCGAATCGCACCGTCACCCGGGTTTGGCGCGCTTGCGAAGGTCGAGCCAGGTGTCGCCCAACCCGAGTGCGAGCGTCACTATCAGGAAAATCTGGGGCAGAATGCTGAGAATCACGATGTACACGTAGCGGCCGTGGGACATCCACGCCAGAACCCCAATGCCGCGGATCAGGTACAAGGCGCCAAAAAAAAGCAGCAGGTTGTAGCCGGCATTTCTCCCGTTTTCGAACGCCGGCAGGCAAAGTGTGACGCCGACCGCGAGGCCCCAGATCAGGTGATCGTTGAACGTGAACTCCGTCAGCGGACTCAGGCGCGGTCCGATCTGCACCGGAGACAGTCTCCGGTATGCGCCCCATCCGAGCGCCAGCGCGGCTAGCGACTCCAGCGCGAGCAGCGTCGGGAGCAGCATTGCGGCTGTCGCGGGAATCCCCCGCATCATCGTCTCGCTGTCGGCGTTCCAGGTATCCAGGACAGGCGCTCGTGCCGCGAGCTGCTGCCATTCCGGAGTGTCTCGCCCTTCCTGGATGTTCGCGACTGTGATCGAAACCCTCCTCGTCAGCTCTTCTTCCGCCGCGTGCTGGAACCTCGCGATCCCGCTCGGCGAAGAGAGCGCGATCAGAAACCCTATTCCTGCCGCGAGCCCGACCGAGATGAGCGCCCTCGAGAAAAATGGCATAGTGGTACTCCACAGGCTGACGAGGCCGAAGCTCGCCGCCAGAAGAATCGCCCACCCACGCGCCATCTGGTCGTACTGCGTGCCCGGAGAACCGGCGTGCTGAAACACCATCCAGAGCGAAAAAGCGATCCAGATGAGCGCCAGCGCCATACGCCCGCCCAGCTTCCAGCCCACTATCGAGCAGACTGCGATGACCGGCACCAACAGGAGCAGCGTCTGCTGGATCGGTATCAACAGCTCGAAAAATGGAAGAAAGGGGCAGACGAGAAATGCAGCCAACCCCCAAAACAGCGGCTGCCACGATTGCGTTTTCGCTACAGGCGCTGCGGCCTCGGCCATCTACGCCGAGTGACCGCGGATGTAGGGAATCAGCGCTAGAAAACGGGCCCTCTTGATGGCCGTCGAAAGCTGGCGCTGGTGACGGGCGCACGAGCCGCTGAGACGGGAGGGAAGGATCTTCCCCTGATCGGTGATGAAGCGGCCAAGCGTGCGATCGTCCTTGTAGTCGATCCAGCGAACGCGGCTCTCGCAGAATGGGCAGCTCTTTTGTGGTCTTCTCATTGATTAATCCTCGTCGTCGTCATCGTCGTCACGCCGCGTTGCCGCGGCCAGGTCTTCCTCGGACTGCGGTGGAGCTCCGACTTCGTGCTCGTGCAGCGTGATGAGGTAGCGGATGACGCCGTCGTCGAGCTTGAGGGCGCGCTCGTACTCGGGCAGGGTGGTGGGCTCGGTCGCGAACTTGGAGACGACGTAGTAGCCGTTGTCGCGTGGACCAATGGAGTAGGCGAGCTGTCGCCGGCCCCAATGCAGGACCTCGGGCTGCTCCTTGGAACCGAGGAGCCCGTGGAAGCGGGAGAGTTTTTCGTTGATGGCGGCGTCTTCGAGAGTCGAGTCGAAGATGTAGACCGCCTCGTATGTGCGAGGCACTGGGCAATCCTCCTTTTGGTCATGATCCGCCCCCCATCTGGTTGCCTAAGTGGGAGGAAGGTGTGAAGGCCACGATCGTGGCCGTTGTGAGACGCGAAACCTACCCTGTCGGGGCCTCGAATTCAACCGTCTGGCGGGCGAGTTCTCGGGGGAGAGTGGCCCAATTTGCCACCTCCGTCGCCCGCCGCCCGGGACGCACGCCTCGCCGCGCCATCGCGGTCGTTGGCGGCGGCAGCCTTTCCGGAAGGGGGCGGCGCTGCTCTACGTTCTGCGTGCGCTCTCCCGGAGGTTTCATGCGCAGAACAGTAAGTACGCTAGCCATCGGTCTCATTGCGGCGGTTGCCGTGGCTGCCGTTGCGACGAGCTGCGGGTCTAGTACCGCCCCGACGAACAAGACGTACGTCGCCAACCTCATCGCCATCAACGAAGGAGCGACTCACACGTCGCCCGGAAGTGGCGTTGCAACGTTTGTTGATCTCGGAACGGAGATCGACTGGACGCTCACGCTGACCAACATGACGGCGGTGACCATGTCACACATCCATCTCGGGGATGTAAACGCAGTTGGCGCCACGGCTGGGCCCGTCATCTTCAACATGTTCATCCCGAACGGGCCGACAGGCACTATAAACGGGGAAGTCGCTCACGGCAGCTTCACCAACGCGAACAACGCGAACATCTCACTCGATTCGCTGCGTGTGCTGTTCAACAATGGGCACGCGTACGCCAACGTGCACACGTCGGCGAACCCAGGCGGGGAAATTCGCGATCAGGTACATCCAAGCAACTGAGCCAGTACCGGATTGCGAAAAGAGAACGGCAACAGAACGGGATCCGAGATCTCAGAAGCACAGATGGAAGATTTCAGTTCACTACGCCCAGACGGTCCTAGTGCGATTCGGGACACAGGCAGGCGAGTTCAGGCATCTTCACGCCGCCGAGAACGGTCGGAGCGCAGTGACTAGCAACTCTCAACTACGCTTCTGAGATCTCGGATCCCGTTCTTTGTCGTTTTACCAGGCGCTACACATTGAATCTGAACAGGAGTACATCGCCGTCCTGGACAACGTACTCCTTTCCTTCTGATCTCACCGCGCCTTTTTCGCGCGCGCCTTTCCATCCTTCATTCCCGATGAAGGAATCGTAGGAAACCGTCTCGGCTCGGATGAACCCGCGCTCGAAGTCGGTGTGAATCACCGCAGCCGCCTTCGGCGCCGTGTCGCCGTGATGGATCGTCCACGCGCGAACTTCCTGCTCCCCCGCCGTGAAGTAGGTCTCGAGGCCCAGCAGCTTGTAGCCCGCGCGAATGAGACGGTCGAGTCCCGCGGACTCGAGTCCGAGCGAAGAGAGAAAATCGGCGCGATCCTCAGGAGGGAGCTCTGCCAGCTCGGCTTCGATCTTGGCGGAGAAGGGAACGACCCCGGCCTGCTCGCCACTCTTCTTCACTGCTTCTCGGAGCGCCTTGAGATGCGGGCCTTCCTCACCCGCGAGCTCCGCATCGCTCACGTTCGCCGCATAGAGAACCGGTTTCACGGTTAGCAGCGTGAGCGGAGCGAGAACCGCTTTCTCATCGGCGGTGAGTCGCGCCTCCCACAATCCCCTTCCGTCCTTGAGAAAGCCGTACGCCTTCTCCAGCACTGGCAGCTCGGCCATCGCCTCCTTGTCGCCGGTGCGCGCCGCGCGGCGCGTCTTGTCCAGACGCTTCTCGAGCGAGGCGAGGTCGGCGATGGCCAGCTCGAACTCGATTACCTCACGATCCCGCACCGGATCGACCGCCCCCATGACGTGCGTCACGTCGGGATCCTCGAAGCAGCGGACGACGTGGACTATCGCGTCGGTCTCGCGAATATTGGATAGGAACTTGTTGCCCAGTCCCTCACCCTCGGCCGCGCCTTTTACGAGGCCGGCGATGTCAACGAACTGTACTACCGCCGGCACGGTCTTCTTCGGCTGCACGATGCGCGCGAGCTCACCGAGGCGCGCATCGGGAACCTCCACCATGCCAACGTTCGGCTCGACAGTGCAGAAGGGATAGTTCGCCGCATCGGCTTTGGCCGAAGTAAGGGCGTTGAACAGTGTCGACTTGCCCACGTTCGGGAGGCCGACGATTCCGAGTTTCAGCATTCTGGGGGAAAGTAATCAATGAGAAAAAACGGGGATCAAAAAACACTGCAGGGTAGCGGCGGGAGCGTAGTTCAAATCCGCTAGGTGCCAGGATCGCCGTCCGGTACCCGATTGTGCACGTTCATCGCTTTCTCAATCCCCTCGTGTAGCCACGTCTCGACCGCTTCCGTGAGCGGCGGCATCAGAGCGATAATATCCTCGCGTTCATCGCGCGCGAACGGCGACAGCACGAAGTCGGCGAGATTCTTGTAGATCCCTTTCCGCTCCTCGCTCGGACCGACTCCGATTCGCAGCCGGGCGTACTCCTGTGTGTCGAGCGAGTGCTCGACGCTCTTCAACCCATTGTGTCCGCCGGCGCTTCCTCGTGGGCGTAGCCTGATGCGCCCGACGGGCAGTTGCACCTCGTCCACCACAATCAGGAGATCCTTGGCCGCGCTCCAGAACGGGCGACGGACGTAGTTCCTGAGCGCCTGGCCGCTCAGGTTCATGAACGTCTGCGGCTTTACCAGCCGGACCTTCACGCCCCCGACAATTCCGTTCGCGACGTGCGCCTCGCCGTCCTTCTTCCAGCCGTCAAAATGCCAAACGTCGGCGAGGTGGTCGATCAACCACCAGCCGACGTTGTGACGTGTCGCGGCGTACTCGCGGCCCGGATTCCCGAGACCGACAATGACCTTCAAGGGTTATCCAATAGCGGAGCCAAATCGCCGTTATGAACGTGAGGTCGTATTACTTCTTGCCGGGCGACTCTCCGCCCTTCTTGCCAGGCGACTCTCCGCCGATCTCACCCTCTTCCTCGTCACCCGGGCCCTTGCCGATGACTTCGGGCTCAGCCACTCCCTCGGCCGCACCTTCAACCGCCTCGACGGCCGGTGTCTCCTCGATCACCGCGCGCGGCGCGGCAAGAACCGCGACCGAAGTCTCGGGATCGTCGAGAACCTTGACGCTCGCGGGAAGCTTGATGTCGCTGACGTGGAGCGAATCACCGATGACCATGTTGGTGACGTCGAGCTCGGCGTGATCCGGGATGTCCGACGGATCGACCTCGATCTCCAGCTCACGTAGCGTCTGGTCGAGAACTCCGCCCTCGAGCCTCACGCCTTCCGGAATTCCGTTCAGGACGATCGGAATGTTGACGGTGACCTTCTCGCCGGCGACGAGCGCCTGGAAATCGACGTGAAGGATCTGTCGCTTGATCGGATGGCGCTGGATCTCGCGAATGAGTGTCTTCGCGGTCTGTCCGCCGACCGTCACTTCGATGACGGTGCTCTCGGCCTGAATGTGCCCGAGCATCTTGTCGAGATCACGCGCGTTGAGCGAGAGCGACAGGGGATCGCGTCCGTGTCCGTAGATCACCGCGGGGACCTGCCCCTGGCGGCGAAGTGAGCGGGCTGCGCCCTTTCCTGAAATGTCGCGAGCTGTCGCGTTAAATGAGACTACTGCCATGATTAGTTCTTCCCTATGGGCGTGAACAACTTGTGTAACGCCCATTCGATAAAGTCCAAAACCGTTGCCGCGAACTCTTTCGCGACTTTCCCGATCACTTCCGCCATTTCACTCTATCCTTCGAACAGGGAGCTCACCGACTGCTCGCTGTGTATGTAGCGAATCGCCTTCGCCAGCAGATCGCCAACCGACAACACACACAGCGTCGGGAATCTCTTCGCCTTCGGAATCATGACGGTATCGGTTACCGTCACTTCCTTGATCGGCGCCTTCGAGAGTCTCTCCACTGATTGTCCCGAAAGAAGGGCGTGCGTGGCACAAACGTAAATGTCGCGCGCGCCCAGATCCTTCAGAGCCATTGCCGCTTCGGACACCGTGCCCGCGGTGTCGATCATGTCGTCCGCGAGCAAGCAGTCCCTTCCTTCGACTTCACCGACGACGTTAACGACTTCCGATACATTCGCCTTCGGCCGTCTCTTGTCGATGATCGCGAGCGAGCCGTTGAGTCGTTTTGCGAACCCCCTGGCCATCTTCGCCGAGCCTACATCCGGCGCGACGACGACGAGCTCGTGCAAATCCTTTTTTCTGTAATGCGAAACGAACACCGGCGCGGCGTACAGATGATCCACCGGAACATCGAAGAAGCCCTGCAGCTGGTGCTGATGAAAGTCCAATCCAAGAACTCGGTTTGCACCAGCTGTGACGATCATGTTCGCCAACAGCTTGGCGCCTATGGCTACTCTTGGCTGGTCCTTTCGGTCCTGCCGCGAATATCCGTAGTAGGGCATCACGCACGTAATGCGTGCCGCCGATGCCCTGCGCGCCGCGTCGATCAGGAGCAACAGCTCCATGATGTTGTCGGCCGGCGGATTTGTCGGCTGCACGATGAAGACGTCGTTCCCTCTGACGTTCTCGTCGATGCGGACGAAAATCTCGCCGTCGGCGAAGCGGTTGACCGTCGTCTTGCAGAACGGAACATCCAGCATTCGCGCTATCTCACCGCACAGATCCGGATTCCCGGGCCCGGCGATGAGCTTGAAGCCATGAGCGGGTACGGATAGTCCGTCCATGCAGCCTTACAAGTTAAGTGGGCAAGGGACCTGGATCAATTGCCCCTGGTGGATTCGAACCACCATTACCGGATCCAAAGACCGATGTCCTGCCATTGGACGAAGGGGCAGCGGAAAGCGAAAGCTAGTCCAGAAGCTCCACAGGGACAACGCTCTCGGCTGTGCGGGTTACGATGACTTTCGTTCCCTCCGGAACTTGCAGCGGAGGAAGATCCGCCCTGCCCCCAACGTGACGCGTCTTGATGCCGGGCACCTTGAACACGGTCGACCCCGATCCGCTCATCCTATAGAAGAGTCCGTGCCGGTCGCCGCGCGCCAGCAGCGCATCGATCGCGGGAAATCGGGGTCTCACCGCCGCCTCGAAATCGTTGACCGACCTCTTCGCCGCCGACTCCCAGTCGCCGAACATTTCGGCGGTGAGCTCCGGCACCGCGCGCGGGCGCGCCGTGTGCGACGCGTCCAGAAGCGCGTACGCCTCGCCGGTATCGATGCCGAAGGGCGGAAGGAAAAGCTGGACATCTCTCGACGGCAGCGGGGCGACCTGGAGGAGTTTCTCGCCGCGGCCCCACGCAAGTGCCATCACGAAATCACTGGCTAGGAATGGAACGTCCGATCCGAGACGGCTCGCCAGGGCCCGGAGCGAGTCGGCCTTGACGGGATTCGAGGAAAGCGCGTTCAGAATGCGCAGTACCGCCGCGGCATCGGCGCTCCCGCCACCTAGCCCGCCGCCGATGGGAATCCGCTTCTTGATCACGATCTCGAACCCGCCCGGCCAGCCCGCTTCCTCCGCGTAAAGCTCAGCGGCCCGATAGGCGAGATTTTCTTCCTGCGGCTGATCGCGCATCACGCCGCAGCGGAGTGTGCGCGCTTTCGCCCTGATGTGCAGTCGCACGTCGTCCCCCAGATCGAGCCTCAGAAACACGGTCTCGATCGAGTGAAAACCGTCAGGCTCCTTGTTGAGCACCCGCAGCGAGAGATTGATCTTCGCCTGCGCGAGCGTTCTTCCGCCTCGCCCGATCATGCCGTCGCGTCCCGCGCCGGCTGGAGATCGCGAAGCTTCACGCCAAGGCGCGCGAAGTAGTAGGCTCCGATCGCCGTGATCGGGATGAAGGAAAAAAGGTGATATCCGATCGCCCACGTCGCCGCCTGTTGCTGGCCAATTCCGTAAACCGCGAGTCCCTGCACCGACATGTACTCGAACACCCCGAAGAATCCGGGGAGCGCCGGAACAGCGGTGCCCAGCGCGATGAATGCCTGGAGAAAGAGTGCGGCAGATAAGGGTGCGGTGATGCCAACCGCCTTGAACGAAAGCCAGAAGCCGAGCGCGTTGAGCAGCCAGTGCGCGAGCGTCCATCCAAACACCGCCGCAAACCGGCCCGGACTCCGCAGCACGCTCAGCCCGTTCACGAAGGTCTCGAGCACCTTGCGTCCCCGCTGCTCAGTTGCCGGCGAAACCCGCCGCGCGAACAGCTCGAACAACCGAAGCAGCTGGTTCGGGAAGAAAACGAGGGCGTAGAGCGCGAGGAGCAGGAGGACGACGACCGTGGCCGCTCCGGTCGCGAATGCGCTGAGCGGCCGGCCCGCCAGCGTATTGGCGCTCGAGAGCGCCGGATCGAGCAGCGCTGTCGCGGCCAGAAGCAGCAGCACGATGGCGTCGAAGAGGCGATCAACCACCAGCGAAGCGAGCGATGTGGCGAATGGGACCGGCACTTCCCTGGTCAATGCGTAAGCTCTGGCGATCTCGCCGGCGCGGGCGGGCACGACGTTGTTCACCATCATCCCCACTGCTGTCGCGCGCCACAGCGAGCCGAAGGGAAGCTTACCGGCCACGGGCTCGAGAATCGTCTGCCACCTGCGCGCGCGCAGAGCGAAGATCGCCGTCGCGCAGAACATCGCCGCGGCGAAGAGCAGGGGATCAGCTTCCGATAGTCTGTGCGCTACTTCAGTGGGTGAGATTCCGTGGAGCGTCCAGTAGATGAGCGCGGCGCTCAGCACTGCTCCGAGTGCGGCGCGCCATCCGGGTCGCAACGTCTACTCTGCTGCCGCGAGCTCTACCAGATCAACGAGCTCGTCCACGAGCGCGCGTGTCGGCGGAGTTCCACTCTTCTTGAGGGCGCGGCGAATCTCGGCGGCGCGCTCGATGGCGCTCTGTCCGCGGTAGAGCAACTGCTGAATCGGGACGAGGTCGGTCGCCGTCGGCTGCGGTCCCGAGTGCCGGGTATCGAGCCCGCGCATCGTCGCCAGGCTCGAGTTCAACACGTCCCGCAGCTCCTGGCCGCGAGGCGGAGTTCTGGGCGGTGGAGGCGGCACTTCGCGCGAAGGAGTCGGGACGCGCTTCACTTCAGGAGACAGAGTGCCGGGGCCGATGCCGACGCTCTGCTCGCGGAGCTGCTGCTCGTAGTGCGTCTTCGGATTCGGAGCAACGTAGATGATGTGCTGTCCGTCGTCGTTGAAAAAAAGCTGCGAGATGGGAATGATCAAATCTTCCTTCTGCTCCTTCCGCGCGGGCGCGAACCGCGCCAGGCGCCGCAGACTTTCCTCTACCCGCGCATCTTGATCGGCGCCCCACGTCCGTACCGATCTCACCAGCAGCTTCAGATCCTCGATCACGCCGATAATCGCGCGCTGAAGCTCAGGCTCCCACGTGGTCGCCCCATGGACGACGCCCGACCCGATTCGCTCGACCGTCATCGCCACCTGAACGATCCCACCCGCCTTTGCCATCGTGGCGCTGCCGCGCAGTCCGCGCGCGGCAGCGGCGAATTGCGTCGCATCGGAAGGCTCCATCCCTTTTTTCGCGGCCAGCGACTCGAGGCGCGTGAGATACTCACTCGCCTCGAGAGAAAAGAAATCCAGCAGCCGGCCGGGCATCGTCATCAGCGCATTCTCCAGATCACATCGGAAAGGTGGGCGGTTTGGGGCTCACAGTCAAAGCTCAACCCTTTATGACGACCGAGCAGCGAGGATGGCTTCGCGCATCTCCTTCACCGCCCTGTCCAGGCCGATGAACACGGCTCTGCTGATGATCGAGTGCCCAATGTTCAGCTCTTCGATTTCAGGAATCGCGGCGACTGGTCCGACGTTCTTCACCGTGAGGCCGTGCCCTGCGTGCACAGCGAGACCCAGATCCGCTCCTCTCCGCGAGGAATCGCGAAGCGCGCCGATCGTCTTCTTTGATTCGGGATGGTGTGAATATGTCCCCGTATGCAGCTCGATCGCAGGGACGCCGAGCTTCTTCGACTGCTCGACCGCGGCGCGGGTGGGATCGATGAAAAGGCTGACGCGAATGCCGGCGTCGGTCAGAGCGTCGATGGCACTTGTGATCCGTGCGGGCTGACTAGCGATGTCGAGTCCGCCTTCGGTCGTGATTTCCTCCCGGCGCTCCGGCACCAGCGTCACCTGCTCCGGTTTGATGCGACGCGCCAGCTCGATCATCTCGGGCACGCACGCCATCTCGAGATTGAAATACGTACGGACGCTTTTCTTCAATCCCAGGATGTCGGCGTCCTGAATGTGGCGTCGGTCCTCGCGCAGATGCGCTGTGATCCCGTCCGCTCCGGCGGCCTCACATGCAATTGCAGCATCGACCGGGTCCGGCTCAGCTCCACGCCGAGCCTGCCGTAATGTCGCCACGTGGTCGATATTGATATACAGCCGTTGTTGCTTTGCGTTCATTGTCGCAGTCCCTAGGTCGCAGCTCTATCCAGTGGAGAATTCTATCGTGTCATTTAGAAAAGTTGCCGGTCTATTCCTTCTTGCGGCCTGTTCGAGCGCTACCCAGAAAATGGGCAGCAACGGACAGATCACGGGCGCGCCCTCCGCGCAGCTCGCCGTCGACGAGTTCCTGAAGGCTGTGAACGCGAAAGACCTCCAGGCAATGTCCACCGTCTTCGGCACCAAGGACGGTCCGGCCCGCGAGACGATGGACCGCACCGAGCTCGAGAAGCGCGAGGTGATCCTCGCCTGCTATTTCAACCACGACAGCGCCCGCACACTCGGCGAAGCCGGTGGCATCGGGGGGCACCGCGAGATTCGCGTCCAGCTGAACAAGGGAAATTTGTCACGGGAGACGACCTTCTACGCGATCAAGGGCCCGGGTGGCAGATGGTACGTCGACAACATGGACATCGCGTCCGTGCGCGACTTCTGCGGCAATCCCGGGACTTCGACACGACATCAGTGATCTGATAGCTCGACCAGCACCCCGCCGGTGGATCTGGGGTGCAGGAAGGCAATGCGCTTTCCCTCCGCGCCAATGCGCGGCTTCTCGTCTATGAGCTGAATACCGGCGCGACGGCAGCGCTCCAGCGTGGCGTCGAGATCGTCAACTGAAAAGCAGATGTGATGAATGCCCGGGCCGCGCTTCGCCACGAATCTCGCGATCGGCGAGGCCGGGTCGTCCACCTCGAGAAGCTCTACCAATGGCTCGCCGGCGCTCAAGCCGACTATGCTCGCCCCGTCGGAGTCCTCGAGGGCGACCTCTGTCAACCCCAGCACGTCCCGAAAAAAGGGGAGACTCTCGGCAATGGCCGCGACCGCGATTCCAATATGGGATACTCGCGCGCCACGCGGGGTTGATGGGGTCATTAAGTTTAAAGATGATAGGGAGGCGGTCCGCCTTCGTTGCAGGGAGATAACCGCCGGCGCTCTGCTTTCACTGCTAAGGAGATAACCGCCAACGTCCCCCGCGGCAAACTAACTGACGAAGCCCCGTGGGGTATCCTGCGGTTTGGAGATTACAAAATGTCGAATGCAGTTGAAGTGAACGATTCCGATTTCGAGGTGCAGATCGAGCAGCACAAGGGTCTCGCCGTCGTCGATTTCTGGGCGACCTGGTGCGCACCGTGCCGCATGGTTGGACCCGTGCTCGATCAGCTGGCGATCGAATATGAAGGCAAGGCGAAGGTCGCGAAGGTCGATGTGGACGTGAACATCAAGACCATGACCAAGTTCAACGTGAGATCGATTCCCGCGATTCTCTTCTTCAAAGATGGGAAGCTCGTCGATCAGGTGATCGGCTTCATGGGCAAGCCCGCGCTGGCGGAGAAGTTCAGGCAGCACGCCGCCGCGTAATCGGCGAAGTCCGTCGCCAGACGACTCATGAGCTCCGCAAAGGTCGCGGCGCGAGCCGAGTCGGGGGTGCTCTTTCTGGTGAGCACTCCCATCGGCAATCTGGGAGACATGTCATTTCGCGCGGTCGAGGTTCTTTTCTCGGCCGCGCTCGTCGTTGCGGAGGATACGCGCCACTCGCGGCGCCTGTTCGACCACTACCGCATTGCGACACCACTCAGCTCGTACCACGAGCACAATGAGGCGAAGGAAACGCCGCGGCTCATCGCGCGACTTCTCGCGGGTGACTCCATCGCCCTGATATCCGATGCGGGGACGCCGCTCATCTCCGATCCCGGCTCACGCCTTGTCGCAGCCGCGCTGGAGGCCCAGGTGCCGGTGGTGCCGATTCCGGGCGCATCGTCGGTCATGGCGGCGCTCGTTGGATCAGGCCTGCCGCTGGAGCGATTCACATTCCTCGGATTCCTGCCGCGCAAGGGAAAGGAGCGCGGAGAGATCATGAGAGAGATCGTTGATTCCCGCGTTACGGTCGTGCTGTTCGAAGCGCCGAATCGGGTGAGCGCAACGCTCGAAGCGTTGGTCGACGCCGGTGCCGGCGAGCGGCGTGCGGTCGTCGCTAGAGAGCTGACCAAGAAGTTCGAGGAGTTCAGGCGCGGCAGCGTCGCGGAGCTGGCGAGCGTATACGGCAAAGCGGACCCGAAGGGCGAGGTCGTGCTGGTGATCGGGGGGGCGGAAGCGCGCACGGTCAGCGAGCGCGACCTGAACGACGCGGCGAATAAACTCCGCGCCGCGGGAAAATCTCCGCGCGATGTGATGGACTACCTCGTCTCGGCACTCGGCGCGTCACGGAACGCAGCCTACAAAATCGCGCACGAGAGCGAGGCGTGAGCGCGCAGGTGAAGGACGAGTCTCGAGCAACCCAACGCCCTATACAGGTGACCAACTGAGATGCCCGCCACAAGATTCCGCCCCGGAAAAATCGTCTGCGTCGGACGCAACTACCGCGAGCACGCAAAGGAGCTCGGAAATGAGGTTCCAAAGGAGCCGCTCATCTTCCTGAAGCCGCCATCGAGCGTAGTCTGGGAAGGCGAGCCAATCGTTCTGCCTGGCGCTTCGTCCAGGGTCGAGTTCGAAGGAGAGATTGGAGTCGTCGTAGGGAAGACGCTGAAGGGAGTGTCTGAAGGTGATGCGGCTCGTGGAATCAGAGCGATCATCGCGGTCAACGACGTGACGGCTCGCGACCTCCAGAAGGCAGATTCACAATGGACTAGAGCCAAGGGATTTGATACCTTTTGTCCTCTGGGAGAGGAGTCGTCAAAGCTTCCGGACCTCGACAGTCTTACCGTCGTCACGCGGGTGAACGGCGTCGAGCGACAGCGGGGGAAAAGCAGCGAGATGGTCTTCTCGATCCCATCCCTCCTCGCATATATCTCGCGCATCATGACATTGGAGCCAGGGGACCTCGTCGCAACTGGAACACCATCGGGTGTCGGACCGCTCGCCCCTGGTGACGTGGTTGAGGTGGAGATTCCCGGTGTCAGCCGCGTGAGCAACCCAGTTAAGGAGAGCCGATAGTGCCTGCCTACACAGAGCGACTGCTCAGTCTTCCCGAATATCCTCTCGCCAAGATCCCGGAACAGAAGCGAGAGCTCATCGCTCGCGGGATGGATGTCATCGATCTCGGAGCCGGCGACGCGGACCTCGCGCCGCCCCCCGCTGTGATCGAGCGAATCGCCGAAGCCGCGCGTATACCAACTATGAGTCGCTACGGGTTCGCTCTTGGCCTCGTCGAGTACCGCGAAGCGGTTGCGAGATTCATGAAGCGAAGATTCGGCCAGGAGTTTCACCCCATCAAGGAGATTATTCCTCTCATCGGGTCGAAAGAGGGAATCTCCCATCTCGCCTTCGCCTATCTCACGAAGGGCGACTACTCCATCGTGCCCGAGCCCGGCTACAACTCGTACCTAGGCGGCACGCTGCTGGCCGAGGCGACGCCTTACAAATACCCGCTCCGGCCCGAAAACGGATTCCTGATCGATCTCGACAAAATCCCGGCTGAGGTGCTCAAGAAGACGAAGATCCTCTACCTCAACTATCCGAATAATCCGACGTCTGCGACCGCTCCCACAGAGTACCTTGAGGAGATAGTCCGGCGCTGCAAGGAACTGGATATCCTGCTGGTGTATGACAATGCCTATTCCGAGCTCGCCTACGACGGGTACGTGCCCCCGAGCATCTTCGAGATCAAGGGCGCGCGCGACGTCGCGATCGAGTTCCACTCGATGTCGAAGACGTACAACATGACCGGTTGGCGTTGCGGGTGGGCGTGCGGCAAGCAGGAGTTCGTCGGCGCGCTGGGGAAAGTGAAATCGTTCATCGATACCGGGACCTTCATGGGAGTTCAGGCAGCCGCGGCAACCGCGCTGGACAAGTGCGCTGATTGGATCCCGACGAACGTCGCCGCCTTCAAGGAGCGTCGTGACGCGGCGGTCGAGGCGTTCTCGGCGGCGGGTTTTCCGGTCGCCCCGCCCAAGGCCACGATGTACATCTGGTGCCCACTCCCCAAGAACATTCCGAGCGCCGTGTTCGGCGAGCGCCTGCTGCAGGATGAAGGCGTGATCGTATTGCCGGGCTCCCTGTTTGGTCCGGGTGGCGAAGGATTTTTTCGCGTGTCCTTCATCACATCGCCTGACCGTCTGCGTGAAGCAGCAACCCGCGCCGGACGCGTTCTCAAGCGTCTGCAAGCGCAAGCTGGGGACGACGCTCGCTCCGGTCGTCGTCCGGAAGCGCAGGGGATGGCGCGAGCCTGATGATTTTCCGCCGCGTCGCGACCGAGTCTGAAGCGCCGAGGGAAAGGAGGAAGGTATCCACTTCCTTCCTCCTGTCCCTCGGCGTGCACGTCTTGGTCGTGATCGCCTTCATGCGGATGCTGATTCTGAACGCCGATTTCTCGACGAATCCGAAGCGCCAGGCGGTCCCTCAGCAGCGCGTCGGATTCGTGAGGTTGGCTAAGCCGGGTGAGAAGCCAACGCCTGGAAAGAGCGGAGGCGATGGGCGTCCCGAGAAATCGCGTGAGATTCACGTGACGCCGCCCACATCAGTCCCCACAACAATTCCCTCTCCCTCAACCGCGGTGACCAGGCCGGCTGAGGAAGAGGGAACCGGCCCGCTCGTGGGTGGCGGAGGTCCGGTGCGCGGAGTTCGCCCGTCTTATTCTGACGGACGGCTCTGGAGTCCACCGTCGCCGATCATTGCGCCTCCGAAGACCGTCGCGCAGACGATCGACAGCCTCATCGCCGATGCGATTGCGCCCTACAACGATTCCGTCGCGGCGGCGGCGCAGGGACGCGATCCGACCGATTGGACCATCAAGAAGGGCGGCTACAAGTGGGGAATCGACAAGCGGGCAATTAGACTTGGTCCCTTTTCGATTCCGACGGCGCTGCTCGCCATGCTGCCGCTCAACCTTCAGGGAAATCCGACAACGATGGAGCGCGATCGCACTTACGCCGCCATGAATCGGGACATCACGTGGCACGCGCAGCAGGCGGTCAACGATGCGGATTTCATGAAAGCCGTTCGCAGCATCCGGGAGCGAAAGGAGCGGGAACGGGCCGCAGCGCTGGCGGGGTCGTCGTCCAAGGACGGTACCGGGGATCCGCACCAATAGGGCGGTAACGAACTCGACGGGCGAACTACATAAAGAACAGGCGGGAGGCGTCAGAGGTGTAGTTGCCAGTTTGTTAGTTCACAACGCCCGGACTTGCCTCGGTGGCGTGAAAGTGCCTGCTCTCGTCCAAGCCCGCTCAGGCGGGTTTTTTTGCGTCCAACTACGCCTCTGACGCCTCCCGCCCGTTCTGTTGTTCTTGCGATGGAGCCGGTATCGGCTCGCAGTTCCCAGCCTAGGAAAACTGCGCGAACCCCACGGTATTCCCGCCCGGTTCACGAACGTATATCTCCGTGCTCCCGTAGAATGTTTCGTGGCGAGGCTTCACCACGGGCGCTCCCTCGAGAGCCTTGACCACGGTGTCGAGGTCCCCGACCGTGATGAAGAGAGCAACCGAGTGTCCCATCAGATCGCCCGCCGATCCGGGCTGCTCGCTGATTACGCTCGCGCGCGTCTGGTACATGATCTCGATGCCCGCCTTCTGCACGCTGGCGAATATGAGCTTTCCGTCAGGGCCGGGAACCTGATTCGTGACCTCGAACCCGAGGCGATCAGTCCAGAACTTGATGCAGGGCTCAACCGCCTCCACGATCAGGACAGGGGTCAGCTGCTTGAGCGCGGGAAGGGGCATACCCGAGGAGTCGATTTTTTCATCAGCCATCTTTGCACCTCAGATTAGCCCCCACCTTAACGAAAAAACGGCCGGCCTGCGAGGCCGACCGCTCGAATCGTTCATCTCGCTCCTGCTACGACTGCATGGCGGTGTTGCTCTGCGCGTCGAAGCCGGGACGGAAGACTCCGCAGATCACACCGAGGAGTCCGAAGTCCATGCCAGGCTGCACCGCTATATCCCGGTCCGCCGGGTTGGCTGCCTCGAGAACCACAGAGCCGCCGCGTCGAGTATAGGTCTTCACAGTTGCGTCCTCTCCGAGACGGGCGGCAACGATGTCCTGATCGCGGGGATCCTGCTTCGGGTTGACCATCACATAGTCGCCGTCGTTGATGCAGCGGCCGACCATGCTGTCACCCTTCACCTTGAGAAAAAAAACCTCATCGGAAGGGACGAAGCGGCGATCGATGGTGATGAATCCGTGTCTGTGCTCGGGGAGGAGCGCCGGCTCACCGGCGTGGATCCTTCCGTAGAAGGGAACGGGCTGCGTGCGAAGAGCGGCACCGAAGCCGAGGAGATTGACGCCACGCGATCTGGCCGGATCTCTCTCGATGTATCCTTTTTTTGCGAGTGACTGGAGCAGGTCCGAGACGGTCTTGGTCGACTTGATCTTGAACTGCTTGCCGATGTCCCGAATGCTGGGCTGGTAGGTGTTCTCGGCCGTGAAGTCGAGAAGGTAGTGATATACCGAGCTCTCAAGCTTTGTTAGTTGCTCGGCCATTTGAAGTCCTTTGAAAGGCGAAGCCGGGCCGCGGGTCCAGCGGGTCGCGTCAAATGGTAATTTGTGTACGAAAGCGTACCTGGTCAACAGTTTGTTAGCTGCCTGTAAGTTTCTTACGTGGCCAGGACCGCCAGGGCTTTGTCGATCCGGTTTAGGGACAGGTCGCGCCCCATCTGAATCAGCATCTCGAAGATGCCGGGACTCACAGGAAGGCCGGTTAAAGCCACCCTGAGGGGCTGAAAGACCTTTCCGGCCGAAATTCCGTGCGACTCGGCCAGCGATCGGAGAGCAGTCTCGAGGGGCTCCGTTTGCCAGTCGGAGACTTGTGCGAGAGCCTCCCGTGTGGCGCGCAGCAGCGCGGTCGCCTCGACCGGATCCTTCCAGTTCTTGGCGACGGCGACCGGATCGTATTCGATGTTTTCGAGGAAATAGGGGCCGGCCTGGCGCACGATGTCGTCGATCGTGCGCGAGCGGACGCGCAGGAGATCGAGCAACCGGAAATACCAATCGCGCCTCTCCACCAGCTCTTCTTCGGTAGCAAGACGCGCCGTCACGATCGCGGGCGTGACGCGCAGCTCCAGCTCTTCGAGCGGAATCATCGAGAGGTGCTGGCCATTCATCCATTCGAGCTTTTGAGGGTCGAAGATCGCCGCCTTTTTCTGGAGGCCATCGACGCTGAAGAGCTCGATCATCTCGGGAACTGTCATGATCTCGCGATCACCGCCCGGCGACCAGCCGAGAAGCGCGAGGAAGTTCAGCAACGCGCCGGGAAGAAGCCCGTAGTGCTGGTAATCTCCGACGGCCGTCGCGCCGTGCCGCTTGCTCAGCTTTTTTCCGTCGAGCCCGTGAATCATCGGCAGGTGCGCGAACGTCGGTAGCGAGGCGCCGAGCGCGCGGTAGAGCAAAATCTGTTTGGGCGTGTTGGAGATGTGGTCGTCGCCGCGCATCACGATGGTGATTCCCATCGCGATGTCGTCGGACACGACCGCGAGGTTGTAGATCGGCGTCCCGTCCGAGCGGAGAATGACGAAGTCCTCGATGTCCTTGTTCGGGAACGCGATCCGCTCGTGGACCATGTCGTCCCACTCCGTCGTGCCTTCGGGGACGCGGAAGCGCACTACGTACGGCTCGCCTGCAGCGACTCTGCGTTCTACCTCGTCCCGGGGCAGGCGCTCGCAGCGACGATCGTACTTGAACGCCTCCTTGCGCGATTCCGCTTCGCGGCGTCGTGCGTCGAGCTCGGCCGGAGTACAGAAGCAACGATAGGCAGCTCCGCTGTCGAGGAGTTTTTTGGCATCCGCCTGATGGCGCTCGAGGTTCGCACCCTGATAGACGACGCCATCGTCCCAAAGCAGGCCGAGCCACTCCATCCCTTCGAAGATCGCGCGCGTGCTCTCGTCGGTGCTCCGCGCCTTGTCCGTGTCCTCTATGCGGAGCAGGAACTCTCCGCCGAACTTGCGCGCGTAGAGCCAATTGAAGAGCGCCGTGCGCGCTCCTCCGACGTGGAGATATCCGGTCGGCGAGGGAGCGAAGCGGAGCCGTGGTCTAGTTCCCGTTGTCATCAGCGATTCGATCTGGGTCTGGTGCCTGTTGTCATCAGCGACTCGAGAATGAAAAGCGGGCCCACACTGGATGCGCGGACCCGCCGAGCGGAGAGAGAGGGATTCGAACCCTCGATACGCGTTTCCACGTATGCCGGTTTAGCAAACCGGTGCCTTCAGCCTCTCGGCCATCTCTCCAGAGAGCTTCGCAAGCTATTCTCCCACATACACTTCTTCAACCCTTTGAGTGTGCGACGAAAGTATGTGTACGCAGTACTAGGCAGCATTTCAGGTAGACTCTCGCAATCCGCGTTATCGCCAGACCCGAAAAGTTCATTACGACTTCGCCGCAATGAGGTAGTGTGCTTACAGGTTGAACCTAGACGTTAGCCCGTCACACACGCTCCGTATTTCATGCGAAGCATTCTCTTTGTCGTACTACTCTTCTGCGCCTCAGCGTGCAGCTTGAGGGCCCAGTCCGCTCCGGCTTCGCCGTCGCGGAGGGATCTCCTCGCCGCTGCTAAGCGGGCCACGGTTGGCGGCGTTGCGATCAGCGTCGCCGCGAATATCGAAGTTAGACCTTACTACTTGCCTGACGACCCCGACCCGCCACCGGAGAGTCGTAAGTTCCGTGTGCTTTGGGCCGAAATCACACTCCACTCGGCGCCTGGTGCAACGATTCCTCCGGAGCTGGGCGCCGACTCTGTCTGGCTGATGATCGCGAATCACGTAGTGCGCCGCGACACGCTCTATGGGAAGCCATCGCCTCCGGAGATCGAAGGTGGCTTCGATATCCGGTTTCTGGTCCAGCGTACCGATTCTACAGTCGGATATCAACTTTGGTGGAAAGGTCCCATCCGACTGCTTCAGGACAGCAGTGGAGTAGTAGTAGTGCGCCTGACGTGGCGTCGCCAACCGCTCTGTCTGCTTCGTTCGACATCGACGAATATCCGGCACTTTACCTGTGTGCCGGGACCCATGCTGACGCTACAATGCAGCTGACGATAAGCGGGATACTCATCATGGCAGGGTCAAACCCTGGTCTCGTAGCTGAACTAGGGCGCTTATTGTTGCCGGGAGACTTCTCCAACGCGTCATCATTCAGAGATGCTGGCGAACCGAAGTGCGTTCGTGCATCAATTTGGGAACGCATTTGCTGGAGGGTAAGATGATTTTCCGCAATACTCGCAGCCTGGCTAAACTGCTGCCCGCGCTCGGCTTGATCGGCGCTGTCGCGTCGCCGCTCGCCGTCGTCGAGTATCAGATTCCGCGCAGCCAGGCATTCCCGCACGATCCTGCCGTCGGTGCTGACGGAATCGTCTGGTACACGGACCAGCAGAACAGTTTCATCGGGCGACTCGATCCTGCGACCGGAAAGATCACCGACTATGCGACGCCGACGCCCGAGTCGGGACCGCACGGCATTGTCGTCGCTCCGGACGGAGGCGTCTGGTACACGGCGCAACGGATCGCCAAGCTCGGTCGCCTCGATCCAAAAACCGGGCACATCGAGGAGTATTCGCTACCGGCCGCCGCCCGTGACCCGCACACTCCGCTCATTCGCAAAGGAGTTGTCTGGTTCACGGTTCAACAGAGCAACATGTACGGCCGGTTCGACCCGCGAACGCGCCAGGCCAAGGTGTGGACGGTGCCGACGAGCCGCGCGCTTCCGTATGGGATGGTCAACGCTCCCGACGGCTCGATTTGGGTTGCGATGTTTGGAACGAACAAACTGGGGCGGATCGACGGCGAGACTGGAGCACTTCGCGAAATCACTCTGCCCGACGGCGGCGCGCGTCCACGACGCCTCGTCGTCGACGAGTCCGGCATGGTGTGGTACAGCGATTTCGCGCGCGGCTACCTCGGCTCCTACAATCCGAAGAACGGCGCGTTCAAGGAATGGCTCTCGCCCGGCGGAACAAGCTCCGCGCCCTACGGGATCGCGATTGCCCCCGACGGACGGATCTTCTACGACGAAGCACGTTCCGGTACCATCGTCGCGTTCGATCGAAAGACGGGTAAAACGGAGACGATCAGGATTCCGACGCCTGGGTCGATCGTTCGGAATGTCTCAGTCGACAGCACACGTGGCCGCATCTGGCTCGCGTTGAGCGGCACCGGCCGCATCGGCAAGATCGAGCTCAAGTGACGGCGCAGTAGGCGAGGGCGCTCGTGCGCGCCCTCGCGCCACCGTGTTGCTCCAGCCATTTCCGCGGACTAGCTTCGGGTCCCGACCTCCATGGTCGAATGAGAACAACCCGATGATCGTTACCGAGGCTTGGAAATGAGACCGTCAGTACGCAAACTCGCATTCTTCTTCTCGTTTTTCATAGCGGCCGGTGCCGCGCGGCTGCACGCGCAGGCAGCGGACGCCACGCCGATCAACTCGCCGGGTCTTCCGCCTTCCGCCACGCGCCCTGGCCGCGATCCGAATCAGCCGATCGACGAGGAGTACACGCGAAAAATCCGCGAGTATACGACTGAGTCGTTCTTCCTCTCACCACTCGTAGACTATCTGCCGGCATCGGCGACGGTGCCGACACCCAAGGCAGTGCTGGGCGACATCGCCGGCGCGCGCAATAATCTTCCCTACTCGAAAGAGGTCTACACCTATATGCGCATGCTCGCCAAGGCGAGTCCGCGCGTGAGGGTGTATTCGATCGGGACGACCGAAGAGGGACGCGAGATGATCGCCGTCGCGGTCGCATCGGAATCGCTGTTCGCGAATCTCGAACGAAACAAGGCGAATCTTGCGAAGCTCGCCGATCCGCGCTCGATCAACATGGACGATGCTGAGGCCGCGCGAATCGTCACGCAGACGACGCCCGTCTACTACATCACGGGCACGATTCACTCTCCGGAATCGGGGGCGCCCACGGCGCTGATGGAGCTCGCGTACCGACTGGCTGTGGATGAGAGCCCCTACATCAAGAACATCCGCGATCATCTGATCACGCTCATCACTCCCATCGTCGAGGTGGATGGGCGCGACCGGCAGGTGGATCTCTTCCGCTGGCGAATGGCGCATCCGGGCGAGACTGCTCCGCCGCTTATCTACTGGGGGCACTACGTCGGGCACGACAACAATCGCGACGCGATGGCAATGACGCTTAAGCTGTCCGAGAACGTCATGAACACTTATCTCGACTGGAAGGCCCAAGTACTGCACGACCTGCACGAGTCGGTTCCATACCTCTACGACAACACGGTCGGCGATGGTCCGTACAACGCCTGGCTCGATCCGCTGCTCACGAACGAATGGCAGATGATCGGCTGGAACAACGTCCAGGAGATGACGCGACTGGGAATGCCGGGCGTCTTCACGCACGGAAACTTCGATACCTGGTCGCCTGGCTATCTCATGTTCATGGCCGCCACCCACAACGGAATCAGCCGCCTTTACGAGACGTTCGGAAACGGAGGAACGGCCGAAACGGTCGAGCGCACGCTGTCGCCTACAGAGACGTCGCGCACTTGGTACCGGCAGAGTCCGCCGCTCCCCAAAGTGAAATGGTCGCTCCGCAACAACAACAATTACGAAGAGACCGGCTTGCTTGTCTCGCTCAGCTATTTCGCCAACAACCGCCAGCAGTTCCTCGAGAACTTCTGGGAGA
The DNA here is from genome assembly GCA_003134685.1 of Gemmatimonadota bacterium. Classification (GTDB taxonomy): domain Bacteria; phylum Gemmatimonadota; class Gemmatimonadetes; order Gemmatimonadales; family Gemmatimonadaceae; genus UBA4720. Next base: position 58,749 of record PLCA01000007.1, on the reverse strand, counting down.
AGAGCAAGAGATCGATTCTCAAGGCGCGAGTGGAAGGTCCGGCCGCGTACATCTTGCCGGCCGACGACAGGCGGCCGGGCGCGCAGGCGGAGTTGCTCCGGATTCTTCAGAAGCAGCACGTCGAGATCTCGCGCGCGACGGCACCGTTCAGTGCGATTGTTCCAGTACCGCGGCCGCGAACGCCGCCGAGTGCCGCGACCTCTGGTGGAGATCGTCCGGCGGACAGCGTCAAGCGCACCGACACCACGAGGGCCGCCGACCGTCCGCGAGTTGCAGACAGCGCGCGGGTCGCACCTCGGCCGCGAACGGACAGCGCGCGAGCGGACACGATCAAACCGGCGATCACTCCCTTCGACACTCTGCCGCTCTCGGTGCAGCGCACTGAGCTGCGTCAGTTTCCAGCGGGGAGCTACATCATCCGCATGGACCAGCCGTACTCGAGAATCGCGGACGCGCTGCTCGATTATCAATACTGGAGCCCGACCGATCCGCAGCGCACTCCGTATGACGACACCGGGTGGACCTTTCCGGAGAATTTTGCCGTGCGCTCCGTCCGCGTGACGGATCCCAAGGTTCTGGCTGTGCCAATGGAATCAGTGACCGGCGAGATCAAAGCTCCCGGCGGCGTCGTCGGGAGCGGTTCTGTCTTCGCCATCAATCACAACGCCGACATCGCATTGGCGACTCTTCGCTACAGAATCAAGGACGCCGATTTTCAGATAGCCGAGCAACCGTTCGAAGCAGCAGGGCAGAAGTTTGGGCGCGGGTCGTTCATCGTCCGTCGCATCTCTTCGGGCGATCTGGACAAAGCCGCGCGCGACCTGGGACTCAAGGTCTATGCTCTCGATGCTGCTCCGTCGGTTCCCATGCACCCGGCGCGGGCGCCGCGCGTCGCCATCATGCACACCTGGATCAGCACCCAGACCGAGGGATGGTGGAGGCAGGCGTTCGACTTCCTCCACATTCCTTACTCGTACATCAACGTTCAGAATGCGGCCGCGGATCCGAATCTCAACGCGAAATACGACGTGATCATCTTTCCACCTGGCGGAGGCAGCCCGCAGCAGATCGTAGCCGGGCTGCCGATGTGGCGAAACCCGATGCCGTGGAAGAAAACCGACCTCACGCCCAATATGGGGATCGACCAGACCGATGACATTCGCCCGGGACTGGGGCTCAGGGGAGTCGACAATCTCAGCACCTTCGTGAAAAACGGCGGCGTGCTGGTGACGGTCGAGAACACCGCCGAGATGGCGGTCACGTTTGGACTTGCCAGTGGCGTGTCGCTCAACGAGGCTGGACGGCTGCACGTCGTCGGAAGTCTCTTGCGGAGCAAAGTGGTGGATGATGCGAGCCCGCTCGCGTACGGCATCCGCGACAGCCTCGCCCTTTACAGCGATGACGGCGGGAGCTTCAGCGTGACAAACGTCCTGGGCACTCGCGGCGGGAGATTTTCCGACTCGGCGACGGCACGACCGACTGGCCGGGGGACGGCGGACGATGTGGACGCGCCGCAAGGGCGGTTACCGCTCGATCCGCGGAATGACGTTGCGCGGCGAAGACCAGTTGAGCCATGGCAGGCGGCACCGGTGACTGACGAACAGCTGCGCAATCCGCTCGCGGTCATTCCGCCAGCGCTCAGGCCGCGCGTGATTCTTCGGTTCTCCGACCAACGCGAGCTGCTGGCATCGGGCCTTCTCGACGGCACCGATGTCGCTCAACGGCCAGCGGTCGTGGACGTCCCACTGGCAAAGGGACACGTGATTCTCTTCGCCAACAATCCCATGTACCGCGGCGAAACGATCGGCAGCTATTTCCTGGTGTTCAACGCGCTTCTCAACTTCGATCGGCTGGATACCGGGAGAAAACTCGATCAACGGTGAGCATCGCGCCGACGAACACATACGTTTCCGCCGAAAAACAATCGCCATCAAAGAGGGAATCAAGCGTTTTTTGGCACCCGCCCTGCTAAACTAATAGCTCGTTAGCGCGGACATCCGTGCGTAGCCGGCGGGAGGAAACGCAGTGAGTTATCGGACCTTTATTGACCCTGCGGGGAAGCGGTGGGAAGTCTGGCTGGTGACCCCAGCCGCCGCGGAAAGACGAAAGGTTGACCGACGCGCGGCGGGCGGCGGGGCCGACGATTTTCCGGGCTATTCGGACCGGCGGCGCACCCCGGAGCGGCGCAGGAATCCATTCCACCGAACTGTGGAAGTCGCGAGCGAATACAGCAGCGGCTGGCTCTGTTTTGAGGGCGAGGGGGAGAAGAGGCGCCTCGCCCCAGTGCCGAAGGGGTGGAATGAGGCGGGGCCTGACCGGCTGACCACGTGGCTTCAGAGTGCGAAGCGCGTTGTCAAATGTGCGCCGTGATATAGATTCAGCCCCTCGGAGCGCTCTCCGATCTCCCTCAACCAGGCCCGCGAGCAAGATGGCCCAAACCCGCCAGATCCTGCGCGAACGCGACGCGATGACTTGCCGGTCCTGCAGCAACGAGGAGCGCGCGTCGGAAGGTTATCCCTGCGAGAACTGCGGGACGTTCATCTGCATCATCTGTACGTTCCGGGGCGTCGTCACGTGCCGGAAATGCGATGAGCAGCGGGCTGACCCTCGCAACAAGCGGAGCGCGTGAGCATCCGCTGCGATTGACCGCTTCCTCCCCCTCCTCAATAACGCGAGAATGAAAAAACTTTCCAGGCTCTACTTTGTCGGGCTCGTCATTTGTCTACCCCTTGTCGCCGGCGGCCAGGAGAAGCAACGGTTCGCGAACATGGACGAGGCGATGCAGGCAGGCGCGATCCTCAGCGGCCGCCAGGGCCCGCGGGGCGTGAACTGGATAGAAGGGGGAATGCGTTTCTCCTACACGGATCGCGATGCGCGCACCGGCACGCCGGTCATTCGTGCCTACGACCCCGCCACCGGCCGAGACACGGTTCTCTTCGCCACCACCGGCGTCACGTTTCCCGGAACGAATAAGCCGTTCAGCTACGACGGGTTCGAGTGGGCGCAGGACTCGAAGCACCTCGTCTTTCAGTCGAACTTCCAGCCGATCTACCGCCGGTCGGGGATCTCCGACTTCTACATCTACTCGCTTGCCGACCGCAGCATGCAGCTCGCTACCAAGGGTGCGAGAACGGGTGAGCTCTCTCCGAATGGCGCCATGCTCGGCTTCGAGCGCGACGGCGACATGTACGTCACCGATCTCTCGACGCACCAGGAGAAGCGCCTGACACACGATGCGGCGGAGCACATCTACGACGGCCACTTCGATTGGGTGTACGAGGAGGAGTACGGGCTCGCGCAGGCATGGAAGTGGTCGCCCGAGAGCCGTTACATCGCCTACTGGCAGCTGAACGATTCCGCGGAACCCGAGATCCAGATCTCCGACTACTCAGGCCTGCATCAGGAGTGGGAGAAGCTGCACATTCCGCAGGTCGGCGATTCGAATGCGACGGTGCGCATCGGCGTGGTCAACGTCTCCACCGGCCAGAATACGTGGCTCGATACGGGCGAGAAGGGCGAGTTCTACGTTCCACGGATCTACTGGACGAGCAGGCCGGACACGCTGGCGGTTATCACGCTCAACCGCCAGCAGAACGTGATGAAGCTCTTCTTCTTCGATGTGAAAACCGGCGGGCGCCGTCAGGTGATGACCGAGACATCGAAGACCTGGCTTGATGTTTACGACTTCTACGCGGGCGTCGACGACATGATGACGTTCCCGTCGGATTCGCACGAGTTTTTCTGGCTCTCCGATCGCGACGGATTCCAGCATCTCTACCGTTACGACTATTCCGGAAAGCTGATCAACCAGGTGACTCACGGAAACTGGAGCGTGACGCGCGTCGAGGGGAGTGACGCGAAGAAGCAGACGGTCTACTACACGTCGACCGAAGCGTCTCCGCTCCAACGCCAGCTGTACTCGATTCGATTCGACGGCACTGATCAGCGGCGAATCACGACGGCGGAAGGGAATCATCGGATCAACATGTCGCCGACGGCGACGTTTTTCCTCGATCGCTATTCCTCGCTCAAGCAGCCGACTCAGGTGGAGCTCTGGGCGGCTTCGGGCCAGAAGCTGCGCACGATCGAGAACAACGCGGCGGTGACGAAGTGGCTCGAGACCCACGCTTACTCTCCCGCCGAGATCTTTTCGTTCACGACGTCCGACGGCGCTCACGTCGACGGCAGCATCGTCAAGCCGATTCCGTTCGATCCCAGCAAGCGCTACCCCGTCATCTTCGACATCTACGGAGGACCGGGCTCGCAGCAGGTTTACGATTCGTTCGCAACAAGCGGCTGGACGCAGTGGTTGGCGCAGGAAGGCTACATCGTCGTAGGCGCCAACAACCGCGGGACCAACAACTACGGCAGTGCGTTCATGAAGGTCGTCTACAAGCACCTCGGCAAATACGAGGCGCTCGACTTCGCGGAAACCGCGCGATACCTGGCGAAGCAGACGTATGTCGATTCAAAACGGGTAGCGATCATCGGCACGAGCTACGGCGGCTACAGCACCGTGTTCACGATGGAGATGTATCCCGAGCTGTTCCCGGTGGGAGTGGCGAACTCCGCGGTCGGTGACTGGCGACTTTACGACACGATCTACACCGAGCGCTACATGAGCCTGCTCAACGACAACCTGAGTGGATACGTCGAGAGCGCGCCGATCGAGCAGGCGGCGAAGATGCGCGGCAATCTGCTTCTCATCCACTCGATGATGGACGACAACGTGCACCCGCAGAACACGATGCAGCTGCTGACGGCGCTTACCAATGCGGGTCGCGACGCCGAGCTGCGCATTTATCCGCCGGGCCGTCACGGAGCGGCGTACGATGCCGTGAGCGCGAGACTCATCAGGCAGGTGACGGACTCTTATCTCGCGCGGTACCTCAAAATTGGTAGTCCGCCGGCGCTTGCGCCGGGGCGCTAGCGTCGGAAGCCTATACAGGTTTAGACGGCGGTAAGGCCGAGTGCGACTGCACCGAGCGCAAGGCTGCCAAGAAACTCTCTGCGTTTGGATGACGAGATGCGCTCATCGTGACTTCGCCTGCGGAATCGTGGTTAGGACGTGATAGTCTGCGTCATCAGGCTTTCCGCCGCGGGGCCAGTCGCGCGCCTTCGCCGGAAAATCGGGGCGGGGCCGCGTGTTGATATACGTCGCGACGTCGAAAGCCTGTTGTGCGCTTAGGTGCTGGGCGCGATCGATCGGCATGACTGCGTGAATGAACGATGCGGCGGTGTTGATTCTCGCCATGCCAGCTCCGACGTTGAACGAATGCGGTCCCCACGTTGGGGGCGCCAGCGGAGTGCCCTGGCCGTTCGCGCCATGGCAGCGGGAGCACACCGCTGTGAAGACGGCGGCACCGCGCACGGGATCACCCTTGAGCGGCTGAAGGCGTGGCAAGCCCTGGCCCTCGGTCTCCGCGCCGACCGGCGTTCCGCTCGACAGAAATGCGAGGTAGGTGACAATGTCGCGCATGTCCCCGCCCTCGGGTGTTAGCGCTCTGCCATTCATGCTCCGCCGGAAGCAGTCGTTGATCCTGTCCTCGATCAGATCGACCTTGCCGCTCCTCGCACGGTATTGCGGGAACCGCGCGAAGCTGCCGACCCAGGACATCGCGTCCCGGCGCAGCCCGCCATCGAGATGACAACTCGCACAGCGGAGAGAATTGCCGACGTTGTGCGGAAGGCTGTCGCGCGTCGCCAGTAGTATTGCACGCCCCCGGAGCGCCGACGCCCGGTATGTGCTGTCTTTCAGCTCGTCAACCGAAGGAACGCGGAAGGGAACGCGCGGCTTTTGCGTCTGCTGCGCAAAAGCGGAGGATTCCGAGCGAGCCATCGCGCGCTCGACCGCTGCGAGCAAGAGCATGAGGAGGACAGCTTCTCCGACATGAATCCGAGGACGCAACGTTACCTCCGCATGGGCGAGGGTGAGACGGGACCGACGAGGCAAGAGAATACCGCAGCCCGGTTGCGCCGTACAGTCAGGATCCTGCTAAATGTCCTATCATCCTTTCACCATACTGGCTGTCTGCGGGCGTTCCCAGGAGCTAGCCTCCGCCGAGGGCGCCGCGCGCGTTTTCAGCCTCTGGAAGATCGGCTCGCCAGCTGACTAATCGTGTGGATGTCCGACGCTCGGCGCTTGAGAGCGCGCTGGCTCTGCTCGATCGTGATGAGCTGGAACCTGATACTCTCGCCGGGGCGCCGTTGGGCCAGGATCGGAAGGTCGGCCTCGCTGACGACGGCGATCTTGGGGTACCCACCAATCGTGGGCGCGTCGGCCATCAGCGCGATTGGAAGTCCGTCCCCCGGTATCTGGATTGCGCCCGGGCACCCGGCCTCTGAGGGGAGCATACCCAGGGAGTTTCCGAGAGCAGGGCCCTCGAGTTTGTAGCCGGTGCGATCTGACGCGGTGGAAATTCTGTAGTCACTTTCGGTCAGCGTGCGCCACGCTGATTCATCGAATGAATCTTCCTGCGTGCCCGAAGTGATGTGAACTATCGCGCTATCGTAGCGCGGCATTAGATCGGCGGCAGAGTGGAATCCTTCTGCCGGAAGGGTGGTCGGCCGCGCACCAAGGGCGACCGAATCACCGCTTCTCAGCATTCGGCCTTCGTGTCCTCCGAAATGGCCGGGGAGATAGGTGGACCGGCTGCCGAGGATGACCGGCACGTCGAAACCTCCGTCGCACGCGAGATAAAGAAAACGGCCGCTCGAGATCTGCTCGACGGTGAACTCTTCACCGGCCCGCGCGAAGGTGGTCGTGCATGGCGCGACGCCTTTTCCGGAGAGCGTCGCACGCGCGGTCGCGCCGCCGATCGCAAAGAGACAATCGCGATCGAAACGGACGGACCCGCCGCCGAGCGCCCATTCCAGTGCCGCCGCATCGAGAGAATTGCCAACGATGGCGTTGACGGCGCGGATCGCAAACGTGTCCATGGCACCGCCGCGGGGCACTCCGAAAGCGCGCGAATGCTTTCGCCCGCCGTTCTGCACGGTCATGTACGGCGGCGCCCGCGTGATCGTGATCATGGAACGCGCTCGAAGCGCACCGTGTCACCGGGAGCGAGGAGCGCCGGAGCATCGCGCGTCGGGTCGAACATCACGGTCTGCGTGCTGCCGATGATGTGCCAGCCGCCCGGCGTGTCGAGCGGATAGACCCCGGTCTGTGCCGCCGCGATGGCGACGCTGCCCGCCGCAATACGGGGGCGGGGCTGCGCGCGGCGGGGCAAGTGCAATGATCGGTCGAGCTCGCTCAGATAGGCAAACCCCGGGACGAATCCGAGCAGGTCGACCGTGTAAGCCCTGGCCGAATGCCGCGCGATGACATCTTGCACTGAAAGGCCAGTGGAAGTGGCCACCGCCTCGAGGTCTATTCCGTCGTAACGGACAGGGATTCGGTGCTCCCGCGACTTCGGCGATCTGGCGCTCGAGTGAGTCGCGCGATCGCACGCGGCCATAAGCTTCGCTGAGATCTCCTCGTACGACGCATTGCGCGGATCGTAAAACACGGTGACCGCGAGATACGCGGGAACGACATCATCGACGTGCGGAATCTTCGCTGCTTCGAGCGAGCGCGCCGCCGAATGCACCCGGCGGAGAAGCTCGACGCTCCGCTCTGCGCCGAACACAATGGTTACGGCCGAGTCGCCGAGCGGATGGGCGCGCAACGGGGCGGGTGTCAAGCGGCGAACGGCCCGATTGTCACGCCAGATTCTTTGAGCCGGGCGTTCAGCGCGCGCAAGATCGATGATGCGTCGGGATTGTCTCCGTGAACACAGAGCGATTGAGCTGCAATGTGCAACTCGGAGCCGTCGTCCGCGGTGATCGTCTGGCCTTTGACGAGCATTACCGCGCGCTGGACTGCGCTCTTCACATCGCGGATTATCGCGCCAGGCTCGTCGCGCGACACCAGCGTTCCATCTGGCTTGTAGGCTCTGTCGACGAAAGCTTCGGTTGCGAACGCGATCCCGGCGCGCTCCGCGGCGCGAGCCATCTCGCTGTGCGGAAGTCCCAGCAAAGTGAGTGATGCTTCGACATCACGAATTGCCGTCACGACCGCGGTTGCCGCTTCGCGATCGCGGGCGGCCCGATTGTACAGTGCGCCGTGCGGCTTTACGTAGGAGAGTCTCGCTCCCTCGGATCCGCACACCTCGCGCAGGGCGTTGATCTGGTAAGCCACGTGGTGCAGGATCTCTTTCGCGGGCAGACCGAGCTCACGCCTGCCGAAGCCGGGAATGTCCGGATACGAAGGGTGCGCGCCGATCGTGACTCCGCGGAGCTTCGCCGCCCTCACCGTGTCCCGCATGGTGGTCGCGTCGCCGGCATGGAAGCCACAGGCAATGTTGGCGGAAGACACGAGGTCGAGCAGTGCCTCGTCCTGCGCGGCGCGGGAGAGGCCGAAGCCCTCTCCGAGGTCGGCGTTCAGATCTATCGTGAGTGGCAAGCAGGCCGGCCGCTATTTCTTACGGCCTTTCTTCCCGCCGTTCACCGGCTTGGCCTCGACGATTTGCCAGGATTCGTCGTCGTCCTCAAAACCGCCACGGGTGACCTTAGGCAGGAGCTTTTCGCGCACCACCACAGGGGCGAGCCAATATGTGAATCCATCATCCGCTTCAACCGGCAGCCAGGCGAACTTAGTGCGCACTCGCTCGTCACCGAGCTTGCCGTGCGGATCACTTCTATTCTTCCACTTCACGCTGTTTCCCCTCGCTTCTGCACCTAGATGCGGTCTTCGAGTCCCTTGACGCCAGACATCTCGGCGCAGCTCGCGCAACAATAGAAAATTCCGTTATTCTCGACGCCGTGGCCGATGATCTTGCAGCCGCAGTGCGAGCACTGCGGCGCCAGGGCGTGGATTGCGCACTCGAATGAGTCGAAGGTGTGGGCTTTCCCCTTCGTCGTAACGGTGAACGACTTGTCATAGTCGTTGCCGCAGACTTCGCACACCGCCATTTGGCGCTCCCGGCCCGGTTGCCGATGTGCCCTCTACGGCGAATCTAATGCCGCTGCGGGGATTTCAGCGGAAGACTTTCCTCATTTTGGTATCGGGATCGCGCGCGAAGCGGAAAGTAAACCACGCAAGATCGGTCACGAGCTCGTCGTAGGTCTGCGGATCCACTTTGTCCGCGACGACGGTCATGCGTCCCGAGATCTGCGTCTTGAGATGCTCGATCCATTCCTTGCTGAAGTCGGCCATTGGCGGGGCTCCGGTTGCGAGAACTACAAAGTGATGGAGCGGACGGGCGGGCGCCAGCGGGAAAGGCTCCGACCGGGGTTGAGAGTTTTAACTGCAACTGAACGGGTAGGAGGCGAGAGTGCACAGTGTACAGGAGATAGTTCACTACGCCCTGACTTTACGGAGTGGCTTTTGGGCTAGTGGAAGGTGGTTTTCCCACAATGCCCACTTACGAGCGTCGCAGGCCCCGCCGCTGAGCTTAGTCTTGGCACTCTCCTTGACTATCAAGTCATGCATTCCGCGACTTCGCGGCAGCAACTTCTTAGGAGAGTAATGTATGAAGTATTACCTACGCTCGATCGTGCTACTTGCGGCGACGCTAGCCGCGGTTCCACTCAGCGCTCAAAACCCGCAATCAGGTGAGCGCGCCAGAGCAGCCGCCAACTCGAGCACACAAATGCCCGTCATTATACCGGCCGGCACGCCTCTTACCGTCTCAATCGATGAGGATCTTTCGAGCGCGTCGGTCACCCAGGGCCAGCAGGTGGCGTTTCACCTGCCCGCGGACTATTCGGAGTTCGGCCACGTGCTGATCGCGTCGGGAACACCAGTGCGGGGAACGGTGGCTCATGTTGCACGCCGTAGCGCGGGCGGAAATCCCGGGGCTGTGACCGTGTCGGTGACCTCCGTACGCGCAGTCGATGGTACGAGGATTCCGCTCCGCGGCACCACGAAAGTCTCTGGCAAGAACCGCCAGGGTCAGGCCGCGGCACTGGGCGTTCTAACGTTCGGAATCGGCGCAACCAAGAAGGGACTTTCCGCCGTCATCCCTGCGGGAACGCAGTTTTCCGTCTTCACGGACGCGAAGCGCACGATCGTAGTTGCGAGATAGCCACATGGTTCGGGCCGGCGCGAGAAACAATGTCGCGCCGGCCATTCCAGCGACGAACATAACTTTCGAGGGCTAACTCGGTGCGGAATGTCACAGTCACAATCGGCGCGATCGCGCTGCTCGCCGGGTGTGGGGTCTCCACCCAGCAGGAAGTCCAAATGGGGCAGGATGAGGCGCGGCAGGTCAACGCGCAGCTTCCGATGGTTCAGGATGCCCAGATTCAGAATTATGTAAATGCGTTGGGCAACCGGATTGCCAGGACCACATCGCGCAGCGATCTCAACTGGCAATTCCAGGTCGTGAACTCAGACGTGGTGAACGCCTTCGCGCTGCCGGGCGGGTTCGTCTACGTCAATCGCGGGGTGCTGGCGCGCGCCAGCAACATGTCGGAGGTAGCCGGCGTGCTGGGACACGAAATCGAGCACGTAGTGAGGCGCCATTCCGTCCAGCAGATGGAGCAGGCGCAGACCGCCAATGTCGGAGTCGGGATTCTCTGCGCGCTGACGGGGGTCTGCCAGAGTGGGGTCGCACAGGCGGCGATCAACGTCGGCGGCACCGCGGTCTTCGCGAAATTCAGCCGCACCGACGAGATACAGGCCGACGAGGGCGGCTTCAACAACGTGATTCACGCCGGGATCAGTCCGCGCGGGATGTACACTTTCTTCCAGAAGCTGCTGGCCGAGGAGCAGAGCTCTGGCGGGGGAAACGCGTCGGCCTGGTTCGCGGATCACCCGGGCACGCAGGACCGCATCGTCGACATCCAGCGGATGTTGAATCAGGTTCCGGCCCAGACGTTGAACAGCCTGGCGACAAACGATGCCGGATTCAGCTCGATGAAAGCTAGACTCTCGCAGCTTGCGCCTGCGCCCAGAGTGCAAGGGCAGTAGAGATTTGCGGTCGCATGCGAAACCCCACTCGGCGCGCATGGCACCGAGTGGGGTTTGTTCTTGCGTTTGCGGTCAGGGTCGCTCCGGCATATTGCACGGATGAGGCAATTTGCGGCAAATTCGACTCCCAAAGTAGGTTAGCTCAGCAGTATAACTGCCTATACAGCAAGGGATTAGCGTTAAGGCCTGATTCGGCAGTCTGCTTGCTTTATTCAGGTGTTGCAGAATCGCCGAACGTCCCGTCTTTTGAGTGTTGACGGCAGCATCTCTCGCCGTTCCCAACCGCTTAAGGAGACTTTCATGACACGCAACAAAAAGGGTTTTACCCTTATTGAGCTTTTGATCGTGGTCGTCATCATCGGCATTCTTGCCGCGATTGCGATTCCTAAGTTCGCGAACACGAAGGACAAGGCGTATGTGGCAGCGATGAAGTCTGACCTGCGCAACATGGCGACCTACGAAGAGCAGTACGCCGCGGACAACAACGGCGCGTATTTCGGTGGAACCGCCACCAGCCTGGCTCCTCTGCAGGGTTTCAGCCCGTCGCAGAACGTGACGGTCGTCATCACGAACCTCGCCGGCCCGCCGGCTTCGTGGAGCGGCACTGCCACGCACTCGCAGTCTGCCAAGGTCTGCACCATGACCAACGGCGTCATTACCTGCGTGTAATCGGTAACAGATCGAGAGCTGTAACAGCTCTGGCAATGAGAAACGGGGACGGCCTTCGCGCCGCCCCCGTTTTTGCTTATCCGCCTTCACCGATCTACTTCGAGTGAATCCTGCAAATCGTTGACGGAGGGTGAGGGACTCGAACCCCCAAGCCCTTACGGGCGCCAGTTTTCAAGACTGGTGCAATAGCCATTCTGCCAACCCTCCAATACTCAATGTAGGTGTGGCTATTCGCACGAGCAACGCACGATTTTGGCGCGTCATCACGACGCGCAGCCGCCTACTGCGACGCTCTGGCCAGCACATCCTCGAGCTGAGCCGCGCGCGCGATTTTCTGGACCTGGCCGCGGATGCGCGCCGCTTCATCGGTGCGCCCCATCTGCGCCAGCGCTGAGGTGAGCACCAGCCCCGTCCGCAGATAAAGGAACGGAATGCCCGCCGACGGACGATCAACCCACAGATCGCGCTTCCCGATCGATTGGGGTGCCTTAAACGCCGTCTCCCAGAGCGTGCGAGTCGTCTCGAGATCGAACCACCCTTCCCCCGGCACCGACACGATTCCCGTTCCCGCTGTTGGAATGTGGGGGACGAGCTTTCGCGCGAGCCCGACCGCGATGGTGTAAGGGGCGAATCCCATCTCCTCGGCGTATCCGCCCGTCGTCCGGCTGAAGAAGAACGGCCGCTCCGGATATCCATCGCGGACCATGTACAGGACGAACAGATCTTCGCGGCCGAGGCCTGTGAAATCTCCGTACGACCGCGGCTGGATCTTGACGACGATGTCAGTCTTTTCCCTGCGAAAGGTCTGCGGCGACGACAGCTCGACCACCGATGGCACCGCGTCCGCCTCGGCCATCGTCAGCTTGAGTGGCGGCCCGTTTGGTTTTATCCAGGTCTTGCCGCGGTAGATCGCGGGGCCACGCAGCGAATCGTACTCGTAAATGGGGCGACGCAGCAGCTGGCGTGTGTACCAGTCGGTCCTCAGCAGCGAGAGGCATGCGACGATGACATCGCGGCGGATTCCCTCGACTTCCTGCGCGTACCAAAGGGGGAAGGTGTCGTTGTCGCCGGCGGTGACGAGAATCCCGTAGGGCTCGACGGAGTTGAGGAGATCGGCGGCAAAATCCGCGGTGTCCGTCTGACCAGCGCGGGAAGCGGACTTCCAGTTCGCAAAAAGCGGGATGATCGCGAGCGCCAGCACCGGAGTGGCGAGCAGCCAGCTTCGTCGGCGCGGGAGATCGAGCGTTTCGTCGCGCACGCGGACTTTCTCCGAGCCGATCAGCGCAGCGACGGTCTCCCACACGAAGACGAGACCGAGCGCGATCCACACGCTCAATGCCGAGAAGCTCCAGAGATAGAAGTAGTCGCGATCGCGCACCTCGCGCTCAACGGAGTCGCCCAGCTCCGGAGACTGCGACGAGCCGTACTTGAAGTTCATGTAAGTAATGAGCGCGAGCGTCACCATGAACATGAGCGGGCCAAAGTACCAGAATGACTTCCGGTCGCGCTTCCAATGCACGTAACCGCCGAGTCCGCCGAGCAGGAGGAAGAGCGTCGCGAGCGTCTTCTGAAACCCGGGATAGTTATCAAACGGGTCTCTGAGCCATTGCCACCGGAAGTACAGCCACCACATCTCGACCTGGGCGAAGAACGGCGCCTGCCTTTCGGTCAAACCCGGCTTCCCATACTGGCCGCGATTGAAGTTGTACATGAACCGATCGTACGTCGCCTTGCTGAGTGTGCAGCCGACGCCGATTCGAGTGGCGCAGCCTGTCGGTTCGCCCTCATTGATGGCGGGGAAGTACGCTGCGCGGAGCGGCTGCGTCAGGAACGGCGTCATGCCGAGCAGAAGCGCGCCGGCAATTGCAAGCAGAAGCTTCGGGCGGAGCAGCGTGGCCGGGCGGATAATGGCAACCGCGGCTCCGACCGCCGGCAGAGCGAGAAAGCCGGCCATGTGATTCGCGAAGCCGAGTCCACTCAGGTACGCGATCAACACGAGGAGTCGGTCCGCCTTGCGTCCGTCTGGATCGTCGCACCAGCGGACGATCAGCCACGAGACGACCGCCAGTCCCAGGAGCGAAACGGTGTAGACCTTTTCGTTGACCACCGATTGCGCCCAGACGGTAAACGCCGTCGCGCCGATCAGCGCCGCGAGAGATCCGCCGGCAATCCTCTGCCACCGCTCCGGCAGCCAACCCACGAGAACCCGCTCGGTGATCAGGAACCACATTCCCGCCGCGCCCGCACTGCATAGCGCGGCGAGAATGTTGATTCGCATAGCGACGTTGGGCGCGATCGGGAGAATCGCGAAGAAGCGTCCCAGCAGAACGAACAGCGGATTCCCCGGCGGGTGCGGCAGTCCCAGCGTATAAGCAGCCGCGATGTACTCGCTCGTATCCCACATCGCCGTCGACGGCGCGAGCGTGATCACATAGAGAACGAGGACGAGCGCCGATACTATTGCCGCGGCGCGATACGACGGCTGGTAGTCGAGCTCTTCGGACGTGAGGGGTGTCGCTGTCATCGCTAGTGACGGAACTGCCGCTTTCCCGTGAATACCATGGCGATGTTGTACTCGTCGGCGGCCTGAATCACCTCCTCGTCGCGCACCGATCCCCCGGGCTGGACGATTGCGGCCACTCCCGCCTCAGCCGCCTGCTCGACTCCGTCGCGAAACGGGAAGAACGCGTCGGATCCCATTACCGCGCCTTTGGTGTCGTGGCCCGTGAGACGCGCCTTGTAGACGGAGAGAAACGCCGCGTCGACCCGCGACATCTGTCCAGCGCCGATCCCAATCGTGGCGCCGTCGCGCGCGAGAACGATCGCGTTGGACTTGACGCTCCCGACAGCGCGCCACGCGAACTGAAGGTTCTTGAGCTCCGTCTCGGTCGGCTGACGCTTGGTTACGACGCGCCACTGTTCTCCCCCGTCGCGCGCGGCGCGCTCCTGCGCGAGAAATCCGCCGCGTACCCGCTTGTAATCGAGCGAGTGCTCACGCCACTGTGCCCGGCCTTCCAGCACGCGAAGATTCTTCTTGCGGCCGAGTATCTCGAGAGCGCCCGGCGTGAACTGAGGCGCGACTACGCACTCGACGAAAAGGCTCGATACCGCCTCGGCGGTCTCGTCATCGACGGGGACCGTGAACGAGATCACGGAGCCAAAGGCCGAAACCGGATCGCAGGCGAGCGCCTTCTTGTAGGAGTCGAGAGCGCTGGTGCCGGTCGCGAGTCCGCACGGCGTGGTGTGCTTGACGATGGCACAAGCGATCTCGTCCGCAAATGGATCGGTGGCGAACAGAGCTCCCTCGAGGTCGAGCAGGTTGTTGAACGAAAGCTCCTTTCCGCCCTTCTTCTCCAGTGCGGCGATCCCTTCGCCCCGGCGCTCGACGTAAAAGGCGGCTCGCTGGCCGGGGTTCTCGCCGTACCGGAGGGTGGTCTCTTTCTCGAGTGATATCGTGGTGCGATCGGGAAATACCTCCGAGCGCTCGCGACCGAACCAAAACGCGATGGCGGCGTCGTAGGCCGCCGTGCGCGCGAACACCTTCTCCGCGAGCAGGCGTCGCAGGTCCATGTCGTCGTCCTTCGCTTCCAGCGCGGCGAGGACACGCCCGTAGTCGGCGGGATCGACCACCACCGTAACGGACGCAAAGTTCTTGGCGGCGGACCTGAGCATCGACGGTCCGCCGATGTCTATCTGCTCGATGATCTCCTCCGGTTTGGCGCCGGCGCGCGCCGCCGTCTCCTCGAACGGATAGAGACTCACGGCCACCAGGTCTATCGGCGCGATGTCGTGATCGGCGAGCGCCTTCAAGTGCTCGGGAGAATCACGACGCGCCAGCAACGCGCCGTGTATCGCCGGATGGAGCGTCTTGACGCGGCCGTCCAGCATTTCGGGAAAATGCGTCACATCGCTGACATCTCGCACTGCGACGCCCGCAGCGCGCAAAGCTTTGGCGGTGCCGCCGGTTGAGACGAGGTCCCACCCGAGGGTGATCAGGCCTTTGGCGAAGTCAACGAGACCGGTCTTGTCGGAGACGGAGAGTAGAGCGGTGGGCATGTCAGGAAGAAGTTTTCGATTCGAGTTGCTGTAGCATCGCGACCATCTCGACTGTGCGCGGGTAAACGATATGCTCCACGTTGAGCACGCGCGCGGCGAGCGATTCCGCCGTGTCCGATTTCTCGACCGGAACACGCCACTGAGCGAGGATGGAGCCACGGTCGTAGTCGTCGTCGACCAGATGGACGGTCACACCGGACTCCTTCGCGCCCGCAGCGATCACAGCCTCATGAACGCGCGCACCATACATGCCCTCGCCCCCGAACGCGGGGAGGAGGGCGGGATGGATATTCATGATCCGCCCAGCGTACTCGCGTATGACTGTGCTCGGGATCTTCTTCAGGTATCCGGCAAGCACAACCAGGTCAATCCGAAACTTCTGTAGGAGGGCAAGGAGTTGAGTCCCATCGTCGGCCCCGTCGAAATGCGCGATGTCGATCGAGGCCGTGGCGGCGCGAATGAGCGCCGGGGAATCAGCGCGATTCGACGCGACGAGCGCGACCTTCGCGACCCGCTCACGCGCGATGTTGTCGAAGTGGTCAATGATTGCCTGGAGATTTGAGCCGCGCCCGGAGGCGAGCACGGCGAGGCGTGACGGCATCCCCGATTTTACGCCGCGCCGTGTCTCTCAGGAAGACCGAAAAAGCATCTCGACGGCGTCTTTGAGGGATGCCGCGGTCTCGATCCCGTCCCCTTGCGCTTTGCGGCGATCTTCGTCCGTGGTCATGTGGGAGGAGATCATGATTCCGCGGCCGCCGAGCGTTTTCGATGCGATCACGTCGCGCCAGCGATCTCCCACGTAGGCCACTTTTCTCGTGTCGAGCCCGAAATCGCGCATTGCGTCCTCGAACATCTTGGTCGCCGGCTTCCGGCAATCGCAGGGCGCGACGCTCGGGTGGTGCGGACAATAGTAGCTCGCATCGATGTGAGCGCCCTCCGCTTCGAGGAGCGACTCGAAATGGCGTCGGACGGACTCGTAGTCTTCAACTTTGAAAATGCCGCGCGCGATCCCCGACTGGTTCGTGACGACTATTGCCGGGACCTTCGCGTCGTTGATTCTCTTGACAGCGGCCGCGGCGCCGGGAATGAGGCGCACCTGGCTTGGTGACTTGATGAAGTGCGCGTCTTCCATGATCGTGCCGTCGCGGTCGAGAAAGACCGCGTCGGGACCGCTCTTCACGAGCGCGCCTTGACGATCGCCTGGACGAGCACCCCGTCCTCGCGCGGAAGCACGCTGCGGAGGTCGAGCAGCAGCTTTCCATCGGCGATCCGTCCGATCACCGCCGGCTCACCGCGTCTGAGCCTTTCTTCCGTGCGCTCCACATCCTTGCTCAGCACGACCGCTCTCGATGGGATGTCGGCGGTGGGGAAGGCGCCTCCGCCGACGCTCGCCGTACTCGGAGCCACTTCCGCATCGATGTTGCTGGAGCGAAGGGAGCTGGCCACAGAACGCGCGCGCGACTCGAGCTGATCCACACTTTCGGTGAGCATCGCCAGAATGGGAACCTCCTTGAGCGCGCGCCCGGGCTCGAGGTAGAGCCTGAGTGTCGCTTCGAGCGCGGAGAGGGTAAGCTTGTCCACCCGCATCGCCCGTGCAAAGGGATTCTTTCGGAGCTTGGCAATCGCGGCGCTGCGGCCGAGTATGATTCCAGCCTGTGGACCGCCAAGGAGCTTGTCTCCACTCATGAGCACGAGTGTCGCGCCCGACGCCAGCGCGGCGGACGCGGTGGGCTCGCCCGAGAGTCCGTAATCGTCCAGCGGAAGAAGGAGCCCGCTGCCGAGATCGTGAATGACGGGCAGGCCGTGCTCGGCGGCGATGAAGGCCAGACGATCGACGCTCACCTCAGCCGTGAAGCCCTCGATCGTGAAGTTGCTGCGATGCACCTTTACGATCGCGGCCGTCTTCGGGGTGATGGCCCGCCGGTAGTCGTCGTCGTGCGTGCGATTGGTGGTGCCGACCTCGACGAGCTTAGCGCCGCTGCGCGCCATGATGTCCGGAATCCGGAAGCTGCCGCCGATTTCGACGAGCTCTCCCCTCGAGACCAGGACTTCCTTCTTCTGGGCGAGCGCGTTGAGGGTGAGCACCAGCGCCGCCGCGCAGTTGTTGACTACGAGCGCATCCTCAGCGTCCGTGAGCTGACGCAGCAGGCCGACACAGTGCGAATAGCGCGATCCGCGCTGCCCAGTCTCGATGTCGTACTCGAGATTGCTATAGCCTTCCGCGACGTGACCGATCGCGCGGATCGCTACGTCAGCGAGTGGTGCGCGTCCGAGATTGGTGTGGAGCACCACTCCCGTGGCGTTGATCACGCGCTTGAGCGATGGGCGGGTGGCATCACGCACGGCCGACGCGATCGTCTCGACCCATTGCTCATCTGTCGGCTGCGCGCCCCCAGCAGTCCGCGCGGCCTCGACCGCGCTTCGGACTGCGTCGACGACGACTCTTCTCGGGTGTTGATCGAGCAGCCATTTCACCCCCGACGTCTCGAGCAGCGTGTTGACGCTAGGCAGATCGCGCCGCTGGTCCTTCATTTCTTGACCGCTGGCGGTGTTGGTGGGGGTACGGCCGCCGGCTTGGTGGCGGGCACAACCTTTGGCGCGGGCGCGGGTGCGGGCGGCGTGTAGGGGCGCTCGCTGTTGCCTGTTCGTCCGAGCAATCCGCGTATGCCTATCGCGCGCACGTGGTACGCGAGCTTTGGCGTAAGCGGATGTTGCAGCTTGATTGTCGCATCGTTGATCGGCACAGGGCGCGGCATCACGGGTTTCGCCACGAGCGACGTGTCGCGACGACCCGCAGGCGCAACGCGCCCTCGGGCTGGAACGGCGGCGGCCGGCCTTGGCGCAGCACCGGGGTTTACGCCGGCGGCTGGATTTATCCGGGCGGCTGGGTTCACACCGGCAGCAGTGTCCTTGGGAGTCGGACCCGCGCTCACGATCGGAACCGGCGACGAGTCGGGCGCGATTACAGCGAAGTTGGCGACGGTGAGCGTCTGCGCCGGATCCACGGGCTTGTCGAAGGACAGTTGCAGCGTCAGCGAATCAACCGCCCTCACGTCACGAATCCTCGGCGGCACCGTGTCGTGCGTAAAGATCACGAGATCAGTGCGCACGCTGTCCGCCAGACTGACAGAGAGGCTGTCCCATGGCTCGCTCGGATCGATTGTCAGATTCCTGTTACGATCGAGATACGCGCGCACCGTGTAGCGCGCGGGCGGGACATGCTCGATGACGAACGCGCCGTTGGAATCGGCGAGCGCCACGTAAGGGTGAAGGGTATCAGGCGGAACGTACGATTCGATCAGCGCGCCATTGGCGGGCAAGCCCGACACCCAATCGAATACGTGGCCGGCGATTGTTGTTCGCGGGATCGTCGTCCCCGTCGAAAAGAAGGTCGTCGCTCCGGTGTTGCGGACATTTCCCCGAAGATCGGCCAGACCCTTCATCATGATCACTGTGTAAGGCGTATTGGCGCGCCAGCCGTGCGCTGGCTTGACCCCGATTGCGTCGCGATGCCAGGACGCATCCGGGACTCCGTCGCGGGGAGAGATCAGGAACAGGTCGCCCAGAGTCGTAACCGCGGGAGGGCGCTCGGACACGACCTCGTCGAAGTGGAACAATACTTCCTTCGGCTTGACGCCGACCGCGCCCGAGTCTGGATTGATCGAGACTATCTGGGGCGCGGCGACATCGGGTGGTCCACCGGGCGGCATGCCGGGAGACGCGCAAGCCGACGCGAGCAGTGCGACGGGTATCAGCCGCCGCAAAGCGCTTTCACCTTTTCAGCGAGCTGCTCGCGTCGCTTGATCCATTCCTCTTCCTTCGTTCGCTCGCCTTCGACCACGGCGGCCGGCGCTCTGCTCGTAAATCCCGGATTGCGGAGACGCTTCGACAGCGTTTCCAGCTGAACCTCCAGCTGTGCCAGCTCCGCTCGCAGCTTGCCACATTCCTTGGTGAGATCCACGAGTCCACCGAGCGGAACGATGACCTCGCTGCCATCTGACAGAACCGAGTGGGCGGCGCCCGCTCCGCTAAGCGAGGGAACGGGAACAGCCATCGAGCCGGTGCCGGTGATGTTGACGTTGGCGCGCGATAATTGGCCGATCTGTCCGGCCTGTTGCTCGAAAAGCTGCCCGCTTGTCGGCGACTGGATCATTGCATCAACCGATTTCCCGGGCGGGATCGCATAATCGGAGCGGATCTGGCGAACAGCTCCTACCGCTTCGCGAACGAGGTCGAAGCGGGCCATATCATCGTCCTCCTTCTTTGACCGAGGATGGGGAATCGGCCACGGCGCGATCGCCAGGAATTCGCAGCGTTCAGCGGCTACCGGGAAGGGAAGCCGTTGCCAGAGTGTCTCCGTGATGAACGGCATGATCGGATGCAGCAGCCGGAGTGCGAAGTCGAAGACGTGCGTGAGCACGGCCCGCGCGACCTCGCTGTCGGTGCCGGACGCGCCGATGCGCCCCTTGGTGGTCTCCAGATACCAGTCGGCGACGTCATTCCACACGAAACGTCGCGCGGCCTCAGCGAATTCGCTGAGGCGAAGGCCGGAATAACGCTCTTCCAGGCGCCATTTCCCTTTCTCCGGCCGCGCTGGCCCGAGCGCCGCATCGCACTCGAGAATCGTGGCGTTGAGGCGTCCGAGGATCCACCTGTCGGCCAACGTGAGCTCGTTGTCGCGGAGCTCGTCGACGCTTCTCACCGGGGTAGTGCCGACGTTGACGAGCAGGAATCTTCCGATGTTCCACAGCTTCGTCGCGAAGTTGCGGCCAGGCGCGAACGAGCGCTCGAGATCCCTGTGGTCGAGCATCAGATCCGCTCCCATGCCCATGCCCGCGACCACTGTATAGCGAAGCGCATCGGCGCCGTATTTCGCGACGACATCGAGCGGATCGATGCCGTTGCCAAGCGACTTCGACATCTTCACGTGATCGGTGTCCCGCACCGTTCCGTGCAGATAGACGGTATGGAAGGGCGCGGCATCCATGAACGCGTAGCCGGCCATGATCATCCGCGACACCCAGAAGAACAGGATCTCCGGCGCTGTAATCAGATCGTCGGTCGGATAGAACGCAGCCAGCGCGGCCGAGCTCTTGTCGGGCCAACCGAGTGTCGAGATGGGGAAGAGCCACGACGAGAACCAGGTGTCGAGCACGTCCTCGTCCTGGCGCAAAGGGCCAGCGCACTTGTCGCACGTGGCGACGTCGGTGCGGCTGACGATGTGCTTGTTGCAGCGGTCGCAATACCAAACAGGGATGCGATGGCCCCACCACAGTTGACGCGAGATGTTCCAGTCGCGGATGTTCTCGAGCCAGTTGATGTAGACCGCCTCCCAGCGCTCGGGTAGGATCCGGATAGTGCCGTCTCGGACTGCCTTGAGAGCCGGTTTTGCAAGCGGCTCCATCTTCACGAACCACTGATCGGAGAGACGAGGCTCGACAACCGTGTCGCAACGATAACAATGGCGAATGGCGTGCTGATGGGGCTCGACCTTGATGAGCAAACGAGAGTTCTCGAGCGTTTTAATGATCCGCTCGCGCGCCTCGAATCTGTCGATGCCAAGCAGCTCCGGCGGCACGCGCGAACCGGCGTCGGTGCCATTCGCCATCTTACCGTCGGGCGCCATGATCACGGGCATCGGCAGCTTGTGCCGCATGCCGACCTCGAAATCATTGGGATCGTGCGCCGGCGTGATCTTGACGACGCCAGTTCCGAACGCGGGATCCACATATTCGTCGGCAATGATCGGAATCTCGACGTCGGCGATCGGGAGCAGGACTGACTTGCCGATCAGCTTTTTGTAGCGCTCGTCATCCGGATGAACGGCGACGGCGACATCGCCGAGCATCGTTTCCGGGCGAGTGGTCGCGACGGCGAGACGCGCGTGGTCCTTCGCGCCGACGATCGGATAGGCGATGTGGTACAGCATGCCCATCTCCTCGCTGTGCTGGGCCTCTTCGTCGCTCAACGACGTGAGGCAGCGCGGGCACCAGTGAATGACCCGGTGGCCGCGGTAGATGAGCCCGCGCTCGTAGAGCTGGACGAACGCTTCGCGTACCGCGCGCGACAGCTCGGGCGAGAGCGTGTACGCCGTCCGGTTCCAGTCGGCGGACGCACCGATCGCGCGCAGCTGGCGCAGAATCTCGCCGCCGGTCTCCTCGACGAAGGCAACGGTGCGTTCAGTGAATGCAGACCTACCGAGATCGAACTTGGTCTTGCCCTCGGCCGCGAGCTGCTTCTCGATGATGTTCTGGGTGGCGATCCCGGCGTGGTCGGTGCCCGGAACCCAGAGCGTCTCATCCCCGATCATGCGGCGCCAGCGGATGGTCACGTCCTGGACGGTGGTGTTGAGTCCGTGCCCCATGTGCAGCACGGCTGTCACATTGGGTGGGGGCATCACGATCACGAACGGGTCGCGGTCGCCGCCGTTGCGCCGGCTACGCTTCTCTTCGGCCGAAAAAATTCCGGCCTCGATCCAGCGCTCGTAGATGGCGCGCTCGGTCTGGCCGGGGTCGTACTGCGCCGGCAAGTCGTGAAGCTGCTGTGTTGTGCTCATCTCCGGCGCAAGTTAACGGGCGCCATTTTCGCGGGTAAGACCGCGCGTCTTACCCGCGACGAGCCTCCGTGACGCCGCTACGCGCCAGTTCTGGGGCGCTTGCCGTTGCCGGGAGCGTGCTCGGGGTCCGCGACGTGATCCGCCTTCGGCACTCCGCTCGGCGCCACAGGGGAGCCGTCGGTGCGACCACCGCGCGCTTTCTTGGTCGATTTCCCTCGCACAGTCGCATCGGGGATGTCGTCGGCAGCGGCCATGAAGGCTTTGTCTTCCGAGAGTGACCGGTCCTCGAGAATGTTTTTTGGATCGGCGTGCCGGTCGATCTCATCGGAACTGCCCTGACGGCGCCGGCCAATGCCAACCTGCTGGCCATCCCAGTGGCGCTCGGTGAACGGAGGATCGCCATCTTCATAGTGATGTGCCGCGTCGTCGAAGAGATCTTCATCGGTGCGGATGGTGAGCCGGTTCACGACCGTGGCCACCCCGGGAGTCCCACGGGCCACGACGATCGCCTGGTGAGCCTCCTCTTCCGAGTTCACCGTGCCGGTGAGCTCGATGATGCCGTCTTCCACGGCGCCGATGTCGATCGCGCGCTCGCTCAGCGTTGGATCGTTCTTGAAAGCCTCGAGAACTCTCTCCTCCAGCGCCTCGGCGCCGTTGAGCGATGCCTTGGGGGTGTCGATGTCGTCGTCGAAGTCGGGGTCGAACTCATCCTCGTCGAGCCCCTCGTAGTCGAACTCCTCTCCTTCTCCCGCGGTACCGCCTCCGAATGTGTCCTTGATTCTGTCAGTCAAACCCTTGAATCCTCCGAATCGCTCCGCCATGAGAACGCCCGCCGCAAAGCCGGCCGCGGCTCCGATCGCGATGAAGATCGCATTGCGGGAAGAAGACTCTTCCTCTTCTTCCTGGTAGATGTACGGCGGCTCGTTTCGAAAGCGGAAGGGCGACATAGCGTGATGGCCTGTGGCGAAGGGTATCTGCAAACGATAGCTTAACGGGGAGCAAAATAAAGGCCATCCGCAGTACTCGAAATCATACCGAAAAAATGTTGACGCTGAGGCTCCCCGACGGCGCCACCCGCGAAGCTCCCGAAGGCGCCCTGCCGCGCGACATCGTCGCATCCATAGGACCCCGGCTGCTCCGGGACGCGATTGCGGTAGTGGTGGACGGCGAAATCATCGATCTGAACACTCCGCTTCGGAAAGGCGGGGAGTTCCGGGTTCTTACCGAGAAGGACCCCGAATCTCTTCCTGTGCTTCGGCATTCGGGCGCTCACATCCTGGCCACGGCCGTTCGCCGGCTCCGGCCCGACGCAAAAATCGGCTTCGGCCCCGCCATCGAGGACGGGTTCTACTACGATTTTGAGGTCGCGCAGCCGTTCACCCCGGAAGACCTCGAGCAATTCGACGCGGAAATGAAGAAGGTGATCGCGGAGAAGCATCCGTTCGTCCGCGAGGAGGTGTCTCAGCCGGAGGCGCGGAAGCGCTTCTCCGACGACCCGCTCAAGCTCGAGCGGCTCGGTGAATTCCCCGACGGTGAGATCATCTCGACCTACACCGACGGGCAGTTCATAGATCTGTGCAAGGGTCCGCACGTCCCTGACACGTCGTATCTCAAGAACTTCAAGCTGCTGCACACCGCCGGCGCGTACTGGCGGGGCGACGAGCATCGGCAGATGCTCCAGCGCATCTACGCCACGGCGTTCTGGAAGAAGGAAGATCTCGAGGCGCACCTACATCGGCTGGAGGAGGCGAAGCGACGGGATCACCGTGTGTTGGCGCAACAGCTCGATCTCTACTCGACCGATCCCCGGGTTGGGCCAGGTCTCATCCTCTGGCACCCGCGGGGCTCGATAATCCGCAACGAGATCGAGGAATACGAGAAGGCACTGATTCTTCGGCACGGGTATGATCTCGTTTTTACTCCGCACATCATGAGCGAGAAGCTGTTCCAGATCTCCGGGCACCTGGAGAATTTCAAGGAGAACATGTTCGGCTCGATGGATGTCGAGGGCGCCGGATATCGTCCCAAGCCGATGAACTGTCCGGGGCACATCTGCATCTATCAGTCGCATCCGCGGTCGTATCGCGACCTGCCGATCCGGTACGCCGAGTTCGGCGCGGTGTATCGGTACGAGCGGAGCGGAGTGCTGCACGGGATGATGCGCGTCCGCGGCTTTACGCAGGATGATGCGCACATCTTCTGCACGCCCGAGCAGATTCCGTCGGAGATCGAGCGGCTGCTCGACCTGTGCGACGAGATGCTGAAGACGTTCGGCTATCCGTACACGATCGAGCTCGCAACTCGCCCCGACAAAGCGCTCGGAACCGCCGAGCAGTGGAAGGAGGGGGAGAAGACTCTCGCCGACGTACTCAACAAGCGCGGGCAGGCCTTCACCTACGACGCGGGCGGCGGCGCGTTCTACGGTCCCAAGCTCGACTTCAAGCTGATCGACGCGATCGGACGAAAGTGGCAGGGGCCAACGGTGCAGCTCGATTTCAATCTGCCCGAGAGGTTCGGGCTCGAGTACACGGGCGCCGACAACACGCCTCATCGTCCGATCATGCTTCACCGCGTTCTCGTTGGCTCGATGGAGCGGTTCGTCGGCGGATTGATCGAGCACTTCGCCGGCGCATTCCCGCTCTGGCTCGCGCCGGAGCAGGTGCGTGTCATTCCGATCGCCGACGAGCTGAAGACATTTGCGCAGTCGGTGGTCGAGCGTCTGAAGGCGCGCGGCGTGCGCGTGCATCTGGACGATCGCTCGGACACGCTGAACTACCGGATCCGCGAAGGCGAGATGCTGAAGATCCCCTACATGGCGGTTGTCGGAAAGCGTGAAGGCGAGGCGGATTCCATCGCGCTCAGAGTGCGCGGGGCGGGGAAGAAGCAGGAGATCATCACAGTCGCAGATTTTGCGGCGCGTCTCGAAGACGAGTTGGCGACGAGGGCGCTCAAACCGTAACTGCTCGGCCAAGCAACTGTTGCATTTGAGAGAGCTAGGCCTTCCCCTCTGCTGCCACCTCAACAAGTTCATCACTCTTGTCCGGCGTCTGTCGAAGCACGCGGCGCAGGACTTTTCCGATCTGCGTCTTCGGCAGGTCCGCTACAAACTCGTACTTCGCGGGAATCTTGTAGGGGGCGAGTCGATCGCGGCAGTACAACTTCAAGTCGGCGGGAGTCAGCGCGCAATCCGCTCGCAGGACGACCCACGCCTTTACGACTTCACCGCGCATGTTGTCCGGCAATCCGACAACTCCCACCTCGGCCACTGCGGGGTGTGTTGAAATGACCTCCTCGATCTCGCGCGGCCACACCTGGAAGCCGCACGTCTTGATCAGATCTTTCTTTCGGTCGACAATGAAGAGATAGCCGTCTTCGTCGAGGTATCCGAGGTCGCCGGTGTAGAGCCGGCGCTCGCCCCGGGCATTGGTGCGTAGCATCTCGTTGGTCTCGTCGGGCCGCTGCCAGTAGCCACGCATCAGCTGCGGGGCGCTCATCACGATCTCGCCTACCTCGCCCTCCGGAACCGGCGTGTGCCCGTCATCCGAGTCGAGTATTTCAATGCGGACATCGGGCAGCGGCATTCCCACCGAGCCGATTTTCTTCTTCCCCAGGACGGGGTTTGCGACGACGGCCATCTGCGCCTCGGTGAGCGAATAACCTTCCACGATTACTCCGCCCGTCAGCTCCTCGAATCGTTTCTTCGTCTCCGCCATGAGCGGCGCCGCGCCCGAGAAACACAGCTTGATCGAGCGGAAATCCACCTTCCCCTCGCGGGCCATCGCGTGATTCATGATTCCGTTGAGCAGCGTCGGTACCGTGCAGATGAAGGCCGGCTTGAGCTCATTTATCTCCTTCAACACGTCGCGCAAATCGCGTGGGTTGGGAATGAGCGCGATCGGATTGTGATTGACGAAGGCGAGGCTCTGGACACCGATGTTCCCATACACGTGGAACAGCGGAAGCGGAAGCATGATCTTGTCCGTCCACTCATTCATTGCGGGGCGGAGCCAGGCCCGAAGCTGATGTCCCGCGACAACCATTCCCCGGTGCGATCCGGTCACCCCCTTCGGCGTACCTGTCGTGCCGCCGCTCATCAGAATGACCGCCGGATCATCAAGACTTGTGTCAGAGATCGGTGGCGCCGAACGTCGGAATCGTCGCAGCAGTCCCCCGAAACGAAAATCCCCCGCGACGACATTGATGCGCTCGCCTTCCTTCTTCTCCTTGAGCAGAGTGTAGGCGAAGCGAAGAGTCCATGGCAGGTATTCCTTGATGCTGGTGGCGATGACCCGCTTCACGGACGTTCGCGACTGGATGTTCTTCACCTTCCCGTAAAAGCGATTGAGCACGACCACCGTCTCCGCACCCGTTGCCTGAAGGGCGTCTTCCATCTCGCGCTCGCTGTAGGTCGGATTGAAGGGACATACGATCGCGCCCACCTTCCACGCGGCGAACTCGGCGATCAGGAATTGCGGACAGTTGGGCAGACAA
This sequence comes from Gemmatimonadota bacterium, assembly GCA_003134685.1. Taxonomy (GTDB): domain Bacteria; phylum Gemmatimonadota; class Gemmatimonadetes; order Gemmatimonadales; family Gemmatimonadaceae; genus UBA4720. Next base: position 32,020 of record PLCA01000007.1, on the reverse strand, counting down.
ATGCCAACCCGGTCGCCGCGCTTCACTCCCATCTCGCGGAGCGCTGACCCGAGCGCATTGCTCTCCTGTTCGACCCGCTGGTAGTTGATAGTCAAGCCCTTGAACAGCAGGGCAGGACGCCCGGGCCATCGGCCGGCCGATTCGCGCAGGTAGTCGGAGAGGCTTCGGCTGGGATAAGGCTCCAGCGTCGACGGAACCCCGTCGTCATAGTTCGCGAGCCATTTGAGTGCGGTCATTGCAGCCTCCATCGCTCGTCAGCTACTCTTTCTGCCGCCGGAGCGAATCCGTGCGGCAGCTCTCGGTCATTACTGATTCAAAGGATGCCGCATTCTGAATGGACACGCTGTACGTAGACCTACGTAGCAGCGTAGAGTTACGCAAGAATTTGGACGTTTACATGGCGGACACCTTCATGACTGGCGTAACCGGACTCCACCACGTCACCTGCATCGCCGGGGATGCGCAGGACAACGTCGATTTCTACTCAGGCGTGCTCGGTATGCGCCTGGTCAAGAAGAGCGTCAACCAGGACTCGCCCGGAACCTATCACCTCTTCTACGCCGACGGGGAAGGCCACCCGGGAACCGACATCACCTTCTTCCCCTGGCCGGAGATGCCCGGCGCCAAGCCGGGCGTGGGGCTGGCGATGGAAATCTCGCTCGCCGTTCCCCTGGGCAGCATGGACTACTGGGGAGAGCGGTTGGCGGAGCATCATCTGGCTGTCGGCGAGATCGAGATCAGACGTGGAACCTCGGCGCTTCCGTTCACCGATCCGCACGGTCTCCCTCTCGTGTTGCACGAAACGGGGGACCAGCGCGACTTCACTCCCTGGCGGGAGAGCCCGGTTTCGGTCGAAAAGCAGATCCGCGGACTCCACTCCGTTCGCTTGTGGGAGCGCGACCTCGCGGCCACCTCGAGCTTTCTCACCGGCGTTCTCGGATTCGTGGACATTGGCGAGGAGGGCGAGTGGCGCGGTTTTGAGATCGGGGGCGGCGGCTCGGGCCGCTATCTCGAGATTCGCGAAATTCCCGATGCCGATCGCGGAAGGTGGGGAACAGGCGCAGTGCACCACGTCGCGTGGCGCGTGCCTGACGACAAGGCAGAGCTGGAAATGCGCGAGCGGATTGATCGCGCGCGCCGACATCCGACAGAAGTGATCGATCGGTTCTGGTTCAAGTCCGTCTACTTTCTCGAGCCGGGCGGCGTGCTTTTCGAGATTGCCACCGACGGACCAGGCTTCACCGTAGATGAAGACCCGGGCTCGCTCGGTGAGCGCCTCGTGCTCCCTCCCTGGCTGGAACCGCAGCGCGGCGAGATCGAGGCAGCCCTCCCCCCGATCAAGCCGCCGGCGGAATCAGGCGCGCGGCTATAGTCCTTTTGGTCTTAACACGGTCAACCTCCTACTTGGCGCGAGTGCCAGTAGTGGTCAGCGCGAGGACAGAATCCGCCGTCTTCACCTTGTAGTGGGCGGTATTGGTTCCAACGAGGTTGCCGCCCTGCAGGCGCAGAGCACCATTCGTTACTACTTGGACTCCTTTGCGGCGAACACTCTGATACGGCCCGGCCTCGAGCATGAGGCTGTCGCCGCTGACGACGACTCGCTCGGCGATCGCCGCGCGCCCGGGGAACTTGATCGTCCAGCCGGACGTGGTTCCCGTGGCGGTGAGAACGAACGTCGTAGGGGTCGTGTCGCCTGTGGTAGGCACAGATCGCATGTCCCACTTGCCGGCTACGTCCGCCAGGTTGACAGGCGCCGGAGCCACGGTGGTGGTGGTGGTGGCGGTGGAAGTCGTCGAGGAGGCCATTGCGCTCGTGGTGTCTACCGCGGCGTTGTCCTTCTTGGCGCATCCGGCGAGGACCGCTGCGGAGCAGCAGATCGCGATGCGGGTGGTACGGTGCAGCGTCAACATAAACCCCCCCAATTCAGGTGACGGACGGCCTTCGCTCGGCGTCGTGCCGAGTCAAACGAACGTACGGCAGGCATGGTTCGGCGGCAAGATACCTGGCTGTCAGGCGCGCTGTCCCTGCGCCCGCCTTCTTTTTCGCGCGAACGCCCAGACGCCGAGTCCCGCGATCAGGATGCCCAGAATCGTCCAGCCGACGGGACCGAGGAACTGGTGAATTCTCGTAAAGTTCGCGCCGAGTATTCTGCCCGCGAGGGCGAGCACCGCGCACCAGACAACCGTGCCGATGAAATTCGCTACCAGGAAGAGGCCGAGATTCATGCGCGCGATTCCGGCCGGAATGGATATCAATCCGCGTACTCCCGGCACCATCTGGGCGATGATTACGTCGACGAAGCTGTTGCCGGAGAAGCGTGCTGTCGCGCGCTCCAGATCCTTCGCGCGGAGGAGGGTCCACCGACTGTAGCGCTCCAGCCATTTCTCGGGCCGCTCTTCGCCCAGCGCCCGGCCGGCGTAGTACAATGGAAGGGCACCGAGCACCGATCCAATGGTTCCCGCTAGAATGACTCCCGAAAGGCCGAGACGACCATTCGCTGTCTCGAATCCCGCCAGCGGCATGATCAACTCTGACGGAAGCGGCAGGAAGATGTTCTCGATCGCCATGAGGATGGCGACCCCCCAGTAATTCAGGGTGCCGACTAGATACGAGATCCAATGAAGCATCGAGTCAGAAGGCGGGAGCAATCCCTCGGCCACTCACTCCTTGCGTTGCGCGCGAAGTCCTCGACTCGCGGAGACAATTGTTCGTAGCAGCTAGTTGTTGCGGACGTCCCTCAGCGCGGAGCGCAGCTCATTCGTGATGAGATTGGACGAGGAATCCATCAGCTGATTGAGCGCTCCCTGGAAATCGGCGACACTGACGCTCCCGAGCGTGCTCGCGGTGATCACGGATCCGGGGATTGGGCTCGAGCTCTCGACGTACGGGGTCAGGCGATCGCGTCCGTGAATTTTGACGTTCCAGATCTCGCGACCGGTGCGACGATCGAGCAGCACTGCCTCGGCGAAGGTGAACAGATACGCCGCCTCGTCAGCCTTCGCGTTGATGCCGAATCGCTCCATTCGGACCTCCAGCAGGTAGTCGGCCTGGTTCTCGTCCGTAACGGGACGGGTGCCGAGGTACCTGCTGGCGCGCTCGAGCGTGCGTTGGGCAAGAACGGCGGGAATGTCGATCCGCGCGGCGGCGCTGTCGAGACGCGCGTTCGCACGACGTCCTTCGCGCTCGCGCGCGACATCGGCGCCGGCTCTCACGACGGCTTGGATCGGGTTCTGTGAATTGCCGAGATCGTAGTAGCTCGTGAGCAGCTCGGGAGAGGGTGGCGCAATGTAGACCACCGCGAGCGTCCGGCTGGCAAAGGGATACTCGGCGAGGTGATGTCCGCCTCCGCAGGCGGGGAGCGTTGCCACGATCGAGCACACGACGGCGAGCACACGCGCTCTGTAGCGGCTGGAGCGCAGCGAAGACGCATTCATTATGATTGTCCCGTTCAGGTAGATGCGAGCAGCGGCGGCCACGATGGGCCGCCGCTTTATTCACTACCTAGACGACAGGCGGGCGCGAGAGTTACGCCTGGCGTTGCTACTTTCTCGAACCCTTGTAGATGACCTTCCAGATTCGTCCGCCCTTGTCGTCGGTGATGTAAAGGGCGCCGTCGGGTCCCTGTGTAACCCCAGCCGGGCGGTGCGCCGCCTTGTCATTGGCATCAGGCCCGAGAGGACCCCCGGCGAAGCCGTCGGCAAAGATCTCGTACTTGGCCGGATCGGCCGGGTTTCCTGCGGCAAAGGGAACGAACACGACGTTGTATCCCTGCTGCGGTCCGGGGGCGCGGTTCCAGGAGCCGTGGAAGGCGATGAAAGCGCCACCCTTGTAGTGGGCAGGGAACAACGAGCCGGAATAGAAGACCAGTCCGTCGGGCGCCCAGTGCGCTGGGAAGTATGCTTCGGGTCCCTTCTTCGTCGCGCAATCCCCGACAGCCTTGCCGCCGTCGCCGCCATACTCGGGCGCGAGCACCAGCTTGGCCTGCTGGTTATCGAAATAGCAGGTCGGCCATCCATAGTCACCGCCCTGCTCGATCTTCAACAGCTCTTCGGCGGGCAGATTCTGGCCTTGATCGGCGGTGTACAGCTTCGGCCAGATGTCAAATAACTGGTCGCGCCCGTGCTGGGTGGAGTAGAGCTGACCACCGGTATCGAAGGCGATTCCGACCGCGTTCCGGATCCCCATGGCGTACCTCTCCGCCGGCGAGAACTTCTGGTTCGTCTTGTTCGCGTCATAACGCCAGATCCCGCCGCGCGTCCGAAGCTCGGTGCACGGCTTGTGGCCGGGAGACTCGAGAACGCGATTCTTGAGCTGACACGCGTTGGTCGCGGTGCCGACGTCCATGTAGATGTTGCCGGTCACGTCGATCACGAACGGATGCATCGGATGATCGCCGTTGAACGGAAGACCGCTGACAATCGTCTCCGAAGTAGCGGATGTCGGAGTCATGCTGTCGGTCGAGATCGCGTAGCGCACGATCCTCTTCGCGGTCGTGTCGCCTTCTTCGGCGTAGAGCGATCCCTTGTAGAGGCCAATGCCGGTGCCCCCGCCATTCTTTTGCTGGGCGTCGGGACCGAACCGTTTGATGATGTCGGCCTTTCCATCGTTGTTCGTATCGCGTAGCGCGACCAGGAAGCCGCCTGGATGAGTCGGGCCAGTATAGTACGGGCCGCTCCAGGTGTTGACGTAAACATCGCCGTTCGAGGCGACGACAATGTGCCTGACGTGGCCGATCGTGTCGGCAAACACTGTCGCGCAGAAACCAGGGGGCAATGTGATACCACCGTTGTCTCCCACGCACGCGGAAGTGTTCGCGTTTTGGGTGCTGCTGCCGACGGTAGAGTCGCCGGAGCTCGTCCCCTCGGTCTTGACGCACGCCATCGGCGCGATGAGTGCCGCGGCTAAAGCCAGCGACTGAAAAGGACCACGAAGTCCGGGCACCAACTTCCTTCCGTAAATCATGTCGACTTCTCCGCTGAGAGTCTCAAATTCCAGAGTAAAAGGAGCGTCCTGTCGCGTTAGCGCTTGTTCGGCATGCGGCGCCCGCTGACTGGCCCGAGATCGATCATGAGGGCGATCACGAGTCCGGCAATCGGCCAGAAGGTCCAGTGCCCGCCGAACCAGTTATGGACGGCTGAATACCAGAGGAGAGTCGTGGGCAGGAAGACGAAGCCAATGACCGGCCAGAGTAGATTGTCGAATACGCCGCGGTACCAGTGGGTGAAGAACCAGAGCAGCGCGACCACGAGTCGCGGAGCGGCCAGGGCCATCAGAGTCATGATGCAGGGCATCGGTCAGGATTCCTCGCGCGCGCGGCGCTTCGAAGTGGAGGATGCAGAAGTGTCGATGATCCCGATTCTTGGTTTTGCCGCGTCGAGCTCGCTCCGTGCCCGTTCGTTTTTCACGGACATACCACCCGCATTGTTCGTGCGAGGCGAGCCGGTCAGCCAGACGAGCCAGAGGAGAAGCGGCGGTACAGCAACGAACAGCGCCAGCGTGAGGACGGAGATGGATCCTGCCCAGACGGTCCGTCCGCTGTCGATGATGTTGGCGCTGAGCATGCCATTACCGAATCCGGCGCTCGCGCTTCCGCGCCCGTGGGGCTGTTGCGACAAGCGCCAGCCGGCGGCAATCGCCGGGCTAAGCGTAACGAGAACGAGTCCGAGCCAGTACGCGGCCCAGGCCAGGAGCATGTACGACGGGCGCCAGCGTCGGAAGGGAAGTCTCATCACGGATGTCGGAGGTTCGTCATCTGTCTGCTGAAAAATACGACTGGTAGCGCGCGCGTGCTGCGCCTCCGGCTATCTGGGCAGCGCCGGCGTTTCGCCCCGCTCGGCGAGCAGCTTGGCCGAGAATCGCTGCGCTTCGGCAATGCGCTCGACCTCCACGGCGATGGCGTCGACCGATTGTTGCAGCTGGTCGAAGCGCTGTTCCATCTGGAGTACGTTTGGCTGATCGCGCTGGGGCATCTTCTTCGAGAACGCAGAGAGCCCACGAACGAGCCCTACTGTGATGCTGGAAAGCGCGCCCACCATGACAACGATGATGACGGCGACTACCGCAAAGTTCGCAACTTCAGGATCCATGAGTAATTCGGCAAAGGGTTGTCGGGATCTCACATCTACCTACGTAACGCACCCGAGCAGGTTTCCGGGACCCGATTCAAATTACTGAAGTCATGAGCATACCGCGTGGTTACGATGCCATCGTCGTCGGACTGGGCGCCATGGGAAGCGCGACGCTGTTCCATCTCGCGCGCCGAGGTCTCCGCGTTCTGGGACTCGAGCAGTTCTCAGAGGGACACCAGCTCGGTTCCTCTCACGGGGACAGCCGCATCATTCGCGAGACCTACTTCGAGCATCCTCTGTATGTGCCACTGGTCCGCCGGGCGCACGAACTGTGGCGCGAGCTGGAGGAGACGAGCGAAACGTCTCTGATGCAGATCACGGGCGGGCTCATGATCGGCCCGCGCGAGGGAATGGTGGTTACCGGCACGTTGCGAAGCGCGCGCGAGCACAATCTCCCACACGAAGTTCTGACTCCGGCGCAGGTTCATGAGAGATTCCCGGCGTTTCAGCTCGCGTCGAACCTGGTCGCGGTACTAGACCCAAGAGCGGGCTACCTGGATCCGGAGGCGTGCAACAAGGCGCATCTCGGGGCCGCGCGAGCCGCGGGCGCGGAAACCCGGTTCGGGGAGCATGTGCTCGATTGGAGTCCGGATGCCGAAGGAGTTCGAGTACGAACCGGCGCAGGCGCATACTCGGCGAATCGTCTGGTGCTCGCCGCGGGGGCGTGGACCGCCGGATTCGCCCGCGATCTTCGGTTGCCGCTAACGGTCGAGCGTCAGTCGGTATTCTGGCTCGAGCCCGGCGGACCGCCTGACAGCTACGAAGCTGAGCGCTTTCCCATTTACGCGTACGAATACAAAGCGGGCCACATCTGCTACGGCTTCCCTCGACTTCCACGCGGAGTGAAGGCGTCGGTAATGCACTCAGGAGATACGTCGCGCGATGCCGATACCGTCGAGCGCACGGTGAATGACGATGAAGTAAAGCCGCTCCGTGCCGCGTTGCGCCCGGTGCTACCCGGTCTGGCGGAGGCGCCCGTTCGTGACCGCGGCGTCTGCCTGTTCACCAACACGCCGGATCACGATTTCATCATCGACTTCCATCCGCTCCATCGGCAGGTGCTGATCTCCAGCCCATGCTCGGGGCACGGATTCAAATTCGCGAGCGCGATCGGCGAGCTGCAGGCGGATCTTCTCACGACGGGGAAGTCGCGATTCGACCTGTCGCCATTTCGCATTGGCAGATGGCCCACCAACCATGATTGAGTTGGTGGGCCATCTTACGGAAGACCGCGAATAGCTCAGAACTCGAGTGTCGAGATGTACTTATAGTCGGCCTTGGCGCTGTCGAGCGGGGTGACGGGATACGACTCCTGCTCGACGTAAAGCACCTTGTCGTCGATGTGATCGATGCTCGCGAACAGCCGCTTGAAATCGATTACGCCCTTTCCAAGGTCCGTATCGTGCTCCGCCCCGAAAGCCGGAGCGTCCTTGATGTGAAAGAGCCAGTAGCGCGAGCCAAAACGCTTCATATAGTCGAGGGGATCACCGCCGGCCAACGCGAGATTGCCGGTGTCAAGCTGCAGGCGCACGTAAGCGGGGTCGGTGCGCTCCACGAGCAAGTCGTAAGGAACGACGCCGTCGATCTTTTTGAAATCGATGGATTCGTCGTGAAAGGCGATCCGAATACCGGTCGGGAGAGCCCGGCGTCCCGCCTCATTTAGACGATCGGCCCAGTGACGATAGTCGTCGAGCGTGGGTTTGTCGGTTGGAAGGCTTGCGAGGACCAGGTACTCGTGGCCAAGGATCTTCGCATTCTCGATCTCCCGATCGAGATTATCGAACGACTCGCCGCTCAGGTGTGTAGATGGCGAGCGCAGTCCATTGCGGTCGAGGATTGCCCGCAACTTGGCCGGCGCCATTCCGAAATCGTTCATCGAGCTGAGCAGCTCGACGTCGTTGTAGCCGGCCTGCGCGATGGCGACGAGCGTGCCCTCAAGATCGCGCCGCGCGTCGTCGCGCAAGGTGTAAAGCTGAAGCCCCACTCGACGGAGACGGCGCGGTGTAGCCGTCATGCTACCTGCTCTCGGCGCGCAGGCCAGCTGCTGCGTGGCGACCGCGAGGCCGAGGGTTGACAGAAAAGTGCGGCGGTCCATGTGATATCCCCCTATGTGCGATCGGCGACGATCGCGGTACCGTAGCAGAGAACCTCGGTCACGCCCTGCATCACTTCAGTGGCATCGTACTGGATCCCGATCACCGCGGTCGCGCCAAGCTGGTGGGCGTGCTGCAGCATCACCGCGAAAAGGATATTGTATGTGGCGAACAAATGACAGGCTGACGCACTGGCCGGCGAAAACATCACACCGGGAGATGCCATGACGAAGAGCAACTTCTCGCGACGCGAATTTTTGGAAATGAGCGCGGCCGCGGCAGGAGGATCAGTTGCGGCGAGAAGCGTGCTCCTGAGTCCGGAACCGCTGGACACGCCCGCACGACCGATGGCTCCCAGCGACACGATTCGCTTCGGTATGATCGGCATAGGCATGCAGGGCTCCGGTCTGCTCGGCACATCGATCACGCTTCCGGGAGTCGAATGTGTCGCGGCTGCTGACCTGTATGATGGCCGGCACACCCTCGCGCGCGAGATCGTCCGCCCCAACCTCCCCGTCACCCGGCGCTATCGAGAGCTTCTGGACAACAAGGACATCGATTGCATTGTGGCGGCGGTCCCCGATCACTGGCACCGGCAGGTTGTGATCGATGCGGTGAGCGCGGGAAAGGACATCTACTGCGAGAAGCCGATGTCGCATACCGCCGCCGACGGCGTAGCGATGGTCGACGCGGTAAAGAAGAGCGGCCGTATCGTGCAGATCGGTTCGCAGCGTGTGAGCTCCCAGGTCTGCGCCAAGGCGAAGGAAATGATCGCGCAGGGAATGCTCGGCGATCTCATGCTGGTGGAAGGGTATATGGGCCGCAACGATCCAACCGGAGCGTGGCAGTATCCGCCGCCGTTCGATCTCTCTCCTCAAAACCTCGACTGGGATACCTGGCAAGGAAACGTTCCCAAAGTGCCGTTCAATCCGCTGTACTTCGCCCGCTGGCGCTGCTGGAAGCAATATGGGACGGGGGTCGCGGGCGATCTCCTCGTGCATTTGATCAGCGGAATGATGTTCATGGTGGGGATCAACGAGGCGCCGCGGCAGGCGTCGGCGGTCGGAGGGATCAGGCACTGGAAGGACGGACGCAACATGCCCGACGTCCAGGCGGCCGTATACTACTTCGGTGATCTGCCGGTTTACATGCGGCTCAATCTCGCTTGCGAGATGCCGGAGACGTATCGGATTCAGGGATCGAAGGGACTTCTCGAGGTCGGTGGGTCCAGCCTGAGCTTTACTCCGCAGCTGGGGATCAACACTTATCCCAGCTACTACACGGGCAGCTTTCCCCGCGCGATGCGCGAAGAGTACGAGCGCAAGTGGCATCAGGAGAACGACGAAAAGCTGTCAAAGCTGGCGGTTCAGGAATCGATCTCATACCGCATGCCCGACTTCGACGACACCCGGCCACACCTCGCGAACTACTTCAACGCGGTGCGCTCACGAAAGCCCGTCGTCGAGGATGTGGTGTTCGGCCATCACGCGGCGCTGGCGTGCCACATGGCGAACGAGTCTTATTTTCGAGGCGGCTCTGTCACGTGGGACGGGGCCTCGAAGACAATCAAGGGATGACAGCTTTCTTAGGCCGGGGGCTCACGGATTCCCGGTAAGGTATTCCCGCAACCATTGCCCGAGAGCGGCGAATTCCATCTTGCGTCGTTGAATCTGTTCCGGCTTCTCGCCGAGCCAGGCAATGAGCCTGTCGTTGGCCCCGTGAGCCCAACTCTCGACGATCTTCAGCTCCACTCCGCTGAAGTATTGAGCGGCGTTTCCGCTTTGCCAATCGGCGCGGGTACGTCTCTCTAGGCGAGTCGCCAACTCCGAGACTTCTGCTCGCTGATCCGTTAAGGCGCGCTTCCACTCGGCGGCGTCGGAGAACGACACCGCCAGCTGCGTACGCTCCCTCTTGGCTTTTTCCTTTGCCTCCGCGAGAGCCTTTTCGTTGGCGGGAGCCTGCTCAGCAACCCATTCAGGGATGCGCTGTAACGCTTGCTCCAATGCCGCTCCGCCCCAGTTGAGCGCGGCAATGCCGTCGTCGATCACACCGGGATAGTCCCTCGGAAGCATCGACTGCCGAATTAGGCGGTGCTGCGATCGCCGTCGGACTGGTCGGAATTCCGGCCGACGCGTCCGAGGAGATAACCTGCGCCGAACAAGACGGCTCCACCCACGAGAGCTCCCATCGCAAGCGTAGTCATTGCCGGCAACTGCTGACGAGTTTCTCCGCCCTGCCTGGCGAAAAGTGCGAGGACGACGATCACCGCACCAAACGACATGAAAATCCCGCCAATACCCATCAAACCCGCAGCCAATCCTGAACGCATCGATGCCCTCTGTCGTGTCTGCCTGATCCAGTTGCTAATCGTAGTCGCTACGCTCGCATCGCGTAAGCAGCGCGGTCGAGCTCGAACCGGATGACTCCGGGCTCGGACCCGCCGTCGATGAGAGTGAAGCCACACTTGCGGAGGACGCCGATCGAACCCTCCAGCTCAGGCAGGGTTTCCGCGATGACACGTCGCACGGTGGGAGAGCTGAATGCGCGGGCGAGAAGGCCACGGACCGTCTCCGCGATGTTGTCATCGCTCAACGCCACGAAATAGTCGGCAATCGACGTTGTCCGTGTCACCGTTGGATATCGCTGTGCGAACGCTCCCGCATGAAAGCCGCGAGGCTCTTGGCCGCCTGTGTGCGAACCCGATTCTTTACGAAGCCAGACCATCCAAGCAACCGTCCTGTCGGGCCGAGCGCCTGTGATGCCCAGGCCCAGAAATCGAAGCTGTCGTGGTGCCGAATGATTTTTCCGTCTTTGAACTCGAAGCGGGCGTCGATCTTGTTGTGAACCCGCCGGCCCGTGGTTGAGAACGTGTACCAGGCCTCCCAGTGCGCTCGCCCGGTGGAGTCGTCGGCCTTGATGTCACGGAACTCGACCTTCAGATCTTTGCCGCGCTCGCAGAGCATCTGCCACATCCCGTCAGCTCGTGCTCCCTCGAGATCCGGGAAAACCTCATCCGAGAACTTGACGGCGGGATGATAGCACGCAGCCATTCCACGAGCGTCACGATTGCCGAAGGACGTGTAGAACCTGCGAATCAGCTCGGCGTTACGGTGCATCAGGTCGTTCTCCTGGAGACCAAACCGGCGCAGGTATCTCGATTCCGGATCCTTTAATATGGATCTTGCGCACGGGTGTGGCTTTGCGCGCCGGCGGATGCTTGGCCGGCCCGTCCGCTCGTCCCCCCAATCCGGTGACACTGCATGACCATGACGCTCTGGATCGACGCCGACGCTGCTCCGCAGCCGGTCAAGGAGATCTGCCTCCGCGCATCCGAGCGGCTTAAGCTCCCGACTGTCCTTGTGGCAAATCAGCGGCTACAGCTTCCGCCCGGGTACGCGAACGTGTCGGCCGTGCGTGTCGACGGCGGCGCCGACGTGGCCGACCGCTATATCGTGGAGCACGCCGTTCGCGGTGACGTCGCGGTCACAGCCGACATCCCGCTTGCCGCGCTCCTGGTGCCCAAGGGAGTCGTAGTCCTCGACCCTCGCGGCGAGGAATACACAGCGGAGATCATTGGGGAGCGCCTGTCGGTGCGGAATTTCATGGACGGACTCCGGACGGCGGGCGTCGAGACGGGTGGCCACGCCGCCTACGGTGCGCGCGAGAAACAGGCATTCGCAAACGCCCTCGACCGTGCGCTTACCCGCGCGCTTCGACGGTGAGCATCAGAGATAACTCAGCCAGGGATCGCTCCGGCGCTGCTTGAGCGCAGCGAACCACCGGCAGAGCGGATACATCGCGACCACCACGAACGCCCACGCCAGATAGACAACCGGCAACGAGTATCCCCAGCCGGGCGGCGCGCTGAAAGGATAGTGCGCGAGATCCGGTGATTCGAACATCCAGTGCGCCGATCCATAGCGCACATAACAGGTGATGACAGCGAGGAGGTGTATCAGGGCAAAGTGCAACACGTAATAGAACATGGGCACCTTGCCGATCACGAGCGCAGGCCGAAGCAGTCGTGGCGTTCCGCGGTCCACAGCCCAGAGAAGGACCATCGCCGGACCGAGCGTCATCAGCAGGAAAAGCAGCGACGGCGGGTACTTGGTCGTGTTGAGGAACGAGAGCACGGTGAGCACCGCAGTCTTCTGCCGCATCCAGCGCGAGGGGTCGCCGTAAATGTTGAGCCCGCGAATCACGAGAAACGCGAGACTCAACGCCAGTCCCAGGCGCAGAAGAAATGCGCGCCGGCGATCCGCGTCCCAGTCGTAGACCTGCCCGAGTCCGTATCCCACGGCGGTGACGCCGATCCAGGGAATGAGCGGATAGGCCACGAACACGACGTGGTCCGGCGTGTTCAGGACGAAACCCGGTGAATGCAGGATCGCCCAGAGGGGGTTCGCCGCTCTCACTGAATCGAAGAGGTTGTGACCCGCGATCATGAGAACGCCGAGCGCGGTGGCGACGAGCGCCGGCAGTCGAACGAGAGCTGAGAGCGTGATCATCGCCCAGCCGAGCGCCCACAGGACGAGGAGCATCGTTACGCGATAGTCGAAATTGAACTGGTAGGACAAGCAACGGACCAGCGTGACCTCGAGGAAGATCAGCCACATCCCACGTGTGAAGAGGAACCCGGACAGGTTACCCGGCGATTTCCGCCGCAACGAGAGGTACGCGCCTGTGCCGGTGAGCAGAAAAAACACTGGAGCGCAGAAGTGTGTAATCCAACGAGTGAGGAATAACGCGGACGTGGCGGTGGCCAGATCCGTAGGATTCTGTCCCGGGATGCCGAAAAAATCCCGGGTGTGATCGAGCGCCATGATGATCATGATCACGCCGCGGGCGACGTCGACCGATTCAATGCGGGCACGACCCGAGGCGAACGCCAGGCGAAAATCGTTCGTCGAGCTCAACGATCGGCGGGAAGGAGCGCCGTCACTTCCTTTTAGCTGTGAACCGTGCAGCACTAAGGGCGGCAGAGGTGAAGAGGCGTCCAATCGGAGGCGAGCATGGATCGTGGCTTGGTGGCGTCCTGGAGGTGTTGGCGCAGGCTCATTGACCACCAACGTGGTACTCGCTTTGAACCAGGCCGCTTGGATAGTGCCGAGTCGATATATGACGGAGCCGCACGTCTTCCGGTAGGGCGCCGAACAGAGGAACGCCGTCTCCAAGCAGCACGGGCACCCTGGTGACGATGAGACGTTGAATGAGTCCGGCGCGCAGAAATCCTTGAATCGTGATCCCGCCGTCGATGTAAAGGTGGTGGGATCCACTGGCAGCGAGTCGCGCAACGATCTCAGCCGGAGTCCCGGACATCTGCTCAGCGACGCCTCCAACGGTCGCGGACAAGTCGACGGGGCGACTACTCAGGACCACCACGCGCTTGTCACCGTATGGCCACGAAGGAAAGGCAAGAACCGTCTCGAACGTTTTGCGACCGACCACAATCGCATCGATGCCCGCTATGAACTCGTTATAGCCGTGCGGTTCGCCGCCTTCTGCGGGCAGCCAGTCGAGATCGCCATTCGGTCGCGCAATGAAGCCGTCGACGCTGGTCGCGATAAAGACAGATACCGTCATCCGGAGATTCCTCAGCTGAGTTCGGCGTGCGCGCGCCGTCTATTGCATTCGCCGCCGCAAGATCGCCCTCGCCGGCGCACCTTCGTGTCCACCTATCTTGATCGGCAATACGATCAGGTCGTAGTCCCCGCCACTCACGCCAGCGAGCGACAATCCCTCTACAATCGGGATCCCCTTGCCAAGAAGAATCCGATGTGTCATCGGCGCCGGGGCGCCGAACTGCTCGGCCGAGATGTAGTCAACGCCCACGAGCTGCACGCCCGCGTCGGCCAGTAGCTGCGCCGCATCTGGAGCGACATACGCGAAGTCGCGATGAAAGGTGGACGATGACATCCAGCCGCGCAGCGAGCTCCTCGTCCGGAAGAGCACCCGCTGCGCGCCCTTCCACTCGTGCTGGTTCAGCTCCGCGGCGTCGATCGCCTGGACGCCGTCAGGGATTTCGATCACCCGTGCCGATCCGATCAGCGGCTCCAACGGCACCCGCTCGATCGATGCGCCGCCGAGCACGAAGTGCATTGGCGCGTCAATGTGCGTTCCGCTGTGCGCGCCCATCGAATACGCCGACAATGTCAGCGCATCGCCTTTACGCATGTCCTTGAGGAAGTCGAACTTCATCGGCGCATCGCCCTCGTACACCGGGGTTGTCGCCGGATCGAGGGTCGCAGTCACATCGATCCATCCGTTCGACATCAGCATCTGCGGGCCGCTCGCGCCGGACACCGCTTGCTGCGATGGCGTGCATGCCGCAGCGCCCAGTGCCGCCACCGTCACTATGGTCCAACCGCGCCGAATGCTGCTCATCTCCACCCCCATGTAACCTCCGAATTAGATCGCAAGACTCAGAAGCAAGGTGAACCCCAGTCCCGCCACGCCGATGATGGTCTCCGCCACCGTCCACGTCTTGAGCGTCTGCGGGACAGTCATATTGAAAAATTCCTTGATGAGCCAGAACCCGGCGTCGTTCACGTGCGACAACACGAGCGAACCGGCCCCCGTCGCGAGCACCAGCAGCTCGGCATGCGTGCCGGGCGTGGCCATCGCAATCGGTGCGACGATTCCAGCGGCGGTCGTCATCGCCACCGTCGCCGATCCGGTGGCCACGCGTATGAGCGCTGCCACGATCCATGCGAGCACGAGCGGCGACGCGTGTGATCCGATTGCCACGTCGGCGATTGCGCGTCCCACACCGCTCTGCACGAGCACCTGATTGAAGCCACCACCGGCGCCGATCACCAACAGGATCGTCGCCGTCGGGGCCAGGCAGTCGTTGCAGAACTTCATCACTTCAACTCGTGTAAAATGTCGCGCCCTGCCCAGAGACCAGAACGAGAAGAGCAGTGCGAGGAGCAGCGCGACGATCGGCTGCCCGATGAAGTGCAGCGCCGAGCGCACCGAGCTCGCCGAGTCGAGGGCGAGGTCGGCCGCGCTGGCGAGGAGCATGAGAATGACGGGGATCAACACCGTGAAGACGGAGATGCCGAAGCTCGGCATCTCCTGGATCTCACCGGAGGCGCTGTCCAGTTGTGCCGCGACCGGGTTCTCAGCGGGCAGCACAATGCGAGGCGAAATCCAGGCGCCGAAGACGGGCCCCGCAAGCGCGGCGGTCGGGATGCCGACGAGCAGACCGTAGAGAATCGTGCGCCCGACATCCGCCTTGTACAAACCAACGGCGAGCATCGCCGCCGGGTGTGGCGGCAGCATTCCGTGCACAACCGAAAGTCCGGCCACGAGCGGAATCCCGATCTTTATGAGCGACACCCCCGTGCGCCGCGCAATGGTGAACACGAGCGGAATGAGGAGAACGAAACCCACCTGGAAGAAAACAGGGATCCCGACGATAAAAGCGACAAACATGATCGCCCAGTGCACGCGCGGAACGCCGAAGAGATCGATGAGAGTGGTCGCGATGCGTGTGGCAGCGCCCGACTCCGCCATCATCTTGCCCAGCATGGTGCCGAGTCCCACTACGACGGCGATGAACCCGAGCGTGCCACCCACGCCATCCTGGAAGGATTTGACCGCGTCGCCAGGCGGCATCCCGGCCGCCACACCCATCACAAGCGAGACGACGATCAGCGCGATGAACGGGTGCCACTTGAAGTGCGCGATGAGCACGATGAGCGCGATCACCGCGCCCAGCGCGAAGAGGAGGAGGCGAGTGTCCGGCGTCATGCTGATGCGCGCGCCACGAGATCGGCGACGAGATCCTGTGGCGACTCACTGATGTCGCACACCCACGCGTGCTCGTCCGGCGTCGGTTCCTCGAGCGTGGCGAGTTGGCTATCGAGCAGTGATGGCGGCATGAAATGCCCGCGTCGGCCCGCGATGCGCTCGGCCAGCAACGCTCGGGGCCCGCGGAGAAAAACAAATCGCACGTCGCTCGCTCCAGCGCGAAGGACTTCCCGGTACGATCGTTTTAGGGCGGAAGACGTCATCACCAGCCCGGTGCCCGCGGCTTTCGCCTCGCGCAGTCGCCCGGCGAGCGCGCGAAGCCATTGCGACCGGTCATCGTCGGTGAGTGGGATTCCTGAAGACATGCGCTGCACGTTTTCGGCGGAGTGATAATCATCTCCTTCGACGAAATCGATGTCGAGCGCACGGGCGAGCGCCGTGCCGATCAAGCTCTTGCCGCATCCCGAAACCCCCATTACGACATAAAGGCCCTTGTTCATCGGCTCCAATTTGCTCGCTTGGCTGGCGCCGGGAGCACCCCGGCCCACCAACGGTCGACCGCGTTCTTGCGCCCCGGCACTCTCAGGACGCCTCAGGACGCCGAATGCTGTCCGGCACTTCCGCCTCCCGTTAACTTCAACATGTAGGCAACCTTATCAACGAAGTAACCATGCCCGATAAATCCCGCATCCCAGTAATCGTCGGCGCCGCACGAACCCCCATCGGCAAATTCCTCGGCGCTCTCTCCCCGCTCAGCGCGCCCGAGCTGGGCGCCATCGCGATCCGCGAAGCGCTCAAACGGTCCAAGGTTCCAGCGGAAGACGTCCAGGAAGTCATCATGGGACACGTGATCCAGGGCGGCACCGGACAGGCGCCCGCACGCCAGGCCGCGCTCAGAGCGGGACTTCCCGCAACGGTCTCGGCTGTCACGGTCAACAAGGTCTGCGGTTCAGGACTCAAGGCGGTGATGCTCGCCTCGCAGGCAATAAAGGCGGGCGACGCGCAGGTCATCATCGCTGGCGGACAGGAGTCGATGTCAAACGCGCCGTACTACGTCTACGGCATGCGCAATGGCGTCAAGCTCACCGACCAGAAGATGGTCGATGGCATGATCAAGGACGGACTCTGGTGCGCCTCGTGTGACGTGCACATGGGCCGACACGCCGAGTACACGGCGAAGAAAGCACAAGCATCCAGAGAAGATCAGGATGAGTTTGCGGCAACGTCCCACCGCAAAGCCGTGAGCGCGATCGAATCTGGAAAGTTCAAGAGCGAGATCGCGCGCGTAGAAATTCCGGGCAAGAAAGGGCCGACCGTCGTCGAGACCGATGAAGGTCCGCGCAAGGACACCACCGCTGTGACCCTCGCCAAGCTTCGCCCCGCATTTCCCGGAAAGAACGGCGAGAACGATGATCTCACCGTGACCGCCGGAAACGCATCGAGTTTGAACGATGGCGCCGCCGCACTCGTCGTCGTCTCCGAGGAATACGCAGAATCCCACAATCTCGAGATACTCGGCCGCATCACCGGCTACGCGACGGGCGCCACCAATCCCGAGGATCTGTTCTTCGCACCGATCAAAGCTGTGCGAAACCTCATGAAGAAGACCGGCGCCAAAATCGGCGACTACGATCTCATCGAAGCCAACGAGGCGTTCGCCTCGCAGGCCATCGCCGATGGCGAGGAGCTGGGCTGGGACTGGAAGCGCGTCAACGTCAACGGAGGCGCAATCGCGCTCGGGCACCCGCTCGGCGCGAGCGGCGCGCGCGTGCTCACCACGCTCCTTTACGCCATGAAAGAGCGTGGCGCGAAGAAGGGACTAGCCACGCTCTGTCTCGGCGGCGGCGACGCGGTGGCGCTCAGCGTCGAGCGCGCGAACTAGCACGGATTGACCGCCCCGCCGCAATCAGCAGCAAAGCACCGGAGACCGTCCGCAACGCTGCCACCAAGGGCGAAGAAGCTCCTCGGGGTGGTGTGGCGGATCGTCGCGTTCTACGCGATCTGCCTGGTCGCCATCTTCGTTCTGCAGTCAATCGCCGTGGCGACGGTGGGGCCGGGCGCAGCGAATCCGTTGAGCGTCCTGTCCCAGTGGATCAGCCTGGGGGGAGTGATCGTCGCGACGTGGATCATGCTGCGACAAGTCGACAGGCTCCCCTGGCGCGAAGCTGGACTCGATCGCCCGGCCGCGTCGCCCCCGGCTCTCGTAAAAGGCGCAGCGTTCGGCGGACTTACCATCGGACTGGCGTGCGTGGGCCTGCTCGCGACCCACATGCTGCGCATCGACTCCACCGCGCCGGGAAGCTGGTGGGGCGAGGCCGGTCACTCGACGATCTTCTTTCTTCCGGCAGCGTTCTTCGAGGAGCTATTCATTCGTGGCTATGTCTTTGCCGTACTAAGACGCGCGGCGGGATGGAAATTCGCGCTGATCGCCACGAGTATTGTGTTCGGACTGCTGCACGCGGCCAACCCGAACCCCGATGCCGAATCCATTCTGGCTGTTATCGTCGCCGGGTTTTTCCTCGGGGCAATTCTGTTGGTGACGCGAAGCCTTTACGCAGCTGGGGCCGCGCACTTCGCCTGGAATTGGGTGATGTCGGGCGCGCTCCACATTGCAGTGAGCGGATTGCCGTCGGGTGACCCGGACTACCGTGTCGTAGATTCCGGTCCCGACTGGCTCACCGGCGGGCGGTGGGGCCCCGAGGGCGGACTTGCAGCGGTCGTGGCAATGTTCGTCGTTCTCTTTTACCTGTACGGGCGCTACCAGCGCCAGATGGAGTGGAAAGCATGACCGACCGCGTCGCGGTTGTCGGAGCGGGACAGATGGGGAACGGGATCGCGCACGTGTTCGCGCAATCCGGGTTCAACGTCGTGATGATCGACGTTTCCCAGGACGCGCTCGACAAAGGGCGCGCGACGGTCGCGAAGAACATCGAGCGCCAGGTCAAGAAGGGGATAATTCCTCCCGAGCAACAGGTGGAGATCCTCTCCCGGATCGACCTCAACATGGATCTCGATGCAGCGGGTGAAGCGTCGCTCATCATCGAAGCGGCGAGCGAGGACAGCGGTCTCAAGTATCGCATCTTCACAGATCTCGACCGCATCGCAAAGCCGGCCGCCGTGCTCGCCACCAACACGAGCTCCATCCCGATCACCGAGATCGGACGCCGAACTTCGCGCCCCGACAAGGTCATTGGCATGCATTTCATGAATCCCGTGCCGGTGATGAAGCTGGTCGAGATCATTCGCGGACTCGCGACGTCCGACAAGACGACCAAGTACGTCACCGACATCGCGACCCGGCTCGGGAAGACGCCGGTCGAAGTAAACGACTATCCCGGCTTCGTCTCCAATCGCGTGCTGATGCCGATGATCAACGAAGCGGTCTACTGCCTGATGGAAGGAGTTGGCGAGGCCGCAGCCATCGATCAGGTGATGACGCTCGGCATGAACCATCCGATGGGCCCGCTCGCTCTGGCTGATCTGATCGGACTGGATACTTGCCTTGCAATTCTACAAGTGCTGCAAGAGGGCCTCGGGGATCCCAAGTATCGTCCCTGTCCTTTGCTCAAGAAGTACGTCGCCGCGGGCTGGCTCGGCAGGAAGAGCGGTCGCGGCTTCTATACCTATAGTCAGTAGCCCGACGTGTCCTGGGCTCTCCACCCACTCACCGAAGAACAAACCGAGGTGCAGAAGCTCGCGCGCGAGTTTGCCCGCGCAGAGATTACGCCTTACGCAGCGGACTGGGATCAGCGGGCCTACTTCGAGCCGTCGCTGGTAAAGAAGCTGGGCGAGCTGGGATTCCTGGGGATGATGCTGCCCGAGGAATACGATGGGCTCGGCACGGACACCGGAACGTATTTGATCGCTCTCGAGGAGATCGCTGCCGCCGATGCATCCGTGGCTGTGCTCATGAGCGTTCACAACTCGCTTCCGACGCAGATGATCCTCCGCTACGGAACGGATGCGCAGAAGGACAGGTTCCTCAAGAAGATGGCGCGCGGTGAGATACTGGGTGCCTTTGCTTTGTCCGAGCCGGACGCCGGATCCGATGCGTCGGCGGTTGCGACGCAAGCGGTGAAGGACGGCAAGTCGTGGATCCTGAACGGCACCAAGAGTTGGGTTACGAACGGCAACACCGCCGGCGCGATTCTCACCATGGCACGTACGGATACAAGCGGAGTCCGACGCGGAGCACGCGGGATCGGTGCGTTCATCATCACGCCGGATCTTCCCGGCTTCACAGTCGGCAAAAAGGAAGACAAGCTCGGGCTCCGCGCATCACCCACGGTGCAGCTCACCTTCGACAACTTGCGCGTGCCGGCCGAGAATCTCCTCGGCGATGAGGCGCAGGGCTTTATCTATGCCATGCAGTCGCTCGACAACGGTCGCCTGGGAATTGCGGCACAAGCGATAGGTATCGCTCGCGCCGCTCTCGAGCACTCGGTCGCCTATGCAGCCGAACGCAAGCAGTTCGGAAAAGCGATCAAGGAATTCGAGGCAATTCAGTTCAAGCTCGCCGACATGGCAATGAGGGTGGCCGCCTCGAGAGCGCTATTGCACGCGGCGGCCGCGGCGAAGGATCGCGGACAGAACATCCGCCAGTTCAGCTCGATGGCGAAGCTGATGGCGAGCGAGACAGCGATGTGGGTAACGACGCAGGCCGTGCAGATCTTCGGCGGCTACGGCTACATAAAGGATTATCCGGTGGAGCGCCTTATGCGCGATGCGAAAGTCACCGAGATTTATGAGGGCACGTCCGAGATCCAGAGGATCGTGATCGCGCGCGCTCTCTACGGACAATCATGATTTTGAGGAACACGAACTAAATGAAGCTGTTCGACACGCTGGCTGAGATGGGACACGAGGAAATCGTGATGTGCAGCGATCCATCTGTTGGATACAAGGGCATTCTCGCGGTTCATAGCACGAAGCTCGGACCCGCCCTCGGTGGAACCAGATTCTGGGAGTACGCGACCGACGAAGAAGCGATTACCGACGCGCTCCGACTTTCGCGCGGCATGACTTACAAGAACGCGGTGGCGGGACTTTATCTTGGCGGCGGCAAGTCGATCATCATCGGCGACAACAAGACCAAGAACCGTGAGAAGATTTTCCGGGCCCACGGTCGTTTCGTCGAGACACTTGGGGGCCGCTACATCACGGCCGAGGACGTGGGCACGAGCACAAAGGACATGTCATACGTGCAAATGGAAACGAAGCACGTCGCCGGCCTCGCTGGCAAGTCTGGCGATCCGTCGCCAGTTACGGCGCACGGAGTTTTTCGCGCCGTGCAGGCGTCGGCGAACCGCAAGTGGGGCTCCGATAGTCTCGAGGGAAAGACCGTAGCGATTCAGGGCTGCGGCAGCGTGGGGAGCTATCTCGCCAAGGAGCTTCACGAAGCCGGCGCAAAGCTTATCGTGTCCGATATCGACGCTGCCAAGACCGAGAAGGTGTCCAAGGCGACTGGGGCGAAGGTAGTGAAAGGGAATGCCATCTTCACCGCAGTTGCCGACATCTTCTCGCCGTGCGCGCTCGGCGGGATCATCAACGACAAGACGATCCCGAAGCTCAAGGTCGAGATCGTCGCGGGCGGAGCTAACAACCAGCTCCTCGAGGAGCGCCATGGGGACGAGCTCCAGCGCCGCGGCATTCTGTACGCTCCGGATTATGTCGCCAATGCCGGCGGGGTAATCAACGTCTACGGCGAGGTTGCCGGCTGGGACGCCCAGCGCGCGCTCGACAAAGCCGACGATATTTATGATACAATTCTGAAAGTGTTCGATATCGCCGAGGCCAAGAAGATTCCAACGTACGAGGCGGCGGATCGGCTGGCGGAGCTGAGACTGGCGGAGGCAAAATGAGCGAAACGATTCCAATAGCGTCTGATCATGCCGGGGTCGAGATGAAGAACCGTCTCGTCTCCGAGCTGAAGAAGTTGGGCTACACCCCTGACGACATTGGGGCGAACGATCCGACGAAGCCGGATGACTATCCGGATTACGCGCATCCGCTCGCCAAGGAAGTTTCCGAGGGCAAGGCCAAGCGGGGCATCCTTCTCTGTGGCAGTGGGGTTGGCATGGACATCGTCGCAAATCGTTATCCTGGAGTCCGCGCCGCGCTGGCATGGGAGCCCGAGATCGGAGCACTGTCACGCAGGCACAACGACTCCAACGTGCTGGTCCTTCCGGCTCGCTTCATGACGGACGATCAGGGGGTCGAGACCATGAAAGCCTGGCTGGACACTAAATTTGAAGGGGGCCGCCACGAGCGGCGCGTCAAGAAGATCGATCGCGGAGACAGTTGATGACGACGACGACAGCACCACCACGGAAACCGCCGAAAATCGCCATGCCCGAGGGCACGCTGGCGCAATCGGATCCCGAGATTGCCCGATTCATAGACCTCGAGGTCGATCGGCAGCGTCACGGACTTGAGCTGATCGCGAGCGAGAACTTCGTGTCGCAAGCAGTGCTCGAGGCCATGGGAACTCCTCTGACCAACAAATACGCGGAGGGACTTCCCGGGAAGCGGTACTACGGCGGGTGCGAGTTCGTGGACATGGTGGAGCAGCTTGCGATCGACCGCGTCAAGAAATTGTTCGCCGCCGACCACGCCAACGTGCAGCCGCATTCCGGCGCTCAGGCGAATGCCGCCGTCTACCTCGCGTTCCTCAAGCCGGGCGACGTCGTTCTCGGTCTCGATCTCTCGCAGGGCGGACACCTCACGCATGGATCGCCGGTCAACTTTTCGGGCCTGCTGTATCACGCCATCCATTACGGCGTGGGCGAAGACGGCCGCATCGATTACACGCAGATGCAGAAGATCGCGCGCGAGCGGAAGCCGAAAATGATCATCGCCGGCGCGAGCGCGTACTCGCGCATCATCGACTTCGAGCCGTTCGCTGAAGTGGCGCGCGAGATAGGCGCAAAATTCGTGGTGGACATGGCGCACTTCGCGGGCCTGGTCGCGACCGGATATCATCCTTCGCCGATCCCGCACGCGGACGCGGTGACGACCACGACCCACAAGACTCTGCGCGGCCCCCGCGGCGGTTTGATCCTCTGCAAGGAAGAGCACGCCAGGACCATCGATAAGGCGGTGTTCCCCGGCACGCAGGGTGGCCCCCTCGAGCACATCATCGCCGCTAAGGCGGTCGCGTTCAAGGAAGCGCTCGATCCATCCTTCAAGGACTACTGCGGCCAGATCGTCCGCAACGCGCAGGCGCTGGCGAACGCGCTGATCGAGCGCGGCTTCAACATTGTCTCCGGGGGCACCGACAATCACCTGATGCTCGTGGATCTCCGGAACAAGAACGTCACGGGGAAAGTGGCCGAGAAGGCACTTGACTCCGCGGGCATCACCGTCAACAAGAACACGGTGCCGAAGGAGACCCAGTCTCCGTTCGTCACCAGCGGAATTCGGATCGGAACGCCGGCGGTCACCACCCGGGGCATGAGGGAGCCGGAAATGGAGCAAATCGCCGCGCTCATCGACCGGGTGGTCACCAGCGCCGGTGACGTGACGGTCGCGTCGGCAGTCAAAGAAGCAGTGCTCGACTTGACGAATCGCTTTCCTCTCTACACATCCTTCCCCTCAATGGCGGAAAAAAAGTAGCAAAATGGCTGAGCTCGCATTTCGCGAAGGCATAATGGACCGGATTCTCATCCGTGAGCCGCGGTTCGACGAACAGGCGTACCTGTTCGTCCTTTCCGCACTCGAGGTGTGTCAGGCGCGGCTTAACGTGCGTCGCCACATCACCGGAGTGGAGCTGGCGCGTGCCGCCCGCGATCTCGCGCTCGACCGGTACGGACTCATGGCGCGCGTCGTCTTGGAACACTGGGGTATCGGCTCAACTGCGGATATCGGTGACATCGTGTTCACGCTCGTCGAGTTAGGGTTCCTTCTCAGCCAGCCGCAGGACACGCGCGACGAGTTCGTGGACGTATTCGACTTCGATCTGGCATTCGAGCGCGACTACCCCTGGAACTGCGCGCAGCAGGCTTAGAAACCAACCTTCCCACCAATGCCCGCGTGGGTGGTCAGCGCCAGGGAATCAGCGGAGCGCGATCGGGCAGCCATTGAAAGAGGAACCCCTTCACGCTTGTTGATGCAGCGCGCGGGCATCGCGGCAGCCGGAGAGATTTCGCGCCGCTATTCAGACCGTCTTCCTGGCGGTGCCGTCGTCTTTACCGGTCCCGGGAATAATGGGGGCGACGGCTGGGTCGTCGCGGGCACGCTTGCTCGCTCCGGCGTCGAGGTCACGGTCGTCGAAGTAGCAAAGGCTAAAACAGCGAAATCGCCCGACGCTGTGGCGGAAAGAGAAGCGGCGCTCGATTCGGTGAAGCTCGCGGACTCGGCCCCCGATGGCGCCGCCATTGTCATCGACGCGCTGCTCGGCACGGGCTTCGAGGGTGAGCCGCGCGGTAAAATCGGCGATGCGATCGCAACGATAAATGAATTGCACGAGCGAGGTGCCCGCGTCGCCGCGCTCGATGTCCCGAGCGGCCTCGATGCAACGACGGGCCAGCATTCGGCGTGCGTGGTCGCCGATCTCACTCTTAGTTTCGGCGGAGTAAAACGGGGCACGCTGCTGGCGAGAGACTTCTGCGGAGACATCGTGGCGCTCGACATTGGGCTGGATTACGCCCGCGCGACTGCTGGAAAGAAGCGCGTGACGTCAGTGCCACCGCTGCCGATGCTCGTCGACGCTGAGTGGGTGCGATCGCGGATTCCGCCCATCCGGTT
The DNA here is from genome assembly GCA_003134685.1 of Gemmatimonadota bacterium. Classification (GTDB taxonomy): domain Bacteria; phylum Gemmatimonadota; class Gemmatimonadetes; order Gemmatimonadales; family Gemmatimonadaceae; genus UBA4720. Next base: position 7,299 of record PLCA01000007.1, on the reverse strand, counting down.
CGACGCGCACAAGGGAACCCGCAAGCATCTCGCGATCGTCGGGAGCGGAAAGGGAATGCCGGGCGCGGTCGTCCTCGCGTCGCGCGCGGCCCTGCGCAGCGGAATCGGCCTGGTGCGAGTTCTCGTGGGGCCGGGAAACGTGAGTCCGGTTCTGGGTGCTGTGCCGTCGGCCCTCATCACCGACTGGCCGTCGAGCGAGAACCAGATCGAGGCCGAGATCTCGAAGTGGGCCCATGCGGTAGTGATCGGACCCGGTCTGGGTAAATCGGAGGAGACGCGCTCACTAGTCGAGCGGATTCTGAGCGACTCCACGATTCCGGCGCTGCTGGATGCCGACGCGCTCAACGTGTTCGAGGGCGACGCGAAATCGCTTGGCAAGCTGCTCGAGGGAAGGCCGGCACTGATCACGCCTCACCCCGCCGAATTCGCGCGACTCGCCGGCATCGATGTGAAATCCGTTCTCGCCGAGAGGTTCGAGGTAGGCCTCGATCTGGCGCGCCAGCTCGGCGCCACGGTTCTTCTCAAGGGATCGCCGACCGTGATTTTCACACCCGACGGAGATCGTCACGTGATCGCCAGAGGGACAGCTGCTCTCGGAACCGGCGGCAGCGGCGATCTTCTGGACGGAATTGCCGGAACAATGCTGGCGCAGACTCAGGACGCGACCGCCGCCGGCTGCTGCGCCGCGTGGGTGCACGGTCGCGCGGCGGAATTCTGCGAATACGTGCGCGGCACCACTCTGGAGGACGTGCTCTACGCCCTGCCACGCGCGTGGAACGAAATCGAGCCCCCACCCGAGGCTCCGGTGCTTGCTCAGCTGCCGGCAGTGGCGCGATGAGCCCTGACAGTCCGGCCAACGATCGCAATCTCGACCTCGGACCCGGGAAGGAATTCGACATCGTTCGGATCCTTCTCGCCGAATGGGGGAAAGCCGCGCAAAGGATCGGCGACGACGCCGCAGTCATCGACGTTCCCGTAGGTGAGCGCCTCGTCGTGAGCACTGACACGTCGGTGGAAGGCATTCACTTCCAACGCGATTGGCTCAACAGCTTCGAGATCGGTTACCGCGCAACCGCGGCGTCGCTCAGCGACCTCGCCGCGATGGCCGCTCGTCCCCTCGGGATTCTGATTGCGCTCACCCTTCCGGAGCCCAACAAGCAGAAGGCACGTGAGATCGCCACCGGAATTCGCGAGGGTGCGTCGGCCGTTCTGTGTCCGATCGTCGGCGGCGACCTCTCCTCTGGCAAGGAGCTTTCGCTCACCATTACCGCGCTCGGCAGCGCGGCGCATCCCCTCGCGCGCTCGGGCGCCAAAGTCGGCCAGCGGGTTTACGTCACCGGACGCCTCGGAGGTCCCGCCGCCGCTGTCCGCGCCTGGATCGCGGGAGGCGAGCCGACCGAAAATGACCGCGCGCGCTTCGCCAATCCGGTGCCGAGGATCGAGCCAGCAATTGGTCTTGCCGCGCGGGGAGCGACGTCGGCGATCGATATCTCCGACGGGCTCATGTCGGACGTCGGCCACATCGCGGCGGCAAGCAGAGTCTGCATCGAGATCGACGCCGACCGGGTCCCGCGCGTCGATGGAGTCTCGGCTGTCCAGGCGGCGAGCTCGGGGGAGGAATACGAGATCGTCGTCACTGCGCCGGAGATCGACACCCGCCATTTTTCAGAGGAGTTCGGGCTCGATCTCACCGAGATCGGCCGGGTTGTTGCCGGTACTACTGGTATTGTTCTCTTGCAGGGCGGTGAGCGCATCACCGCTCCACCTGGCTTCGATCACTTTCGCGACAAATGATGTCTTTTATTCGAACGATTCTTCTCTACTCTACGGCGGCCGCAGCAACCGTTGTCCTCGGCCTCGCCGTCATAATTGCGGCGCTCTTCGGCATCGAGGACAAGCCGGGCGGCATCTACGACAATGTCCCTCGCTGGTGGTCGCAGGCGGTGCTGTTCATGGTCGGGATCAAGGTGCGCGTCCACGGCATGGAGAACGTACGGCGTGGCGAGCCCCACATTTTCGCATCCAACCACGTCAGCTGGTTCGACGTTCCCTCGCTCGCCAGCACGCTGCCACGAAACCGGTTCGTGGCGAAATCAGAGCTCTTCAAGGTGCCGATCTTCGGGCCCGCGATGCGCGCCGCGGGGATGATCGAAATCCAGCGCGACAACCGGAAGGCCGCGTTCGGCGCCTATGACGTCGCGGCCGAGCGAATCCGCGGCGGCAAATCGGTCGTCGTCTTTCCGGAGGGGACGCGCGGAAATGCATATCCGCTCCGCCCGTTCAAGAAGGGACCATTCGTGCTGGCGATCGCCGCCGGGGTGCCCATCGTCCCGATCATCCTGCACGGGACGATAGAGATCATGCCAAAAGGCTCACTTTGGGTTCATTCGGGGACAGTTGATGTACATTTGCTCGAGCCCGTCAGCACGACCGGGGTCGACTACGACCACCGCGAGACGCTGATGAAAACGGTGAGAGCGAGGATGGCGGACGCGATGCGCGACCTGTACGGCGTCGAAGCGCTGCCCGAGATGGCACCGCGGCTTCCCTCATCGGTCGAGATTGTTTCGTCCGAGACGCAGCCAACCGAAACACGATAGCACAAGCATCCGCACCAACGCAGGCAGCACGAGAATCCCCAACAACTCAGGCCCTCTAACAAAAAAAATGTCAGGCATAATCGAGATCAAGGCGCGCGAAATTCTGGACAGCCGCGGAAACCCGACCATCGAAGCCGATGTCATGCTCGACAGCGGCGCATTCGGCCGGGCCGCTGTGCCGAGCGGCGCATCGACTGGAGAGCACGAAGCGCTCGAGCTGAGAGACGGAGACGCCGAGCGGTATCTGGGGAAGGGAGTGGAGCAGGCGGTGCAGAGCGTGGAAGAGCGAATCGCTCCCGCGCTCAGCGGGCTGTCGGCGGGCGATCAGATTGTGATCGACCGCACCATGATCGAGCTCGATGGCACGCCCAACAAGGGGAAGCTCGGCGCCAACGCGATACTCGCGGTATCGATGGCGACGGCGCGCGCGGCGGCAATGGATGTCGGCCTCCCGCTCTATCGCTACCTCGGTGGCCCGATGGCGCGCACGATGCCGGTGCCGATGATGAACATTTTGAACGGCGGGGCGCATGCGACAAATACGGTGGATTTCCAGGAGTACATGATCGTTCCGGTTGGCGCGACGAGCTTTCGTGAGGCGCTACGCATGGGAACGGAGGTGTTTCACGCGCTCAAGAAAGTGCTGGTGAAGCGGAAGCTCTCGACCGGCGTGGGTGACGAAGGCGGCTTCGCGCCCGATCTCAAGAACGACGAGGAAGCATTGCGCGTCGTCGTCGAGGCGATCGAAGCGGCCGGCTACGCGCCGGGAAAGGAGATTGCGATCGCGCTGGATCCTGCGGCATCGGAGCTTTACAAGAATGGCACGTACACATTCAAGAAGAGCGGGGCGGGGAGCCTCGACTCCGAAGGAATGATCGAGCTCTATCGCAAGTGGCTGGACGAGTATCCGATCGTATCCATCGAGGACGGACTCGCCGAAGACGATTGGGATGGATGGGCGAAAATAACGGCAGCGCTTGGCGACAGGGTGCAACTGGTCGGCGACGATCTTTTTGTCACGAGCACCGAGCGCCTCGCGCGCGGCATTGAATCCGACTGCGCGAACGCGATCCTGATCAAGCTCAATCAGATCGGCACCTTGACCGAAACGCTCGAGGCGATCGAGATGGCGCGGTCTAACGGATATCAATCCATCATCTCGCATCGTTCGGGCGAGACGGAGGACACGTTCATCGCCGATCTTGCGGTTGCGACAGGAGCCGGGCAGATCAAGACTGGCTCGGCGAGCCGCACCGATCGCGTGGCCAAGTACAATCAGCTTCTCCGGATCGAGGAGCAGCTTGGCGCTGTAGCGGAATACCCGGGCGGCTCGATCTACGGCCTGGAGTAGCCCGATGAAGCGACCGGCGTAGCTCGATGAAGCGATACGTCTGGTGGGCGCTCATCGCCGTCGCGCTCTTTTTCGCGGTGCAGGGCGGGGAATACAGCACACGGGATCTCTACGTGCTGCACACGCGGACGCGGACCCTCACACGCGAGGTTGATTCACTACAGCGGCAGGTCGATTCCCTGGGGCGGTTCCTCAAGCTGGTGAAGGGCGACAGCGCCACCCAGGAGCGGATCGCGCGCGAGGAATTCGGGATGGTGCGGGGCGACAAGGAGATTCTTTATCGCTTTGGCGAGGCGCCTGACAGCAGCAACCGGAAATAGGACGCGAGAGCAAAGTCAATCAGTTGACTTGAAGCTGAGCTAGCGTAGATTGCTCCTCTTATCGCGGGGTGGAGCAGCCTGGTAGCTCGTCGGGCTCATAACCCGAAGGTCGCGGGTTCAAATCCCGCCCCCGCCATTCAAGCACGCGGCCGGCCCGAAAGGGCTGGCCGTTTGTGTCAGTAACCGGGAGCGCTTCACCGGCGTCACACAGTTGCGCAGATTTGTAGCATGGCTGGGTAGCTCAGCTGGTTAGAGCACGGCACTCATAATGCCGGGGTCGGGAGTTCGAGTCTCCCCCCAGCTATTAGAAGGAAGTCCAACGCAATCCAACGGCGTCCGATCTGGGCGCCGTTTTGCTTTCCAAGAGGGAAAATCCGTCCAACATCGTCCAAGGCGTTCTATTGCAGTCCGATTTACCGAGAGGAATCTTGGCTGTGCGGAGCTGAGTGGCTTTTCTTTAAATGCCGAAGAACTGGTAGAGAAACGACATTTCTTGATACGAAACAGACATTTACATGCGTCGGTACCGACGCAATATTTGCGATGTTCCCGAGTTGAACTGACGCATTCTGAGGGCCGCCGGGGCAGCCGAGGCCGCGGGAGCTTCCGCCGTTGCCGCTGGCGGGGCTGTTCTCCACAACCTCCTTCAAACACAATAGCGTGACAGGAAACAAAATGATGCAGCATTCTCCCCGCAACGCAGTGATTGGGTCAGTCCTAATCGGTCTGGTTTGCTTCGGTTTGGGATGGGTAATCCTACGCACCTGGGTCGCCCCAACTGGTTCCTATATGGGGTACTACGTCGCAGCTTTATTCGGGACCGTTTGGGCGGGGTGGGCTGGCTACAAGACCGCAAAGAAGAGAAGTGGAACGAGCGGCTAGCGTCGATTTCGGACTAGTTTATCGACGGAGGAAACCCCCGGCACCCTAGGGAGCGCTGAATGAGCATCCCCGAATCCGCTTGACCAACCGGTCGTGGCCGCAATTATTCGACGCGGCGATCGACGCCTTCTCTGCCAACGTCCATCACACAAGCGCCATGGCGGTTTATTCGAGTTCCCAGGCGGAAAGCTCGATGCTGGCGAAACCTTAGCGGCCGCGGTAGCTCCGCGAGGAACTCGGGCTCGAGTACCATCGCGACCATTATGGGAGCCGATTCAACTCGTTGCCGCGGGTTCCCCCATCGGAAAACGAGAGCAGATTAGCGCACACCCTGTGCGATTGCGGCAACCACTCTAGACCAACTGCTAATGCTCCAGGACCCGCAGCTTCTCAAAGCAGTGTCTCCATTCCTTCAGCGCTCAGAGCGGCAAGAGGAGGTCGAACGCCGCGAACTCATCCAGCGGATTGGTTTCCAGACGTTGTAATCGTGGCGGAACTCGCCTAAGAGGTCGCGCGGCGTCTGGAGCTTGAACAGACCCGAGAAGGTCATGTAAAGACGTGAACGGTCTTAGCGCTCAGCTATTTCAGTTTGAGTTCCATGTCGTTAAGAATTGCCTGTGAGTAGTCACCCCGAGCGGCGACATTTGTAGCCACTCTCTTCTTCGAGATGATCCGCACGGCGGTTGTATCAGGAGCAGTCTGCTGAACTACAACTCGCACGAGCTCACCCATACTCCAGAGCGATGCGTCTTTCTTCCCGAGAATCGACCATGTGTGATCATCGATTTTGTCTACCGACTCAAGGTGTAGTCCGGCGGCCACAGTCGCGTCCCGAGCTGCCTTCAAGATCGTATCATAGTTACCGATGAAGGTCCGGCTGACGCCCTGATCCAGAGATTCTCGTTTCAGAGCGCCACTCGTCGCGCATGCCACCAGAGAGAGGGATGCAGCAAAGCCTAGCCCAGCGAGGAAGTGGAAGGGACGCATAAAACTCCATGATAAATTACCGCAGGCGGCGGCCAGAAAGGCGTCGCCAGTAGCGCCGGAATGCTGCCTCGAAAATCGAGGCGAAATCGGGTGTGCAGGCTGGTGGGAAGTCCCGCGCATTAACAACCCAATGATCCAAACTCGGTCTATTTCCGTTAATTGCAACGGCAATGATTGCGAACCCTTCATGCTGGGTCCAAGTCGGTTACCCGAAGAGAATTCGCAGGCTCGCCGAGCGAGAATTTAAGCCCCGACCAATTCTCCATCGACGTCTAAGGCATTGAGAGCCAACGCGACGCTAATCTCTATGCCTGTCCAGTGGGAGGAGCGCGCTGAGGGCCTAAGTCGACCCTATACTGCTCCTACATTTTGGCGATCAGTTGACCGCCTATTGTTCTGCGTTCTGAAGACAGTCGCCGCTATCGGGTAGATAATCGTTGGTAGCTCCAACAAAACGCGATCACCAACGGGTGAAGCTGTCCCAGCATCGAGTTCGAATCCGTGAAATCTAAGAACGCCATCCGGGTCGCTCTCGGCAACCAGGACGCCAAACACTCCTTGATCAGGCCACGCCGCATGGTAAGCAGATCGAATGCTGCGCCATCGAGTGACCAGGGTGGAGCGGTGTCCGCCGTCACGCCAGCGCGGTATTTTGTCCTCCCATTCGCCAGCCGTGATGAGGACCTTTAATGGGGCCGCTAAACAGCAAAGCGTTTTCACTTCGTGGTCAGCCCCGATGGCGTGGTTCTCCGATTCGATAAAAATCATTGGCGTCGGTTCGCTATCGGAGCGACAATCCCACATCGAATAATCGACCCTCGAGGATTCTCGCTTGAAGTCGAGCCCCAGATCTCTTGCGACGCTCTGTAGAAGTTCCTCGGCGTAGTGAGTGGTACGGGTGTACTGGGTGGCCCAAATTTCGGCAAGGCGGACTTCTCCCACGGATTGAATAGCCGCACAAAACGACTCCTGAAATGCAGCCCAGAGAGCCTGAGGTGATGTTTTCATGAAACGCTCCTAAGCTGAAGAGGGAGAACGCAGGGGCCAGACGACGCCCGCCGTCGTCGTCATTCGGAGAGTGGGGTGGGTTCGAGGGCCCGGATGGCGGCCCTCTCGCCCATTTCCCGCGTCATGGTAATCTTGCTCTTGCCCTAGCTGG
>PLCA01000015.1 GCA_003134685.1 Gemmatimonadota bacterium | reverse complement strand
CATGCCAAACAAATTATCCTGCCAATACACCAGTTTTCAACCGTGCGTTTCCGGCCAGTTGTTTCCCCTAGGGCGTGATAGCCACCTTGAGGACCCCATCCCGCTGATGACCGAAGAGGTCATAGGCCTCCTCGATCTGGTCGAGCTTGTAGCGATGCGTGACGAGCGGGCGAAGATCAACCTGCCCTGAGCCGACGACGCTTAACAGCCGCCGCATGCGCTCCTTTCCCCCTGGGCAGAGGGTGCTCACGATGGAAATGTCTCCGAGGCCAGCATGAAATGCCTCGAGCGGCATCGTGAGCTTTCCCGAGTAGACGCCGAGGCTGGACAACACGCCTCCCGGGCGCAGAACCTTGAGACAGAGCTCGAAGGTCTCCTGAGTTCCCAACGCCTCGATGGCGACATCGACACCGCGACCGCCTGTGAGCCGCATGATTGCCGCGACCGGATCCTCCGCCGTATGGTCGACCACGATTTCCGCGCCGAGCCTGCGGGATATTTCCGCGCGCGCAGCCACGCTCTCGATCGCGAAGATGCGAGACGCGCCCTTTAGCCGTGCTCCCGCCGTGGCGCACAAGCCGATCGGACCCTGCGCGAACACCGCGACTACATCGCCGATTCGCACGTCCGCACTCTCGCCACCCGCGAACCCCGTGCTCATTATGTCCGGACACATCAGGACTTGTTCATCCGTGAGCGCCTCCGGCACGAGCGCGAGGTTCGCCGTCGCGTCCGGGATGCGGACGAATTCCGCCTGACAGCCGTCGATCGTATTGCCGAGCTTCCACCCGCCGATCGCCTTGCCGCCGCATTGGGAGCTCTGGCCGCTGAGGCACGTCTCACACTGTCCGCACGGGGTGATCGCGCCCGCGATCACCCGCTGGCCAACCTCATACCCGGTGACGGCGGCGCCGAGCGCGGCGATGACTCCGACCGGCTCATGCCCTACGATGCGGCCCGGCGCAACCGGATATTCGCCCTTCAGAATGTGGATATCGGTTCCGCAGATAGTTGTCGTCGTGATGCGAAGCAGCGCGTCGGTGGGACCGATCACGGGAATTGGTCGCTCCTGGAGCTCGATCTTTCCTGCCTTGACGAAGACGGCAGCCTTCATCGTCGCCCGCGACACCGGTCTGGGCGCCGCACGCTGGGCGGCGAGCGTCAACAAGGACCGAGCTTGCGTCCGGGAATGCTCTCGCCCCTCAGCTGTTCGCGAGTCATGTCCCCCACGAGAACTTCGAACTCTTTGCTCGACAGGTCGGCGCACACACTCTTCAGGCGGCGTGTCAGGTCCTTTCTCACACTATCCTCTCTGCTCGCGGCATTCTCTCCTTTGCGCTCAGGTTTCTTTTCCTTGCGCTCCGTATTCTTGCAATCGACTCCGCGCGCAGTCACGTCAGTGGTCGTGGGACGCCGAATCAAATTGCGCGGGTTTAGCATTTGCCTCACTTGGCCGCAATGGCGTCGGGGAGCGCCGAGGCAGATTAAGGTAGGGCCGTTTGCGGCTGTGCCGCCTCGCTAAATGGTTGCGTGGCAGCGGTGATGTGAATAGCAAGGTTGCATCCAAACCGGCGCGGTAAACCTCAGCCGCCATCGCTGGATACCCTTTATGAAGCGCTAACCGTTTAGATTTAAAAGACAGCTTCATTGCTGATCCTGTGCGGGACTTTCCCACCAGCCCGCACTTTCGATCTGCCTCGATCGCGAGGCAAACATCTCGGCGCTTCTGGCGACGCCTTTCTTCCGCCAAGGCGCAGAATGAATGACTCACCCATTGCTACTGCCGGGCTGCCGGACGATTTGGTGGCGCCGCACGACGAAGGGTTATCCGCGTTCGTAAACACCCTCCGTCTGTCGGTGCGAGCGAAGGTCGCGGCGGAGCAGAACCGCGGATCGTCACTCGCCGAGATCGTCGTCCAGGTACGTGAAATGGTGCGGCTCGCGGAGCAAGATCCTCATCACCCCAACCGCTTTCCTTCCCGTGAATTCCGGGCGATGTCCAGACAAGCGGTTGGCTGGTGCGTCGAGTCATATCGGCCGCTTCTCTTTGCCGCCGGAAGAAATCTTTCGGAGCCGGTCGAGCAGCGGGATCCGGACGCGCCGCCAACCGTCCTCGCTCCCACCGGAGCCACCGCAGCTCGCTTTCCAGCTTCGCCACCAACCTATCGAGGATTACCATGAACCATTACAAGGGAATTTCCGCGGACGACAAGCACAAGATCGTCGCCGCTCTGAAATCTCGCGGCGCGGGAAGTTGCCCGCGTTGCCGTGACAGCCAGTGGACGGTGAGCGAATACTCGAGGATTGAAGTGCAGGCGACGATGGACCGCAACAGCGTCGAAAGAACGCACATCCCCGCCGTAATGATCGTTTGCGAGCACTGTGGATTCATCTCCCAGCACGCGCTTCAGCCGCTCGGCGTCTGGCCGAATGGCGTGGGCGATACGGCCGATACGACGGCCCCGCGTTCAAGCGCGTCGACGGCCTGACGCGCGGGAAACCGTCATGACGACCAACGAAAAATCGGGCCTGGATCGACGTACACCCTCAGCGAGCTTGCCGAGCGTGGGCGAGCCTCTGCTCACAACAGGAGCGCTGCAGAGCGCGATTTTCAACAGNNTCGAGCATCGCCACCGACGCGAATGGCGTCATTCAGATCTTCAATGTCGGCGCCGAGCGAATGCTCGGCTATACGGCTGAAGAAGTGATGAACAAGATCACGCCCGCCGACATTTCCGATCCGCAGGAAGTGGTCGCGCGCGCCAAGTCGCTCAGCGTCGAGCTCGGAACCCCCATCGCGCCGGGCTTCGAAGCCCTGGTCTTCAAGGCATCACGCGGTATCGAAGACATCTACGAGCTGACCTACATCCGTAAGGATGGCAGCCGCTTTCCGGCGGTTGTGTCCGTCACGGCATTACGCGATGCGCAGGACGCGATCATCGGGTATCTGCTGATCGGCACGGACAACACCGCGCGCAAACACGCGGAAGATGCGCTGCTCAAGGCTGGCGCTTTGCAGAGTGCGATTTTCAACAGTGCCAATTTCTCGAGCATCGCCACGGACGCGAAGGGTGTCATCCAGATCTTTAACGTCGGCGCCGAGCGCATGCTCGGGTACACGGCCGCCGAAGTTATGAACCAGATCACGCCGGCCGACATCTCTGATCCGCAGGAAGTGATAGCGCGCGCCAAAGCACTGAGTGTCGAGCTCGGGACCACGATCACACCGGGATTCGAGGCCCTGGTATTCAAAGCCTCGCGCGGAATCGAAGATATCTACGAGCTTACCTACATCCGGAAGGATGGGAGCCGGTTTCCGGCTGTGGTTTCGGTCACGGCGCTGCGCGACGCGCAGGATTCGATCATCGGGTACCTCCTGATCGGCACTGACAACACCGCCCGGAAGCAGGTCGAAGAGGAGCGAATGAAGCTCGATCAGAGACTCCGCGATCAACACTTTTACACGCGCTCGCTGATCGAATCGAACATCGATGCACTGATGACCACCGATCCACGCGGAATCATCACGGACGTCAACAAGCAGATGGAGGGTCTGACTGGCGCCACCCGCGACGAGCTGATCGGCGCGCCGTTCAAGAACTACTTCACGGATCCGAGCCGCGCCGAGGCTGCTATCGTCCAGGTGCTGAACGAAGGCAAAGTCACCAACTATGAGCTGACGGCGCGCGCCAGAGATGGCACGCTCACGGTCGTGTCGTATAACGCCAGCACATTCCATGACCGTGACAGGATTCTTCAGGGCGTGTTTGCCGCGGCACGCGACATGACCGAGCTCAAGCTGTTCGAGCAACGGCTGCAGCAGAAGAACGTCGAGCTGGAAGAGGCGAGCAGGATGAAGTCGGAATTTCTCGCCAACATGTCGCACGAGCTCAGAACGCCGCTCAACGCCATCATCGGATTCTCCGAGGTGCTCGTCGACGGCCTCGTTGGAGAAATGACCGATCAGCAGCGCGGCTTTCTCACTGACATCTTCAGCAGCGGTAAGCATCTCCTGTCGCTGATCAACGACATCCTCGACCTGTCCAAGATCGAAGCAGGGAAAATGACGCTCGATCTGGAGCCAGTGCAGGTGTCCTCACTCTTTGCGAACAGCCTGTCCATCATCCGGGAGAAAGCCGCCGCCCGCCACATCAATCTCGCCATGGATGCTCCCGAAGAGCTTGGTTCGATTCGCAGCGACGCGCGCAAGGTGAAGCAGATCGTCTACAACCTGCTGTCGAACGCCGTGAAGTTCACCAGCGAGCGGGGCGAGGTCACGTTGCGAGCGGAGCGCGTTCCCCGAGCGGAAGTCGGCCGGCTGTCCGAATCCAGCATGGGCCGGAGCTTCCCACTCGCCGACAGTGAGTTCACGGAGTTTCTCAAGATCACTGTCACCGACAGCGGCATGGGCATCTCGCCAGATGGACTCGAGCTGCTGTACAAACCGTTCAGTCAGATCGACAGCGGCCTCGCACGCAAGTTCGAGGGCACGGGACTCGGCCTGGCAATGGTCAAGCTCCTTGCAGACCTGCACGCTGGCGCGGTCGCCGTCGAAAGCGAGGTGGGCAAGGGCTCACGGTTCACCGTCTGGCTCCCATTCCGGCCGGCGGAGGGAAAGATGCTGACACCGGCCAGGCCCATGCCCGCCCTGACAAACGTGGCGTTGCCGGGATCGCTTACCGCTCTGGTGGTTGAAGACGACTTCAAGTCGGCTGATTTGATTCGCGTGCAACTCGAGGCGGAAGGCTTCGCAGTTCTGCACGCCGCGACCGCCGAGACGGCGCTCGTTCTCGCGGCGCGTCAGCCGCTGGCGCTGATAACGCTCGACATCATGTTGCCGAACATGGACGGCTGGGAATTCCTTGGTCGAATCAAGCAAACTCCGGCTCTCAAACACATTCCGGTCGTCATCATATCGATCGTTGCGGATCCTGAGAAAGGCTACGCGCTGGGCGCAGCGGGTGTCATGCAAAAGCCTATATCCCGCCAGGAGTTGTATGACGCGCTCGTCGGACTTGGCCTGTTTCCGCTTCCCCATGGTCACACCCTCAAGATCCTCGTTGTCGACGACGACCCCAAGGCGGTTGAGCTAATCGCGGTTCGGGTTCTCGACCTGGCTAGCACCGTGCTACGTGCATACGGCGGTCAGGAGGCGATCGATGCCGCACGCCGGGAAATTCCAGATTTGATCGTGCTCGACTTGATGATGCCCGAGGTGAACGGCTTCGACGTCGTGGCGGCTCTGCACGAAGACCCGCAGACGGCAAGCATACCGATCCTCGTGGTCACCGCCAAACACATCACCGCGGAGGATCGCGACCGTCTCAACGGCTATGTGATGACGATCATGGAAAAGGCGAACTTCGACCGTGATCGCTTTATCGGCGAAGTTCGGAGGGCGATGGCGGGCCGCCACTCGATAGCCTGACATGGCAACAGTTCTGGTGGTAGAGGACAATCCCGCCAACATGACGTTGGCGACGTTCCTGCTAAAGTCCGCGGGCTACGCGGTGCTCAGCGCTGTGGACGCCGAGGCTGGCCTGGCGCTGGCTCGTACTGAGCAACCGGATCTCGTGTTGATGGATATTCAGCTGCCTGGGATGGACGGCTTGCAAGCGACCGCGGTCCTCAAAGGGGACCCGGCAACGCGCGACATTCCGGTGATCGCGCTGACCGCTCTGGCGATGAAAGGTGACGAAGAGCGCATTCGCGCGGCTGGCTGCGACGGGTACATCGCCAAGCCCCTCGCGTACCGCGAATTCCTGGCGACCATCGCGGCTCGGCTCCCGAAGGCGACGGTGTAGAATGGCGCCCACTCTGAAAATGAACCCAGCGACCGACGACACCAGCCAACAACCTGCATGCGTTCTCATTGTGGACGATGAGCGTCACAATCGAGAACTCCTGGATGTCATGCTCAAGCCGGAAGGCTATCTGCTCCTGAGCGCGGCCAACGGCGAAGAGGCGCTTGCCCTGGTGGCGAGACAACCGCCCGATTTGATCCTGCTCGACGTCATGATGCCCGGCATGAATGGGTATGACGTGGCGGCCACGCTCAAAAGCGATTCCGTCACGAAGAACATTCCCATCGTCATGCTCACGGCCCTGGACGACCGCAACGCCAGGATGCTCGGGCTGAGCGCGGGGGCCGAGGATTTTCTCACCAAGCCTGTGGACCGTGGCGAATTATCCGTGCGGGTGCGAAACCTGTTACGGATCAAGGCCTCGGGGGACAAGTTGCGCCGCGCGCTCGAGACGCTCGAGTCCGTAAACGCGCAGCTGGATCGGCACACGAAGAAGATCGCTTTGGCCCAGGCGATCGCTGATGGCGCGACGGCGCGACTGGCCCGGCTGCAAAACATCACGGCTGCACTGAGCAACACGGTGACGCAGGACGAAGTCGCTGATTCCGTTCTCCGCGAAGCCATCCTTGCCCTCGAGTGCGATGCCGGCGCAGTGGTGGTTGCGGCCGAACCCGGAGAGTGTTTGACTCTCCTCCGCGAATCGGGCTCGCTCGATCCGGTCATGCGGTCGTTCGAATATCTACAGCCCCCGCGGTCACTCGGTCCATACGCCGAAGCAGTTGATAAATGCCACCCCATCTATTTGGAATCGTTCGAAGAGATGGTTGCGCGGTATCCGGCGTTCGAGAACGTCAGCAAGGGCATTTCGCGCGGCGCGTGGATCTTTCTTCCCCTTGGGATCGCCGGCATTGCGGTCGGGGCGCTGGCGTTTGGATTCGCGGGTCCTCGCAAATTCACGCTGCTCGACAGGCACTTCGCCGACACGGTTGCACGTTATTGCGCGCAGGCGCTCGACCGCGTGAGGCTTCGCATTGCCGCGGCGGCCGCGCTCGCGGAAGCGAGCGACGCGCGCCTGATGGCCGAGCACGCGAACAACGCCAAGACGGTGTTCCTGCGCGCGATGAGTCACGAGCTGCGCACTCCGTTGAACGCCATCGCAGGCTACACTGAGATACTGGAGCTCGGAATTCGCGGCGTGGTCAACCCGGAACAGATCAAGGACCTGGGCCGGATCAAGCGGGCGAGCGCGTATCTGCTCCGCCTCATCAACGACGTTCTTACGATTGCCAGACTCGAAGGGGCGAGGCCGCTCAACGTGATCTCGATCCCGGTAAACCCGGTGCTTGTCGAGGTTGAGGGTCTTTGCGCGCTACAGGCGAAAGCGAAAGGCGTGAAGCTGACAGTCACGCCATGCGCGGGCGAAATCGTGGTCGCGGCCGACGCCGAGCGATTCCAGCAGATCCTGCTCAATCTCATCACTAACGCCATCAAATTCACCCTCAAGGGCGGCAGCATCGGCGTCACCTGCGAAGGCGACGCCGCCGTCGTGCGAGTGCGGGTGACCGACACCGGTGTCGGCGTCCGTCCGGTGGACATCGATCGCGTCTTCGAGCCGTTCGTCCAGATAGACAGACACCTGACCACGGCAACGCAGCAGGGCGTCGGCCTCGGACTCTCCATCAGCCGGGAGCTCGCCCGCGCGATGCGGGGCGATCTGACACTTGAAAGCACCGAAGGAGTCGGCTCCATTTTCACGCTGTTGCTGCCGACAACGGCGGAGACTTCGGACGCGGCCGGGACTACAGCATGCGCTGTCGCGACGGATGATTCTCCGTATGCCCCGGCGCTAGCTTCCTAGCAGTTCGGCGGCGTGGCGGGCAGCTTGCACTGAATGCCGGCGTAGGCCGGGTCGATGAATGGGCAAGCTCGCTGGGGAGCGGGCGCCACACCGCAGCGACAGGATGGGAAAAGGGAATGTCACTTTCAGCAACGCAGCGCAAGCATCTCGAATCGCGCCTGTTGGACGAGCGCTCCCGGGCCCTCCGGGCGCTCGGCCGCTCCGTCGCCGAAAACGCGGATGGAGATGAGCAGGACCGCTCCGGCGACCTCACGTCCATGCCGCTTCACATGGCCGACCTTGGTACCGACACCATGCAGCAGGAGCTCGACGCTTCGAACGCGACGCGCGTTTCACGCGAGCTCGCGGAGATCGACGCCGCTCTCGAAAAACTCTATCAGGCTCCCAAAAAATTCGGCGTCTGCGAGGTCACGGGCAAAGACATCCCGTTTGCGCGCCTGGACCTGATCCCGTGGGCGCGCACCTGCGAGCGCGCAGAAAAATGACGTCGTCAAAGCGGGAGCGCCCATGAGCGACCCCAGCGAAGCGACGCAAGCCAACCCGCATCCGGTGAGTCAGCACCGGACCCCACGCGAGATTGACGCGGACGAAGCAGGGCCAATCGGCAAGCCGGACCTCGATGTCGTCGCGAAGGAGGCTTCCGACGCGGGCGCGGAGCGTAACCCGAAAAGGGCTCGCCCCGCGCCGATTCCAAAAAAAGCGCGAAAACGCCGGTAGGGTTTTCGCGGGTACCTGCCGTTCTACATCGCCGGCTTCTTGGCCGTCGGCGGCAACAAAGAGTTCAGGCGAAGATAGTTCGCGTACTGACTGTAATGGTCGGCCCAATCGCCCGTGGTCAGCGTCATCACGGCCGCGCGCGACATTTTGCGGCCTCCGAAGAAGGGAAGCGCCTCTCCGAGATTCGAGTCGTTGAGCGATGCCAGCGCCTGGTCGCAGAAGGCAAAGGTTTCACGGAGCCGCGCGACCAGCGCCTCCTTGCTGTCGGTCGCGGCAACTTTGGTGCGCGTCGGTGCTTTCATCGCGCCGATGGTCCCGCACAGATAATCATTCCCCTGCGCGAGATGCACGGCGATGTCACCGACGCTCATCTGCGGCGCCATAGGTTTGTATGAGAACTTGTCAGCCGGAAATTCTTCGGCAGCCGCTATCAGGTTCTTGGCGGACGCGCGCGCGTAGTCACGAAATGCGTCAGCAACCGGGTTGCTCTGCTGTGCGGTGGTCACTCTCGGCAGCAGCACAAGCACGGTGGCAAGAGCTGCGGAGTAGATGCGGGCCTGCATTTGAGTAGCTCCAGTAAGCGGGGACCTCAATTCTGCCGAGCGCGCCTAATCCTGTCCAGCCATTTTGGGCTAAGCCAGCCCACGCTCCAGCTACGCCTTGAGCACGCGCGATCCCGGCCGGGCCGCGGTTGCATCCCGCGGGTTGGCTGCCTCGTAGGCCGTGGGCGGAGCCACCAATCTCAGATCGAGCATCCGGCTTTCACCTGGATACGCCATTGGCTCGACGTTCTGGATGCCGCGAAGGCGACGCAACGCGAATGCAATGCGGCGGGCCGCCTTGAATATCTGGTGCGCAGACTCCCGGATGTCGCTCCTCTTCGATTCCTCGATGATCATCTCTGCATTGAGCATGAGCGGAGTGAGACTGTTACCGATCTCGTGAAACTCAGAAAGCGTGGCATCCCCGAATTGTGCGAGCCAGGCATCCTGGCTGTCGTCAGCCTCGGCGTAATTCTGCGGTCCAACGCTCTCGACCTGGGCGATGAAGCAGACGGGCTCTCCGACAGAGCGACCTGTTCGCGTGCATAATGCTACCATCGACCGCGATCAGCGCCATCCCGTAAGGGGCGTTCTCGAAGGCATCCGCGAAGAGCTGCTCGCTCTGCGGCAAGACGGCGGCATCCCGGGGTGGTTGCTCATGGCGATTGGCGGACACGCTGCTCCCTCCCGATTGTGACTGGCAACGGAACTGGCCTCGTGAGAATTAGACTCCCGGGATTCTCGAATCCGTCACAATTGGCGCGTACAAGGAGGCTTCCCGGGGCCTCGGTGCAATCGGCGTCTCCCGACTGTGGGCCTCCCACCATCGTTGCGCCCGCTCTTCGCCCCAGACGTCCGCCGGAATCCAGTCGAGGGCCTCTGCCAGTTGCGCCGCGCCCTGCGGACGGTCTTTCGCGTCCTTGGCGAGACACTTCAGTATCAGGCGTTCCAGCTCCGGCGATACCGGCCGATCGGTTCGCTGTGACGGAGGAACAGGCGCGGCCTGCAAATGCTTGGCGATCATCTGAAAGGCTTTTTCTGCTTCGAAGACGAGCTGGCCCGTGATCAGATAGTAGGCAACACAGGGATATCAAGCCGGCAAACATCCACCTTGGGCGGGTCGGACTCCCGTCACGACTTCGTGAAGGTGCTCGACTTCGGCCTGGTCAAAGAAGAGCGCCATTTCAGGCGCCATGTAGGCAGGCGTGCCGAGCGCCATCTGGACCAGGAATCGTCGCCAGCGACGTTTCGACGCTTATACTAGAGACTCGGCGAGCTGGTGGATGGGCGCGCTGACATCTATGCTCTCGGTTGCGTGCACGAGCCCGAGACTGTGCGCCTCCTCCAGTGAATCGCACACCTGCCGCAGGATGTGGATCACGCGGCCGGTGGGTAGCGGCCCATTGGTCCGGACCAGCGTTTCCAGGTCCATGCCGTCGAGGAATTCCATCACGAGATAGAGTGTCCCGTCCTCCGTCACGCCGAAATCGTACAGCTCGACGGTGTGCTGCGATCGCAAGTTCGCCGCTGCCTCCGCCTCTCGACGAAAGCGCGTGACTGCGAGTCTCGCCGCCTCATCGTCGACCGCGCCGAGCATCTCGGTTCGTATCAGCTTTATCGCCGCGGGGCGAGCGAGCATTCGATGGGTAGCCTTGTAAACCTCTCCCATTCCTCCACGGCCCAGCAGCTCTCCGAGCTGATAGCTGCCCATCTCGCGCGCCCTCGTTACCTGCTGACCCAGTTTCGTCACGACGTGCGAGATGACCACAGCCGCGCCCACGAGTATGTAGTCCGGATAGTGCATGATCAGCACCCGGCGGGCCGGCCCGAAGTTCCATAGCCCCCGGGACCTGCTGACCAGCATGAGGATGGGATTCATCGACGCGGCCACAAATCCCGCAATCAGCATTTTCTTCGGCGTGCTCGGCACGATGGCGGCGAACATCAGGACGACGGCGCCGACCCAGGAAATCTCCGGGAGAATGGCCCCACCCTCGGGTACTCCTCCAAGATGAAACATGACGGCGAGGGCAAACGCCGTAAAAACCATGTACCAAAGTCCCAGATCGAGAACGAACTTGGGGTCTCTCTCTCCCCTTCGGGTGTAGACGAAGAGCGCGAGCGACGCGATCACGCTCGCCAGTGCAATGGCATCCGTGATATCGAACTGCATCCAACGGGGATGATCGGGGTAGATCGCGCGCGCGGCGAGATGGCCGAGTACGACCCCAACGATCCAGAGCACGGCGAAGAGCAGCGACATGATTCCGAGGCGGAGCGACGCCTCTCTCAACAGGTCGTCCGGAAGCTCCCGGCTGCGACCGCGCGAGCGCGTCAGATCCGCTGGTGTCGATACCGGCAGCGGTCCAATGAGATGCTTGTCAGCCATCAGGGCTGCGGCGCGCCCGCGGTGAGTGCAAGCGTCAATCGCTCAGCCTGCGTCGCGTTATCAGTCAGAAAAACCGCGGCGAGATTTGCGGAGCGCACGAACGTTGGTGAAAAGAAAGGCCACGGGTTTGGCGCTCCGCGCGGCGCGGCTGAAACCGTGTCGATCTTCGCCACATCGGCTGCGAGCGCCGACTCGCTGGGATAAATGAAGACTTCGAGGCGCGATCGGCCGAGGGTGTAGACAGCGGGGATGACGCTGAAACCCGCCCGGCGCGGAGGATCACCGTTGATGCGCCTGACCACGAACCCCGATTGCGCGAGCCGACACTCGACGCTACAAAGCGCCCACTTGCCGGTGCGAGGGCAGCCACCGCCCTTGGGTGCCCCGGCGGTCGCAACCGCGGGGCGAGATGCAGCTACGCCGTTCGACACCGACGCCGTCGAAGAGCCCGTTCCGGCGCTCTCGGAAGAAGATCGTGTGCATGCGGCCAGAGCTGCTGAGGTCAGCAGGACCAGGCCTGGAAGTGTTCTCATCGAATCCAAAGATAGAGCCGGCGATCACGCACCGCGATTGCTCAACTGCCTCCGACGCGGACAGTTCGTCCGATTCTACGGCACGTATCTCAAACAAGTCACAGGTTCAGCTTCGACAGTTGCAATTGATCGAGCTGGGCGGTACCGAACGAAAAAAGGGGGAGGGCAATTAGCCCTCCCCCTTTTTCCTGTTACGCGGCTCAGACTTCGAGCCGACCTGCTTTAGAACATGATTCCGAACGTGACCGGCACGAACTCCATCGAGCTGGTCGCCGTCTTGACGCGATTGTAACGCGCCTCGACGAATGCATGGAATACCGACAGCGGCAGATTGATACCAGCGCCGGCGTTCCAGCCGAGGTGGTTGTCAGTCTGGCTGGCAGCGCCAGTAACAGTCGCGGCCGTCGAGTAAAGTCCAGCGCCGCCAATCAGGTACGGCGAGAGGCCGATGCTCGGCAGACGCAACACGACGTTACCCGTCGCGCTCATGACGTGGAGCTTGGCAGGAACACCCGCCTTCTGACCGAACTGGTTGTACGCACCATCGACGCGTAGACCAACCGGGATGAAGGGGAGGTTGATTGCCATCGCAACGGTACCGTTGTAACCGATAGCGGTGCTGGTCTTCAGGTCACTCATGGGCTGAGTGGCGCCGCCAGCAATACCAAGGCTGAACGGCTTCAGTACGCCGAGCTGCGCATGCGAAACGCGCGGGGCTGCGACGAGGGCGATCGTTGCGATCGCGAGGAACAGTGAACGCTTCAAAGCTTCTCCTTGTTCAAGAATGCGCCGAACCGGGCCAGTGAGCCTGGCTTGGTTGAACGCTGATCAGGTTTACGGGAGGGTCCTTGCGCCTCGCTGCGGCCTTTTGGACCGCGACACAAGAACGCTATCAACTCTCACCGTCCAAACGACGAGTCAGGCTTTGGCGAGTAACGATTGTGAGGTGGTCAAACCCGCCTCTTTGGGACCGTAGCGGATTTGTGATACTCCGGGCGGCCCGATCGTCAGAAAGCCGAGATGTCGAGCGGATCGAACCGTCCGACTCATTCCAACTCCTTCCTGGTCGGCCTCTCGTTCTTCACGCGTTAGCAGCGGCTCCACCGACAAAGAAAAACGCACCCGACCCAGGGTGCGTTTTTTTTTCTTGGAGTTCTTGGAGCGAGACAATCTCGATGGGTGGGCTGGTGGAAGCTCGGAGCAAGCCACCAGCATCCATTCCGATCTTATTGCGCAGCTACGGTCAGGATGACCGTGTCTGATCCTTCTGTGCTGGTACGATCTGAAGACCCATTCGCTGCTGCGTTGCGGAAGAAGACGGTGGCGGCGGTGGCTCCCTGAACATTCGTGCCCGAGGCGACGATCGCATCACGTCCGCCCATCTTCGCAAAGCCCGAGGCCTGATCATGCGACCACTGGAGCTGCGACGTCTTCGCGGTTGAGCCGATCGAGAGCGTCCACGACTGCGTGGCGCGAATTCTGAGCGAGAGACCATTGCTTGTCGACTGCACCGAGGAACCGATGACCGCGGTCTGAACGGCGGGAGGGAAGCTGCTCACCTGGACCTTCACGCGGGGGGGGACAGTCACTGTGACCAAGTGAGTGAGGCTGACCGACGACCCGTTCTGGGCAACTGCCACGCTCGAAAGGAGCGCGCTTCCAAGTACGAGTCCAGTCCACATCCCGCGAATTCTAGCCATTTTGCAAAGCCTCTGCGAATGGTGAGCCTGAGCCCACCCAGGGTGATTTCTTATGGCACAATATGCACCCCCCTCCGTGACGGCTTTGTTAAGCGATTATGACTAGATTGTCATTGTTTGCCGATAGGCCAAGTGATGGCAGGAGAAGGAGTTACGGGCTCGAGCACGAAGCCGATCCCGCGACGGGTTGTAATGCTCGCTGAGGCCCCTGACTTCTGCAGTTTTTTCCTCAATCGGGCGACGTGGGCATCGATGACATTCGAGCTGGGATCGAAGTGCATGTCCCACACTTTGTCGTGGAGCTCACTCCTGGAGACAGTCTCGCCGGTCCTCATCATCAGGTGCTCGAGGAGCTTCAGCTCCATGGAGGTGAGGCTGACGTCTTCGCCATTGCACGTCACGCGGCGCGTCAGGCGATTGAGGGTGAGATTGCCCACGTTGGCCTGTTCGCCGACGCGCGAGCTTCCGGCGCCTCTCCGGATGAGAGTGCGTACACGTGCCCGCAGTTCCTCGTTCGACACCGGCTTGACGACGTAATCATCGGCGCCGGCGTCGAGGCCGCGGACAATGGTTTCGGTATCGGCCTGTCCGGAGTAGAGAAGCACGGGCGTGGGGCGTCCATTCCGCCTCAGCTCCTGAAGAATCTCGAACCCATGACGGTCCCCCAGGTGGAGATCGAGGATTATTCCGTCGTACTCATTCACGAGCGCGAGCGTCCGCGCTTCCTCGCCGGTCGACGCCGTGTCTACCGCGTAGGCCTCGTCGCGGAGCACGCGGGTTATCAGCTTGAGTATCGCCTTGTCGTCATCGACCACGAGAATGCGCATTCAGCTCCGGGTTCAACCGCTGATCCACGAGGACGAAAGATGACGCTATATGGAGTATCGCTGAATCGGGCGTCAGGTTGCAGTGGAGCAAGCAAAACGGGAGAGGGCTAAAAGCCCTCTCCCGTTTCATTTCGAACCCAAGGGGGAACCCCTAGAACATCACTCCGAACGTGATCGGAATGAACTTGAGCGATCCGCCGTTGCCCTGAACCTGGTTGTAGCGGGCTTCGAGGAACGTGTCGAACCCACTGAGTGGCATCTTGATGCCGCCGCCCAGATTCCAGCCTACATGGTTGTCTGAACCCGTGCCGAATCCTGTGACGGTGATCGCGGCATTGTACCAGCCGGCGCCACCGATTAGGTAAGGTGTGACGGACTCCGAGGGGATGCTGTACACGAGATTGCCGGTCACGCTGGTGAAGTGGACATTTGCCCCGCCACCCTTGGCGCCGAAGCTGTTGTACGCCCCGTCGACCCGGATTCCGAGCGGAATCAGCTGCGGATGGAACCCGATGGTGCCGGTGACGTTGAATCCCGTACTGGTTGCGTTTGACAGGTCGCTCATCGGGATCGCCGCTCCGGCGGCGATACCGAACTGTACCGGGTTAGCGACCTTCGATACCTGGGCGCGCGCCGTAAACGGGAGCGACACGATCACCATGCCCGCGAGGGCACCTGCGAAAAGAGAACGCTTCAAATCAACTCCTTGTTATTGGAAGCGCCCGCGCCGGGCCGATCGGCCGCCGTTCAGACGCTGGTTCCGGTTGCGCATCGAAGTCGTACCCGATAGTCGGGGTCTTGTTCGGTTGCGTCAACGGGACGAGCTAGTGTCTTGCGGGGTAACGGGTTGGGGTGGCTTGACCACCTTCGTCCGGACCCGGCTCGGCGGCACCACGGGCTTGTTCTTCACGACGTAGGATGGGCTGATTCGCTCGAGCCGGCGCTCGCGCGCATCGTCGAGAGCAGCGCGGCAGGCGTCGCGCGTGGGTGACAACGAGACCGTCCGCACCCGGGCGACCGCGGCGATCGCCTCATCGTGATAGGTGATCACGAGCGCGGAATCACCTTTGAGGAACGGGATGCCGCAAACCTCCTCGATCGGATACTTGTCGCCGACGAGCGCCAGAACCTTGTCGGGCGAGTGGGGCAAGGCGGAAGCAAGTGCGATGGACATCGTAGCCTCGGCGGCGGCTGAGGCGGGGGTAAGCTTGTCGGCGACCTGAAGCCACAGGCTATCGCCAGTGGCGATGCCGTTCATCACGGTGCGCCCAAAATTCTCGTCGGAATCGATTCGCTTCGAGACTTGAGACGCACCACCGAGCTTTATCTCCGAGAGCACGACCTCCGCGCTCCCCATCGGAGTCCACGGGCTGTCCCGGCAGCCACTCGCGGCAATCATCGAGAGCCACGCGACCGCTGTCACTTTCCGCTGCACGCTTCGCGCACGCGGGCGGTGTCGCTCGGCATCCATATCGCGACGGCACGCGCCTTCCGCTCGGCGTCCTTGCCGCCAAGGGCGGCGCCGAGGACTTTGACGGTCGCATGGGTCGCGCGGAGCGAATCGACCACCACGCCGTTCGCGCCGATGCTCGCCGCCTGCTTTCGCACCGATTTGAGCACGTCGCCATTGCCGGTGTAAACCGAATTGCCCTCGGCTGTGATCAGAGCGACTTCATAGTAGTCGTACGGTACGTCTGCGCTGCTCGCATAAACCGGCACCGCGTCGGCGCATGTTGGCGCGAGCGCGAGAGCGGGATTCCTGGCCTCGATGTGCGCGCGCGTGCCGCACGCCGCCAGCAACAAAAGAAGCGCGAGGGGGTTGATTCGACGCACGAAATCACCTGCCTTCATTCTGATTTCCTCCATCGTGCAAGCGCGGGGCCTCCGCTCGGGATTCGACAAGAGCATGCGGCCGATCAAGCAAAAATCCGGCCCCATGTCGGTTGTCCGACCGCCGTGGCCCGAAAGTAGCCAAGGATTCACTTTTTTCTCGCACGATCTTCTTCCAGTGAAGATCGTTAGTCGCCGCATCACGATCCACAGGAGAGAATTCCGCTTGGACCTCAGACTTACCGGTACAGCGCAGCGACGTGTTCTGGCGCTGGTTCCGGCAGTTCTGGTTCTGCTGGTCGGCGCGCTCGCGTACGAGCGGGCGCGCAGCGTGGTGTCCGACGTGCAGGAGGTGGGGCGGAGCAGCGAGATCATCGAGGGATCCGACGCCCTTCTTACGCGAGCGGTTGACGCGGAGACGGGACAGCGAGCCTACCTGCTGACGGGCGACGAAGCCCTCCTCGAGCCTTACGTCGGTGCTCGCGCCGATATTGCGCGCTCGCTGGATTCACTGCGGCGACTCGTGCTGGGTGAGCCGGCCCAGAGTGCCCGACTCAATGCGATAGAAGGTCTCATTCCCCAGCGTTTCGCGCTTCTCGATACCGCGATCCAGCTGCGCCGGCGCGGTGCCGCGACGAGCTCCAGTCGCCTGCTCGCCGGCAAAGAGAAGATGGATCAATTGCGGTCGCTCGTATCGGACCTGCAGGCACGGGAGAAGACCGTGCTGGCCGAGCGACGCGTCGCCGAGCAACGGAGCGTGCGCAACGCCTCGCTCGCGGTTGGCGCCGCTGGAATCATCGCGTTGCTGGTCAGCGCCCTCGTCAATCTTGCCTTCTCCCGCGCGCTGAAGGAGCGTGACAACGCGAACACCGCGCTCAGGGATGTCAACCAGGATCTCGAGCAACAATCGGAGCAACTCGAGATGCAGGCGGTTGAGATGGAATCGCAGGCCGCGGAGCTCGAGGCCACCGCCGAGGATCTCCGATCGACCAATGACGCGCTCAATCTCACCGGTCGCACGGCCGAACAGGCACGCGACGCCGCCGAAAGCGCGCGACTACGCCTCGAGCGAGTGCTCGAGAATCTTCCCGACGCCGCCAACGTCTTCGATTCCGAGTGGCGGTGGAGATACGTGAACCCGAGCGGCGCGCGGAACCTTACGGCGATTGGGATCGATGCCTCGCAGGTAACCGGGAAAGTGCTCTGGGACGTGATGCCACGGCTGAGGGGCACGAGGTTCGAGGCGGAGACGAGGCGCGCGGTGCGCGAAGCGAAGGTCATCGAGTACGAAGAGTATTCTTCCGAGCTCGACGCGTGGATTGAGAACAGCATCGTCCCCGTGAGCGGTGGGGTAATGACGTTCACTCGCGACATCACCCGCAGAAAACGCGAGCAACAGGGCGCCCAGCTGCTGAACGATGCGAGCCGCGTCCTCGCCTCTACGCTCGACTACGAGAAGACGCTCGAGGCCGTGGCGAAGCTGGCCGTCGGCGATCTCGCCGATTGGTGCGCTGTCGATCTCGTCGAGTCGGATGGGATCCGCCAGGTTGTCGTGTCGCACAAGGACGAGGCGAAGATCAAGTGGGCAAAGGAGCTGAATAAGCGGTATCCGCCAGACTATGGTGGACCAACCGGCGTCGGTCAGGTCATGCGAACCGGTCAGCCTGAGATATACCCGGAGATCTCCGATCAGATGCTGGTTGCCGGCGCGCGAGACGGCGAGCACCTCGCCATCATGCGCGAGCTGCAGATCAAGTCAGCGCTCGTAGTGCCAATGATCGCGCGTGGTCGCACTCTCGGCGCGCTCACTCTCATCAGTACCGACACGGGCCGCCGCTACGGAGAAGTGGACCAGTCGCTCGCTATGGAGTTGGCCACCCGGGCCGCGATCGCAATCGACAACGCGCAGCTTTACAGGAGCGCCCTGGCCGCGAGCGATGCGAAGTCGGCGTTCCTGGCGACGATGAGTCACGAGTTGCGGACGCCGCTGAATGCAATCATCGGCTATCAGTCGCTGCTCGCGGAGGGAATCAATGGCTCCCTCAACGCGTCACAGCTCGCGCAGCTGGCGCGGATTCGCGCCAGCGCCGATCACCTGTTGAGCCTGATCGACGAGGTACTCACCTTCAGCCGAGTTGATGCGGGCAAGGAGGTAGTTCGTAGTGACGAGGTTCAGCTTGGCCCGATCGTCGCCGAGGCCCTCACGATGGTGACTCCGCTGGCCGAAGCAAAGGGCTTGCGGCTGCAAAATGAAACGATCGATGCACGGCTCCTTACCGACAGCGGGAAGGTGCGGCAGATACTACTCAACCTGCTCTCGAACGCGATCAAATTCTCCGATGATGGCGACATCGTCGTTCGCTCGCGGCTCAACGGAGACTCGGTCGCGGTCTCGATTGCTGACCCGGGAATCGGCATCGCTCCCGAGAACCTCGAGAAGATTTTCGACCCGTTCTGGCAGGTGGAGCAGCGCTCCACCCGGAGAATCGGCGGGACCGGGCTTGGCTTGAGTGTGAGCCGGAGTCTCGCGCGGCTCCTGGGCGGAGAAGTGAGCGTCGAATCCGGAGTGGACAAGGGGAGCACGTTCACTCTGACGCTTCCCGCGAAACCAGGCTCTAACACCCAACGCAACTGAAGACTGCCGCCCCTGGCAGGTAGTCTTCAGTTAGTTGTGCCGCGCCCCGGTATTATCGATTCGCGCCGGAGGGCAGAGTCTGGCGAGCGGCTTCCTTCTGTTCGGACAGCAGCCGCGTGGTGAAGCGCTGTCCTTCCGAGATTCTCTCGACCTCGAGCGCGATCGCGTCGACGGCCTGATTGAGGTGGGCGAGTTGCGACGACACCTCGTTGGATATCTGCGCCGAGCCACCGCGGCGGTCCATGCGCCTCGCGAACGCGCGCGCCAGCGGGAAGCCGATGATGATGATCGCCATAGTGATGAAGAACGCGATCGAGATGTCCACCACCTGCTGCGGAATGACGTTGTCGAAAGTATTTGCAGGAATCGTGAACGTTTGAAGGCCGTCACGCCCGCGGATGGTGAACGTGCGCGGCGGCGGCGGCTCGGGTGCTACCACCGCTTGCCCCTGGGACGCCGCTGCCGCCTGCTGAGCCGCCGTTGCCGCCTTTTGAGCCGCAGCTTCGATACGCGCCGTGTTTATGTCCGCCTGGACGTTGCTTAGGACGGCGTCGCGCAATTGTTGGGCGGCGGTCTGCAGATCCTGCTTCGTTGGGGGATTCTGGGTCGTCGCGGGACGGGGATTCTGAGTCGTCGCGGGCCGCGTCGTGGCGTTACCACCCTGGGTCATCATTGTCGTCATGAGTTGCTCACCTGATTTGGTAGCGGTCGCTCACTCTCCGCTGAAACTTAAGCACCAAGAAACGCCGCGTGAGGCGCTGTTCAGCATCGCACCCGAGACCTGCGTATTAACTTAGTGCTGGAACCGTCCCGATCACCCGACGGATCGAACTTCCAACCGAAAGCCAATCCAATGCGAGCCCACCCACCCCTCTCCGCTCTCGCCGGTGCTTTGCTTTGCGCCGGAACGCTGTCCGCGCAGCTGTCCGCTCCCCTGGACTCTGCCATGCTCGCCGGCTTCCGCTGGCGATCGATCGGCCCCGCGAATATGGGCGGACGCGTCACCGATGTCGAAGCTGTTCCCGGCAACCCGAAGATCATTTACGTCGCCACGGCCACCGGGGGAATCTGGAAGTCAATTAACGCCGGTACCACTTTCTTCCCGCTGTTCGACAAAGAGAAGATCATTTCGATGGGAGACATCGCTCTCGCCCCCTCGAATCCCAACATCATCTACGCGGGAACAGGGGAAGAGGATTCGCGGAACTCCATCTCGCCCGGCGGCGGCGTCTACAAATCGACCGACGGCGGCCGCACGTGGAAGCTCATGGGCCTCGAAGCGACGCAGCAGATCGGGCGCATCGTCGTCGATCCCACGGACCCGAACATCGTCTACGTTGCCGCATTGGGGCACGAGTGGAATTCGAACCCCGAGCGCGGACTCTACAAATCGACCGACGGTGGCACGACGTGGCAGCTGGTGAAATTCGTGAGCGACAAAGCGGGCTTCGTCGATCTTGCGATGGATCCCAAGGATCACAACACTCTCTACGCGTCGAGCTGGGAGAGAGTGAGGGGTCCGTATTTCCTGAAGAGCGGGGGACCCGGGAGCGGTCTCTGGAAATCGACCGACGCCGGAGCAACCTGGCGTGAGATAAAGGGCGGAGGATTCCCCGGGACGATGAAGGGGCGCATCGGCATCGCCGTGTCCCCGTCCGATCCGCAGATCATCTACACCTGGGTGGAGGCCGACACGCTTCCTCACCCGCTCGCCCGCGGTGAGAAGCCCGACACGAGCAAGCAGCAGAAAAACAACAGCGGCATCTATCGCTCCACCGATGGTGGCGCGACATGGACGATGACCTTTCGAAACGAGCCGCCTGGTGGGGGCGGCGGTGGACTCGGCGACGCGAGGCCGTTCTACTACTCGCAGATTCGCGTCGACCCCCGCAACTCCGATCGGATCTACTGGATGTCTTCGGTGTTCCGCACCTCCGAGGACGGTGGGAAAACCTACCGTCGCGGCGCGCTCGGCGTTCACACCGACTGGCACGCCATGTGGATCGACCCCGCCGATCCCGAGCACTACATCCTTGGCGATGACGGCGGCATCGCGGTCACCTATGACCGTGGCGGGACGTACGATTTCATCAACACGTTTCCCATCGGGCAGTTCTACGCCGTGAGCTACAGCATGGAGAAGCCGTACAAGGTGTGCGGTGGCCTTCAGGACAACGGATCGTGGTGCGGACCCTCGCGCGCCAAGAACCGCGTGGGAATTACCAACAACGACTGGTACAACGTCGGCGGGGGCGATGGCTTCTATACCGCCATCGATCCTGACGATCCGAACATCGTCTACAGCGAGTCACAAGGCGGTAACGCTTCACGCCTCAATATCGGCCAGAACACGCGTGCGACGATCATGCGCGGGGGCGGACGGGACCGGACGAGCATCTTCGAGGACTCGGTAATCATCGCGCGCGGTGACACCGCGAGACCGGAAACGCCAGAAACCGTCCGCGCGCTCGCCGAAATTCGCGCGCGCGCGAGGGCGGATTCCGCGCGCGGCTATCGCTTCAACTGGTCCACACCGTTTTTCCTGTCGCCACACTCAGCGTCCACGGTCTACATGGGCGGAAACCGCCTCCTCCGGTCATCGGATCGGGGCGATCACTTCTATCCGATATCTCCTGATCTCTCCACCAGGGACTCGGCGCGCATCATCATGAGCACCAAGCTCACGGGCGGGATCACGCGCGACAACTCCGGGGCCGAGACGCACGGCACGATCACGACGGTGGCCGAGTCGCCGATACGGCCGGGCATTCTCTGGGTCGGAACCGACGACGGCAACGTCTGGCTCACTACGAACGACGGCGGACAGTGGACTGATCTCACGACACGCTTTCCGGGAGTGCCGAAGAAGTCGTGGGTGAATCGCGTCGAGCCGTCGCACTTCGACACCGCGACCGTCTATGTGGCGTTCGACAATCACGGCGAGAACGATTTCCATCCCTACCTGTATGTATCGAACGACTTCGGCAAGACATTCCGATCGATCGCGAGTAACCTCCCAATGGGTGGCGTCGATTTCGTTCACGTCATCCGCGAAGATCCCGTCAATCGCGATCTGCTGTTTGTGGGGACCGATGTCGGCGCGTTTGTCTCGACCGATCGCGGCGCGATCTGGCAGCGCTTCATGACCGGCCTGCCGACGGTGCCGGTGCACGACCTCAAGATTCATCCGCGCGACCGGGAGCTCATTGCCGCGACCCACGGCCGGTCGATCTGGATCGTGGACATTGCGCCGCTCGAGGAGATGAACAACGGCGTGATGGCGCGCGCGACCAACTTCTTCACGCCCAAGACCGCGTTCGAGTACTCGCAGGCCAACACCCAGAATTTCACCGCCAACAAATATTTTGTTGCGCCCAATCCGACGTACGGAGCGGAGCTGGTCTACCGCCTGACGTCGGGCACGGCCCGAGACACCACCAGGATACTGGTCACGAATATCAAGGGGGACACGGTTCGTACGCTGACGGGCCCTGGGGGAGTCGGTCTGCACCGAGCCTACTGGGATCTCCGCGCGCGAGCGCGGCCACTCGGGCCCGCGGGGTTGCGCGACAGCATTAACACAGCGCGTGTAAGACGTCAGCGTGAGGATTCGCTGCGCGCCGCGCGCGGCGCCGATACGACCGCGGGTGCTGGTAGGGCTGCGGCTGGCGGCGACACCGCGGCGTTCGCCGCGGCACGCGACAGCATGAATGCGATGCGCGCCCGCGGTGACACCGCCGGCGTGCGCGCGATGCGAGAGCGGTTGCAGCAGCGCGGGGGGTTCGCGGGTGGAGGCAGGAGAGGGCAAGGCGGTCTTGGCGGCGGTGCGCCGGGCGAGATAAATCTGCGCCCCGCTGAAGGACCGATTGGAGGCGCAGCCGGTGGCGGCGGTGGCGAAGGCGGCGGCGGCGGCGGCGGCGGCGGCGGATTCTTCGGCGGTGGCCGTGCCGGGAATGTCGTCGAGGCCGGCGACTATTGGGTGACCATCAATGCCGGCGGACAGATCATGCGGCAGGTGGTGCACGTCGAGAGGGTCGGCGACATCGTCAACGTTGACTTCGGGCCAGATGAGGGTGACGAAGGCGGAGACCCCAACGATCCCTGAGCCGCGACGGTCTTCCCAATGCTGAAACAGTGCAGTTTCTCACTGCTTGTATATCGCCCCACCCTTCATCACGAAGCTCACGCGTGTAAGCTCGCTGATGTCCGCGATCGGATCGCCCTTAACGGCGACGATGTCAGCGAACTTTCCAGCTTCGATGGTTCCGAAGTTGTCGCTTTGATCGAGAAGCTGGGCGGCGACTGAGGTCGCAGACTTGATCGCCGCCATCGGCGACATTCCGTAGCGCACCATGTATGGGAATTCCTGCGCCTGGTTCTCCGTCCAGGCGTAACCGCCGACGTCGGTGCCATAGCTTATCATGACGCCCCTCTTGAGCGCCTTGCCGAAAGCTACCCGCTCGAGATCGACCATCTTCGGCCATATGCCGCCGCGTCCGGGCGCTACGTAAACGCCAACAAAGATCGTCGGGCACCAGTACACCTTCTGCGCGACCATTCGATCGAGCAGATCGTCGGTGAGCCCATCGCCGTGCTCGATCGAGTTGACGCCCGCCCTGAGCGCGGCGTCGATTCCGTCCCATCCCATCGCGTGCGCCGCGACTCTTTTCCCGAGCCGGTGGGCTTCGGCGACGAGCATCTTTAACTCTTCATCGGTGAAATTCGGCCATGAGCGAAGCCGGCCGTCCGGCGCGATATAGTACCGCCTGTCCGCGTAGAACTTGATCCAGTCCGCGCCGTACTTCGCCTCCTCTCGCACGGCTTTGCGGATTTCCTCCGGTCCGTCGACGATCTGGACGCCCTCCGGCATCTTGAGCTCCCACGAATAGCCGAGCAGGGGGTAGGTGCCGGTGGTGGACATGGCGCGCGTGGAGACGAACATCCGCGGGCCCGGAATCACACCGCGCGCGATCGCGGTCTTCACGTCCACGTCCGCGTACATCGCCCCCTCGGTCTCGAGATCGCGTATCGCCGTGAATCCGTTCATCAGAGCGTTTCGCACCGCGGCCGTCGCGCGGATCGCGCGATAGGGAATGCTCTCCTTGAGGAGCTGATCGTCGTAGTCCGCGCTCGTGATGTCGCCCTGAAGGAGCACGTGCGTGTGATTGTCGATCAGCCCTGGCAGAATTGTCGCTCCACCCAGATCGATGACTTGCGCACCGGCCGGAATTCGCGGCTCGACCTGAGCGCGTGTTCCAACCGCCACTATTCGCTCGCCCTGCACGACCACCGCGACGTCGTTCTGCATGACATCGGATCTCCCGTCGATCATGTGAGCGGCGCGGATTACGTACGAGGGAACAGCCGATTGTGTGGGGGTCTGCGCCGCCGCCAGGAGTGGAAGCGCGAACATGAGTGTCAGTGCTCTGGAGGTCATTTGCGAATTCGTGACAGGTGAACATTCGACGTACGCGCATCGCGGTGCAGCGTCGGCGATACTTTACACGTAGTTAGGAGAGAATAGCGCGCGATGTACCCAATTCGCTATTGCAAAATCCCGTTTGTGGCTTAGTGTGGATGTGGCGAATAGTCATCTGTTTCCAGCATTCTGGTCGAGTGTACCATTCACGTTCAGGACCTTGAAACTTGACAGCACCCGTTCCGAGTAACTCAGATATCGAGCGGTTTGCCAACTCCGTCGACATGCCGCGCGAGCCCAATGCGCCGCACTACGAGGGAGCGACGCGCCAGACATCCGACCAGCGGCATGAGGAGTTGATGTACGCGTTCGAGGAGCTCAGCGTTGCCGAGGAAGAGCTGCGCGCGCAGCAGGAAACTCTCCTCGACACCTTCAACCTGCTCGAGATCCAGCGCAACCGCTATCGCACGATGTTCGATCTCGCCCCCGATCCCTATTTCGTGACCGACGACTCGGGGACAATCGAGGAAGCCAACGCGGCCGCCTCCGGGATGCTTGGATTGGCCGCCAAGCATCTGGTCGGCAAGGCCCTCGTCACGTTCGTAGACGGTCGCTCCCGGTCAGAATTTCAGACGCAGCTCCACGCGCTGGGGAACGGAGTCCACGTCGAGAAATGGATGATCGAGACCATCGTGCGCGATGGACGGCTCGCCACCGTCGAGGCGACCGTCGCCACTCTCGAAACCCGCCCCGATGGAACGAGCACGCTTTGCTGGCTCCTTCGCGACATGAGCGCGCGACGCGAAACCGAGGAGAGCATGCAGGCACTCAACCGGTCGCTGAACGCTCGTGTGGCTCAGCGCACGCGCGAGCTGGAGCTTGCCCTCGAAGGCGAGCAAATCGCGCGCAGGGACGCCGAAGCCGCAAATCGCATCAAATCGGAGCTGTTCGCACGCCTCAGTCATGAGTTCCGGACACCGCTGCACGCAGTGTCGGGCTACCTGGAGATCCTCCAGCAGAATATTCACGGCGGCCTCAACGCCGAACAGCGCAGAGACGTGGGACGGATTCATCAGGCGCAGGAGCACCTGCTGACACTCGTCAACATGATTCTCGATTTTGCGAAGCTCGAAGGAGGGCCGATCGAGCTTTCCATGGCCGAAATACCAATCGAGGAGACTCTCCGCGGCGCCGAGGCGCTCGTCGCGCCTCAATTCGCCAAGAAAGGCGTCAGCTATACGCATAGAAGCGGCGACTATTCGCTCACCGTGTTCGCGGATCGCGAAAAGGTGCAGCAGATCCTGGTGAATCTTCTGGCCAACGCGGTGAAGTTCACGCCGGTTGGCGGAGCCGTCGAGCTCGATTGGAGAGTGGAAGACGACGATCTGCGCGTGCGCGTTCGCGACACCGGTTCCGGCGTTCCGGAGGGAAAGCTCGAGCATATATTCGAGCCGTTCGTGCAGCTGCGCTCGCCCGGCTCGGTTCCGAGCGGAGGCACCGGTCTTGGCCTGCCGATCAGTCGCGATCTTGCCCGCGCAATGGGCGGCGACGTGACAGCCACGAGCACGCTCGGGGTGGGCTCCGTATTCACGCTCATCCTGCCGCTGCGCAAGCGATCCGGCCACAAGCTTTCAGGCTCCAAGACCGGCAATTAGCTTTGAGAGTGCGTTCTCCTCTCGCGTCCCGGAGCTGACATTGCCGCAATCAACCGCCGCGCTCTACGACCTCGTAGAAAATCCAGCAGTCTTCATCAAACAGGACTGGAAATCGTACACGCCTGACGACCACGAAGTCTGGGGCATGCTCTACGAGCGCCGGATGAATGAGCTGCGGAAGAACGGCAGCAGGATCTTTCTGAAGGGCGCCGACATTATCGGGCTCAAGCGGGAGACGGTTCCCGATCTCGCGGAAGTGAATCGCCGGCTGGCGCCGCCCACTGGGTGGGAAGCCGTGCCCGTGTCCGGCTTCATACCCGCCAAGGCGTTCTTCCAGTGCCTGTCGCTCCGAAAGTTTCCGACGACGGTGACCATAAGAACCCGCGAGCAGCTCGACTACCTGCCGGAGCCCGACATCTTCCACGATGTCTTTGGCCACGTGCCGCTTCACGCCGATCCGGTCTTCGCCGACTTTCTCCAGCACTACGGTCAGGTCGCCGCGGCCGCCGAGAACGACGAGGACATCACGAGGATGGCGCGTCTCTTCTGGTTCACGGTGGAGTTCGGGCTAATCCGCGAAGACGGTCAGATAAAAGTCTACGGAAGCGGCCTCATCTCCTCCCACGGCGATGCAGCGAACGCCCTCGGCCCCAAATGCGAGCGCCGACCGTTCTCGCTGGACGCGGTTTTCAACCAGCACTTCGAGATCGATCACTTTCAGGACGTTCTCTTTGTGACCGAGTCCTTCGATCACCTGTACCAAGCCGTGGAAGAAGCGGGGCGGCGGATAGGAACGATTCGCTGAGGCCGGCTGGGCGGCCGGTCTCGTATCAACTGCCGTTATTCTTTTTTCGAGCGAGCACCCCGTCTACCGACCACGCTCCGCTGCCGCCGATCATGATCGCGATCGCGATGCCGATCGCCAGAAAGAAGAACTCGATCCCCTCGCCCTTCTGCTGCCCGCTCCAGTTCATGAAGAAGCCGTTCGGAAGGTGGACCATGAACAGCGCGACGGCGAAATCGACGGCGATCCCGAACGCCGCCACCCTGCCCAGGAAACCGAAAAAGAGTCCGATCGGAGCGAGGAACTCGGCCGCGAAAACGAGGATTGCAAGGGCGGCCGGGATGTGCATCTGCTGAGTCAGGAACCCGTACGTTCCCGAGAAACCAAACCCGCCGAACCAGCCGAGCACCTTCTGCGCACCGTGGGGAAAGACGACAACCGCGAGGACGAGCCGGAGCAGCGTCAGGACTTTGTCGTCACTCGTGCGGATGATGTTGCGGAACAATGGATGGTCCTCGCTTGGGGGCCCGTGTTATCGTCTATTGACTAGTCAACAATCGGCAACTTTGGAGGATAGGGCAAGGCTCTTCAAGGGTGTCCTATTATCAAGAGCGTCGTACGATCAGGGGTATCCTCTTAGTAGTTCGACGCCCGAACGCGGTCGAGTAAGTCAACGAGCGTGTCGAGCTCTGAAGGCGGGAGAACAGACACGGCGTGCGAATCCCACCGGTTCACCGGATCGTCCAGCTCCTTCAGCAAATCGAGACCCTTGGCAGTAATTCGACAGAAGACGCGGCGCCTGTCCTTGGGGCAGGGAGTGCGCGCCACCAGCCCTTTTCGCTCGAGGCGGTCGACCAGGCGTGTCACACCCGGAGTCTGCTCAATCATGCGTTCGCCGATCGTTAGCGTCGGAATTCCGTCGGATCCGGCGCCGCGAAGGATGCGAAGCACGTTGTACTGTTGCGGAGTGATGCCGTGTGGCTCGATCACCTGGGCGAGACTGCGCTTCACGGCATCGGCGGTACGGAGAAGTCCCAGGGTGGCCTCCTGTTCGCGGGAGCGAAAGTTCTGGCTAGGCTTCTCGTCAGTCGCCATGGTTCAGTCTATGTACAGCCGGGACCTTGAGCAAGCAAATGCTGTCGCTGGCGCCCGAATGGCTGCCAAACGCCAGGTTTCCACGCCTTCACCAGCGGGATGCGCCTTAGATTATTGGACCGCCAGCCAGGCTCTTTTCCCGGCTCGCGGGTATTATCCCGGAGTTTCCTCCGAACCCTGCCCCAGGAGTCTTGCGTGAATACGAGATTTGTCCCCGTTGTCATGATCCTGGCTGTCGCGTGCGGCGGCGGCGGTGACGGCGTAACGCCGCCCGTTGGCCAGCTGAGCGACATCAGCAGCATGAGTGTCGGCGATGTGAGGCTCCTGAATCCGTCCGATATCCCCAACGGCATCGACCTCCCCGCCGGCTCGGGCGCCCGCGACTATATAATCGTCGTTGGAAACACGAGCAATTTCCACGACGTGGTGTCGAACTTCAATGTGAAGGCCGATAAATCGACTACCGGCGTGTTCGGCATCGAGGCGGCCGCCGATCTCGCGGCCCAGTCCAGCTTTCAGCTGAACCAGGTTCCGCTGGCGCGGACGCCGCAGGAAGCCGTGGAGAACAGGGTCCGCGCGTTCGAGCGCTCGAGGCTTACCCTGCGCTCACGGTCCCCCCTGTTCGGCGGCTCACGGATTTCTGCCCGCCGCAGCGCTCAGTTTTCGCAGCTTGCCCCACCGGCCGTCGGCGACAGGATCAACGTGAACGTTCCGAATGCAGATTCCAGCGATCTCTGCATGAACTTTTTCCAGACACAAGCAGTAGTCGCTTCGGTTAGTCAAAAGGCCATTCTCATGGTCGACACTCTCGACGGGCCCCCGCTTACGCTGTTTACGCAGGCCCAGCTGGATTCGATCACGAACGAATTCGACACCTATACCTATCCCACCGACGCCGCGTACTTCGGCACTCCCACCGATATCAATGGGGATGGTCACATCATCATGCTGTTCACCGGCCGGATCAACCAGCTCACACCGCCGAGCACCGCGGGCGGCTTCGTTGGGGGGTTTTTCTTTGGGGGTGATTTTTTCCCGCCTATTGCCACTGCTCAATTGGGCGCCTGTTTAGGGAGCAACCAGGAGGAAATCTTCTATCTCCTGGCGCCTGATCCGACAGGAACAAAATACGGCAACGTGCGTAGCGCGAGCTCGGTGCGTCAGGGAACGCGCGGTACAATCGCGCACGAGTTCCAGCACATGATCAACGCAGGGAATCGCCTCCAGAACCCATTGGTGAACAACTTCGAGGCGACGTGGCTCGATGAGGCGCTCGCGCACTTCGCCGAGGACGCCGTCGGCCGACAAGTAGTAGCGATGACCGACTTACAGACTTTCGCGTCCAGCAACCTTCCCAACTGTAATTCCCCCTGCACACAAGCCAACGACTTCAACGCGTTTTTCTTCCAGAACCTCGCGCGACTCACCGACTGGATGGTCCAGCCTGACCATTTCTCGCCGATGAGTGGGATGGCGGACACTAGCCTGGCAGTGCGGGGAGCGGCTTGGGCGATCGTTCGCTTCGGGGCCGACAATTACTCGAACGGATTGCCACGCACGTTTACGCGGGCGCTCGTGGCTGGACCGGATACGGGAGTCACGAATTTCGTCGCCGCCACCAAATCCCCCATCGATACGGTGGTGAAGGCATGGCTGGTGTCGATGTACGCCGACCACCTTGGTATCGCGGGGCTCGACCCGAAGTACCAGTACCGTTCGTACAATTTCCGCAGCGTGATGCCGCCCGTGGCGAGGGCAGTCCTCAATCAGGCGGTCGCCAGCTATCCTTTGCAGATTCAGGCCGTCGGCAGCGGCAGCGACAACATCTCGGCGATGAACCGCTCGGGCACCGGGTCGTACTTCCGGCTCACGGTCGCGGCGGGCGCGGGGGCTAAGAACGTGAAGGTTCTAAATACTACCGGCACTGCCAACGCGAGCTTTACAGGCGAGCATATCTACGTTCTTCGCGTCCAATAGTCTGGATAGCTCTCATTTGGCGTTGGGAGGTCGGAAGTCCCAACGCCGAAGTCACGCGTCCCGGAGCGCCGTAACAGGAGTCTCGCGGAATACGTCGCGGCCGGCGAGTACGCCGATGAGCAGCGTCAGCACAACGATCACCGCCGCGATACCCGCAACGGGTAAGATTGCCGGTGCGAATGGCGTCTTGAACATGTAGCGCACGACGGCCCAGCCGCCGGCCAGCGACAACAACATTCCAGTCAGCCCGCCCATCAAGCCGAGCAGCGAGTACTCGGCGAGAAGGATGCGGGCGATCTGCCCGCGCGTGGCGCCCAGTGTTTTGAGCAGCACACCTTCGCGAATCCTCTCGCGCCGCGTCGCAGACACCGCGCTGAATAGAACCGGGATTGCGACTGCGAGGCTGAAGAGCGCCATGAACCGGATCGCCAGCGACACCCTCTCGACGATCTTGTCCACCGTGCGCTTGATCGCGGTGAGATCAATGCTCGATACATTCGGGAATCGGTTCACGACTTGGCGCTGCAGGAGCGCGACGGCGGCGGGATTCTTCACCTGCGCGAGCAGCACGTACTGGTTCGGCGCCCCCTTCAGCGCGGGCGGCGCGAACACGACGAAGAAGTTGGGCTCGAACCGGGTCCAGATGACCTTTCGGAGACTCGTGATGCGCGTGGGGATCTCG
The DNA here is from genome assembly GCA_003134685.1 of Gemmatimonadota bacterium. Classification (GTDB taxonomy): domain Bacteria; phylum Gemmatimonadota; class Gemmatimonadetes; order Gemmatimonadales; family Gemmatimonadaceae; genus UBA4720. The sequence continues at coordinate 6,234 of PLCA01000015.1, read as the reverse complement.
ACGCCCTGCACGTTCCAGGCGATGATGTCGCCGAGCTTGACGTTGAGCTCCGTCGCAATTCCTTCCTCGAGAGAGATCTCTCCGGTATCCCGCGCAACCTTGATCGCGCTGTCGCTGAACCATTTGCCGGCGACGATCGTCTCGCTGGACGCCGGCTTGTCGCGATAGGTCGACCGGAACTCACGCCTGAGCGCCCACCCCGCGCGGCCACGCTGCCCGCGAGCAATCGGGGTCATGTCGCTGACGCGTTTCCCGTTGATCGACGCGATGCGCATGGTGACCACGGGTGCCAGCTGGACCACGTCGTGGCCCCCACCTCTGACGATCGAATCGAGACCCGCCGCCTGATCCTGCTGCACGTCGAAGAAGACCACATTGCCCCGTGACTCGGCCGCGGCCGTCGTGAATCGACGCAGTAGGTTGTTCTGCACGAGAAAGAGCGTGCTCACCAGGAACGCGCCGAATCCGAGAGCGAGCGTCACGGCGCGGGTCTGATTCCCGGGGCGATAGAGGTTCGCCACACCCTGTCGCACCACGTACGGCCAACGCGTTCGAAGTCCTTTGCGCGCGGCCCAGGAGAGAAGTGCCGCGCTGGCGGCGAGAGCGAGGATCGCAAGGCCGGTCGCCCCGCTCATCGCGAATGCCTGCCTGGTCGTTTGCGCCCGCGAGAGGGCGATGCCTAGGACGCTCAGCACCATCGCTGCATTCACGACTATTCTTGGCGCATCCTTCCACCGCATGCGCAAGACTTCGGCGTCGGTGTCGCGGCGGAGCGTCTGAAGTGGCGAGACGTTGCGGAGGGCGAGCAGGGGGCGCAGCGCAAAGATGAGCGCGATCCATCCCCCAACCACGAGTCCGGTGAGCACCGCCGAAGGCACCAGCGTTACCCGTACATCGATTGGCAGATAATCGGTGAGCAAGTGTGGAAGGAGAAACTGGATGGCCACGCCTAGCGCGGCACCAGCGGCAGCGCCCACCAGGCCCATCGCCGCGGCCTGCACGACGTAGATCGTCAGGACCTGACCGCTCGATGCGCCCAGACAACGAAGCACGGCTACAGTGTCGATCTTGCGCGCGACGAACGCGCGAACACCGCTCGCCACTCCAATCCCGCCAAGCAGCAGCGCCACCAGCCCGACGATGCCGATGAAGCTCGTAAGGTTTTCGATTGCATCCTGGGTCGCCATTTCGCTCTGCGTGACGGTGCGGACGCGCACCTGCTGGTCCTCGACGCGTTTCTTGAACGGGGTGACAAACTTGTCGGGATCGACGCTAGCCGGCAGCTTCGCCAGTACCGTTCTTTCCGCGGTGCTTCCGAAGACCAACAGCTGTGTCTCGGCCACGTAGCGCGCGGGAATGAAGATGCGCGGGCCGAGCATCTCGGCGATGCCGGCGGCACCCGGGACATCCTTGATGGTGGCGACGATGGTGAAGGTGCCGAAGCCAAGCTTGAGAGTGTCGCCGACTCTGGCGTTGAGCGACGCGAGGAGCGACGGATCGACGATCGCATTCGCGCCCTGCCTGAGGAGTGCCCAGCGTCCGGCCGGCTCCGTCACGACGCCGCCGTAGAACGGATAGTTGTCGGTGACGCCGCGCACCTGCGCGAAGCGGGTGCCGCTTGTGCGCGGAACCACAGCCATGGACGGGAAGGTCGTCACCCTGGCGAACGAAAGTCCGTGGCGCGCTAGCGAATCGAAGAGGGAATCGACCGCCGGAGGAATCGGCTTGGAGGAGTTGAACTGAACATCGCCACCCATCAGGGAGCGCGACTGATCCTTCACCGACTGGATGATGTTGGCCGAGAAGGAGTCGATGGCGACAAGCGCGGCGACTCCCAGGGAGATCGACGACATGTACAGCAGCAGCCGCCGGCGGGCGGTGCGGCTCTCGCGCCAGGCAAGACCCCAGACGCTTCGCGACATGCCGATCACGGCCTGATCTCGGCGGCTCGGCTCAACACTTCATGGATTCTCACGCGGAGATCGCGGAGTCCGCGCCGGTATCTTCCACGACGGCGCCGTCCAGCAGCCTGATCATGCGCGACGCCTTCGACGCGAGCGTGAGCTCGTGGGTCACCAGCACAATCGTGGAGCCGCCATCGGTGTTGAGCGACTGAAGGAGCTCGAAGATCCGTTGGCCGGTCGCGTTGTCGAGATTTCCAGTCGGCTCGTCGGCGAAGAGGATCTTGGGCGAGTTCGCGAAGGCTCGCGCAACCGCGACGCGCTGCTGTTCTCCGCCCGAAAGCTGGGTGGGAAAATGGTGACCTCGGCCGGAGAGCCCCACGCGATCGATCAGGTCGCGCGCCCGCTCGACCGCGCCCGGCGTGCCACGCAGCTCGAGCGGAACCTGCACGTTCTCGAGGGCAGTAAGCGTCGGGATAAGCTGAAAGCTCTGGAAAACGAAGCCGACTTTCTCGCCCCGCAATCGGGCGCGATCGTTCTCCGATAGCTTTCCGAGGTCGGTATCGTCGAGGAGCACAGTTCCGCGCGTCGGGGTATCAAGACCGGCGAGCAGTCCCAGGAGGGTCGTCTTGCCGCTGCCGGAAGGTCCGACGATTGCGACGAAGGCTCCTTGCGGTATCGTGAACGTCACGTCGCGCAGCACGGCGAGCTTCTGCTCGCCGCTCATGTATTCTTTGGTTACTTCACGGGCAATCAGCATGAACGAGGTTGTGTTTTGGCTTCACGGACGACGGGTTGCTCAGGCGGTCGCGCTCGCGTGCGTCGTCGCGTGTGGCTCGGGCGGAAATGCGGACAGTGCGAAGAATTCGAGAGAGAAGGATAACATGAGTGTAGCGAAGGGAGCGGGATCGCCGACAGCGGTGGATAGCAGCGCCGGTTCAATACGCACCCCAGTCGTTCTTTTCTTCGGCACGAGTCTCACGGCCGGGCTCGGACTGGATCCGGAGCAGGCATTTCCGTCGCTGATCGAGAAGAAAGCGCGGGCGGAGGGCGTTCCCGTCAAGGTGGTGAATGCCGGCTTGTCGGGTGAGACGACCGCGGGCGCGGTGCGACGCATCGACTGGGTGCTTCGCGCACCGGCGGATCTGGTCGTGATCGAAGGGGGCGCGAACGACGCGCTTCGCGGTCTCCCTCCCGAGGACGCGCGCGCGAATCTCGAGCAGCTGATCGCCGCCGTGAGAGCGAAGCAGCCACAGGCGAAGATCGCTCTGGTTCAGATGGAAGCACCCCCCAACTTCGGCGTGTCCTACACCAGGAGCTTTCACGCGATCTATCCCGAAGTCGCAAAGAAGGAGAATGTCACTCTGCTGCCATTTCTGCTCGGCGGGGTAGCAGGAATTCCGCGACTCAACCAGCCCGACGGTATTCATCCAAACGTGACTGGCGAGCAAATCGTCGCCGACAACGTGTGGAAAGCACTCAAGCCCATAGTCGCGAAGCTTGACCGAGGTTCGAAAAGCGGCTAAGCTTCGAGGCTGTTTGCGTTTACGCTCCTTATCGATCGACGCCAGACGGCAGCACCCGGCGTCGATCTTCAGTTTCAGACCTCAGTAATTGGAATAAGCATATGGCAATGCCTGCCACCCAGATCCGGCGCGGAATGGTCCTCGTGTTCCAGGGCGATCCGTGCCGCGTAGTAGAGTTCCGCCATCACACGCCCGGCAATCTCCGCGCGATGGTGCAGGCGAAGCTCAAGAATCTTCGCACCGGTAACAACTTCGAGCACCGCTTCCGCGCCGCCGACACGATCGAAAAGGCGTCGATGGAGACACACGATCTCGAGTTCATGTATCAGGGCGGCGAAACGTATCACTTCATGAACACCGAGAACTACGATCAGATGGAGATCGAGGAAGAGGTGCTCGGTGACAACGCACAGTGGATGCAGTCGGGGATGAAGATCCAGGCTGAGTACTACGACGGCCGAGTGATCGGCATTACGCTGCCGAATTCGATGGTACTTGCGGTTGTCGATACGGCACCCGTGATGAAGACGGCGACGAAGACTGCGTCGACCAAGCCGGCGAAGCTGGAAAATGGTGTCACGATCAACGTGCCGGAATTCGTGAACACGGGCGAGAAGGTGCGCGTGAATCCGAACACCGGCGAGTACATGGATCGCTCGAAGTAAGTTGATTCGATTATAGAACGCGGTTAAGATGCAGCTTCGCCGTTTGACTGCGTTGTTCGTGAAATTCGAAGTAAAGGCGAAGCTTCATGGTGGCTGTAGCTCAATTGGTTAGAGCACCGGTCTGTGGCACCGGGGGTTGCGGGTTCAATTCCCGTCAGCCACCCCTCGGAACAAGAGGAAAAGGGTCGGCGCTGCACACTTCGCGGGTGACGCGCAGGATGCAGCCGGTATAGGTCCGTAGCTCAATTGGTAGAGCACCGGTCTCCAAAACCGGGGGTTGCAGGTTCAAGTCCTGCCGGGCCTGTGAGTCGAAAACGGGTTGCGACGTTTCGCGGCTCGCCGTGGTAAGGTCGTTGTGGTTGGGAGGAGTCAAAGCAAAAGCGAAACGGGAATCGTTGGCGCTATCGTCTAGGGGACTAGGACGGGGCCCTCTCAAGGCCCAAACACGGGTTCGAATCCCGTTAGCGCTATTTGATGGGATGGAGGATGCTTCGGGCTCCGTATCGGCCTCATCGTCTATCGGTTAGGACGGCACCCTTTCACGGTGCAGAGAGGGGTTCGATTCCCCTTGGGGCTATTCGGCGGGCTGATTGACAACCAGCTCGGTAGTGAGGATGGTGCGTAGTGAGTAAGGGGTTTCCGACCCTGACTCCGGTAGTTGGGGCCGTAGCTCAGCTTGGTTAGAGCACTCGACTGTCACTCGAGAGGTCGCGGGTTCGAGCCCCGTCGGCCCCGTAGTTTTTTTTGGAGTTCGGTTGAAGGAAGTGACGCGCGGGTTTCGCCGCGCGTGAAGTGATGTTGCCCTGGTGGTGAAATTGGTAGACACGCCATCTTGAGGGGGTGGTGCCGTAAGGCATAGCGGTTCGAGTCCGCTCCAGGGCACTCCAGCAGTTAGGCCATTCGATCGATCGGAGCTCTATCCGCCACGCGAGTCGGGATTACTCTGATCTGGAACTTGCCACAGTAGCTCAGGGGTAGAGCACCCGATTCGTAATCGGGCGGTCGTGAGTTCAATTCTCACCTGTGGCTCTCCGGCGATAAAAATGAAAACAGGAGCGGCGCCCACCAGGCGCCGCTTTTTTTTCCCCTGATGGCGGTCTTCGGTTTCTACGTCACCTGACGTATTGGGCCGGTGGACGAGCTGGCCTATCTCTCTTCTCGTCACTTGCGCGATTCCGCATCAAAGTGGTGGCGCGGTCAACCAGGAGGGAAATATGCGGACCCCTGCTTCAATGGCTTTCGTTTTCGCGCTTGCTGTGCTCGATGCAACTCGGGGATATGCGCAGCTGCCCGTTCTAGTCGACGGTACACGGGTCCGTGTCGTCACCCAATCGCTCCCGGCGGACCACCAGCTCGGGCGTATCATCTCGGCCGACCACGACACCGTCGCGTTCCGGCCGGACGCCGATCCATTCACGGTCTCGCTGGCCGTCAGCGAAATCGAGCGGATCGATATCAGCCAAGGCAGTCATCGCCACCCGGGACGCGGGGCGCTGGTCGGGCTCACCATTGGCGCGATCGGAGGTGCCGTCTTCGGGGCTAGCGCCTACGCTCCCTGTACTGACTGGTGCCTCTTGCCCAACTCGCGTGCGGCAACAGCAGGCTTAGGGGCAGCATTCTTCGGTCTACTCGGTGCCGCCGGCGGTGGGATCGTCGGCGCACTTATCAAAGCGGAGGAGTGGAAGCCGCTAGTCGTTAGGCCCACTTCAGGTCTCACGCCTGCCGGACAACGCGCTTTCGGGATTCAGGTGAGTCGCACGTTCTGATCGCGGCGAAGTAATCCATTCGCGGTGTCGGCAGCTAGGAGGCTGCCGGACTTCTCACGACCTCGCGTCAACAGTATGTTGTGTCTTAGTCGCGGGCGTAATTCAGTTGGTAGAATGCCAGCTTCCCAAGCTGGACGTCGCCGGTTCGAGTCCGGTCGCCCGCTCTGTCGTAATGGTCAAAGGTTGTCGTTGGACTGAGGGGCATCCAGTACGCAGGCCGTGCTTCTAATTGCGGAACTAGCTCGTAAAGAATCACGAAGACAGCGGCTAAGGGCAACGATTCGCAGTGGCGAGTCTGTTGGATTTTCAAGATTGATCGTATAGACAAACAGCTGGAGAATTGTTTTGGAACATTTTAGAACAACCGCCATCATCG
>PLCA01000002.1 GCA_003134685.1 Gemmatimonadota bacterium | reverse complement strand
ATATCCGGCATATCCGGCATATCTATATCGAAATCCGACATGAACCTCGGTGGGAGCAGCTCCATATCCATCTTCATGTCCGCCAGGGCATCGAGCCTCATGTCGCTCAAGGCATCGAGCCGGTCCCCAAGATCGGAGAAATCCACCGACGACCACTCGGGCGGCAGGATCGGCGCTCGCTTCGCCCTTGGCGCGGGGGTCGGCTGCGCGGTCGACGGCTTTGCGCTCGTCGAAGGAGGCACTGGCGTCGGCGCGGGGGTCGGATTCTGCGCTTCGCTCGTCAGGGCGCAAATGCCCAGCGCGGTCGCGATGAAAGTTGCCTTGATCATCCTTGCCTCATTCTGAGGATTGAGTGGTTGCTACGGCGGAATTGAGACGCGATAGAACGTCCCCCTGCTCGACTGCCTGATGAATGAGATCCAGATCGCTCTTGTTCTTCTCGCTCCGCAGTCTCGCGATCTGCACGAGGACGAGCTCGAGGTCCTCGAGGAGCGAGTGGAGCCTTGGATCCTGCGCGGCCGCCGGTGAGTCGATAAGGAGGCGAGTGGTCACGAGGAGGTCGGTGGCCCTGGTGGCAAAGGCTGCATCAGTCCTTCCATTCGCATCCTTGGCGGGGAGCGAGATGAGAAGCGCCGCCGCCTGGCCGAGGTAACGATTGGTCTGATCGCGATAGACGTCGGCGACGGCCGACGTGTCGGAAGTGGGCGAGGCCGGATTCTCCCCGATCGCTGAGGGTGACGGCGCAGTCTCAGCGGGCTTTGCACCGCTCGGTAGGTAGTGGCCAATGCCGACACCGACGACCAGCGCCGCGGCCGCGACGAGCCAGGGAGCGCGCGATGCCAGTCCGCGCCTCGTGGAGATCGGAACCGGCGCATTGAAGTGCGCGTCCTCGATCGTCGTCCACATCTCGTCGAGAGGCGGTTCCGGCGGAGCGTTGAAGCTCCGCGGCAGATCGCGGATCAGTTCGTCGAAGCGGTTGTCGTCCATCATCCTACTCCTTGAATGCGGCGAGCTCTTGCCTGAGCTGCGCTCTTGCCGCGGACAGCCTGCTCTTGCACGTCCCCTCGGGGACGCCCAGAAGGCCGGCGATTTCCGCGTGCGTGTATCCCTCGATGTCGTGCATTATCAGCGTCATCCGATAAGCTTCCGAAAGATTGTCCACCGCCCGCGAGATGCATTCCTTGAGATCCGGCTCCGCTTCGGGAGCGGTGACTTCGATCGAATGTGCCTCATCGAGCTCCACTTCACGTGCCATCCGTAGCTCACTCCGCCTCGCGTTGGAAACTACGGTTACTACGATTCGGTGCAGCCAGGTCGAGAACGCGGCATCCCCGCGGAACTGCGAGAGCCTGGAGAACGCGCGGATGAATGTGTCCTGCGTGAACTCCCGGGCCTTTTCCGCGTCCCCACTCAGTCGGTACGCGAGCGAGTACACGCGGGGCGCGTGCGTGTCGTACAGCGTACGCCCGGCCAACCGATCCCCCGAGATGACCAGGGCGATAAGCTGTGTCTCGTTCACGTGGTGTTGTAGCTGCCGCTGATCTTGGTCGCGACCATTTTCTGTAAGGTTCGACACAGGCATGGTTGATTTCGTTCGGTGTCCGGGAATTGATGGGATAACGGCCCCAGAGCTACCTACAACTGAACGGGAGGCGGGGTTTCAGAACTGACAACTGCAACTGAACGTGATCCGAGATCTGAGAAGCGTAGATATCAGGGTTTAGTAACTACGCTGCGACATATCTGAGTGGCGTTGTGGTACAGGCAGTCGGTTGTGATAGGACGCGCGCCCCATACGGTCAGAGCGCAGTGCCTACCTACTGAGATCTATGCTTCTGAGATCTCGGATCCCGTTCAGTTTGCAGTTGAGATCTCGGATCCCGTTCAGTTTGCAGTTGAGATCTCGGATCCCGTTCGGTTTGCAGTTGTGAGGGTTACCTGACCCCGCGTCTATCAACGAGCCCCGCCTCGAGCCCCATTCGTAAATCGTACGGCACGACGGGCACCGAGATGTCAGCGCTCCGGTTCCAGCCGAGCGAATTGGCGCGGACCCGGATCATCACTTCCTGCGCTTCGGCGGGATCACCGAATGGAGTCTTTCGCCAGCGGTAGCTCTCGCGCAGGATCTGGGATGTCATGCGGAGGCTCGCCATCGACGCGTGCGATGTAAGAGTGACGAGCGCGCCACCTCCTTCGCTCGCGGCGCGGGAGAGCCGCACGGTCTCCGTGCCCTCGGGCTCCAGGCCAGCGATGACGACGAGCGCGAATCCTCCGCAGCGGAGGAGCTCCTCCGCCCCACGGAGTCCGTGCTTTCGATTGCGCGGGCGCACGAGAATCGGTCCCTCTTCCCAGAATGGACCAGCGACGGTGCCAAGCCCATCAATCCAGACTGCTCTCTCGCCCTGGGCAACGGTGGTGTGACACGCAGCTCTGAGAACCGCTGTCGCTCCACCCTGCGGCATCCAGACAGTGAGCCGTCCACGAGGAAGGCCGCGTCCGGGAAGAATTGCATCGAGTATCTCGATGCCCGTCGCCACCGGTTCCGCGGTCCGGTGAGTGACCGGTGTCGCATCTGGAAATCGATGCTCGATGAGGGCGCGGATGGCGGCGTTGCGGTCGGACATGGCCTGCTAGAATATCCCGAACATATACCGAAAGCAAGAAGAGTACCGCGCTCCACGGCCGCACACTGCAATCAAGACTACCTGCTGCGGATCAATCGAGGGAAATTCGGACGCGCGGTGTAGGAGAGACTCGAACATTCTGGGCCTGGATTATGAACTACCGAGTCCAACCTCCCGCTCGCCAACCAAACTCCTCAGCAGAATTGATGCAATACGTTTTTCATAAATCGTCGTCTATCACCATGCTCACCTCATTCGCCCTCATAGCCTCCCTCGCCTGCGCCGCCAGCAAGGAGGCGCGGCCCACGCCCGGTGTCGAGGCAATTCCTCCGGCCGGTCCACCGCTCGCGGTTGCTGCCCCACAAGGTGTCGCAGGCGCCGCCTCATCCACTTCGTCAGCTCCATCAACTCCTACCGCTGCTTCGAGCACGCCATCGAGCGTCGCCAACGATTCCGCCACGAAGGATCCGCCGATCACTGTCCCTTCAGTAAAAGGCCGCACCAAGAAGGACAGCCTGGCGCTCGTGAAAGCCGTCAGGGCGGGACTGGAGAACACGAACTGGCCGGTGAAAACCGTGGCTCCGCTTCCGGGCTCCATTCTCCCCGCGCGTCGAATCATTGCTTTCTATGGAAATCCGCTCTCGAAGAGGATGGGGATCCTGGGAGAGCTCCCGCCCGATAAAATGCTGGCGCGTCTCGACAAGGAAGTAGCCGAATGGCAGAAAGCGGATCCATCAACTCCGGTTCAGCCAGCGCTGCATCTCATCGCGGTCGTGGCACAGGGGATGCCCGGGCGCGATGGGAAGTATCGCCTCCGCATGGCCGACACTCTGCTCGAGAAGGTCGCGTCCTGGGCGGCCACCAGGAACGCCCTGCTCTTTCTCGACGTGCAGGTAGGCCAAAGCACGGTGCAGGAGGAGCTGCCGCGCCTCATTCCGTTTCTGAAGCGCCCGAACGTGATGCTGGGAATCGATCCCGAGTTCTCGATGAAGTCCCGGATGGATCGGAAGCACCACGAGATGGTGACGGACAAGCCAGGCGCGCGGATCGGCACCATGAGCTCTGACGACGTGAACTACGCGATCGGCCTGCTGTCGGACCTCGTGACGAAGAACAATCTTCCTCCCAAGGTTCTCGTCGTCCACCGCTTCACGCACACCATGCTCACCGGTGCGAAGAAGATCCGGCTCGACCCGCGGGTTCAGGTGGTGATCAACATGGACGGGTGGGGCGCGCCGTGGCTCAAGTACGATTCGTACCGCGTCTACGTCGAGCAGGAGCCGGTGCAATTCACCGGGTTCAAGCTCTTCTACCACAACGACGCGAAGCTGGGTGATCCGATTCTCACGCCGGCAGAGGTGCTGCTGCTGAATCCGAAACCGCACTACATCCAGTACCAGTAGGCGGGAACGAGTCTCGCTGGGCGAAGGGCAGAGTCATATTATTGAGCGGCCGTCATTGAACTGTGACGGCCGCTCTTTCTTTTGCGGCACTGGAGGTTTGATGACGACGAGACGGGACTTTCTTTCGAGCATGGCCGTGGCGGGACTGACGGCGCAACCGGTGTTTCGCGAGCGCGCGATCAGGTCGCTCTTCCGCGCGAATGCGATCGCCGGTGACCGCTCCCCTCAAGTCGTCGCAGACGACGAGACGTACTGGGCGGAGATTCAGCGCGCCTTCGACTCCGACCGCACGATGATCAATCTCAACAATGGCGGCTGCAGTCCGACGCCGAGTCATGTGCTCGAGGCGATGATCAGGGACCTGAGATTCTCCAATGAGCTGCCGGTAGAGCACATGTGGCGGGTGCTCGAGCCGCGAGTGGAGAGCGTGCGGCGTGATCTCGCCAGCGAGTTCGGATGCGACCTGGAAGAGATGGCGATCACCCGCAACGCTTCGGAAGCGAATGAGATCATGATTTTCGGGCTCGATCTCAAGCGTGGCGACGAAGTGGTGGTCAGCAATCAGAACTATGGACGCATGATCACGTCGTGGCAGCAGCGAGAGCGGCGCGATGGTATCGTCCTGAAGCAGGTTTCATTCAAGGTTCCGCCGCCGTCGGACAGTTATCTCGTCGAGCAGTTCAGAGCTGCGATCACGCCGCGGACGAAGGTGATCGAGGTCACGCACATCACCAATCTCACCGGGCAGATCATGCCGGTGCGCCAGATCGTGGAGATGGCGCGACCCCTTGGGATCGAAGTGTTCGTGGACGGCGCGCACGCGTTCGCGCACTTTCCGTTCAAGCGCGACGATCTCAAGTGCGACTATTACGGAACGAGTCTTCACAAGTGGCTGCTGGCGCCGGTGGGAACCGGATTTCTGTACGTGCGGAAGGACAAGCAGAAGAATCTCTGGCCGCTCATGGCCGCGGCCGCGACCCAGGACAACGACATTCGGAAGTACGAGGAGATCGGCACTCATCCGGCGGCCAACCACAACGCGATTTCCGCCGCCATGGCGTTCCATCGCGGAATCGGCGAGGACAGAAAGATCGCGCGACTTCGCCTGCTGCGTGACCGGTGGGCGAAGCGGGTGGTGGCGGAAAGCTCGCGCGTCTCGGTGCTCACTCCGCTCGACAACCGACAATCGGGGGCGATCGCGCTCTTCCAGGTCGAAGGGATCGACAACGTCAAGCTCGGCGCCTGGCTCCTCAATCAACACCGGATCGTGAACACNNACGCTCGACGAGATAGACATCTTTGCCGACAAGGTTTTGGACGCGGTGAAGAAGGGAATTCCAGCGTAGAGGTGACAATCCAGCGGGTAGCGGCGAGACGTTGAGCATTTCGTTGTTGGCGCTGTTTCTGGCACTCGGCTCCTTTGGAGCCGGGCTGTTGGGTGCGCTCACTGGTTTGGGGGGCGGGCTCGTCGTCGTTCCGATGATGACGCTTCTCTTTCACATCGACCTCAGATATGCGATCGGTGCTTCGCTGGTCTCCGTCATCGCGACTTCCTCTGGTGCCGCCGCGGCATACGTCCGTGAGGGATTCACAAACGTGCGTGTGGGAATATTTCTCGAAGTGGCGACAACTGTTGGCGCGCTATCGGGGGCCGCGCTTGCTGGATTCATTCCCACGAGCGCGCTGGCGGTGCTCTTCGGTCTCGTCCTTCTCTATACCGCCTACCGCTCTCTCCGAGCGCCGGAAGAACACCCAACCGATCTGCCGTCAGACCCGTTGGCATTGCGCCTCAGACTCAACTCCACCTATCCGACCGCCGCCGGAATCCGCGCGTACTCGGTGCAGGGAGTGAAGAAAGGATTCGCTCTGATGTTCGTGGCAGGTGTTCTGTCGGCCCTGCTCGGGATTGGGTCGGGGATCGTGAAGGTATTGGCCATGGACCACACGATGAAGCTTCCGTTCAAGGTCTCCACTACGACCAGTAATTTCATGATCGGCGTCACCGCAGCGGCGAGCGCCGGAGTATACCTCCACCGAGGATACATAGAGCCCGCGCTTGCCTTTCCCGTCATGCTCGGAGTGCTGGCCGGTGCCCTGCTCGGCGCCCGCATTCTGGCCGGCGCGAAAACGCTCTGGCTGCGCAGGATATTCACAACCGTTGTCGTAGTACTCGCTCTCGAAATGCTCTACAAGGGTTTGAGAGGCGGACTTTGACGGCGCCCGGGAAGCAACCACCGGGAACGGCGGTGAGGGACAGCCGCGACGAGCAGGTCGAGCTGGTGATTGGCCGCTTGCTCCAATGGGGTGTGTTGGCTGCGGCGATCGTAGTCGTTATCGGTGGACTACTCCTGCTCGCGCAGTACGGACACTTGCCAGCGAATTTTCGGCAGTTCAACGGCGAGGATGCGGCGCTCCGGAGCGTGGGCGGAATAATTGGCGCTGCCCTGAGCGGCGACAGCCGCGCAATCGTGCAACTGGGATTGGTCCTTCTTATCGCTACTCCGGCGGCTCGCGTAGCACTCACTCTCGGTGCGTTCATCATTCAACGCGACCGGCTGTATATGCTCACGACTACCATCGTGCTCGCACTTCTGCTGTACGGGCTCATCTGGGGGCGCGCGTGACCGTTCATCGGCCTTTTCTTCCAGCGTAGCCAATATCCAACCAGCCTTCATCGCAAACGTCGGGACAACTCTTTACCGATCCCCAACATGATCCTTCTGAAAACCGCGTCGCTCCTCATCATTTCCAACATTTTCATGACGTTCGCATGGTACGGGCACCTGCGCAATCTCAGCGACAGAAAATGGTACATTGCAGTGGTGGTGAGCTGGGGCATCGCGCTGTTCGAGTACACGTTCATGATTCCGGCGAATCGGATCGGGGCGACAGAGCTGACGCTTCCGCAATTGAAGATTCTTCAGGAAGCCATAACGCTCGTCGTTTTCGTCCCGTTCGCGGCTCTCTACATGCGGCAGCCGCCGAGACTGAACTTCCTGTGGGCGGGGCTGTGCATCCTGGGTGCGGTGTTCTTCATGTTTCGGGGCCATTCGCCGGCCTGACCGGCTTGCGGCTGATTACACCGCGCGAATCTCCGGGTACCTCCAGAACGCCCACAGCGAGTAAGCCAGCATCACCACCCCGCCGCTGAAAATCGCCCACTGCACGCCGACGAAGCGCGCCATCGCCCCCGCGATGAATGAGCCGATCGGCGTGAAGCCGACGTAAACGAAGACGTAGGTCGCCATCACCCGACCCCGCAGCTCGTCGGGCACCACCGATTGAAGGATGCCGTTTGCCAGCGCGCCGTTGATCAGCATCGTGAGACCGAGGAAGAGCAGCACGAAAGCGGCAAGATGAACGGTGCGCATCAGCGAAAAGAGAATCGTCAGCCCGGCGAACGCGTAGGCCGTGGCATTGAACAGCCGGCCCCGGCGAATTCGCGCGCCGAGGCCCGCGAGCGAGAGCGCTCCGGTCAGCGCGCCGATGCCGACGAAGGTCAAAAGCAGTCCATAGCCGCCTGCTCCAGTGTGCAGCACGTCCCGCGCGATGACCGGCATCATCGTCAGATATTGAAATCCAAATATCGAATACACCGCGATCACTCCCATCAGTCCGGTCACCGACCGCGAGCTGCGGATGTAGTTCAGCCCTTGCTTCAACTGCTCGGCGGGAGAGACAAGGTGCACAACGGGCGTCCACCGCGGCAGCTTGATCCGCGCGAGACTGGCGAGCACCGCGAAATAACTGAGCGCGTTGACGCCGAAGCACCACGCGACGCCGAACTTGCCCAGGATGATGGCCGCGATCGACGGGCCGACAATGCGCGCCAGGTTGAAGCCACCCGAGTTGAGCGCGATCGCATCGACCAGGTCCTCGCGCGAAACGAGCTCGACGATCATCGCCTGCCGCGCCGGAATCTCGAACGCCGAGATCACGCCGCCGACGGTCGTCAGCACCAGGAGCCACCCGATGTTGATCCTCCCCGCCCAGGTGAACCACCACAGTGCGGCGGCCTCGATGAGCAGCAGCGCCTGACAGATGATGACGATGCGGAGCTTGCTGCGCCGATCAGCCACCACCCCGCCATAAAGGGAGAGCAGGAGGACGGGAAAGCTGCCCGCCGCGCTCACAAGTCCGACCATGAACGCGCTGTTGGTGAGCTCGAGGGCGAGCCACCCCTGCCCGACTTGCTGCATCCAGGTCCCGATCAGCGAAACGGTCTGGCCCGTCCAGAACAGTCGGAAATTCCGGTGGACCTGGAGCGTCCTGAACGGGTTAATCGGTCGTCGTGCCTGCCGCGCCGGAGTCAGGGTCATTGCGGAGGATTATACACGCCCTACGCCCGGGTTGTATGTTAGAGACATGCGCTTCCACACCTACTCGAAGTTCAGCCCGGAAGCTGCTGATGCGGTCGATCTCCAGGCGCTGCTGGACAAGCTCGCGGATTTTCTGCTGCAATCGGGGTTCGCCGGCGGGCAGAACTTCAATCCCTACTTCGACGATTTCGATTCGGAGCCCGATCGTTCGGTCGAAGCGCTACGTCAGGCGATTCTCGATGCGTTGATCGAGAGCGGACAGTTCACGCCCGAGCTGCTCGAGGCGCTGCGCGGCGACGGAACGAAGGAATCCCAGGAAAAGCTGAGCGAGCTGCTGGACAGCCTGATCCAGAAGCTCGCGGCGGAAGGGTACCTCAATCTTCAGGCTCCGCCGCAAGTGCCGGCCGGCCATCAACCCGTAACCGGGCGTGGGAGCATCGCCCACGGCGCATCGAAGAGCGTCCAGTTCAATCTCACCGACAAGGGAATCGATTTCCTCGGCTACAAGAGCCTCCGCCACATCCTGAGCTCGCTCGGTAAATCGAGCTTCGGCTCTCACGATACGCCCCACCTCGCCACCGGCATCGAAGCGGACGGCTACAGCAAGGAGTACGAGTTCGGGGACGTGCTCAACATCGACGTGAACGAAACGCTCAAGAACGCGCTCACGCGCACCGGCTCGATCAAAGTCCCGATGGATCTCGATTACTCAGACCTGATGGTGCGGCAGGCAGAGTACCGGTCGTCGTGCGCGACCGTGCTGATGCTCGACACTTCGCACTCGATGATACTCTACGGCGAGGATCGCTTCACCCCGGCGAAGAAAGTCGCGCTAGCGCTCACGCATCTCATTCGCACCCAGTTCCCGGGCGACACGCTCCAGGTCGTGCTGTTCCACGATTCGGCCGAGGAGATTCCGCTATCGGCGCTGCCGCAGGCGCAGGTTGGTCCTTACCACACCAACACGGCCGAAGGACTCAAGCTCGCGCGCCGGCTCCTCATGGCGCAGAAGAAGGACATGCGCCAGATCGTGATGATCACCGACGGCAAGCCAAGCGCGATGACGATGCCGAACGGCCAGATCTACAAGAACTCCATGGGCCTCGACAGCACCGTCATCGCCACGACGCTGCGGGAGGTTGCGAGCTGCCGCCGCGCCGGTATCCTCATCAACACCTTCATGCTCGCGCGCGACCGGGCGCTGGTGGACTTTGTGAAGCGCGTCTCCGAGATCGCCAAGGGCAAGGCGTATTTTACCAATACCATGACTCTTGGTCAGTTCATCCTCATGGACTTCTTAAGAAAGAAGACGCAGAAGATTTCGTAGCTCCAAAACTGCCAACTCCACACAAAAAACCAAACGAATGCGAATCACCAGAGTTCTCCCAGCTCTAGCGATCACACTCGCAGCCGCGTGCGCGTCCGCCCCGCGCGGTCCCGGCGCCACGCGCTACGACGTGCTCATCACGAACGCGCGAATCGTAGACGGCACTGGCAACCCGTGGTATCGGGGGAGCGTGGGTGTCGTTGGCGATCGCATCGCCTACGTGGGGCCATCAATTCCCGGGCTCACGGGGCAACGAGTCATCGACGCGAGCGGACAGGTGGTCGCTCCGGGTTTCATCGACATGCTCGGCCACTCCGAGTTCGCGATCCTCCGCGGGCCGCATGCCATATCCAAGATCACCCAGGGAATCACGAGTGAGATAACCGGCGAAGTGAGCTCGGCCTGGCCGAATGTCGCACTCGGTGAGCAGCCAGACCCGAGGTATCCGTGGCGGTCACTCGGCGAGTACTTCAGCTACCTCGAGAAAAGCGGCACCGCGATTAATCTCGGCACCTACGTTGGCACAAGCTCCGTTCGCGAAGCGGTGATGGGCCAGGCAACGCGCCACCCCACGGACGCCGAAATGAAGCAGATGGGCGCACTTATCGACTCGGCGATGCGCGACGGCGCTGTCGGCCTTGGAACTGGGCTGATCTACCTGCCGAGTACTTTCTTTTCGACCGAGGAGCTGATCGCGCTCACGAGATACGTGACACCCTACAAGGGCGGCTACGCCGCGCACATTCGCAGCGAAGGAACGCGTCTGCTGGACGCGATTCGCGAGACGATTCGAATCGCCTCGGAAGCGGGCACGTGGGCCGAGATCAGGCACATCAAATCGCGCTCGCTGGAGCAGATGACGCAGGTGGTCGCGCTAATAGATTCGGCGCGAGCGGCGGGAATCGACATTACGGCCGACCAGTATCCGTACATCGCGAGTGGAACCGGGCTCGCTGCGATGCTCAACACCTGGGTGCAGGAAGGCGGCGACGATTCGCTGGTAGTGCGCCTCAAGGATCCGGCGGTGCGCGCACGTCTCAAGTCGGAGCTGGGCGCGGATAGCGCAGCCGGAATCCGTACAGCGGCGCATACGATGGTGAACGAAGTCGGCGCAGACTCGCTCAAGATCTATGAGGGCAAACTGCTGACCGACATCGGGAAGATGCGCAACGAAGATCCGTACGACGCGGCATTCGACATTCTCGTTGGGGATCGCGGGCGCACCAGCGCGATCTACTTTTCCTTCAACGAGGACGCGCTCCGGTACGCGATGAAGCAGCCGTGGGTGTCGGTGGGACAGGATGCCGGCGCGGTGAGCCCTGATTCGACGGGCAAGTGGCGGGACCGCGGGCATCCGCGCGGCTTCGGCACGTTCCCACGCATACTCGGACGCTACGTGCGTCAGGATTCGGTGATCACGCTCGAATTCGCGGTGAGGAAGATGACGTCTCTCGCCGCGCAGCGGGTCGGGATCAACGATCGCGGGCTGCTCAAGCCGGGAATGTACGCCGACATCACTGTATTCGATCCCAACACGATCATCGACCGGTCGACGTACGAAATGCCGTCGCAGCTCGCGACAGGAGTGAGCTACGTACTCGTAAACGGCGTTCCGGTGGTGGACAATGGCCAGGTCACCGAGGCGCTGCCCGGCCGTGCGCTGCGAGGGCCTGGGTATTGGTTAAGGCGCTGAGAGACCGGAGGACTGAAGTTAGGGGAATGCCCTACTTTGTTTCGGCGTATCTCCTATCGTTCGGGTGACCGAATCGCGGCAAATTTGACCGTCAACTGCGTCCAGCAGTCCCCTCAACTCCGACGGTCGTGTCGAATCCACTTCATTCATTGTTCCTTGGCCCCAAGGGTGAAAACGAGCAGATCCTGAAGGAGCTGCTCGATTCCGCGCTCGAGACGCATCTGCGCTGGCGGCGAAGCTATCACCCGGAAGATCGGTCGCCCATTGTGGCCGGTGAGTCACCGACGCCCGCCGCTACCGCGGAGCGCGTGGAGCTGAGGCGACATTTCGCATCGCTGCTCGAGCAGCTTCAGGGCAGCGTTCCGTTCTTCAGCGGACGCTACAACGGGCACATGCTATCGGAGCAGACGATCGCGGGGCAGGCTGCTTATTTCGCGGCGATGCTGTACAACCCCAACAATGTCTCTGGCGAAGTCGCGCCCGTCACGACCCGGCTCGAGGAAGAGGTCGCCCACATGTTGGCTGAGATGATCGGCTACGACCCAATGCGTTGCTGGGGGCATCTCACCTCCGGTGGAACGATCGCGAACTTCGAGGCGCTCTGGATAGCGCGCAACGTTTTTTACCATCCGGTCGCGGCTTCGCTGGCGGCGAGATCGTTGGGCGTCGATGTCTCGGTTTCCTTGCCTGACGGTTCGATGGCGATGCTCAGCCAGCTCGATCTGTGGCAGCTGCTCAACATCCGGCCTGGCTGCTCGCTCGACCTGTGGGAGAAACTCTGGCTCGCGGCGCCAAGGCCTGCGCTTGAGAGCGCGCTCAAATCCCGCTCGCTCGCGACTCTTGGCTATCAGGATTACAGCAGGCAGCTCGCGGCCGAGTTCGGCGATCCACTGCCGCCAGGCGTCGTGCTCGCGTCGGGTACGGCCCATTACTCCTGGGCGAAGATCGTTGCCGCGCTGGGGGTGGGTTCGAATCAGCTGGTATTCGTGCCGGTAGAAGCGGAGTGCAGAATGGACCCCGATGCATTGTGGCGCGAGATCGAGTCGCTCACGAGCAGGCGGATTCCGATCATGGCGTGCGTGAGTACCTGCGGTACGACCGAGCAGGGCGCAGTTGATGATTTGCAGCGCATCGTGGACGTGAGGGCGCGCGCTGAACAGGAACTGGGCGTGACGTTCCACATCCATTCCGATGCATGCTACGGCGGCTATGCGGCATCTCTTACGCGCGCGCCCGACGGTTCGCGGCTCGCCGCCGCCGGTGTTCGCGAGATATGTGGCGGAGCGCACTGGCCCACGGACCAATGGACGCGATCCGTCGGCGCACTCGAGCGCGCGGATTCTGTAAGCATCGATCCGCACAAGCTTGGCTACGTACCCTATCCCGCCGGCGCGTTTCTCCTCAAGGACAGGCGTGGTCGCGAGCTGGTCGCAACCGATCCGCCGTATCTCGCGCTCACAACCTCCCGCGAAAACGGCGACGCGCCCGTCATTGGCCGTTTCATATTCGAAGGATCGAAGCCCGGCGCCTCGGCCGCTGCGACCTGGCTCAGTCACAAGACGATTCCCCTGAACAGTGCGGGTCACGGAAGAATCATCGCGTCGACGCTGAAAGCGGCGCGGGATCTGTATGCCCTCTTTGGCTCCGCCGATTTCGGCCCATATCGCGTCGTCCGCCTTCCCGAGCCGGACCTCAACATCGTCTGCTTCCTGCTGCACCATCCCTCTCTCGGTACTCTGGCCGAGCTCAACGCGCTGAATGAGATGATTTACAGGGAGCTGAGTCCGGACGCGGAAATGTCCGCGCCCTACATGATCACGCGAACGAGGCTGACTTCGCCAGCATATGACGGGGCTATCGGACCGCTCCTTTTATCACTGGGCAAGGATGGAGAATCGTACCAGGAAAGCATTTCCGAGGGCCTGACGGTCCTGCGCGCGACCGTGATGAATCCGTTCTCCGTCGATGCGAGTCCCGACTATCTGCTTGGGCTCGTGGACGCAGTGCGTCACGCGGCGATGAGCTTCCTGGGTGGGGCGGCTAACCCTGTACGTCGGCACCGGTCACGACGCGCCACGTGTCGCGCGCAATGAGCAGCTCCTCGTCGGTGGGGATGACCCACAGCTCTACCCGCGATCCCTTCGCATCCATTCGCCCTTCCGTACCCACAAGCGCACTGTTACGCGCATCGTCGATCTTGATTCCCAGCCACTCGAGTCCTGTGCAAATGCGGCGACGCACTTCCGGCGCGTTTTCTCCGATGCCGCCGGCGAATATCACGGCATCGGCGCCGTTCATCGCCGCCAGATACGCGCCCAGATACTTCTTGACGCGATAACAGAATAGGTCAATCGCCAGTCGCGCCCGGCGATCACCATTTTCCGCTTCCTCGGCCAACAGCTCGCGCATGTCAGCCGTCAGCCCCGATACGCCAAGCAGCCCGGATTGCTTGTTGAGGAGTGAGTCGAGATCACGCAGACTCAGCCCTTCCTTCGCCGATACAAAGTCGAGGATTGCCGGATCGAGATCGCCGGAACGCGTGCCCATCACGAGTCCCTCTAGCGGCGTGAAGCCCATCGATGTGTCGACAGACTGTCCGCCCACGATCGCGCAGGCCGAAGCGCCATTGCCGAGATGAAGCGTGATGATCTTGGTCGCATCGCGCGTTCGGCTCGTGAGCTGGCGGTATCGATACGCGACGTAGCGGTGCGACGTCCCGTGAAAACCGTAGCGGCGCACGCGATAGCGCCGGTAGAGCTGATATGGGATCGCGTAGAGATACGCCGTTTCGGGCAAACTGTGGTGGAAAGCCGTATCGAAGACGGCGACTTGCGGGACGCCGGGTCCGAGCACCGCGCGCGCAGCGGCGATCCCGCGCAAATTGTGTGGGTTGTGCAACGGGGCCAGCTCGATCAGCTCCTCGAGCGCGCGCATGACGTCGTCGTCCACGCGCGTGGATTGAGCGAACAGCTCACCACCGTGCACGACGCGATGACCCACCGCTTCTATGTCGCCGACGCTGGCGATCGGCACACCGGACGAATCGCTCGTCAGCCACGAAATGATGTATTCGACGGCAGCGGTACCGTCGCGAATGCTACGCACGCTTCTTTGCGGCTGCTTACCCGCGGAAGTCAACGTGATGATCGCTTCGCCGCCAATGCGCTCGATCATCCCGCTCGCGAGGCGGCGATCGCTCGCCTCGATAATCGCTTTCTCGTCGGTATCGATGAGGTGGAACTTTACGGATGCCGAACCGAAATTGAGAACGAGAATGAGCAAAGCGAGCTTCGATGACCAGTGGTGAAGGTGGCGGCAGCTAATCCGCCAGCAACCCGATCTTGAGAGCGAAGTCGACGTAATCGCTGCGGTGCGCCAGCCCAAGTTTCTCGTTGATCCGCTGCTTGTAGGTGTCGACGGTCTTGGGGCTGATGAACAGCTTCTCACCAATCTCTGGCGCGCTGTACCCGCGAGCAACGAACTTGAGGACGTTCTGCTCGCGCTCGGTGAGCTTCTCGAACTTGGTGCGCTCGTCGGCGTGCTCCGCTCTCCGCTGGATTCGTTGCGCCAGCGCGCGGGCCGCAGACGGCTGCATGTAGACATCGCCGTGTGCGACGGCGCGCACCGCGTCGATGAGCTCGCGGTCGGCGGCGCTCTTGACCAGATATCCGCTGGCGCCCGCCTCCAGCAGCGGAACGAGGTACGCATCCTCGGCGTGCATCGTGAGGATCAGCACTTTTGCGCGCGCGTTGTTTCCCACCAGCGCCTTCGTGGCCTCGGCGCCGTCCATCTCGCCCATCGAGAGGTCCATCACGATTACATCCGGATCAAGCCTCTCCGCAAGGGAGATGGCTTCCTTGCCGTTGGATCCCTCGCCGATGACCTCGATGTCCTTGGCGCTGCCGAGCACTGCCTTCAGGCCGGCACGCACGACATTGTGGTCGTCAACGAGAACTACTCGGATAACACCGTCTCTCAAGCCGCCTCCGTGTCCATTCCTACCCACGCGAATACGCGGGTACCGTGATCTCCTGCAGTATCAATATGCAATTCACCGCCCGCAAGTGAGAGCCGCTCCCGCATTGCCGCGAGGCCGGATTCCCCACGCTTCCTCTCCAGAGGCCCGTCGAATCCACGACCATCGTCGTTGACCTCGAGCTCGACGTAGCCGGGCCTGGCACGCAGCGAAACCGTGGCACGACCAGCGTCCGCGTGCCTCTCGACGTTGCGCAGCGCTTCCTGAGCCACGCGGTAAAGCGTGGCCGAAAGCGCGGGTGGAATCACCACTCCGGCAATATCGACCGTGACGTGGACGTCCACGAGCGAGCGCTGCTGTGTCGCATCACCCAGAGCCTCGAGCGCGGTCGGCAAACCGAGATCTGTCGCGACGCGCGGATGCAACGAGCGAGAGACATTGCGGATTTCTTCGAGAGCGGTGCGCAACAGCTCACGGACGCCCGCCAATCGGGCGGAGGCGGCGTGATTTCCAATCTCGTGCGCGACCGCGGCGATCTGGAAGCTCGCGGCCGCGAGCGTCTGGCCGACCGAATCGTGAAGCTCGCGGGCAACCTGCGCGCGTTCTCTTTCCTCGGCGTAGACGACTTCCGCCCCGAGTTTTCGCATCCGCTCGCGGCCGGCGGCGAGACTGTCGAGCATCTCGTTGATGGTCGTCGACAGATGGGTCAGCTCGCGGTCGGCAACAACGGAGGCAGGGACTCTTTCGGCGAGTCGACCCTCGGAAACCAGCTTCGCAACGCGCTCGAGAGCGTTGACCGGGCGAAGCGCGAGCCTCACCAGAGCAAAATTCACGATTGCGCCGACGATCAATGCCGCAATCACGACATACAGGTCGGTCAAGGGTCCGGGCAGGAGATGAGCCGGTGCGAATAATACGAGCCCGGCGAGCCCCACGATGATCAGGTTGGCGCCGAGCAGCTTGATCTCGAGCGGAACCCCGAGTAACGCGCGCAGCCAGGGCGGGAGACGCTGCCAGCCGTCTTCACCGATGCCCTCCGTGCCGCGGCCAGGTGTGCGTTGGACAAGAATCATTCGGACCTCATTTCACGATTAGTGCGGTGACCATGCCGAACATCCCGTGATCCGACTCGGCGTGTGGAAGGATATGGCAGTGGAAAGCCCACGTCCCTGGATTGTTGCAGTTGACTATGACGTCATACCGCTCGCCCGGCGCGACGTTCAGCGTGTCGCACTTCCAGGGAGCTGGCGTATTCCATCCATCTTTCGCGATTACGGTCATGTGCATGCCGTGTAGGTGCATCGGGTGAATCATCATTCCTTCATTCATGAACCGGATGCGTACTTTCTGGCCTAGCTTGGCGACGATCGGCTCGGTTGCCGGGAAGCTCTTGCCGTTGAAAGTGTAGCCGTGCATGCCGTCGTTCAGTACAAGCACATAGTCGATGTCGACCTTCTCGATCGGCAGCGGGTTCTTCGGCTCGATGATGAACGCGCCGAGCATCCCAAGTCCGACCTGCGTCGCGGCGTTGTGGTGAGAGTGGTACATGTGCGAGCCGGGATTGGGTGCCGTGAACTCGTAGGTGTAGGTCTGTCCCGACTTGATCGGAGGCTGAGTAATGAACGGAACGCCATCCTCGCTGTTGGGCAGCTCGAGTCCGTGAAAGTGCACCGCTGTCGATTCAGGAAGCTCGTTCTTGAGTATGAGGCGCACGCGATCGCCCTCACGAACACGGATCTGCGGACCGGGGATCTGACCGTTGTACGCCCATCCCTCCACTGTCTGTCCAGGCGCGGTCTCCCAGCGAAGCTTTCTCGCAGTCAGCTCGTAGACCTTCACCGCACCGTCCATCCGGGGCTGCATCAGCTGATTTCCTTTCCCCGCGGTCTTGGCGGGGAACGCCTTTATGCCGGCTTCGTGCATTTTGTCCATCGCGTCGGCGGCGGCGGCTGGTGTGAGTGGCGCGGGGTTCGGCGCCATTGTGCCACCGCTCATGTCCGCATCATCTACCTTCACAGTCTGCGCCCCTGAGCTATCGATCGAGCACGCGGCCAGTGCCGTTCCCGCCAAAGCGGTGACGGCGGTATTTCGCAGGAAATCCCGGCGGGAACCCTTCTTACTGAGGAGAGCCGCGGGCATCTTTAGATGGTCGTTCTCGTGCACAGCCTTCACCTCATGTGGGACGGTTCTGACACCAATCCAAGTTACGGTCCTGCCTGAAGTGCCTCTGTCGTGAGTTGGAGGATTATTCAGAGGGAAACGGCTCCTTTTTGTAGGGGATAATCCGACATCATGCCCGATCGGATAACGCACGACATTCTGGCCGAGATCGTGGGGATCGCGTCCGATGCGGTGATCTGCATGGACTCGCTTCAGCTCATCACCTTTTTCAACAAAGGGGCTGAGGCCATCTTCGGCTGGACGCCTGAGGAGATCATGGGCCAGCGGATCGAGACGCTGATTCCGGAGCGTTATCGAGGCAACCACGCCAATCAGGTTGCGGAATTTGCCAGCTCCGGGGTGAAATCGAGGGGAATGGGCGAGCGGCGTGAGATCGCCGGCGTCAGAAAAAACGGAGAGGAGTTTCTGGCCGAAGCTGCAATCTCACAAATCGGCCAGGGTGATGACATCGTCTTCACGGTGGCCTTGCGTGACGTGACAGTTCGGAGGCGCTTCGAACAGAGGCAGCAGTTCCTGGCTGAGGCGGGCGAGAAGCTGGCGTCTTCCTTCGGGTCATCGGAGACGTTGAACCAGGTCGCGCGGCTGGCAGTTCCGACCATGGCCGATGGCTGCATTCTGGAAAGCCGGGTCGGCAACGGGTTCCTGGCCGGCGCGGCAGCCCATGTTGATCCGGACATCGAAGAAATGCTTGATGAGATCAGCCTGGCCGGCGCGCGCATTCCGCCGAAGGGTCATCCGCTCGCTGAGATTCTCAACAGCCCGTCGCCTGTGCTGTTGAAGTCCACCGCAGCGTCACGCCTCGTGGCAGCGAGCGGCAGTCCAGCGTATCTGAAGGCGATGAGGGCGATGAATCCGGAGAGCGCTCTGTTTCTTCCCCTCGTCGCGCGCGAGCAGCTAATCGGCGCTTTAACGCTCTTTCGCACGACGGGCAGCTTCGACCGAGGCGATGTCGAATTCGCCGAGGATCTCGCCCGATTGGCGGCGCTCGCCCTCGACAACGCTCGCCTTCACGACACCGTGCGCGCGAGCTTGCGAGCCCGCGACGAAATGGTGGGAGTCGTTTCTCACGACCTGAGAAACCCGGTGGCCGCGGTGAAGATGTTGAGCCGTATGATGCTCCGCGCTCCGGAGATGAGTGAAGCAGAGGCACGTGATAACATCGAGCTGATTGCGCAGGCGGCCGAGCAGATGGATGCGCTCATCCGGGACCTGCTCGATGTCAATCGTCTGGATGGCGGCAAGCTGGTGATCTCGCCGGTGCCGGTGGATCCGTTCGTCCTGCTCACGGATTCACTGCAAACCCTTCGACCCCTGGTCGAGGAGAAAGTCATAAGCCTCGATCTCCAGATAGAGGCCTCGCTCCCGAAGGTCATGGCGGATCGCGAAAGGATTCAGCAAGCGCTGTCGAATCTCGTGGGAAACGCGATCAAATTTTCCCCCGCGGGATCGAAGATCGTGGTCGGCGCGCGGGGAGATGCGGACGACGTAATAATCTCGGTGCTGGACCGCGGCCAGGGAATCGCCGCCGAACACCTGCCAAGAGTATTCGATCGCTACTGGCAATCCTCCCGCACTGACCGTCAGGGCGCAGGCCTCGGGCTGACGATCGCGAAGGGCATCGTCGAGGCCCACGGCGGAAGGATCTGGATCGAGAGCAAGCCGGGCGAAGGCACGACGGCCTCGTTCAGCCTTCCGTTGGCCTGAGTGCCGCCATCTGAGTCCGTCCGCGGCACTCCCGCGTTCGGCTAGAATAGTCGCAAAGGTCACGTTCGTCCCGACGCGGCATGAGAAGGAACGATTTCGTTCACACCGGGGCGGAGGAGTTTCCATCCCTGTCCCACCAATGCAGGAATCGCCCCCAGTACGACAGCCATCATCCATCCCCGGGCACTCAGGGGCGCCGTCGCAAGTACCCGACTCAGCGGCGGAGCGAGTACGGCAAGCACCTGCAGCGCGACAACCAGCACTACGGCGGTTAGCGCGTATCGATTGCTCAACATTCGACGCCGGCTGGCGACATGTTGTCGGCTTCTGGCGTTGCCAAGATGAAAGACTTGCGCAAAGGCCAGCGTCGTAAAACTGAGGGTCACTGCGCGAGCTTTCTCAGCGGGCCACTCGCGCAATCCCCAGAGGAGCGCGACGATCGTTACAGCGGCGATCAATAGCGCGTAGAGAAGAGTCAGTCGCAACATGCCACGCGACAGCAGCAGTGTTCCGGGCTCCCGGGGCGGCCGACGCATCACCGTCGAGTCCGAGGGCTCGAGAGCCAGCGCCAGCGCCGGAAACGTGTCGGTCACCAGGTTCATCCAGAGGATCTGAATGGGCGTCATTGGCAGCGGCAGGCCAGTGAGACCCGCGCCGACGAGTGCCAGGATCTCGCCGAGATTGCAGCTGAAAAGATAGAACACGAACTTGCGAATATTGTCGAACACGACACGCCCTTCCTCGACGGCGGCCGCGATTGTCTGGAGACGGTCGTCCTCGAGCACCACCCCCGCCGCTTCCTTCGCCGCGTCGGTGCCTCGACGCCCCATGGCTACGCCGATGTCCGCCTTCTTCAGTGCGGCAGCGTCGTTGATCCCGTCGCCGAGCATCGCGACGATATCACCTCCTCGTTGCAACGCGGTGACAATCCGCAACTTGCCCTCCGGACTGACTCGGCTCACGACGCCGATGCGCGATGCGCGCATGGTCAACTCGTCATCGGACAGGCGATCGACGTCGCGTCCGTCGAGCGTCTCGTGCTTATCGGGCGAGAAACCAAGGCTCTGTGCCACGGCGCGGGCGGTGGCCTGGTGGTCACCGGTGAGCATTACTGTCCGGATGCCGGCGCCATGCAGTGTCGCGATTGTAGCAACGACACCGGGAGCAGGCGGGTCCGTCATACCAACGAGACCTACGAATCGAAGATCGCGCAGGGCAGCTTCGTCGGCCTCCGCGACGGCGCCCATGGCAAGAGCAAAGACGCGCAGTCCCAGCGAAGCCATCGTCGATGCCTGATCATCGATGATTCGCTGCCACTCACGATCGAGAACAACAGAGCCGTCGCCACCGACCCACGCACACAGCGAGAGCACTCGGTCATGCGCTCCCTTGGCGAAGGCCACGAGGTCACCGTTCCTGTCCCGATGGAAGGTCGCCATCAGCATCCGGGCACTGGAAAACGGTAGCTCACTTATTTCTGGCAAATCCTGAAGAAGCGCCGGGCGAAGGAGCCCCATCTTCCGTGCTGCAAGGAGGAGCGCGACCTCCGACGGGTCCCCCCGTCCCTCCCAATGCTCATTGGCCCGCCGAATTTCCGCGCGGTTCGCCAGCGCGCCGATGCTAAGCGCCTCGCGTAGCCGCGGCTGGTCGGCCGACGTGACCGGCTCGCCGCCCGCGACGAAGGCGCCGCCGCCACCGGTACCGTCGTCGGTCACCTCGATCGCGATCCCTGGTAACCAGATCGCCGTCACCGTCTGCTCGCCAGAGGTGAGCGTGCCTGTCTTGTCGGTACAAACGACGGTGACGGAGCCAAGGGTCTCGACCGCCGGGAGTCTCCGCACCAACGCATGACGCCTTGCCATGCGGCGTGTCGCGATTGCCATTGTAATCGTGACCACAGCGGGAAGCCCTTCGGGGACCGCGGCGATGGCGACGGCGATACCTGTCTGAAGCACAAGGCCCAGGTAGTCGCCCCGATAAAGCGCCACGAGCGCCACGAGGATCCCGACTGATACCGCGACCACGGCAAGGCGACGGCCTAGCGAATCGAGCCTCCGTTCGAGGAGCGTGGGCTCCTCGCGAATCGCGCCTACCAGCGTGCCGATCCGCCCGACCTCCGTCTGCATACCTGTAGCAACAACCACGGCGCGCGCGACGCCATCGGCCACAGTCGTTCCCTTATAGACCATCGTCACCCGGTCGGGCAGGGGCGTGTCGGCCGCGAGCTCCGCGCCGGCGCTCTTCGCGACGGCGGTCGATTCCCCCGTGAGTGGGGCCTCGAGAGTCTGGAGCGCAGTCGCGACGAGCAATCGCGCATCGGCGGGAATGGCCTGTCCAGACTCGAGCTCGATAATATCGCCGGGCACGATCTGACCCGCGTCCATGGCACGCGCACTGCCCCCTCGCACCACCACGGCTTTCGCCACGTCGAGCCGCAACAGCGCCTGCACAGCTCGGCGAGCCCGGAATTCAGTCGTAAAGCCGATCCCAACGTTCAATAGAAGCACGGCGAGAATTGCCCCGGCATCTACGACATCGGCTGTCCACCACGCGAGTACGGTCGCAACGGCGAGGAGGCCGACGACGACACTCCGGGCTTGCCTGACGAGAATGCGCCAAGCCGCCTCCGCGGGCGTGGCGGTGAGGTGATTGGGCCCATAGTGCGCGAGCCGGCGAGCCGCTTCCGCATCCGATAGTCCGCTGGCATTACTGTCCACCGCCGACAGTACTCCGTGCACGGGTGACGCGTGCCACGGATGCGTGAGGGCCGCACCGCCGATCACGCCCTCGAGTGGCTGGCCCCGTGCGTCCAACATCGTGGAATCCCGGAGCCGCGAAGCGGCTCCGGCAATTCAGGATCGGGTATAGCCGACGTTTACGGAGTTGCCGCGTCCGGCGCTTCGGAACGCCCACACTGCGAGAAACGCAGCGCCAAGCGCCGCCAAGCCCGAGACAGACCGCGGCACGTACCACGCGCCGATCTGCATCGGAAGATCGAGCGCGAAACGCCATGCCTGCACGAGAGTCACGAAAACGAAAACGATCGCCGAGGTGATGCAATAGTTCCTGTTCATTGTCCCTCCATCGTCAAGGGTCATTTCGTTGCACCGGTTTCATCTTCGCTTCCCTGCCGCGCACATCACTGACGGCAATACGGAAAATCGTCTGCCGAAACGCAACCGGGTCGGTATCGGTGAGGGCGCCGGGCACGATCTTGCTCACAAGCTCCGCCGCTTTGGTCCACAACTCCTCGGCCCTTGGGCTGCCGAGCGGATGCATGATCCAGAAGCTTCCGTGAATCACGATGCTCCTCCAATCGAAGAGGTCGGTGACCTCATCCACCTCGAACGCGACCCACTGGTTGTGCTTGAGAGCGGTGATCTTGTCCCCCTCTGAAGTGCGTCCGTACAACCAGCCGCGCTCGTAGATGTAGTGGAGAGGCTGCATGTCGACGCGATCGTGGAGTGAGAACGCGAGGCGGCCGACCCGGTTGCGCAGCAGCATGGCTTCGATTTCATCGCGCGACAGCTCGCGGAAGGTGACATCTCCAGTCCGCGCCGCCCATATCCGCTCCATTTGCGGCCCATCCTTCGGCGGTGCCGTCTCTATCACGTTGGTTTCGCCCTCTGATCCCTTCGCGGCTATCATGTCAGACTCCCGTCAGTGTTTCTGCAGCGGAGCTTCCACGCGCACTTTCAGTCGCGGCGGATTGCTTCGGGTGGAAGACGAGTAGCGAAGTCGGCGATTTTCGCGTGATCTCATCGGCGACAGTTCCGAATACGAAGCGGCTCATTCCACCGATCCCGCTCGTGGCGAGGGCGATTAGATCGGCTCGCGTGCGTATCGAGAAGTCCAGAATGGCCATTGCGACATCTTCACTCAGGACCACGTCCTTGCTCACGGTGAGTCCTTCCTCGGTCAGATAACTCGCGGCGCGGGCGAGGTAGGCGTCGGCCGCAGCAATGTCGTTGTCCCACCACGGCAGGCCAGGCTGCATGATCTCCTTCTGCGAGTAGGTCACCGGCGTGAGTATCTGGAGCAGGCTCACAGTCGAACGGAGCCGCAAAGCGAGCGCGGCTATTTCGGGCAGTATCTGCTCCGCCAGTGCCGAGCCATCGAGTGGAACGACGATCCGGCTGAATGTCTGCTCTGGAGTGGCGCCAATGAGCGAACCGGACGATCTCACCACCAGCACAGGAATGTTCGTATTGCGGATCAGGTAGTCCGTGACGCTGCCGAGCGTGATCCTCTTGACGCCGCCACGAGAGTGGCTCGACATCACTATCAGGTCTACGTTGAACTTCAAAGCGTAATCGCGGAGCCTGGGCGCAACGGGCCCGTCCTCATACGCGGTCATGACCTTGATGTCACCCAGCGCACGGCACTCGGTTCCGAGCGCCTCCAGCTTTCGTAAGCGCGCGAGGCGCTCATCCAGCAGGGTCTGTTCGGTTATCAGCAGCGGCGACTGGGGGATTGTCTCGACGACGAGGGGCGCCGACTCCACTCGAACGAGACGGAGATCCGCTTCAAAACGCTGCGCCAGCTTTACCGCCACCGATATCGCCGTCCTCTCACTGTCCGAGCCTTCGGTTGGCGCCATGATCACCTTGTACATTGTTCCTCCCTGTTCTGCGCCGGCTTACGTGGGTGTCACGACCAGCTCGCGCGCAAAGCGTTCAAGATTACCGCGACGTCGATCGCCTCCTGAAGAAGCGCACCCTCGGTCGGCGCGATGAATCCGTAGGCGGCGAAGATCATGGCAACGCCGCTCAACATGAGCCCCGTCACAATGCTCTGTCTCGCCAACCGCATCGTCCTTCTACTGATTGCTACCGCTTCACCTACCTTCGACAGATCATCGACCAGGATCACCACGTCAGCGGCCTCCGACGTGACACCACCCCCATGTCCTGCCAGTGCGACTCCAACGTCGGCCGCCGACAGCGCGGGCGCATCGTTGGTGCCGTCACCGACCATCAGCACGACCTCTCCGCTGGCCCGGAAGCGGGTGACCATCGCCGCTTTGTCTGCGGGCAGCAATTCCCCGTGGGCTTCCTTTATTCCGGATTCATGCCCGATGGCCCTTGCGTTTGCGGCCCGATCTCCGGAAAGGAGCACGGTGCGTGACAGTCCCAGCTCGCCCAGCCTGGCAAGAAAGCTCTTCAGCTCGGGGCGGAGCGAGTCGGCGTACTCTATGATCCCCGCTGGTTTCCCGGAGAGCAGGACGTACGCGCGCAAACCGGCGTCGCCATCCACGGCGGCGTCGAAGACATCGAGCGAAACGGGGGCGTGTCGGGCAACGAAGGCGCGGCTTCCGACTACGACCTCGGTGCCTCCAACTATGCCTGTCAGCCCCTCCCCCGGCGATTCGCGATGCTGCGTGGCCTCCGGCAGGCGCCCGAATCTCTTCTCCCCCTCCTCCACCAGGACTCGCGCAAGCAGATGACTCGATCCCTGCTCGACCGCGGCGGCGTTGCGAAGGACTTCCCGCTCAGTGAATCCAGGCAGTGCGACGACACTCCTCACTGAGGGCTTGCCGACTGTGAGCGTGCCCGTCTTGTCGAATACCGCGATGGTCGCGTCGCTCAGCATCTCCAGTGCAGCTCCGTGGCGCACGATGATCTTTTGTCTCGCTGCGCGATTTATCCCCCCGATGATCGCGACCGGCGTCGCGAGAATGAGCGGGCACGGCGTCGCCACGACCAGGACCGATAGCACGCTGTCCCAGTTCCGCGTCAAGAAGAACGTCACGACACAAACCGCCAGCGTGGCCGGGGTGAACCAGACCGCGTAGCGGTCGGCGAGCCGCTGCAGCGGTGACTTCGAAGCCTGCGCCTCCCGAACGAGCTCCACAATCTTCGAGTACTGACTCTCGGCGGCCCGAGCCGAGGCGCGAACGCTCAGCACTCCATGCGCGTTGAGCGAGCCGCTCATCAAGGGAGTCCCCTCACGCGCGGGAACCGGTATCGCCTCCCCCGTGAGCTGCGATGCGTCTATCTCCGAGATACCGCTGAGAACGATTCCGTCGCACGGCACCATCTCGCCCGGCCGCACCAGAAAGACATCGCCCACATTCAGCTCGCCGACGGGTACGTCTACCAGCCCTTGAGTCCCGCTGATGAGATGAGCGATGCGAGGAGCGGCTTTCTCCAATTCCCGAACAGCCGCTGATGCCCGGCGCTCGGCGAATTTCTCGAGGGCTTCTCCGCCAGTCTGCATGAGCACGATCACGAGACCAGCCAGTGGCTGACCGATGATCGCGGCGGTTACAATGGAGAGTGAGGCGACCACGTCCGTGGCGTAATTGCCGTGACGCGCCGCACGAAGGGTGCGCCAGACTACGGGAAAGCCCGCGCCAATAAGGCAGATCGTCCAGAGCGCATGGGCGAACAGCGGAAGATTGAAGATGTACTGCTCGACGCCGCCGAGAAGGATTCCCGCGACGGCAAACAACGGCGAATAGGGGAGTATCGTCCTCTTCGCCGTGTTGTCTTCTCCTCGAGCTCCCTGTACGGGCGCGGCCTTGAGTGGGGGTCGGCGGCGGTTCGGGACGACGTGGCCGAGAGGCGCTGGCATTGTCAGTGTCCCTCTTTGATGACTTCGAGAACGAGTAGAGTCTGCCCGTCGTCGCTGGCAATGGACAAGGCCGTGTCCCTGTCATCATGCTCATCGAACAGGATCTCAACCGATTTGATGTTCGAAATCCCTCGCACGAGGTGTGGTCCGCCTCGGCCCGTGTTTCCGAACATCAACTGTGCACGCTTGCTCGGAGGATCGTACACGGCACCGAGAAACCGATAACCCGTCATTTCGAGCTGTGCGCCGAGTGCGGGATCATCGACTTCGAGACGTCCGCGACGGCCGGCGTTTCTGCGGGAGAAATCGTCGAGCTTCTGTGCCCAGCTCGCATGCTCTTCACGAGGATCGCTCTCGGGTGCCAGTTGATCGAACCGCTGGAACGCGGCGGCCGCGGGAAGAACGAGGACGGAGCGCCGGGCCCCTCGCACCAGCTTCGCGACCGTCGCGCCGCCGAGCATTCGACCGAGTAGCCCGCGGCCGTGCGTTCCGGCGACAATGAGATCCGCGTCGAGCTCCTCGGCGCAAGCGAGGAGAGACGGACCGGGTTTCCCATACAGAACCCTTTGATGCATCCGGCACTTCGTGCCCTGATCCAGCCAACCCGTGACACGCGTCAGTTGCGCCCCGACGTATGCCTCGTGCTCCTTGAACCAGTGTTCGGGGATGTAGTCCTTCCGCTCCCACGGAACTACATGCACGAGCGTTACAATAGCGCCCGGGGCCGCGATCTCGAGCGCCAGCCGCGCCGCCTCAATGCTCGGCTCGCTGAAATCCATTGCGACCACTATCCGCCTGGGAAGCTCTCGCAGCTTGCTGTCGACAGCGAGAACTGGTACCTCGCTGACTCGCATCAGGCGGAGTGCGGTCTCGTTTCCAAGAAATCTTGCCGCCGCACCGTGGTCGCCCAGACCGACCACCACGATTCGAGAGCGTGATTCCTTCGCCAGCGCGGCGATTGTAGTTGCGGGATCTCCAGAGCGTACTTCGACGGGCCAGCTTTTGTCGCCAAGCCGTGCAATCTGCGCTTTTGCCTTGTTCTGCGCTTCCTGGTGCAGGCCGCGCTCGTAGTCCATCACCAGCGACCGGTCGACCGCTCCCCACGGAATCGGAGTGTGATCCACCACCGTGAGAACTTTGACTTCGCGTTGATCGCCGAGGGGCAGCAGGTGGGCCAGCGCGATGGCCGCGTCTGATTGAGGTGTCCCGTCAGTCGCGATGAGCAGCGCTGTTGGGCGTCGGTGAACCGGACGCTCCGGCGCGGCGTTTGATGTCGTTTCAGCAAGTGCGTGTGCCATGATTCCTCCTTCTTTCTCGATCAGTCGGATACCACTTGTGCCGGCGCGGGCTCAATCACGCGGAGCCTGTCTATCACACCGCGCGAGCCCTTGACGCTGCGAAGACGTCGGACAACCTCCTCGCGAGTCTTTCGCGAATTCGCGACGCCCTCGAGGCGCAGCCATCCATGCTCAGCTACGATCTTGATTCCAGAATCGGCGATGCGAGGCGGCATGCGGAGCTGCCTCACCGCTTCGCGCGCGACTTCCGCCGGCGTGGGTTGCTGTTGCGACGGGAAGACCGCCTCCAGCTCCTGCACCACAGCCCGCACGTCCGGCACGCCCAGAACCGCCGCTTCGATTGCGGTTCGCTCGGCTGCGTCCTCCGCGGTTCCCGTCAGTGCGATCACGCCGTCGAATGCGTCGACGTGAACCTGTGATCCAGGAGAAAGGGAGAGGTTCTCCAGCGCGCTCCCCACCCGTTGGCAAAGGATCGCGTCCGAGTCGGCTCCACCGGTGTCGGGTGCGGTTTTCGCTGGGTCGGGGAAGAGTCTCTCGCCGCCGGTCGGTCCCGAGGCGCGACCGGTGATCTCAGCGACGCGAATTCGAAAGAGCTGATCACGGAACGGGATCGGGTCGGATTCGGTGAGCGTGGACGGCAAGAGCTGGCGAATCAGTGAGACAGCAATCGTGTGAACGCGTCGGTCCGATGGTGTTGCGCCCGGCTTGATCAGGTAGAGTGGGCCATTCGCAACCACGCTCCGCCATTCAAAGAGCTGAGTATGCTCATCGACCTCGAACGCGACGCGGCGGTTCCGCAGAATCTCCTGGAGCTTTCCCGCCGCCGCGGTTCGCCCGTAAATCCAGCCGCTGGCGTACGCATAGTGGACCGGCACGATCCTCACGCTATCGTGCAACGAGAAAGCGATTCTGCCCACGCTGTTACGGGCGAGAATCGCTTCACATGCTTTCCTGCCGAGAACGCTGAAGAGGGGTGCCTCGACAGCGGTAGGGGGAGGGTTCAGTACTGAGGCGTTGTTCAACATGGTAAGTCTCTCCAGCGAAGAACCAGTTGTCGTAGGTGAAGCAACTACGTGACGCCGCGCTGTTCCTCAGCCGCGGCGCCACGCAGTCCGGTTAGAAGGCCACGACGCCTTCAACCATGAATCCCTTGAACTGCCCGCCGTTCCGAATGTCGGTCGTCGGGAAATCGAGGTACTTCTGATTCACGTATTCGATCTTGGTCAGCACGTTCGGGGTGAGGAACCAACCACCGCCGATTTGCGAACGGTTGACCGTCACATCAGGCGTGCCTACGGTCAGCTGTCCCTTCACCGTGTTGTAGCGCGCAGCGACGTAGAGGCGCTGGTCGGGAAGGAAGCGATAAACCACTTCTCCTACGTTCTGTTTCCAGGTACGGTTGGCTGTTTCACCCTGTGCGCGCCCTTTCGCTCTTTCGACGTTGCCGAAGAACTCGAGTCCGTGGAACTGGACGAACGGGTTGATGACGTACGAATGAATGCTATTGCTGAGACCCGGCTGCATCGCGCCGGACCAGGCTTGCGCTAACTCGGTCGAGACCGTGTTCTGAAGCACGTCGTAGTACCGCGATCCGGCTCTATCGCCGCTGAACAGCGTGTTGCTCACCGAGCTCGAGGTCGCGTATTCCGAACCCGTGAGACGGAAGCGGAAGTCGTCGCTGAATTTCTTGTCGTACCCGATCTTGGTCAGGTAGCTGGGTGAACGCCTCTGTGGCGTAGTGATCACGCCCTTGCTCTCGCCGCCGGTGACGCCCGCCATCGCCAGGAAGCCATTCGCGCGGACGTAGACTTCACCACCGACTTCGGTCGTGAAGGCATCCATTACATAGTTGCCGATGAGTGCGTTGCGGATCGCGTTGCCGTTGTCGCTGCGACGGAAGTGAGCATCTCCGTAGTTGATCTCGAACTGGCCGGCACGGATCGTCACGTACTTCATGATGTCGTTGAGCGGCTTCCAGTCGATCGGCGAAGCATCGACGAGCAAATAGCCGTCCTTCACCCACGTCTCATTGTGATGCCGAGCCGAGGCATAGCTAGTCATCGCGACACGGATACCCGGTGCGAGCTGACCGTTCAGGTAAAGGTTTGCGGTCGCGGTGTTGGGGCCGTGTCCGATGCGGATCAGCTGATTCGCATTGGTCGTGACGCCAGCCGTCGTGACCAGGACCGGGGCCGCGGTGTTGCTGTGATCGAGGCCCTGGAACTGCTGCGTGAAGGCAGCGCCCCACTGAAGCTTGAATCCGTCGTAAGCAACCGACTCGTCCTTCGGTGTTTCAAAGACGTTGATTCCGCGCTTGTCCTCTGGACGGTAGTTCTGCATCTGGATTCCAGGCGCGGTCGAGAGGAAGCTCCTCTTCGCTTTTGCGCCCGCGATCCTCTTGACGGTGTCGATCGTCGTCGACTCCGGCAGGGCGATAACGACGGACATGGTGTCGACACCGACACCGACAACGACGGACATGGTGTCGATCGTCTCGGTTTTGGGGGCGGTGGTCGGGATGGTCAACTTGTCGGTCCCTTGAGCGCTCGAAACCGGCGCAAAAGCAACCGTCGCGAACGCGGCGGTCAGGACGATAAAGCTGGTTTTCATGGTGGTCTCCATTTATTGAATGCGTTGTGGCTGCTGAATCGGTTGTTGTAGAGCGGTCCTACTGTGTGCCGCCATTTACCGCGGCGAGCTGCGCCAGAAGTTCGGGGCCGGCTTTCAGGTTGAACTTCACGGTGACTTCATTTCCTACCTTGAGCCTGCCGAACATGAAGCTCGGCGCCTTGATGCCATAGTCGGACATGAGAATCGACTGCTCTGCCTGTGCGGTGGCCTTGCCATCGCTCAGTCGCTCGGCGTTGATCTTCATGTTGACGACCTTTTGCTGGCCGGAGATCGTCAGGGTGCCGGTTGTCTTCGCGACGAATGCGGCAGGTGACGCGCTACCATTGAGAATGTCGTATCCCGACATCGTGTACTTGATGATCGGATTCTTGTCGGCATCCAGGGTGCTGTACATGTTCTTGTCCATCTGCCCATTGCCGCAGGAGAGCGTCCGCACGACGATGTTGACCTGCACGCTCACGATCGGACGCGCAATCTTGGTGAGATCCTTCGTGTAGCTGGGATCTACATCCACATAGGCGTTGATCTTGTTGGTCTTGCAGTGAAAATCGTGCATCGACGAGGTTCCTTCGATTGTCACTTCACTGGTCGGATCGAGTCGAAGGCGAATGGCGCTCGCGCTCTGTGCGCTTGCCGTAGCCGCTACTGCCATCAGCGCAGAAACGGTCATTAAGGTCTTTCTCATCTTCATAATCCTCAGTTCGTAAGAGCGGATGTTTCTGTTATGCACTGAGGATACGAACAGATGACGGCCCCTACTGTCGGACTTCACCTCAACTTTCGCGGGTATGTGACTGAACTTTTGGCGCGAAATCCCCATTCATTTTTCGGGGAAACCCCTACAGGGTTGACCGTTCGAATCGATCAATCGTGCCCGATGGGTTCGCGCCCGCGGCCGCCTTGCCCTGAACGATCTCGTCGATCGGACCCCAGTCGCACTTCGAGGTATTTCTCGCACACCTGTGTACTGGTTTCTCCCAGCCGTTCTCAACCACACGCTGACAGACATTCCCCCGCGAATCCGCGAAGTTGCCTCCATATGCGGCAGGGCCACTCGTAGCGGAGGGAAAAATCATGAAGACGGATCTACAACTGCAGCGTGATGTGCTCGACGAGCTCAAATTCGAGCCAAGCATCCGCGAGGCAGAAATCGGAATCGCGGCCAAGGGAGGCGTCGTCACCTTGACCGGGTTTGTCGACAGTTACGCCCAAAAGTTCTCTGCGGAGCGCACCGCCGAGCGCGTGGGGGGCGTCAAGGCAGTCGCAGACGAGATCAAGGTGAAGCTGCCCGGCGCGCATCAGCGCTCGGATACCGACATTGCTCACGCGACGGTCAACGCGCTACGGTGGGATGTCCAGGTCCCGGACGACCGTATCAAGGCCACTATCGAGGACGGCTGGATCGCCCTTGAAGGCGACGTCGAGTGGCAGTACCAGAAGTGGGCAGCCGAAGGAGCTGTGCGCAATCTGACCGGTGTCAAAGGCGTAACCAACCTCATCACGGTGAAGCCCAAGAAGGCTTCTTCGCACGAGGTGGGTCAGAAGATCAAGGACTCCATGCGCCGGCATGCAGAGCGGGACGCCGACAGGATCACGATCGAAGCAAAAGACGGTCGCGTAACCCTGCGGGGAAGCGTCAGCTCGTTCGCTGAACGGAAGGATGCTGAGCACGCCGCGTGGCAGGCTCAGGGAGTTACGAGCGTCGATGACCAGATCGCCGTCATGTATTGACCGGCGTTCAGGCGCGCACGCATCAGTTGCAGCTGCCTCCTTGCGTGTGCGCCGCATCTCGCGAAATCCCTGAAGGAGGAACTATGAAGCGTTTTCTCAACCGCCGCGAAGCGGGGCTCGAATTGGCGGAGAAGCTCGACCGCTTTGCGGGGAGACAAGACGTAGTCGTGCTCGGGCTTGCGCGCGGAGGAGTTCCGGTCGCGTACGAAATCGCGCGCTCTCTGGATCTGCCGCTCGACGTCTTCGTCGTGAGGAAGCTTGGCGCGCCGGGGCACGAGGAATTTGCGATCGGTGCCATTGCTACCGGGGGCGTTCGAGTCCTGAACCAGGAGGCGATTCAGCTTCTTGGGATTACCCGGAGCACGATCGAGCGCATCACAATGCTGGAGCAGCAGGAGCTGGAACGCAGGGAGAAGATGTATCGGGGAGACCGTGGCCACGTGGTTGTAAAAGGCCGCACGGTGCTGGTTGTGGATGATGGTCTCGCCACCGGCGCCACCATGAAAGCGGCGGTCGCGGCACTCCGCAAGTCAGACCCGAAATCGATCATCGTCGCCGCGCCGGTCGTTGCTCGCGACACGTTCCGGGAGCTCCGCACAGTAGCAGACGGCTGTGAGTACGTTCTGGCGCCGGAGCCGTTCTATGGAGTCGGATTTTGGTACGCCGACTTTACGCCAACGACCGACCGCGAGGTCCAATTGCTCCTGGAAGCCGCGGCGCGCGAAACGATCTCTCCCGTTCAACACCCTGCTTACCAGTACTGAGGAAAGCAAACATGACCCTATCTGTTGATAGAGGCTTCTACGACGGGCTGCGCAAGGCAGCGCATCCACTTACGGGGGACCGCAAGGATTTCGATCCGCTGATGGTACTCGTCGGCGACAGCCGATTTGTCCTTATCGGTGAAGCCTCCCATGGAACCCACGAGTTCTATCGGATTCGCGCCGAGATCACGAAACGACTCATTCGCGAGAAAGGCTTTTCGGCCATCGCGGTTGAAGCGGACTGGCCGGACGCGTATCGGGTGAATCGTTACGTGCAGGGCCGCGGTAGCGACACAGGTGCCTCGCAGGCGCTCGAGGGGTTCAAGCGCTTTCCGCAATGGATGTGGCGAAATGCGGACGTGCTCGAGTTCGTCGGCTGGCTCCGCGACTATAACGATGCTATCGGGGCCTCGCGAAAAGTCGGCTTCTACGGGCTCGACCTCTACAGCCTGCACGCCTCGATGGACGCCGTTCTGTCGTATCTGCGGAAAGTCGATCCGGAAGCCGCTCTCAGAGCGGAGCAGCGCTATGCCTGCTTCGACCATTTCGGAGAAGATCCACAGTCCTACGGTTACGCCGCCACGGCCGGCCTGGCACCATCGTGCGAGACTGAAGTGATTGCGCAGCTCGCGGAGCTCCAGAAATCGGCCGCCGAGTACGCGACCCACGATGGGAGGATGGCGGCCGACGATCTCTTCTTTGCCGAACAGAATGCGAGAGTCGTCCTGAATGCCGAGCGCTACTACCGCGCGATGTTCGGAATCCGGGCCGCGTCATGGAACATGCGGGACCGGCACATGGCCGCGACGCTGGATTCGTTAGTGGCGTTTCTCGAGTACGACCGGCGGCAGCCGAAGATTGTAGTTTGGGCACACAACTCACACCTCGGCGATGCCCGCGCAACCGACATGGCCGGCCAAGGCGAGCTGAATGTCGGTCAGCTGATGCGAGAGCGATGGGGAAGCACCGCGTTCCTCGTTGGGTTCAGCACCCACTCGGGCACCGTGACCGCGGCATCCGATTGGGACGAGCCGGCGGAGAGGAAGATCGTGCGGCCGGCGCTGGATGGAAGTTATGAAGCGCTGTTCCACGAGTTGGGTCTCGGAAACTTCCTTCTCGGCCTGCGCGGAAACGAGGAGGCCATTCTCGGCTTGAGGCAGCCGCGGCTGGAGCGTGCGATAGGTGTCATCTATCGCCCGGAGACCGAGCGAATGAGCCACTACTTTGGAGCACGATTGCCGCACCAGTTCGACGCCGTGCTCCATTATGACGTGACCCGCGCCGTCGAGCCACTGGAGCGGACCGGACTGTGGAAGCGTGGTGAGCTTCCCGAAACGTATCCCTCGACGCTTTGACGAGCCTCGAGAGGAGGTTCAGATGACGAACGAAAAGGAGAGGCGAGTAGAAGAGCGTCCCGCTCGCATACCATTTGAGGGGACAACTCTGGAAGCGGATCTTTCTGTCCCTGTTGATGCCAAAGGTGTGGTGCTTTTCGCGCATGGCAGCGGCAGCAGCAGATTCAGCCAGAGAAACAGGGTGGTAGCTCGGAAACTCCAGTATGCGGGTTTTGCGACGCTGCTTCTGGATCTGCTCACGCGAGAGGAGGAGCGGGCGGAAGCCCTCACTCGGCATTTGCGATTCGACATCGAGATGCTTTCAGTGCGCCTTGCCACGGTAACTAATTGGGCAGTCGGACAGCGCGGCCTAGACGGGCTGCCCGTCGGCTACTTTGGCGCCAGCACGGGAGCCGCGGCCGCGATTGTCGCTGCCGCCGCCCTTCCAGAGCTGGTGGGCGCGGTCGTTTCGCGAGGCGGAAGGCCCGACCTTGCCGGGAGTGCGCTGGAGGATTTGCGCGCGCCGACGCTACTCATTGTCGGGGGTGCCGATACAATCGTAATCGGCCTCAACCACGAAGCGCTCCGCAGGCTCCGCTGCATGGCCCGCCTCGAGATTGTGCCACGTGCGGGGCATCTCTTCGAGGAGATCGGAGCGCTCGAGAAGGTATCCGATCTAGCACAGAAGTGGTTCACGGAGTATCTGGTCGACACGCATGCACAAATGCGCACGTACTCCAGCGCGGGCTAGCGTCAAATTTGGGGGTCTGCTACTACTAGCTCTGACCGTAGTTACAAATGCTTCGTCCTCGTCACCTTCCATCGGCCGCCATTAGAAATGTGCGACAGCTCAGCACTGAAGGTGTTGAAAGTCCCCTCGATCGTGCGAGAGTCAACGAATGCGCCCTGGAATGTCGTCGTCACCTTGCACGCACAATCCGGATCGATGTAGGGATCGAGCAGTCCGATGACCGTGTTGCCTTCCTTTCTGACGAAGTGAATGGTCAGAGGCTGCTTCACGGGAACACCCAGACTGCCATTCACCATCGGCCGATAGGCGGCAATAGACGCATTCTCCGATTCGCGCGCGATCATTTCGATGCGCCCAGAGGCCGCAACCTCGCCGGCGCGCAGGACAAATGACACATCTCCGGTCCTGCCACTCTCCTGGCTGGTGTATTCGCCAATCCACTTACCCGCGAGCGGGGCCAGGTCAAAGTCGTCGGCGCTCACCTCTGTTTTCGCCGTCCGCAGGACACACCCAAGAGCCAACACAGAAGCACTGGCTGCGGCGATTGCAAAAGTTGTCCCTCTCATTTGCTCCTCCCGAGTCTACCAGACTCTCAGCTACCCGAAGACGTACGTACGACTTCTGATCCTGTGTTCAGCGACAGCCTTCGCCACGTCGGACGTGGTTACGATTCCGAGCAAGGCATCTCCCAGCATCACCAGCACCCGATGGATTTGCTTTTTCCCCATTAAGGCGGCCGCTTCGTCGACAGAACAATCAGGTGGAAGCGACTGAACCTTCCGAGTCATTACCTCGTCGACAGTTACATCCTCGAGGGGTGCCGTGCGTCCCCTTCGACGCCTGAAGGTGAGGGAGGGAGTCGTATCGTTGAGATCCGCGAGAAGCGCAAGGATATCGGTTGCCGAGAAGATTCCGACAACCTTTCCTCGGTCGACGACCGGCGCGCCGCTCACGTGCCGCGCCGACAACAGCTCCATAGCATCGCGAATCGTCATGTCGGGCGTGGCGCTGATCACGTTCCGCGTCATGATGTCTCTTAGCCTTAGCATCGGTCCTCCCTTGAGCGGCGCGATGAAGCGTTCAGGTGCCCACTCGCCGACGGCCGCCTGCTGGTGGTGGCAGCTTCCATCCAATAGTCTGATCCGATTCGCTCCCCTGAACGAGAAAGGATTGCCTGAACTTGCGTGAGGATTCCCCTGTATTTATCGGCGCAAGCCGAGGGACTGCCAACGGAGTGAGCGGCGCGCGGCTACCGCTGCTGTCCATTCACGTGAGCAGGGAAAACCTCCAAGAAAATTCAGGGATTTGCCTACGCCCGCGATGGCGTGGCCGCGCTATTTTGCATTCGTGTTCACAAGACGGAATTGTGTGAACGGGTTCTCTCCCGGGACGCCGGCGGAGGGCAGCGCGATGGAAGTTCGAAGCCGTCGCACAGATTGTGAGGTTGCTGGACACAATCAAAGCTCCGGGATCACCGGGGCACCTGAGTCGCCCGTCCGACGAGGGCAAGGTTGTCGAGCCGACTGTGCGTGAAAGCACGGAAACGAACCGGATCGGCGACCGCCAGCAGAAGCGGAGCCTCCGCAAAGTGGGAAACCACTGAGCGGGGGCTCTAGTTTTCTTCGGCCTCGGCAGGAGACGAAATGAACAGGATGCGCGGCAAGTCAGCGGTCATAACCGGTGGTGCCCTGAGAATCGGACGTGCATGCGCCCTCAAGTTCGCCGAAGAAGGGGCGGCCGTCACAGTGACCGATGTCGATGTCAACAAAGGGTCAATTGTGGCCGAGGAGATCCGGGGCCGTGGGGGCGATGCAGTTTTCGTCGAGCACGACGTCGCCGACGAGGCAGGGTGGGAACGCGTCATGGGGATCGTCATTGAGCGCCACAAGAAGCTCGACGTTCTGGTTAACAACGCGGGCGTCGCACTGAGCAAGGACGTCGAGCACACCACCCTCGCCGAGTGGCGGTGGCTCATGAGCATCAATCTCGAGGGCGTCTTTCTGGGGACGAAGCACGCGATCCAGACCATGAAGACAAATGGAAGCGGCTCGATAGTGAATCTCTCCTCGATCGAGGGTCTGGTGGGCGATCCGAACCTGGCCGCGTACAACGCGAGCAAAGGCGGCGTGCGCCTATTGACGAAATCAGCGGCGCTCTACTGCGCCAAAGCGGGGTACAATATTCGGGTCAACTCGGTGCACCCTGGCTATATCTGGACGCCCATGGTGGAGAACTTTCTAAAATCTCAGGGCGATGCGGCGCAAGGTCGCAAGCTGCTGGACAGTCTGCATCCAATCGGTCACGTCGGTGAGCCCGACGATATTGCGTATGGCGTGCTGTACCTCGCGTCGGACGAGTCAAAGTTCGTCACCGGAACGGAGCTGGTGATCGACGGCGGCTACACCGCTCAGTAGCCGCTGCGATGGTGTCGCCGGTTCAGCCAGTATGGCGCGCGCTCCCCGTCAGCCAGCGTGGCCGCAACAAACTGGCACCGAGCAGCGCACAGGGTATGACGAACAACACCGCGACGGTATCATACCATGCGGCCCACGAGCTCCAGAACTCGGCCACCATGCCCGCCCCAAAAAACAGCTCGAGGACGATGTAGGCGCTCGCAGCACCACGAGTGTTGTGCAGGCGTGCCACCACATAGCCTCCGAGCACGACCGACGCTGCTGTCCAGAAGAACGCGATCAGCACGACCATGGTGGCATGGGCGGACTGTTCACTGAGGTATGACCCCCCACCGAGCCTGATGGTGAGCCAGTTGCCGGAGATCGCGAACAGGCTGGACACGAACAGCCCGAACAATGCGGCGAGCAGAGTTTTCATCGGCTCGCGTCGACTCCTCACCGACTCGGCAATCGCATGCAGTCTTTTCCACACGATCCCCTCCCGCGTTTGAACAAAGTGCGCCCAGGTTGCTGTTGTCATTCTGTGCGGATCCAGCTTCGGAAACGAGGGAGGATTTCCTGAATTCCTGTGAGGATTTCTTCCGGACCTAAGACGCGCGCCCCGTTTCGCGTGTCCAGACCCAGTCGCGAATCTCAGGAGGATCCTGTAGCTGTTCGCGCGAATAGCGCACCGCATCGGTAATCATCGTTTCCAGGCGTCCGATGGAATCTTTGTGAGTTGACTCGAATGGCGATCGCCGAATCGCTTCGGCCGCCAGATGGAACCGGCTCATCGCGTTCAGGACTACCATGTCGAACGGAGTGGTAGTGGTTCCCTGCTCTTTGAAGCCCCGTACGTGGAAGCGGCCTGGATGCGACCGGTGATGCAGCATCTGATGAACCAGGTACTGATATCCGTGGAATGCGAAGACGACCGGCTTGTCGGCGGTGAACAGCCGATTGAAATCTTCGTCTTTCATTCCGTGCGGGTGGTCGCCCGGTGAAAAGAGAGTCATGAGGTCGACCACATTCACCACCCGTACACGAAGTTCCGGCGCGAGTTGTCTCAGCCACCACGCCGCCGCGACAGTTTCCAGTGTCGGTGTATCACCCGCGCATGCCAGCACTACGTCGGGCTCGCGGTCAGCACCTGTACTCGGCTGCTCACTACTCTTTTCGTTTCCCGCCCAGTCCCACACCGAAGCGCCACGCGCGGCGTGCGCGATTGCCTGCTCAATCGAAAGCCACTGGAGCTGCGGCTGTTTGTCGATCACAATCAGGTTTACATAGTTACGGCTGCGAAAGCAGTGGTCAGCGACGGCGAGAAGTGAATTGGCATCGGGCGGAAGGTAGATCCGCGCGACGCTGCCTCGCTTCGACATAATTACATCGATCAATCCGGGTCCCTGGTGGCTGAAGCCATTGTGATCGTTGCGCCAGCACGTGGACGTGAGCAGGATGTTGAGCGAAGCGATCGGCGCCCGCCAGTCGAGGCTGCAGGCTTCCTTCAACCACTTTGTGTGCTGGACCATCTGCGACGCCGACACCATGGCGAAGGCTTCGTAAGTCAGGTACAGTCCATGACGGCCGGTGAGGAGGTAGCCCTCCAGCCATCCTTCACACAAGTGCTCGCTCAGGACCTCCATCACGCGGCCATCGGGAGCGATGTGATCATCGATTCCGAGAATAGGACCGACGAGACATCGCTTCTCGACCTCGAAGACGTTGCCTAGTCTGTTGGAGTTGGTCTCGTCCGGACAAAACA
This sequence comes from Gemmatimonadota bacterium, assembly GCA_003134685.1. Lineage (GTDB taxonomy): Bacteria > Gemmatimonadota > Gemmatimonadetes > Gemmatimonadales > Gemmatimonadaceae > UBA4720. Next base: position 576,727 of record PLCA01000002.1, on the reverse strand, counting down.
GCCGAAAGTTCGACGTGCGCCGGTTTTCAACGAAGATGTCGCGGACCATCTGCCCAAGTTGTCGTGTCGACTCCCGTGTGATTGTCCCAGGGGAGGAGACATCAACGGAATAACTGCGGAAATCGGGCACGGTCAGGGGAACGAGAAGGCTGCCGCCATTCGAATGGGGATTCGCCCCCATGCGGCGCTTACCCTTCGGTGCGATCTCCGCCAACTCCGGCAGCAGCGCGCCCGACGAATCAAAGAGAGTCTCCGGCTCATAGCTTCGCAGCCACTCCTCGAGCTGCCGCATCTGCTCAGCGCTAGCCGGCACCTCGCTCAGCGGCACCTGATGCGAGCGAAAAGTGCCCTCGACGGGAAGACCATTCACAATCTTCGGCCCTGTCCATCCCTTCGGCGTGCGGAGGACGATCGCCGGCCAGCGTGGACGCTCTCGAATCGCGCCGGAAGATCGGGAACGGGCGCTGATCTGAATCTGCTGAATTCGCGCGTAGCATTCGTCGAGAGTCGCGGCAAACTCCTGATGCAATCGGAGCGGCTCATCGCCTTCCACGAAATGAACGTCGTAGCCGTGCGCCTGAAGAAGACTCCGTACGTCATCGTCGCTGCCACGCCCGAGGACCGTGGGTCCGCTGATTTTATATCCGTTCAGGTGGAGGATCGGAAGCACCGCGCCGTCGCGAACGGGATTCAGAAAGCTCGTTCCTTTCCACGATCCTTCCAGTGGCGCGGTCTCGGCTTCTCCATCTCCAACAACGGCTACGGCTATGAGATCCGGATTGTCGAACACCGCGCCGAGGGCATGCATCAGGACGTAGCCGAGCTCTCCTCCTTCATGGATCGAGCCCGGTGTCGGTGCGCTTACGTGGCTCGGAATGCCGCCCGGTGTCGAGAACTGCCGAAAGAGGCGCCTGAGACCATCCACATCTCGGGTAATGGCCGGATAGACTTCGGTGTAGGTAGCCTCGAGGTAGACGTTCGCAACGATGGCGGGCCCGCCGTGCCCCGGTCCAGCAAGATAAATGATGTTGGCATCTCGCTCCGTGATCAGTCGGTTGAGGTGCACATAGATGAAGCTCAACCCCGGCGACGTACCCCAATGTCCAAGCAGCCGCGGCTTTACGTCTCCTGCCTTAAGCGGCTCACGGAGAAGTGGGTTGTCCCGGAGATAGATCTGGCCGACAGTCAGATAGTTGGCGGCTTGCCAGTACCGCTGCATTCTCGCCACAAGCTCTGGAGTCAGCGGCGACGCGACGACCGATTCCGCATCGCCCGCCGCAGAGACTCTACGCATCGCCGAGTCGGCTTTCGCTGTGGGCGTTGGAGCAACAGCTGGCACAGCGCTCGATACGGTGACATCGAACTCAAACTTTTTCGTTCGGCCCTCCCTCTCTGCGATAACAGTAAAGCTTGATCGCAAACTTGGCGTCCAGATTTCCGGAAGCAAGGAGAGCACGCTCGCTGGCGTCTGCGGAATTGTGGCGGCTTACGCGCTCACTTCAGAGGCGACCAGGCGCGTCCTCTTTCGGGATGGCTCCCTCTGAGAAAGCTCAGCCCTCAATGACTCCCGACAGGTGGCGTGATGAGCATTGACCAACTGCCTTCCCGCACCAGCTTCCGAGTAACGCTTCCCAGAATCAGGCGAGTGATGAGATGATGTCGCTGGCTCGCTATTGCGATCAGATCGGGTGAGACGAGTGCCGCCGCGGCCATCAGTTGCGCTCCTGCGTCGCCAGTGCGGCAAACGGTTTCGACCTGAATCGATTTGCCTTCGCTGATCTCATCGGTCAGGTGGAGAAAGGCATGCTCGATTCCCTCGCGTTGAATGAGCGCTGCACCCTCGTCTCCCTCCTCAACAATCGGCGTTGGCAAGCTCGCGTGAACGAGGATCACCGAACCGCCCGGATCGGCCAGGTTTGCGGCGAGGTGAGCAGCTTCGCGGCTGGCGTTTCCGAAGTCGGTGGCGACCATGATTCGCCGCGGTAATCCTGATAATGCCGGACGCACGCCAAGCACAGGTACCGCTGCCTTTGCAATCACGCGAGTAGCGGTATTCTCGCCGATCGCCTGCTCGAACGCTCCGTGCCGGTGGATCCCCATCACCAGAAGCTCGGAGTTCTGTGCTTGCGCTTCCTGCGTTATGCAGAAAGATGGTTCTCCGGTAACGCTTTGCACCGGCCACGGTTGGGCTCGACCGACAGTGGATGAAATCAGCTTGCGAAGGGAACGTGCCAGCGCCTCGTGGAATTCTTCGCCCAGCACCGCCTCCGCAAAAAACATCATTGAGTCGGGAGTGCCGGCAACCGGCGTCATCAGCTCTGTGGCATGAATGACGCGCGGCACCGCGCCTCGAGCGATGAGAGCATCGGTCACGCGAATCGCGGCTCGAGCATTGTCGTCGTTTTCAATGGCCAGCAGGAGCTTGAACGAAGTACCGGGTCGGAACAGGTGACGAACCTCATGCACGACCGGCAAGGGCTTTAGTTCGGCGACTGGCGTCTCAACTGTCTCAGTTGTCATGGCTCGCTCCTGCTGCGTTTGGCTTCGGTGTCTGCGCCGCAAGGTTCTCGGCAGGAGCCGGGGCAGTGCCCGCCCTAGCGGGAGGCTGCTTCACCGATGTTGCTGCGAACGGATGCGCGTCGGCCCACGGCAGTAGCGAGACGTGCTTCAAACGCACGCGTTCGAATTCAGTCGTTGGTCGAGGCTCTTCCTTGGCTTCCGGCATCCCACAGAAATCTCCGTGGAGCGCCGAGAGCATCTCGTCCTCAGCCAGCTCGGACGGAGTGCGGTGCCCGTGACGTGGAGGTCTTTCTTCGTAGAATCCCATGATGGGAAGCTGCAGCCTCAGGCCGTCCGCGTCCGTCGGAGTTCCGCTGTTTTTTTGTGAGAGTTTTCCTCACCAGGCGCTGGAGCCGCCACACAGCAAGGTGACGATCCACCACCGGCCGGTCTCGCCCGCCCATACACCGATTCCGGCGTGAGCCAGCCCATGAAACAACAGAAACGATCCGAAGAGCATTCGCTGCATCGACGTAACGTCAAACAGAGCGCACGGACGCGTTTCGCTTCGTGATAGGACTGTGCTGGGCGCCGTCACGGATGCAACCTCTGAGCAGGGGACGCCGGCAAGTTCTAAGTGGGGGGGACGATCAGGTATCGGGCGATGCCCGAAATGATGTAAGCATCACGCTTACAATCTGCCGCCCGGAAATTGTGTAGGGCTTTCCCTCACCGCAGCGCGGCCCATTCACTCAGGATTCGACCGTGCTCCCCGACAGTCAAGCGCACGAAGCTCCAGCATCTTGAGGGATGTTACCTACCAATCTCCTTCAGGTACCGGGGCCGCGATTCCCCCGACACGTACGCCGCGCCATCCAGCTCGGGCAACCCGGTTTCATTGCTCTCGCCGTGATCGGTGTCTGTGCCAGCGGCCGCGTACCCTCCGAGACCGCCGCGCTGCCCTTCTCCGTTGGAGAGAAGCTCAATTACGAAGTCAGCGTCGCGCACGGCGGGAAAGTCGGAACTGCGGCAATGTGGATCGAAGGTCCGGTCGATGTCCGGGGGACCAGCACATATCTTCTGCGCTTCGATTCCAAGATTCGCATTGCACTCCTCAGCGCAGTCAGCAGCAGCTCATCCTGGTTCGACCCGCTTCGAGGCTCCTCGCTCCGCTTCTCCAAGCACGAAAAGAATCCGTTGGCGCGTCACGACGAGTCGATTGACCTCTATCCCGATCAGAAAGAGTGGAAATCGGCGAAGGGAGAAACCGGCCAGAGTCTGAGCAACACGCCGCTCGACGAGCTGTCGTTCATGTATTTCATCCGCACGCTTCCAATGACCCCGGGCGCGACGTACCGCTTTGATCGCCATTTCGACTCCGCCCGAAATCCAACCACCGTAACCGTGATCCGCCGCGAGATGATTCCGACTCCGATGGGAGAGTTGCGGGTAATCCTGGTAGAGATGCGCGTACGCGACCCTCAGCACTATAAAGGAGAGGGCATCATCCGGATTCATCTGACCGATGACGCCTGCAGACTTCCGGCGAGAATCGAGAGCACCATGCCGGTGGTCGGAACCGCGGTACTGACCATCGCTTCTCAAAACACGCGCTGTAAGGAGACGCAGCCCCTTCCGTAACGGTTCTTTCGCAATGGTTTCAGGCGCAACGCATCGTTGCGCTCAATGCTCGCCTTCTTCGACGGTGTTGTTGTAATCCGCCCGATTGTAATGCCTCCTACACGGCGAGCACGTGAACGGCAACCAATCGAATCAGGGATTCCCTTACAGTGTGAGAGAGCGCCTCGCGATTACGTTAACGCGCTGGCGCGAATACGCCCGCAGGTCGAGTCTTTCCTTCCTGTTCACGGATTGCTCCATGTGCATGCGCCGGATGCCTGGCCATTTCAGAATCACCGTTGTATTCGCGCTTTTCGCATTGAGCATGTTCTCCGGCGCAGCGAGCGCTCTTCCCGGCAGCGCGAGCCGACAGCCAATATCGACAAGGGCCGGTCGCGCCGATGCGATCCCTGGCTTTCCCGCCAGTCATACAGTAGCTCCAGCTTCGCTCTATGCGGCGCTTGCGAAGATTTTCGTTCCGAGCTTTTCGCGTCAAACCGGACTGGCGTGTAGCGCCTGCCACTACCAGTTCCCGCAGCTCACTCCATTCGGGCGAATGTTCAAGCTCAATGGCTACACACTCACCGGTCTGCCTACGATTGGCCAACCCGGCGACAGCGTCGGTCGGGAATCACTCAAGCTGGCTACGATTCCGCCCTTGGCTGCCATGGTCGTGACGGGTCTGACGCAAACTTCGCGGGCCCAACCGGGAGCGCAGAATGGGACCGTGAGCTTCCCGCAACAACTCAGTATTTTCCTCGCGGGACAGATCACGCCACACGTCGGAATATTCAGCCAGTTCACTTACGCGGCAGCCGATGGCGGGATCGGCATCGACAACGTCGATCTGCGCTGGGCGAAGCATGTGACCGTAGCAAACCGCGACGTGCTCTTCGGTTTCACCTTGCACAACAATCCGACCGTCCAGGATCCGTGGAATACTGCGCCCGCATGGAGCTTCCCGTTCATGAGCTCCGACGTCGCTCCATCTCCCGCGGCGAGCACGCTCATCGATGGCGCGCTTGGGCAGCAGGTAGCGGGGCTCGGCGCCTACTCGTTGTACAACGACATGCTGTACACCGAACTCACCGCCTACAGATCCGCGCCGCAGGGCGCAACCGAGCCACTCGACGGGACCGCTACAAACGTAACGAAGGGCGTAATCCCGTATTGGAGGGTCGCCCTACAGCACGCCTGGCCCTCCACATATGGGATGATCGGGACGTACGGCTTCGCGGCGCGCTTGTATCCGCAGGGCGTGAGCGGGCCAACGAACAACTACACCGACGCGGCGATTGATGCGCAGATCGAGCATCAGGCCAAGATCGGCATGTGGATTGGACGCGCGGCGTTCATTCACGAGAGCCAGACTCTTTCCGCGTTCGCTGCCGCGGCACCACCAGAAGCCGCAAATCTGCACGAGACGCTTTCCACGTTTCGGACCAATCTTACGTTGGAGCCGAGCCTGCGTTACGGACTGACCGCTGGGTACTTCCAGACGACGGGCACGAGCGACGCCGTAATCTTTGCTCCGGCATCCGTCACTGGCAGTCGCACGGGCAGCCCGAACTCGAGAGGAGAAATCGGAGAACTCACGGTCAACCCATGGCAGAATATGCGATTCGGACTTCAGTACGTGTTCTACAACATGTTTAATGGCGCATCAAACGATTACGACGCCGCCGGTCGCAAGGCCACGGACAACAACACACTCTTCCTGTATTCGTGGGTGGCGTTCTAGCAGGAGACGTCTGCGTCTCTATCAGCGAAAAATCACGTCACAACTCGGAGAAGTGAGATGAAATACACTGGCGCCCGATTCGCCAAGTGGGGGATGCTGCCACTGCGGATCGTGGTTGGACTCGTGTTCTTGATGCACGGCGCGCAAAAGCTCTTCGTCTTCGGCATCGGCGGAACCACGGACATTATGGGAAAGCTCGGACTGCCGCTGCCATCTGTGTCCGCGGCCGTCGTGATCGCGGTTGAATTGCTCGGAGGATTGGCGATCCTTCTCGGGGTATTTACCCGACTGGCTGGCGCTCTACTGGCCTTTGAGATGGTTGTCGCCATACTCGTCGCGCGATTTCATGGTGGCTTCTTCGCGCCATATGGCTATGAGTTCGAGCTCACGCTTCTCGGCGCGTGCCTCACGTTCGCGTTGAATGGACCGGGTCGAATGTCGGCCGAAGAGATATGGCACCGATCTCCGACGGTTTGATGCCGGCGATTGGGATCCGGGGCCTTTGCGCACGGCAATGAGACCGCTCCTTCTGGCGGTGGCGACAGTGATGTTCGCCGGTGCCGGCGCACTGGCGCTGCGTCCACAGGGCGCGCAGCAGCCCGACACCAGCGCGATCACCCCGGCAACGGTGGAACTGGGTCGGGCGATCTTTCACGGCCAAGGGACATGCTTTGCGTGTCACGGCCAAAAACTCGAAGGGACGCAGATCGCTCCGACTTTGAAGCCGCACGCCTGGAGAGATGCCAAGAACGGCGAATTCGCGCAGATCTACCGCGTGGCGACGCACGGCGTGCCGTCTACTCTTATGGTTGCTTACCCCGGCGGAATTACGCCCGCGCAGGCACTGGCTGTGGCGTCGTACGTCTGGTCGGTCGGCCAAGGCAAGGTCAAACCGTAAAGAGCTTTAAACCGCGGGCGACATACCCCGAACCCGCGAATCGGGGGTCGTTGGCGCGGAAGTAGGTCAATACCCCCGCGAAAACAGGGAAACTCGGACAAGAAATCAGCCTTAAACTGACTGAGCTCCCTCCTCATTGTGTCGAGATTGCATGCACCGGGGCGCATTCGCGCCGCGAGATACGAGCGTGCAATCACAAGGAGTCTGTATGTACAAGGTGATCATGGTCCCGACCGATGGATCGGGGTTCGACCGCGAAGCGATCCGGGTTGCACTCAGGATTGCGGAACGTTGCGACGCGAAGATCCAGCTTGTGCGCGTGCTCGGAACGGGCTCCTTCTTCGGGATGGCAACGGCAGCCGATGGCCTGGCCGTCGCAGCCGAGCTCGTGGTCAGCGAGCGTGACAGAGCATTGAGCGAGCTATACGCGCTGGCGGCAGAGTGCAGGGCTACATCGAAAGCCATCATCACCATCGATCTGCACACCGGGCCGGTCGCCGAAGTCCTCGAGGGGTACGCTCGGCGTCACGACGTCGACCTGATAGTAATCAGCACTCACGGACGCAGCGGCTTTTCCAGGTTCACGCTTGGAAGCGTGACGGACTCGCTGATCCGCCATACGACGATTCCCATCCTGGTCGTGAAGCCGCCGACGAGCTATCTGAATCCGCAGATCAATGAAGCATTCAAGCGCATCGTTGTACCGCTCGATGGATCCACGCTGGCCGAGCAGATTCTTCCACGCGTAATGGCGCTGGCGTCGATCGAGGAAGCCGAGATCACCCTGCTCAACGTTCTCATTCCACAATCGCACGCGCAGAAGGAGATCGTCGATCCCAGCCTGCCCTGGTGGGACAAGGACATCGCGGACGCGCGGTCATACCTCTTCCGCATCGCCAGCAAGCTCCGCCGGAATGGCATGGCAGTGACGACAGATGTCGTCATCGGCGAGAACATAGCCAGCGCCATTGGCGATTTTGCTGGCCGGCAGCGGGCCGATCTGATTGCGATCGCGACGCACGGCCGCGGCGGGCTCGCCCGAATGCTTCGTGGCAGTGTCGCTACCGCCGTAATGCATTCGGCTAGTATGTCGATGCTCGTGCTCAAGCCGGACAGCGTCGTGGAAATGCAAGAGGCGCCGGCCGAGGATGGAGTCAGAGCGGATTTGATTCCGGCCTGAGCGTAAGGCTCGCCTCAATCAGATAGTATTAGTGCCGTTGACTCCGCACGTTGAGAAGCACTTCACCTCGAGTGATGCCGTACGCGACGTCGTAATCGGGATGTCCGACGGGTTGACAGTGCCGTTCGCCCTGGCCGCAGGTCTAACCGGGGCGATCGCGCAGTCCCGCCTCATCGTCACTGCCGGTTTCGCCGAGATCGCAGCCGGCTCGATTGCAATGGGCCTCGGAGGCTATCTCGCGGCACGGGGCGACGCCGAGCACTATGCACACGAAGTGGCGCGCGAGCAGGATGAGATCACGCGCATTCCGGAGGCCGAAGCAAAGGAGGTCGCCGACATTTTCCGAAGTTACGGGCTCTCGGATGGTGAGAGCTCCTCTGTCGTTCAGTCGCTCCGACAGCGACCGAAAGACTGGGTAGCATTCATGATGCGCTTCGAGCTCGGCCTCGAAGAGCCGCAGCCGAGTCGCGCCTGGAAGAGCGCTCTGACGATCGCGCTCGCGTACGCGGTGGGCGGAATCATCCCCCTCAGTGCCTACCTGTTGCTCCCGGACGCGCGCACAGCGTTGCGCCTGTCGGTGATCGTCACGCTCATCGCGCTGGCCGTCTTTGGCGGAGTGAAGGGGAAATTCACCGGCGTCCCCGTTTTGCGGAGCGCACTCCAGACGAGCGTGATCGGAGGCCTTGCGGCTATTGCCGCATTTGGAATCGCCCGCTGGATTTCCTGAACCTGGAACAGAAGACCGTTTTGGGACATTTTGAATCGTGCATTCACTCGTCCGCCGCTACATCAAGACCGCCATCGCATTTTTGGTCCTCGGACTCGCGATCGGAACCAGGATACTGATTCGACGCGAGATATTCCTGCGGTCCCCAAGTCTGTACGAGGTAAGTGCGCACACCCACGCGATTCTGGTGGGCTTCGTGATGATGATGATCCTGGGTGTGGCGCTCTGGCTCTTTCCGCGCGCTGAACGCGGCGAGCAGCAGTATGACCCGAGGTTGGCCGCTGCTGCTTACTGGCTTCTCACGATCGGGACGGGCGGACGTGTCGTGGGCGAACTGGCGCGGGGGTACTCCGCGGCTCTGTGGCTGCGATCGGCCGTCGTAATTGGTGGCCTGGCGCAGTTCGCAGGAATTGCGCTTTTCTTTTTTACGATGTGGCCCCGAATCCGCTCCGCCGGAAGCCACATTCGAGAAGCGAAGGGCGAGAAGTTCTAAACTCAATTAATCGGAATTCTCAGCGTCGAGACCTAGGAATCGCCCGGCACGAGCGGAGGGCGCCGCGATGCTGGCGTATCCTCGATCCGGCGGAGCGTCGTCGGCCCGTCAATCGTGCGCCAGATGTTGAAGATGAATGCGAAAGCGCCGAGCGCGCTGAGCACGCCCCCTGTTGCGAGGACGGGGACGCTCCGCTCTCCGACATGTGGCGCCATGAAGAATCCTACGACCATCAACGCAAGCCCAACGTTCGAGAACCACCAATGGCCGCCAGCCAGCCTCTTGCTGTAAAGCGGGTGCCCGAAAAAGCGTGGCACGACATGGTAAGCCACTCCAAAGATCATCATCGTGACAAATCCAAGGAGATTCATGTGCACGTGCGCCGGCCGATAAATGATCCACATTGGATGCGCGGCCATTGCGACACCCAGGGTGACTCCCATGCCGAGCCACGCCAGCGCCGACTTTATGAATCGTCTAACGAACCAGTCCACGTCAGTGAATGTAGCATTAACATGGCCGTGTCAGGGCTGGTTGCTGGGGAAGCTCGTCCTTCAGGCTGAGCAGAGTCATGGCGAAAGATTGCGATGACATTCGGAATGAGGGGTCCATGTTGAAGGCTGGCAGAGTTGTCGTCGCCTCAGCATACTGTCTAGCATCAACAGGGGAAAGCAAAATGGAAATCAAATTCACGACTGGGGCGAGCCCGCTTGGAAGGGTGCTTGTCGCGGCCACGACCAAAGGCGTGTGTGTCGTCAGCCTGCGCGAATCCGACGCGGGGGCAGAGGACTACCTGCGTGCGCGATTTCCAAAGTCGGAGGTAGCGCGCGACGATGTGGCGCTCAAACGAGCACTCGATACCGTCCGGGAGCGAATCGCCGGTCGCAAACTCGACAGCGCGCTGCCGCTCGATCTGCGGGGCACGGAGTTTCAGCGTGAAGTGTGGAACGAGCTTCTGGCAATTCCGGCCGGTAAGACGCGGACCTATCTCGATGTCGCGCAGGCCATCAAGCGGCCAAAAGCGACGCGTGCGGTGGCGCAGGCATGTGGGGCGAATCCAGTCGCGGTAGTGGTGCCGTGCCATCGCGTCGTGATGAGCGACGGCTCGATCGGCGGGTACAGCGGGCTGCCCGGTGTTAAGAAGGCGTTGCTCGCGGCAGAAGGAGTGCGGGAGTTCGCGACGTCGGTCTAGTTACTTAGTACAAACAAAACGCTACTTCGCCTTGAGCATGCTCCGGAACGGCCTCTCCGGCGCCCCCGTGTATATCTGGCGCGGCCGAGAGATCTTCTGCTCCTTGTCCAGCAGCATCTCCTCCCACTGGGCGAGCCAGCCCGGCATGCGGCCGATCGCGAACAGCACCGTGAAGAAATCGGTTGGGAACGCCATCGAGCGGTAGATCAGTCCCGTGTAGAAATCGACGTTCGGGTACAGCTTGCGCGACGTGAAGTAATCGTCGGACAGCGCGATCCGCTCCAGCTCCAGCGCGATCTCGAGATCCTTGTCGACGCCCACGACCTTGAATATTTCGTCGGCCAGCTTCTTCACGATCTTGGCGCGCGGATCGTAGCTCTTGTAGACGCGGTGGCCGAACCCCATGAGCCTCCCGCCTTCGCCGCTCTTCACCGTCTCGATGAATTTGGGGACGTTCTTGACGCTCCCGATCTCACTGATCATGCGGAGAACCTGCTCGTTGGCGCCGCCATGCAGCGGGCCGAACAGCGCGGCGACTCCGGCAGAGATCGCGGAGAAGGGATCGACGTGCGAGGAACCAACTCCGCGGACCGCGCTCGTCGAGCAGTTCTGCTCGTGGTCGGCGTGGAGAATGAACAGGATCTCGAGGGCGCGAGCGAACACCGGGTTCGCTTCATACTTCGACTCGCTCATGCGCGCGATCATCGACAGGAAGTTCTCGACGTACGAGAGCCGATTGTCCGGATACACGAAGGGAAGTCCCTTCACGTGGCGATACGAGAACGCGGCAATCGTCGGCGTCTTCGCGAGCAGGCGGATGATCGAGATGTTCCGCTCGGTCTCGTCGAAGATGTTGCGCGCCGATGGATAAAACGCCGCCAGCCCGGCGACGGAGCTGTTGAGCATCGCCATGGGATGCGCGTCGTAGCGGAAGCCCTCGAGGAATTTCCGCATGTTCTCGTGCACGTAGGTGTGAAACGTGATATCGTGGGTGAACTGGTCGTACTCCGGCTGGGTCGGCAGGTCGCCGTGGCGAAGCAGCCACGCGACCTCGAGGAATGTGGCATTCTCCGCGAGCTGCTCGATGGGATACCCACGGTAGCGGAGTATTCCCTTGTCCCCATCTATAAAAGTGATGGCGCTCCGGCACGACGCAGTGTTCAGAAATGCCGGATCGTAGCTCATGAGCCCCGTATCGTCGGGATCGTTCGTTCTGATTTTCTTGAGCTCGGTGGCGCGAATTGCGCCGTCGGCGACCGGCACGTTGTATGTCTTGCTGGTGCGGGTGTCCTTTACCTCGAGCGCGCTCCCTGACGGAGCAGCGGCGGGTGGCTTGGCAGAGGCCCGGGCGGGTGTCGCGGGGGCTGGCTTGGCGTTGTTTTTCTTGGGTGGGGCGGGTGGCGCACTCGAGCCGGTTTTCGGCATCCTGTTCTCCAGTTGATTAGATCAAATTTAGCGCAACGCCGCCATGGGTGATAATCGCATGCATCTAACGGGGAGAGACTGATGGCATTCAATCGCAGGGTTACGGGCCCAATGCCCGATCCGGAGATCATGATGATCCCGATTCCGCCGCGGCGGTTTTTCATTGGCCGAATGCTCCACAACGCCGGGATCGCGGCCGGAGTGGTCGGTGGCGGCCTCCTGATCGGGATGATCGGCTACCACCGGCTTGGCGGGATGGGTTGGGTGGATTCGTTTTACTACGCGTCGATGATTCTTTCCGGCGAGGGACCGCCGGTGGATCCAGAGGCGCTCACCGGCGCCGGGTTGCTGAATCTTCACCTCTTCGCTGGTTTCTACGCGCTCTTCAGCGGCGTGACATTCATCACGACGGTGGGCGTGCTCTTTGCGCCGGTGGTGCATCGCTTCCTGCACAAGTTCCATCTGGAGATCGCGGCTCACGATGAGCCCGATGAGAAGCCCTAGAGCCGCTTCACCCGTGTGACCTTCCATGTCCCGCCGGTGACGCTGCGTCCCGGCTGGGATGGAACGGTGCTGAATGTTCCCTCGATCGTGCGCGCATCGCGAAAAGATCCCTGAAACGTCGTCGTGACCGGGCAGGCGCAATCAGGATCCGGGTACGGCTCGAGCGTGCCGCTCAGATTGCCGCCTTCCTTCCTGACGAAGTGAATCGTGAGCACCGTTCTCCCCGGGGCCGAGACATTAGTCACCAGCTCACGCTCGACCGGCGACAGCAACGAGTCGGCGCGCGGAATCATCACGATGTTGCCTGACGCGGAGGACTCTCCCGCTCGGAGCGTGAAAGCGATCGTGCCCGTTCTTCCGGTTTGGGTGCTGCTGTAATCCCCACGCCATTCACCAACGAGGGGGTTGAGGTCGAAATCACTGGCCGTCACTTCGGTCGACGGAGGGTGTGACGCGCAGGCAATGGCAGAAGCGGCGAGACCTGCCGCAATGATCGAGGAAACTCGTAGCATCGGTTTCTCCGGTTGAGACTTTCTCTCCCTCACCCACAGATTGGCAGGTATTCGTTCGCTGGGCAAGGCGGTGGCACACTACCCCGCTTATGACACTGTCAGGGGATGGAAGCCTTTTCGCTCCATGCTCCCCCAATCCTTTTTTCCGCGCAGGAATTTCCAGAGGCCACGGAGCCGCCAGTACACCGTCATCTGCCGGTAGCCGAGGTTTTCGACGAGTGCCCACCAGAAAAGCAGGGTACGGTCGCGGAATGTCTCGTATCGGTGAAAGCTCAGATCCTCAAGAATCAGCGTGAATGCCGTGAGCGCCGTGCCGAGCCCGTAGGCAGTGAGATAGAAGAGTCCGGCGAAGGTCCAGTCGACCGCGCCCGTCGCGAGCCCGAGAGCCAAAGCGATCAGGCCGGCGGCCTCAATCACGGGAGCCAACAACTCTACGAACGCGTAATACGGGAAAACAAAGAGGCCCGTCACGCCATACCGGGGATTGAACAACATCCGGCGGTGTCTCCATAGCACGTCAGCCAGGCCACGATGCCAACGATCCCGCTGTCGCCCGAGCACCTTTGCCGACTCCGGGACTTCGGTCCACGCCACCGGATCGGGAACGAACGCGATCGTTCCTGGGCCGCCGCGTTCGTACGAGAGCCTTTTCAGGCGCAGCACCAGCTCCATGTCTTCGCCGACCGTATCGTGGAGATAGCCTCCCGCGTTCACCACTGCGTCGCGCTGAAAAAGTCCAAAGGCGCCGGAGATGATGATGTTCCCGCCGAGCCGATTCCATCCGAGACGGCCGAACAGAAACGCGCGGAGGTATTCGACCACCTGAACTCCAGCCAGCAGGTTGGTGGGAACGGACGTCTTGACGACGCGGCCGAATTTCACTTCGGATCCGTTGACGACTCGAATTGTCCCGCCGGTCGCGACGACGTCCGTTCCGTAGAGGAAAGGGCGTATCATGCGCTGAAGGCCGTCTGCTTCGATCAGAGTGTCGGCATCCATCGCACACACCAGCTCTCCGCGCGCGAAGCTGAGCCCAACGTTCAGGGCGTCGGCCTTTCCTCCATTGTCCTTGTCGACGACGACGAGCGAGGGGTACGTCGAGGAGCGATAGAGTGACCGCACCGGTTTCGTCTTGATGCGCTGCTCGTAGATCGTTTTCACCGGTACCAGATCGAACCGTTCGACGAGAACCTGGACGGTCCGGTCCTTCGACCCATCGCTCACCACGATCACCTCGAGATTCGGGTACTGGAGCGCCAGGAGCGCACGCAAGCTCGCATCGATCGTCGCTTCCTCGTTGTACGCCGGCGCGAGAATGGAGATCGTCGGCGAGAGCGTCGAGCTTAGCAGGAGATGGCGGCTCTCGTCCGCGATGAGGAGCATGTGGCGGCGCAGCTCCAACAACGAGCTGAGGAGCAGGATCAGATACCACCCGTTCACGGCAAGGAAATACAAGAGCACGACGAACTGGCCTTTGAGCAGAATCTGGCTGACGCCGGTCTGCAACACGCCGCTCATACGGATGCCGCCGCGGCGGGGAGATCGAGTACCTGCTGCGCCATGTCAGCCGCGAACGCGTCGTCTTCCTTGAGCGCCCGCCGCAGGAACAGCACACCCGGCGCACCAATCGATCGAAGGGCGAGACCTGCCGCGCGCCGAACTCTCCAGGCCGAGTCGCGCAGGCGATGCGCCAATAGTGATGCCGCCTTCCAGTGCTGCATCCGACCGAGGCCCTGCGCCGCAGCGGCTCTCACGCTAGAGTCACTATCATCCAGCAGCTCGATCAGTCGTTCGGCCCCGGCAGCATCGCCGACCGCGCCCAACAGCTTCGCCGCCGCGATCCGAACGCCTATATCCGCGGTACGCGACAGACGCAGCCCGGCCTGCCCGAATGTTGGCCCCGCGAGCGATTCGGCGACGCGAAGACCCGCTTCCGCCGCTCGCCCGGAATTTCTCTCCAGGAAAGTAGCGAGTGGCCCTGCCACGACACTGCCCATGCGCAGGAGCGCATTCTGCACCGCAAAGCGCGCCTGCGTCGCGGGGTCCGCCAGCAAGGCCAACATGGCGGAGATCACCGCGACCGACGGCTGAGCGGCGGCCCATTCCGCCGCTTGTGCGCGCACCGCCGGGTGGGGATCCGACAGCAGTCGCTGGACCAGTGGGTCAACTACATCCAGGCGCGACAGGATGCGAGCGCCGCGAAGACGCCGCGCCCAGCTGCGGCTCTCGCACAACTTCCGGGCGCGATCCACCACCCCCACCTGGAGCGCGACGAAACTGAGTCTTTCCTTTCCTGATCCGCTCAGGTGACGCGATATCTCGAGGAACGCGATTACCTGCACATCGTGCGGAAGCCGGCGGAGAGCTTCGATCTCCTCGACGTTCACGGTTCCGCGCGTGGCCAGATGCGCGAGCGAGTCACGCGCTGCTTCCGTCAGGCGCGCGAGCCGACGTTCGTAGAAAAAGAGCCAGAGGCCGTGCGCAAAGAAGAGACAGACCGCGAGTACCAGGAGTCCGATCTCCACCAGCATTACTATGTTGAGGAGCTGCCTGCTGATCATGCCTGGCTCTGCCTCAACATCGCGCGGACCTTGTGCATGAGGACCGGAACGCTGAACGGCTTGGCGATGTGGTCGGCGGCGCCAAGCTCGAGGGCGGCGAGTACGTCGCGCTCGCCGGTGCGGGATGTCAGCATCACCACGCTGCTCGATCTCGTTATTTCGCCGGTCTTGAGCCGGCGCAGCACGTCGAGCCCATTCAGTGCCGGAATGTCGACGCCAAGCAGGATTATGGATGCCTGCACCTCCGGTGGGGTTCCGGTTAGCGCGGCCACCGCGATCTCTCCGTCGGCAAACGTGGCGACGCGGAGATTACGACTCTCCATTGCGTGCTGCAGCAGGGACACCAGCGCCGTATCATCGTCAACGATGGCGACGTCCACGCGACGCGTCATCGGTCCCATGGCTTTCAACCCTGAGATGCCGATGCGGACTACGCCGCCGGTCGTTCTGACCCCACCAGTCGCTCTGACTTGCTCGAGAGCCTTCAGCGCCGCCTCCCGCATCGCGGTGACGGAATCTCCATCGGTCTGGTACTGTGAAACTCCGCCGCTGCAGGCGACGTGAACCCTCCGTCCATCTTCCGAAAGAAAATTCTGATCCGCGATTTTCGACAAGACCTGAGTGAGCTTGATCGCGGCGTACTCCTTGGTGCATCCGTACATGCCGATCGTGAAATCCGCCCCGCCCCACCAGCCGACAATGTCCTCGGCGCGAAAGGATTTTGGCAGCAGCTCACCGATGGCGCGCAATACGACATCGCCGGTGCCGCGACCGAATGTGCTGGCGAGGCTTGCGAAGGCGTCGACCTGAAGCACGGCGATCGAATACGGATCAGATTTTCTCCGTGCCAGCCGCAAAAAGCGGTCGATTTGCTCCGTCGCTTTGTGCGCTATCGGCAGACCCGTCAGCGGATCCGTCTCCACCGGGGCGCGCCGCGCCTTCACTCCGTTGAGGCGGTTCTCGATGCGCATCAACAGCTCGGCCGGGACGAACGGCTTGCCGACGTAGTCGTCCGCGCCCGCCGCAAACACCCGCTGCACACTCGCCTGGTCCGTGTGGCCCGTCAGAAAAATCACGGGCAGCTCGCTCCAGCGGGAATCGCTTCTCACCACGCGGCACAGCTCGGTGCCGCTGATCCTCGGCATCTCGAGATCGAGCAGAATCAGATTCGGCTTCGTCTCGTCGAGCGCAGTCCAGAATCGAAGCGGGTCGTTCACGGCCGTCACTGCCATTCCCCGCTTTCCGAGGAGAGTGGTCAGGCCGCGGGATATCATCGGCTCGTCGTCAACGACGAGAATCCTGCGGCCTTCGAGGGAGAAATCGTCGGATACCGCTCCGGAGGCCGTTGACGTCGGCAGGGCCGACTCGGCCGGCGACGAACCGGTCGGCTGTTGCAGCGCGGACGGAGGAGACGGGGCGCCCACCAGGCTCTCTCGCAGCGACAGGAGCTGCTTCGAGATGGCAACGCCGTCGATCGGAGTGAGTGATCCATGCGCGAACCGATCCGCGAGCTCACGAGCGACGCGCTCTCCCTTCTGGAATCCAAATTGGGCCGCCACCTTGGCGATGTCCTGCGCCTCCCGCTGGGCCACCGCTCTCAGATCGGTGGACAGGCCGTTGTCGAGAAGCGCGATCGCCGCGTCGTCCAGCTTGTCGATCTTCTCCAAGGTGGATGCACGGGTGCGATCCCACGCCGCGACTACAGCGGCCGCAATGTGCTCGCCATGCGATGCGTGAGGTGGGAGGACATCGACGCCACCCATTTTCGCGAGCTCTCGCAGCATCTCTTCCGTGTCCACCGGAGACAGAAAGAAACGATCTACATGGATTTCTTTTAACGCACGTAGTGCTGTTTCCGCCTGCTGCATCGAGATCACGTACGCTATCCGAACATCGTCGTTCGCGTCCTTGGCGCGACGGGCAACCTCGACGGAATCCTCAACAGGAAGAGTGTCACTGAGAAGGACCAGGCGGGCTTCGCCGCGAGCAGCGGCATCGCCCATCTGCTGTGCGTTCGCAAATTCGCTGATGACGACGTCACGGATCCTCAGCCCGATTTCGCGGACGATCTCCGCGGGTATTCCCGACACCAGGAGTGAGACGGATTCCGTCATCTACCTACGGAACATACCACCCCAGACCGTGCGTCGCCGAACGGCGCAAACAGGGTTGGCGGCACTGTCTCAGCCGGTTGTCTCCTTGGCCAGCCTCAACACGGCATTCCACTCCGCTGCTCCGACTTTCTGAACGGAGAGGCGGTTCCCCTTTTGAAGGAGCGACATTCCCTCGAGCTCGGGCTTCGTCCGCAGCTCACTCAGGGGGACGTGGCGGGGAAAGCGCTCGATGGCCTGGATGTCCACCATCGACCAGTAGGATTCCCCACTCTTGCTTCTCGGATCGTAGTGCGGATCCTTCGGGTCGAGCGCGGTGTGGTCCGGATATCCTTCACGCACGATCTCGACGATTCCCACTATACCCGGATCAGCCCCGCCGGAATGGTAGAAGAAGGCGAGATCGCCCTTTTTCATGTCGTCGCGCATGAAATTCCGCGCTTGAAAATTCCGCACACCGTCCCAGTGAGTGGTCCGGGTGGGCAATTTCCAGAGATCCTCGAAGGAGAACGAATCGGCATCCGACTTGAGAAGCCAGTAGTGCCTGTCTTTCTGCAAGGGTCGCGTAACCTTCGTCATTCGACATACCGCCGTTGGCAAGAGACAGATTCCAGTGGAACCTAACCGGCGAAGCGCCGTACATTGGAGTACATCATAACCATTAGCCCAGCAGGCCAGTCACCTATGCGCCACAACTTCCGGACGCCCCACCTTCGCGTCCCCGTCCTCTCCTTCCTCCTGTCGGTTGCGGGCGCGCTGTCCGCGCAGACGACGAACACGCCCCTCAGTTATCCGGCATCCGCCCGCGGCACGCAGGTCGATGACTACCACGGAACGAGCATCGCCGATCCCTACCGCTGGCTCGAAGATGTCGATGCCCCGGCAACGAAGGCGTGGGTAGAGGCCCAGAACAGGCTCACCGACTCCTTCCTGGCGACGATCCCCGAGCGACCGGCGATCAAAGCCAGACTCACGACACTCTGGAATTACGCGCGATATTCCGCGCCGTTCAAGGAGAACGGGCGCTATTTCTATTTTCAAAATACGGGACTCCAGAATCAGAGCGTGCTGCTGGTGCAGGATGGCCGAAACGTTCAGCCACGCGTGGTGGTCGACCCAAATACGCTCTCGGCCGACGGCACTGTCGCCCTTTCGGGAACGGCGGCGTCGGACGACGGGCACTATCTCGCCTACAGCGTCTCGACCAGCGGCTCCGACTGGCAGGAGCTGCACGTCCGGGATGCAAACATCGGGGGGCGGGATCTCCCCGACACAGTGAAGTGGGTGAAATTCTCGGGAATATCGTGGACGCACGACAACAAGGGCTTTTTCTACTCGCGTTACGACGAGCCGACGTCGGGCAACAAGATGACCAACACCAATCGCAACCATAAGCTCTACTACCATCGGATCGATCGGCCGCAGTCGCGCGACGAGCTGGTCTACGATCGTCCCGACCAGCCCGATTGGCTGTTCAATGGCACCGTCACCGACGATGGCCAGTACCTGATTATCACGGTCTCGCAGGGAACCGACGTCCGCACGCGCCTCTACTTCATCGATCTGGACAACCCCGGCAAGCCGGAGATCGACAACCCGGTCGTCAGACTGATCGACAAGTTCGATGCCGAATACTCGTTCGTGGGCAACAGAGGCACGAATTTCTACGTGCGCACCGACCGGAACGCGCCGAAGGGACGGATCATCTCCATCAGCATCGACAACCCGCGCGAAGAGCGCTGGAACACGATCATCCCCGAGAGCAAGGACGCTCTTGTGGAGGCGTCTATGGCCGGCGACGACATCGTCGCCAATTATCTCCAGGACGCGCACTCCAGCGTGCGCTTCTTCACCGGTTCCCGCAACGACATTCGCGACCAGAGGCCGCGGGGACAGCCGACGCAACAGCAGCCGCGCAATCCGGGGAGCGTCTACGATGACACCAGCACGGCTCCGATCATGGTGCGCGAGCGCGGCCAGCCCCTTGGCGGCGGTTTCGCTCAGCGCGGAGAGCTGCCGCTGCCTGGCATCGGAACGGTCGGCGACATCCAGGGGCGCCAGGGCGATGACGAGATGTTCTACAGCTTCACCTCGTTTCTTTATCCCACCACGATCTACCGCTTCGATCTGAAGTCCCGGAAAAACGACGTGTTCAAGGCGCCGAAGGTGGCGTTCGACCCGACACCCTACGAAACCCGGCAGGTCTTCTACACGAGCAAGGATGGAACCCGGGTGCCGATGTTCATCACGTCAAAGAAAGGCATCCAGCTCGATGGAACGAACCCGACGCTCCTCTATGCCTACGGTGGCTTCAACATCTCCATCACGCCTTCCTTCTCGGCAGCCAACGTCGCGTGGATGGAGATGGGCGGCATCTACGCAGTCCCCAACCTCAGGGGCGGCGGCGAGTACGGAAAGGACTGGCACGAGGGAGGGATGCTGGCGAAGAAACAGAACGTCTTCGACGATTTCATCGCGGCGGCGGAGTATCTGATCAAGGAGAAGTACACTTCGACTCCGAAGCTGGCGATTCGCGGCGGCTCGAACGGCGGACTGCTGGTGGGGGCGGTGATGACTCAGCGTCCCGAGCTTTTTGGAGCAACGCTGCCCGAGGTGGGAGTGATGGACATGCTGCGCTTTCAGAAGTTCACGATTGGGTGGGCCTGGACTTCGGATTACGGATCGTCGGACAATGCGGAGCAGTTCAAGTACCTGCGCGCGTATTCTCCGCTCCAGAACATCAAGCCCGCCACCTGCTATCCGCCGACGCTCGCCTTCACCGCTGATCATGACGATCGAGTCGTTCCCGGCCACACCTTCAAGTTCGTGGCTACCCTCCAGGCAGCTCAGAGCTGCGCCAACCCCATTCTCGTGAGGATCGAGACGAAAGCGGGGCACGGTGCCGGGAAGCCGACGACCAAGCAGATCGACGAGGCAGCAGACAGATTTGCATTCCTGGTGAAGGCGCTGCACATGAGACCCACGCTCCAATAAATGGAAACCTTTCTCGCCGGCGCGGACGCAGTAATCCTTGTTCTGCGTACCGCGCTGTTGTCGATAGCGGTCGTGTTCGGCGCGATCTGCCTTCTCGACTGGGCTGTTCGCGCAAGGAAAATCAGTCCCTTCAACGCCGTCGCGCGGTTCTGTCGCTCGACGGTGGATCCCATCATCGCGCCAATTGAACGGACGGTGGTCCGTGCCGGCGGAACTCCGGCCGCGGCTCCGTTGTGGGCGCTCGCCGCAATCGTGATCGGCGGGATACTGCTGCTCACGGTGTTTGACATGATTCGCCTCGAGGTCGTCAAATCAATCATCGCCTCTCAGGAGGGAGCTGCCGGAATCTTTCACCTGCTCGTGAGCTGGACTTTCACGATTCTGAAGGCGGCGATTATCGTGAGAGTGATCAGCTCCTGGCTACCGATTTCTCCCTACTCCAGATGGGTCAGCTGGAGCTACCGGTTGAGTGAGCCGATACTCGCGCCGCTCCGGCGCGTCGTTCCCAACTTCGGCGGACTCGACATAACTCCGATTCTCGCATACATACTGATCAACATCATTGAATGGGCTCTGTTCAACCTGATGTGACCGATTTTGACGCTCATCAGCGAGGTGACGCGGTACGATTCTCGGTCCGTCTCCAACCTCGAGCGTCGAAGAACGAGATCGTAGGCTTGCAGGGCGCCGCGCTCAAGGTGCGCGTGACAGCTCCGCCGGTGGATGGATTGGCGAACGACGCCCTGATCGAGTTTCTTTCCAAAGCGCTCAAGACTTCGCGGCGCAATGTGTGCATCGTGTCTGGTCACTCCTCGCGGACGAAGGTAGTCGAGATCAGCGAGGCGGATCTGGAATCGGTTCAACGCCTGGCTGACTGAGGAAAACTCCATAGTGGTAAAAGTGATTCTCGTCGGGACTGATGTGGCGCTTCTCGAAGGGCTCGCCCAGACACTGATTGGATTTGGACATGAGGTTTTGCTGGCGGCAACGGTTGGAGAAGTAGTTGGCGTGATGAACGGGGGTCTGCCGGCGATAGCCGTCGTCTCCTGTGAAGCGCTCGAAAATGGAGGGCCCGGCGCCGCACTTCCACTCACGCCTGGCGGAGCAATCATCGTTTACGGGAAAACGCACGGCGAGCGGCCATTCCTCGCGCAGAAGCTCCAGCGGGCAACGCTCGCGCATTTGGTTCTCCCGCTGGAACGCAATCGGCTCATAGCCCTCGTGCAATCGTTCGAGAGCCGATCGCGCACAACTGGCCGTTCCATTGTTCGTGACGAAGTGGACGACGATCCTCAGTTGGAGTTCTGACGGCAAAGCGCGACCTCGACCACATCGCGGTGATCATAGATCAGGGATGGCGTCGTGTCTCCATGACTTCGGGCTATCTCTCCGAGCGCGAAGCGCGCTTCCTGATGGCCGCGGCCGCGCTTGCGCCCGCGCAGGGAAAAAATCTCGAAATCGGCAGCTTCAAGGGCAGATCGACCGTCGGACTTGCCTACGTTACCCGCGAGCTTGGACTCGGCACCGTCGTCGCCGTGGATCCGCACACCTCGCCAGCGACGACCGATCCTGATCTCCGCGGCAAGACGAGCTCATACGACGACTTCGTCGCCAACCTCAGGACAGCGGGAGTCTTCGAGCGCGTCAAGATCGAGCGCGTGTACTCGCATGAGCTGGCGCGCGAGTGGAAAGACTCGATTCGCTTTCTCTGGATCGACGGTGACCATACGTACGAGGGAGCGAAGGCGGATCTCGACATGTTCAAGCCCTATCTCGTCGACGGCGCCATCGTCGCCATGCACGATGTACTCGGCACCTTCGAAGGGGCGTTGCGCGTTTTTGTCGAGGAGGTTCTCGACTCCGACGATTTCGGCCCGGCGGGTTTCAGCGGATCCATCGGGTGGGCGCAGTACCGTCCGCGCGGTGGCAAGGCCGCCCGGTTTCGCCGGCGCCGGCGGCTGCTCGCCATCCCCGCTCGGCGACTCATCCCCATAGCTCGTCGGGCCGATCGCGGGTTGCACGGCTGGAACAAGTTCCTGTACAAGTTGTGGCGCCCCCTGGCCCCTCACGGCGATGTAAATCTGAAATACCTTGCGGCGGTCACTTCGTGAGTCCACGCCACCACTGACGCAGCTCCGTTTTTGTCTTGCCCTGCCGAGCTTTCTCCGCTACTATAGTGAAGGGTACAACTGAACCCGTGGCGATTTAATGCAACTTGCGGCCACGTTAAACAATCCGCTAAAGCGCTCGCCCGGCGCCCATGCGCGGGCTTTTTTGTTGTCCCCATTGTCCGGGGCTGACTACTTCGAGACGAGGTTTCGTCTCCGACTACCTGATTCCGCAACGCAACAATGACCGAACGCAGCACCGAATCACCCTATCTGCAAGCGTTAGAGCGCCGAGTGCTGATATATGACGGCGCGATGGGGACGAACATCCAGAGGTACAACCTTTCCGCTGAGGACTTTGGCGGCAAGGCGCTGGAGGGGTGTAACGACAATCTCGTTCTCACTCGTCCCGACGTGATCCAGGCGATTCACGAGTCGTTCCTGGCGGTGGGATGCGATGTCGTGGAGACGTGCACGTTCCAGTCGACGCCCCGTCGTCTCAGGGAATGGGGGTTGGGCGACAAGGTTCGCGAGATAAACGTTGGTGCCGCGCGACTGGCGCGGGCTGCTGCTGACAAATACTCGACACCCGATCAGCCGCGGTTTGTGGCGGCTTCGATGGGCCCGACGGGGATGCTGCCGTCCAGCTCCGATCCCGTGCTGTCGCAGATATCGTATGCCGAGCTGGCAGACAACTTCTACGAGCAGGCGAAGTACCTGGTCGAGGGCGGAGTCGATCTGCTTTTGATCGAGACGTCGCAGGACATTCTCGAAGTGAAGGCGGCGGTCGCGGGCATCGAGCGATTGTTCGTCGAGATCGGACGGCGGCTTCCGTTGCAGACGCAGGTCACGCTCGACGTGAGCGGGCGCATGCTCCTGGGGACCGACATCGCGAGTGCGATGACGACGCTCGAGGCGCTCGGCGTCGATGTGATCGGGTTGAACTGTTCCACCGGCCCCGAACATATGCGCGAGCCGGTGAGGTATCTGTCCGAGCACGCGACGCTTCCGTTGTCGGTGATTCCCAATGCGGGATTACCGCTCAATACCGGGGTCGGTGAGGCGGTGTATCCGCTCGAGCCAGGACCGATGGCGACCGCGCTCTCGGAATTCGTGAAGGACTTCGGTGTCCGCATTGTCGGTGGATGCTGCGGTACGACTCCGGAGCATCTCGCTGCGATCGTCGGAGCGGTTCGCGAGGCAGAACGCGCATCGAAGCCCGTCAAGCACGCGCAGCACGTCCCGCGGGTGAGCTCCGCTATGCGCGCCATCACACTACATCAGGACCCGCCGCCGCTCCTGGTGGGCGAGCGCGTCAATGCGCAGGGCTCGCGCAAGGTGAAGCGCCTGCTGCTGGCCGACGATTACGAGGGAATCCTCGAGGTCGCGCGCGAGCAGGTGGATTCCGGCGCGCACGTGCTGGACGTCTGCGTCGCTCTGACCGAGCGCGGGGATGAAGCGGAACAGATGTCGAAGGTGGTGAAGCTGCTCTCGATGAGTGTCGAGACGCCGCTGGTGATCGATTCCACCGAGGCGAACGTGATCGAGGCTGCGCTCGAGCACATCCCTGGTCGCGGGATCGTCAACTCCATCAACATGGAGAACGGTCGGACGCGCATCGATTCCGTCGTGCCTCTGGTAAAGAAGCACGGAGCGGCGGTGATCGCGCTCACGATCGACGAGATCGGCATGGCCAAGACGAGAGAGAGAAAACTCGAAGTTGCAAAAAAGATTTATGATATCGTGGTCGGTGAATATGGGTTGGCGCCGGAAGATCTCATTTACGACGCGCTGACGTTCACGCTCGCGACCGGCGATGCCGAGTGGATCGACTCCGCCAAGGAGACGGTCGAAGGCATTCGTCTCATCAAGCGCGAGCTTCCGGGCGTCTCCACCATACTCGGTGTCTCCAATGTCAGCTTCGGGTTGACTCCCGAAGCCCGCGGCGTCCTCAACTCGGTGTTCCTCCACCACTGCGTGCAGGCGGGGCTCGACGCGGCGATCGTCAATCCGGCGCATATCCGGCCCTACGCGGAGATTTCGGCGGAAGAGCGCGAGATGGCCGACGATTTGGTCTTCAACAAAACTCCGACTGCCCTGCAACGTTTCATCGAGTACTTCTCGAACGTTGGTGGCGGCGGTGCCGCGGCGCAGGTCGAGAAGGAAGATCCGACCGCTGGAATGACGCCGGAGCAGAAGATCCACTGGATGATTCTGCACCGAAAGAAAGAGGGCATCGAAGAGCAACTGGATGCGGCGGATGTGCGCAAGCATCCAGTCCGGGTACTGAACGAGGTACTACTCCCCGCGATGAAGGAAGTCGGCGACAAGTTCGGCGCCGGCGAGCTGATACTTCCATTCGTGCTCCAGTCCGCCGAAGTGATGAAGAAAGCAGTCAAGCATCTCGAGCTTTTCCTCGAGAAGGCAGAGGGATACACCAAAGGGAAAGTCGTGCTGGCAACCGTGTACGGAGACGTGCACGACATCGGCAAGTCGCTCGTCAACACCATCCTTTCCAACAACGGCTACACCGTTTTCGACCTCGGCAAGCAGGTTCCGGTCAACACGATTCTGGACAAGGCGGTCGAGGTCGGCGCCGATGCGATCGGGCTGAGCGCGCTGCTCGTCTCGACGTCGAAGCAGATGCCGCTCTGCGTTCAGGAGCTGGACAAGCGCGGAATGCAGATCCCGGTGCTGATCGGTGGCGCGGCGATCAATCGTCGCTTTGGCCGGCGCGCGCTCTTCGTCGAGGGCGAGCGCGCGTACGAATCCGGCGTGTTTTACTGCAAGGACGCGTTCGAAGGGCTGGAGACGATGGATGTCCTCCAGGATCCGAAGAAGCGGACGCATTTTGTCGATAAAAATCTTGACGATGCCCGGAACGATGTGTTCCTGCGCACCGCCGTCGGCAAGGACATCGCCGTTGGCGATGCCGGAGGAGCTCGCAGTGATGTCGCGGCCAACAATCCCGTCCCGTCGCCGCCCTTCTGGGGAACGCGCGTGGTTCGCGACGTTCCGATCGACGAGATCTTCGATCTGCTCGATCTCGACGAGCTCTATCGCCTCCAGTGGGGCGCGCGCGGCTCGGGCGATCAGTACAAGGCGACCATCAAGAACGAATTCGAGCCCGCACTCGAGCGGCTGAAGAAGGACGCAAAGAAGAACGGCTGGATCAAGCCACAGATGGTCTACGGTTATTTCCCCGCGCAGTCGCGGGGGAACGACGTGCTCATCTACGATCCCGCAGCTTACTCGAGCGACGGCGGCTCGCTGCGCGAGATCGCGCGCTTCCACTTCCCGCGCATGGTCGGCCGCGAGCGACTCTGTCTCGCCGATTATATCCGCAGTGTCGATTCGGGCGACGTAGATGTCATTCCCCTTCAGATCGTAACGGTGGGCAAGGAAGCGACGAAGCGATTCGAGGAGCTGCAGGCGAAGAACGAGTACACTGAAGCGTTCTATTCTCACGGCCTGTCAGTAGAGGCGGCGGAAGCCGTAGCCGAGTGGGCGCACCGGCGCATCAAGAAGGAGCTGGGAGTGTCGAGTGGGAAGAGGTACTCGTGGGGCTACGGCGCGTGTCCCGACCTCGACGACCACACTACTGTGTTCAAGCTCCTCCCAGCGAAGGAAGCGCTCGGCATGGATCTCACCGAAGCGTTCCAGATTCTTCCCGAACAGTCGACAGCCGCGGTCGTCATCCATCATCCGGAAGCGAAGTACTACGCGGTCCGTGGCGCCGACACCGGCGCTTCGACTGAAGCGGAGGCCGCCGTTGCCTGAGAACCCGCTGATCGCCCGGCTCCTCGACCCGCATCAGGTCATCGTTTTCGACGGTGCGATGGGCACGATGCTGTACAACAAGGGCGTGTTCATCAACCAGTGCTACGACGAGCTGAACCTGCGCGCCCCGGATCTCGTCCGCGACGTGCACAAGGCGTACAAGAAAGCGGGAGCCGAGGTGCTGGAGACGAACACCTTCGGCGCAAACCGGATCAAGCTGGCGCAATATGGGCTCGAGGGGCAGGTTGCCGACATCAATCGCGCCGCGGCCAAGATTGCGCGCGAAGTCGCGGACGACGATGTCCTCGTCGCCGGCGCTGTAGGTCCGCTTGGCGTTCGTCTCGAGCCATTCGGGCCAACCAGTCTCGACGAAGCGCGGGCGACATTCCGCGAGCAGCTCCAGGCGCTCAAGGAGGGCGGCTGTGATCTCTTCGTTCTCGAGACGTTCGCCGATGTGCACGAGATCGAGCAGGCGATTCTCGCCGCTCACGAAGTGGATCCGACCATTCCCGTCATCGCGCAGATGACCATTGGCTCCGACTGCCACACGCCGTACGGAGTATCGGTCGAGGATATCGCGCAGTCGCTGGACGCGTTTGGCGCCGACATAATCGGCCTGAACTGCTCTGTTGGTCCGCAGATAATCCTCGACGCGATCGAGAAAATGGTGCCGGTTACGAGGCGCAAGCTGAGCGCGCAACCCAACGCCGGGATGCCACGTGATGTGAGCGGGCGCAGCATGTACATGGCGAGCCCCGAGTACATGGCGACCTACGCGCATCACCTGGTCCAGGCGGGAGCCAAAATCGTCGGTGGCTGTTGCGGTACCACCCCCGAGCACATCGCGGCGATGGTAGAAGGTGTGCGTCCCCTTTCGCCGAGGCAGCCGCGCGTTCCGGCACGGGAGCGACGGCAGGTGCAACCCGATGCTCCGCCCGAAAATCCGGGCGTGCAGCCCGTACCCTTCGCCGAGCGATCGAAGTGGGCGCGGAAGATCGCGGCCGGCGAGTTCGTGACGTCGGTGGAGATCGTGCCTCCGCGCGGGGTCGACGCCTCGAAGATGCTAATGGACACATCGCGCCTGAGGGATGCGGGAGTCGATGCCGTGAACGTGCCGGATGGTCCGCGGGCGCAGAGCCGGATGGGCGCGCTGCTCACCAGCGTCCTGATCGAGCAGCAGGTGGGAATCGAGACTGTCACCCACTACTGCTGCCGCGATCGCAATCTCCTCGGCATGCTGAGCGACCTGCTGGGCGCGGCGGCCGTTGGACTCCGCAACATCCTCCTCATCACGGGCGATCCGCCCAAGATGGGGCCGTATCCGAATGCTACGGCGGTGTTCGACATCGATGCGATCGGGTTGACGAACCTGGTGAGCCAGCTCAACCACGGACTGGATCCGGGCGGCAATGCCATTGGGGCGCCCACCAGGTTCGCGATCGGCGTCGGCGTGAATCCCGCCGCGCTCGATCCAGCGCACGAGCTCAAGCGCTTCGAGTGGAAAGTCGAAGCCGGGGCGGAGTACGCGATCACGCAGCCCGTGTTCGATGTGAAACAGCTCGAGAAATTCCTCTCGACTATCGAGCATACGCGCATTCCGATCGTGGCCGGAATCTGGCCGCTCGTGTCGTTGCGCAACGCCGAGTTTCTCGCGAACGAAGTGCCGGGCGTCGTCGTGCCGGCGAAGGTCATCGAGCGGATGCGCGCGGCGAGCGCCAAATCCAAGGAGCACGGCGTGGCGGAGGGAATCGCGATCGCAAGAGAGATGCTCGAGCGCGTGAAGCCCCACGTTCAAGGTGTGCAGGTGTCGGCTCCATTCGGGAAGGTCGAGCTGGCGCTGGAAGTGTTCCGCGACACGCTCGCTCCCGCCCAAGCCAGGACGGCGTAGTGTCGGTTCCGGAGATCTTCCTTTCGCGCTCGCGCTACTGGCTGACGAAAGAGTACCCGATCAAGCTCCGGCACTGTGTCAACGCGCTGCCCCGCAGCGCGGTATGGGCGAGGCCGAATCAGGGCTCAAACAGCATCGGCAATCTTCTCGTCCATCTCACCGGAAACGTCACCGAATGGATACTCGGCGGCATTGGCGGACGATCGATCACCCGCTACCGCGCCGGCGAATTCGCGCAAACCGATGGCGCCGAAGGGTCGAAGCTGCTCGACAATTTGGAGGCAGTCCTCCGCGAGGCAGACGGTGTGCTCGCCGGATTGACCGCAGCGGATCTTGGCCGATCGATCGTGATCCAGGAGCGCGACACGACAGTGCTTGCGGCCGTGTACCACGTGGTGGAGCACTTCTCGATGCATACGGGCCAGATCGTCTTTCTCACCAAGATCTACGCGCCCGACAAAATCCACTTCTACGACGACTCCGGCGGCCTGGCGCGCCCGATCTGGCACCGGGGAAGCGCCCTCGACGAAGCCGCGCACTAGTCGCCAAGCGGGCACGGCGCCATTTTGCACACATGAAGGGAATTCTGATCGTCGACCACGGCTCTCGTAAACGGGAGGCGAACGACATGCTCCGCTGCGTGTCGAATCTCCTGCAGACGATGGCTGGCCCGGAAGTCGTCGTGCGCCATGCTCACATGGAGCTGGCAGACCCGGACATTGCTCACGGATTCGCCGATTGCGTCGGCGGCGGCGCGACGGACGTCAGTGTCTTTCCGTACATGCTTTCACCAGGTCGACATTCGACGGCGGATATCCCCCGCATGGTAGCCGAAGCGGCGCGGGCGTTTCCGCACGTGACATTCAGCGTCACGCCCGCTTTTGGTGTCCACGAAAAACTTGCGGAGCTCATTCTCGAGCGCGCCGGAATTGAAGCCGTGATACCTGTTGACGGAACCGAGGCTGATCGGTGCTGGGATCCGGACTGTTCAGAGAAACTTTGTGGGGACGCGTGCCGTGCCAGGACGGCGCGCCAAACTGCTCT
Organism: Gemmatimonadota bacterium; assembly: GCA_003134685.1. Lineage (GTDB taxonomy): Bacteria > Gemmatimonadota > Gemmatimonadetes > Gemmatimonadales > Gemmatimonadaceae > UBA4720. The sequence goes on along the minus strand of PLCA01000002.1, from coordinate 547,450 downwards.
CCCGGGAGGCTCGTCGTGATGCACTCGCGTCGTATTTTCGCCGGCTCTTTCATGCTCATGGTAACGCTCGCGGCCACGCTGCGCGGGCAGGCACCATTGCAGACCGTCCCCTTCGATCGCGCCAACCTCGATTCGAGCCACCCGGCCTGCCAGGATTTCTACCAGTTCGCCAACGGCGGCTGGCTGCAACGCGCGAAGATTCCCGGAGACTATCCCTCTTTCGGTGCGTTCGACCAGCTGTTCGATCAGAACCAGGAGGTTCTGCGCAACATCCTCGACACCAATGTGGTGCGAGTGAAGTCCGGGCAGTACAAACCAGGCTCGGGGGAATGGAAAGTCGGAGCTTTTTACTCGACGTGCATGGACACGGCCGCCATCGAACGCCTTGGAGCGGCACCGCTCAAGCCGGGCTTCGATCGCATCGCGGCAATCAACAGCGTGGACGATTTGAAACGAGCGCTCGGCGAGCTCGAGAAGAGTTACGGGCTTGCGCCCATCTCGGAGGGATCCGCCCAGGACGCGAAGGATGCGGCAAATACGATCGCCGGCCTGTATCAAGGCGGGTTGTCGCTTCCAAATAGCGAGTACTACACGAAGACGGACACTGCGTCCGCCAATCTGCGCGCGAAATTCACCGCTGGCGTCTCACGAATGTTTCAGCTGCTCGGCGACCCTCCGGCGAAGGCGGACGCTGAAGGCAGTACTGTACTTGCGGTCGAGACCCAGTTCGCGAAGGGCTCGCGCACTCCCATTCAGCTGCGCGACGTAGTCAACAACTATCACGGTTTGACGCTGCGGCAGGTCGACTCGCTGACGCCGCACTTTTCATGGGCGCAGTTCTACTCGGAGCTTGGAGCGCCGATTCCGGCCAAGATCAATGTCGGGCAGCCGGAATTCTTCCAGAACTTCGACGGGATGCTGACCAGCGTGCCGCTTCCCGACTGGAAGACACTGCTGCGCTGGCGGCTGATCAACGGCTCCGCGCCTTCACTGAGCACACCTTTCGTGAAGGAGAACTTCGAGTTCAACAAGCTGTTCACGGGCGCGACAGAGATCAGCCCGCGTTGGAAGCGGTGCGTCAACGCTACCGACAACTACCTCGGTGAATTGCTCGGTCAGGAGTTCGTTGCGCGCAAATTCTCCCCGGCAGCGAAAGCGCGTGCAGTCACGATAGTGGATAATCTCGTGCGGGAGCTGCGCTCGCGCATCGAACAGTTGCAGTGGATGGGGCCGGAGACGAAGCAACAGGCGCTGGTCAAGCTCGACGCATTCAACCGCAAGATCGGCTATCCCGACAAGTGGCGCGACTACTCGAAGTTGCAGATCAGTCCGACGGGATACTACGCGAACGTTCTCGCTGGGCAGCAGTGGGCGTCGGCGCGCGATTGGGCAAAGATCGGCAAGCCGACAGACCGCACTGAATGGGGCATGACGCCTCCAACCGTCAACGCGTACGAGAACCCGCTTCTCAACGAGATCGTATTCCCGGCGGGAATTCTCCAGCCGCCTTTCTACGATCCCAAAGCCGATGATGCGCTGAACTACGGAGCCATGGGCGCCGTGATCGGGCATGAGATGTCGCACGCCTTCGACGACCAGGGCAGGCAGTTCGACAAGTTCGGCAACATGCGCGACTGGTGGAGCAAGGACGACGCTGCGCGCTACGACGCCGAGGCGCAGAAAATTGTCAAACAGTTCGATGCGTACACCGTGATCGACACGGCCACGCACGTGCAGGGGCAGCTGACACTCGGTGAGAACATCGGCGACTTTGGCGGTTTGACCGTCGCCTATGCGGCGATGAAGCGGGCTCTCGCGACGCATCCCCAACCGGTGATTGACAGCTTTACTCCGGAGCAGCGTTTCTTCCTCGGTTGGGCACAGGTGTGGCGCACGCTCGATCGACCGGAATTCCTCCGATTCCTCGTCGCCTCCAACCCCCATCCGCCGGCGAAGTGGCGTGTGAACGGGCCGCTCAGCAACATGCCGGAGTTCAAAGCGGCATGGGGATGCAAGGACAGTGATCCAATGGTGCGCGCGACCGCAATTCAGCCGCGAATCTGGTAGACCGCAGAGGAATCGATCGCCGTGCCAGCTGATACGACCGCCTCAACGTCCGCGCTGACTCTCCTCTCCGAGGAGGAGATGATGTTCCGCGACGCGGTTGCGGCGTTTGCGGACGAAGAGGTGCGCCCGCGATCGGCGGAAATGGAGAAGGCGGGGAGAATCGACCCCGCATTGTTTCCGAAATATTTCGAGCTCGGGCTCATGGGCATCGAGGTTCCCGAGGAGTACGGGGGAGCCGGTGGCTCGCTTTTCATGGTGACGCTGGCGGTCGAGGAAATCAGCAAGGTGGATGCTGCGTCGGCCATCGTGTGTGACGTTCAGAATACGCTGGTGAATTATCCCATAGCCCGATACGGCAGCGACGCGCAGAAATCGAAGTATCTGCCGTTGCTCACTTCGGAAGTCATCGGCGCGTACGCGCTCTCCGAGTCAGGCTCGGGCTCAGACGCGTTCGGCCTTGCCGCGCGCGCCGAGAAGCGCGGCGATTGTTGGGTCCTGAATGGTCAGAAGCTCTGGATCACCAACGGGGCGGAGGCAGGAATCTTCGTCGTTTTCGCGAACGCCGACCCATCGGCCGGTTATCGCGGGATCACTGCCTTCATCATCGAGCGGGACTTCAAGGGATTCAAGGTCGGCAAGAAGGAGGACAAGCTGGGGATTCGCGCCTCGAGCACCGTCGAGCTCCTGCTCGACAACTGCGAGGTTCCCACGGAGAATGTGCTCGGTCCCGTGGGACAGGGTTACAAGATCGCGATCAACACGCTGAACGAAGGACGCGTCGGCATCGGCGCGCAGATGATCGGCGTCGCGCAGGGCGCGCTCGACGTCACCATCAAGTACCTCAGCGAGCGCAAGCAATTCGGGAAGCCGCTAGCCGAATTCCAGGGGATCCAGTTCCAGATCGCCCAGGCTGCGACAGATGTCGAGGCCGCGCGGCTGATGGTGTACAACGCGGCGCGTCTCAAGGACGCCGGAAAAGACATCGCGCGCGAAGGGGCGATGGCGAAGCTCTTCTCCTCACAAGTGTGCGAGCGCGTCACGTCGCTCTGCGTCGAGCTCTTCGGAGGCTACGGCTACACGAAGGACTACCCGGTGGAGAAGTTCTATCGCGACGCGAAGATCGGGACGATCTACGAAGGGACGTCCAATATGCAGCTGCAGACCATCGCGAAGGCGGTGCTCAAGCAGGGCGGTCAGGGCTGAGTTACTCCGCGCAGTAGTCCGTCTCTCACTTTGCGTGCTTTTGCCGAGGCCCGCGCGTCCTCGATCAGATGCGAGCCGACGCTAATGACGAAATGGAGTCGAGCGGTCAGAGTCTGCTCGGCCCCGTTTCGACGAATAACAACGGGAAGCTCGGTGCCTCCTGGTTGACGGGCGTAACGGTAGCGGAATTTCTCGGTCCAGTTTGGATCGTCGGCGTTGAATCCGCCCACGGAAATGAGTTGATCGCCGGGCTGGACGCCCGCGACCGCCGCGGCGCTCTCCGAAATCACTTGAGTCACGTGCAAGCCGGTCGAATCCTGAAGACTCGCGATTCCGAGCTGAGGAACGTGAGCGGTATCGCGCGCGAGCCGAAGTCCAGCCAGCGGCAGAACCTTGTCATACGGGAGGGGCTCGCGGCCATCGATGTAGCGCGCGTAGAAATCACTGAAGGATCGTCCCTTCGCGGCTTTGCTCACCGTGCTCCACCACTCGTCCGAGGTGAAGCCGCGACCATTCTTGTAAGCCGTGTTGTACAGCGTGCGCAACACGTCGTCGAGCGAGCTGTGGTTGTCGCTCGCGTCGCGGATCATGATGTCGAGCAGCAGTCCGGCAAGCGATCCCTTTGAATAGTAGATGTACTCGGTCCCATCGCGCGGATGGATCCATGTCGAGAGCGACGCATCCTCCAGCGCCGTCGGTGCCAGCGCCTCGACTTCGGATATCTTGTCACCCGTGAGAAGGTAGAAGCCGTTCGCATCGACGATCCCGCCGCGGACTTCCGCCAGATCGGCGTAGTAGTCTGTGATTCCCTCGCTGATCCATAGCAGCGGTGTGGGCTGCTCCTCGTCGTATCTGTAGGGAAAAAGATCGGCGGGGCGCAAGCGCTTGACGTTCCAGGCGTGAAAGATTTCGTGCGCGTAGAGGGATGGCAGCACGGGCGTGCCGAGCATTCCGGGATTCAGGACATCGACGTGGGAATTCTGGTGCTCGAGCCCCGAGCCGCCCCCGTAAGATGGATCGGTGATCTGCAGCACGCTGTACGTGCTCCACGGCACTTCGCCGAACACTTTCACCTCTGCCGGAATCACGCGTTTGAGCGCCTCCCAGACGGCGACCCGGGCGCCGCCGGTCACACTTCCGGACGGATATGTGGCAAAGCGAACCCACGTCCCGGAGATCTGTGCGCTGTCGAGATCGAACTGCCCCACAAAGAACGGCATGTCTACGAGATCGTGATAGTTCGGTGCGGAGTAGCGGTGGGCGCCCGCCGGCGTCATCCCGGTCACGATCTTCCATCCGGCTTCGGTGTTCACCGTCACTGAGGCTGGAAAATCGAATCCTCTGCCCTCTGGATATGGAAAGAGATTCGTCCCGTTGAAGAGAAGAAAGTCGGGACGCGACCACGTGTTGGCGTTGTCGAGGCTGTCGGCCAGATAGTCGAATTTCACCGTGACCTCGCCCACCCCGCGCGGGCGGATGCGCCAGGTATCCGGATCGATCTTGTCCCACGCCAGGGAGGTCCCCGCCTGCTCCGCCGAGAAGCTGGAGACGTCGCGCGCAAAGTTGGCGATCTCATAGGCTCCGGGCGTCCATTTGGGAATCGAGAGAAGGACAGGATCCGTCCCTCCCACGGTGAACGTCATCGTCGACGTGACCTGCCGCCGCTCCGCGTTCGCGCGCGTGAACGTCACCTCGTATTGGATGTCGGTGAGTGGCGCGGAAGTCGCGGTGCCCTGGGCCGATGCGCGCGGCGGGACCAGTGGCGCGGAGAGCCCTGCGAGCAGCAGAATGACGCATGTTCTCATTTTTTTGAATCGTGACGTGGACATCGCAACCGCTAGCGTAGAAGGGACACCAACTGCGATCTCTGACTTGCAAGACTCGTTCGCGCGCCACGTTAGGAGCGCCCCCTGCGTGATGCTATATTCGACCCGCCCCGACAATCCCGCTGTCTCGTCGGTTCGTGCCCCCGCCTCTACACGAATTCCCATACATCCTGATGATAGCCTCTGACTCTCTCAGCTTCCTGAAAAAGCTGCTCGATACGCCGGGCCCCTCCGGCTTCGAGGCCGCGCCCGCAAAGGTCTGGCGCGACTACGCAAAGAAATTCGCGAAGGTGAGCGGCGACGTCGCCGGCAACAGCCTCGCCGAGGTGAATGGCGGCGGCAAGCCCACGATCATGCTGGCCGGCCACATCGATGAGATCGGCGTCATCATCAGCTACATCGACGACCAGGGCTACGCGTACATCCAACCAATTGGGGGATGGGATCCCCAGGTGCTGATCGGACAGCGCCTCCGCTTCATCGGCCGCCATGGCGAGGTGTTCGGGGTCGTGGGCAAGAAACCGATCCATCTGATCAAACTGGAAGAGCGCGAGAAGGCGGCGAAGTTCACGGAAATCTGGGTCGACCTCGGCGCCAAGACGAAGAAAGAGGCGGAGGGGATGGTTCTGGTGGGCGATGCCGGCGTGATTGACTCACGCACCATGGAATTTCCGAATGGGAGACTCGTTTCGCGCTCGATCGACGACCGGATCGGCGCCTTCGTCGTCCTCGAGGCGTTGCGTCGATACGCGGAAAAGCCCGGTTCGGCCAAAGTCGTCGCCGTCGCCACGACGCAGGAGGAGATCGGCTACCGCGGAGGCGGCGCTGGCGTGTGCGCGAACTGCATCGCGCCGCAGATGGCGATCGTCGTCGATGTAACGTTCGCGATCGATCATCCCGGGGTCGAGAAGAAGGAATACGGCGATGCCGCCATCGAAGGAGGCCCGGTGTTGACGCGCGGGTCGATCATCTCGCCGGTGGTGTTCGGCATGCTGATGAAGACGGCGGAGACCCGGAAGATCCCCTTCTCGTTGCACGCCGCCGGGCGGGAGACGAGCACGGATGCAGACGCGATTCACATCGCGCGCGAGGGAGTCGCGACGGGGCTCGTCTCCGTTCCCAATCGCTACATGCATTCGCCCAATGAGCTGGCGAGCCTCCAGGACATCGATCACGCTGCGGAGCTGATCGCCGAGACCTGCCGGATCGTAACGAGCAAGACCGACTTCACGGCGCGGTAGTCGAGGGGTGTCGCTGAGCTAGCTCCCATGCCGAAGCCGATCCCCGCCCCACGGGAGGAAGGATTCACGACGACCGCGGGGTCGCCGCTCTACTGGGTGAAGTACGGTCGTCCGAATGCTCCGAAGCTGCTCATTCTTCACGGCGGGCCGGGGGCGGACCACCGGTACCTGCTGCCGCAGATGCTGCATCTGGGCGAGAACCACGATCTGCTCTTTTACGACCAACGGGGCGGTGGTCGATCCAAGGCCGACGCGCGCGTTAAGATCACCTGGAAGACCCACATCGAGGATCTGGGCGCGATCGTCGACGAGTTCGCATTGGACCCGTTGTCGATCGTCGGGTACTCGTGGGGGGCGATGCTCGCACTCCTGTACGCAATCGAACAACGGAGAAACCCCCATCTCCGCGCGCCCGATCGCATGGCTCTCATCAGTCCGGCGCCTTTGACGAAGGAGTACCAGCTTCAGTTCGAGGCGGAGTTCACCCGCCGACAGCTGAATCCGGAGATCCACGGGATGCGCGAAGAGCTGGCGGCGTCGGGCCTCCGAGAGCGGGATCCGGACGCGTACCGGCAGCGCGCTTTTGAGCTGGGGGTCGCCGGTTATTTCTCGGATCCGCGCAACGCAAAGGACCTCACACCCTTCCGGATCGTCGGCAGGGTGCAGCAATCCGTCTGGGAAAGTCTGGGGGATTTCAACCTCATCAATGACCTGAAAGGGATCAAAATCCACTCGATCATCATCTGTGGCCGTGACGATCCCATTCCATTTGCGTCATTCACTGCAGGCGCCAGTGCGCTCGCAACGAACCTCGTGGTTCTGGACGAGTGCGGCCATGTGCCGTACGTTGAACAGCCGGAAAAGCTTTTCACGGCACTCGACCCATTCCTTAATGAATCCACTCCGACCGTACGAAGCTGAAACTCTGCCATGACATCTGACTCCGGCGTCACACAGCACGCGATCAGCTCGATCACGGTCGACGGCAAGGAATACAAGGTCGCGCTCCGTCTCGCGTACGATGGCGTGGAATACATTGGCAGGTTGTGGTTCAGCGATCCTTCGAGCGACCAGATGGGAATCCCGGATCACGGCGCCGTTCCCGGCCGGACGATCGCTGAAGCGGTCGAAGTAGCCAGGAAGCTCACTCCGCAGGACCTCGAGCGACGCTGCCACCGCGCTCTGGCCGACAAGAGACGCTACATCCGACTTCGTCGCGCGACCGAAGAGATCATCACCAAGATCAAGTACATGAATCGCGTCGCGGTAACGATGCGACACGGAATGCTCGATAGCGAAGGCGCCAGCCAGGAGCTCGAGCTGATCCAGAAGCAGATCGAAGACATCGTCAAGACGCTGCCATTCCACGCCGGAATCGAAGAAACGGCGTAGTTCTCCGGCGATCCTGGACTCCGAATAACAGGATTGGATGGGAAGGATCTGCGTGTAGAAACGGCGAAGGATGGCCCCGTATATTGGGGGAATGGATTCCCGCTCGGCCGCGCACGTTCTTTCCCAGATCGGCGCCCTCCTCGAAGTAAAAGGCGAACAGAAATTCAAGGCGCGCGCTTACGCCGGGGCAGCCCGTTCGCTCATCGCGCTCGACACCGATGATCTTGCCCCACTGTTGCGCTCGGGCGAGCTGGCGGACATTTCGGGGATCGGACCGGCGACGTTGTCCGTCGTTCGTGAGCTGATCGAGACTGGCGAGTCGTCGTACCTGAACGAGCTGCGCGAGGGAGTCCCCGAAGGACTGCTGGAGCTTTTTCGGGTCCCCGGACTCAACGCCGCCAAGGTCCAGCTCATTCACGACTCGCTCGGTGTCCAGAATTTGGAGGATCTCGAGCGCGTGGCCCAGAATGGCCAGCTGGCCGAGCTTCCGAAGTTCGGCAAGAAGACGGCGGAGAAAATTCTCAGAGGGATCGAGACTCTCCGGCGCAACGCGCACCTCAAGCGCTTTCCGGCGGCAGCGGTCGAAGCGCACCTCCTTCTCGCCAACGTCGTCAAGCATCCCGACGTCACTCACGCCGACGTCGCGGGCTCGATCCGACGTCACAACGAGGTCGTGGCCGACATCGACATAGTCGCCGAGTGTTCGGGCGATCCGGCGAGTGTGGCGGCATCATTCGGAAGATCGCCTGGCGTCAGAGAGAGCAAGACCTGTGAGGATCCGGGCTCGGTCCATATTCGATTCGTCGATGGGACCCATCTCGACATGCACTGCGTCACCAGGGCGGATTACCCGGTGGCGTTGTGGCGCGCCACGGGAAGCACGGCCCACATAGAAGAGATGAAGGTGCTGGCCCGGAAGAAGGGCTTCGAGATCGCCGGCAATTCGCTCATCGGGAAGGGAGGAGATCGCATTCGCCTGAAGGACGAAGATGCGTTTTTCACCGCGCTGGATCTGGAGCCGATTCCGCCCGAAATGCGGGAGGGGATGGGTGAGATCGAGGCCGCGGCGCGGCGGGAGCTGCCGAATCTCGTGACCTTCGACGACATCCGCGGGGTGCTCCACTGCCACTCCGACTATTCCGATGGCACCGCGACGATAGAAGAGATGGCTGCCGCCGCAAAAGAGCGCGGCTGGGACTACATCGGAATCTCGGATCACTCGGAGTCGGCGTTCTATGCGGGTGGACTCAAGCGCGACCGGCTCCTTCGCCAACAGGAGGAGATCGACCGCGTTAATGCGCAGATGAACGGCTTTCGCATCCTCAAGGGAATCGAAGCCGACATTCTGGCCGACGGGCGTCTCGACTACGACGCGGAGATTCTGGACGGTTTCGACTACGTGATAGGGTCGATCCATTCGCGGTTCAGCATGGATGGAGAGGCGATGACAAAGCGCGTGCTTGCCGCGCTCGACGACCCGCACCTCACGATCCTGGCGCATCCGACCGGCAGATTGCTTCTCACGCGCGAGCCATACGCGATCAACATCGAGGCGGTGCTCGAGAAAGCAGTACAGGTCGGAGTCGCGGTGGAGCTCAACGCCGACCCCCATCGCCTGGACCTGGACTGGCGCTACTGCCGCCAGGCGAAGGAGCTGGGCGTCACGATCGAAATCGGGCCCGACGCGCACTCGACGGCCGGGCTCGACAACGTGCATTTTGGAATTGGGATGGCGAGAAAGGCTTGGCTCGAGGCGGGAGAGATCCTCAACACGCGGAACGCGGACGACGTGCTCGCGTTTGCGCGGAAGCGACGGGCCCGATGAAACGCACTACGGCAAAGGTGAAAAAGCGTCGGCCTGTGCTCGCGAAGCCAAAAGTCGCCGTACGGGTGGCGCGAAAGCCGCGAGTCACAAATCTTCGGGCTCGTCTTCAGCGAAAGACTGCGCCCCGCCGAATCGCGAAAAATTCCATCGGCCCTCACGCACTCGAGGTTCTCTCCCGTCTCAGGCGCGAATACCCGGACGCCCGCACCGAGCTCGATTACCAGACGACGCTCCAGTTGTTGATGGCGACGATCCTGAGCGCGCAATGCACCGACAGGCGCGTCAACATGGTGACGCCGCTGCTCTTTCAGACCTTCCCGACGGCCGCGTCTCTCGCCGATGCGCCACCGGAAAAGCTCGAAGAGATCATCAAGAGCACCGGGTTCTTCCGCAACAAGACGAAAAGCCTCATCGGACTCGGCAAGGCACTCGTCGAGCGCCACAACGGCGAGGTGCCGGATTCGATGGACGCGCTCGTAAAGCTACCCGGCGTCGGACGCAAGACCGCCAACGTCGTGCTCGGCAACGCGTTCGGGAAGAACGTAGGGATAGTCGTCGACACTCACGTTGCGCGAGTAAGCCACCGCCTCGGCCTCACCAGGGAGACGGATCCGGTCAAGATAGAGCAGGATCTGATGCCGCTGTTCCCGCGCGACGATTGGGCGCTGCTCGCGCACCTGCTCATCTTTCACGGGCGTAGAGTCTGCGAGGCGAGAAGGCCCAAATGCGAACTCTGCGTGCTCAATGACATCTGCCCGGCGAGCAGAGTTTAATGTGTTCAACGAGATTTGACCGTCAAGGACGGTTTAATGTTATCATTCAGCGCTAATTTCCTCTTAACGCGACCATGACAAAATTCGCCACGATTGAAACCAACAGGGGCACCATGAAGGCCGAGCTGTACGAGAAGGAGGCGCCGAAGACGGTCGCCAACTTCGAGAAGCTCGCCAACTCCGGCTTTTACGACGGCACCAAGTTCCACCGCGTCATCAAGGATTTCATGGTCCAGGGCGGTGACCCCTACTCGAAGGGCGGGGAGCACGCGAAGGGTCCGGTGGGAACCGGAGGTCCGGGTTACAAGATCGATTGCGAGACGAGTGGAAACCCGCGCAAGCACGAAGTCGGAGCGCTGTCGATGGCGCATGCCGGAAAGAACACCGGCGGCAGCCAGTTCTTCATCGTGCTCAGCGAGCAGAACACCAAGCACCTGAACGGAGTCCACACGGTTTTTGGCAAGGTTATCCAAGGGGTCGACGTGGTCCCCAAGATCAACCAGAACGACACCGTAACGAAGGCCAGAGTTTCGAGCGGGCCGGAGGCGAAGTAATGGCGACGAAAAAGAAGACCGACCGGAGAGCAACCTGATGGCGACCAAGAAGAAGACCGACCTGAGTGCCGCACTCACCGGACTGGTCCTCGGCGCGGTGACGCTGTTCCTGCTACTGACGTCGATAGTGCTGCTGACGAACGCGCACTTTCGGGGCAAAGAGGCCGCGGAGACGACCCACCAATAGAGATCGCGGTACTAAGTAATTGACGCAATCCCTCGGCCTTAGTATATTACTGACTGGTCAGTAACTATTTCCTTTAGCGATGCCTAGAACCAAACCAGCCAAGTCAGTAAAATCGGCCCCAAAGTGGCGTAGACGACCCGAGCACCGGCCCCAGCAGATCATCGAGGCCGCTCTCGAGGTTTTCGGCGAATGCGGGCTCGCCAACGCCCGGCTCCAGGACATCGCCGAGCGCGCCGGGGTCTCCAAGGGCACCATCTACCTCTACTTCCCCAACAAGGAAGAGCTCTTCCGCGAGATGGTCCGGCAAACCGCCGTCGCCGCGATCGAGTACGCCGAAAGAACTGTCGGCAGCGGCACACCCACCGAGCAGCTCTACGTCGCCATGCGGGGCTACTGGAATTTCGTCCGCTCGCCCGTCTTCAGCACCATTTACCGCCTCGTCCTAGGCGAGCTCCACCAATTCCCCGATCTTGCCAAGTTCTACGCCGATGAGGTGGTGTCCCGCGGGCTCAAGCTGCTGAGCGGAATCATTCGCAAGGGAGTCGACGCGGGCGAATTCCGTGAGATCGATCCAATGATCGCCGCGCGTATGCTCGTTGCGCTCACCGTCATGAACGGTATCTGGCGCGACGAGTACACCGGAGTACCACTCCTCTGCGACAAGAAAGACGAGCAGGTTTTCCAGGAGGTGGCCCAGTTCTACCTCCACTCGATCACGCCCTTTGCGGGCTGCTCCGCGCAAGCTGATGGCGCTCCGTCGGACACAACTTTGTTCATTCCCTCCAACAATGACTAAGATTCTTCCCAGTATGATCAGGCGCCTGCTCGCGGCCGTTGCAACGATTGCAACCGCATCCTCTTTCGCGCTCGCGCAGACGCCCGTGACCGCGCCAACGCCTGTCCTGTTGCCGGCAGCGGTGATACCCCTCACCCTCGGCGACGCCGCACGACTCGCCGCGCGCCAAAGCGCGATTTCCCGGGGTGCTCGCCTTCGCGCCGACGAAGCCGTAGCTCGCGTGCGCCAGCGCAAGTCGGATCTGCTCCCAACCATAAGCAGCTACGTCCAGGAAGCCGGGCGCACCTTCAACACCTCCACGCTCGGCATCGATTTCCCTGCCACGCCTGGCCAGCCTGCTCTGTTCGATCCGCAGGGTCAGATCGAAGGCCCCGTCAACACGTTGGACTTTCGCGGGCAAGTGAGGCAGAGCCTTTTCGATTTTGGCGCGCTCGGACGAGTTCGCTCGGCTCAGGCCGAGGCACGCTCCTCGAGCGCGGACGCCGACGCCACCGCCGAGCAGGCCGCGACCATCGCCACCAACGCTTACGTGAGAGCGATGCGCGCGGACGCCGATCTACGCGCGCGTCAGGCCGACACCGTCCTCGCCACCGAGTTGCTCAGCATTGCGCAGTCGCAGCTTCAGGCTGGCACCGGTGTCGGGCTCGACGTCACGCGCGCCAAATCACAACTCGCGAACACACGCGCCGCCCTCATCGCGTCACGCAACGCGCGTGACCACGCGCATCTCGATCTCCTGCGCGCCCTCGCGCTTCCCGTCGGAACCGACATCGTGCTCGCGGATTCTCTCTCCACCGCCACCGACAATGGGACGCTTCCGGACGAAACAGCGCTCGTGGCGCAGGCGATTCGCAATCGACCGGACCTCCTCGCCGAGGACGAGCGCATCCGCGCGGCAAAACAGGGTCTCTCGGCCATCAAGGCCGAGCGCCTTCCCTCGCTGGGGCTCGTCGCCGACGATGGCGTGATCGGAAAAAACGGCGCGAAGATGCTCAACACGTACACCTGGGGATTGCAGGTCACGCTCCCGATTTTCGACGGCTTCAGGCGGGAGGCGCGCGTCCAAGAGCAGCAGTCGGTGGTGAAGGCGACGGAAATTCGCCGGCGCGATCTCGAGCAGCAGGCTCAGGTCGACGTGCGCGGCGCATTGATCGACCTCGCTGGCGCCCGCGAGCAGCTCGGCGCAGCGACCGAGAGGCTTAGCCTGGCCGAGCAGGAAGTGGTGCAGGCGCGCGACCGCTTCAACGCCGGGGTCGCCGGAAACGCGGACGTGGTGAACGCGTCGCTCGCTCTCACGTCCTCGCGGACGCTCGTGAACGACGCCGAGACGCTGTACCAGCTCGCGCGCGTGTCGCTCGCGCGAGCGACGGGAAGCGTTACGACACTGAAATGATCGTCAGGATTTACAAAAACTCCAATTAGACTATCAGGACTACAGGACAGGTTATGGCAACCGCAATCAATACCGAATCACCCGCGACTCCAGCTTCACGCAACGGCAGAACCGAAGCGTCCGAGCCCGACACACCATCGAAAAAGAAGTTCGTAATTCCGATCGTTGGTGTCGTCGCGTTGATCCTCCTCGTCTGGGGGTTCCAGAAGTGGAGTTACGGCCGCACGCACCAGTCGACTGACAACGCGCAGGTCGACGGCCACATCGTGCCGGTGCTGGCGAAGGTCGGCGGCTACGTGAAAACGGTCAACGTGAACGAGAACGATCATGTGAACGCGGGACAGCTCCTGGTGCAGCTCGACGACGCCGACTATCGCGTCCGTCTCCAGCAGGCGCAGGCTGATCTCGCGGCTGCCGAAGCGACGGCCGGCGGCGGTGGTTTCTCCGGGCAGGCGGAGGCGCAGGTTCAGAGCGCCACCGGCCAGCGCGCCGCGCTCGATGCGCAGATCGGGGCCGCTCAGGCCAACGCGAACAAGGCTGACGCCGATCTTGCCCGCGCCAGGGAGCTGGTCGCCAAGCAGATCATCTCCAAGCAACAGCTTGACGCCGCACAGGCGACCGCAGACGTCGCGCACGCGAACCTCCTCGCTGCCCAGCGTCAGGCCGCGGCGGCCGGCGGAACGGTGAACACAATGGAAGCCGGCGTCCGTGTCGCCAACGCGCGCTCGCTCGCTTCTCGCGCGGCGGCGGAGAACGCTCAGCTGCAGCTCGATTACACCCGCATCACAGCGCCGGCCTCCGGCGAGGTTTCGAGAAAGCAGGTGGAAGTAGGGCAGCTCGTCGCGCCGGGACAGCCATTGCTCAGCATCGTCGCTGACACCGGCGTCTGGGTCACCGCGAACTTCAAGGAGACCCAGCTCGCCACGATCCGTCCGGGCCAGCCCGTGGAGTTCGAGATCGATGCCTACGGCGGCTGCGTCGGCGAGGGCAAGGTCGCGAGCGTCAGCGGCGCGACCGGAGCGAAGTTCGCGCTCCTCCCGCCCGACAACGCCACGGGAAACTTTACCAAGGTCGTGCAGCGTGTTCCGGTGCGAATCGCCGTCACCAAACCGTGTGCGGGCAACTATCCTCTGCGGCCAGGTCTCTCGGCGAACGTCCACATAGACACCTCAAAGCGGTGAGCACGGCAGTACTTCGGTCGTCGGGGACGGCTTCGTCCTCCGAAGACCGGTACGCGCACAAGTACATAATCGCCGCCACGGTCACGATGGCGGCGATGCTCGAGCTGATCGACACTTCGATCGTCAACGTCGCCATTCCGCACATGATGGGGAATCTGGGCGCGACGCTCGACGAGATCGCCTGGGTTTCGACCTCGTACATCATCGCCAACGTCATCGTCATCCCGATGTCGGGATGGCTGTCTGCGTTCTTCGGCAGAAGGCGCTACTTCACGGGCTCGATCCTTCTCTTCACTCTCGCGTCCTTCTTCTGCGGCTCATCGCACTCGCTGCTGGGACTCATTTTCTGGCGCGTGATTCAGGGAATTGGCGGCGGTGCGCTGCTCTCGACGGCGCAGGCGACGCTGTACGAGTCGTTCCCGCCCGAAGAAGCGGGAACCGGCATGGCGATCTTCGGCGTCGGGGTCATGGTCGGCCCGACCCTCGGCCCCACGCTCGGCGGCTGGATCACGGACAACTACAACTGGCCGTGGATCTTCTACATCAACGTTCCGCTCGGCATCATCGCGGCAATTCTCACGGTCACGTACATACATGACGCCATCCACCAGGAGCGGGCCGACAAGATCGACTATCTAGGAATAATCCTGCTGACGCTCTGTGTCGGATCGCTGCAATGGATGCTGGAGCGCGGTGAGCGCTACGACTGGTGGGAATCGCGCTTCGTCACGATGCTGGGCTTTACCGCGCTCTTCGCGGGAATCGCCCTCGTCTGGCACGAGCTGACGACCGACGAGCCGATAATCAACCTCCGCATTCTGAAGAGCCGGCAGGTGACCGCCGGCGTGAGCATCGGCCTGCTGCTCGGGTTCGCGCTGTACGGATCCGTCTTCATTCTGCCAGTCTTTCTCCAGCAGTTGCTGCAGATGACGGCGTGGCAGACCGGAAAGATCATCCTGCCCGGAGCGATCGCTTCGGCTGTGACAATGGCAGTGGTCGGGAGAAACGCCATGCGACTAGATGCCAGATACACGGTAGTAGCAGGGGCGTTTCTCTTCTTCTTGTCGATGCTTAAGCTGTCGCACCTCACATCCGCGAGCGGTTCGGGGGATCTCTTCTGGCCCCTGGTGCTTCGCGGCGTGGGGCTCGGTCTCATCTTCGTTCCCTTGACGAACGCGACGATGGCCGACCTCAAGGTGCAGGATCTGGCGCAGGGAACCGGCATGTTCAATCTCATGCGCCAACTCGGCGGCTCGCTCGGAATCGCGGTGATGGCGACCCTTCTCGCCCGCTTCATGGCGTCCGAGAAGGCGGTTCTGGTCGAGCACGTCGGCGCGAACGATCCCGAGACACTGAGCCGGCTCTCGATGCTGGCACGCGGTCTGGTAGCCCGCGGAATCAATCCGATGATCGCGCAGCAGCAGGCGCTCGCGATCCTTGACCGCCAGGTTACCGTGCAATCGAGCATGCTCGCGTTTTCGAGGATCTATCTGTACAGTGGGCTGGTACTGATATGCGGGCTGCCGCTCCTGCTACTGTTCCGGACCGGTCGCGCGCGCGGCTCCATGGGACCGGTTCACTAGCCCGGGTTAGCGCCAATTGTCGAATGGGAATGCTCCCGACGCCGATAAGCCGGCTCCGGCCGTATCTTACGGCCAGAACCTCTACCCACCGTTATTGTCAGCCCCTCAACAGTCGCACCCAGCCATACGTATTTCTGATGAGGAACGAGCGCTCGTAAGTCTGGCCAGGAATGGGGACGAACGGGGTTTTGCAGGGCTCGTACGTCTTCATCAGCGGCGCGCGTACATAGTGGCACGCTCGATCGTCATGACGCACGAGGATGCGGAAGATGCGGTGCAGGAGGGTTTCCTGCGCGCGTATCAGGCGCTCGACCGGTTCGATCCGGCACAGGCTTTCGGCGCGTGGCTCAATCGAATCGTCGCGAACGCGGCGCTCGATCTGGCTCGCCGCCGGAAAGTGAGAAATGCGGAGGAGATCTCCGAATCGATTCCGGCCCCTTTCCGCGATCCGGCGGTAAGCGGCGAGCTGCGAGAGCGGCTCGAGGCGGCGCTGGCGCAGCTTCCGGATCGTGCGCGGGCGGTAATCGTCATGCATGATATCGAGGGCTTTACGCACGCGGAGATTGGCGAGATGTTGAGTATCCCGGGCGGAACGGCTCGCTCGGATTTGCACCACGCGCGGCAGAAACTGCGCGTGGTACTCGGAAACCTGAGGGATTAGAGATGGAAGATCGTACCGACTTGCGACTCGACGATGAAGGCGATGCGAAGATCACGGAGATGCTCCGTGACGTCTACGCACCGCCCGCCGCAGGCGCATATTGGGACGCCCTCGAGACGCGCATCATGGCGTACATCAAGGAGCACGAGGGAGCGGTCGTCAGTATCCCGGTCAACTGGTGGTCGGATCTCGCGACCTGGGCCGGACCCGGGCTCGCTGCCGCGGCTCTCCTGTTCGTCGCGGCCGGCGTGATGTGGTCGCGGCAGAAAGACGAAGATCTGCGCACGACCTACGAGGCCGTCACGGAGCCACTCGCTTCGGACGTTCTGCCTGGCGCTGTTCAGGTTGTAACGGCTCCGCGCGATGGCTCTTCGCAGCGCGAAGCGACGTTCCGCTACGTCTTGTCACACTGAGGATCGAGATGGAAAGCTCAAAGGGTTACGCCATGATGTTTCTGCTCGGCGCTTTCCTCGCGGGCGGCGCGCTGGGTTTTACCGCCGACCGGATGATGGACGCCAAGCATGGCCGCGATATGCGGGGACCGCGCGCGTACAGACAAAGAATGGCCGAAGAGCTCAAGCTCACTCCCGGGCAGCAGGCTTCCGTTGATTCGCTGATCGAGCAGAAGCACAGGCAGATCGTCACGCTCTACAAGCCGGTAAAGTCGCAGCTCGATTCGATCGCGGTCCTGGCGCGGGTAGTCAGCGACAGTACTCACGCGCAGATCAAGCGGCTGTTGAATCCGGACCAGCAGGTGAAGCTCGACAGGATGCGCGCGGCCGCGCGCCGTGAGCTCGCTGAGCGTCGAGGAGGAGACTCGACGGCACGCCCTCCAGTCCCGCCACCGGGAGATGCGCCTTACTGAGGATTGCAAAGCCCGAAAACAATAAAAGCGCCGGTGCAGATCTCTGCACCGGCGCTTTTTTCTTTACCCCTTCGAGGTGTTAGACGTTATCCGGGTCGGCTTTTCTCTCGCCCTTCCCGAAGTTCTTCTGGACCTTGCCCTTGAGCTCTTCAGTACGCCCCTTGATGTGCTCACTGGAGTTGTCGGTGGCGTCGCCCAGATCGCCGCGAACCCTTCCTTTCAATTCCTTGGCGGTTCCTTTGACTTGGTTCTCGAGACCCCTTTCGTTTAGATCCTTCATTTAACCCTCCATAAGTAGAATCAGGTGCTTTCTGTTGTGCCTCTCATAAAGCAAGCGATATGCCCCCCTTTTACGTCTTTTTTGTACGTACTGGGGTCAGCCTTGCAGGGGGGGGATCGGCCTTGCAAAGGGTCGCGCGCTTGAGGAAATTCCGAACTCAAAGCCGCCGGCAATTGGGTGGCCTGAACCTCTATAGGTCGCGCAAATCAGCACTAACCTCGAAGCTCGTCCGAGCGGCCGCCGTCTCGCAAAACTCACTCTTCTCGCTTTAGGCGTCGTTTATGGGGACATCGGCACCAGTCCCCTCTATGCCCTGCGCGAGTGCTTCAAGCTGGAGCATGGCCTCGCTCCGGTGCCGGACAACGTCTACGGCGTTCTCTCGCTGATCGTCTGGTCGCTGATAGTCATCGTCAGCATCAAGTACATCATCTTCATCATGCGGGCGGACAACAACGGCGAGGGCGGAATTCTCGCGTTGCTGGCGCTCATTCTTCAGAAGCAGCGGCGCGATGCGGATTCCTTTCGTCGCAAGACGATCATCGCTCTGGGATTGATCGGAGCGGCGCTCCTCTACGGCGATGGCGTGATCACCCCGGCGATCTCCGTGTTGAGCGCCGTGGAAGGCCTGGAAGTGGTGGCACCGCAGTCGGTGCATCTCGTGCTTCCTTTGACCGTGGTGATACTCTTCGGCCTGTTTTTCTTTCAGCAGCACGGGACCGCGAAGGTCGGACGAATATTCGGGCCCGTGATGGTCGTCTGGTTCGCGACGATAGGCGGACTCGGCCTCGCCGAGATTCTGCAGGCCCCTCAGGTCCTCGTCGCGGCGAATCCCCTATACGGCGTGGAGTTTTTCCTTCGACATGGGCACGCCGGGTTTGTCCTGCTCGGAGCGGTAGTCCTGGCCGTCACGGGAGCCGAGGCGCTGTATGCCGACATGGGACACTTCGGCAAGCGGCCGATCCGCCTAGCCTGGTTCCTCCTGGTGTTGCCGGCACTGCTGGCGAACTACTTCGGGCAGGGCGCGCTGATTCTGAGGGACCCGACGACCGCGGTCAATCCGTTCTACCTGCTCGCGCCCAGCGCGCTCCAGTATCCTCTGATCGCTCTCGCGACGATCGCGGCGATCATCGCGTCTCAGGCTCTCATCTCCGGCGCGTTCTCGCTCACGCAGCAGTCAGTGCAGCTGGGCTACAGCCCGCGCGTTCAGATCGTCCATACGTCGCAATCGGAACAGGGGCAGATATTCGTTCCCGAAGTGAATCGCGCACTGGGACTCGGATGCATTCTCGTGGTGCTCATGTTCAGGACCTCGAGCTCGCTGGCAGCCGCGTACGGAATTGCCGTCACCGGGACAATGACCATCACGACGATTCTCTTCTACGTGCTCGCGCGGACGCACTGGCGGTGGAGTGTCTGGCGAGCCGGCCTGCTCGCCGCGTTTTTCCTGATCATCGATCTCGCGTTCTTCTCCGCCAACATGCTCAAGATCGTGCAGGGCGGCTGGGTGCCTCTCGTCATCGCGGGCGGGATTTTCACGCTGATGACGACGTGGCACCGTGGACGACTGATCGTGCGCAGCCTGCTCGTGGATGCTTCGATCCCTCTCGACGTGCTGCTCAGGGATCTGAGCGATGACAATCCTGACAAGCGCTTCAAGCCTCCGCGTGTTCCGGGGACCGCGGTGTTCCTGACGTCCGAATCGAAGGACGCGCCGCTAGTGCTGCTGCACCACCTCAAGCACAACAAGGTGCTGCACGAGAACGTGGTTCTCCTTTCCATCGTCTCCGCACAGGTGCCGGAAATTCCGATCGCCGAGCGCATCGAAGTGACCTGCTTCCCGCACAACTTCGGGCGCATCAAGGCGAAGTACGGCTTCATGCAGACGCCAAACGTGCCCGAGATTCTCGCGCTGGCGGCCGAGCGCGGCATCGTCGCCAAGCCGACGGAGACCACGTTTTACCTCGGCCGCGAGAATCTCATCCCGACCGGCAACAAGCCGCTCGCGCGCTGGCGCAAGCGGCTTTTCATTTTTATGCAGCGCAACGCGCGCCCGGCGACGGAGTTCTTCGGAATACCGCCGAATCGGGTGGTCGAGTTGGGCGCACAGATGGAGTTCTAGGCTGCTGCGCTAGACTGACCGACGAACTGCAACTGACCGGGCGGGAGGCACCAGAGAGCACAGGTGCCAGTTTGTTAGTTCACTACGCCCCGACTTATCTCGGTTGGGTCATGACAAAAGCAACTGCTTGTGCCCAGAATGCCACAGAGGCAAGTCCGGGCGTAGTGAACTAAAGACTGACAACTACGCTTCTGGCGCCTCCCGCCCGTTCTGTTGTATTTGATTTTTTCGTTTGCGTGACCTCAGTCCCGATCCGGCCTCCTCACCCTCTCAAGATCCCGCCGATCCTTCTTGGTGGGCCGCCCGCGATCGTAGCCCGGAACCGATCGCGCTACCTTCACCTGCAGCTGCATCGCCTCACGCGCTTTTCGCCCCTCTTCGGTTTCTTCGTAAAGCTTGGCCGCAATTGGAGCTGGTCCGCGGTTCTCCGAGAGCGCTCGGACCGTCACGATGTGATGGTATGGCCCGAGCCGGATCCGCAGGGAATCGCCAACCTGGAGCTGTTTCGCCCGCTTGGCCCGCTCGCCATTGACCTCGACCTTTCCGGTTTCGATTGCCGTCGCGGCAAGCGCCCGTGTCTTGAAGAAACGCGCGGCCCACAGCCATTTATCGAGCCGGACCCTGATTACATCGCCTAAATTCATTTTTGGTTGCCGTGACGAGGCTGCGGAGTCAGAAAGATAAGGGAGATACGTCCCCTGCCGGGAGCAATCGTGGCTCAGCAAGACGACTGGTCAAATCAACTGAAAAAAATCGAGCGGGAGTTCGATGGACTTCCGCCCGAACCTTCGCCTGCCATGAAGAAGCTTCAGAGCGAGGAGGAGCGGCGCGCGCAGGAGCGCAACCAGCAGCGCGCGGCCATGTTCGGTGGCGGAGCGCGGTTGATACTCGTGTTCGCGCTCTTCGCCGCGCTGGCGGTCTGGCCGTACGAGCGCGCGTGCGGCCTGGGTCTGTTCTACTATCTCGGCGTCGAACTCGTCATCATCGTGGGCGGCTTGTGGGTCGCCCTCACGACCTGGCGCCACCGGCTCCCCAAGATGCATACGCTGTCGCTGCTCATCATCCTGACCGGTCTGACATTGATGGCGGTTGAGATACTGCCGAGGATCGGCTACGCTGCCGTTGACCCGAAGCATCCTCCGCAGTTCTCGTGTCCGGCTACGCAGAACGCGTTGCCCCGTACTTCCGCAGTAGAACAACGCGTCCAAATTGCGACTCGTTCGATAGAGGCGCGCTGGCAGGCGCGCGCCGACGAGCTGTCTAGGAGATTCCGTCCGCAGCGAGCTGCTTTAACGCGGATCGAGCGTTCCGAATTGTTGTCGCCACAAGGTCCCTGATCTCGTCGGCTGAAACCGGCTCGATTCCGCTGGCATCGACTCTGTAAGTCCGCTGAGCGCGCACCGGAGCAAGAGTTCTGATCCGCACGGGCGCGCGAAGCCGGATCGTGCTCGGCAGATCGTCCGGGCGCTTCTGCAACAGTGGCTCAATGCGTTCCTTCATCAGCAGATCCATGCGCTCTTTCATTAGCGGCTCCAGGTGCTCGCGCATCCTCTGCATGTCCGGTGCAAACATCATCCCCTCCGGACCGTTGAACTCCATCATGCCGTCCATCCCCGGCATCATGTAGTTGACTCGATTGCCGAGACGCATGAGGTCGCTCGCCTTCCCGGCCGTGACCTGCACATCCCGGAATCGCCCGCCCGAATAGACGCGAAGGTTCACCCGGCTACCGGGCGCGAGCTTCTGCACTTCTCGGCTCAAACGGTGCGCCGCGATCCCATTGGTATAGGAGTCGTCGGTGTCTCCCGAGGACGTGCGAAGATCCACCCCGTTGATCGAAGCGATGCGATCTCCTTCGATGATGCCGGCGGTCTCAGCCGGCCCCTTCGGTGTCACCGCTTCGACGAAGACTCCGAGCGTGTCGCGCTTCGTCCCGGTGGTGCGGAGCTCGAGGCCCAGCGCCGCGCGTTTCGCCAGCGCCGAATCCACCCTGTAGAACATCCGGTTTCGAAGCGCTGAATCCCCACGGCCGCCGCCACGAAAGATGCGGCATTCGACGCGCCCATCGGGGTAATTCGTGCAGCTCGAGTCGGGCTTGGCGGGTGTCACCTGCGCGTTCAGCGTTGCCGCGGCGGAAGCAGCGGCTACGGCGGAAAGAAGCAGTAGTGCCTTCATCTTGTCTCCCTTGATGGGTTCTGTGACATAGGACATCGGGTCGCATCCAAGGGTTGCCGCCGGTGCAAAAGAGGGTCGGCCGGGTGATATTGAAGGCATGTCTACGACGCTGGAGCCCCGCGAAGCACCACCGCACGCTCGCGAGATCGACGTTCACGCGTTCGAGCACCATTGGCAGGATGAAGCGGACGCCGCCTATCTCTATCGGATCCTCGCCGCGGCGGAGCCCGACGCGAAAAAGAAAGACATCTACTCGAGACTGGCGGGCGTCGAGGACCGGCATGTCGTGGTCTGGTCCGGTCTTCTGGCACAGCATGGACATCCGCCGGCGGAATTCCGTCCGAGCCGACGCGCACGACTGCTGGCCGTATTTGGGCGCCGGTTCGGCCCGGGGTTTCTGCTGCCGATGCTCCTCGAAGAGGAGGGACGCGAGGTAAGAGGGTACCTCGACATGCATCGTGCGACACCGGTCGGGGCGCCGGGCGGCGCCGAGGCGCTGATGCTCGCCCGCGAATCAGCTGATCACGCAACAACGCTCGGCCAGATCGCGGGCAAGGGTGGGGAGCCGTGGCACAAGACGGCGTCCGGCGGGTTCCTCCGCAACGTCGTGTACGGATTCAACGACGGACTCACTGCGAACTTCGGCCTGGTCGCGGGTGTGATCGGCGCCGCGACTGTGAACCAGCACCAAGCGGTCGTCGTTGCCGGGATGGCCGGTCTGATTGCCGACGCACTGTCGATGGGCTCGAGCGGATATCTCGCCAGCAAGAGCGAGCGCGAGGTTTACGAGTATGAGATCTCGATGGAAAAAACGGAAGTCGAGCTCATGCCGGAAATCGAGCGGGACGAGCTGGCGGTCATCTATGAAGCGAAGGGGATGGATCGGGGCGATGCGCACATGCTTGCAACGCGAATCATGGCGGACCCCCAGCAGATGCTGAAGGAGCAGGTGCAGGAGGAGCTCAAGATCGGCGAGTTCACCGTTTCTCCATTCAGGGAAGGATGGATCACCGGGCTCGCGACCGCGTTCGGCGCGGCGATTCCGGTATTTCCATTTCTCGTCTGGCATGGCGCGACCGCGATCGCGATCTCGTTCACGGTGGCTATGCTCTCGCACTTCCTGGTCGGTGCGGCCCGATCGGTGTTCACGGGTCGCGGAGCTTTCCGGTCCGGCTTCGACATGTTCGTGGTCGGCGTCGGCGTCGCGCTGGTCGGCTACTACGTCGGCGGGTGGGTGGGGCGGCGGATCTAAAGTCTCAAACTGGCTGTCTCTCCCGCAATGAGATGGCCTGGAGCACGATCGTCCCAAGCCCGAGGACAGCGGCTACCAACGACACCCAGCCCCCGACGATCGGTATGATCCCCACCACGAGCAGAAGGAACCCGCCAAGGAAAAAGTTCATGAGCGCTCCTTCACGCCCTTTTCGGGCGCGCGCGCCGAGCAGTAGCTGCCCCAGCCAAACGGCGAACGGGACGGTCGCCAGGCACACCATGATTGCGTAGATGGCGGCCGTAAGGAGCGCGAGTGGTAGCCCGACGATCGTAATGGCCGCGACGCAAATGGCAATTGGGACCAGGATCGCCCATCCCAGACCGAACAGAGCCGACCGGCCCGGACGCTGAGGGAGTATCTCGGCCGCCTCCGCCATAAAGCCGGGGAAAAGAGCGACCGCGACTGCACCCATCATGAGGAGGCCGAGAAACCAGAGCACGCGCTTGAGTCCCCACCTGCCTGAGACCGGAATAGCGGTAACGGTCCCGGTGATGCGCGCGGCTGGATCAATGCGGACCTTTCCTGCCGGCACGCGATAGCGAAGGTTTCCCGCGATCTGCGCGTGCGGTCCGATACGAAGCGCTCCCCCGGCGACCTCGACATCGCGTCCAACCACGCCGTTCAGTATGATCATGCCACCTGACGCCAGGAGCGCTCCGCGCACTGTCCCGTCGACCTGAACCGTCCCTCCCATGAGATAGGCGTTCTTGGCTATGACCGCCGCGGAATCCAGGCCGACAGCACCGCCCGCGATAGTGGCGTTCCGATCGACAGCAGCGGCGACGTGAACCTGACCACCGGCTGCCCGTAGCGATCCATGGATGCGCCCGGTGATTACCTGCTTGCCACCCGCTCCCAGATAATCCCCGCCGGTTACCCCGCCGAAGCTCACATCACCGCTGGCGAGGATTGCGTCGCCCGGCACGCTGTCCATGATTGTCGCCATCGATCCCGTTGCCAGCACATCGTCGCCACGCCGCGCGATCTCGTTTTGCGGCTCGTTACTGGCACGGCGGCAAGACAGCGTTGACGACACGAGCACAGCGCCCAACAGGGCAAGAAAACGACGGGAATGTGTCTGGAACACCATTGGGATGTCTCCGGCAGGACGATTCACAGCGGGACTCGATGATCGGTCAATGTTGGTTGACCCTGTTGATCTCGCAAGCGGGAGATCGTCCGCACTGGTGCCGGACTGCTCCCCTTTGCTACCATCACTGATGCCACCACGCCCATACGTTCTCGCCGGCTCCAATTGGAAAACGGTCAAGGACACGCCATTCGAAGTCGCGATTCTCCCCTGGGGCGCGACCGAGCCGCACAACTATCATCTGCCTTACGGCACCGACAACTACGAGACCGGCGCGATCGCCGAGCGCGCAGCCGAGATCGCGTGGAAGAAAGGGGCAAAGGTCGTGGTGTTGCCGACGGTTCCTTTCGGGGTCAACACCGGCCAGCTCGATCTCAGGCTCGCGCTGAACATGAATCCGAGCACACAGCTCGCGTTGCTCACCGACCTCGCTTCGGCGATCGCGGGGCAGGGCGTGAAAAAGCTGCTGATTCTCAACGGGCACGGCGGCAACGATTTCAGGCAAATGATTCGGGAGCTGCAGCCGAAGCTCGACCTGTTTATCTGCACCATCAACTGGTGGACGTGCGTGAAGGGGGCTGACTTCTTCGACGAGCCCGGCGACCACGCCGGCGAGATGGAGACGAGCCTGATGATGGCTCTCGAACCGGATTTGCTGCGGCCGTTACCCGAGGCGGGCCCCGGCAAAGCGAGAAAGTTCCGCATAGCCGGGCTGCGAGATGGGTGGGCGTGGACGCCGCGACAATGGTCGAAGGTCACGGATGATACCGGCACCGGGAATCCTGCGGCGTCCACTCAGGAGAAAGGCGAGAAGTTTCTGCGCGCGGTGACGGATCGGATCGGCGGCTTCCTCGTTGATCTCGCGAATGCAGATCTCAACGAGATGTACGAGTAGACCAGACAACCGAATTGCATCTGAACAGATAGCAACTGAACAGACTGCAACTGCCTCAGACGACGATGTTGATCAGCCGTCCGGGAACGAAGATGACCTTCTTCGGGGTGTCGACAGCGAATTTCGCCACGGTCGGCTCCGCCAGCGCGGCAACCAGTGCGGCCTTCTCACCGATGTCACGCGCGACAGTGATCTTGCCCCGCACTCTGCCGTTCACCTGAACGACGAGCTCGATCGAATCGTCCATTGCGAGCGCGGGGTCGAACGCCGGCCACGCCGAGTCGAATACGCTCCCGGTTCCCCCCGTCTGCTCCCACAGCTCCTCCGCGATGTGCGGCGCGAACGGCGACACCAGCGGAATCAGCGGCAGCACTTCGTCGCGATGGGGCGTCCGCTCCCCTTTGCGGAGAACGTTCATGTACTCCATCATCGCGGCGACCGCGGTGTTGTAGCTCAGACGCGGAATGTCCTCACTGACCTTCCTGATCGTCTGATGTAGCTTGCGCATCACCGAATGATCCGGCGAGCCGTCGCTCGACATGCTCTGGACCGATGCGAACATCCGGTCGAGGAAACGGCGGGGTCCCGAGATGCTCTGATCGCGGAAATCGCCGCCCTGCTCGTACGGCCCGAGGAACATGAGGTACGTGCGGAACGCGTCGGCGCCCCAGTGCTCGATGTACTCGTCGGGGTTCACGATGTTGCCCTGCGTCTTCGACATCTTCGCGCCTTCACGGATGATGTGACCGTGCGCGCGAAAGCGCGTGAAGGGCTCCTCGAACTCCAGATGCCCTGCGTCGTGTAGAGCCATCGTGATGAACCTGGAATACAGCAGGTGCAGCACCGCGTGCTCGTTGCCGCCGATGTACGAGTTCACGGGTAGCCACTTCTTGGTGATGCTCTTGTCGAACGGTACTTCGTCGCGCCCGACACTCGGGTAGCGCAGGAAATACCAGGCGCTGTCGAGAAATGTGTCCGACACATCCGTCTCGCGCCGTCCCATCTTGCCGCACTTCGGGCACTCGACGCGATACCACTCCTCGTGACGCGCCAGCGGCGACACTCCAGAATCGTCTGGCTTGAAATCCTCAATGAACGGCAACACGACCGGCAGGTCCTTCTCCGGCACCGGCACCACTCCGCATGCTTCGCAGTAGATGATCGGAATCGGCGGACCCCAGTACCGCTGCCGTGAGATGCACCAGTCGTGGAGACGGTAGTGAACGATGGGCTTGGCCGCACCACTCTTGGAGAGCAACTCCACTATTGCTTTTTTCGCGGCCTCGACCCGGAATCCATCGAACATGCCGGAGTTGACCAGAGTGCCGGATTCGCACTCCGTGAACGCCTCGTGCAGCGGCGTGCTCGCATCCTCGCGCTCGCCGCAAACCACGCGCACGATCGGAAGCTCGAACTTGGTCGCGAACTCGAAGTCGCGCTGATCGTGGCCTGGCACTCCCATGATCGCGCCCGTCCCGTACTCCATCAGCACGTAGTCGGAGACCCAGATCGGAATCTGCTTCTCCGTCGCCGGATTGATGGCGTAGGACCCGGTGAAGACCCCGGTCTTCTCGGTGCTCGTCTTTCGGGTGATGATGTCCTGCTTCTTCGTCTTCTCGCGGTACGCGTTCAGCCTTTTCCGCTCGGCCGGCTTCACGAGCCCGTCAACAAGAGGATGCTCCGGAGCGAGAACCAGGTACGTGGCCCCGTAAATCGTGTCAGGCCGGGTTGTGAAGACGCGGATCTCGCACTCGCCGCCCGCCACGTTCTCCGCTTCGAAGGCGATTTCCGCCCCTTCGGAGCGACCAATCCAGTTTCGCTGCGCGGTCTTGGTGGTCTCCGACCAATCGATGTGGTCGAGATTCTCCAGCAGTCTCGGTGCGTAGTCGCTGATGCGGAAGAACCACTGCTCGAGGAGCCGCTGCTCGACTGGCGTCTTGCTGCGCTCGCACAGCCCGCCTACAACCTGTTCGTTGGCCAGCACCGTCTTGCAGTCGGGACACCAGTTGACCGCCGCCTGCTTTTTGTAGGCGAGCCCCTGCTCGAATAGCTGGAGGAAGAGCCACTGCGTCCACTTGTAGTAGCTGGGATCCGTTGTAGTGAGCTTGTAGCGCCAATCGACCATCAACCCGGCTCGTTCCAGCTGGCGCTGGAAGTTGGCGATGTTGTTCGGGATGAGGTCCATCGGATGCTGCCCGACCTTGAGGGCATAATTCTCCGAATGAATCCCGAAAGCGTCATACCCGAGCGGCTCGAAGAGGTTGTGTCCGATGAGACGCTGGAATCGTCCATAAATGTCGTTCCCTGTGAACGCAAAAAGATTCCCGACGTGGAGTCCTTCGGCGGACGGATAGGGAAACATCATCAGGGCATAGAACGGCCTTTGGGCGCGCTGCAGATCCGTGTGGTTCGTGCCACGCTCCTGCCAGATGCGCTGCCACTTCTGCTCGATCGCCGATGGATCGTAAGTGACGGCGTCTGAGGGGAGAGGGTCGTTCCGTGTTGCCGAATTTTCCATCTGTACAAACTAGCGGCTGAGCGACGGAGTTTCATCTCCGGCGCGGCTGACCGAGTCGTTCAACAATCGCACCTCCAGATGACAGCAACGCCGCTCCCTCTCGTTCCGCGCCCTTCCGCCGGCTTACTCAAGCCGTTCTTCAGCGCGTTGCAGCGCCGCGCGCTCGGCACGAGCATCACTTTCGGATCGGTGTTTCTCATCGGTCTCGGCGGAATCTGCTGGCAGGTCTATCGCCAGATTCCCGCGGGTACGCGTGAGGATCTGCTGTCGGTCGGCGGTGTCGAGTTGGCGCTCGCGATTGCTGTCCTCTGGATCGGAGTCGCGCTCGCCGCCACTGTCTGGGCCGCGCTGATCTTCGTTCGTCAGCACGTTAGTGGGCCGGCCGCCGAGCTCGCGCGCACGCACGAGGCCATCGCAAAGGGTGATCTTTCGAGCAACTACAAGCCTTCGGCTTCCAACCGGACCGTCGACCGCCTCACCAGATCGACGATATCGATGCTCACCGAGCTGAGGGGCGTAGCCAGCAAGATGCGGAGCTCCGCCGATGACAACAGCGAGCTGGCATCACAGGTTGCCAAGGCATCCGTGTCCGCCGCGGCATCAGCCCGCGATGGCGCCGCGACGACCAACGCACTGAGCCAGGACGCCGTCACGCGCGAGCGGGCGATCAAGGAATTGATGGCCGAAGCGACAAAGTTGGTCGAGATCTCTGGAAATCTTCGCGAAGCGGCACAGGAAGGATTGCGACGGGATCAGGCACTGCGGCAGCTGGCGCGCGAAAACCGGATGCGCCTCGAGCGTACCGCGAGCTCGCTCCAGTCTCTTGCTTCCGATGCGCTAGAGAGCGCCGAAGGAATCGATGCGATGTCGGCGGCGGTGGACGAGATCGGAGCGTTCCTCGTGCTCGTGCAGAAAATCGCCAGGCAGTCGAAGCTCCTCGCGCTCAACGCGGCGATGGAAGCAGCGCGCGCCGGTGAGCACGGTCATGGTTTCGCGGTGGTCGCGAGCGAGGTCCGGCGCCTCGCGAGCAGCTCCGCAGACGCCGCTCAACGCACGACGTCGCTCGTTCAGGAGATGGTGGACAGCGTCGTGCAGTCGCGCGAGGCGACATCGCGCACAGTGGCCACGGTCGAACAGGCCCTCGAGGCAACGCGCGCCGGACGCCAGTCGCTTTCGCGCGTCGAGGAGGGCACGGTCGAAGGAGAAGACCTGAGCGGTCGCATCGAGAGAGCCGTTCGTGAATCGAACGAGCTGATCTCGCTCATGACCCAACGTCTGGCGGGCCTATCCTACGGCACGAGCGCGTTCTCGCGCGCGATGCACGACGTGGCAGTCTCGGACGAGGAGCAAAGCCGGAACATCGCCGATCTCGCAACCGTGGCCGCCGCGCTGACCGACGCCTCGGGGCGCATTTCGGACCTGGTTGGCACCTTCAAGCTCGGCGACACCTGACTTCAGGCATCTGCGGTCTCTCCGATCGCGCGAACTTGAACTTCATCGGAACGAGCCGGGCACCGCTGGCATCGGCGACCGAAAAGCGGGCGCCCTCGTAGGCGGTGGCCGAGCCGAACCGCCCGTCCCTGTGCAAGGCATAGAACTGCAGGTCGAATAGCGGGCGGCCGGCAGGATCGAGCAACCTCCGTTCGGTCATTGCGATCACTCGATCGATTGTCTTCATGCACGCCTGGTCCGGTGACATCCCTTGCCGCATGAACTCGACGATCAGGAACGCGCCGCAGACTTTGATGTTCGCTTCACCGCGCCCGGTGGATCCCGCCGCGCCCACGCTGTTGTCGCAGTATTGTCCCGCGCCGATGATCGGCGAATCGCCAACTCTTCCCGGCACCTTCCACGACAGTCCACTGGTCGTCGTGACCGAGGACATGTCTCCCGCGGCATTCACCGCGTTCATGTTGATGGTCCCGGTGGTGAATTTCACGTGAAGCGGATCATCAAACGACAGGCTCGCGGTTGGCGGAGGCGAAGCTGCACTGTCACTCCGGGTGTCGAGCCAGTTGTCTACCGGGTTGAGGCACGCTTTCCAGCGGAGCCAGTCGCGCCTGCTCTTTTCAGTGAGAAGATTCTGCTCCTTGAATCCCATCTCGAGCGCAAACTTCTTCGCGCCCGCGCCCACCAGCATGATGTGATCTGTGTAGTCCATCACGGCCTTCGCGACGAGCGATGGTGTCGCGATGTCTTCGAGCGCGCCGACGGATCCGGCGCGCTTCGTCGGCCCGTGCATGCACGAGGCATCGAGCTGCACCACTCCTTCTTCATTCGGCAGACCGCCCAGCCCAACCGACTGATCCTCGGGATCGAGCTCCTGGATGTTGACGCCCGCGATGATCGCGTCCAGCGTGTCGGCGTTCTGACGGGTGATCATATCGTAAGCGCGCGCGACGCCGCGGATGCCGTTTGCGGACGCGACCACGACGGGCTGGAATGCCGGCTCCGAAACCCTCGCCCTGTCGATGACCGAGATCCGCGGAGTGGCGGCGCTCGCGCTGCGGTCGAACGTGAGTGCAGCAGCAGCCGCGGCACTGGTTCCTAAGAATTTCCTTCTCGAGATTTCCATTTGCTGCTCTCCGTTAGGTGTTTCTTTGAAAAACGCGATCTACACTTTTTGGGTGACGAAGGTTAATCCCGGCTTCCGCTTTTCAGGGCGACAACGTCAATCGCCGTAGATTTTTACCGTGATTGTTCCGTCACTCGTCACCCATGCGCGGTACATTCCCGGAGTGTTGAAGGGCGTGGCGATGTTCCCCTTCCGATCCATCGCGATCACTCCGCCTCCGCCGTTCTGCGCCACGAGCTCCTTCATCACGACATCGTCCGCGGCCTGCTGGAGCGAGACTCCGCTGTAGCGAACGCGCGCGCAGATGTCGGCCGCGACGTTGTTGCGAATGAAGAACTCTCCGTCGCCGGTGCCGGAGACGGCGCAGCTCAAATTGTTGGCGTACGTGCCGGCACCGATGATCGGAGAATCTCCGACGCGGCCGTAGCGCTTCATGTCCGTCCCGCCCGTTGACGTTCCGGCAGCAAGATTCCCGGCCCGGTCGAGTGCCACGGCTCCCACGGTTCCGAACTTCTTGTCGACGTCGGGAGCCGCGCCAGTCTTCCCGCTATCCTCACGCGCTTTCTCGCGCTCGTATGCTCGCCAGCGGCGGTCAGTCCAGAAATAATACGGCGGAACGAGTTTTACTCCCTGAGTTTTCGCGAATTCCTCGGCGCCACTTCCGACCATCATCACGTGGGGTGATTTCTCCATTACCAGTCTCGCCAGCGAGATCGGATTCCTGACGTGCTCAACAGCGGCGACCGCGCCGGCATTCAGCGTCTTGCCGTCCATGATCGACGCATCGAGCTCGTTGACGCCGTTCGCCGTGAACACCGCGCCTTTCCCCGCATTGAACAGCGGACAGTCTTCCATCACTCTGATCGCCGCTTCGACGGCGTCGAGGCTGGTGCCTCCCCGCGAGAGAATCTGATAACCGGTGCGCAGCGCGATCGTGAGCGTATCGATGTATGCCTTCTCCATCTCGGGCGTCATGCTGGACCGGAGGATGGTGCCGGCGCCACCGTGAATCACCATCACGAAGCTGGCCGCGGATGCCGCCTGTGAACGCAGTGCGGATGGGAAACAAAGCGAAGCGAAGAGGCCGGCGCATGCGGCCAGCCGAAGCAGAGAGCGCTGCATATTCCTGGTGGACGGGGATCGTTGCGGCGCCTGCCTCGCGGGGCGGGCGAGTGACTTCAATAAGGTATTCGGCCAGTATAGCTTCCCGCTACGCATGAAATCCCCTCCCCCACAGAACCGCTGCGTGGAGGGAATTACCGCGAACGCTGAACGTAGCGTAGCTTCGTCGAACAGTCGGTCGGCCTCATCACCGCGCTCGTTCCGGTGCTAGGCTACGAGACGACTACCGAGATCGCGAAGGAAGCGCTCGAGACGGGGCGAGGGGTTTACGATCTCGTTTGCGAGCGTGGGCTGATGACGCGCGGCCAGCTCGACAGTTTGCTCAACCCCGAGGCAATGACGGCGCCAAGGGCAACTCCCGCAACGGACGCTTGAAGGTTAGTTTCTACGTGCTTCAGTCAGAAAAAATCCGTAAGTGTTTCACCCGGCGAAGGTGAGACGCTCTTCACTCGACGAGAACAGGATTTTCTTCGCATGAATGGTTCTGCCCGCCTCCGGCGGCTTGCATCCTACGCATTTGTCGCGGCGCTTGTCGTCGCGGCCATCTCCTGTAACGAAGCGCATCCCAATTCCACCCTCACTCCCCACACCGATCTCGGACGGGAGATCGATTTCCTCTGGGATCGCCTGCTGCTGCTGGGCACGATTGTTTTCATCCTCGTCGAAGTGGCTCTCATCTACGTCGTGTTCAGGTACCGGCGCAGAGAGAACCAGGGGACGCCGCCGCAGACCCATGGCAGCACCAAGCTCGAGATCGCGTGGACGCTGATCCCGGCGATTATCCTGGTGTTCATCGCCGTTCCGACGGTCAGGACGATCTTCATCACTCAGGCGCAGGCCGCGCCCGGCTCGCTCGAGATCGATGTGACGGGGCACCAGTGGTGGTGGGAGTTTCGCTATCCCGATTACGGCGTGACGACGGCGAACGAGATCTACCTCCCGGTCGGACGCACGGTGAATTTCAGGCTCCGCTCGGCGGACGTGATTCACTCGTTCTGGGCCCCGCAGCTCGGCGGAAAGCGCGACGTCATAACAAATCGCACGAATTACATCTGGTACACACCCGACACTTCCATCGCCGGCAACGTGTGGAACGGATTCTGTGTGGAGTTCTGCGGCGCGTCGCACGCCAACATGCGCTTCAGGGTTTTCACGGTGACTCCGCAACAGTTCGAGTCGTGGGTGGCGGGACAGAAAATGCCGGCGCGGTTTGGCGCAGTTGGTCCCGCCGCGCCCACGACGGGTCCCATTCCGCCGCCACATGAGGGGCCTGCAGTGACGACTCCAGGCGGCCCGAATTCACCGACGCAGGCCGCCCAGGCGGCGGCGCACGGCATTGCGCGACAAAGCTCCGGCACCGGTGCGGTCGGCGGGACACAGCCGGCGATTCCGCGTCCTCAGAACGCCGAGGCAAATCCGGGGGCACGCCTTGGAGCTGCTCAGTTTCCATCCGTGGCTGCGGCGTCCGCCGCCGTCGCGCAACCCGGCTACATCTTCCCGCGCGAGAAGGTTCCCGACTACGCGATTCCGCACACGCCAATACCACCGGGCCTCAAGTTCACGGCGGGACTTACGGGGAATGCGCAGCGCGGGTTGAAGATCTTCAGCGGCGCTGCATGCATCGGTTGTCACGCGATTGCCGGCAACCCAATGGCGATGGGCACAACTGGTCCAAATCTGACCCACGTCGGGTCGCGAATCGCGATCGCGGCGGGTCGTTTTCCCAATACCGCCGCGTATCTAGCGCTATGGATCAAGAACGCCCGCGCAATGAAGCCTGAAGTCATCATGCCGACACTCGGCCTCGACGAATACGATCCTGTTCTCAAGGCGAAAGTCACGTCGGCAACCGGCGGCCTCAGCGATCAGCAGATCGCCGACATCGTCGCTTATCTAACCGCATTGAAGTAACCGGAGACAAGACTTGGCAACGACCGCACGCCCGGCCCCGGAACATTCCCCTGATGCCTACGGAGAGCACTCAGGGCTCTGGAGCTGGCTCAGCACCGTAGACCACAAGCGCATCGGCATTCTGTATCTCTACACCGCGCTCTTCTTCTTCATGTTCGGCGGAGTGGAGGCAATCATCATCCGCGCGCAGCTCGGCGCCCCGAACCAGCACCTCGTGTCGGCCGAGTTCTACAACCAGCTCTTCACGATGCACGGGACGACCATGATCTTCCTCGCGATCATGCCGCTCTCGGCAGTGTTCTTCAATTTCCTGATTCCGCTCCAGATCGGTGCCCGCGACGTCGCCTTCCCGCGACTCAACGCATTCAGCTACTGGGTTTATCTGTTCGGCGGAATCTTCATCACGATTCCGATTTTCTTCGCGGTGGCGCCGAACGGCGGTTGGTTCGGCTACGCGCCGCTCACGACCAGGGCCTACTCGCCCGGAATCAACATCGACTTCTGGGTAATCGGACTCCAGATACTAGGCATCTCGTCGCTGGCGGCGGCGTTCAACTTCCTGACGACGATCATCAACCTGCGCGCGCCCGGCATGACGCTCATGCGGATGCCGATGTTCACCTGGATGGCGTTTATCGTTCAGGTGCTGCTGGTGCTGGCGTTCCCCGTTATCACGATCGCGCTGGTGTTCCTGCTGTTCGACCGCTTCTTCGGTACGAACTTCTACAACACCGTGAGCGCGGGCGCCGATCCACTGCTCTGGCAGCATCTGTTCTGGATCTTCGGGCACCCGGAGGTCTACATCCTTGTCCTCCCGGCATTCGGACTCGTCTCCGAAGTGCTGCCGACGTACTCGAAGAAGCCGCTGTTCGGTTACCCGGTGATGGTCTACTCGGGCATCCTCATCGCCGTGCTGGGCTTCGGCGTCTGGGCCCATCACATGTTCGCGGTGGGAATGGGCCCGATCGCCGATACGTTCTTCGGCCTGACGACGATGCTCATCGCGATCCCGACCGGGGTGAAGATCTTCAACTGGATCGCGACCATGGCACAGGGGGCGATCCGTTACACGACCGCGATGCTTTTCGGAATCGGGCTAGTCGCCTTGTTCACGATCGGCGGAATCTCCGGGATCATGCACGCATCGCCGCCGGCGGATCTGCAGCAGACCGACACGTACTTCATCGTCGCGCACTTCCACTACGTGCTGTTCGGCGGCTCGATCATGGGCATCTTCGCCGGTCTCTACCATTACTTCCCGAAGATCACCGGGCGGCTGATGGACGAGAAGCTGGGCAAGATTCACTTCTGGCTCACCTTCATCGCGATGAACCTCACCTTTTTCCCGATGCACTTCTCGGGAATGCTCGGCATGCCCCGCCGCATCTATACCTATGATTCGGGACAGGGCTGGGATCTGTTCAACGCGCTGTCCACAGCCGGCGCGATGATCTTCCCCATCGCGATGCTGATCTTCATCTACAACTTCTTGGTGAGCAGGAAGCGCGGAGAGATCGCGGGATCCAATCCGTGGGGCGCGGGAACGCTGGAGTGGACGATTCCCAGCCCTCCACCGGAGTACAACTTCGCCAAGATCCCGACCGTGACGAGCAGGTATCCGCTGTGGGAAGGAAAGGAAGTCGACTACGAGGACGCGCGCATCAACTCGCAGGAAGGCAAGACCGCGGCTGACCTCGGGATCATAATGCCGTACAGCACCATCAAGCCGCTCCTCGTGGCACTGGGCCTGATCGTCATGTTCTGCGGACTCATTTCCTCGCGCGCGCTCATCGGTGTCGGCGCCGCATTAATGATCTTTTCTCTCTACAGCTGGCTCCTGAGCCCGCTCGAGCCGGAGCACCACTAGAAAATGCCCGCATCCGTCGCGCACACGAGCGCGCCCACTTCGCACCACTACACGACGCTGGGTCTCGACAGCCGCAAGGTCGCCATCTGGGCCTTCATCGGTTCTGAGTGCATGCTCTTCGTCTCGTTGATATCGACATATCTGATTTACAAGGGACGGAGCATCGTCGGTCCGTTCCCGCACGAGACGTGGACGGATCCCGCTACCGGACACGTATTCAAGCCGATTCTCAACATTCCGGTGACCTCGGCTTCGACATTCGTGCTTCTCATGTCGTCGCTATTCATGGTGCTGGCTCTGGCCGCCGTGCAGAACAAGGAAAAGCCTAAGCACACGCGGGGTGAGCGGGTGCTCGGGAATTCCAAGCTGTGGCTCTGGATGACGGCGATCGCCGGCGCGACTTTTCTCGGATTCCAGGCGTTCGAGTTCACGTCCTTCGTCCACGAAGGGCTTTCGATTCGGACAAACCTGTTTGGCTCTTCCTTCTTCACGCTCACCGGCTTCCACGGCGCGCACGTGACCGCGGGCGTGATTTGGCTGGTAACACTGCTCGCAATCGATTACCGGCGTGGTCTGGGCTCCAAGGATTCGCTGCTCGTTGACATCGCCGCCCTTTACTGGCACTTCGTCGACGTAATCTGGATCGTGATTTTCACGCTCGTTTATCTCATCAAGTAACCGGCAGGAATGATGGACTCTCACGCCAGCATGACCAATCTCCCGGATTCGGCCGAAGGGCAGGCACACACGCCGCGCGCGGAAGAAGAGCACGCCCATCCGGACTGGTCCATCTACTGGAAGGTCGCCCTCATACTCACGCTGATCACGGTCGGTGAGGTCTGGGCCTTTTACCTTCCTTCCTTCGCCGCCTCACGGGGGTTCGTACCCACGTTGCTGTTTCTCTCGGGGTTGAAGTTTACGATCGTCGTGATGTTCTACATGCACCTCAAGTACGATCACAGACTCTTCCGAGTGCTCTTCACCGGTCCCCTCCTGGTGGCGAGTATCACGCTGATCGGGTTGCTCTTCCTTTTCGGACATCTCCACATCAAGATCATGTAGCATGTTGTTTCTGGCGCTGCTGCATCCAATCGCCAATCTCAGCTGGTGGCGATGGTCTGTTCACCCCAGTACCGCCATCGGTATCGCAGCGCTCGGCGCGCTCTACATCTGGGCGTCCCGCAGATTCCGGCAAGAGCCAACCCGCTCCCAGAAGATTTACTACTTCTCCGGCCTGCTACTGTTGTTCGCCTCGCTCAACGGTCCGATTCACGATCTGAGCGATGACTATCTCTTCAGCGCGCACATGGTCCAGCATCTTTTGATAACGCTGGCGGTGCCGCCGCTGCTGCTGGCCGGAGTGCCCGGTTGGATGTTGCGCCCGGTATTGTCACGGCCTCGCATTGCGCCCATCGCGCGATTTTTTACGCGGGCGCCAATCTGCTTCGTCGTCTTCAACCTCATGATCGCGGTGTGGCATCTGCCGCAGTTCTACAATGCGGCGATGGCGAATCACAATCTGCACATCCTCGAGCACCTGATGTTCATGGTTGCCGCGGTGCTGATGTGGTGGCCGCTCATGAGCCAGCTTCCGGAGCTGCCGCGGCTCGCGTATCCGGGGCAAATGCTCTACGCCTTCCTGATGAGCATCCCGATGTCGATCGTCGCCGTGTACATCGCGATGGCTGACCACGTGCTTTATCCCGCATACAGCGCCGCACCGCGCGTGCTGCCACTTTCTCCGCTCGAGGATCAG
Source organism: Gemmatimonadota bacterium (assembly GCA_003134685.1). GTDB lineage: Bacteria > Gemmatimonadota > Gemmatimonadetes > Gemmatimonadales > Gemmatimonadaceae > UBA4720. The sequence continues at coordinate 510,322 of PLCA01000002.1, read as the reverse complement.
CTGCTTGGCGCGCTCATCATGTGGATCCCGGGCGGGCTCATCTTCATCATCATCATGACGGTGGTGTTCTTCAAATGGAACGCCCGCGGCGAAGACTCGACCGCGGGCGCTCAGGTAGACTGGAAGCCGTCGACCGCCTAATCGTCGTCAGTTCCTTCGAGCGCCTGCTTCAGCTGCCGCTCCAGCCTCGGGTGCTTCCGCCACAGATAACCGAGCATCAGCGTCGTCGCCACGAGATTGGCCACAAAAACCTGAACCCAGGCGATCTGGCCGAGCGCCGACTGAGCGAAAGCCGCCGCGATCATGTAGAAGCCGAGCGACATGATCACTACCGCCACGACCAAGCCGGCCAGGATTCCCGGTGTGCGCTCGGCTTGGTGCACGATCACAGTCAGCAGGATTCCCACGATGAAAAAAGCGACGTAGTGGAAGATCGTGTAGCCCAGCACCTGCGTGAACGCGGTGTCGCCCATCATGTTCTTTCCCAGAACGCTGACGACGCCCTTGCCGAGGAATATCGGAGTGTAGAAGGGACGTCCACCAATCGTGTCGACGACGAGGAACCAGATTGCGATCGCCGTCGCGCCGATGAAACCGGTGATCACGCCTTCGCGCAGAAAATTGTGCGGCCGCTCAGCCATCGGTGTCCTCTGCTGCGATTGGGTGCAAGTTTCGTTCGGGGAAAATACGCAACCGCCGGGTATATTCCAAGCGACGCGGCTGCCCGTCAGATGAGAGCACGCGTCGCGACTCTGGCACCGTTCTCGCCAACTGATGTCCGTCCGTTCCCATCTTCTTCCGTAGTTGATTTTCCAACGCTCAACCGCTGACGATGTTCTCTCGTAAAATTCGAATCGCAATTCTAGTGGCGCTCACCGTCTGCGCCGCCGCTCCAGCCATTCTCGAGGCACAGACCAAAAGGGCAACTACCTCCCGACGCCGCGTACGGAGACCCGGCCGTAACAGGCCGCCCGCCGTTCCCGTTGTCCGGTACGGCACGCCGCGGAGCTCGGCCGACCTGGCCGCAACGCTCGGCGGACTCGCTGGACGCATTCGCGGAGGAATGTGGGGCGCGATGGTGGTGTCGCTCACTCGCGGCGACACGCTCTACGCGAACAACGCGGGCGAGCAGATGCTTCCCGCATCGACCATGAAGCTGTTGACGAGCGCGATCGCGTTCGAGCGGTTTGGGCCGAACTACCAGTTCAGCACTGACGCGCTGCGTGACGCGCCCGTCGGTCCCGACGGAACGCTCACCGGAAATCTTTACATCCGAGGCGATGGCGATCCTGCTCTTTCCGGCAAATTTCTGCCGGGCGGTCCATCGGCTCCGATGAATCGTCTCGCCGATCTCGTCGCGTCGAACGGTATCAAGCACGTGACCGGCAGCGTCATCGGCGATGCATCGGGGTTCGACGACCAGAAGGTTCCGGAGGGATGGCTCGCGCGCTATCTCCAGGCGTCCTACGCCGCGCGGGTATCCGCGCTCTCGCTGAATGAGAATGTGGTCGTGGTCGCGGTGACGCCAAGCGCGCCGGGCAGCTCGGCGACCGTCGTCCTCGAGCCCTCCACGAGCGCGATCCCGCTTGTTGCCAACGTTCGCACAGTGGCGGGCGGCGGAGCGCGGCTCTCATTCCGAAAGCAGGGCAACGGTACGATCGTCGCCAACGGATCGATTGGATCGCGAACCAGCACGCGCAGATATGTCTACATCGTCGAAGATCCGGCGAGCTTCGCTACCGGCGCGTTCTTGAACGCCCTGATCGCGCGCGGGGTCAAAGTCGACGGCGGAATCCGCCTCGGCAAGACTCCTCCCACGGGGGTCAAGGTCGCGAGCCTGCGTTCTCCGCCACTCGCAAGCATGATCGCGGCGATGAACCGGGAGAGCATCAACCACTACGCCGAATTGTTGTTCAGGGACGCAGCGCGCGGTCCACAGCGTGACGCGGTCGGAACAGTGGCGAACGCCAGCGCCGTCCTAGATTCGTTTTTCGCCACCAAGGTAGGCGTGGACACCGGCAGTCTCGTCTTCAAAGACGGTAGCGGCCTCTCGACCATCGATCGCGTGACGCCGCGAGCGCAGGTCCAACTACTGGGCTATGCCCACCGCGCCGCATGGGGTCCTTGGCTCCACTCCTCGCTCCCGGTGGCCGGCGACTCCGAGCTCCTGAAGCGGCGCATGCGGAACACCCCAGCCGAGGGAAACCTCCACGCCAAGACTGGCACCACCAACGACGTCATTGCGTTGGCCGGGTACGTCACGGCCGTAAATGGTGAAGTCCTGGCCTTCTCCTTCCTCTACAATGGTCGGGACCGATGGACTGCCAAGGCCATGATCGACGTCATGAGTGAGACATTGGCGGACTTCGGAAGGTAAAATTCTAACCGGATAAGCCCTATCTTTGGCGCGGTACGGGGGTAGTATTCAAAGAGGATAACCCCTTGGGAAACATATATTTAAGTCAGTTTCCCGGATGCCAGGAAATGGCATCTTTCCTGCACGACTGATCAGCAGACGCGTGAGGCCGCCGCGCGTGAGGTGATAAATAATGTCATATCGGACTTTCGTGGACAGAGATGGCGCGTACTGGCAGGTCTGGGACTCACAGCCGACCAAGATGGAGCGGCGGATGTGCGAGTCGGATCGGCGCCGTCCGCAGTATTTCGCCTGGGGCGGAACTGAGCGCCGAAGCGGGTCGGAACGGCGCACCACGAGCCAACGCCGCATCACCCTCTCCGAGGGCTACGGAGCCGGCTGGCTGACATTCGAGTCGCTCCACGAAAAGCGGCGGCTCATTCCGATTCCAGCCCAATGGGAAGATCTCTCCCAACCCGAGCTCCGGACACTTTGCGAACGGGCCAAGCGCATCGCGAAATCTGACGGGGCGAGATCCGCCTGATAGAACTGCAACTGAACAAGACGTCAGCTTGAGCTGACCGAACGTTGCAGCTTGCTGTTCGCGCCACAACCTGATCGCCGCGTCAAAGCAAGCTCAGCGAAAAGGCACCAGCAGCCCGGCCCGTGCGAGTGAAGACCGGACTGAAGGTGCACTACGGGATTCGCGCTGGGTGCGCCAACGAACCCGTATCTATACCGACTACGCGCAAGTCAGCCGTCCGTGTGGCAGCGGCTTTGTGCAGTTCTTGGTGACTCCGTCCTGAGTGATGACGACCTTGGCAGTCGCCGATCCGTCGAACGTGATGACTTCCCGCCTCGATGACATCGAAGGAGTCTGGCCAGTCATTGTGACCGTAGCCGTCATCGACCGAACAATTGTGCCAGCAGTAGGATAGGTCGGATGGTCATTCTGAATCGGTATCACGAGCGCCGTTGTGGTGTCACCCGCCGATCGCGATGCCGTGAACGCCACTCCGTTCCGAGTGCCCGTTGTCGCATCTGTTCCTGCCGATGTGTCGCTCACGGTGCGCTGCGTGCTGCCTGATGCGAGGCCGGACACAGTCAGGTCACTGGACCCGTTGACCGTGCTCGTGGCCGTCTCGTGGTGAGTGACGGTGCCGCTCACGCTCTTCTTGATGTTGACGGTGTTGGTCTTGGCGGTGTCGAACGCCTGCTGAACCACCCCCAGCGCGTCCAGGAACGAGAACGAGCGGGTTATGGTGAGTCCATCATGGGTGATTGTCGCGCATTCGACCCGATTCGTGGTCGATGAAAAGGCGCAGTTATCGGAGTGGTCGAAAGCATCGGATTCCTCACTGTCGGAGTCTCCGGCTTCACGTCTGCCGAAATTCTCGAACGGGCCTCTGCCAATTCCGGGCCCAAACCCAAGACCTCCGATAAAGGCTTCCCCGATTCCGCCGCCCATGAATTCGCCCCAGCCGGGGCCTCCATGATCGCCGGAGCTTTCGCCAACGGCCATTCCCGTTGGCACAAACGCATTGGTTGGCGCCGAGTTTCCAACAAAGCTGCTATTGGTCGCGCCGAAGCTGAGTGGAGCCGAGACGAGAGCAGCGGCCGCCAGTGACGAGGCAACCGGTGAGGTAGCATTGTCGGTCGCGCATGCGGCCATGACCGCACCCGCACCAGCTATGAAAAGAATTCTGAGTGGACTGGGCATAGAGTGTCTCCGAAAGTTGGACTGCGCGTTTCTGAGCCGCGCGCAATTGCTTCTGGAAGGAGAGACACTTGAGCCCTTGGATACCCTACACCGGCGTTTTCCGCCCGCTTTCTCCCCTCGCGCCGGGCATCCACGGCGCGAGGCGCTCGCGCAGCTCCGAGAGGGCTTGCCCCATTCGCTTCTCAACCGTCTTGATGGAGATCTCAAGCGTGCTCGCAATCTCGGCGTACTTGAGGCCGCTCTGGCGACTCAACTGAAAGACTTCCCGGCAATTCTCCGAAAGTCCTTCTATCGCATCACGTATCGCACGCTCGAGCTCGACACCAAGGACCTCTTCTTCCGCGGACGGCGAGCTTGGAGAGTCGAGGGCCGCAAAGGCGGCCTCGCGCGCAACGATTCGCTGGTGTCGAACATGATTGAGCGCCCGATTGCGGGTGGATCGTATGAGATAGGCGCGAAAAGTTTGTTCAACTACGAGCGATTCGCGGCGGCGCCACAACTCGAGCATGACATCCTGCGCTATCTCCTCGGCGAGTGCGCGCTCGCGAACGACCGACTCCGCCATTCGCACGAGGTGCGGATAGTGCGACCGGAAAACGGCATCGAAGGCGCCCTCGTCCCCGGCCCGGATGCGCTCCCGCAGATCCCGCTCGCTCGCGTTGTTTGTGTCCAAGTAGGGTAGCGTCCGGTTCGGGTGTCTGTCTTATTAATGAATATGTCGAAACCGGACGAGGGTTCCGCCTATATCAGCCCAGACGATTGGGAGCGTATTGCACGCTACCTGACGGGTGAAGCTGGCGGCGGGGAGGCCGAAGCGACAGAGCGATGGGTTGAAGCCGATCCCCATCGGATCAAGGTCGTGCGGCTGCTCGAGTCCGTGCTTGCGAATGTAGCATACGAGGACTCGCCTGACATCGACGTAGAGGGCGCGCTCGAATACGCGAAGTCCCGCTTCAATGAACCGAAGGTCATTCCGTTCGCCCCGCGGCTCGCAAGTGCCAGTCCTGATCGCAGCGTCAGTGGGCTGCTGCGGGTGGCTGCGGCGGCGATCATCATCTTCGGTGGGACGATGCTCTGGCAGAACGTCCGCCGGTCGCGCGCGGATGCGGACGTTCAGACCTACGCCACCTCTGTTGGCGAGCGGCGGCAGGTCGTGCTCAAAGATGGAACCACGGTCCTTCTCGGGCCGACCAGCCGACTGCTTGTCCCTTCCCTCGGGCCGGATAACCGGGATCGGCTCGTCCTAATCGATGGCGTAGCCTACTTCAGTGTGGTCCACGATCCGGCGCATCCGTTCACGGTGAAAGCCGGGAAGATCGTCATCCAGGACGTCGGAACCGCCTTTTCGGTCGACAACGACGACAGCGCGGGCACTCGGGTAGTCGTGGATTCGGGAATGGTATCGATCGGACCAGCCGAGGATCGCGACCGGGACCAGATTCTCAACGCGCGCGATCGCGCCACCGTAGACACAAAGGGGGTCGTGCTGATCGAAAGATCGGTTGTTTCCGACGATGACCTCGCCTGGACTCAGGGGCGCCTTGTCTTTCGCGATGCACCGCTCGTTCTTGTAGGTGCAGAACTTTACCGATGGTACGGAGTACAGCTACGGGTGGCGGATTCCTCGCTCGCGAATCTTCACCTGACCGCATCTTTTTCTGGTGAGCCGGTTGACAGAGTTCTCAATGTCATCGCCCTTTCGCTCGGTGCGCGCATCGAGCGAAAGGGAAACGTCGCGATACTCTATCGGGCAACGGCGTCTGGAGCTCGGTACTAGGACCAGTTACGCGGTGAGCGCAATACGTTCGCGCGGCCGACGCCCGATAGTATTGCTGGTCGCCGGGGCCATATTGGTCGCGTCGCCCGTCCGCGCGCAATCGTGCTCCACGTCCAGCTCACTCCTGGCATCGCTGCAAACGTGGAGTGCCCCGCTCGACCGGCGCGTCTCGCTGCACGTGCGAGACATCTCGCTGCGGGATGCTCTGGATCGCGTCTCGTCAGACGCGCGGATCCGTCTCTCCTACGTGTCGGAAGCCATTCCGCTCGACAACAGAGTCTGTGCCTCATTCGACGCAATTCCTGTTGGAGAGGCACTCGGCCTTCTGCTCCGGGGAACGCCAGTCCTTCCGATTTCCGCAGGGGGCGAGCACGTCGTGCTCACGCCTTCAGAAACGCCGGGCAACAGCGAACAAAGCGAGCGTGTGCCGCGCGTTCTGGACCGCGTCGTCGTGACGGGCGGCGCGATCGAGGCCCCTGTTCGCCGGCTCACCGTGGCGATGAACGTCGTCAGCGGCGCTGAGCTCTCCCGCTATGCGGAGGGCAATCTCGCGCAGGCTTTGAGCGACCTGGTGCCAGGGCTGTGGGTCTGGCAGAGCGCGCCGACATCGCTGGTCGCGCATTACGGGAGCATCAGAGGGACCAGCTCTTTCGGTTCCAGCTATCCGAAGATCTACGTGGATGGAATCGAGCTGGCGAATCCACTGCTGATCACCCAGTTCACGCCCGAGACGGTCGAGCGCATCGAAGTGATTCGCGGCCCCCAGGGAGCCGCGCTCTACGGATCGGACGCGATCAGCGGCGTGATCAACATCGTGACCCGGCACGATGGCTCCAACGGTGGTGCGAGTACCGTGGCGCGATCCGCGGTCGGCGCGGCATCGAGCGCGTACATGCCTCGCTCGGCTATCACGCAGGATCATGCGATCACCGTCCGGGAAGGATCGAGCGCCCAATCCGGCAGCGCGAGTTTCACGTCCGGCGGAGTCGGTGAGTATCTGCCGGGGGCATTTGCGCGGCATACGACGGGGAACGCGGGATTTCGCCTGGTGCGGTCCAGGCTGATTGCGACGGGCACTGCAAGAATCTTTGTGAGCGAGTCGGCAGATCCGTCGAGCCCGCTCTTCCGTGATTCCGTGAGCGCCACTCGAATCGGACAGGCTACACCGCAATCGGTGCAGGAGTACACGTTGGGCGGGACCGCAACGATCGTTCAGAGCGAACGCTGGACGCATGCGATTGTCGCCGGCTTCGACGGAAGCAGGCTCATGAATCTTGTCGACTATCACACCCCGCTTCCCTCGGCATCCGGACCGGACCTCGGCACTGCGGGCGGGAACGCGAATCTCGGGACCCTTCGCTTGAGCAGCATCGCCAGGCTCGGCGACGCCGACAAGCTCGCGACGACATTGACGTTTTCCGGGGAGAATTCGCTGCTCGATTTCCGCTCGCAGCCCGACACGGTCTCCGTTCAGACGGCGAACGGCTCGGCGGTCGCGTCGGTCGTGCGCCGGTGGACGAGCGCGGGTGTAGCGCAGGCGAATGTGTCCTGGCGCGACGCGGGATACATCACCGCTGGCCTTCGCGTCGAGCGCAACGAGACCCTTGGCAGCAACCGCACGGTGTCGATGCTCCCGATGCTTGGGGCAGCGGTGCTGCACGACTACGGACTGCTCACGGTCAAGCTCCGCTCGGCGTATGGTCGCGGCATTCGTCCGGCGACAACTTCGATGCGCGAAACCGCGTGGTTCGATCCGCGCGGACAGGCGCGGCTCCTGAGTCTTGCGCCGGAGGAGCAGTCGGGGATTGAAACGGGAATTGATCTCTACGTCGGCAAGACGTTCGGCCTGCAACTGACGCGCTACGACCAGCTCGCCTCGGGATTGATCCAGCGCGTCGCATACGCGGCCGCCAGCGATCCCAATCAGGGACCGCCGCCGGCGGGGGGATATCCGCAGTCGCCGGTGGCCCCGGAGGACCGGCGCATCTCGTACCTGTTCCAGAACGTCGGGGAGATCACCAATCGCGGGTGGGAGGTGAAGAGCGATTTGAACATCGCCTCGCTGGCGCTGAACGGAACGTTCTCTACGGTCGATAGCAGAGTCCGGCAGGTGGCACAGGGTTACGTCGGGGACCTGCGGGTCGGCGATAGAATGCTCGAGGTGCCCGAACGGACTGGAAGCGTTTCGGCCGCGTGGACCGGCGGAGGGTGGACCACCTTTGTGATGGCATCTCGATCGTGGGATTGGATCGACTACGACCGAATCGCGCTCGCCGGAGCGTTCTCGAATTCCGCGCAGACCGATGCGGAGCTGGTTGGCCAGCAGTTGCGCAACTACTGGCTGAAATACAGCGGCGTTACTCGACTGCGTGCGAGCATCGGCAGGACCTTGTACCGCGGGCTCTCGCTCAACTTGAGTGGCGAGAACCTTCTCAACAGACAGCACGGCGAGCCGGACAACGTTACGGTCGTGCCCGGACGGACGCTTAGCTTCGGACTTAGGGCAGTGATGTAATGGCCTTCGACCGGCCGGATCGTCTGGACAACTTCATTCAATCGCGGGCAGCCTCCAACCCGTCTTAAGCCTTTCGTATTGGTCAGCGGTGAGCTGTACTAGTAGTGGCCTTTTATGCGGATCGAGCCACGCGATCACTTCACCCAGCTTGGCTTGATCGAACGCCGTGCATCCGGCGGTGTGCGAATCCTGGCCGGCCCAGATGTGGAGGAAGATGCAGGAGCCGCGGCCTTTCACCGGCGGTGACGCATTGTACCCGACGATCACTCCGATCTCGTACTGAGGCACCTGTCGCATGTGCTCGGCGCTGTTCCAGTCGACGCTGGGGACCGCGGCTCTGTCGACAACTGTGTTGTAATGGGCCGAGGCAGTGTCGTCGACGCAGTCGGTGGTGGAGAGCAGTTGCACGTAGGCCAATTGCACGTTCTGCGCGGAGTCGCGGGGCGCAAATCCAAAGGCCGTGTCGAGCGGGAAAATGCCGGCCGGAGCTTTTCCATCTCCTTCGTGCTTGTGCGGACCGTCGGCCGATACGTTGTCGAAACCAACGCCCCACGCGATCCCGGTGCGGCCGACTACGAGCGGAATCGCCGACTCCCGCCGGGTCCAGGCTGACGTTGGAGTTGCGCGCTCGAATCGCGTCATGGCGCCGACGGTAGATGTCCAGCTGGGCGTGATCACGACCACCAGTTGTCGTGACGCGTCGATCTCAGCGCGGGGCGCGGGCAATCCCTGCCGGCACGCGAGGACCAACGCCAGAAGGGCGAGTCGAGATCGCCGAACAGTCGGAGTGGACGCTGTCTGAGGTGTTCGCATCGATGTATCGCGTCTCGTCATGTGCCGTTTCCGAATTGGACAGTGTCCGCCAGATCATGCTACAATAACTACATGCCAAATGTGCACTCGCCCGACGCGGCATCACACATCCTGCAGATACTCGTCTCCGCGTTTCTCGCCGTGCTGTTTCTTCAGTCGGGGATAGACAAGGTCGTGGATCGAAGAGGAAATCGAGCGTACCTCGATGAGCATTTCGCGCGGAGTCCGCTTGCCGGCACGGTCGGCCCGATGTTCATCGTCATCACGATCCTCGAGGTGTCCGCCGGGGCACTGAGCGCGGTCGGTTGTGCGCTGTTGCTTCTGACCCACGATTCCGTGGTGGCATATCTCGGCGCGGTGGTCGCTGGCGTCAACATCATCGCGCTCTTCTTCGGTCAACGCGTATCGAAGGATTACGCCGGCGCGGCTGCGCTCGTGCCGTACTTTCTTCTGGTTCTTTCTGCCATCTATGTGCTCGCTGAACATTGAACCCGGCATCGACTGAAAAAGAACGGGATCCGAGATCTCAGAGGCATAGATCTCAGTAGGTAGTCACCGCGCTCTGACCATATTGCTCGCATATCCGAGTACAACGGACCGCCTGTGCGATGACGCCACTCAGATACGTCGCAGCGTAGTTACTAAAACCTGATATCTACGCTTCTGAGATCTCGGATCCCGTTCAGTTGTACTTGCAGTTGCCAGATCTCGGATCCCGTTCAGTTAGCACTTCGCGGTGCTGGGTCGCGATAGATATCAGTTCTAGCGCATCTCCCTGATCATAACCCCTCTCGCGGCCAGCTCCCGGATGTACTTCTCCGCCGGCATTGCCTCGTCGGGAGTGAATACGCCCGTCTTTCCGATCTCTCCGCGCGCCTGCATCTGTCCCGTGATCGAGAGCGAGTAGCCGGTCGAGCGCTCCATGGCGCTGATGCCGTTCTCCTCGTCGTAGTAGTCCACCATCTCCCACCCGATCCGCTTGGGCTTCCCGTCCTTGGTGCCCTCGGTGTAGACGCGGAGCGCGACCAGGTCGTACGCGTTCGGTTTGGTGAGACGCGGACCCATGGCGGCCACCACGAGATCGCGCGGAACGACTTTCACTCCCTTCACGTCGACTGGGGTCAACTCGAGCAGGCCCAGCTCTCGAATTGCTTCCATGATGCGCGCGTGGCCGGGATAGCGGAGCGTCTTGTATTCCATCGTCGGAATCTTTCCTTCGTAACGGGACGCCATCGTCGAAAGGCCGCCCGCCGTGTGAAAACCCTCGAGCTCGCCCAGCGATCCGCCGAAGTTGACGACCTCGAGCTCCGACAGCGCTTTTACCTGCGTGCGCTTCCCTTTGCGCAGCACCCACGAGAGCGTCGTGTAGTAGTCAAGCACTCCTTCCAGCGAGTAGACGATCTGATAGTTGAGCGGCGGCTCGGGACGCTGCGGCAGTCCGCCAACGAAAATGCGAACGGTCTCGACCGTATCGAGCTGCCGGATGCCGTACTCCGCCAGGATGTTGACCATTCCGGGCGCCAGGCCGCAGTCGGGGATAATGGTGATCCCCTTCTTCTTCGCGGCCGCGTCCAGTGTCTTCTGCTTGACCACGATATCGGTATTTCCACCGAGATCCGAGAAGTGCACGCCGGCTTCGACGGCAAGCTGGGCCAGCTCGAAATTGAAGTAGTACGGGATCGCGCTCATCGCCGCGTCGGATTGCCGCATCAGCGCGAGCACCGCTTCCTTGTCGCGCACGTCGAGCGGCGTGAAGATCAGGCGCTCGCCGGAGAACGGCGCGAGGAATTGCGGGAGGTGGCCAGTGTGAAGATCGGCGAGGCGAACTTCTTTTACATCAGGATTTTGCAACAAATCATACGCGCAGGCGGAGCCCTGCAGCCCGGCGCCAAGAACTAACATTCGCATTACGTGTGGATCTCCGGAAATTTTTTGAGCTGGACTCGCTCTTGCAATTTACCGGGACGATGTGATTCGCGTCACCCCGCGCGGCGAGCATTCAATCCGGTGAGGTTTCGAAACGGGAACTGGGCCGGCAATCGACGAGGAAATGACGGCACAAGTTGACGGCGCGAAGTGGCGAGATCATCTGATTGAATCGCCGGCGCAGATAAAAGACCTACTGGAGAATACGCATCGCATCGCCGTGCTCGGCATCAAGCCCGATCCCGACCAGCCCGCGTACTATGTCCCTGAGCACGCGGAGCGCGTTGGGTACGAGATCGTCCCCGTCCCGGTTTACTACAAGGAGCTCAACGAGATCATGGGGAGGAAGGTCTACCGGAAGCTCGCCGACATTCCGGGCAAAATCGACATGGTCAACGTCTTCCGGCGACCGCAGGACATCCCGCCGCACGTCGACGACATCATCGCCAAAAAGCCCAGGTCAGTCTGGTTCCAACTCGGGATCAGGAACGACGCCGCCGCGGAAAAGCTCGCACGTGCGGGCATCGATGTCGTCCAGGACCATTGTCTGCTAGTTGAGCTGCGCAGAATCGGGAAGTAGGGCCGGGGTTGTTGCGAAGAACTGGCATCCAATACCCGAAACGAAGCAGCCTTTACTCTGCTACCAAGTGACCGTGTACACCACGGGCTCAATCGCGATCTCATTGGGATCGGGTTTCGCCCGCGGTGCGAGCGCAATGATGTAGCGTCCCCCCGCAGTCGCGGCGAGAGCGATCCCCGCGCCGACCACTCGCGGCGCAGCTTTATTGGCAGCCGCCGGCGTCGTTTCGACGAGCGTGATCACGCCACGCTCGCTCTGAATGTTGAAAGTCTGGTTACCACGCTGGATCTGAATTGCCGGGGATTGATTCATGTCAATCGGCAGCGACCGATCCAGCGTCGGACCGCCGGTGAACTTTACATCGGCTAGCTTCGCGCTCGAGGGCAACGTCCCATGCTGCGCGCCCGTCGCCGGATCGAGCGCAGACCAGGTCTGACTCGGCTCGTTGTCCACCGCGCGCGCTGGACTGTTGCCGAGTGCGAGTGTGGACCCATCGGTGGTCCAGCGAACACGCCAGCCGCGGGCGACGGGAAATAACCTGGGCGCGGAGCTATCGGCCGCCGCCTGCACGCGCGGATTGTCGGGAATGTGGATGACGCCCGGCTGCGCGACGGCTCGCGCCATCGACATCCCGCTCGCGGGGAACGAACCGGCGCGGAGCGTCGCGGTATCGATCGAGGTGCGGCGCGAAACGTCCGTCAGCAGATCGGTTCCGGTTCCACCACCGGCCACGACCGTGTACGCGCGCCCGAATCCGATCCACTTCCAGTCGGGCGACGGCGCCACGTCCCACACGCTGTCCATCTGCGTCTGGAATCCGCGCGCCTCGTCGCCGAAGAAAAACCCATTCGGAACGGGCTCGTTCTCCACACCGCCGGGATCAGCCACTACGAGAACAGACTTTCTGTCCGGCGAGAACGCCCACAACACCCGCTCGGCCATTCCGTGAGTGCCACGGTTGACTGGGGTAACTGTTACAATGGGCGCAAGAGCTGTCGAATCGGGCGAAGCTTCCTTTTGTCCGGACTCGGCGACACAGCCCGCGAGAAGAATCAGTGCCGAGCAAGGGATTAGCGAAGAGATGCGGAGAGTAGGCATTGGCGTAGCCGGCGTGAGCGGAGCAGTGGTTATGGAAGCTAAAAAGCTAAGCAGCTTTCGAGCTTATGGCTCCCTGCTTTGGTTTTTTGTGGACCTGTCAGCGAGCCCTTGCTCGACGCCGAGATATTAGACGCAGACCAGATTACGTCCGCCGGCCTTGGCACGGTAGAGTGCGCGGTCGGCGCAGTCGAGCAGATCTTCGGCCGTCTCCACCTGTGGCTCGGGGAAATCGGCGACGCCGATGCTCACCGTGAGGCGGAGCGGATCGCCCTTTCCGATGTCGAACGGGTGCGACTGGATCTTGTCGCGGAGTCTCTCCGCGAACGCAATCGCGCCTGCTTCGCCCGTCTCGGGAACGGCAATCACGAACTCGTCGCCGCCATAGCGGGCGACCGAATCGACGCTGCGCGCGGTGCGCGCGAGCAAGAGCGCGACTTCGACGAGCACCTGGTCGCCGGCGAGATGCCCGTACGTGTCGTTCACATCCTTGAATTCGTCGACGTCGATCATCAGGATGCTGAGCGGGGCGTTGTAGCGGCGCGTGCGCTCCACTTCCGTCCCCAGCTGTGCGAGCAGCGCCCGGCGGTTGAGCAGCTGGGTGAGCGGGTCGGTGCGCGCGAGCGCCTCGAGGCGGAGATTGTCGGCCTGCGTGACCTCCACCATGTGCGCGCGACGCATGGCGTTCATCGCACTCTTGACCACGGTTTCCGCAAAATCGACGTCGGCTTCGTTCAGCGACGCCTTCTCAGCGGTGCGGCGGAGCAGGAACACGCCGGTGCGATCGAGATCGAGCCGGAAGGGCAGCGCGATGATCGAGCGTACGGAGATGACGCTGCCGTCCTTCTCCCACGCCTCGCGCAGCGCCCTGTAGGCATCGGAGTGCCAGATGTCGGGAATCAAAACCGGCTGCTCGCTCGCGAGGGCGGCCTCGATCTCCGGATACTTGTCCAGTTCGACTTGAAGGTTCTCTAACTGCGGGTCTTCGTGGGCGGATGCGACGGTTCCCAGACGGTCGCCGGACTTGGCGAAAATGACGGACGAGTGGCTCAGGTTGAGCGCGCGCGCGAGACGGCGCGCCAGCATGTGGAACAGCTCACCCATGGAGAGCGAGCCCATGACGTCGTGGAGGATGTCAACGAGCGCTCCGCGCGCCGCGGCTTCGTCGAGCAGGCGCTGCACCTCGGATTCTGCTTTACGCAGTGCCGTGCGCAGCTTCTCTATTTCCGCGAGCTCATGAACCAGGTGGGAACGCTTGATCTTCATTCGTCGTTGAGGGCCTCGACCTGCTCGGTCTCGGTGGCGGGTATGCCATTTTCCGAGCCTTCGGCCTCATCTTCGGGGACGACGCGGGCGACGGCTGTCACGAGATCTCCTTCGTCGAGATTGACGAGTTTGACCCCCTGCGCGATACGCCCGGTCACTCTCACCTGAGAGACTGAACTGCGGATGATCACACCATGTTTTGTGATGATCATTATCTCGTCCGCGGGCAGAACTTCCATCAGGGCAACAACATCGCCCGTTTTTTCGGTTCTGTTGACTGTGATGATGCCCTTCCCGCCGCGCTTCTGCACCCGGTAATCAGCAATGTTGGAGCACTTCCCGAGGCCGCGCTCGGTGACCACCAGCAGCGTCGCGTCGCGCTTGACGACGACCATGCCGATTACCGAGTCGCCTTCTCGCAGCTCCACGCCTTTCACGCCCGTCGTGTCGCGGCCCATCTCGCGCACGTCCATCTCGTGAAAACGCACCGAGAGACCATGGCGCGTGGCGAGAACGATGTCGTTCGAGCCGCTCGTCACCTGCACGTCGATCAGCTCATCGCCCTGGTCGATCTTTATGGCTTTGATGCCCGTTTGACGAACATTGGAATACTGAGATAGGGCGCTCTTCTTCACGGTGCCGTTTTTTGTGCAGAAGATGAGGAACTGCGTGTCCGAGAACTCGCGGACGGGAACCATCGCCTTGATCTCCGTCTCCGGTGAGACGTTGATCAGATTGACGATCGGCTTTCCCTTCGCCGCTCGGCCCGCCTGCGGGACTTCGTGGACCTTGAGCCAGAAGCACCGGCCGTCATCCGTGAAGCAGAGGATGTAATCGTGCGTCGAGCCGATGAAGAGGCGAGTCACAAAGTCTTCGTCCTTGAGCCCCGCACCGCTCAGTCCGCGGCCTCCACGACGCTGCTTGCGATACGTCGAGACCGAGGTGCGCTTGATGTAACCAGAGTGGGAGATGGTGATGACCATGTCCTCTTCGGCGATCAGGTCCTCGATCGTGAACTCGCCTTCGTCGCTCGTGATCTCGGATCTGCGCTCATCGCCGTACTTGTCCGCCACCTGCTGCAGCTCGTCGCGGATGATCTTGAGCCGGCGCGGCCTGGACGCGAGGATATCGCGCATCTCCTTGACGAACGCGCGGACTTCCTTGAGCTCGCTGTCGAGTTTCTCTATCTCCAGGCCAGTGAGCTTGGCGAGGCGCATGTTGAGGATCGCCTCTGCCTGCCGCTCGCTCAGCTTGAACCGCTTCTGAAGCTGCGTGCTCGCCGTCGGCGTGTCCTGCGCCGCACGAATGAGCTTGATGACCGCGTCGATGTTGTCGACGGCGATCTTGAGACCCTCGAGGATGTGCTCGCGCTCGAGCGCCTTGTCGAGCTCGAACTGCGTGCGGCGGACGACGACCTGATGCCGGTGCGTGAGGTAGTGCTCGAGCACTTCCTTGAGCGGCATGATCTTCGGCACTAGCTGCGTCGTGTGCGAATCGGGCACCAGCGCCAGCATGATGACGCCGAACGTCGACTGCATCACCGTGTGCTTGTAGAGCTGGTTGAGCACCACGCGAGGAATCGAATCGCGCTTGAGCTCGATGACGACGCGCATGCCGTCCTTGTCGGACTCGTCGCGGAGCGCCGAGATGCCTTCGAGCTTGCCATCTTTCACCAACTCCGCCATGTCGGCGATCAGCTTCGCCTTGTTGACCTGGTAGGGGAGCTCGGTGACCACGATCTGGGACTTGTTCGAGGATTCCTTCTCCTCGATCACGGCGCGGGCGCGCATGACGATGCGTCCCCGACCAGTCTCCTGGTAATCCTTGATTCCGGCGCGGCCGTAGATGTAACCGCCCGTCGGGAAGTCAGGGCCCTTGATCAGTTTTCTGATATCGGTGGGCGTCAGCTCCGGATCGTCGATCAACGCGGTGAGCGCGGAGACGACTTCGCCGAGGTTGTGGGGCGGAATGTTCGTCGCCATGCCGACCGCGATGCCCGAGGAACCGTTCACGACGAGGTTGGGGATGGCCGACGGAAGAACCTTCGGCTCCTGCAACCTGTCATCGAAGTTGGGCGCGAAATCGACGGTGTTCTTGTCGATATCGGCCAGCATCTCCATCGCGACGCGAGTAAGGCGCGCTTCGGTGTAGCGGTAGGCCGCCGCAGGATCTCCATCAACGCTACCGAAGTTTCCCTGTCCATCGACCAGCGGGTAGCGGAGCGAGAAGTCCTGCACCATGCGCACTAGGGCGTCATAAACCGAGCTGTCACCGTGCGGGTGGTACTTGCCGAGCACGTCGCCGACGACGGTCGCTGACTTCTTATAGGGGCGGCCCGGAACGAGACCGAGCTCGTTCATCGCGTAGAGCACGCGGCGGTGCACCGGCTTGAGTCCATCGCGCACATCCGGAAGTGCCCGAGAGACGATGACGCTCATCGAATAGTTGATGAACGATTCTTTGATTTCTTCGTGAATGAGGCGCGGGAGGATGCGCTCTCTGTTGTTCGGAGCCGTCATTGAATCCGGTGGTTGCTACTGGGTTCGGAGGCGGGGCTGGAGGACAAAAAGGCCTCCTCTAGAAGTAGTCCGGAATGTAGCTCTCGACGCTCAAAAAATCAATTGGGGTCACAGAACGTAAGTAGCTACGTGACAAGCGGTTAGAGCAGGCGACGGGTTTCAGACAAAGTTGCCCGCTGTCATCGTAAAGATTTGTGATTCTTTCAAGCTCAGCAGTGGCAATTGGTTGCGCTGCGACGTAAAGGCCACTTGACACTTTCTCCGTCCACGCTTATCGTTGGCAGTGGAAAGCTAACTTGACATGACAACGGTCATCCGAAACCGGGTCAAAGAGCTGCGCAGCATTCGCGGCTGGACCCAGCAACAGCTCGCCGACGCCGTCGGAGTCTCACGCCAAAGCATCAACTCGATCGAGCGCGACCGTTACGTGCCGAGCCTGCTTCTGGCACTCAACTTCGCGCGGACCTTCGACCTTTCGGTTGATCAGATCTTCACTCTGGAGGGCAAGAAATGAGGATTCCCGTCCTCGGAAACGTGATTGATGAGCGTTTCCTCAACCACCGCCAGCGTTCGACGAGTCTCGCCAGCGTAGTCGGAGGAATGGTAGCGGTCGTGCTCTTCGCCTACCGCTATTTCGTGAATGGAATCTGGAGCTGGGACCTGTTCGCGGTCGCCGCAACCATTGTTGTGGTGAAGTTGACGTCAATGACCTGGTATTTCCTGACCGATTGAACCCCGGTGGAGAGCTCAAAATGATTTTCAGAAGTCAGGCGAAGGATCCAAAACAGATCATGATGATGGGCATGGCGTTTCTGGTACCCGCCCTTGTGTGGCCCAGGTTCGTGCTGGTGACCGGCAATCTCGGGCCAGACGCAATCGATGCAGTGCGCGGAGTCCTGATTGGTTTGTCGATTGGCTTGAACTTGTGGGCAGCAACGCTTGGCGGTCGTCTGCGTCGCGGCGGTGGAAGATAGAGATCGATTGAGGGATTTCATCACCTTTTCATCGATGGAATCCGCGGCGTCTCCAAACGGCAGCCGAAATGTTGCGGTAGCTGTGCGCGAGCAAGTGATGTCTGAGTCTCACGCTTCACCTCACACGCTCGTACGGTGCTTGCAAAGGACCCCAGCGCTTGGCAACCAACGACCCCGGTTGTCAGAGCGCACGAAAACGCTTAATTGGGAATCCCGCATGCATTTCATCCGACCATCGGTCGCGTTTTCTCTCGCTCTCGCTCTCGCGCTGGCAGCGTGCGCGAAAGGGCCAGCCAGACCGGATAATCGATGATCCCATCGCGTGAAGCGCTCGAACGCCTGCGGGAAGGCAATCTCAGATTCGCCGCGAACGTGCGTGGCTCGGACGCGTTCGTAAGCCACACTCGACGCGTCGAGCTTGCGGCCGGCCAACAGCCCTTCGCTATCATCCTCGGCTGCTCTGATTCGCGCGTTCCAGCAGAGATCGTGTTCGATCAGGGCCTCGGGGACCTGTTCGTAATTCGCGTCGCCGGCAACATCGTCGCTCCCTCCCAGGTTGGCAGCGTCGAATTTTCCGCGGCGCGCTACTTCACTCGACTCGTAGTCGTCCTCGGCCACTCGCAGTGCGGGGCGATTCTGGCAACCCTCGAGGAGCTGCGCACCCCGACGGAAAATCAGTCGCACAACATGCGGGCGATCGTCGACCGGTTGCGACCGTCGGTCGAGAGCCTCTTGCATACCGAGCTCAGGAACGATTCGAACGCCTTGGTCAGAGAGGCAGTTCGAGCCAACATCCGCGCTTCCGTAGATCACCTGCGCCATGGCTCTCAGGTGCTCGAGGAACTGATCCAGCGCGAAGGGTTGCTCGTCGTCGGCGCCGAGTATTCACTGGAAACAGGCCTGGTCGAGTTCTTCGAGTCGTGAAAGTCCTCCTTTTTGGCGCAACGGGAATGATCGGTCAGGGCGTCCTCCGCGAGTGCCTGATCGATTCTGACATGGCGAGAGTAGTCACCGTTGGCCGACGGCCAACCGGGCAGAAGCACGCGAAACTCAGCGAGCTCGTTTGCCCTGATCTCGCGAATCTTGCTCCTCTCGAGCCGCAACTAACCGGTTTCGACGCCTGCCTTTTCTGCCTCGGCGTCTCGGTGCTCGGCATGACCGAGGAGCAGTACACGCGCGTGACTTACGATCTCACGACCAGCGTAGCCAAGGCCCTCGTGCGGACGAGTCCCGGTTTGACTTTCATCTATGTGTCGGGCGCGGGCACTGACAGCAGCGAGCGAGGCCGCGTGATGTGGGCGCGAGTAAAGGGACGGACCGAGAACGCGCTGCTGTCGCTACCGTTCAAAGCGGCGTACATGTTTCGACCTGGCGCCGTCATACCGCTTCATGGAATTCGGTCGGCAACGCGGTGGTACAACGCGATGTATTTTGGGCTCAGGCCGCTCTACCCCATACTGAGCCGAGTCGCGCCGACAATGATTACCACGACCGAACGGCTCGGGCGCGCTATGTTGACAGTCGCGCATCGCGGATACTCGGCACCAATCCTGGAGATGGCCGACATCAATCGCTTGGCGTCGTAAATTATTGCTGAGCCGGTAGTTACCCAGTCGTTGACGATTGCGAAGTGAGTATCACGTTTGTGAGCAGAATCCCGCCAAGTGTTTCCAAGACGGCTTTTGTCGAACAAATGGGCTTCGCGATCAAGGCTCGGTGGCCCGGCGAGGGGTCAATCGTCTATAAACGATGCCCTTCCCGACATCCGAACCCGGAACCATGGACGCTCCTCACAGCGCGGCGCAAATCACGCCTCGCGCGCGGAACAAATTCCCGCTTCCCTTCCCGCGCCTCGAGAGCCTGCGCAGCAGAATTCTCGCGTTCGCGGTGGCCGCGGCATTGCTGCCCGCGGGGACCATGCTTGGCGTCTTCTATACACAGAATCGTCGCGCGCTCGAGAAGAAGATCGATGAAGATCTTCTCTCCAGCAGTGCTCAGAGCGCCCGCGCAACCGGTGTCTGGCTGAGGGAACGGCTCTACGATCTGCGCGTTTTCGCCGGATCGGACGAAGTGGTGATCACACTGGAACATGGTGCCGGCAAGACGCCCGGCACGCCCACCGAAGGCCGGCTTCGTGACTACCTGGTCTCGCTCCACGAGAGGTTCAGCGACTTCGAGAGGCTCATGGTGCTCGATCTGGATGGGAACGTCATCGCCACCAGCGCGGGTGAAGTGACGAAGGTCCCTCTTCCGGCAGATTGGCAGGCTTCGCTGAAATCGGACAATCAGATCGTCGGCGACGCGTACTGGGATCCGAAGTCGGGCAGAGCCAAGCTGATCGTCGCTGTTCCCGCGCAGCGCGCCGATGGGCGTCTCCTCGGCGCTTTCGCGGCAGAGCTGAATCTCGCGCCGGTGCAGATGCTCCTGCGATCCTTCGCGCCGGATAGCACAGGCGCGGTCCATCTGGTCAACCTCAGAGGCGCGGCGATAGCCAGCTCAGACCGAATGTCCGACGAGATGATAAAAAATCCCATCCCGCCGCCGACGATGAAGAAGCTGAAAGAGCGCGCCCGCGCTCCGTTCGCCTTCACGAGCTTTGGCGGCCGAGATGTCATCGGCACTCTCGAGTACGTCCCGCAGGTAAACTGGCTAGTGATCTCCGAGATCTCGGGCGAAGCGGCGTTCCAGCAGGTAAGCCGGTTCCGCGACGTCGCTCTGCTCGTGATCGCGTTTCTGCTCGCCGTCGTGACCTTAGCCGCATACCGGCTCGGACGCCTGATTTCCCGGCCGCTCGACCGCCTGACAAAGGCTGCCGGAGAAGTCGCGGCCGGAGATCTCGCGGTGGACCTCCCAGCGGCTCCGGGCGGTGGCGAAATCGGCTACCTGACCGAAGTGTTCAACCACATGGTCTACCGCCTGCGCGAAGGTCGACTCGAGCTCGATCGCATCAACGAGACACTACTGAAGAAAAACGAGGAGCTCGAGCTGCTCTCGACGACGGACAGCCTCACCGGCCTCTCGAATCACCGTTCGTTGATGAAGCGTCTTGACGACGAAGTCGCGCGGTTCAAGAAGGGGAAGCACTTCTTCTCAGTCCTGGTGGGGGATGTCGATCACTTCAAGCAGTACAACGACGCGTTCGGACACCCGGCGGGCGACGAAGTGCTGCAGATGATCGCGGAGATCATGCGTGATTCGACGCGCAAGGTCGATTGCTGCGCGCGCTACGGTGGCGAAGAGTTCGTAATAGTGCTGCCTGACACGGCAATCGCCGATGCGCTGGACACCGCCGAGCACATTCGCGCGCGGGTGGCGGCCAAGAAGTTCAATGGAAGGAAAATTACGTTGAGCATCGGCGTCGCCAGCTTCCCCGAGGACGCGGACGACGCGGAGGCGATCATCGCCATCGCCGACGAGGCGCTATATCAGGCGAAGAGAGAAGGACGCGACCGTACCGTGCGCGCCCGCCGACTCAAGAAGACAGGGTAGCTAGCTAGGGTCGCGAGACGAGGGTCTGGTGAATCCAGCCCGTTCGCCCGGTGTCATCGCTAATGCGAACCCATTCATCGGCGTACGAGTAGCCGATGATGGAGCTACCAGGCTCAGCGAGGAACGAGACTGCGAAGTTGGTGCCCGGTCCTGCGCGCACGTTTCCCCTACTCGTTGTCTTCAGTTTGATGGGCACCGCGAACAGCGTTTCGCCCGGACGCGCGCCTTCAGTGTTTACTCCGAGGCGCCCGCGATATCCCAACGCAACCGTTTTGGCCTGATTAGCCAGATAGAGCGCACCCCCATAGTTCGCCTTGTCGAATTCCGTGGCGCTCCGTTGGACGAATCTCGCGACCTGCGCCGCCTCGGGAGGGTCCGTCGGCGCGCCCGCTTTCATCGTCTGAAGCGCGACTTCGGCCTCGGCCATTGCCGATGCGGCCTGCGCGCGGCTCGCCACTGATTGCAGTTTGGCCATCGCCCGTACGACTTCGGCTTGCGTGTCCTCGAGGCGCGTCTGGAGATCCTCGATTTGCGCGTCACGCGCCAGCAGCTGCAGCTCGAGGCGCGATACGCGCTTGTCCAGTTCGGGATCACGGACCGTGACGGTATCGTGAACCACCTTGGGACTCGGAGCTTGCTCAGGCTTTGCCGGAGAACAGGCAGTGGTGAGGGCGACGAACGCGAGAAAAACGAAGCAGGAACGTACCAAAGAATATCCTCGTCGATTTCGTTGTCGGATCGGCCCACGATCAAGGAGTGTCAAAAGGGCCCCCGGCACCGGCGTTCACAGTAATACAAAGGGGGTAAGGGTCGCCAGCCTAAAGATGGGGGTTGCTGTCGCGGCGCTAACAAACCCCATCAGGAGGCGGCACATTCAAGGAATGAGAGGGAAGGAGCAGGATCTCCCTTTGCGATGCGAACGAGTCGCTTGACTCTCGCGAGACGGCTTGCCGTCTTCGTATCCACCTGTCTCGCGGCCGCCTGTGCGAGCAGCACGGCTTCAACGCGAGTGGCCGGCGCGCCTGGTGCCGTGACGCAATGGTGGCGAGACGGCGTGTGCTACGAGGTGTTCGTGCGCTCCTTTGCGGACGCCGATGGCGACGGAATCGGGGATCTGCGCGGACTCGCCGCGCGTCTCGACTATATCAACGACGGGAATCCGGCCAGCAGTGCGAGCCTCGGCGCCAAATGCATCTGGCTGATGCCGATCGACAAGTCCGTGAGCTATCACGGATACGACGTGACCGACTACTACCACGTCGATCCCCACTACGGCAGCGACGAGGATTTTCGGAAGCTCGTGCAGGAGGCGCACCGCCGAGGGATTCACGTGATAGTGGATTTCGTTCCGAACCACTCGTCCAGTGAGCATCCCTTTTTTCAGTCAGCGCTTCGCGACCCGGCTAGTCCGTACCGGAGCTGGTACCGCTGGTCGAGCGTGAAGCCGCAACAGCCGTCAACATGGGGACAGGAGGTGTGGCACAAATCGCCGGTGCGCGACGAGTATTACTACGGGCTCTTCTGGGGCGGAATGCCCGACCTCAACTACGAAACGCCGGCCGTCCTCCAGGAAATGCAGAAGGTCGCCGCGTACTGGCTCAAGGACATGCACGCGGATGGTTTTCGCTTCGATGCGATTCCGTATCTGGTGGAAGACGGCAACCAGCTGGCGCACACGCGCGGCACTCACGATGTCCTGAGGCAGTTCGGCAACACGATTCGGAGCGAGGCCCCCGGATCGTTCACGATTGGCGAGATGTCCGACGGGTCGGCGCGAGTTCTCGCCACGTACTATCCCGACCAGCTCGACGCGTACTTCGCGTTTGGCGTGGCGGGCGCGACGGTCGAGGCTGCGCGCACCGGAAGGGCGGCTCCGTTCAACCAGGCAATCCGGGAAGCGAACGCGACTTTTCCCGCGGGGCGGTGGTCATCTTTTCTAACCAATCACGATCAGCCGCGTGTCATGACGGTGCTTGGCGGTGACGCCGCAAAGGCGAGGGTTGCGGCGAGCGCGATGCTCATGCTGCCCGGCCTGCCGTTCGTCTACTACGGTGAAGAGATCGGGATGATCGGAGCGAAGCCCGACGAGACGATCCGCACGCCAATGCAGTGGAGCGCGGACTCGAATGGCGGGTTTACCAGTGGGACCGCGTGGGAGAGTTTGCAACCCGACTGGATGACGAAGAACGTCGCGGCGCAGGATCATGATCGCGGTTCGTTGCTAAATCACTATCGCCGGCTGATTCACTTCCGAAACGCACACTCCGCGTTGAGTGGTGGAACTCTGGACATTGCGACAACGAGCGATGCCGCCGGCGCCGCGTTCGTGCGATCTACGAGTGACGAGACGATCCTGATCGCGCTCAATTTTAGCGATCATGCGGTTGATCGATTCGGGATTGTGCTTTCGTCGGCTGGTGCGGGCAGTGGGCCATATCGGATCGAGCCGATCTACGCGGATCCTGAAGGTGGTTGCATGGGAGCGATGATTGCGGCCGACGGGAAACCCGTCACCCTCGACTCGATTGCGGCGCACGGGTTCTGTGCGTTCAGATTAAATCGCTGATATGAAGACGTCTTCATTCTGTTCTGCCATCGCCGTTATCCTTTGCGCGACGGATGCCTGCAGCGGAGCTTACGTTCCGGCGGGCTCAAGCGTCGCTGCGGCGGATCCGGCTCTCGCGCGCGGGATGGCGACTGCGGACTCGCTGATCGGTGCGGCGGTCGGAACGCTGATTCCCGGTGCGGTGTTCCTGGTCGCCAAGGATGGGCGAGTCGTGCACGAGCGCGCATTCGGGTATGCTCAGCTCAACGACTACGAAGGACATCGGCTCGCCTCGCCGCCGGCGATGCGAACCTCGACGATGTTCGATCTCGCGTCGGTCACCAAAGTGATGGCAACGACCATGGCAATAATGCTACTCGCCAACTGGGGCAGCATCGATCTCGACGCCCCCGTGTCGCGCTACCTGCCGGATTTTCGGGGGCCACACCTCGACAGCATCACCGTCCGGCATCTGCTCTCGCACTCGGCGGGTCTCGTGCAGTGGCAGCCGCTTTATTATCATGCCGCAAACAGTGCGCAGACCTACGCCGTCATTCGCGACATGCCACTCGAATGGGGCGTCGGCGATGCGCGGCACTACAGCGATCTCGGCTTCATGCTTCTCGGTTATATCGTGGAGCGGGTGAGCGGGGAGCCGCTCGACAGATTTCTCGGCGACAGTCTGTACGGGCCGTTGCGGCTCCGATCCACCGCGTTCAACCCGAAGACACGCGGCTTCTCTGAATTCGCGGCGACGGAGCAGGGCAACGTGTACGAGCATCACATGGTGTACGATTCGACATTCGGCTATCGCTGTCGCGGCGATCCGACAGCCTGGAATGGCTGGCGGCAGCGAGTGCTCGTGGGCGAGGTCGACGACGGCAATTCGTCATACGCAAATGGCGGCGTGGCGGGACACGCGGGGCTCTTTTCGACCGCCGCGGATCTGCGGGTGCTTCTCGACCTGTTGAACAACCGGGGGAGCTACGGCGGGCGGCAGTACATTCGTCCCGAAACAATCGACACGTTCCTCGAGCGCGACAAATATCAGAACTACCTCGGATGGGAGGCACCGAGTTATCTGCCGGCGGGGAGCTTCTCGCACACGGGGTTCACCGGCACTTACGTGGCCGGCGTTCCTCAATACAGGCTGTCGATAGTGCTGCTCACGAATCGGCAGAACATGGGCACAGACGCGCGCGGATATTTTCCTGATGTCGGACCGCTTCAGCAAGCGGTGGCACTTGCGATCGTGAGCGGCGCGGCGACTTCACGGTGACAGCGCCGCCTAGTGCGGCCTTTCCTTCATCCGCGCCCGACTTAACCAGCCCGACGCGCGAAAGTAGAAATACAACGGCAGGCCGAGGGCGATGAGGACAAGCCCCGCCGCGGATTCCACCGGAGAGGCCGTCAAGGCGTTGATTACCAACCACAGGGCCACCAGCACGAAGAGCGCCGGCACGACCGGATAACCCGGTGTGCGGTATCGGCGGGGAGCCGCAGGCAGCTTTCTCCGCAGCACGAAGAGCGACGACCCGACCAACGCGGTGAAGACCCAGACGGCGAAGATCACCGACGTCGTGATCTGATCGAAGGTCCCCGACAGCGCGAGCACGCACGCCCAGATCCCCTGGAACCAGATCGCGTTAACCGGCACGTTGGATGTTGCGCTCAAATTCGCCAGCGGGCCGAAGAAGAGTCCGTCGCGCGCCATCGCGAACGGAACGCGCGCATTCATCATGGTGATTCCGTTGAGCGCTCCGATGGCGGCGATGATGAACGCCACCGACACGATCTGCGCGCCGTACGACGAGAATGTCTGCGCGGCCCTGGCGGCAACCGGAAGCGCATCTCGGTACGCAGTCGAGTTTGACGTCAGTATCTCACTGAAGGGCAGGGCGTAGAAGTACGCGAGATTCGTGATGAGATACACGACGATCACGATCAGCATGCCGAAGATTAGCGCGCGCGGGATATTTCGCTCCGGTTTTTCGATCTCACCCGCCATCATCGGTACGTTCGACCATCCCTGATACGCCCAGAGAGCCGCGAGCATTGCGGCGCCGAACGCGCCCACTCCGGTGGGCGCGATTCCCGCCGTGACGGGCATCTTCAGATGCTCCCAGGATCCGGAGCGTGAAAGGAGAAACGCGCCGAGCACGATGACGGCTGTCCCGCCCAGCTTGGCGATCGTCGCAGACCATTGAACTCGGCGACCCAACTGAATGCCGCGCGAATTCACCCAGGAAAAGAGAAGAATCACCGCTACCGCCACGACCTGCTGGATGCCGAGTCGCCAGTGCACGACTTGCCCCAGCGTGTGAAAATCGTGTGTGGTAAAGACCGCATCGAGCGGAATGAACGAAGCGAGAAACGATGCGAGCGCAGTCGAGACCGCGGCGAGTCCTCCGCTCGCCATGATCATCACCAGCGACCAGCCGAATAGAAACGCGGGAAGGTCGCCGTACGCTTCGCGCAGGAACACGTACTCACCGCCCGCCTCGGGCATCATCGCGCCGAGCTCGGCGTAGGTCAGCGCGCCGGCAAGTGACAGAAGTCCGGCGGCGAGCCAGGCGAGCAATACCTTGGACGGACTTCCCACGAGCTGCGCCATCGGCGCGGTCTTGAGGAAGACACCCGTGCCAATGACGGTGAGGACGAGCGCGATCGCATCGCGGAGCGACAGCGCTCTCACGAGCTCTCTTGTCGCGGACGTCACTCCTGGTGATTCCGCGGCGGGTGAGGTCACTCGGGTGGGCGGACTACGTCGTGCGGGCCGGTGTTACGAATCCCGTAGGTGGGTCGCACGTACTCTTCAGTCGTCTCGATTCCTTCGGCCCTGTCGAGATCGCGATTCTCGCGCTCGATGTTGTCGCGCTCTTCCTTGTAGCGCCCGTACCATTTGCGCGTGACTTCGCCGGCGAGCTCGCGATTGCCGAGCCCGAAGGCAAGCGATATCGCGAACGCGATCGCACCGAACAGAATCGCGAACGCAGTCGTGACGATCTCCGTGGCTACGCCCAGCTCCTGCAATGCCATGAAGGCAGCGAGCAGGACGACGCCGCCCTTTCCAACGCGCGCCAGTGTCGGTCCGCCGTGGAGTCCTCCGGCCGACGCCATGATCAGACCGCCGACGAAGCTGCCGAGCACGATGCCGACGATCATGATTACGATCGCGGCGATGACGCTCGGGATGTAGCTCACCAGCTCGGAGAAGACGTTGGCAAGCGACTGGAGTCCTAGCGCGTTGGCGGCGACGAGCATCACCGCGAACATCACGAACCAGAAGACGAGACTTCCCGCGACGCGCGTCGGGTTGACGCGCGAGCCCGACCGTTCCACCGCCTCCATCACACCGCCCCGCTCGAGGATGGTGTTGAGATGGATTCTTTTCATCAAACGGTCGGTTCCCTTTTCCAGCAATCTCGCCAGGAGATAGCCGGCAAAGAGGATGACCAGCGCGCCGAAGAGTGCGGGCACGTAGCGATAGAGCTGCTCGAAGCTGCCCTGCATTCTGTCGCTGAAGGTGAGTGTCGTCGTGGTGTCCACTAGAACCTCACATTGAGTAGGGCGTGATTCCCTGGGGAGCGGGCGGCCAGGAGCGCGATGCTCGCAGGGTTGAAAGTTACATGAAACCGCGGAGGTCCGGCGTCGGAGGACGGGTCCAGATAGTGCTCCGTAATGATGGTCCCGGCCAGGCCACCGACCGCCGCGAGCCCGAGGACGAAATGCGGATCCGGATTATCGGTATTGAAGAGGGTCGCGACACCGGCCCCCATCAGTCCGCCAGCCACGGTGCCCAGGACGACGCGTCCCCCGTCGGTGCGGCTGTGATCGTAACGCTGAACCAGGAACCTGTCGCCGGCGATGATCCCGAGAACTCCGCCTGTCGTCGCGGTCGCGGCGCGCGCGCGCCCACTGCTTTTCGCGCCCAGAAATGCGCTGGTCGTCGTCATGCCGAGGAGCGCCGTACCCCACAGTGTCTGAATGTCGCCAGGCGTGACATGATAACGCGCGTTGCGCGGATAGAGCAGACCTAGCGGATAGCCGACGATTCCCGAGGCAAGAATCATCGCTACCTCGGTGCGATTCGAGAGCGTGCGCGTGCAGGTCTCCACAAACGAGACAGGGTCGAAGGTGCACGTCTCCTTTCCTCTTATTGCCTCTGTCGTTCCCCAGCCGATGAGCGCGCCCATGTCGGAACCGAATGCAGATCCAACGGCATCGGCTTCAGTCATGTTGCGGCCGGCGCTCAGCCCCAAGGCCGCCCCCGCCAGTCCTCCGATGAATGCACCCGCGGCTTGAGGGCGTTTGCTCCCGTTCAAGACGTACAAGGCCGCCCAGCCAGCGAGGGTTCCGTTGTGCCCCATGTTGAAGGCGAGGTCGCTTTGCGCGCGCGAGATAAACATTCTCCGGGAGATCTCGGATGCGGCGAAAAACGTTCCACCGGCAACGACGAAGTATCCGGCGGCAGCGCCGGCTCCGTTGTCGGCGATTGAGAGCGAGAACGCTGGTCCGTACGCAAAAATGCCGAGAAGCGCCTGGTTCTTGACGAAGGCATTGCGGGCTTCGTTCCGCGCGGTGATCACGTCGTGCGGCAGTCGTGACACGATCGCGCGAATCGCGTCGCGATCTACCGACGTGATCGCGTAGCGCTCGATGACCCCCGATCGGCGCCCCACCGTGAGCACGTAACTCGAGTCGTTGACGGTGTACAGCCGGGCTTCGGTGAAGTCTCCCGAGACGGGCCACCATGGAGCGCGCAACGCGGCGCGCTCGGCGATGTACGGCGTCATGACGACCACCTGCCCGGCGCTGTCGAAGGGAACGGGTCGCTCGATGACCTGGGCGCGAAGATCAGCAGCGGCGAAACACAGCAGGGCGCCCGTTGTCGCGAGGCGTCGAAATGACGTCATTTGGAGTTTGGGTAAAGCGGGGTTCGCGCTCGAGTCTCGTGACACTCTAATGGGACCGGAATACCCCGCAAAGATACCGGTGCGCGCCTTATTTCGCCCCTTTTAAGTTCGGGTTCCGCGGTGTACGTCGAAGATCGCGCTGCGGCGGCATTTACCGCAGATCAGCCAGTCTCGCTGGCGCGCATAACCCAGACCGAAAGACCCGCCCCCGATCTCGCGGCGCGACATTGCGACACTGCAGCGGGGACAGAGGGGCATTTTCCCGGATGTAAACTCGTCGCGGATCTGTTGCAGCTCGCCGGCACTGTACTGCGCGAGGCCTTTGTCAGGTGGCTGATCGCCGCCCGCCCGTGTCCGTTTCGCGGGATCATCGTCCACCATCAGTCAGGAATCCGCACGACGATCTTGCCGAACTGCTGGCCGCTCTGGAGCCGCTCGAATGCCTGTCGTCCCTGCGAGATGTCGAACACCGAATCGACGAGGGGCATCAAGTGGCCCGCGTGAAATTCGCTGGTGACGGCGTCGAATTCGGCGTCGTTCCCCATCGTCGAGCCCATGATGTCCCACTGATTCCAGAAGAGCCGTCGAACATCCATCTGAACGATCGGGCCCGACGTCGCGCCGCACGTCACCAGTCGGCCGCGCCTCGCGAGCGCGCCGAGTGACTGCGCCCAGGTAGCTTCGCCGACGGTGTCGAACACGACATCCACTCCGCGCTTGTTCGTGCGCGCCCTGATCTCCTTTCCCACGTCGGTCGTCGCGTAGTTGATCACATGCTCGGCGCCCAGTCCACGCGCCAGCGCCAGCTTCTCGTCGCTGTGGGATGTGACCCACGGCGTCGCGCCGATTGTGCGCACGATCTCGAGCGCGGCCAGCGCGACTCCGCCGCCGATTCCCCAGATCAGAACGTTGTCGGTTTTCTTGACGCGGGCGCGTGTCACGACCATTCGCCACGCGGTAAGGGTGGAGAGGGTGAACGCAGCGGCTTGCTCGACCGGCCTGTCTTTCGGAATGCTGCGCGCGTTGTGCGCCGGAATCACGATGTATTCCGCCAGCGTTCCGGGCGCGTGCTCTCCGAGCAGCTTGAAGTGGACGCAGAGCGAGTGCTCGCCGGCCTGGCAAAACTCGCAGGTATGGTCGCTC
Source organism: Gemmatimonadota bacterium (assembly GCA_003134685.1). GTDB lineage: Bacteria > Gemmatimonadota > Gemmatimonadetes > Gemmatimonadales > Gemmatimonadaceae > UBA4720. The sequence continues at coordinate 480,688 of PLCA01000002.1, read as the reverse complement.
AGGCCCGGGTTGACGATGACAGTGTCGCCGACCTTGAGCTGGTTGTCAGAGGTTCCTCTGAGGTCGCCGATGGCGTCCACGACTCCCGTGGCGTCGGCCCCGAGAATCCAGGGTGGGGTGATCTTGACCCCCGGCATTCCGGCGACGACGAACAGGTCCAGATGGTTGAGCGCCGCCGCTCTGACGCGGACGCGGATCTCGCCGAGCTTGGGCTCCGGCTTCGGCAGATCGGTGCGGTACTCGATCTGGTCGAGCCCGCCGTGCGCCGAGATGGTGAGTCCTCGCACGCGATTATCGGAGCGTTATATTCAGTCGCATCATACGTTATCGCATCATACGTTCCGCATCATACGTTCTATGCGCATCACATAAGTGTTAGTGAATTGATACGTTCTATAGGCGTCACCTACGTATTCAAGAGTCATACGTTCCGTAGGTAGAGCGACACGCATGACGAAGATACCGACTTTGATTTCCATCCGCCCGGATCAGACTGAATGCTCCCCATAAAAGTTCCCCCTCTAGGCGAGTCGATCGTCGAAGCCACCGTGTCCCGGTGGGTCAAGAAGGAGGGTGACGTCGTTGCCGCCGGCGATACGCTTGTCGATCTCGAGACCGACAAGATCACCGTAGAAGTCCCGGCACTCAAACCCGGTGTTCTCGCCAAGCGGTTGAAGAACGAGGGTGAAGTCGTGCACGTGGACGACGTGCTTGGCGAGCTGGACGAGACTGCCATCCCTGCTGGCGTTGGCGCGGCGCAGGCAGGAGCGCCGGCGAGCCAGGCTCAGGCCCCAGCTCCGACGCCTGCTGCGCCACCCGCGTCTTCGCGCAGTGCGCCTCCTCCTCCTCCTGCTGCCCAATCTGGAACGACCAAGTCATCACCGGCGGCGCGTCGAATTGCTGACGAGCGCGGAATCGACATCGCGGCGATTGCCGGAACCGGGCGCGGTGGCGTCGTGTCGAAACCGGACGTGCTGGCCGCACCTGCCGGTGCTGAGCGAGCACCCGTGGCCGCGCGGGCCTCGACCGCCACTCCGAGTTCGCCTTCGCGTGGCGGAAATGGCGCGGCGCCGGGCGAGCGCGAGACACGCGAGAAGATGTCCACGCGCCGGAAGCGCATCGCTGAGAATCTGCTTCAGTCGCAGCACGCGACAGCTCATCTCACGACGTTCAACGAAGTCGATATGTCGGCGATCAACGCGCTGCGCGAGAAGTATAAAGAGAAGGTCGAGAAGGAGCACGGCGTCAAGCTGACGTTCATGCCGTTCTTTGTGCGCGCGGCGTGTCAGGCATTGAAGCAGTTCCCGACGGTCAACTCGCAGGTGGATGGCGACAGCATCATCTACAAGCACTACGTCAACATGGGAATCGCGGTCGCATCCGAGCAGGGGCTGGTCGTTCCCAACGTCAAGGATGCGGATCGCAAGGGAACGATCGACTTGAGTCGCGAGATTGCGGAGGTCGCCAAGCGCGCGCGCGACGGCAAGCTCACCATGGATGATCTCACCGGCGGAACTTTCACGATCACAAATGGTGGTGTATTCGGCTCTCTCGTCTCGACGCCGATCATCAACTATCCGCAGGTCGGCATACTCGGCCTTCACAAGACGCAGGACCGGCCTGTTGCAGTGAATGGCCAGGTCGTGATCCGGCCGATGATGTACATCGCGCTTTCTTACGACCACCGCATCGTCGAAGGCCAGCAGGCGGTGCTGTTCCTCGTACGCGTGAAGGAGCTCATCGAAGATCCGGCCGCGATGCTTATCGAATAGATGGTCGACTGCGATGTAGCGATCATCGGCGGCGGACCCGGTGGATATGTAGCAGCAATACGCGCCGGCCAGCTGGGCCTCAACACAGTTTGCATCGAGATGGACAAGACCCTTGGCGGCACGTGCGTCAACGTCGGGTGCATTCCATCGAAGGCGCTGCTCACATCTTCGGAGCACTATGAGTTTGCGCGGCTGCACGCGGCCGAGCACGGGGTGACGATCGGCGATGTGAAGCTGGACCTGGGGACGATGATGAAGCGGAAGGACGCCGTCGTGGGGGCGAACACGAGGGGAGTCGAATACCTGTTCAGGAAGAACAAGGTCATGTGGGCGAAAGGTCGCGGGACTTTGAAGAAAGGAAACGTCATCGACGTTGCCGGCACTGACGGCAAAGCAGAATCGTATCGCGCGAAGAATGTTATCATTGCGACCGGCTCCGTTTCGGTGGAGCTGCCGTTTCTCAAGTTCGACGAGAAGCGGGTGCTTTCGAATATCGGAGCCCTCAAGATTCCTGAGGTGCCGAAGCACCTGCTGGTAATCGGCGGCGGCGTGATCGGGCTCGAGCTCGGATCCGTCTGGCGCCGGCTCGGAGCGAAGGTGACTGTCGTCGAGCTGATGCCGACGATACTTCCCGGCAACGACGAAGAGATCATCAAGGAAGCGGACAAGATCTTTCGGAAGCAGGGGCTCGATATTCGTGTCGGGTCGAAAGTCACGGGCGCGAAGATCGACGCGAATCGGGTGCTCGTCGACGTCGAGAAGGATGGAAAGTCGGAGAAGATCGAGGCGGACTATGTGTTGGTTTCGGTTGGCCGGAAGTCAGCGATGACCGGAATCGATGCGGCAGCGCTGGGTCTCGGCGTCAGCAAGCGGGGCGAGATTCTGGTGGACGCTCAGATGCGCACCAACATCCCCAACGTTTACGCGATCGGAGACGTGGTCGGCGGGAAGCTCCTCGCGCATAAGGCAGAGGACGAAGGAGTCGTCGCGGTCGAAGTGATCGCGGGGCAGAAGTCACACATCGATTACAAGTCGATGCCCTCGGTGGTGTACACCTGGCCTGAGATCGCGACGGTTGGATTGGCCGAGCATGAGGTGAAGGCGAGCGGGCGGAAGTACAAGACGGGCAAGTTTCCCTTCTCCGCGAATGCGCGGGCGCGCACCGCGGGTGACACCGCGGGTTTCGTCAAGTTCATCGCCGACGCCGACACCGACGAGCTGCTCGGCGCCCACATGATAGGGCCGGGGGTGTCGGAGCTGATCCAGGAGGCGGTGCTGGCGTTCGAGTACCGCGGATCATCCGAAGACATTGGAATCACGGTACATTCGCACCCGACGCTGAGCGAAGCTGTAAAGGAAGCCGCGCTCGGCGTGCTCGGCAGATCGCTTCAGATATAATTGGAATACGAGCATGCCAGCCCGCGCCGCACCTTCACAGCTTATCAAAGAATGCCCGTCCTCGCCGCACGTCCACAGCTAATCAACAAATGCCCGTTCTCGCCGCACCTCCACAGCTAATAGTATTCGAACCGATGAATCGGACCATCAGGCCGCTCGTTGCGGCCGACCGCAGCGGCGTGTTCAGGATTCTCGAGAACGCCGGGAATTTCACACCTGAGGAAGTCGCGACCGCGCTCGAGTTGATTGACGAGTGGCTGGAGCTCGGCGAGCACAGTGGATATCTCACGTACGTTCTGGAGGCGCGTGACGCCGACAGCTCGGAGGTACTGGGCTACGTGTCGTTCGGTCCGACGCCGCTGACGGAATCGACATTCGATCTGTACTGGATCGCGGTCGACAAGTCGAAGCATCGTGGGGGAGTCGGGAAGCGCCTGCTAAAGTTCACGGAGGAGGAGACCGTGCGCCGCGGGGGGAAGATGCTACTGATTGAAACATCGTCCCAAGAGACCTATGGCGGGACGATTCAGTTTTACGAGAAGACAGGTTACGAGCTCGTGGGAAAGATTCCGGAATACTACAAGCCCGGTGATGACAAGCTGATTTTCGCGAAGCGGCTGGGGCAGAGTGTGCCTGCCGATGAGGTGGTCGCGGCAGAAAATGCCAGGTCAGGAGAGCGCGTGTCAGAGGCAGCAGCGCAAGCTCAATAGTCTCGTGACCTCCCGGAGGACGGAGCTCGCGGGCCCGGGTGCACGGGGACGCTAATTGGGTTGATCGCTCTTCGAGCGTTTCGCCTGCGGCGCGGAAATACTATATGTGGACCAATTGTAGAATCGCTCGCAGCTGAACTTGGGCGTTAGGCCGACATTGCTGACGTTGCTAAGACACTTGACCACTCACCAGTAACGTGACCCATGCCTTCCATCATCCATTCGCAGGTAGCGGACATTCCGTACAACATGACAACGACCGGCTTCGACGTGCCTGGATTCCGAATTGTGGACAATCTGGGCGTGGTACGTGGTGTTGTCGTGCGGTCCCGATCAGTTTTCGGGACCGTCGGCGCCAGCTTGCAGACGCTGCTTGGTGGCAATATCTCGCTCTTTACGGAACTCGCTGAACGAACCCGCAAGCAGGCTTTCGACACGATGTTGGTCCAAGCGCATATGGCGGGGGCAGACGCAGTGATCGGCATCCGATATGACGCGAACGAGTTGATGAAAGGCGTGACGGAGGTATTGTGCTACGGGACGGCCGTTCGCGTCGAAGCGCTGGAAGGCTGAGTTAAGCGATCCTCTCACGTCATGCGACCGCTTGGGTATTCCATCAACGTCACATTGGACGGGTGCTGCGAATGGTGTCGTGTATGAGAAACGTGCCGACGGTGCCTGGTACATCCCTGATGACACCATTCACGTTCCCGGGCCGCGGCCTAACACTCGTTGAAGCTGACGGGCGATTTGATGAAGCTCGCTACGCTCGCATCTTATTTGATTCGCCCGCAGCTTAACTGAAGGCGTTAGGTAGCGACACGCTTTCACGCGGAGAAGAACAATGCCCACCGTCTCTCAGGCCACTCTGCTCACGGTCACGCCCCTCGTCCCAGGGGGACCCAATTTGGCTGACGCGCTGCGGTTCTACAGCGAGCAGCTCGGCTTTGCCGTCACGTGGCAGGGCGGCGAGATGGCGGGCGTGCGGCGTGGCCACATCGAGTTCAATTTGGTCCAGAACAGCAATCGCGTGTGGGCAGAGAATGCGAGCGCGAGCATCGGCGTGGACGATCTCGAGGCCCTTTACGGGGAGTACCGGACGGCCGCAGCGGAGGTTGGGCCCCTTGAGATGAAGAGTTGGGGGCGCCGGGAGTTCCACATGATTCTGCCGTCGGGTGTCTGCTTGCAGTTTTACCAAGCGGCCCCATAGGGATCGCGCCGACGCTACCTAACGAACATTGCAGCTGACAAGCACTTTTCGGATGCGGCTTCGCCGCAATGGTTGTAACGTGCTTGCGGCTGACCTAAGGCGTTAGGCGGACGAGCAAGAGGAGCGGTTATGACCGAACGCATGCGGGTGCTCGTCTTGCGGACAAGCGGAATCCTACTGTGCACCCTGGGTTTGCTGCATCTCGCCGTGACGCCAGTCATCGCTCGGTTGGTGGCGCGCGCTGCACTCCCCGCAGCCGTGGCCTGGCTCACCCCGCCGATGCTTCTCAATCACGTTGTAGTGGGCATACTTCTGCTGCCACTCGGCGCGCTTACCACCTACGCGGCCCCGTACGGCGCTTCATGGGCGAAGGTCGTCACGCGCGCCGTGGCATTAGCGGTTGCGACACTGCCACCCACATTGTTTTGGTTAATGGGTACGCGCTACTTTGGCGCCGTGCCTTTTCAAGTGGCCACGGGCATTCTATGTGTCGCGAGTCTCACGCTGCTCGCAGCGGCGTTCTGGCCCAGCACGCGGGAAGGCCACCCGCCGCCTAACGAACGTTGCAGCTGACGAGCACTTTTCGGATGCGGCTTCGCCGCGATGGTTGTACTGTGCTTGCAGCTGGACTAGGGCGTTAGGTTGCGCCTAGGCTTCGAGCATTTCCCTACTACGCACGCCTCGTCCTGGATCGCATGCGAACTCTCTTCGAACCGACGGCTGTCGATGACGTTCAGGCACGGCTCCAACGGTTGCAGCCCGGGCAGCAACGGCTGTGGGGCACGATGACTGTCGCGCAGGCGATCGCCCATTGTTCGGCGGGACTGGAGATGGCGCTCGGCGACCGACGGCCGCCTCGCGTGCTGATCGGACGCATCATCGGTCCGTTGATCAAACGGTTCGCTCTCGGCAACGACGAACCGATGCGTCCGAACTCCCCGACGGCGCCGGATCTCGTCGTCAGCGACGCGCGCGACTTCGAGCCGGAGCGCACGCGTCTCGGCGGGTTGATCGATCGGTTCGCCGTCGGCGGGGCGGCTAGGTGCACCACACATCCTCACCCCTTCTTCGGCCGGCTCACGCCGGACCAGTGGGCGGAGTTGATGTATAAGCATCTCGACCACCACCTGCGCCAATTCGGTGTCTAGCGAGTAGTCGGCACGATGCGGACTGTCGGGCCGTCGTGGCATCGCGACGCAGCGCACCCTAACAAGGCGCTGCAGCCGTCGGTCGATTTGCGGAAGCTGGCTGCGCTCGCGATGATTGATTCGTCCGCAGCTGAGCTTGGGCGTTGGGCGGACCGGAGGTCTTCCGCTAGAACCTTGTTGCTCGCCGTGAAATGGTGTTGGCTCCTCGGAGGCACGTGAGCGCGCGCAATCCAACCTCAGATCTTCTCTACTTCACCGAGCGCGGATCGGGGCCGCCCCTCCTGCTCGTCCACGGGTTGATGGCCACCGGAGAGATGTTCGACCCGGTCATCGAGCATTTCGCAATGCTACATCGCGTGATCGTTCCAGACCTGCGTGGCCACGGGCGGAGTCGCAGGTTTCCGCCGCCGTACACAGCGGTGCAGCTCGCATCCGACCTAGCGCGCCTGCTTGACCATCTCGGCATCGACTCTACCGCGGTGCTCGGCTACTCGCAGGGCGGCGCGATTGCGCAACAACTCGTTCTCGACCATCCCGAGCGCTGCAACCGCCTCGTGCTCGCCTGCACCTATGCTTTCAACATGGCGAGTTTTCGCGAGAAGCTCGAGGGTCATCTCGCGCCGGTTCTCATTCACACTCTTGGCATGAAGCGGTTTGCAAAGTTCGTCGTTTCCCAGGGCGCGAAGGACCTTGGTAGGCAACGCGGCGATTGGCTCGTCGCCCTCATTGCAAGCCAGGACCGGACATTGATGCTGTCCGCGTGGAAGGAGATGCTGGCGTTCGACAGCAGACTCCGCCTCGCCGAGATCAGATGCCCGACGCTCGTCATCGCCGGATCGAACGACAAGGCGGTACCGATCCACCACGCGAAGATGCTGCACGATGGTATCGCTGGTTCTCGGCTCGTGATTGTCGCCGGCGCTAACCACGCGCTCATCTGGACGCGCCCCGACGAGCTTGTGCGGGTGACCGACGAATTTCTCGTGGCCTGATTTCAGATGCTGCCATCCCGGAACATGGAGACAAGATCGCCGCGTTGCCGTTTTCTGATGGATACCCCCGCGGAGCTGAACTTGGGCGTTACGACGTGCTCCAGGTCGATGATCCCGACGGCAATGAGCTGCTTTTTTCCACTTCCGAGCGAGCAGGAGCGAAGGCGCCGATCGCAAACCACTCTGGCGACGCAAACCCCTTCTCGTCAGCTTATCTCGACAGTCGGTCCATTTCACGAGGATTAATCCGTGCGCGCGTCGCCCCTTCGCTTAAGCCTTCTCATCGCTTCCCTCGCGACCTTCGCCCCCACCATTGACGCACAATCACTCGTCAATCCGACCGCCGAGATGCACTGGCGCCACATCGGACCGTTTCGCGCGGGCCGAGGGCGCGCCGTGGCGGGCGTGCCGTCGCAACCAAACACCTTTTACATCTCCTTCGACAATGGCGGAATCTGGCGCTCGACCGACTTCGGCTCCAACTGGTTCCCGCTCTTCGACGACCAGCCCACGGGATCGATCGGTGCCATCGCAGTCGCGCCATCCGACCCGAACATCATCTACGTAGGGAGCGGCGCGGGAATCATTCGTCCCGATCTCGCTACCGGTGACGGTATGTACAAGTCCACCGACGCCGGCAAGACGTGGATTCACCTCGGGCTCCGCAACAGCCAGATGATCGCGTACATCGACGTCGATCCGAAAAACCCCAACCGCCTTTTCGTCGCGGCACTCGGCCATCCCTACGGGCCAAACGAGGAGCGTGGAATCTTCCGCTCCACCGACGGCGGACAAACGTTCGAGAAGGTCCTCTACAAGGACGAATACACGAGCGGCAACGACGTGCGCATCGATCCGGCCAATCCGAACATCGTCTACGCGGTGCTCTGGCAGCAGCAGCAAAGCTTTATCGAAGGGCAGGGATTCGGTGGCGCGGCCAACGGCGTCTACAAGTCCACCGACGGCGGCACGACGTGGAACCAACTCACCAATGGCCTTCCCAGCGTGATTCAGGCGAACATCGCGATCGCGCCGAGCAACTCGAAGGTGATCTATGCGCTCGCAGCCACGGCGACACCGACCAACAACGTTACGGGCGTGGTGAACCTCTACAAGACTACCGACGGCGGCGAGCACTGGGCTCCCGTCATAAGCGACTCGACTCGCGTCATGGATCCGCGCCCGCTCGCGCGTATCGGCGGCGGCGACCTTCCGACAGTCACCGTCGATCCGAAAAATGAGAACGTGATCTACAGCGCATCGGTGGTCATGTGGCGCTCCGAGAACGGCGGCGTCACATGGACCGCCGTGCGTGGGTCGCCGGGAGGCGATGACTACCAGCGGGTGTGGGTCAATCCGAACAACACAGACATCATCCTCGTGATCTCCGATCAGGGCGGCGTCGTCTCGGCCAACCGGGGCACGTCGTGGAGCAACTGGTACACGCAGCCAACGGCGGCGATGTATCACGTCTCCACGGACAATACTTTCGCGTATCGCGTATGCGGCGGACAGCAGGATTCGGGTTCCGCCTGCGTGGACAGCCGCTCACCCGACGGGATGATCACCTTCCACGACTGGCATCCCGCGAACATCCAGGAATACGGAATCGCCGCGCCGGACCCGAAGGATCCGGACCTCGTCTACGGAAGCGCGCGCACTAATGTGTCGCTGTACAATCGCAAGACATCCCAGACGACAGCCGTCGGCCCCGACATGAGCGGCAAAGGCCCGAACGGCGAGAGCTACAACCGCAACGTTCGTACGATGCCGATCAACTGGTCGCCGCTCGATCCGAACACGTTGTACTACGTCTCCAACGCGGTATGGAAGACGACGAATGGCGGCAAGGACTGGACGCGCATCAGCCCCGACCTCGCTCGGCAGACCTGGAGCGTGCCGGCCAACGCAGGCAAGTACGCGAGCGGAGTCACACCCGCACCGCTCGGAACGATCACGGCGCTCTCGCCCTCGCCGAAGAACATCAACGTCATCTGGGCGGGCACCGACGATGGCAACATTCAGGTGACGACAGACGGTGGCGCGAAGTGGACGAACGTTACGCCACCGCAGATCAAGCCATGGACGCGCATCTTCAACATTGAAGCGGGGCACTTCGACGTGAACACGGCGTACGCAGCCGCCAATACGATGCGAGTCGACGACATGAATCCCCACTTGTGGCGGACGCACGACGGCGGGCGTACCTGGACAGAAATCAACACTGGTATCACCCCGGGCGGGGTGACGAACTCGATCCGCGAAGATCCGAGGGTGAAGGGCCTTCTATATGGAAGCACGGACACCCAGGTATGGGTCTCCTACGATGATGGCGACCACTGGCAATCACTTCGCATCAACATGCCGGCGATCTCCGTGCGCGACCTTCAATTGAAGGACGACTCCGCCTGTCTCTGCTCGGATCTCATCGCCGCAACACACGGCCGAGGTTTCTGGATTCTCGACAACGTGACGCCGCTGCGGGCGATGGCGACCGCGGGCAACGCGCGGTCCTCATCATATCTCGTGAAGCCCGCAACAGCAGTCCGCGTGCGTTTCGCGGAAAACGATCCAACGCCGTGGCCGCCGGAGGTTCCAGCGGGCGAGAATCCGCCGGCCGGTGCGATCATCGATTACAACCTCGGCGCGAATGCCGGCACTGTCAGCCTCCAGATCGTGGATGCGGGTGGGAAAGTCATTCGCACGTACTCTAGCAGCGATACGATTCCCGGGCCGGATCCGGCACTGAATCCAGAGGCGTACGACAAGATCTGCCAGCGAAATACCAGCGCGCCGCACTGTTCGGTTCCGCTCTATTGGGCAGCTCCGAACCTTGTGCTCTCGTCGCGCGCGGGAATGCATCGATTCACCTGGGACATGCGCTACGATCCCATCGATGCCACTAGCCAGTCGGAGGGCGGAGCGGTTCCGCATCGAACGTACCTCGTGACAACTACGCCGTGGGCGCCTCCCGGCGCCTACACGGTGCGCCTCGTGGCCGACGGCAAGATCTACACGCAGCCGCTCAGGCTCGTGCTCGATCCTCGTGTGAAAACTCCCGCGTCAGCGATGGCGCAGGTTGCGAGCCTTTCGCGTGAGATGTACGACGGAGCTGAAGCGCTGCGCGCGGCGTACGTGGCGGCGCGCAAGATGTCCGATCGACTGACGAGTGCAAGCGACGCCGCGTTGAAGTCGCAGATCGACTCAATCGCGCCGGCACCAACGCGGAGCGCGAGGCCGGGGTTCGGGTTCCGCCAGGCGCCGAGTGGGCCGCCCACTTTGGAGAGTGTACGAGCGGCAATGATGGCAGCGGCGATGGCGATGCAGGGAGCCGATGTCGCCCCAACCGCGAGAGAGGTCGATGCCGTGACGAAGGCGAGAGCGCAGTACAAGGATGTCATGGCGCGATGGAGCGCGCTGTCTGCAAAGCGTTAAACCATCACAACTTTCCGAGAGGCTCCGTCGCTACAATGGCCAATGTGCTCGCCGTCGCAGGTCCGAATTCGAAGTACCAGATATCAGGCGCGCGGCCGGCGGGGTTTTGGGCCGGTCTCTGGCATGGCCTCATTTGCCCCATCACGTTCCTCATCAGCCTGTTCAATCCCGGCGTGCGGATCTACGAAGTCCACAATCGGGGTCGGCTCTATGATTTCGGCTTCCTGCTTGGCGCGTCGAGCACTCTTGGCGGGAGCGGGTCGCAGGCGCGATGACTGCGCCATGCGGTCTAACGGACGTTGGCGTTAGCGCGCCGCCGGCCATGCTCACGCTCTTGCTCGCACTGCAGGTGACCACGCTCTCGGCGCAGACCACAGCGAACACCGTCTACGACCGCGTGATTCTCGGCGGACACGTGATGGATCCGGCCTCCGAACTCGATGCGGTCCGCAATATCGGGCTCCTCGACGGACGAATCGCCGTCATCACGACGCAAGCCGTGCGCGGCCGGGACACGATCGACGCGCGCGGCCTCGTCGTCGCCCCTGGCTTCATCGACATTCACGCTCACGGACAGACGCCCGAGACATATCGGTTCTATTCGCTGGACGGCGTTACGACAGCGCTGGAGCTCGAGCTCGGAACGTCGGATGTCGATGCCTGGTACCGCGAGCGAAGTGCCGGCGAGCGAATCAACTACGGCGTCAGCATCGGCCACATCAAAGTCAGGATGTTGGTGATGCACGATTCCGGCACCTGGATGCCGGTGAGCGACGGAGCCTATCGCGCTGCGTCGCCGGCACAGATTGCCGAGATCGCGAAACGCATTGAGACTGGTCTCAGCGAAGGCGCGGTCGACATCGGCGCAGGGTTTCCGTACACGCCGGCAGCAACGCGAGATGAGCTGTTGGCCGTGTTCCGCGTCGCCGCAAGGACCAAGACACCAGTACACGTGCACATTACCCCTGGCATCACTGGCCTCAAAGAAGCGCTTGCGCTCGCCGGCGAAACCGGTGCTCCATTGCATGTCGTGCACATCAATAGTGCCGGCCTTGCCGAAACGCCGGTGATGCTCGACATGATCAGTGACGCGCGAGCTCACGGACGGGACGTGACCACGGAGGCGTATCCTTATGCGGCCGGAATGACAGAGATTCAATCCGCAACCATACAGGACACTTATAAGGCCGCTCCCGATGAGCGTTTGGCCGAGTTGGAATGGCCGCGTACCGGCGAGCGATTGAATCGCGAGAGCTTTGAGAGGTATAGCAAGATCGGTGGGCCGGTTGTGGTGCATACCAACACGGAGCAGATGGTCGCTGTCGCGATAAACAGTCCACTTACCATCATTGCGAGCGACGCATACTGGCAGAGCGGCACTGGGCATCCGCGGACAACAGGAACTTTCTCGAAGGTGCTTGGCCGCTACGTACGCGAGGCGCACTCGCTCTCGTTGATGGAAGCAATCCGCAAAATGACGCTCATGCCGGCGCAGCGACTCGAGGCGCGAGTGCCGGCGATGCGGCAGAAGGGGCGCCTGCGTGTTGGCGCAGACGCGGATATCACCATTTTTGACCCAGCGACGGTGCTGGATCGCTCGACCTACCGAGAGCCGTCGCTATCGCCTGTTGGGATTCAATACGTGATCGTGAACGGTGTGCCAGTTGTCGCGGACGGGCGGGCAGTCGAGGGCGTCGCGCCGGGGAAGGCGGTACGCGCACCAGGTCACCGTCGCTGACGATAGACACTCCGCGTTCGATTTGTTCTTAAGCGCTCTCACCGAGGTCAGCGGACACTGTGGCTGAAAAGAAACCAGAAAAGAAGCACACGCAGAAATCCGCCAAGAGCACCACCGCGATTGGCAAGGCGTCCAAGGGATTCACGGACGAGGAACGAGCAGCGATGCGGGAGCGCGCCCAAGAGCTGAAGTCCGACGCGCGCCCCGGCTCGCACGCAGGAAAGGAGGGCGAGGAAAGCGCCGTGCTCGCGAAGCTCGCCGCGATGCCGGCACCGGATCGCGCCATGGGCGAGCGCCTCCATGCCATCATCAAGGCCAGCGCACCAGGGCTCTCGCCGAAACTCTGGTACGGGATGCCCGCGTATGCCAAGGACGGCAAGGTCGTCTGCTTCTTCCAAGACGCGCAGAAGTTCAAGACGAGGTACGCAACGCTCGGCTTCAGCGACAAGGCGACCCTTGATGAAGGCCACATGTGGCCGACCGGCTTTGCGCTGAAGGAGTTGACCGCTGCCGACGAGGCAAGGATCGGCGCGCTCGTGAAGAAAGCGGTGAGCTGAGGGAACTACCTTGGTGACCTCGCCGCCGCTTCGAAAGCTGCCGTCAACACCCCAAACAGGAATCCATCGCTCTTTGCATCGGGATTCCGGAAAACAAGATACACGTCGTGCAGTCCCGACATCGGCTTGAGCGCCGTGCGAAGTTGTGAAGGGGGCGCGGCCGGATCGGCGGTCGGGCGAATCAGCTCGCTCTCACCCAGCAAGGCACCGCTCGGCGAGTCGAGGTGCACTTCTATCTTGCCGCCCTTCGCCTGGTATTGAGCTGGCGCCACCGCGGTGAATACGACTGCGCCCACGCCTGTCAGGTCGATCTGCTTCAACGCGACGGACGCACCCGACCGATTCACGACGGTGATCTCCACCGGGAGCTCCGGCACGCTCTGCTTCGACACTCCCTCCGATAGTTCACCACTCGCAACCACCACGTTCGGCGAGCGGAGGACGATCGTCTTCTCCTTCGTGATCGCGGGCATTCCGTTCGCGCCGCGGTCGGCGTACGATGCGCGCAGCACGAGTGCCCCCTGGGGTGCATCACCCGACCCGGCTGGCGGGACATATGCGCCTCGGACAGGAAGTGAGGGCGCGCTCGTCTTCGGGTCGGCGAGGCTCAGGATGTAGGCGACCATCGCCGATGCCTGCTCGTTGGTGAGCGCGGGGTGTGCGGCCATCGCAACCTTGCCCCACACGCCGGATCCCCCTTCACGGATCTTCCGGACGAGACGCGCTGTCGCCGTTTTGTCGTCGTGATACTTCCCCGCGACATCCACGTACGCGGGGCCGATGGATTTCCTATTGAACTGGTGACAGGATAGGCAGTCACTTCCCTCGATCAGTCTCCTCCCCGTCGCGATTCCGCTAGACGCGGACCCGTCCTTCAGATACTGCGCGCTTACACTCACTCGACCCGCCGGGATGGTTCCGCTCCTCAGCGAGCCGTCCTCACGATCCGTCACCTGCGCCGCATAGCGGACCGGAATTCCGGGGAAGAAGAACGTCCCGTTGGTGCCAACAAGATCGATACCGACGTTGGGCGGCTCGTTGCCGGCCACGATCGGCACGTCTGCAGTCGAGTGCGCGCCATGAGCATCGGTCACTGTGAGCGACGCCGTGTACGCACCCGGCCGAGTGAAGGTAAACGACGGGTTGGGTTCGTTCAGCTGCTGCAACACGGCACCGCCTTTCCGCGAGATGGTCCACGTGTATTTCAGTGAATCCTCGTCGAGGTCCATGGTGCCCGCCGAGGAAAGCTTCACACGCATCGGAAGCGCGCCGGCCGCCGGATCAACCGCAACAGCTACAATTGGCTTGCGATTGCCTGCGTTGTACTCGATGCGAACGAGCCGCGCGTCGTCGTTGCCCTTGAACCAGACGGTACCGTACTCCAGAACATACATATCTCCGCTCGGCGCGAACTCCATCTCGATCGGAGCACTGAATTTCGCGTTAGGCATGAAGCGTTCTATGGACACAAGGTCACCATTTGTGTCCATACTGACTGCCATGATCCAGTGGCGCATGAATTCGTAGATGAAAAGCTTTCCGTCGTAGTACTGCGGGAAAGGTCTGGCCGCGTTGCGGAAATCATTCCTATGAAATACCGGGCCTGCCGCGGATGCACGTCCGCCGCTGCCAACAATCGGGAACTCCGGAGACGCTGCGTACGGATACCAGATGTAAGCGCCGCGTGCGGGCGGCAGCTCGGTGAGGCCGGTGTTGTTGGGTGAGCGATTGATTGGATGCGCGGGATCGAACTTCTCTCCCGGCACCACTGTCACCGAATCCGAGAAAGTGGTTCTATAATACGCCTGGTTGTTCGCAACGAAGTACGGCCAGCCGTAGTTGCCGGCGTTCCGCGCCTGATTGATCTCGTCATAGCCGCGCGGGCCGCGTCCGACGGAGTCAACGTTCGCGTCGGGACCGACGTCGCCCCAGTAGAGGAATCCGGTGTGTGAGTCCACCGAGATCCGATAGGGATTGCGGTGGCCCATCGTGTAAATCTCCGGTCGCGTCTTCGCCGTCCCCGGCGGAAAGAGATTTCCCTTGGGGATGGCGTACGTACCGTCGGGCTCGGGATGGATGCGGATAATCTTGCCGCGAAGGTCGTTCGTGTTCGCGGAGGATTTCTGCGCGTCCCATGGCATATGCCCGGGCCGTTCGTCGACGGGTGCGTAGCCGGATGCGAACGGGTTCGAGTTGTCGCCGGTAGAGACGTAGAGGTTGCCTTTGCCGTCAAAGGCAATGGAGCCGCCGGTGTGACAGCATTTCAGACGCTGCGTTCCAATCTCGAGAAGAATCTTGCGCGAGCCGAGCTCGAGCGAGTCTCCCTTCATATGGTAGCGAGCGAGCACGTTCTTCGACTCGGGGCCGGCAGGCGAGTAGTACATGTAGACCCAGCCGTTCGTGGCGAAGTTGGGATCGGCGGCGAGTCCGAGCAGGCCGTCCTCCGCCTGACTGCTGTCCGCGTATTTCGTGCTGACGGGAATCGTCGCGATCCGTCTCACGCGACCGGTCGCCGGCGAATACAGGTTGACGTAACCGTGTCGCTCGATGAAGAGCACACGCTCGCCGGGAAGGACGGCGAGCTCGACCGGTTCGTCCAGCTTCTCGGCGAGAACTACTTTCGTGAAGCGATTCTCCTCTGGCCGCGCTCGGCCGAAGTCGATCTTCCCCGTCCCCATCGCGTAGCGTAGTCCGCCGAGGAGGTGCCGCAGGAAGAGCGGCTCGGAATAGGTAGCCTCGGTGTGACCCATGTTCGTGTACCACGCCCGCCCGCCATCAAAATCGTGGTACCAGCTCATTGGATGGTGGTCACCGTTCGTCCCGCCCTCGTAACTTTTTTCGTCGATCTCGATGAGCACGTGGATTGTCGGATCGATCGACTTGAAGTTGTAGAACTCGTCTTCTCGCACCAACGTGTCGGGAAATCCCTCGGTGGACGGGTGACTCTTGTCGAGAACCCGGTACGTAGCTTTGCGAACGTTGGGATTGCCAGGATGACCGTTGAACCAGGCGCCCGCGAGTCTGCCGTACCACGGCCAGTCGTACTCTGTGTCCGCAGCGGAATGAACTCCCACGTATCCGCCACCGGCCTGGATGTAGCGCTCGAAATCGTCCTGCTGCGCGGCGTTCAGCACATCGCCGGTTGTGTTCAGCCAGACGACGGCGCGGTATCGCGCGAGATTCTTCGAGGTGAACGCGCTGGCGTCTTCGGTCGCGTCGACGGAGAACCCATTCTCCTGTCCGAGCTTTCGGATAGCGGCGAGGCCGACGCCGATGGAGCTGTGGCGGAATCCGGCCGTCTTGGAGAAGACGAGTACGCGAGACTCCTGGCTGCGTGCGGCGATGGGGACGCAGACGAAAGCGAGAAGAAGCGCGAGCGGGATGAGTCGTTGCATGTGCGGTCCAGGGCTCAGGGGTCACGACCAGCGAACGGCGGCACGCCAATCTGCACCGCCGCCGCCGCGGTGGACAGAGGAGGCGCACCTCGGCACCAAACGCGAGATCAGGCGAGAGGGTTGACCATCCGCGCCGATGGTAGCATTAACCTGGATCGCACAATGACAACAGATACTCGATCTAGCATACCCGCATTCGTGATCGCTGGGATTTCGCTCGTGCTTGCGGCGCGCCCGGCAGGATCGGCCGAAGTCACAGTGACTCAACTGCCGAGGCGCCGGTGATCAACCCTCGCGAGCCGTCGCGGCGCGACTTCCTGGCCGCGTCAGCGGTCGGTCTCGTCGCGCTCGCGCGTGGCTCGGAGAGTCTCACTCGCGAGGAGTCGCAGCCGGACGGTGAACTCCTCTACATAGGGACGTATACCGAAGGCGCCCAGCGTGACGGCATCTATCTCCTCCGCATGGACCGGCGCTCAGGTCAACTACGGCAAGTCGGCTCGGTGGACGCCGGCGCAAACCCGTCGTTCCTCGCCATCCACCCGAACGGCCGCGTTCTCTACGCCGTGAATGAAATCGATAAGTACAACGGGAGGGCGACCGGTGCGGTGAGCGCCTTCGCGATCGCGAGGAAGACCGGTGCGCTCACCCGACTTGACGAGCAGGCATCGGAAGGTGCTGCGCCTTGCTTCGTGAGCGTGGACCGTAACGGCCGGGTCGTGCTCGTCGCCAACTACAACGGGGGCAGTGTCGCGCTCCTCCCGATCGGGGCCGATGGATCCCTCGCGTCGGCGACTCACGTGGAGAAGCACACGGGTAGCGGACCGAATGCTGAGCGTCAGGAGGCGCCGCACGCTCACTGCATCGTTGCGGACCCCTCTAACCGCTTCGCGCTCGCCGCAGACCTCGGCGTCGACCGCGTGTACGTTTACCGTCTCGACCTCGAAGGAAAATCGCTGCGTCACATCGAGGCTGGCGACGGGGTCATGCGCCCCGGCGCGGGCCCGCGCCACATCGCTTTTCATCCGACCTTGCCGCTGGTGTATGTCGCGTGTGAGCTCGATTCCACGGTGGCCACGCTGCGCTTCGACGCCGAGCGCGGGGCACTGTCTCCGCTCGACGTCCACTCGACCGTCCCGGCCGGATGGACCGGCGTGAATTACCCGGCCGACATCCACATCGCGCCATCCGGGCGCACGTTGTACGTGTCGAACCGCGGCCACAACAGTCTCGCCGTGTTCTCCGTGGCGGAGTCGACGGGCGCGCTCGCGCTCGAGCAGGTGGTCTCGACGGACGGTGACTGGCCGCGCAATTTCAGCCTGGATCCGACCGGCCGGTGGCTGCTCGTCGCCAATCAGCGGTCCGATTCCGTTGTCGTGTTCGGGCGCGATCAGGAGAGCGGCCGGTTGACACCCACGCGGCAGCGGATCGCTTTACCGCGTCCAGTGTGCCTGCGGTTCCTGACGCGGGCGGGGGGGACGACTTGACGCAGGAGTTGAGCGGCACGCTCGCGGTCTCGCGTCAGGAGCGCCCTTGATGGCTTGGCTGCCAGTGATGTTTCTCTGGTTAGCGGTTGCGAGCAACGCAGGTGTCGCTCAAGGCTCGGAGCGAGAGCTAAAGTATGGTCCAGATCCGAACCAGGGTCTGGATTTATCGCTTCCAACGGGCAAGCGGTTTCCGACGGTGATCTTCGTTCACGGCGGCAGCCTCACCAGCGGTGACAAGGCGGACGAGGATTATCGGAAGGTGTGCGCACCCTTTCCCGGCGCCGGTATCGCATGCGCAAACGTGAACTATCGGCTGGCGCCGGCGCAGCCTTGGCCGGCGCAGGCGGAGGATGTGGCGGCTGCCGTGGCTTGGGTGCGAAAAAATATTCAGGCTCGTGGTGGCGATCCGCTCAAGTTGTTCCTAGTAGGGCACAGCTCGGGAGCCATGTTAGTCGCGCTCGTGGGTATGGACGAACACTACCTCGCTCGACTCGGGTTAAAGACGAGCGACCTGCGCGGCGTCATCCCAATGGGATCTATCATGTGGGACGACGAATTGGAGCAAGCCTTGAAGCAATATAGCCGCAGCCGAGTCGAAGAGAGTTTCAGGCGGGACTCCGACAACAGGATCTACGGGAGCCTGGACACGTACCTGGAACACTGGCCGATCCGTCACGTGCGGGCTGGATTGCCACCATTTCTGTTTCTGATCGCGGAGAGCGAGAAGGAGCAACCTCCCGTGCTGAGGACCGACATGAAGTTCGTCGAGGACTCACGGGCGTTGGGCAACTGGGCGCAGTATAAGGTTCTTCCGGGCAGGACCCACTACAGCGCGATCCGCAATCTCAGCGAGCCCGGCGACGCGGTGTTCTCAATCGTGCGTGACTTTGTCCGACAGTTCAGTGGCGATCCTCGGGAATGAGAGGCAAATGAAGGCGTGGGCCTAACGTACGTAGCAGCCGACAAGCACCTTTGACGATTCTCCGAGGAGGTTCAGATGCATTCGTCCAGGTCTTTCACGGCCATCATATTTTGGGGTCTGACAAACGGAATTGCTCTAGCCGCGCCGGTAGCGATCGCCGCGCAAGGAACCGGTACCGCTCCTAGCCCTCGCGCGGCCAACGCCGCCGCGCCGGAGTTCGTGAAGTATCACGCCGTTCGGTGGCAACGAATCTTTCCCAAACTTGGCGCGCGTTCCCCAGAGATCTCGATCCTTCGCGTCGACCCGTCGTCGCATGCGACACAGCTCCTGCTCCGCGTGCCGCGCGATTTCCACGTCTCCAAGCACTGGCACACCGCCAACGAGACGCACACGATCGTGAGTGGAACGTTCGTCATGGACTCGGCCGGGAAGCGCATCGAGCTCGGGCCGGGCTCCTTCAACTTCATGCCCGCGAAGATGGTGCATGAGGCGTGGACGAAGCCCAACGAGGGCACCGTGCTGTTCATAACCGTCGACGGCGCCTGGGACGTGAACTTTGTCGAAGGCCCGCCGACCGGAGAGTTTGCGTCCAAGCGGAAGCGGTAGCAGAAACTGAACCTTCTCACCCGTGATGGCTGAAGATCAGTGGACCGAAGTTGATCCAGGGTTTGTTATGCGGATTTTAGATCGTTGACCTGAGCGCGCCGGAAGCAGCTGCTGGAATGGTCGTTGACGATGCCGACGGCCTGCATCCAGGCATAGACGATCGTCGGGCCGACGAACTTGAAGCCGCGGCGCTTCATCTCCCTGGAGATTTGCTCGGACAGGGGCGACGTTGCGATCGCGCTGCGGCCGTCGCCCTTCACCACCTTGCCGTCGGTGAAAGACCAGCAGAAGTCGCTGAAGCTCTCACCCCGGTCTTCCATCTCGCGGAAGATCTGAGCGCCCCGGATCGTCGCTTCGATCTTGGCCCGCGCGCGGATGATGCCGGTGTCGGCCATCAAGCGTTCTATTTTCGCCTCGCTGAATCGAGCGACTTTCTTCGGGTCGAATCCGGCGAAGGCTTTGCGGAACGCCTCTCGTTTTCGCAGCACGATGATCCAGGCCAGGCCGGCCTGGAATCCTTCCAGCATCAACATTTCCCATAGCATGCGGGAGTCGAGCTGGGGGACGCCCCATTCCTCGTCATGATAGGCGCGCATCAGCTGGTCGCCTTCCGCCCAGGCGCAGCGATGGCGATCCGTCATTCAGCGAGCTCCTGTTCCGCCTGGGTCACGGTTTGTTCGCGGCCTAATTCGCCGAGACCGCCATCCATTCCTGGTTCGGCGCGAAGAGAAACACCATGCCGCCATCTGCGAGTTCCGGAAGCACGCGCTGAGCGCGCCCCTGTTCCATCGCGGGACAACCCTCACTCCGTCCAGCTCTGACCGCGGTCACATAGGGCGCGCCGTGAGCCACGACGCCCCTCGCGAGTGCGTTGTCGTTGAAGTTTCCGGACACACCTTTCAGGCGCAGTCCGATGGAGCTGTACGACCGCCCACCAGTGTGGCCATGGAACGCGTAGGTGTGCTCCGCGAGGTAAAGCCCGAGCGAGGTCGCGGCGCTGCCCGGCGAATTCGAGAAGCGGGTCGGGATACCATATTGTGTCCGCGACGATCCACGGCCGTGGGCGACCGCGAATGGGCCTTCGAGAATCGTCAGCGCCCGCATGTCGAAGATGTAGCCGCGCGGCTCGGTGCTCGGCAATCCGTAGTCGACAAAGTACAACAACGGCTTCCTCACCTCGTCGGGATGCGCGGCTTCGAAGGCGAAGTAACTGTGGAACGCGGACTCGAGCGCCATTGGATGACTTAGTGGGCGCACCGCCCCCGCGAAGGCGCGAAGCGCGGCACTGCTCTTCGCGAGAAGACCTTCCCTCGCTGTCTCGTCGACTGAGACCACCGAGCGAGTGCCAGCCATCAGTGTGGCCGGCCCAAACAAAGCCGAAGCGTGCCCGTCCGCTCCGGGAATGAAGCGCCCGCCAGCCAGGATCATGGCGAAAGCGCCGATCAGTCCGTTCTTCAGATATTTGCCCAGCCTCACACTCGGCTCCTTCGACCTGCGGCGACTCGTCGCCAGTATACGTGACAGACTGCAGGAGCGGACTAGACCGCTCCTGCAAGGAATCCTCGGGTTGTAACTATTAGACTCCCAAAGTATCGAGTTGGAAACGGCGTTGCGAGCGCTTTTTTTGGTTTGCGTTCCAATTTATCGAGCCTGTGACTCGAACTCAGTCGCCATGCAGCTCGGACAGATGCTGTGGCTGAACTGGGTTGACGTGTGCCGGGAGATGTAGTTCTCGACCGTGTGCCAGTAGTTCTCGTCGTCACGGATTTTTCTGCAATACGAGCAGATCGGCAATATCTCGCGCAAGGTATTTAGCTCGGCCAGCGCGGTCTGCAGCTCCCGCACCAGCTTTTCGCGTTCTTCCTCCGCCTGCTTTGCTGCGGTGATGTCACGCGCCATGGAGTAGATGACGCGGTCGGCGGAATCCGACGCCGCATTCCAGTGAAACCATCGGAACGAGCCATCCTTGCAGAGATAGCGATTCTCGAAGGCGAGCGCTTTGCCGCCCGCTCTGACGAGGGCGTTCTGCTTCAGCGTGCGCGCGCGATCATCCGGGTGCACGAACTCGATGAACGGCCGCGACATCAGCTCCTCGACAGTGAAGCCGAGTGTTCGCTCCCACGCCGGATTGAGCCGCTTGAAGTGTCCGTCGAAGTCGAGATGGCAGAGCATGTCGATCGAGGCGGAGAAGAAGTGATCTTCGATTTCATGGACCGCGTTCGCCGCTCCTTGCTTGCGCAGAGCAAGCTCGATGATGGCGCGCAACTCCCGATCCGTGCCCGGCTTGACGACGTAGTCATAGGGATCATTCACGCTGGCCGGCGGCAGGTTTGCTTCGTCCGCCTCAGCGATCATGAAGACGACCGGGATCTTCCCGTACCTGCGACGCTCACCGGTCCCAACGCTGCTCATATCGCCGCGTAGCTTGATGTCCATCAGCATCAAGTCCGGCGCCGCCTGGGCCGTCATCGCGCTGGCCTCATCCCCGGACGAGGCTATGCCAGTCACCTCGTACCCGAGCTTCGTGAGCCGCGTCTCGAGGCCTCTGGCGACGGTTATCTCGTCGTCCACGATCAGGAGTTTTTGCTTAGCCACGGTGGGAGATCGAATGGGTCAGGCCATGCTGGAAATCGCGAGCTCATCCGCGTTCATTTCCGCCAGGATGTCACCGAACAGCGGAGTACTGAGATAGCGTTCGCCGGTGTCGGGAAGCATGCAGAGAATGGTCGTCCCCTTCGGCGCGCCTTTGCAGACTTCGAGTGCGGCGGCGAACGTGGCACCGGAGGACGTGCCGACGAAGATTCCTTCGTTCATCGCGAGCTGCCTGCTCCACTGCATCGCCACGGGTCCTGGAATCGTGATGACCTGATCGACGATACCCATGTCCACGGCATCACCTGTGAGCTTCGCGATAAAGTCGGGGCTCCAGCCCTGGATCGGATGTGGCTTCCATGCCGGGTGGCGCGACTTTGGTGAGCCGTCGGACTCCCGCTCCTGCGGCGTGGCGCTGGTGAGCATCGGCGCGTCGGCCGGCTCGGAGACTACGACCTTCACCTCAGGCCGCTCCTTCGCGAGCACGCGACCGACTCCTTTGAGCGTCCCGCCGGTTCCGAAGCCCGTAACCCAGTAGTCCAGCCGCTCACCGGCAAAATCGGCGATGATCTCTCTCGCCGTCGTTCGCGAATGGTACTCGGCATTCGCCTCGTTCTCGAACTGCCGCGTATAGAACCATCCATTTTTCTTCGCGAGCGCGATCGTTTTCCTTACCATCCCCGTCGCGCCCTCGGCGGCGGGGGTCAGAACGACCTTCGCTCCGAGGAAGCGCATCAGCTTGCGCCGCTCGATGCTGAAGGACTCCGCCATCGTGACCACGAGTGGATAGCCCCTCTGCGCGCACACCATGGCGAGTCCGATGCCGGTGTTGCCGCTCGTCGCTTCGACAACGGTTTGTCCCGGCTTGAGCGCGCCCCGACGCTCGGCGTCCTCGATGATGCCGAGGGCGAGGCGATCTTTCACCGAGCCAAGCGGATTGAACGCTTCGATCTTGACGTAGAGGTTGACGTTCGGCGGCGCGAGCTTGCCGATTTTGACGACAGGCGTGTTGCCGACGGTCTCGAGGATGTTCGCGAATTTTGTCATGGGTGGTGTGTGGTGGTTGGTCCGAAGTACCACTTCCCGCTAGCCCGAATTATATCCGCCGTGACCGCCACAGGCGCAAGGTTACCCGGGGCTTCCCTTCCTTTGCCCCGCCATCGGAGTGACCGACGCGACGATCGCTTCCGCGATCTCATCCTCGACGGCGAAGATGTCTTTGACATCCCGGTCGAACACGTCCGCCCACTGCATCACGTCGTCATCGGTGTTGCTCAGACGCGCGGTCACGCGCAGCCTGTCGCCAATGCGCTCCACCGTTCCCTCGAGCACGAGACGCGCCGAGACGTTGGCGGTGCTGGCGGTGTCGCTGCGACGCTTCACTGAGCGCGGGCGGCCGGGCGCGAGAACGCGCAGGCCCTCCGTCCTCATCAACTTGCCTGCGACAGCATTCGTCAGGCCGGTCGCGAGATAGGCGTTCGTGGAATCGGCCCCCAGATTCACGAACGGCAGCACCGCGATGACGCCGAGATTGACCGGGAAGCGGGCGTTGGTCGTCGACTCCGCTTGAACGGATGAATTGCCAGCGTGCAGTCTCTCATAGACCCCGGCGCTGACGACAATCGCTCCGACCAGGGCCAGCGCGCCGATCACCGCGCGTTTCACCCGGGATCCGTGACGCGCCATTTTCGGAGCCGACGACGCGAACGACCCGCTGAATGTCTCCGGCTCCTCCAGCGCTTCGACGAGCGCAGTCGCGGTCTGTGGACGATCGGCTGGATCGATCGCCAGACAGCGCGCGATCAGTCGCTCCAGGCCCGCGGGCACATCCTTCCGGATCGTCGAGAGCGGCGGCGGCGGAAGAGTGAGCCTCGCCGTCAGCATCTCGCGCGGACCGAGATTCGCGAATGGAGCGGCGCCGGCGAGCATCTCGTACGCGGTGATTCCGAGCGAATAAATATCCGCCCGCCCATCGATGTCGGGATCACCCGCCGCCTGTTCCGGCGCCATGTAGAGAATGGTGCCCAGCGACATCCCCGTGTTCGTGAGCCCGGCGCCCTTCTCGCCTGACCTGCGCGCGGACGACAGCGCCTTCGCGACCCCGAAGTCCGTGACGGTCGCGGAACCGGCGGCGAGGAGAACGTTGCCGGGCTTGATGTCGCGGTGCACGACGTCGTGCTCGTGCGCGAACGCAAGCGCGCGCGCCACATCCTTCATGATGCCGAGTGTCTCGCGAACACCGAGCGTGCGGCTACGGCGCAGCCTGATGTCGATCGACTCGCCGTCGACGTACGGCATCACGAAATACGGAAGTCCGTCTAATTCTCCCGCTTTGAGTATCGGGACAATGTGGGGGTGCTGCAGTCTCGCGACCGTTAGTATCTCGCGACGAAAACGCTCAGCCGATACGCTCGCTGCCAGCTCAGGCGGGAGAATCTTGATGACGACCTTGCGCCCAAGATCATGGTCTTCGGCCACGAACACGTGAGCCATCCCGCCGCCAGTGAGCTCACGCTCAATGGTGTAGGATCCGCCAAGAGCGGAAAGCAGGCGATCGGAGATAGAGGACATTGAGGAGTTAGGGTCTGCAAACCTGTCAGCCTATTAGATAGCAGAAGGGGGCAGAAGGTTGGCACCCGCGTTAGATCGCACACAGACGGGATTAACGTCCAGCCGAGGCGCGCGTCTACTCTACAGCACGCTGCGAGGGAGAAAATGCGTATCACAAAACTGATCGGAATGGCCGCGGCGATGCTCCTGAGCGTCGCACCCGTTGGCGTATTTGCGCAGAAAACCGGTGCGAAGACACCGGCGAAAACCGTTATAGCGCGCTCCGATGTACGCGAGCTCCCCGCCGACCAGCAGATAATCCAGGCATTGAATCGCCTCACCTTCGGCGCGAAACCCGGCGACATCCTCAAGGTTCGCGCGATCGGTCTCGACAAATGGATCGATCAGCAGCTCCAACCCGAAAAGATCAACGATGACGCGATGACCGCGTTCGTCCGGAACTATTCCGCGCTCGACCAGAATCAGAACGATCTCCTGAAGCAATACGCCGAACAGCAGCAACAGCGCAAAGAAGTGAAGCGCGACCGTGCGGACACGACAAAGGCGATGACAGCGGATGAGGTCGCGCAGATGCGGCAGCAGCAGCAGCAGGGCAATTCGCGCCGCCAGGTGGTGACACAGCTCCAGTCATCGCGCGCGGCGCGGGCGGTGGCGAGCGAGCGGCAGCTCCAGGAAGTCATGACCGATTTCTGGGAGAACCACTTCAACATCTACGCGGCGAAGGGCGCGCCCGAGCCATACTACCTCGTCGATTTCGATCAGAACGTCATTCGCCCACGCGCGCTCGGGAAGTTCCGCGGCCTGCTCGAAGCGGTGGCGCAGAGCCCGGCGATGCTCTTCTATCTGGACAACGCGCGCAGCATGGCTGACAGCAGTCGGCCGACGCTCAATGCACAGAACGAGTTCCCCCGGGCTCGACCGCTCGGCAGAGGCGGATTTGGCGGGATCATGGGAGTCATGCGAGCCGGGCAGCAGAGACAGCGGCAGCAACAACAGCAGCAGCAGCGGAAGCGTCAGGGACTGAACGAGAACTACGGGCGCGAGCTGCTCGAGCTGCACACATTGGGCGTCGACGGTGGATACACACAGCAGGACGTGATCAACGTCGCGCGCGCCTTCACCGGCTGGACGATCAAGCCTCCCGCACAGGGCGGCGGCTTCATTTTCCGTCCGCAGGTGCACGACGCGGGCGAGAAGCTGGTGCTCGGCCACAAGCTCGCCGCGGGCCGCGGGATGGAAGACGCCGAAGATGTGCTCGACATCCTGGCGAAGAGTCCGGCCACGGCGCACTTCATCTCGTTCAAGCTGGCGCGCCGCTTCGTGAGCGATTCTCCATCGAAGGCGCTGGTCGATCACGCAGCTCAGGTTTATATGGCGACCGACGGCGATATTCGCGAGGTCCTGCGCTCGATCGTTACTTCGCCCGAGTTTTTCTCGCAGCAGGCATTTCGCAGCAAGGTTAAATCGCCGTTCGAGGTAGTCGTGAGCGCGATGCGCGCTCTCAACGCCGTGCCCGACAGCACACCGCGCACCGCACAGGTGATAGCGTATCTCGGAGAGCCGATCTTCGGACACCAGGCGCCCAACGGTTGGCCCGAGACCGGCGAGTCGTGGATGAATACGGGCGCGATTCTGAATCGAATCAATTTCGGAATGGCGGCCGCGGCAGGACGTCTACCCGGTGCCGACATCCGCGCGTTGCCCGCGCTCGACACGATCGGCTCGGCGCCGCGCGACAAGCAGGTGGATGCAGTCGTCGCGACGATACTGAATGGCATGGTGTCGCCCGATACGCGCGCGGTGCTGCTCTCGGGCGAGCATCCGATGCTCGCCAATGGCGCGGGGGTGAAGGGAATACAGAACATGGCACCCGCCGAGGCAAATCCTGATTCAGGGATGTCGGGAGAAGCAATGGCGGACGGTGCCAATGGACAGAATGCAGCGCGCGCTCAGCGCAATCAGAATCAGGGCGGGAAAGGCGGAGCACTTCAGGGACGCGGCTTTGCAAACATTCCGCAGCTCACCGGACTCTCGCAGATCGTGGGACTCGCGCTGGGTTCGCCGGAGTTTCAGCGGCACTAACAAGCTTCGCACGCTTCGCTGGCGCGTGGAGCGCAGATCAGCACGGGTATGAGTTCTCAGTTGGCAATTGGGGGTAGTTGAAATGGAACGCAGAGCATTCATGAAGTCGGGCGCACTGGCGCTCGTGACGATGGGATTGAGCCCGAGCTTTCTCCGGCGCACAGCGTTTGGGATGGAGCTGGTGAACGCGCCCAAGGGAAAGGTGCTGATCTGTCTCTTCCAGCGCGGAGCCGCCGATGCGCTCAACATCGTCGTCCCCCACGGCGAGCGGGCGTACTATGGGATGCGCCCCTCGATTGCGATCCCACAGCCGTCGCGGAGCGCCGAGGGCGGAGCGATCGATCTCGACGGATTCTTTGGACTGCACCCCGCGCTCGCGCCGCTCAAGCCTCTATACGATCGGAAGATGCTCGCGCCGATTCACGCCGTGGGCAGTCCGAGCACCACGCGCTCGCACTTCGATGCGCAGGACTACATGGAGACGGGCACGCCCGACAACAAGGGAACGGCGGACGGCTGGCTCAATCGCTATCTCGCCGTGAAGGGGACGTGCGACGAGTGCAACCTCGCCAAGACTCCCTTCCGCGCCGTATCACTGACGCCGCAGACGCCGCGGATTCTCGAAGGGCCGAGCGCGACTGTCGCGATGAACAGCCTCGACGAATTCAGCGTGCGCGCCACCGGCAGCTCGGCGGAGCGTCTCGAAGCATTGTACCGCACGGGATCCGCGGATCTCGTGCACGGAACAGGCGCCGAGATGTTCGACGCGGTCAAGATGCTGCGCTCGGCGAACCCACAGAAATATCTGCCGCAGAACAACGCCGAGTACCCGAGATCGCAGTTCGGCCAGCGGCTGCTGCAGATCGCGCAGCTGATCAAGGCCAACGTCGGACTCGAGATCGCGTTCGCCGATGTCGGCGGCTGGGACACGCACGTGAATCAGGGCGGGGCGACGGGTCAGTTGGCGCAGCGGCTCGACGATTTCTCCAGATCGATCGCGGCGCTCGTCACCGACCTTGGCGACAGGATGGACGATGTCGTGATTCTCACGATGTCGGAGTTCGGACGGATGGCGAGGGAGAACGGAAATCGCGGGACGGATCACGGTCACGCCGGCGCGCTATTCGTGATCGGCGGGCAGGTGAAGGGCGGCAAAGTGCACGGGAAGTGGCCGGGCCTCGAGCAGGAGCAGCTTTATGAGGGCCGCGACCTCGCACTCACGACTGACTTCCGTTCGGTCTTCGCTGAGGTCGTGCAACACCATCTCGGAGCCCGCGCACTCGACCGGATCTTCCCTGGGTTCGCTGCGTCGCCCCGAGACTTTCTCGGCGTCGTTTAGTTTCCTAGAGATCTCTGCTCGGGTCGAGGCGAGGTATCCTCTTCGGCGCTACACTCGCTTGGTCGGAGCCCCTAACTGCGCTCCTTCGCTCCGCTCAGTCGCGGGTCTCCTCCTCGCGCTCGTTTTGGGAAGCGCCTACGAGGACAGCTCGCCTCTCCCGTACGGCTCCGTAACTGCACGCGCGCGAAGCGCGCGGGCGGCGCAGCGCCCTCCAGTGCCAGCGCAGTCTTCCGGCACGATCTCCGAGCAAGAAGTCAAACACGCGCGAGCAAAGCCCGGGCGAGAATTCAGTCTGAGTCACTCGTTGCACGGGCTTCTTGGATCGCAGAGATCCGTGCGGGAGAGGCGGTGGGTCCTCGTAGGCCGCTTTGCAAAGCGAGCGCGAGGGAGCGTAGTTAGGGGCTCCGACCAAGCGAGCGCGGGTGCCCGCGTTAGCGGGCAGGGTGCCGAAGGGGATCCACCGACTCGACCCAAACCGAGATTTCTCGAACCACACCGCTCAAAGCTGGGGTCAGAATTTGAAAATCTTGCCGAGCGCTTTGCTGATTTTCTTGCCGAAATCGTTCGACCAGTCGCGCTGGTTCTGCCAGTCTCCGTTGTTCTGATCGTTGCCTGTGTCAGGGCCGTGCTCGGGGCACGGGATCGTCGGTAGCTCCCGCTCGGGCTTGTAGTACTCGTTGCGCGACACCGGGCACCATTCGGTCGCCAGGTATCCGGTCGTCGGGTCGATGATGCGCTCCACCATTCCGACCGGTGGGTTCCATGCATTCGGTGATGCGTACTCGCGCCAGCCATTCTGGTAGAAGTCGACCCACGCGGGCGCGGCGAGCCTGCCGCCCGATGCGTCGCCGCTGATTGGGGCGGGATTGTCGAAGCCGAACCAGAACGCCGCGACGATCGTCGGCGTGTAGCCGACGAACCAGACATCCGTGCCGCTGTTCGTCGTTCCGGTTTTGCCCGCAACGAGTCCTTTCACCCCATCATCGCGCACGACCTTGCCGGTGCCGTAGTCGACGACCGACTGCAGCATCGACGTCACCTGATAGGCATCGCGAGGATCCATCACCTGGATGGGATTCCGCTCGGGTTCCGGAGCAATCCAGATGGGAACGTCGTCAGAGGTGGAGATGCTTCGCACGAGCCACGCTGTGACCTTATGTCCACCATTCGCAAACGGCGCGTACGCGGCCACGAGCTCGATCGGCGTCACTTCGACAGAGCCGAGCGCCATCGATGGGACGTTGGGGAGCGGGCTGACGATTCCGTTTTTGTGCGCGGTCTCGATAATTCGCGGAATGCCAACCGCCTGACTGACGCGCACCGTGGCGGCGTTGGCCGATTTGATCAGCGCCTTGCGGAAGGTGATTCGTCCAAAATATTCGTCACCGTAGTTGGACGGCGACCAGACGTCGCGTCCCTGAATGACGTCGATGGGATCGTCATCCACTTCGGACGAAGGCGTATATCCCGCGGCCATCGCCGCGGCATACACGAACGGCTTGAACGCGGAGCCGGGCTGGCGATGCGCGAGCAGCGCGCGGTTGAAGTTGCCGCGCTCGTACTGTCGCCCCCCGCTGAGTGCGCGGATTTCGCCGGTCCGCGGATCGATGCCTACCATCGCGCCCTGTATCAGAGCGCGACGACCCGTCTCCGACTGGATCGAGGCGGCCTGGCGTCGAACCGCGCGATCGGCGGCGATCTGGGCGTTGCGATCCAGTGTTGTCCGAACGGTGAGATCGACGACATCGGCACCTCCGCTCTGGATGATCGAATCGACTTTCGCGCGCACCGCGTCGAGCGCATATGAATCGTTCGGGTCCTGCGGCCTATACTCGTCGCGCGCGATTCGGAGCGGCTGCGCCTGGAGTCCCGGCAGTCTGTTCGCCGAGACGTATCCTTCCTTGACCATGAGGCTCAGCACGAGATTGCGCCGATTGAGCGCGCGGTCCGGGTGGCGGCGCGGAGTGTATGCCGACGGAGCTTTCGGAAGCGCGGCCAGCATCGCGGCCTGAGGCAGGGTCAGCTGATTGACGCTTCGGCCAAAAAGATCTCTGCTTGCTGCCTCTACGCCGTACACGCCATTGCCCATGTAGATGACGTTGAAGTACAGCTCGAGGATCTGCTGCTTGGTGAGAGAACCCTCGATCAATCGCGACAGCCGGAGCTCCGCCAGCTTCTGCCGGAGTGACCGGGGCGGATACTTTCGAACCGCGAAGGTGTTGCGCGCCACCTGCATCGTGATGGTGCTGAATCCTTCGCGCGTGCGGCCGGCTTTCAGATTCGTGATGAGAGCGCGAGCGAATCCGCGCCAGTCGAGTCCGCCGTGCTGGTAGAACCGGCGGTCTTCGGTCGCGATGAAGGCCTGCTGAACGAACACAGGGACAGATTTCAGAGGAACGTTGATGCGCCGGACGAGCTGCAGCCGCCCGATGAGGCGGTTGTAGCGGTCCAGGATGCGGCCACCCTGATCGGGCTCGAAGTTCTGGATGGCGCGAGGCGTCGGGCAGCCGTCGAAGCCGCACGTCACCAGCCACACATCCGTGAAGTAAACCGCTAGAATACATGTAGCGAACAGGCCGAGCAGGATCGCGCGGCGTCTCGCCTTTATCTCCAACAGTACTCGGGAAAAATGTATCGTTCTGTCCTCGTCTCTTTCGTTTTCGTTGTGTCCGCTTGCAAGGTCGGTGCGAATTCGGCTTCCGCCGCGAGCTCACCGTCCGCCACGAACAGTAATGGCGCCGTCTCGACTACCGTCGCGAGCGT
The DNA here is from genome assembly GCA_003134685.1 of Gemmatimonadota bacterium. Classification (GTDB taxonomy): domain Bacteria; phylum Gemmatimonadota; class Gemmatimonadetes; order Gemmatimonadales; family Gemmatimonadaceae; genus UBA4720. The sequence goes on along the minus strand of PLCA01000002.1, from coordinate 449,974 downwards.
GCCGGCTCAGAATGCTGGTACATCAGACACCTCACGCGCCGCAACGGGTCCAGTTTCCACTACGGAAAGTCCAGCGGCTGGTTCCGCTGCCAATACGGCGGGCCTGGCCGCCGCACCAGCTTCAGGCGCTACGCAATCAGGTACAGCAAACCCGAATCGCGTTCCCAATGAGATGGGACGAATAATGGTGCTGGAATATCACTTGATCACCGACCACAATAGTGATTACGCGCGCGAGCGCGGCCAGTTCAGGAAGGATCTGGAGCTTCTTTACAGTCGCGGTTACCGGCCGGTGAACATGTCGGATGTGCTCGACAAGAAGCTGAATCTTCCGAGGGGATTGTCACCGGTGGTCTTTGTTTTTGATGACGCCTCTCCCGAGCAGTTCCGCTACATCGACAACAACGGGACGCTCGAGATAGATCCGACCAGCGGAATGGGGATCTGGCTCGATTTCAAGAAGACGCATCCCGACTGGAATAACAAGTCCGTGTACTGTCTTCTCAACGGGGCGAACGCGGGACACAACTTCTTCGGCGATCGCGGAATTCAGGGGCAGAAATCGAACTGGAGATTCCGGAAGGTGAAGTGGCTCGCCGACAACGGGTTCGAGCTGTGCGATCACACGGTGTGGCACGCGCAGCTGAGCAAGTTCTCCGATGCGATCGTTCAGGAGCAGATCGCGCGCAACGCACTGGCGATCGATTCAGCGGTGCCGGGCTACAAGATCAGATCGATGGCGCTGCCGCAGGGGTTGTGGCCGAAGAATCGCGCGCTGGCGAGCAAGGGATCGTGGACGAATCCCAAGACCGGCAAGACGGTGAGCTACGAGTGGCCGGTCGTGTTCGAGGTAGCGGGTGGGCCGATGCGGAGCCCGTACGATCCGGCGTTCAACCCCGGCATGACTCCGCGCATTCAGGTGATCGGGAACGCGATCGGGGCCATGATCGACAAGCTCGAGAAATCGGGCAACGCGTACATCTCCGACGGCAATCCAGCAGTCGTCGCGAAGCCGTCGGCAGCTACTGCGGCAACAGCTGGCGCGAAGAAATAAGTCGCGCAGTTACTGATACCATCGCCGGTCAGTCGGGCGAGGATATCCTCTTCGGGAGCTCTTCCTGCCCGTAAGCGGGCACCCGCGCTTCGCCTTGCGGCTCGCTACACCGCGCCGCCTTGCAGCGGCGCTGGCTCCGGCCGCTCCCTCAGAGGACACCCTCACCCTCCTTCCCAACGGGTTTCGTAACTGCACGCGGCGCTTCGCGCCGCGTGTGCGATAGTACCGCGGCGCGCTCGCGCGCCGGGGCCTTGCGGGTAGCGTCAGAGATGTACGTGTCGCGCTTTTCGGTCGCGGGCCTCGCGGCTCCGCCGCGTCCGAGCGCTTAGGCGCGCGGAGAATGGCTTCTGAGCTGAGAGTGCTCGCGCGCGAAACTTCTGGTGCACGTGCTGTTACAAGTCTCAGGCAGGAGGCAAGGGGTGTCCTCTGAGGGAGCGGCCGGAGCCAGCGCCGCTGCAAGGCGGCGCGGTGTAGCGAGCCGCACGACGAAGCTACAGGCGAGAGCTCCCGAAGAGGACACCCCGCGCCGACCGCGCGCGACAATCCAAGAATTCCGCGCGCTGCACAAGGCTAGCGCGCGAGACGCTCGAGCTCAGACCACCTATCAACAGCGCGCCGAAGATGCGGAATCACAATAGACCCGCCAACGATGAGACCGATAGAGAGCGACTCGAAGATCTCGGCACGCGAGACGCGCTCCTCGGCGCAGCGAGTGAGATGATACGTCACGCAGTCATCACACCTCGGCACCAGGGATGCGACGAGGCCGAGCAGCTCCTTCGTCCTGACGTCGAGCGCGCCCGCTTCGTAGGTACGAGTGTCGAGCGCGAAGAATCGGTTGATGACGAGGTTTCCCTCGCCGAGGATTTCAGCGTTCAGTCGCTCCCGGAAGTGACGGAACTCCTCGAGCGAAGTACCATGCTCGTGCGGCTTTGCGTCGCGGCTCTCCACCGACGATGAACTCAGCGCCTTTGTACGCTTTCTTTTCGGATTCTTCCGAGTCAAAAACTCCACCCCTTGAGCGTCTTGATCGCCTTCTCCAGCGCGGCGCGTTGATCAGGGTGCTCGGCCGTCGCCAGCAATTCTTCGTAGGTCTCGATCGCGAGATCGACCGCCTGGTAGTCATGCTCCGCGCCCGCCAGACTCGCCGCGTTGTCGGCAAGATTCGCCTTCGCGAGCTGGTCCTCCGGGAAGCGTGACGATACCTGCTGCCAGCGCGCAACGCGCTCCCTCGGATTCGATTCCGCCAGCGCCCACAGATGCCAGGCGGCCCTGTTCTCGGGATCGGATGCAATCGCGCGCGAGGCGAGATCACCCACTGGTTCCGGGCCGGCGCCGATCAGCCAGTAGTGATTCGCCAGCGCGACGAGCGCTTTGGCGTCATCTGGACGCTCGGCCACCGCGCGCTCGAGAGCGGGCAGCGGATCAACCAGCTCTTCGCTGGTCGGAGATGCGTGCGCTTCAGTCATGCGTCGGTGATTCGTTCGGGGCGGTCATACGCGTGGGAGGCATGCTTGGTATCGTACGCCACAAAGGTAGCTGCAAAATCTCCACTCTAAGAAAAAGCTGCTGGACTTTCCCCGCGCAGGAGCCTACCATTCAATTGTTGCTGGACAATTCCGGCTGTCGATAGTACCATTCTTGCACCAGCGCAGCCTAGCAGCGCGCCATTCCATACAGAATAGGGTTCCGGTAATCGCGTGAGTTTTAAGCCGCGGTGCACGTGAGCCATTCGAGCAGCACTTTTCTTCTCAGCCACACCACAACTGCATGAGCGAACGTCGACGTCCTTTTCGTCGCGGCCGGAGGTCTCGTCCTTCCGGCGATCAACCACAAACTCCACTCTCCGAATCCTACAGTGATGTAGATCCGTACCTGGAGCCCATGGATCCTTTGACAACCACCCCAGACGCAGCGCAATTACCCGACGCGCGCGACAATATGACATCACCAGCCATCCCTTCTCCCATTCCTACTCCACCTCCCGATGCCGCGCCCAGCGTGGCGGCGAATTCCGAATCCAATTCCGGCGCGGACGATTCGCCCAATGGATCGAGCGACTCAGGCGCTTCCCCACAGCAGCAACAGCAGGCTCCGTACAATCCGCAGACATCGGGAGGCGGTGAAAGGGGCGGCGGTGAAAGGGGCGGCGGTGAAAGGGGCGGCGGAGAGAGAGGCGGCCAGCAGCAGCGCGATGGCAATCAACGACATCCCGGTGAGCGCGGCGACAACCGCAACAACGGAAGACGCGGCCGCAATCAGCGCGGACGCGGCAGGCAGCGCCCGCAGGGCGGACCACGCGGAGGAGGAGGCAGTGGCAGTGGCGGCGGAGGAGGCGGAGGCGGAGGAGGCGGCGGTAGCGGCGGCAGCGGAACGGAGCAGGCATCGCGTGCGCCAGTCGCTCCTGTCATTCCGGATGGCGAAACCACGGGGTGGTTTGATCCGCAGCGCGAGGGCGGCTTCATTCGTCGCGCCGCGAACAGCTACCTCGCCGAGCCGGGTGACGCGTACGTGCCGACACAGGTCATGCGCCAGTACATGCTGCGCCGCGGCGATCAGGTGCTCGCCACCACCGGGCACGATCATCGCAATCGCGTAGTCGTCGTCGACGCCAAGGAAATCAACGGAGCCGATCCGGAGGCCGCGGCAAGGCGTCCTGACTTCGGCTCTCTCACCGCGTCGTATCCCGAGCGCAAGCTGAAGCTCGAGACGGGGAAACCCGCGAAGACCGGACCGGAGCTTACCCGCCGAGCGATCGATCTGATCGCGCCAATCGGGTACGGCCAGCGCGCGCTCATCGTCGCCCCGGCACGCGCCGGCAAGACCATGCTTCTCCAGGCGATCGTCGAAGGCGTGGCGATCAACCATCCCCAGGCCGCCCTCCTCGTTCTGCTCGTGGACGAGCGCCCCGAAGAAGTGAGCGAGATGATCACCTGGGGCTATGGCGAGGTTGTTGCCTCCAGCTTCGACATGCCCGCCGTTCGGCACACCGATGTGACCGAGATGGTGCTCGAGCGGGCCCGCAGACTCGTGGAGCTAGGCAAGGATGTCGTCATCGTATTGGATTCCATTACCCGCATGGCGCGCGCTTACAACACCGTTGAGCGTGGCACCGGCCGTACCCTCTCAGGTGGTCTGGACTCCTCGGCTATGGCGAAACCAAAGGCCTTCTTCGGCTCGGCCCGCTCTGTCGCACCCGAGCACGGGGGAGGTTCCCTTACCATCATCGCGACCGCGCTCGTCGAGACCGGATCGCGGATGGACGACGTCATCTTCGAGGAGTTCAAGGGCACCGGCAACTGCGAGATCAAGCTCGATCGCTCGCTTTCCGAGAAACGAATCTTCCCGGCGATCGATGTCGCGACCAGCGGCACGCGTCGTGAAGACAAGCTCTTTCGTCCCGATCAGCTAGAGCATGTCTACACACTCAGACGCGGCCTTCAACAGATGCCATCCAGCTCGGCGATGGAATGGCTCATCAAACGCATCGCAGCGACGCCAAGCAACGACGCGCTGCTGGAAGGTCTGTAGGCCGACCGCCTCACCGTTGCAGCTTCTCCGCGCCGCGATAGCCGGCGCACTCCTATTTGTTCCTGCTTTGCTCGCGGCTCAGGATGTCCAGCCCGTTGCGAATCTCCATCCCGAGGTAGTCAACCTCACGCTCAAGGGCGTGAAGGTGATGAAGCAAACCGATCTGCTTCAGAACATTTACACTTCCTCTTCGCACTGCAATAGCCTCATCGTCACGCCGTTCTGCTGGATCACGAAGTCGAAGTACTTCTACACGAAGAAATACCTCGATCATAAAGAGCTCGAGCGCGATTTGCTCCGCGTCCGCGTCTTCTACTGGAAGCGCGGCTACCGCGATACCGAGGTTGATACGGTGGTGGTTCAGAGGGGGCGCAGCCAGGTCGGGGTCACGTTCCTGATCAAGGAAGGTCCACCGACGATCGTCTCGAACGTCATCATCAACCAGCCGACACCAACCCTGCTCTCGCAGAGGGAGATCGCCCGCAGGGTCGCGCTGGGCAAGAACGGTCCGCTCAATCTGATCAGGCTCGACACGTCGCGCGTGTTCCTCCAAACGGCCCTGTTCGACAAGGGATATGCGGACGCCGAGGTGGATACGTCGGTCGTGGTCGATACCGCCGCGAGGACGGCCGTCGTTACTCTCACGCTCAATCCGAAATACAAGACGACGGTGGAAGACATCGTGGTCACCGGCAACGATGACGTGAGCGAGCGTACGATCCGGAAATCGCTGACCTTCCACATTGGCGACATCTTCCTCCGCTCCGAGATGCTGCGAAGCCAGCGCGCGCTGTACGAATCGAATCTGTTCCGGCGAGCCGCCATCGAGGCGCGCCCGCCCATCGACATTGCCACTCCCGACTCGGCTAAGGTGGTCGTCGTCACCGTACAGGAGTCGCCACCGCGGGAGGCGCGCATGAGCGCCGGATTCAACACGATCGATTTCGTCCAGTTAGAGGCGCGCTTCACACACTACGATTTTCTGGGGGGCGCCCGACGCCTCGACGTGCAGGGTGTGGTCGGAAATCTTTTCGCCAGCTCACTCAACAACCGCGGCATCTTCCACAATGCATCAGTCCCGCAGACGAGCGCCCTCGCGCGCTACTTCGCCCCGACCTACAACGCGAGCATCGATCTGCGCCAGCCCTGGTTCGGATCGCCTCACAACGTGCTGGCGCTGAGCCTGTTCACGCATCGTCGCAGCGCGCCAGGTATCTACGTCGATCGCGGCTACGGAACGAGTCTTACCTTCACGCGGGATCTGGCGGAGCGCGCGCCCGCGAGCTTGAACTACCGGTTCGAGATCAGCGAGGTCGACGCGGGCGACGTGTACTTCTGCATCAACTACGGAGTGTGTGACACGTCTACTCTCCAAGCGCTGCGCGGCAATCAGCGGCTCTCGCCAATCACTCTCACGTCGGGAATCGACCGCACCAACGATCCCTTCTCTCCTACTAAGGGATACCGCGCCAATGCGAGCGCTGAGCACGCGTCGGCGTTCACGCTATCCGATTTCCGTTACAACCGTGCGACCCTCGATGGTGCCGCATTCGCTCAGGTTCGAAAGCGCGGCGCGATCGGCGCGCACGTCCGCATCGGCTGGGTCAGCCCGCTCGGCAGCACGTCGCAGGCGGTCGGTGTCGACGCAAATCTGGATGACGGAATCCTTCACCCGAGAAAACGTTTCTACGCCGGAGGATCGCACTCGGTGCGTGGCTTCGGCGAGAATCAGCTCGGACCACGGGTCCTCACGATTCCCCTCGCCTCACTCCAGTCGCACGACAGTTTGAACGTTGCGTGCACGTCCGGAACCGACGTCACCCAGTGCAATCCCAACCTGGCGACGCTCAAGGACCGCGATTTCGATCCGCGCCCGCTGGGCGGGAATTTCGTGGCGGAGGGGAGTGTGGAGGGGCGTTTTCCGGTGTGGCGTGACCTCATTGGGGCGGTCTTCGTGGACGCCGGAATCGTCCGCCAGAAGACCAATCCGACCCTTCCCCGCCAAAGGGCGGCCATAACTCCCGGGTTCGGGGTGCGGTACCATTCTCCTGTAGGCCCGATCCGTGCCGATATAGGCCTGAACCCGGGTTCTACGGAATCCCTGCCAGTTGTAACCGAAAATACCGTTAATGGCCAAACGACGCTGGTCACCCTTCAACAGCACCGAACCTATTCGCCCACCAAAGGTGGGGGGATCCTCAACCGGATCGTCCTACACCTTTCCATTGGCGAAGCATTCTAAAAAGTGGTGGGTCCGGCTGATCGCAGGGTTGGTGGTGGTGGCGTTGCTGCTGGTCAGCGCCGCCTATCTGGTCACTAACAGCGACTGGGGTCGCGAGCGCATTCGCCGCTACGTCCTGGGGCTGATTCAGAACAACAGTCACGGCATCATCCACATCGGCAGCGTCACCGGAAATCTCCTGCACGGAATCACGCTGCACGATGTCGTGATCACCGACAGCGCCCGCGCTCCGTTCGTCAACGTGGACGAGATCTCGGCCAAGTACAGCCTCATGACGCTTCGTGGCAAGAAGCTCGAATTCAACGATGTGAAGCTTGCCCGCCCGATCATCGTGATCGACAAGCAGCCGGGCGGGAAATGGAACTACGATCGGATCTTTCCGCGCGACACGGTTACGCGCGCCGGAGTGAAAAGCGCCGGGTGGGGAACGTGGGTCCGCTTCAGCAACGTTACCGTGGTCAACGGAAATCTCACTGTGCGATCGCCGTGGGATCCCGGCAGCGCCACTCCCGCCGAGCGCGCCGACAAGGTTCGAGTTGCCCTCGGGCCGAATGGCAGACTCAAGATTCTCCAGGTCGTCAGGGGTTATCAGAAAGAGTCGAGCTTTCACAGCATCAACGGATTGTTTCCGCTCGTCCGCCTCGAAGACCCAGCATACAAGTCTCGGCTGATCGATGTCGCCGCGCTGAAGATGATCGCCGAGCCGTTCCGTCCTCCCGTTGCCGACGTGAGAGGCCTGACCGGCTCGTTCGATTTCACCAGCGATTCGGTGTGGTGGAAGGGAGCGCGGGTAACGTTTCCCGGCACGAAGGCGAGTGGCGACGGACGCTACCTGATGGAATCGGGCGACATGCATCTGCGCTTACACGGTGATCCCGTGCGGACCGCCGACATTCGCTGGGCGATGCCCAATCTTCCCGAAGACGGATCAGGAAAGCTCGACTTCGGGCTGGACTGGACCGGCAGCAAGAGTGTGTATCTCGCCCAGAACATGGACGTGACGCTCGAGAAGTCGCACATCGCCGGAAAGATCGAGGCGACGGTGACCGACACGCTCGCGTACCGTGATGCGAATCTCGCCTTCGCCAATCTCGATACTCGACTGCTGACGCGGCTCTTTCCGACGATGACATTCCCGCGACCGCTGACGCTGACCGGGAAAGCGACATTTGACGGCGGAGAGCACTCGCTGAACGTGAACGGCGACGTCGTAGTGGACGACGGGCTCTCGGGGCGAAGCCACCTCGTGGCGGTCGGCGTGATGGGATTGTCCAAGGGGATTTTCACCGCGCGGGATCTGCACGTGCGGATGCTGCCGCTGCAAATGAACCTGGCAAAGGCCCTCGCGCCGACGCTCAAGCTAAATGGCACAATGACCGGCACTGCCACCTTGAACGGCTCCTCGGCGGAAATCATGACGGCGCAGGGTGACGTCACGGAGGTCGAGAACGGAGCGGTGACGCACGCGACTGGCCGCGCGGCGATGCGCGCGCGCGGCATGCCCTGGTACGACGTCGATGCCACGATGCATCCGCTGGCGCTCGCGGCACTCGGCCGCTACATGCCGACCGTCGGATTGATTGGCAGCGCGAGCGGACCGGTACGCCTAAAGGGATATGAAAACGACCTCGCCCTCAACACGCAGCTCACTTTCCCCGACGGTGGCTTTCTGGATCTGCGCGGAACGATGGATCTTCACAGCAAGGAGGCAGGCTACAATCTCGCATTCAATACGAGGGCGTTCAACGCCGGCGCAGCGGTAGCAAAAGCTCCGCGGACTTCGCTTACCGCGGTTGGTACGGCGAGTGGTCGCGGATTTGTTCCAGCAACGATGCAGGCGCAGCTGGTGGCGAAGGTGGCCGCGTCTTCCATCGATACTGTTTCAGTGGATAGCGCAAACGTCAGGGTCGCTGTCGCCGACGGACTCGCGACTATCGACACGCTGGCGGTTGGTCTGCCTCAGGGGATCGTCGAGGCAAAGGGCACGATGGGGATGACCTCGGCCCACAGCGGCACGTTGTCGTATCACGTAGCCATTGATTCGCTTTCCCGTTTTGCGGGCCTGATCTCGACGGACACGTCCCTCATTCGTCCGCGTCCCGGAATTCTGGCAAGTCGCATTGCCAAAGCCAAAGCTGATTCCTCGCGGGTCGCTCGCGCGACGGAGGTCGAGCGCGCGGTGACTGGGAGAGCGCTGCCGCGCACAGTGGTCGATACTCCAGCGACGGTCCGCAAAAACGATATTGCCGGAACAGTGCGGGCAGATGGAGTGGCCACCGGCAACATCACGGACTTCACGGCGAAAGGAACAGCGTCGGGCACCAACATCGTCGCGCGTGGAAACACGATCGGCTCATTCACCGCCGATTATGACTGGATCAATGCGTGGACGCCACAGTCGCAGGTGAAAGTCAACGCGCAGGCCAGGAACCTTCACGCCGCCGGCTTTGCCTTTGACAGCATTGGTGGCAAGCTCACGTACCAGAAGCCCAACGGGACTCTGCAGCTCGTCGTCAATCAGGACAACGATCTCACCTTCTCCGCCGATGCCGCGTTCACGCTCGACAAGCTCCGCAACGCGCTGACACTCAATACACTCAAGCTCCAGTTCGATACGAGCGTGTGGGCCAGCACCGGCCCTGCGGCAATACACTGGGGCCAGGCAGGCGCGGATGTAGAGCACCTCGAGCTGCGCAACGGCGTGAACGGTCGCATTTACGTGAACGGCTCCTTGCCCAAGGAGGGCAACGCCAATCTCGATATCGCTGTCGACAACCTGAACGTCGGCAACGTAATCGCGCTCACGGAGAGCGACATCAACGCGAAGGGTCTGATCTCGCTCAACATCCACGCGACTGGCACGCTTGCCAATCCACAGTTCAAGGGTGCGTTCGGCGCGACTGATCTCGTCTACAACGGCGGTACCGTGCCCGAGGTGCACGGCAACGTGGATTACGCGAACCAGACACTGACGGGCCGCGCAGAAGCCATGCGCGCGGGCAAACCGCCATTCCTGATCGCCGAAGGAACGGTGCCGATCAATCTTGCGCTCACTGGCGTGACGGGATCCAGATTTCCCGCTGACAGGCAGATCGCACTCAACATCAACGCCGACAGCCTGCCCCTCGATGTGATGCCGCAGTTCAGCCAGTATGTCTCCAACATGAAGGGTCACGCGAGCGGCTCGTTCAAGGTTGGTGGCAGTCTCAATCGGCCGCAGCTAACCGGACAGTTCGGGCTTCACCAGGGCGCGGCGCGGGTGGTGCAAGCCGGAATCAATCTCAGCCAGATCGAAGCATCGATCAGGATGCTGGGCGACACGGTCGTGATCGATTCGGTTGCCGCCTACAGTAAGGGGCGCATCGTTCTCACGGGTGGGATCGGCGTCGGTGCGCTTAGCGCGCCGAGCTTCAATCTCAAGCTCCAGACGCAGAACGCGCAGGTTCTCAACAACCAACGTGGACAGCTCACGGTGAGCGCGAACCTGGTGATGGTCGGGCCATTCAAGGATGCGCACGTGACCGGTGACGTCCGCATCCGCCAGGGCTTCGTCTATATCCCTCCCTCGGACAATAAGAACCTCGTCGGCCAGGGCGACCCCGCGATCTTCAGCGTGCTGGACACGGCGATCATGGCAGATCGCGAGCTCTTTCCCACCCAGTCGCCGCTGCTGGCGAATCTGCGCGCGGATGTGACGCTGCGAGTGGATCGCGACGTGTTCGTGCGCTCACTGGAAGCGAATGTCGAAGTGTACAGCGATGGTGATCTGGCCATTCACGTGAATCGCGCCAAGGAGACGCTGGTGCTGGACGGTGTGCTTCTGAGCGAGCTCGGCGAATACACTTTCATGACCCGCAGATTCGATATCAAGCGCGGCTCGGCAACATTCATCAATTCCACGGAGCTGAATCCGACGTTGCAGGGAACGGCTCAGTACGTAGTGAAGCAGCCGAACCGGGAAGCCATCAACATTCAGATCGTCGTCGGCGGGACGCTGCATAGTCCCAACATCTCACTCACGAGCGACGCACAGCCGCCGATTCCTCAGAGCGACTTGCTTAGCTATCTCGCGTTCGGGCAATCGTCGTCGTCGCTCGTTCAGCTCGAGGGCTCGGGCCTCACCAACGGCAGTGGTGGCTCGAACCTCGTGGGTGCGGGCGCGGCGCTCGCGAGCCGCCAGCTCGCGGGTATCGCGCTTGGAGTCGTCACCGACCAGGCGGCCGGTCAGGCGGCTCGCTCATTGGGCGCCGACGTGTTCACGATCACTCCCGCGGACGTGCAGACCGACGTCGGCAACTTTCTGCGCGGGACTCAGTTCGAGTTCGGGAAGTACGTCAAGTCGCACACGTTCGTGGCTGTCAATTCACCGCTCGATCCGAATGCGCTGGTGAGGCCGGGCGTGCAAGTCGTCCATCGCTTCGGCGGCATGGGCGGGTATCGGCTCGAGACGGGCGTGGACACGCGCTACCTGCTGCGAGAGCCGACGCTGCAGCGGGATCAGACCGTCGCGACGACCAGCGCGTTCGGGGCGTTTCTGATTAGAGAGTGGCGTTTCTAGCGATGCGTTCTCGTCTCGCTCGACTCGGGACAGGCGTACGCACCCTATGATGGCGGGGCGGATTTGTTCTATGAGAATGAATTCGCGCGCGCCGAGGCAGCGCAACGATTCGACGCGTGGCGGTCACCTCGCGAAGACGGACTATGATGTCAACGTCATCGCTCGACCATCTAACGAACGTTGCAGCTGACAAGCACTTTTCGGATGCGGCTACGCCGCGATGGTGATAGTGTGCTTGCAGCTGAACTTGGGCGGTAGGCGTACGCATACGCAGTCTTTCGCGGCTCTAGGCCCTGGCCTAATTGCAGGACACTATGCCTGATGCACATTCGGTTCTGTCCCGATCCAGAAAGTGGCGAACCGCATATCCATCGTCATCACGTCACAGAGACGGATGCTGAAGAAGTCTCACAACGGCCCGCAGAAGACAGGGCCGGTCGCGATGGAAGCAGAGTCGCTGTCGGGCAGACCAGAAATGGGCGTTATCAGTAGGGTAGTCTATGTTGCAGACCCAGAGCCCGACTCGTCTTTGTTGTCACAGCCTTGGAGTTTGGAGCCAAGGCCTTACGCGCTCTGAAACGGCGACGTAAGAAGAAGCAATGAGCAAATCAAGTCTGCCCAGAGGACGGGACGAAGCTCGCGTCAAACGAGTCGCTGAACATTACGACGCACAAACTGACAACGAGGCCGTGGAAGCGGACGAGTTGGCTTACCAGGCAACGACCCACACATCGATGAATGTGCCGGTGGACCTCGTGGCGAAAGTTCGTGCGTTAATCGCTAAGCGTAAGGCGAGCTAACACCCAACGGCGACGCCTAACACCGTTGCAGCTGCCAAACACTTTTCGGATGCGGCTACACCGCAAGTTGTACTGAGCTTGCAGCTGAACTTGAGCGTTAGCTGGCGATCGCGCTCCTACTATGGGAAGGAACATGACCTGGTCAGATGATGGTTCGCCGATCAATACTCTGCGAGTAGCAGTGAACTCTCCGCGAGGTATTGCAGTGGCGATCGTTGGAGGTCTGAGCGCGCTCGGCGGAGCAGTCGCCGGCGGAGTCGCTGCGCTCATCGCTGCTGCGGTGTTGACGCCGACCGAGCCAATGGGCGGGGCGCAAGTCGCGTTGATGGCGGTTGAATACGGCTTTGCGGCGGGCGTCGCCGGTTCTGTCTTGGGAACACTCGTCGCATTCAGTGCACTTCGCCGCGTGGCATTGGGCAGATTACTCCTCTGCACAAACGTGGGGCTCGCCGCGGGACTTACTGCTGGCTGGCTGGGGGGACCATGGGCATGGCACCATATGGCATTCCTGGGGTTCGTCGGGTTTTCCGCAGGCGCCTTTCTCGCGCGCGCAGTGTCTCGCGGATCGCCGGGGCCGACTTCGAGTCTGCCATTCGACTCTGTGCCCGTGAGCGGGACGATCGCGTCGGAACCGCGCAGAGCGGTTCGGACTTGAACAGGTTGCGCCGACCGACCAGATCGTGGACCGCGTCAGGCGGCAGCGTCCCGCCAGAGCAGACAAGCATCACGAGGTCGCCAGCTAACGAACGCTGCAGTTGTCAAGCGATTTAAGGTTTGCGCATGCTCCGCATGCGCTTTTACTTGGCTCGCTCGCAACTGAGCTAAGGCGTTAGCCAGCAACGAGCATCGAAAAAGCGGAGGGCGGCGGGGGTGAAGGGCATAGTTTGCTACGCTACACCATCGGCAATACTCTTACGTAATGCGACCCCTTCGATATTCCATCGGCGTCACATTGGACGGGTGCTGCGATCATCGTGCAATGATCCCGGACGAAGACTTGCATCGCCACGCGATGGAGAACATCGAGCAGGCCGATGCCCTCCTCCTTGGCCGGGTGACCTACGAAATGATGGAGGCGGGATGGCGGCGGCCGGCGCCGGCGGGAGCGAGGCCTGATTGGATGGAACCCTTCGCCCGCACGATCGACGCAGCAAAGAAGTACGTCGTGTCGAGCACCCTTACCCAAGTCGATTGGAATGCGGAGCTCGTGCGCGGGGATCTGGGGACGGCCGTTCAGCAGCTCAAGCGGGAGTCGGGTAAGGGACTGCTCGTGGGAGGCGTGACGCTTCCGCTGGCGTTGGCGGAGCTGGGATTGATCGATGAGTACGAGTTCGTGGTGCAGCCCAGGCTAGCGGGCCATGGGCCGACGTTGTTCGCGGGGTTATCGAAGCTTATCGACTTGAAGCTCGTGAGCCGGCTCGAGTTCGGCTCGGGGGCGGTGGCGATGCGGTATGAGCCGAGAAGGTAGCCATCGGGCTTGCTAGCTAGTGCGGCCACAGCCAGCCGAATGTCGCGCCGGTGATCAGGGCGTAATGATGCCCACGGGACCCTGCTTCATCTTCTCGTCCCACTCCGGCGTTTTCATCTCATCCACGCTGTTGGAGAACGGGAAGCGATAGTCCCCCGGCTGCACGTTCAGGCCGCGCAGCGTTTCCATGACCTTCGCCTCGCCGGGGACGGCGGCCATGTCGCCCTTGTGCCAGCCCAGCATCCCATGAATGATCGCAAGCGCGATGAACACGAACACCGCCGATACGACGATCGGCATCCACAGTGCGGAGAGCCCAACCATGACGACCTCCAGATATTGAGAGAGGGAGCAGCCAGCTACGTCTTGGGTGCCGCCGGCTTGGCCGCGTAGATGAACTCGTAGTAGTCGCGCATCGTCAGCTCCGACGCCGCGTCCTCGTCGGCGAAGACGGTCGCGTCGAGATGCAATTGCAGCGCGCTCGCGGTCACCATGCTGGTCACCGGCCCCTCCACCGCCTGCGCAATCGCCCTCGCCTTCGATTTTCCGCTCGCGACCAGTAACAGCTGGCGCGCCTCCAGGATCGTGCCGACTCCCATCGTGATTGCATACACCGGCACGTCTTCGCGCCGCTCGAAGAATCGCGCGTTGTCGTCGATCGTTTGCTTCGACAGCGTTTTAAGACGAGTCCGCGAGCTGAGCGAGCTCGTCGGCTCGTTGAACGCAATGTGACCGTCACTGCCGATGCCGAGTATCTGAAGGTCGATCCCGCCGCTCTCCGCGATTCGTTTTTCATACCAGTCGCAGAACGCCGGATAGTTACTGGTCGTGCCGGAGGGGACGTTGATGTTCTGAGGTTGGACGTTCACGTGCTTGAAGAAATTCTCCTGCATGAAGTAGGCGTAACTCTGCGGGTGATTGCCGGGGAGGCCGACGTATTCATCCAGATTGAACGTCATCACGCGTGAGAAGTCGAGCTGACCCCGCTGGTACATTCGCACCAGCTCCTGGTATAGCCCGAGCGGTGTGGAGCCCGTCGCCATGCCGAGCACGGCGTTGGGCTTGGTGTTGAGCAGCTCGGCGACCATCTGCGCCGCCAGTTTGCTCATCTCGTTGTAATTCTGCTTGATGACTACTTCCATGAGGGCCTCACCCTTGGTTTCAGTCTTCACTCTGAAGCGGCACGACGATTCTAGTAAGTTGCGGTCGCGCTATATGCTGCGATAATGCGGCGGCAGCGGCAACATGGTTCGAGTCAGTGCGTGGCGACGGGCTCTCCGGCTTGACCATGGCTGCAGACGACAATGATCTACACGCACGTTCTCAACCGTGGTGGACTTGGCGTGACGAGTCCGGCGGATCGACTCTGATTCGCAGCGGTTGCGTAGGCCGGGCCTGGTCCCTACTTCCGCGAACTACGATCCGTCCCCAATTCCACGCATTGCTATACTGCAACTCTTTCGCAAGATAACACTGACCTCCGCCGATTTTGTGAATCCCCAAGCGGGTTCCAGGGAAGGACTTACGCCCACGATGCGACAAGCGCTGAATTAATATCACCCGAACCCGTTGCGGCATTTGTCGTTTCTCCGCAGTATAAGCACGCAGTACAATTACTAGTTAGATAGCAGCACATATGCTTTGGCGAATGAAGTCTCTCCTCGACATCTGCCTGCTCGCCGCTTTATTGCCAAGCGGCACTAATCAGCTTTACGCGCAGGCCTGCGACAGCACAGCCAAGTCAACCATTGCTCCTGATTGGGACCCGCTAACAATGACTGGCGAATATCGGGTTCAGTGGATTAGCACATCGGGCCAGCATCGTGAGAGCGCGAGACTTCGACTATTTCTTTGGAAAGCATCGATGCGCGACTCTTCACCGAACGAGCACAAGCGGCCAGCTGTAGGCGACACGGTCACCCACCCGCTCTACGGCGTTATGGTTCGAGATTCAGGAAACTTTACGCCGGCTCGGATTGAGCTCCTGCATAGTGGGGTCGACCCGATTTATCCGCCTGTTTTGCTCGATGCACCGATCTCAAAGACTACCGGCCAGCGGATGCGAAACTGGATTGCTTTACTGCTGCACACAGTCGGTAATCGGCGCGATGACGTTATGGGGGAGGATGGCGGTGGAACTGGGATGATTGTGAAACAGATTGACGCGGATGGGTTCAAAGGCACCTTCGAGCCATGGGGAATCGTCGTGGGCGACAAGGGTTATTATTGCGCTCGACGCGTTCGGAACTAGAGGTCGACGCTCCTGCTATCTAACGAACGTTGCAGCAGACGAGCGCTGGCTTTAAGGAATTGAGGTTGATCGCAGCTATGGTAGAATCGCTCGCAGCTGAACTTGGGCGTTAGATGACCACAGAGAGGTCGTTTGTAGATGGGGCTTGATATCGTCGAGATGGTTATGGACCGAGAAGGATAGGCAAGACTCGGAGTCATCGGCTTCGACCACCAACGGCCGTTGAACGGCAGGACTCTCAATCAACGAGAGCAGCCAGCACCTTTCCAATTTTCGTTGCCTCTCCCGAGGAAAGATCGTGCGGGTATTGAACGACGGCGATCCGACCGTCCGATAGCGGAACCTCAGTCCTGCGAAGCCCAGCTATCGAACCGACGCTTGGTGCCGTCGCCGCGGCCTCCTGGTCGCCACCGGTGCCAGCTTGATCGACGCTTGGCTGAGGGTCGACGTCGCGCACTGGCAGGATGTTGTTGTTCGCATCGATGACCCCCGCAAAAATCAGGGAACTTTGGAGTACTCGCGCCACGTCTTTCGCGCGATCTGCGTTGAATCCGCGCTCACGTTCGAGACGCTGTGCAACTACGTCTTCGGGCGGAAGCTTGGACTTAAAGTCTGCTAGGATCTCCAAGAAGACCGTCGAGCGGCGAATCGCTGACATCGCGGCACGCTGGAAGTCCGGCTTCGCCGAGTCGCTCTGATCTAGCGTATGAAACGTCTTCGACACCGTGAACTTATCACCGACGCGATCAAGTAGCCCATACTCGATCAAAGAGAACACACGCTTCGTAAACGAGCTTGAGGACGACGACATCCCGAGCGCTGATGCAATTTCGGGGGCCGAAAAGGACGCATGGCTAAATTTCGCGTACAACTTCTTCGCGTCGGCATAGGAATCCTTCAAACCGTACGACGGAGTAGCGGGACTCTTCGTCTTGTTTGTAGCAATGGGTGTCGTCATAAGATCTGCGATCCTGTATTGAGGTAGCTTTCGATTGACTTGATTGCAGTTACCGCGGCAAAGAATGACGCGAGGGCACCCTCTTCTGTGATTTGCCACGGGACGAGGGTCTTCTTGTCTTTGTGGTGTACCTTCGCATTGCGCAGCGCGCCGACCGTATCGACGAGCTTCACCTGATGGCTGTGAATGATGCCTTTTGACGCGAGAAGTGACGCGAGCTGACCGGCACCGTTTTGCTTTGCAGCTTCCGCTGCTAGCCCACGCTTTCCGCAGAGCTCTCGTAGATAGTTCTCTGTCGTCTGCCCTGCCTGCTCCACCGCCTCCGAGGGCTTGGCACTAATCGAGAGAAGCGATGAAGCGAGCAACCCGCGATCCCTGTCATCAAGGGCGTTGAAGGCATCGCGCCCGATCCGTCCGGCGACGTAGAGACGTGACTTTACTTCGGACTCGACGTCATTCGACGTAATGAACGGGCCATGTGCAGTGGCCGCCGGAGTGACTTCAGGTGCAAGCTCCACTACGCCGTCGACTTCGCGGAGAAGTGACAGGTCGACACCGAGCTTGATGAGAAAATCGAAGCGATCCAAGTCGCTCTTCTCAATGCCTAAGATGACGGATGCCTTGCGGATCGCCTCTGTTGCGCTCTCGCCCAGGGCAAGCCCTTCACACAGGACCTCAAAAGGGCGATATGCAACAAGCGCTCGACGAATCGCTTGCCGTACCATCGTATCAGCGACTCCGCGACGGATAGCTGGCTCCGTGCAACGCAGACCCGACCCATTTGATTCGACTAGGCCAAATGCGATAAGAAGCGGAATCGCCTTCCCAACCGTTGATGTTCCAAGCCCAGCGAAGCGCGCAGCGGAATCACGGCTAGCGTTTGGATGAGCGGCTATTGCCTCAACAGTCTCGATCAGCGTTTCGATCGAGACTGGCGAGAACTTCAACGTGAACTGGCGCGAGGACGAAGACATGAGACTTCGCAGCTCACTCGGTCGAGGGTTCAGCGTCGTCTGAAACCACGCTGCGCATGTAGCTGACCCACGCTGCGATCCGGTCGAGGTCCTTCGACGCAGTCGGAACCGGAATGTGGATGAGCGCCTTTTTGCCCCGGCTATCGAGCGGGATGGTATAGGACTCTGTCCCGTCGGCCGCGGAAAGGGCACGCTCAGAGCTCAACTGTGCCGTGCTCTGATGACGTTCGAGACGCTCAGGTGAAGTGTCCGTCCCAGCAGCCTGGTCGCGCTCTCCGGTCCACCTCAATACGCCATCGATGAGTAGTCCGGCTTGCTCAGCACTTCGAGTAAACACATCAGCGACTTCCGCGCTCGCCTGAGCAGTCACGCCGAAGTCACGCGCAATGACATTCGCAAGCATTGCCGGAAGGCGCTGTTGATCGAACGTAGCCCCCAACTCCTGAAACAGAGCGGGCTGCCTCACGGCATCGACGGTGGCCGCGTCCCGCTCGGCATCGGACCTAGGAATAACTACACGCTTTCCTAACTCCGAAATGCGGTAGCGCTCACCCTCACGGTCGAGCAGCCCGAAATGGCGGAGAACCGCCAGCTTCGCCTTCGAGGCGCCATTCACGCTAGAATGCCCGAGCGCCTGAACCATTGTCTCCCGAGACACCGCCGTCATGCCGACGCCGACGTGGATCTGTTCCAGATACGCGATGGCGTCACGAACGCTCGCGGCGGGATAGCGACGACTCCGCTCCTCACGCACTTCACTAGACGGCCCGGTCATTCTCACTCCCGTGGGTGGACCTAGAAGGTCGCGTTCCAAGGCTAGTTTGTCAAGGCCTGCCGCTTTATTTGCTCGCATAGCGATGCGGGCGATCTAGCGAACCCATTGTTCTATAGCTCAGCATCGGCGCCCATAGATTGGAACAAAACGACTGTGCGCCATGATCAGACTGCCAGAGCCATGTATTAGCCTTCTCCGTGGACGCCACTAGTTATATCTTATTGATTATTAAGGAGTTAACCACTGCAATGGGAGCCGCGCTGTTGACGGCCAATGTGTCGATATGGACGGCCTAACGAATAATTGAACGCTTTTCATAATTAGGAGCGGCTATAGTGCGCGGTGACTACAGTGAATGCCGAAGCGTGCCTGACCGCGCTGAGGAACCCCACTGTCCGTGCGACGACTGCGCGGAACTCCCACGTCAGGGCTGTCCCTGAATGTAAGCACGACCGTGCCGTCGGTTGAAGTGCGTGAGGAGCGGAGTTGTCGCTATCCCGCCGCGAGCGTTCGTGACGCCATCGCGTATCTGGAACAGATCCACGTCGGCGTCGGCATGACGGCGGTAGCTTTACCGAGCAGCGATCCGTGCCTGGAGCGCAAGAACCGCTGTCCTCAGCACAGGCACCCAGTCCGTCTCGCATTCCCGATTCTGATGTTGCTCGACTTGCAACCGTCGGTTCGCTTAATGATTGCGTTGGATGACTGCTTGATTCGGACCGCTTCCCGTGAGGGACTGGGCCACACGATGGTGTACTGTGGGAGCGATACCCGGATGTTCTTGAACGGGACATCAACGTTCCCCGTCTGCGTCTCGTTCCGCGGGCAGGATTCCTTGATGATCTCCGCCTCGACCGATCATGGATCACGTGCCGGTCATCTAACGAACGCTGAAGCTGACAAAGGATCTATTGAATTGTTTGCGGCTGCGCCGCAAACTCTTATTTGATTCCTTTGCAGC
Source organism: Gemmatimonadota bacterium (assembly GCA_003134685.1). GTDB lineage: Bacteria > Gemmatimonadota > Gemmatimonadetes > Gemmatimonadales > Gemmatimonadaceae > UBA4720. The sequence goes on along the minus strand of PLCA01000002.1, from coordinate 430,402 downwards.
TTAGCTCGGCGTTAGCTAGCCACACGGATCTACTCGATGGACACTGGCGCGGAACTCACCCTTCAGATCGTCCGGCGCGCCCAATCGTACGCACGCCCCGACGTACCGCAGGCGCCAGACTTGTGGCTCCTGTGGCCTGGCGGCGAGCGCCTCGATTGGGTCAGCACGCGGACGAGGCTCGGTGCTCTAGCGAAGCCCCTGCTGGTGGCGCCGCTCCTCGAGCCAGGAATGCTCGGGCTATGGTCGATCGACACGTTGGACGAAGAGCGCAAACAGGTAGTCAGGCATGGAGTCGCCAACCAGGTGCAGTACTACGCGGACAAGCTCGCCGCGCTCGGCGTCGAGCACAGGCCGATCCGGTTCGAGTCGGGGACATCGCAGTGTGAGATGAGTCGCGACGAGTTCCTGCACTGGGCTACGGAGTACGCGATCAACGTCGGCATTACTCTCGAAGCCGCCGCCGATGCGGCCAGCGCGCGCGTGCGAATCCTTCCTTCCCGCGGCCGCCCGCCGCTCACGCTCTAGTCGAGCACCTTCGGGCGCACACTGGTGTGCCGGCTAGCTAACTAATCGTTGAAGCTGACGAGCGGTCTTTGGAAGCTCGCTTCGCTCGCAGTGGTTGAATCCGCTCGCAGCTTAACTCGGGCGTTAGGCCGACGCAATAGTATTGAATGCACCCTCAAAATGATCTATTGAAGCGGATCCTAGTTGGCTCGCTTACAGGCGGCGCCGTCGGCGTGCTGTGTATCGTAGTCGGCGTTTTGAGAGGTCTGTTTTTCATTGCAAGGGGCGGACACATTGCGCCGGTCTCACCGGAAGAAATCAGACTCCTTTCCTTCTATGTCGTCGGGTTCATACTTGCAGGAGCGCTCATTTCCGCGATCTGGCCATCACTTAGAAGTGGACTGGCGCAGTATTTCGGATTTTCGCTATCGGGGACTGAACGATCACAAGTCGCTCAGAAAGCGAAAAGCCGTTCTTCGTAGTCTACCAAGAGTCTGGCTCCCGCCTCGACGTTGACTTTCAGCGCGTCCCACTTCGTGTGCGCTATGAATGGGTGGCCAGCACCGAGGTGTTCGCGAATTGGACGACTCCGCATGGGACCGCCATTCCTCGCGACCATGCAGAGACGATTCGCAAGCGTGTCGAGCTGTGTGCCTATAGGGAGGGTCTGCAGGTGGGCTTTGAGCCACGATCGATGCTGCAAAAATATGATCAGATGGCCGCCTCGCTAAGACGGAGTCGCCGATCCTCACGGCTCACTTCATTTGTTCTCCTGCTGGCGATGATTCTAGCAACGCTAGTCCGCCGGAGAATCGCATTATCGGCGGTGATTGTGGGGATCCTCAACCTCGGCATGCTCGCGTATTCATATCGCCCAATAAAGGGTCTTGATCCCAACGGGTCCCCCTAACGAGGGGCCGAAGCTGACGATCAATCGGGGACGACGGTCCGTGCGACGTCGCACCGCGGCCTAACGAACGTTGCAGCAGACAAGCACTTTTCGGATGCGGCTTCGCCGCAACGGTGATAGTGTGCTTGCAGCTAAACCAAGGCGTTCGGTGGACACATATATTCCGCGTATGATTGGGCACCGTTTCTTTCTTCAGTTGAATTCGCTGATGTTTCGCCCAGACCGCGGCCCGCAACGCGTCGCCCTTGGCCTTGTTGCCGCGTCGTTGGTCATGACTCCATCGATGTCGGGTATCCCCTTTGCCACGCTGTGGGCTGCCATAGTTCTGCTCGTTCCGCGCCGCACCACCTAACTTCCCGCGGCTCGAACCTGGATTCCTTACCATCGAGCACATGACGATCAAGCGGATGGAGCACGTCGGCATCGTGGTTGACGACCTCGCGGCCGCAACCGAGTTCTTCGTCAAACTCGGACTCGAGCTGCAGGGCGAGGGTCCGGTTGAGGGCCGCTGGGTTGACCGCGTCGTGGGGCTTGACGGCGTCCGGGCAGACATCGCGATGCTGCGGACCCCGGACGGCCACGGACGACTCGAGCTGACGAAATTCCACACGCCGTCGACCCAGGGCGGCGACCAGCACGCGCCGGCGAACACACCGGGCATCCGCCACGTCGCATTCGCCGTCGAAAACATCGACGCCGTCGTCGCCGGCCTGCGAGCCCGCGGCGCTGAGCTCGTCGGCGAGCTGGAGCGCTACGAGGACAGCTATCGGCTCTGCTACGTCCGCGGCCCCGAGGGGATCATCGTCGAGCTGGCAGAGCGGATCGGCTGACGGGCTAACCACCTCGTTCGAGAGCGACCGAGCCCGCACGATATTCCGCGTCGGCTTCCGTGAGCAGGGCCAATTCTCGCGCGCACCACCGCCTGGCGGCCGTCACCGCAACCTGATCTGCCTGAGCATTTCCGTGTTCGATGAGCAGCGCGGCCGCCTCGGTGCGCGCGATCGCAAAAGCAAACCTGCGCGCGCCCGCCTGCTGAAATTCGCTTCCGGCGCTAGCCGCCCGCTCAGCGTATTGCTCGATTCGTTGCACCGCACTCAACGTCCGTTCGGCACACGATGACAGTGCGGTCACCTTGAGACCGCTCAACCGGCGCCTTACGTCAGACGTCCACTCGGCAAGTACATCGCCCCTCTCAACCGCTCGCAGCGCATCCAGGCTGAGGATGTTCGTCGTGCCCTCCCAGATCGACAGCACCTGCGAGTCTCGCAGCAGACGAGGAAGTCCGCTGTCCTCCAGGTAGCCGGCGCCGCCGAACGCCTCGAGCGCTTCGCTCGCGACCGCTATCGCCTGCTTCGCGGTGTAAAGCTTCGCCACCGGAATCAGAAATCGCAGCAGCTTCAATTCGGATTCGGTCGCGTCGCCACACTCGTCTTTACCGAGCAGCTCGACGACGCGAAAGGCCAGGAGAAAAGCGGCGCGCAGCTCCAGTTGCATCTCGGCCAGCGTTCCGACGTGCAGTGGATGCTCGACTAGCAGTTTCCCGAATGCACGCCGCCTCCGGGCGAAATCGCTCGCCAGCGCGATTGCGCGCCGCATGCCCGCCACTGCCGCCACGGCGTTGTACACCCGCGTGACATTGAACAGCGTGGCAATCTTGCGGACCCCATCGCCCGCGCCGCCTACCAGCTGCGCTGGCGTGCCTTCCAGTGTCAGCTCGGCGGTCGGGAGTGCACGCGTGCCCAGCTTGTCCTTGAGACGCTCGATTCGAATGTTGCGGAGCAGTCCGTCATTGCCGCGCAGATGGATGAGAAACACGCTCAGCCCATGACTTCCAGCCGGCGCGCCTTCAATGCGCGCCAGTGTCATGGCGACCTGCGAGGTCGTGGCAGACGTGAACCACTTCGAGCCGTAGAGGCTGTAGGAGTCACCTTCCTCACACGCTGCAATCGTCGACGTGCTTCCAACGTCGGAGCCGCCGGTCCGCTCGGTCATCCACTGGCCGGAAGTCCAGAACTCGCTCGGATCGCGTGAAATCAAATGCGCGAGCACCGGTTGCATGCTCTTGTCGCCGTGAACCTCCAGAAACCTGGCCGCGCCGTCGGTCATGGCGAGCGGACAGCTGTAGAGCGCGGACGAGGGGGCAAAGAGGTACAGTTTCGCGAACTGATGAATGCGCGAGCGCGGTCCATGCCTGCGCTCATAGGCAGTCGCCACAATGCCTTCGGTTGCGGAGATACGATCGAGCTCGCGCCAGGCATCGCTCGTCTCGATCCGGTCAACGCGATGTCCCCATGCGTCGTATGGAACGTGACGCGGTGGCGATGCCTCCGCCGATTCGCCCAGCGCCAGAATATCCGTGGCGGCGCGATGGCCGAGCCGTCGGAGATCCGGCTCGACCTCGGCGAGCATGTTCGCTGGCAATCGCCAGCGCAGATACGCGCGGAGAAGCGCGTCGTCGTCGTACTGATTGCCGAGCCTTGGCGGATCCTGAACGAACTCGGACATAAGATCCTCTATTGCCCTCTCGCCGGAGAAGCTCACCACGTTCGCAAGTTAACCCACTGGCCCTTTGCCGCGACATTAAATAGCGTTGGCTTATGTGCGGACGCGCCACTGTCATCAATCCCGACGGGATTACCGAGAAACTCTACGGCTACACGAAGAAGTTCGTCCCGAGCGACTGGAAGCCGCGCTACAACCTGAATCCTCACGAGGACATTCCGGCCGTCTACTACGATCCCTTCCTGAAGGAAAGGGTTCTGCGGACGATGCACTGGAATCTCATCCCGTCGAAGCTCGATAACAGGGATGACGTCGTCGCGTTCGACTCGCAATACTCCACCTTCAACGCGAGGATCGAGACGGTTGCGTCGGCGCCCACTTTTCAGCAGTCGTGGCGCCACCAGCGCTGCCTGGTCGTGGTCGACGGCATCATCGAATGGGTGGGAGAGAAGAGACGCAAGGTCCCCTACCTCATTCGGCATAGAGACCGCATTCCGTTCGCGATGGCCGGGCTGTGGAGTCGCTGGCAGGACAGCTCGGGCGGTGAAGAACTGTGGTCGAGCACAGTCATCGTCAAAGATGCGGACGACTGGTACAGCCAGTTCCACGACCGCATGGCGGTCCTTCTTGCGCCGGAATCCTACGAGGAGTGGCTCGACCCGCAGCAGAAGCACGGACAGCTCGAGCTGCTCAGCAAGTCGGCATACCACAAGAATGACGAACTGGCGTTTTTCCCGATCTCCACACTGGTCAACAACTCGCGCAACGATTCCCCGGATTGCCTCGAGGAGGTTACACCTTCCGAGCTCGCCAGAACTTCCGAGCTGCTATTGGATCTCTAGCAGTGCGCCTTCGCCCCAGCGGATCCCGGATGGCGATGAAGCGTAGTCATGCACGATCAGGGTGAAGGCCGCGTAACACGTACTCCTAGGTTCGCTGGCGGTGTCAACCCGTAGAGAAGGGAGAGGATGACCGGGTACGTTACCTTCGTGTTGCCCGTGGCTTCGTCCGGATCAACAATGTCGTGCGGCAGGCGAAGGGAGTCCGCCAGCTCGAACATCGACACGTGCCCACCGGTGGCGGACCAATGCTCCACCAGCTCGTCGATGGCGTCACGGTTGACGGTCCGGTCGTGCGCGTTCACGAGCACACGAATGTCGCGCGCTCCGGATGCGTGCTTGTCCGCGGCACGACGAATGGCCGCACCAAGCCGGAGCATCTGCCCGACCCCGCGTGTGCTCCAACCCAGCTCACGATCGGGGCGCAGAGTGTCGGCAGTTTCCTTCTTCGAATAATTGGGCACGCGCAACATGAGATTCATGACCGGCGTCTCGACGACGGTCGACATGTGCGAAAGCCCGAGTGCGGGAGCGACGATCACCACTCGATTCACCGAGCGAAACTGCGCGGTCCACGCGGCCACGTTTCCACCGAGGCTTACTCCGAGCACGACGACGGTGTCGCCGAGGCCGCTCGCAAGATCGATCGCGGCGTCCGCGACATCCCGCAGTGACTCCGCTGTCAGTCGCCCGAGGTCGGCGGTAGTTGCTCCACGAAGCGCGTGCTCGGGAAGTCTGGGGGCGAACACGTTGTCACCACCGTCATAGAGCGTGGCGGCAAGCTTGGTGAATTGACGTGGCGAGTTTGTCAGGCCGTGGAACAACACGAACGCTCGCGGCGTGCGATGACCGTGGACGAGGATGATCGTCGCCCCACCAATCGCGACGGCTGAGTCGGCGTGTTGAAAAACTTGTACAAGCTGCGTACCTGCTTCGTAATCACCCGCTGGTTTCGGGTGAGGTCCAAGCGAGCTCACGCTGGTAGGCCACACCGCGGCCCAACCCAGATACAAGACGGCTGCCCGCCAGAGAATTCCGAACGCGCTGATACGAACTCCTTTAATCAGATCCAGCGACCGATGCGCGCGAACCATTGTCGACGCCCGTTGGCCGAGAGCCCGTACTGAAGACGGACCGGTCCGATTGGCGAGTCCGCGCCGATGCCGACCCGCGCACCGAACAGCCACGCACCTCCGAACGCGCGGCTGGCGTTCCTGCTCACCGTACCCGTCATCGCCGTGACTTGTGTGTTCAGCGGTCCGTAAAGATGATGCGCGCCATCGAGCATGTATGATGCAGCCCATGTCCCGATTGACTCGCCCACGTTCAGACCCGGAAAGCCGTCGGTTCCGCCCAACAGGAACCACGCGCTGTAAGGCGCTTCGACACTCGCTGCGCCCGCGCGAAGTGTGCTGGTGAATCGTGCGAAGGGGGTGTTGGTAAGCAGCGAGAAATGCGCGCTCGCTCGTTTATAGCGCTGATTCCATTCCAGATCCAGCCGGCCGAACTGCGGTTTCGTGTCGTCGGCATGATCGACTCGTAACGCCACGCCTATCGGCGTCGGCGTGCGTGCTGTATCCGTGAGTCCGCCGTGCCATCGCCGAACCAGCGCTCCCGTCTGCACCGTCCACTTTGCATTGATAGGCACGTCCATACCGAGCTCCAGCAGTTGATCCGACGCGGTCGGCAGCTCGACCTGGGTGGACACTCCGCCTGGACCTTCGGCAAAGAAAGGCTCGCTCTCCCGACCCACCATGAGCAAGGCGAATGGACTGACGGAATACGTCACGTCGGTGTCCGATCGTCGAAGGGATATGAAACCCTCCTGACGTCGAGTTCCCAGTGTGAGTCGGCCACCGCTCTCCAGCGCTGGAAATCCCCGGCGAAGAATGGCGTGTCGATTGGCGATCGCGACCCAGGCCTGAGCACCGAGATTGTTGTCGTAAGCCGCTCCCGCCCCAATCGTGCGCTCATCCGCCCATCGTATGATCGGATCAAACGCGACCGAGTCGCCGGTGGCGCGTTGCGGCGAGAGCCAGAGCGCTCGCAGGCTGCCGGACGTTCCCGCATGAGCCAGGCGTGCCTGAACGGTGTCCAGCGCAAGGCGAGCGGTGTCAGGGGCGGGACTCGGCGAAGACTGTCGAACCCACGCCGGCAGTCGCGACCCGGATGGCCGGACGGCACTTCGAAGAAGATTCGCGGCGCCCGGGACCGCGTTCTGTGTGACGATTGCGGACGACACCGGAGGAAGGAGATGCGCAACTCGTGCGCGACGTGGCAGGCATGACGACGCCGGAATTGCGCGGGCAGCGGCGGCTCCACGCTCGATTAGTTGGGCGACAACGCCCGGCGAGAAATCGAGGTTGGTTATGTCCGAGACATTCGTGCTCACCTCGACGTCGCCTGGCCCGAGTGGAGGATGGGCATCGAGGAAGATGCGATCTATCAACATGTCGAGCGTTCCCCCCGCGGCCGCGCCCCTCGAGGTGCTGTCATTGGTACCGCTGCCATCGAGACGCGACAGGATGACACGCGTGGCACCGAGCTCACGCGCGAGGCGCACGGGGACATTCTCGCTGAGTCCGCCATCCACCAGCTGTCGGCCATCAATAGTCACCGGCTCGAAGACGAACGGGATGGCGACACTCGCACGGATGGCTTGCGCCAGATCGCCATGATCGAGCGTCACCCGCACTCCGGTGTGAAGATCCGTGGCCACGGCGCGAAACGGAATCGGAAGTGAATCGAAACTGCCGCGCGCGATCAGGTCACCGCGCACGAGTAGAGCGCTCAACAGGAGATTGATCGCGCCTTCATCGGCAAGGCTCGTCGCCACGACGAACGTTCCGTTGTCCTGCCGCAGCAGCATGATGGGCGTCGGCTCGCCGGGCAGCTGGCTGCCAAGCAACGATGCCCCCGAAGCACCAGAAATCGCGAACGCGCGTGGCCCGCGCGGCGCGTACCGCCCGATGTACGCACCGATACTGTACTGCCGGGTCAAGCGCTCGATCTCGGCGCCCGAATAACCGCTCGCGTACATCCCACCAACGAAGGCGCCCATGCTGGTGCCGACCACGATGTCGGGCACGATTCCGAGCGAGTCGAGCATCTTGATCACGCCAACGTGCGCCATTCCTTTGACACCGCCGCCCGGCAGGACCAGTGCGACCTTGCCGACACTCGTGGCTGGGCACGCTGATTGAGCTGGCGACTGCGCCTCGCTCCGCGCCCAGATCGGAGAAATCAGAAGGAGCGCGACGAGCGCGCGCGAGGCCGTCGCGCGCATGAACATCCTCGAGACCGGGGCGTTCATCGGAGACCGCGGCAAGGTCAGGACCTGCCGCTTGCTCCGTACTCGTCCCAAAGGGTGGCCATGGCGCGCATGCCGAGCCTGAAATTTTCTTCGCCCATCCACTCGTCGGGCGCATGCGCATTTTCGCCTGGCAGTCCAAAGCCCACGAGGAGAACCGGCGCGCCGAGTATGCGCTCGAAGTCGCCGACGACGGGAATAGAGCCGCCTTCCCCGGTGATTACGGGTTCCTTCCCGAACGCCGCGCGTAACGCTCGCCGCGCCGCGTCATAGATCGGCCCATTAAGCTCGGCGCGCCACGGGCGTCCGCCGTGCAGAGCCTGAACGGTGGCCTTCACCCCCTTCGGTGCAACCTTCGCCACGTGCGCTTTCATCAGCTTCTCGATCTCAGCAGGATCCTGATCGGGAACGAGACGGCAGCTCACCTTCGCCATCGCCTTGGCGGGCAGGACCGTTTTTGCGCCCTCGCCCGTGTATCCACTGAGCTGGCCATTCACCTCGCAGGTAGGACGAATCCAGAGCTTCTCCAGAGTGGTGTAGCCCTTCTCGCCGCCGAGCGCGTTGACGCCTGTCTCTTTCATGAGAGTCTTGTCGCTGAACGGAAGTGAGCGCATCTGCTTCCGGATCTTCGGATCCCACGCCCGCACTTTTTTGTAGAAGCCGGGAATCGCAATGTGGCCGTCCTTGTCGTGGAACGTCGCGAGGATGCGCGCGAGCGCCATTGCCGGATTGACGACAGCGCCGCCGTAGCTGCCCGAGTGCAGATCGCCCTTCGGGCCCTGAACGTTGATCTCGAAGTACGCCAGTCCGCGCAGTGAAGAGAGAATCGACGGCAGCCCCGGCGCGAACATCGCCGAATCGGAGATCACGACCGCGTCGGCCTTGAGCAGATTCCTCTGCTCCGCGACGAACGCCGCCAGGTTTTCACTACCAATCTCTTCTTCGCCCTCAACGATCACGACGACATTGATGGGAAGCGTCCCTCGCGTGGCGAGGTGCGCCTCGAGCGCTTTGATATGGAGGAAGATTTGACCTTTGTCGTCGACGGATCCACGCGCGAAGATCTTTTTGTCGCGCACTGTCGGCTCGAACGGCGGCGATGTCCAGAGCTCGAGCGGCTCGGCCGGCTGAACGTCGTAATGGCCGTAGATGAGGACGGTCGGCGCTCCGGGCGCGTTTCGCCATTCGCCGACGACGACGGGGTGGCCGGCGGTGGGATAGATCTTCGCCGGCACGCCGATCTTGTCGAGCGATGCCTTCACCCACTCGGCCGCGCGTCTCGTGTCAGCGTTGTGGTCCGACTTCGCGCTGACGCTCGGGATGCGGAGAAACTCGAACAGCTCGTTGTGGATCCCGGGGTCGTTGTCGGAGAGAAATCTCTCGAGATCCGCCGGAATGGTTGTGTTGCCACGAGCGGTTTTGCTCGCGCCACGAACAGCTTTAGTTGATTTGGTCATTGGCTCAGGCTCATTTGCGTTTTCGTCATCGTAAAGAGGTGGGACCAGCAGGCAGGATCACCTGGCATTACTCGCGCCCGCAATCGCGCTCACAGCGGCCATGCCCGCAAAAGTCGCCAGCACGCAAAGCACGACGCTTCCAAGAATGTAGGTCGCGGCGCGCGCATATTCACCGCCCTCTATCAAACCCACTGTCTCGAAGCTGAACGTCGAGAATGTGGTGAAGCCGCCGCAGAATCCAACGACCAGCAGCGCTCGCAATTCGGCTGAGGTCTGCATGTTGAGCAAATAGCGTACGAACACGCCTATGAGAAAGCAGCCGGCGACGTTGACGAACATCGTCCCGACCGGAAAACCGCTGGCGCTCGAGCGTTGGACCGCACCGCCGATCAGATAGCGCAGCGCTGACCCCACCGCGCCGCCCACTGCAATCAGGAATAGGATCATCAGAAGTTGATATCTACGGGCGTTGCCGGAGCATGAATATTCCCTGTTCGGTGATGCGTCGCAATTCGACCGATAGCGTCGCCACGAGGTCGGCTGTCGCCGGGTCGAGATCTCCATAGCCCTGGAGGCGTCGGCCCCCGAGGTCACTGAAGGATACGTCGGCGACCCGTAGCGCGGATTCGATGCTCCACCGGGCCGACATGTCTTTGCGCGCCGAGGGAATGCCTAGCGTGGCCAATACGCTTGTCATTCTCGATCTGAGCGCCGCGACGAGATCCTGAATGGCCTTGCGCTCTTCCGCTGAGAGGTCGCTGGCTTCACGCGCGAACGGTGAGTCGGATGAATCCGCCAACCGTTCAATAGTGGACAGCACGGAGTCCACCTGCGACATGACCGACAGAACATGCCGGATCTGGTTGTCGTTGAGCCGTGCCTGTTGACTACTCATGCGCCGATACCGATATCTTCCTGAGGGCTCCGCGGAAGAGTAGCAATCGTAGGAGAGAGGAGGCGGTATGCACGGATTTAAGGGCGAACGTGTTCTGATGCGGATTCATATCGGGGAGAGAGACAAGTACGAAGGTGAGCCCTTGTATTGGGCGATCGTCCAGCTGCTCAGGAAGCGGCACTACGCCGGGGCGACTGTCACCAAGGGAATCATGGCTTTCGGCGCAAGCAGCCGCATTCATACGGCGAAATTTCTGGAGCTGTCGCTCGACCTTCCGATCGTCGTCGAATGCGTCGAAACCGAGGATAATATCAAGGCGATACTGCCTGAATTGGACAAGATGGTTGGTGGCGGTCTGATCACGCTCGAGCGAGTGAAGGTAATCATGTACCGCCCACACAACACCGAAGAAGAACAGCCGGACGACTGGTCGCTCGACGTAACGGGGTCATGGAAGACGCTGCAGGCTTGACTCGGGTGGACTCATCGTTTCGATGTCTTCTTCGGTTGTCTCGAAGCGAGGTCCCGCGGGCTGGAAGAATCTCTGGGCGATAAGTGTGGGCACGATCGCACTCCCGATGACCGTCGTCACCAGAATCGTGTACTGACCCTGACTGATGATTTTGTTCGTGAGGCCGAACAGCGCCGAGATGGTTCCGAACGTTAGTCCAGTCGACATGAGCAGCGTCGTGTAAATCCCGTCCTTTTTGTCGAACCGGAACAACACGGTGAGCGGCATCACGCCGGCGATTTTTGAAATCATCTTGACCGCGAGAAAGGCGGCGATCAAGAGGGCGCCTGTCGCCACGGCTGGAAGCGAAACATAGAGGCCGGCTTTGATGAAGTAGAACGGAGTGAGAATCGAAAACGCGATCGAGCGCATCCGGTCCATCAGGATTCGATCGTTGACAAAAACTCCGGCGATGACGAGTCCCACCAGATACGCGGGAAGAACGGCCTCGCTCTGCGCGACCTTGGCCAATCCACCGAGCAAAAAGAGAATCAGGAAGACGAACTTGACCTCAGGCTCGCTGATGCGGTGGCCCACGGTCCTGATGACAAAGCGCGTGAGCCGCGGCAGGTACCAGAGAACGATCGCGGTGACGCCCACGAACAGAGCCAACCATCCGTTGAAATTCGCGAAGATGATGCCCAGCGCGAGGACCGTCCCGAAGTCGGTGACGAAGCAGGCGGCGAGAATGAGCTTGCCGAGCTCGGACCTGCTCAGGCCCGTTTCGATTATCACCGCGTAAACGACGGCCACTGAAGTCGTCGAAAGGGCAATCCCGGCGATGTAGGAGGCTTGTCGATCCCAGTGGGCGACCCAGTAAGCGAACGCGCCCGCTGCAAGACAAGGAATTAGAAAGCTCACGGCCCCAATCGTAAGGGCGGGCTTCAGGTGGCGCCGCAGAGAGGCCGGATCGATCTCCGCCCCAGCCAGGAACGTGAGGAGCCCGGAGCCGAACGTGGCCAGAAAATCGATCCACGGTGCGCTGTGGATTCCGAACAGATTTCCTGCAAGAATTCCAACAGCGATCTCGATCAGTGCGACCGAGATTCCGATTCTGATGGAGATGATGCTCGCCAGGAGGGCCAGGCCCATCCACACACTTGCGACCAGCCAGACGTTGGAATCCATCGAAGCTCCCTGTTTACGTGTTGGCGGCACACGGGGAGCGGGTGGAAAAAACAAAAACTCCCGCTCCGGCCTAGGCCGAGCAGGAGTCATCAACCGCTGATACTCTGCGGTACTTGAGGGCGAACTCCATCGCCACAGTGAATTGCTTAAGGCTAGAGTGCGCGGGACGCGCAGTCAAGATTGCCGACACTACCCGCTTTGGTCGATGATAGCTTCATTGGAAGCATGCGCAACCGCCTCGCCAACGAAACGAGCCCCTACCTCCTCCAGCACGCGGGCAACCCCGTCGACTGGTATCCATGGGGACCCGAAGCGCTGGAAACCGCGAAGCGCGACGACAAGCCGATCCTGCTGAGCATCGGTTACGCCGCCTGCCACTGGTGCCACGTCATGGCGCACGAGTCGTTCGAGAACGAAGAGACCGCGCGACTCATGAACGACAACTTCATCAACATAAAAGTCGATCGCGAAGAACGGCCCGACATCGATGGCATCTACATGCAGGCCGTGCAGGCGATGACCGGCCAGGGCGGCTGGCCGATGACGATGTTCCTCATGCCGGACGGAAGCCCGTTCTACGGTGGGACGTATTTCCCGCCCGACGATCGACACGGCCTGCCATCGTTCCGGACGGTTCTTCAGTCGGTTACCGACGCCTACGGAAAGAGACGCGAAGGCGTAGCTGAGAGCGCGGAACAGCTCCGGCAGATCTACCAGAGCAATCTCGCCGAGACAAAACCCGGCGGCGGCCTCACCCCGGAGATGCTCAAGACTGTCTATCGATCGCTCGCGCAGCGCTACGACGCGCAGAATGGAGGGTTCGGCTCGGCCCCGAAATTCCCGGCGACGATGGTGCTCGATTTCCTGCTTCGTCACTGGAAGCGGACCGGCACCGACGAGGTGCTCGAGATCGTCGTGAATTCCTTCCGCAAAATGGCGCGCGGCGGAATCTACGATCAGATCGGCGGCGGCTTCGCCCGCTACTCGGTCGATGCGAGCTGGCTCGTCCCGCACTTCGAGAAGATGCTCTACGACAACGCCCTGCTCACTCGGCTCGGCGCCCAACTGTGGCAAGCGGCAAAAGACGAAGAGATCCGCCGAGTAACGATCGAGACCGTCGAGTGGCTCGGCCGCGAGATGACCGCGCCCGCCGGTGGCTTCTACTCTTCACTCGACGCGGACAGCGAGGGGCACGAGGGCAGATTCTACGTCTGGAGCGCAGGCGAGCTCGATTCCCTCCTCGGTGCCGACTCTCCCGCGTTCAAGACTTACTATGGCGTGACACCCGGCGGAAACTTCGAAGAAAGCAACATCCTCTTCGTACGTTCGGATCGCGTCGCCGCAGCGGTGCGCGCCGGGGTGGATGAGGCAACGCTCGATGCCATCCTCGAGCGGGCGCGGAGAGTTCTCTACGACGCGCGCGCGCGCCGCGTCTGGCCCGGCCGCGACGAGAAGATCCTCGCCTCCTGGAACGGCCTGATGCTCCGAGGTGTCGCGACCGCGGCGAGGGCCTTCGGTCGAGATGATTTCGCCACATTGGCGACACGAAACGCTGAGTTCCTCGCGCGCGAGATGGTTCACAACGGGCGAGTGATGCGCTCGCACAAAGAGGGCGTCACACGGATCAGCGGATTTCTCGAGGACCACGCCGCGGTCGCCCTGGGATTTCTCGCTGTCTACGAGCTCACCTTCGACGAACGCTGGGTAACCCACGCGCGTGAGATTGCGGACGCGATGATCGAATGGTTCTGGGACGACGGCGTCGGCGGATTCTTCGATACCGCGAGCGACGCGGAGCAGCTGATAACACGACCCCGCGATGTCACCGACAACGCGACGCCTTCCGGGACGTCGCTCGCCGTCGAGCTTTTGCTCCATCTCGCCGAGCTGCAGCAGGACGCGGAATACCGCCGCCGCGCCGTTCATGCGCTCGAGACACTCGCCGAGCCAATGCTTCGCTTCCCCACCGCCTTCGGCCACCTGCTCGGCTGCGCGGACATGGAACTCTACGGCGCCATCGAGGTCGCTCTCGTTGGTGAGACATTACACCCGGGCTTCCGGGCACTGGAGCGCACGGTGGCCGAGCGGTACGTTCCATCACTCGTGTTGGCGGGCGGAGCTCCGGGGTCGCGCACGACGGTCAAGCTGTTGGAGAACCGGCCGCTGGTAGACAGCAAAGCGACCGCGTATGTCTGTCGGGGTTACACCTGCGACAAACCGGTAACGGATCCGAACGCGCTGTCAGATCAGCTGGAGAATGCGGCACAAGCCAGAACGAACGCCAACGAAGAAACCGGATGGATCGGATGAATAATCGCATTTCGCAGACGTACGGCTACGCGGTTTGTCTCATCACGGTCATCGTGATGCTGATCGCCATCAAACAGGTCGTCGATGCCGCGATCGATCTGAGCGATCCCATTCGCGCGGAGGGCACCAGAATGGGGAGAACGCTCACGAACTTCGAGGTGTACAAGGTGGAGATGAAAAATCAGGCCGGGATGCGCGCCCAGGCTGGTCCAATGCCCGCGAGTGTAGCTCCCGTCAAAGTAGCAGTTGACACCGCGGCATCCGACTCCGCGCTGCGACGTCTTTACGACGCCGAGCGTGAGACCGCAACGGGGAACGCGCGCTTTCGCGCGACTCGCTCGCTCGTCGGCAATCTCCTTCTCATTGTGCTCGCCGCTGCCCTGTTCGGCATCCACTGGCGCTGGCTGAAGCGGCGCGACGCAGTGCCCTCATCGGCGTGAACGGTACTCGAACCTCGTCGTCAGAGCGACCCATCTGAGTGGCTGAGCAGACATTATCGTTCACCCGCGGGATCTTCGCGGGTGTAGTCCTCGACTCGCTTCTCTTTCCATATCCGCGCCCGCTCGATGAACGGAACGCCGACGAGGCGCGCACCGTCCGCCGCCTGATCAAGAGCCTCCGCGAGATGGAGAGCGATCTGATCGACTCCGCGAAGTTCGACGAGGAAGAGACGATCCCCGAGAATGTCATCCGCGCTTTTGCCGAGGCGGGGATGCTGGGGCTCACAATTCCGAAGAAGTACGGTGGGCTGGAGCTGTCGTCGTCCGCGTACGCGCGAGTCTTCGAGACGTTGTCCGCAGTCGACGCATCGCTTGCCGTTCTCGTCGGCGTCCACTGCGGACTTGGCTCCAAGGCGATCGTGCTGCACGGGGACGATGAGCAGAAGGAGCGCTATCTGCCGCCGCTTGCGCGCGGTGATTTTCTTGCCGCGTACGCGCTGACCGAGCCGGATGTCGGATCGGATGCCCAAAACATCAAAACGACCGCGACGCTGAGCAAGGATGAGTCGCACTGGCGGCTCAACGGACGGAAGATCTGGATCGGGAATGGCCATCGCGCTGGCGTGATTGCGACTTTCGCGCAGGCGCTCGTCGAGCGCCGCGGCGAAACCGTTCCGCGCATGACCGCCTTTCTGATCCGCCCCGACATGCCGGGGTTCAAGATTGTCGGCACCGTGCATAAGCTCGGCATCCGCGGCTCGACACAGGCGGAGCTGAGCTACGAGGCGCTCGAGGTTCCCGTCGATCATCTGCTCGGCGCCGTGGGCCGCGGATTCGGCGTCGCGGTGCACGTGCTCAATGCCGGCAGACTCACTCTCGCGGCGGGATGCACCGGCGGCACTAAGCGTACCCTGAATCAGATGGCGTCGTACGCCGAGCAGCGCGTGCAGTTCGGGCATCCGCTGGCGGACTTCGAGATCACTCAGCGCAAGCTCTCGCGGATAGCGAGCGAGATTTACGCTTCCGACTCGATGCTCGGGATTCTCGCGTCGCTGGTTGATCGGGGCGACAATGATTTCTCGCTCGAGGCTGCGTGCGCGAAGGTGTTCGCCAGCGAGATGGTGTGGCGAGCCGCCGACGAAATGGTCCAGCTAGCCGGAGGACGCGGGTACGTGAAGCCGTATCCGTATGAGCGAATGCTCCGCGACTCCCGCATCAATCGGATATTCGAGGGCGCGAACGAGGTTTTGCGCCTGTTCATCGCGCTGAACGGAGTTCAGGCGCCGGCCGAGGCTCTCAAGGAAGTCGGGTCGGCCCTGCGGCGGCCTTTGCGCAATCTCGGACTGCTGAGTGGATACGCCACTTCACGAGTGAAGCTTCGACTCGGTCAAACATCGACGCTCGACATCGAGCTCCATGATCGGCTCAAGAAGCACAAGGAATACTTCGAGCAGCACGTGGCCGAGCTTGGCTCGGCGACCGATCGTCTGGTCATCCGCCATCGCGAGCAGATAGTGGACAGCCAGCTCATGCTCGAGCGGCTGGCGGACATGGCGATCGATCTATTTGCGACGGCGGCAGTGATCGCGCGGACTCAGAGTCTCATCGACGAGCGCGGCGTCGAACCGTGCGAACGCGAAATCGCGCTGTGCGATCTGTTCTGCATCGAAGCGGGGCGCCGCTTTAGCTCGAGTCGAAAGTTGCTGGACTCCCGCGAAGAGGAGACCGACAACACGCGCCGCGGGATCGCTGGGTTCGTACGAGATGGGAAGGGCTACTTCGTATCTGATGCTATCATGGAAGAATAGAGCTTCCCCCGCTGGCATCCACAAAACCGAAGCAGGGAGCCGTAAGCTTTGCAGCTATATCGCCCGGAGCCCTTCCGGCGGCGTATGGAATTGCAGAGTCAGAGTCTCACGTGCCTACGAAACGCCGATGATAATCGAAGTCGCGCGATTTCAAGTCGCGCGACCCTAACGCCAATATGAAGGCTCCGAGCTACGTAGCGTAGTCAGCTAACGGCCCCCTGCTTCGGTATTGTGTATGCCAGCCACGCGAACGTACCTCTACTCTGCCCCTAGCGTCGGGATGAACGTCGGCGCCCGTCTATGCTTGGTCGCCTGCTCGTATGCGTAAGCAATCTTGATCAGCGTCGGCTCGCTGTACGCACTCCCGAAAAAGGAAATGCCGATCGGAAGATCGTGAGAGAACCCGGCAGGCACGTTGATGTTCGGGTAGCCCGCGACTGCCGCGGGTGTCGAGCTCGCGCCGGAGAAGTGATCCCCGTTGACCAGATCTGTGACCCACGCCGGACTTCCGGTCGGCGCCACGATTGCGTCGAGCTTGTACTTGTTCATGGTAGCATCAATCCCATCCACCCGCGACATCTTGAGATCCTTGGCGAGGCCGGCCAGATATTTCTTTTCAGTGAGCGGACCTTTCGCCTGAGCCTGGATCATGATCTCCTGGCCGAACCACGGCATCGACGTATCCTTGTGCTGGTCGTTGAAGGCGATGATGTCCTTCAGCGTCCTCACCGGCGCCTTGGGGCCGAGTGAGGCGAGATACTTGTTGAGATCGGCCTTGAACTCGTAGAGGAGGACGTCGAACTCGCTGTCGTCGAACTTTCCGGCGGTCGCGATGTTGGCGGGATCCACGATCACCGCGCCCTGCGCCTTCATGCCCTCGATCGCATCATTGATGACTTTGTCGGTGACATCGCTATAACCGAAGAACTTGGTTCGCGCGACCCCGATTCTCGCGCCGCGTAATCCGTTCGGGTCCAGGTACCTGGTGTAATCCAGCTGGCCACGCGAGTGGCCGGCTGATGTCGCGGGGTCACGGGGGTCGATCCCCGCCAGCACGTTGAGCATGATCGCCGCGTCTCTTACCGTTCGCGCCATTGGGCCGGACGTGTCCTGACTGTGCGCAATCGGGATGATTCCCGCTCTGCTCACGAGCCCCAGCGTTGGCTTGATTCCGACGATGCCGTTGGCGGACGATGGGCAAACGATCGAGCCGTCTGTCTCAGTTCCTATCGCCGCGGCGCAGAGGTTCGCCGATACCGCTCCGCCAGATCCCGAGCTAGAGCCGCACGGATTCCGATCGAGCACGTACGGGTTCTTTGCCTGACCTCCACGTCCGCTCCAGCCGCTGGAGGAATGCGTCGAACGGAAGTTCGCCCACTCGCTGAGATTCGTTTTTCCGAGGAGAATTGCGCCCGCCGCCCGGAGCTTGGCCGCGATGAATGCGTCCTGGAGCGGAATCGATCCCGCCAGCGCCAGCGATCCCGCGGTGGTCGTCATCCGGTCGGCGGTATCTATGTTGTCCTTGAGCAGGAT
Organism: Gemmatimonadota bacterium; assembly: GCA_003134685.1. Taxonomy (GTDB): domain Bacteria; phylum Gemmatimonadota; class Gemmatimonadetes; order Gemmatimonadales; family Gemmatimonadaceae; genus UBA4720. The sequence goes on along the minus strand of PLCA01000002.1, from coordinate 412,255 downwards.
CGGAACACCATGCAGAGGACCGCGAACTTTGCCCGCCTTCCGCTCCTGGTCCAGCGAATCGGCGAGCGAGAGCGCATCCGGATTTGTCTCCAGTACGTGGCGCAGAGTCGGACCCTGCCGATCCAGCTCGGCGATGCGATCGAGATACTGCTGCGTGATGGATCGCGCGGTCATCGTCCCCGCCGCCATCCCGGCCTGAAGATCGGCGAGCGTCGCCTCCTCAAGCGCGAATGGGCTAATGGCAAAACGCGTGGCACCAAGCGACGGGGCTCCTTCTCCATTCACTAGTGCCTGACCCGCCAGCGGCTTTCCGCGGACTGCCATCGCGCCAGCGATGGCACCGAGCCTCACGAAGTTTCTACGATCCATTTCGATTCACCTCAATTGAAGGCGTGATTGCTCCGAGATCGGCACAGCTCCTCAAAATCGTCCCACAGTTCTGACAGATCAGCTTGCACTTGATCTCCTTGATGTTGGTCGAGCCGCAGACGTCGCAGACTTCCCCCGGCATCAATCGAAATCCAGTGCGAGATCGAGCGCCGGCGCTGAATGCGTCAACGCGCCAACCGAGATCCAATCCACCCCCGTCTCCGCAATGAAGCGAACGGTGTCGAGCGTGATTCCGCCGGAAGCTTCAGTTACCGCTTGGCCATCCACCAACTTTACCGCCTCGCGTAGCTCCATTAGCTGCATGTTGTCGAGCATGATGATGTCGGCACCCGCGCCGATCGCGGCGCGAACCTGCTCGAGCGTGTCGCATTCCACTTCGATCTTGATCCCCGCTGGAGCCAGGGCCCGCGCGCGACTCACTGCGAGAGCGACATCGCCATCGACCGCCGCGAGGTGATTGTCCTTTATCAGAACGGCCGAAGCCAGATCCATGCGGTGATTGAGTCCTCCGCCCGCGCGAACGGCGTATTTCTCGAGGCGACGCAGCAATGGGGTCGTCTTCCGCGTGTCGAGGATGTGTGCGCCCGTCCCCGCTATCGCCTCGACATATCGCGCCGTCATTGTGGCGATTCCCGACAGGCGCTGTATGAAATTGAGCGCCACACGCTCGGCGGAAAGCAATCCGCGCGCGTGGCCGGACAGGAACATCACCGGAGTCTGTGGTTCGACGTGCGTTCCATCCGCGTGCTCGATTCGGATCGTCACGGCCGGGTTCAGCTGCTCAAACGCCTCGCACCCGAGCGGCAGGCCGGCGAGCACTCCCGCCTGCCTCGCCACGACGTTGCACCTTGCTCGTCGGTTCGACGTTACGGTTGCCGCGGTCGTGATGTCATGCCGCGTGTCGTCTTCCAGTAATGCGGCCGCGACGATTGCAGTGAGCTCCTTCTTGGTTAGCGGAAATCGCAGCCCTTCCTCACGCACTAACCCATGCGCGGCGAGCTCACTTTCCCGCCGCTTGCTCATTCTCCGGGATCTTCCGCGGCTTCCGGAGCAGGTGAAAGCGGCGTCTGACCGCCGATCGCTACCATCCGCTCGATGGCGCGACGCGCCCGCTCGGCAATCTCCGGTGGCACCGTGATGCGGTGCTCCATCCGCTGCAGCGAGCTCAATACTTTCGGGAGCGTGGTCACCTTCATGAACGCGCACACTGCGTCGGGGTTGGCGGGGTAAAACGTCTTGGTCGGATTCTCACGCCGAAGTCGATGCAGGATTCCGACTTCGGTCGCGACGATGAATTCGTCGTTTGGAGAATTCTTCGGACGCTTGATCATCCCTTCGGTCGAAAGGATCTGAACACCCACCGGATCGATGTCTCCGGCCGATACGGCCTCGACGACACTGGTGGCGCAGCCGCATTCAGGGTGAATCAGGAACTCCGCACCGGGATGCGCCGCGCGCTGGAGCCTGATGTCCTCGGGGTCGATCCCGGCGTGCACATGACATTCGCCCATCCACACGTGCATGTTCTTGCGGCCGCTGATGCGCCGCACGTGCGCGCCGAGGAACATGTCTGGGAGAAAGAGGATTTCCTGGTCGAGGGGAATGGAGTTCACGATCTCGACGGCGTTGCCGGATGTGCAGCAGTAGTCGCTTTCCGCCTTTACTTCGGCGGTCGTGTTGACGTACGACACCACGACGGCGCCTGGATGCTCCGCCTTCCACTCCCGCAACTCGGCGGCATTGATGGTCGCAGCAAGCGAGCATCCGGCCGCGAGGTCAGGAAGCAGCACGGTCTTCTGTGGCGAAAGCACTGCCGCCGTCTCCGCCATGAAATGAACGCCGCAAAAGACAATTACGTCGGCTTTCGTCTTGGCGGCCTCGCGGCTCAGCCCGAGCGAGTCGCCGACGAAATCCGCGACGTCCTGAACCTCGGCGCGCTCGTAGTTGTGCGCGATGATCACGGCATTGCGCTCTCTCGCGAGGTGCCTGATCTCTTCCTGCAGCCCTGCGTACCGGTTGTCCGTCGTATTTACCATTCGATGTGCTTGCCGCTCCACTTTCGTTTCGCGCGCGGAAAATCACTTCTAAAATGGCCTCCGCGCGACTCCTTTCTCAACAGCGCAGCATCTGCAATGAGCAGTGATGTCTGTACCATGTTCGCCTCCTCAGTCGCTCCCTGCGGCAGCCGAGACTCGATCTCTGTGAGCTTGGCGTGCCCGAGTCTCAGCCCCTTGGCGCTGCGATCGATTCCGCAGTAGTCCCACATCACCTGCCGGATGCTGTCGGCGGCGACCTGCGCCGCGCCGCGGTCGCGTAGCACCGGAACCTCCCAGTTTTTCTTGCGCGGAGGTGTCGTCAGCGGCTTCGTGTCGATCATGTCGCGCGCGACCCGCTCCGCGAACACGAGCCCTTCCAGCAGCGAGTTCGATGCGAGTCGGTTGGCGCCGTGCACTCCGGTTCGTGAGACTTCCCCGCACGCGTACAATCGGTTGAGACTCGTGCGACCGCGCAGGTCGGTCACGATTCCTCCCATCATATAGTGCACTGCCGGAGTGACGGGAATCAGATCTTTCGAGGGATCGACACCGCGCGCGCGACAGATGGCGAAAATCCCCGGGAAGCGCTTCTCGAAAGTGCGGCCCAGCTTCCGCGCATCAAGCCAGACCCGCCTGCCACCCGCTTTCTGACGAAAAATCTCGCGAGCCACGACATCGCGAGGAGCCAGCTCAGCGAGTCGATGCTTCTTGAGCATGAATCGCTCGCCCTCTTCGTTGAGAAGCACCGCGCCCTCGCCACGCACCGCTTCCGAGATCAATTGCAGCGGATTCTCCGGCGTATCGAGTGCGGTCGGATGGAATTGCACAAACTCCATGTCCGCCAGCTTGGCACCGGCTCGGTGTGCTATCGCGTATCCATCGCCGGTCGCCACCTCCGGGTTCGTGGTATATCGATAGACCTGCCCACAACCTCCGGTCGCCAGCACCGTCGCATCGGCGATGATCTCGACCGGTTTGCCTGCGACTGCGGCCTTTACCCCGAAAACAACACCGTTCTCTATAATGAGATCGAGAATACGTGCCTTCTCCAGCACTTTGATCCGCTCGCTCTCCTTCACCCGCTTGATCAGCGTGCGCGCGACCTCGGCCCCGGTCTGATCTCCGTGCGCGTGGACGATCCGCCGCCGGGAGTGCGCCGCCTCGCGGCCCAGCTTGAAGTTTCCCCCGGGCTCGAGATCGAAGTGCGCGCCGGCCGTCGCCAGCTCGCGCACCCGCGCGGGTCCTTCCTCGACCAGGACCTCAACCGCCTTCGCGTCGCAGAGCGCAGCGCCGGCGGCGAGCGTATCCTGGCGATGCAGCTCGGGCGAATCACCTGCGCCGAGTGCGGCCGCTATTCCGCCCTGGGCATACGCCGTGGCGCTGTCGAAAAGCGATCGTTTGGTCAGCACCATCACGTCGCTGTCCGCGGAAGCGCGCCATGCGGTGTGAAGTCCAGCAACTCCGCTCCCCACCACGAGAAAGCGCGTCCGTATCCGCTCGGCCATGCACTGAAATCAATGGCCCGCATGAACCGATTGAAAGGGGGCCGCGCGTATAGTGTTCCGCGCGACGCTGACAGCCGCCACGGGTAGTGTTCTGCGCAACGCTGACAGCCGCCATTCGGCTTGCAAGGCACTGTGTTCTGGGCGATTCTTCTGTTCAGATGAGAAAGCTGATCCTCGTCACGTCCCTCCTGCTCGCCGTACACATTGCGCTCCTTTTCACCCGTCGGAGCGCCAAGGCCGAGGGAAAGGAGACATCGTCCGTTCGCATCGGAATCGTCCTGGACGTCGGCGGCCGGGGCGACAAGTCGTTCAATGACGGCGCCTACGCCGGCGCCGACAGCGCCACCAGGATGCTCGGCTCCAATATCCGTTTCATCGAGCCCGGCGAGGGAGCCGATCGCGAGGCCGGACTGAGACTGCTGGCGGCCGAGGGAATGAATCTGGTCATCGGTGTCGGCTTCATCTTCACCGACGATCTCGCCAATCTCGCCAAGGAGTATCCGAACACGGCGTTCGCGGGAATCGACTATGCGCTGGCGACTGACGCGAACGGAAACGTGATCCCTCCGCCACCGAATGTCGCGGCGCTCAAATTTCGGGAGGAAGAGGGGTCTTACCTCGTCGGCGCGTTGGCGGCTCTCGTTGGCCACTCGAAGAAAGTCGGATTCGTGGGCGGAATGGATATTCCGCTCATCCACAAATTCGAGGCGGGCTACCGCGCCGGAGTGAAAAAGGTGTGTCCCGACTGCCAGATCATCGCGCAATACGCGGGAGTCACGCCCGACGCGTTTAAGAATCCAGGCAAGGGCAAGGAGCTCGCGCTCAGCCAGTACAACCAGGGCGTCGAGGTGATCTTTCACGCGGCCGGCTCGACCGGACAGGGTGTGTTCGAGGCTGCGCGCGCGACCAACAAGCTCGCCATTGGAGTGGATTCCGATCAAAACGACGAGGCGCCGGGGCACGTTCTCACGTCGATGGTGAAAGGCGTGAACACCGTGACGTTCGATGCGATCAGCAGGGTGCAGAATCACACGTTCAAGGGAGGCATTTACTCCTTTGGATTGAAGGAAGGCGGCGTCGGATACATCTACGACAATCGCAATCGCGCGCTCATCCCCGACAGCGTGCATGCCCGCGTCGAGGAGCTCAAGCAGGAGATAATCGCTGGACGCATCAAGGTGCCCAGCAGCAGATGATCAGCGGCGCTGCTCCGAAGTCCGCCTCGGTTGTCCCCGCGATCCGGATGGACGGGATCGACAAATCGTTCGGCGCCATCAGAGCGAATCGCGGCGCGTCGGTGGAGGTGATGCCCGGCGAGATCCACGCCCTCGTCGGCGAGAACGGCGCCGGCAAATCCACGCTCATGCGCATACTCGGCGGCTTGATGAAGCCGGACTCGGGACACGTCGAGGTCAACGGCCGCGATGTGACGGGATGGTCGACCAATGAGGCAATAGCGGCGGGAATCGGCATCGTTCACCAGCACTTCATGCTGGTGCCGACGCTTTCGGTAGCTGAGAATCTCGTGCTGGGGGCCGAGCCGAAGACTCGTGGGATCGTTCTCGACTACAAGCATGCCGCCGATGATGTGCGCAAGCTTTCGAACGAAACCGGGCTCGTTATCGCGCCGGAAAGACTCATCTCCGACTTGTCAGTCGGTGAGGCACAGCGAGTCGAGATTCTGAAGGTGCTGTTCCGCGGCGCCAGAATTCTCGTTCTCGACGAGCCCACGGCAGTCCTGTCTCCGCCCGAGGTGCGCGAGCTGTGGACAGTGCTCCGCCGCCTGCGCGACAAGGGCGACACGATCGTGCTCATCACCCACAGGCTCGATGAAGTCGTTGAGATTTCGAACACGATCACCGTGATGCGCGCGGGCCAGACGGTGGCGCGCGTCAAGACTTCGGCAACGACGCCGGCGGAAATCGCCCGACTCATGGTCGGCCGCGAAGTTTCGCTCTCCGCGGGAAAGCGAGTGCAGCCTAGCGGTCGTCCCACCGGGCCGCCCGATAAAGGCCTCGAAGCGCGGAGTCTCATTGTCATGGGATCGCGCGGCATCCGCGTCATAGACGGCGTCAGCTTCACCGTGAGACCAGGCGAGATATTCGGCATCGCTGGCGTCGAGGGAAACGGGCAAACCGAGCTGATTGAAGCGCTCGCCGGCCTGAGACCGGTTTTCGCCGGCGAGATTCTGATCGATGGCGCCGACATCACGCGCCGCAGCGTCGCGCAGCGCCACGATGCTGGCCTCTCGCACATCCCCGAGGACAGGCAACGGCGCGGACTCATTCTCGAGTACACCGTCGCCAACAACCTGATTCTCGGCGTGCAGAAACATTTCTCGAGTCGCGGCATCATCGACAGCACGCGCGTGATGGAGAACGCGATGCAGGAGATCTCGTCGTTCGACATCAGGCCTCCCAATCCCGTTCTCACCGCGCGCTCTCTGTCGGGTGGCAACCAGCAGAAAGTCGTCGTCGCCCGGGAAATGGGACGTGAATTTTCCGTGCTCCTCGCCTCGCAGCCAACACGCGGTGTTGATGTCGGCGCGATCGAGTTCATTCACCAGCAATTGCTCGATGCTCGCGCACAGGGAAAGGCGATCCTTCTCGTCAGCGCGGAGCTCAACGAAGTGCTCGCGCTCTCCGACCGAGTCGCGGTGATGTACCGCGGCAAATTCGCCGTGGTGATGCCCGCCGCCGAGGCGAGCGAAGAAGTGCTCGGCGAATACATGATCGGCACCAAGAAAGGCAACACCGCGTGAGCGCGTCCCCGCTAGTGGAAGCCAAAGGCGTTCAGCCGACGTTTACCGCGGCACCCTGGCGAGAACGCGCCGAGGAGGCGCTCATTCCGCCGCTGGTCGCGCTGCTCGTCGCGCTCATCTGCGGCGATTTACTGATTCTGAGCTACGGCCAGTCGCCGGCGGCGGTCTATCGCATGCTGCTGGAGGGAACGTGGGGTAACGCTTACGGATTCGGCCAGGTTCTGTACAAGGCGACGACTCTCGCGTTCACGGGCCTGGCGGTCTCGTTCGGGTTGCGCGCCGGCCTGTTCAACATCGGAGCAGAGAGCCAGCTCGCGGCGGGAGGATTCGCGGCCGCGCTGACCGGGCTTGTACTTCCGGGGGGAACTCCGCTTGCCCTCGCGCTTCTCGTTTGCATGATCGCCGCCGGGTTCGCAGGCGGAGTCGTCGGATCGGTTCCAGCCTATCTCAAGACCAGATTCGGCGCGCACGAAGTCATCGTCACGATCATGCTCAACTTCATCGTGCTAGCGCTCCTCAACTGGTTTATCGCCGGGCATCTGCACGTGCCGGAGACGCTGCACACTCCGGAGATCCACGCCGGCGTTCTCCCGCGGCTCGCGGACATCGATTCGCGCTTCCACGGATCAGCGGCAAATCTGGCTCTGATCGTTGCCGTGCTGGTGGCCATCGCTGTGTGGTTCTATCTCTTTCGCGCGCGCGGCGGATACGAGCTTCGCGCGGTCGGACTCCAGCCGCAGACGGCGGAGTACGGCGGCATCAGCGTCAACCGGGTATGGATGCGCGCTCTCACATTTTCGGGCGTCATCGCGGGGATGGGCGGAATCAACTATGTCCTCGGCTACAAGCACTATTACGAGGACGGCTTCGCCAGCGGCGCGGGATTCCTGGGAATCGCGGTCGCGCTGGTTGGGCGCAATCATCCATTCGGGGTCATCATCGCCGCATTTTTCTTCGCGACCCTCTCGCAGGGTGGCCTGGCGATTCACGCGTTCGTGCCAAAGCAGATGATGGATGTCCTCCAGGGCGTCGTCATCATCGCGGTGGCTACAGCCGTGCCTGAAGTGCGACGAATTCTGCGCGGCGCCCGCGGCCGGAGCGACGCGTGAATCCGATTTCGTTCGTGACCCAGATGATCCGGATCGCCATTCCGTATCTGTTCGCCGCCAGCGGTGGAGTCGTTGCGGAGCGCGCCGGCATCGTCAGCCTCACGCTCGAGGGGTTCATGCTGAGCGGCGCGTTCGCCGCCGTGCTCGGCACCAACTACTCGGGAAGCCCGTGGGTCGGCGTACTCTCGGGCGTCTTGGGCGGATTGATTTTCGCGCTCATTCACGCCGTCGCCACGATCCGTTATCGCGCTGATCAGGTCGTCGTTGGCGTCGCGATCAATCTGCTCGCGATCGGCGTCACGCGATTTTTCCTCAAGCTGTTCTTTGCCAGCTCCTCCAATTCACCGCGCGTTGCTGGCTTCGGCGGAAACATCAACATGGCGGGCTTCGACAATCCGCTGCTCTGGCTCGGGATTATCGTCGCGCCTGTCATGGCATTCGTGATCTACAAGACGCCGTTCGGCTTGCGCGTCCGCGCGGTGGGCGAGCATCCCGACGCTGCCGAGAGCGTCGGAGTGAGCGTGAAGCGCGTGCGATACGCCGCGGTGGCGTTATCGGGAATGCTGGCGGCGCTGGGTGGTGTTTATCTCGCGCTCGATCAGCATCAGTTCACCGACCAAATGACGGCGGGCCGCGGATTCATCGCAATCTCGGCGGTGATCTTCGGGCGATGGGATCCCATTCGCGCCGCGCTTGCGTGCCTGTTGTTCGCGGCCGCCGAGACGCTCCAGATACAATTGCAGGGAAGTCACGCGATCCCGTCGCAGTTCATCGAGATGATTCCATACGCGCTCGTGATCATCGCGCTCGCCGGCGTGGTTGGCAGGGCGATTCCTCCGGCCGCTCTGGGCAGGGTGGAGGACTAGTTGTCGCCTCTGCGCGGGAAAGCGTCGGCGGTGAGCGGGCGGGTGTCGAGGGTTGCGAGCGGCAAGTTGTTCGTGCTGATCATCACGAACTTCGTGGACATGGTGGGATTGCTGATGATCATCCCGCTCATGCCCTTCTACGCCCGCGAGATGGGAGGCGGCGGCTTCGAAGTCGCGATTCTCATGAGCGCGTTTACCGCAGCGCAGCTCCTCAGCGCTCCCGTCTGGGGAAGATTCTCCGATCGCTACGGCAGGCGGCCCGCTCTGCTCGTCGGACTCACCGCTGCGTGCTTCGCTTACGTCGTTTTCGCGTACGCGACTTCGATCTGGCTGCTGTTGCTTTCGCGCGTCGTTCAGGGTGCAGGTGGAGGGACGGTCGGCGTCATTCAGGCATACGTCGCTGACTCGGTCGAGCCCGACAATCGCGCCAAGGCACTCGGCTGGCTTTCCGCCGCGACGAACGTCGGCGTCGCGATCGGACCGGCGCTGGGAGGGGTGGCCCTGAAATTTGGTCGGAGCGGGCCTGGCCTCGCGGCCGCCAGCTTGTGTCTGGTAAACATTTTCTTCGCCTGGAAGTTCCTGCGCGAATCACGCGACATGACAGAAGCGCACGAGAAGAAGCCGCGCGCCTCGCGCACTGTCATTGCCCACGTGATCACGCACGCGGGCGAGCCCGCCCCGCGACTGATCTGGATTTACGCGATTGCGATGGGCGCGTTCTCGGGATTGATGGCGATCCTTGCCCTGTTTCTCGCCGACAGATTTGGTGTGAGCAAAGACAAGATCTGGATCTTCTATACGTATGTCGGCGTGATCTCGGTTATCACGCGCGCCGGCATTCTGGGACGGATGGTGGATCGCTACGGGGAAGCACAGCTCTCGCGAATCGGCCTCGCCCTTCTCGCGACAGGGTTGGCGACGCTTCCTCTCGCCCGCGGCTATTTCGGGCTGGCGATCGCCGTGGCACTGATCCCACTCGGCACCGCATTCACGTTTCCGTGCGTGACCTCGATGTTGTCGCGCGTGATCTCGAGCAGAGAGCGCGGACTCTACATGGGAGTGCAGCAGACGTTCGGCGGATTGTCGCGGGTGATCATTCCGTTGTGGGCGGGGTTTTCCTACGATCATTTCGGGAGGACAGTCCCCCTCTTCACATCGGCGGCGCTTGTACTTGGGACTATCATGCTCGGCTTCGGGATCGACGACGGCAGGAAGGCGGCGGTACCGGTTGCTTCCCCGTGAAATAGAACATCGACGGCTCGCAACATTTTCTGCAGGCGGTCGCGCAAGATGTTCAACGTACTCTTCCTCGATCCCCGACTGATCCTGAAGACATGGCCGTCGGGGTGTCGCACGTGCATCTCGCGAACATTCCACGGCATGTTGGTCGGCGGCCAGACGATTTCCAAATTCTGCTCCACGCAATGCCGATGTACGGCGTCGACGTCTTCGACCCAGATCGACATCCACACACTCGGATCCGCCGAGTCGGCGCCATCGAATCCGATAATCGGCGAAAGTGGGCGCTTGCTTCGGCCGCCCTGACCGTCGTGGCAGAGAAAAATCTCGCAATGGCCGGAAAATACACCGCCAAACGTTGGCGGCTTACCCCATTCCCAACCCTTCTTCCATCCAAGCTTCTCGAACCAGGCAAAGCTCTCCTGCATGTCCGAGACATTCAGGATCGGTGTGAGCCGTTTCGCGTGCATGCGCGTCACCCTCCCAATGCCCTCAATCTGATCACGGCCGGTTACGGTCGTTAGGGAGCGCCGTCGCTCTGGGCAAAGGTCAGGGTGTAGCCGGCAATGCGCGCGCCGTGCAGCTTGCCGGCTTCGATATCACTACGGTAGTGAATGCCTCCGTACAACCTGGATATCCCCGCCTCGTCGCGCATCGAGGCAAAGCTCGCGGCCCCGCTCGGAAACAGGTACGACAGTACCGACGCGGCGGCTGCCGAAAAGGTCGAATGGCCAGAGGTATATGACGGGAAATTTGGAAGTCCGATCTCGGTCTTGATGGTCGGATCCAGCTGCGACGGACGGGGATTGAAGTAGTGGAACTTGGCCTCCCAGCATCCGACTCCCGCATCGTGCATAGCCATGTTCAGCAGGGCGAAAACCCGCGCCGCCCGCACTTCGCTGAATTTCGAGTCCCGCACATATTCGAGTGCGACATCGTTCCAGTGTCCCGGCGGAGAATACGTTCCGGCGCCGTCGTTCCACTTCTGAGCGATCGCGAGCTGTGCGCTCGTGAGATGCTCGACCGTTTGCTTTACTTCGGCCGTCTCATCTTTCATCTGCTGCGAGCCGGTCGACGGCGGCGGTGGCGGACGCTCAGCGACGATATCCGCGGGCGTCATGTTCCACGCGCGCACCTGACCGAACAATGGAAGCATGGGTGGACGGGCGGGGATGTCACGACTAATCCATGCGACTTCTCCGCGCGCCGTAGCAGAGTCGGCGAGCGCCTTCCATAGCACCGGCGATCCCCCGGCCGTCCGCATACCGTCAGCCCCAGCCCGGGCGAGAAAGACGGCCGCCACGGATTTCCCGAGCGCCAGTCCGGCCGCCAGGTCGCTGGCGGTCGCCTTGCCGGACCAGAGCGCGGCGTTGCGCTGTTCCGCCGCTTTCAGTGTGACTTCTTCCACCGCCGCCGGGAACAGTGATTTCAGCATCTCGACCGTTACGCCCGATATCACCGCTTCCTCTGAGGGATACGAAGGCAAGTCAGTCACCGGCATCAGCGCGGTGACCGCGTTGTCGTTTCTCGCGGGCGACAGACGGTTGTATTGAAACTTCCAGTACCACGCGGACTTCAGCGCGTCGTACTGCGCAGCGCTCACGTAGCTATAGGCACGGGCCGCGTACACGGGGTTGGCAAAGGGGAAAGCTGGATCGCCGAACGGATTCTCGGCGTCTGGGACGGGATACCCGCCCTCGTCCTTCGGTGCCGGGGGAAGATTGTAGCGCGCGACCAGCTCTCGGAGGATCTGGTTCCAGCGCATCACGCCGCCGCCACTCCAATACGCAATCGCCTGCCGCTGTGCGTCGGTAAGATTCGCCTGGCTCGCCTTGATGGCATCCAGCTCCGCCGTGTACGCGGCGGACGCTACCGGCGTTGGTGCGGCAACGGCGATTTGACTCGGACCGGTCAGGAGGATCATGCGCCATGACCCCGCCGTCGGTTCCAGACTGGATGGCTTGAGCGGCGGAAGCACTTCGAACGGTCCTATGGATTTGTCGCAGCCGCCGGCAGCAAGTGCCGCTGCTACCGAAATTACCCCCAGTAGAAGGGGCCGCCGATTGGACATCTTCAGCCAACCGCCACTGCGACTATAGATGGAACGCATAGAACAATCCTGATGTGAAGGTCGTGGACTGCCCGACATTTCGGCCGCTCAGGACGTGAGCAGCGCCGAGGTTGATCGAAAGGTTTCCTGGCAATGCATACATCACCTCGCCATCCAGCTTCACGAAATCCATTCGATTCGAGACGAATGGCATGTCCTGGCGACGGATGTCACCGCCGCCGAGCGTGCGCTGCTGGACAAGGGAGACAGGAATGCGCCAATTCCCCCGGTCGATACCCGCAGTGAGCGTGTAGTCGAGCACATTCGGCATCACGACTTGATTCGTCAGGTACAACTGACCGTCGGTGTAGTACGAGTTCCGATTGAGCCTCACATTGGCGCACCACATGTAGGCAGCGGATGCGTTGGCGAACCACGCCGAGTTGGAGTGGAAGTTCATCATGAGATGTCCGGTCGCGCGACGGCCCGCGGTCCCAATGGACAGCGGGTAAAAGTCCGGAGTGTAGTCACTCGTCGGAATAGCGCCCGTGGCCTCGGCCAACGCGCTGAACGTGCCATACCTGCCGGGGCCGGTGCTGAGAAGCTTGAACTTCGCGGCGAGTGTCAGATCCTGACGGCCGCTCAGGTCGTGCAGCACGCCCTGGCTGGCGTGGGTCCGGATGTAGGGCAGACTCGCAATGAGGCCGAGCCTGTCGGTGATGGCGTATCCCCCGACCCACGTAATGCTCTCGGTCGTCAGCGTGCCGATGTTCCCGTTCGTTCGCTTCAGAGATCCTTCCCAATAATGATCCCAACTGTCGTGGGCGTAGAGAACGCCCACGCTCAGCGTTCGCTTCGGCATCATGATTCCGTCGTCGATCGTCTGAGCGCTCGCGGACGAGGCGCAGATCGCGACGAGAATCAACCATCGCATTGCTCTTTTGGGCATCATGGCTGGACGGCATGAGGTTGGGATCGGAAGGACCCGATCAGGGGTTGCTGCAAACGGCCGCCGCCTGCTGGCGGCCGACAGAGTGCGCCAATGTAGTGGTGGGATTTTCCTTGCGCAATGATGAACAAACAGCCATACTCCCCTTTCACTTCGACAGGAGAGACAGGAATTGCCACAAACCGTAGATGTCATGCAGGGCACGCTGGATCTGCTGATTCTAAAGGCGCTGGCGCTCGAACCCGTGCATGGTTGGGGTATCAGCGAGCGCATTCGACAAATGTCGCAGGGCGCGTTCAGCATCGGGCAGGGATCTCTCTACCCCGCCCTCCATCGACTCGAGAATCGTGGTTGGTTGAACTCCTACTGGCGAACGACCACGAATAATCGGATCGCGAGGATTTATGAGCTTACGACCGCGGGAAGGGGAGCGGTCGACAAGGAGATCGCAGATTGGCGATTCTACACCAGCGCAATCGACCTGGTAATCGACGCGCGCTAGGAACTACGCGGCCTTTCCGCCCGGCAGGTTATTTCGCGAGCTTTCTGCCCAGAGTCGCCAGGATCTTCTTCTGATTCTTGATAATCGCCTGCTGGTTCCGAATTATGTTGCGTTGATTGCGGATTATCGCCGCGTGCTGTCTCTGGTTCCGGAGTATTCTCTTTTCGTTTGCGATGATCCTCACTTGGTTCCTGAGTGTCGCCCCTGCCATGTCTTGTCCCCTTTGTAGGTTCCGAAGTCAGGTATTATGCAGCCCACGCACAGTCTTTTCCACTTCCTGGATGTGCCCGGGAATCTTGACCTTTGGAAAGATGCGCGCGACCCGCCCTTTGCGATCGACGATCACCGTGGTGCGCTCGAAGCCCATGTACTTGCGCCCATACATGGATTTCTCCTTCCAGATGCCGAAGTTGTCGGCGAGCTCGTGCTTCTCGTCTGCCAGGAGCAGGTAGGGGAGCTGGAACTTCTTCTTGAATTTCCGGTGCGACTCGAGACCATCCGGGCTCACTCCGATCACCACGGCATCGATCTTCCCGAATCGCGGAAACGCGTCGCGAAAATCGCACGCTTCCTGCGTGCAGCCGGTCGTGTTGTCCTTCGGATAGAAGAAGAGGACGACGTTCTTTCCCGCCAGGGAATCGCGGGTTACGGTGGTTCCGTCGTCCGCCTCAAGCGAGAAATTGGGTGCCTGTTCGCCTTCACGGATCATGGCTACACTCCGCAATAGTTCTTTCTAGTGGCCAAATACACTGGTAATGATGATTCCCAAAATCACCGCAACAAGCACCATCGCAATGGCCAAGCCTATCGGCCGCCCGAGATTGATCGTATAGCCAAAACGGGAGACTCGCTTGGGAACAATGATCCTTCTATCGACACGGCTGTGGTAGATCAGCGCTCCGATCCAATTTCCCGCGTTCGCCCACTCAGCGTCATTCATCTCGCCCGCGGGCGTCAGGACAAGGCGGGGTCGATTCACTGTAAGATTCCGCAACGCGATGAAGGCAGAGATCAGGAAGGCGTTTAGCACACCCATAATTGCTCCGATCAAGGTAAATGCCGGAGCCATGATAATTCCCCACTCGCCGTACATCAGCCAGCCCGTAATATTGCCGACAATGGCTCCGAGAAGCGCGAACGTCAGCGCGCGTTTAGTCACAATCCACAAAGTGCTCTGCGGCAACATCTTGCTTAGCCCCTCTTCAGCCAGTGTACCCTCAACGCCGGCTCGCGGGTCGCACCCAGCGTGAAGACCGTGGGACTGAATCGATCTCGCCCTCAAACGAGCGGAGCCGCGCGAGCGGAGGCAGAACAGCATGCTCGGGTCGTTTTGCAGCGCGACAAAATCTGCCGGACTCCACCACCGGCCTAGTCAGATGACTTCTCCGATGACGTTGCGGCCCTGTCGTGACCGCGGTGGAGCAACTCGTCGATCGAGAACCGATCAGCCTGCGGAGGCATGAGCAACAGGAGCAGGAGCAGAGCCAGCCGCGGTATCACGTGCTCGTGAAAGGCGTAGAGCGGCTCGTGAAGGAGATGACCGAACGTCACGACGACGAGAACTGCACCGAGAGCCAGATACGCTTCGGTCCGAAGCCAGCCCATGAATACGAGTGCGCCCGCACCCAGCTCGATGAATGGAATGACAAGACCGACCGCCCAGAGCGACCACGTTGGCAGGAAGGTGTCCTGATACGGCAGGAAGAAGCGCCGCACGTGACCGACCGGGCCAAGCGAAAAAACTTTGTAGATTCCGGCCATCAAGAAAATGAGACCGAGCACGGCCCTGGCCAGGAACAGGGCGGTTGCAATCCAGAGGGCGCGGCGGTCGACGATTGGCATAGGAGCTCCCATAATCGCGACCGCCTATCACTTCCGCAAATTGAAACTCCCAAAACCTGGTGAAGTCAGCTCGCTCTCAGCGCCCCAAACAGCGGCAGCAACGCTCCCACCACCCAGGTGATCGCCCCCGCGATCGCGGCCTGCTGCTTAGGAATCTTCCCGACCACATGCAGCCCGATCGCCAGCAGCACCGTCACCCAGATCGTGAAGAGATCCACGCGACCCGCCAGCGCGAGCATCACCGGCGAGCCATCGGGATCCATGAATCGCGCGAGCGAGAAGCCGACGGCGTTCATGGAATTGAGCTTCTCCGGACTCATGACAAGCCCCTGCGCCGCGTTCGTCAGGATCTGAACGACCCGCGGAACTTCCGAGTAAGTCGCGATCATCACCGCGGCCGCGAACGACTCCTTCGCGTCGAAAAGTTTTCCGACCAACCACAGCACCAGGCCGGTGCCGAACACGCTGATCGTGATGATTACGGTGAAGATGATAGGGCCGAGCATCTCGAAGAACCCGCGGCTAGATGCCATCTGTTCCGCGGTGATGTTCGGATTCTTCCGCATTGCCGCCGCGGTTTGCCTCGTAAACTCGGCGTCCATGACCGGCTGCATCGCGTTCTTGGTCAGGAAGATGAGCACGAGGATGATGATCGCCAGGAAGAGCAGAGCCAGGCCGAACTTTCCGTCACTCCTCCGAGCGAAAACGGACGACGGCGTGTAGAAAATGTCCACGAAGTCTTCCCAAAGTCCGACCTTCGCGGGCGAGGGATCTACTTCCTTGACTGAATCGGCGTTACTGCCCATTGACTCATCCTCGTGGTAGAAGAAACTGGTCGGACAACATTAGTACCACTTTCCCGCCCCCACCACCAGGAACCGACATGCCATCAGACTGACCCTGTCCCGATCAGTTAACGCCGTAGCGTCCCGGTGCAGTAAAGCCGAAGAGCCATCAGCTAATAAGCTGTGAGCTCCCCTCTCGTTCTGTTGCAGTTAAGAAAGACTCTAGATGCTCACAGATGCCGGCGGCTTGTACCGCTCGACATCCGTAATCAACCGCACTCCAGCCTGATACGTGAAGTACGAGTACGCCCACTCGATGAACACCACCAGCCGGTTGCGGAATCCGACGAGATACATGATGTGGACGAACAGCCAGAGAAACCACGCCAGCCGCCCCGTGAACTTCACTCGGCCGAAGTCGGCGATCGCCCGCGATCGACCGATCGTCGCTAGATCGCCCTTATTGAAGTAGTGAAACTTCCTTCTGGGCTGACCGCGCGTATCACGGATGATCGACTTCGCCGCGAAAGCGCCTTCCTGATTCGCGGCCGGACACACCCACGGAACCTGCCGCCCATCCTGAGGGAGCGTCGCCAGATCGCCGATCGCAAAAATCTCGGGATGACCCGGTACCGATAAGTCATCGTTGACCTTCACTCTGCCCGCGTTGTCCAGCGGAGCGCCGAGAAGCTTCCCGAGCGGCGATGCCTTGTTGCCGGCGGCCCAGAATACTGTACGCGCGCGAATTTTCTGCGTTCCGATGCTGATCCCGTCCGAATCCAGCCCTGTTACCATCGAGTTGACACGAACCTCGACGCCAAGATCGGTCAGATCGCGCGCCGCGTGCTGCGCGAGATCCTCCGGAAACGAGGGCAGAAGCCTTGGGCCCGCCTCCACCAGAACCACCCGGGTGCGACGCGTATCCACTCGGCGAAACTCGGAATGGAGGGCTTTCCTGGCGATGAAAGGAATCGCCCCCGACAGCTCGACCCCGGTCGGCCCTCCGCCCACGATGACGAAAGTGAGTAGCTCGTCACGTTCTATCGCATCCTCAGTCTTCTCCGCCTTCTCATATGCCAGCAGAAAGCGCCGTCGAATCTCGGATGCGTCTTCGATCGCCTTCAGTCCTGGTGCGTACGGCTCCCAGTCGTCGCGACCGAAATAGTGATGACGCGCTCCCGGGGCCACGATGAGATAATCGTACGGAAGCTCGCGTAGATCGTCGTCGACGCGCACGACGCGCCGCGCCGTGTCGATGTCGCGGGCTTCGGCCAGGAGAATTTCGGTATTCCTCTGGCTCCTCAGGATCCAGCGGATCGGGGCCGTAATGTCGCTCGGCGCCAGCGCCGCGGTCGCAACCTGATAAAGCAGTGGCTGGAAGATGAAGTGATTCGTCCTGTCGATGAGCGTGATATCGACCTTCGCGCGCCTGAGCGCGCGCGCGGCGGCAATCCCACCGAATCCGCCACCGATGATTACGACGCGCGGGCGCGCGGGCCGAGCCGACGGGTCAGGCAAGTCTCTCCTCGAACGATCTGGCGGCGAGAGTCATGAGCAGCACCAGAAATATCAACAGAACACTGTATGCCGCCGCGGTTCCGAAAGCGAGAGCGCGCAGCTGCGCCAGAATCTCCATCGAGATCGGACGATTGGAATGAGTGTAGAGGACGACGCTCGCGACGAACTCGCCCACCGCCGTTACGGCAGCGAGCAACCCACCCGCCACCAGCCCCGGCCTCGCCGCGGGCAGGACTACACGTCTCAAGGTCATCATCCAGGAAGCGCCGAGCCCGCGCGCGGCGTCCTCGAGCGACGCATCCATCTGTCGTAGGGAAGATTCCACCGCTGAAGCAACGAGCGGAATGTCGCGGATGAAATAAGCCAGCGGCAGTATCCAGAACGTCCCCACCAGCAGAACTCGGCCGGACAGCAAATCGTTCCGGTTGAAAGTCGCGGCGAGACCGAGCGCGATTGCGGTCGCGGGTATCGCCCACGGAAGAGCGACGAGAAGCTCGAGCAGCCCCCGCCCCCCGAACTTGCGGAGCACGATGAGATATCCCGCGATGAAACACACGACGAGATTCGCCGCCGTTGCGATCAGTGCCATTGAAACACTATTGGTAATTGGCTTCCACAACTCGGCCTCGGTGAAGAGCCGCCGATAGTTCTCGAAGGTGTATTCCGGCGGCAACACCTGCGTGGTCCAGGCTCCGTCCCGCGCAAAAGAGACGAGAATGACCATCAGATGCGGAAGCACCAATGCCACCACTATCACCGCCGACGCGACAGTGGTCAGAATCTGAATGCGCCGGGAGCGAATCGTCCGACGTGAGCGTCCACCCTTGCTGGCGAGCGTGTACCTCCGCTTTCTGTCGAGCCATCGAAACAACACGAGCCCTGCGACGGCGCTCAACGCCAGCACGGTTGTCTCGACGTACGCGAGTCCCATCGCCCCGTTTATTTTCGAGGCCAGGATCTGCGTCGAGAGAACTCGCAGCCCGCCGCCAAAGACGTAAGGCGCTGAGAACGATCCGAGCGCATTCATGAAGACGAGGAGCGCCGATCCGGCGACCGCCGGCATCAATAGCGGCAGCGTAACCCGCCGCAGCCTCTGCCACGTATTCGCGCCAAGCCCCGACGCTGCCTCGTCGAGCGTCGCATCGAACCTCTCGAGTCCGGCCGAGACGAACAGGAAAACGTAGACGTACATCGTGTACGCATGGACGAACACGATCGCACCCACTCCCTTGAGCCGCCACGGAGCTTCCGCCATTCCGAGCGCGCGCTGCACCACTCGCGTGACGAGACCGCTCTCGCCGTAAAGGAAAAGAAAAGCGATCACCCCAACCAACGGTGGCAGCGCCGCGGGAAGCGTCGCCACCGCGCGCAGGAGCCTGCGGCCGGGAAACTCGAATCGTCCGAGCAAGAAGGCCAGCGGAACTCCGATCGCCAGCGAAGCGAACACCGATGCAACCGAAATGACCAGGCTGGTCCAGAGCGCTTCACGGTCGGCGGGGCTGGCGGCGAACTCGCGCCAATGGCCAAGGCCGTTCTCGAAGCTTCCCGCGATTACCGCCACGTTCGGGTACACCACCGTCCAGAGCAGAAGCGCCATCACGGGCAGCGCGATGAGCCAGCTCTGGCGGCGTGATGCCGCTTTCACGCGGGCACCAGCGGAAACGGCCCCTTGAGCGGCGAGATCGAAACGTTGTCGTCTTCGTGCGCCTCTCCCGATAGCGATTCGACATCGACGCTGATGCCGTCGGCGAGCTGGACGCGGTACACGATCACGCCGCCCGCAAATCGCCGGTTGGCAATGCGTCCGCGCCAGGCGAGAACTCCGGCGCTTCTCGACAGCTCCAGCGCATCGGGCCGCAACACGACGAACGCAGTCTCCAGGTGCGGCGCCACTCCCTTCGGACGCGTGACATTGAGATCGCGCGCGACACCGCCGATTGTCACCGTCGCCGTGCTCCCCTTGTCGATGGCGGGCACGATGCTCCCTCGTCCGATGAACGCCGCCACTTCGCGAGAGAGCGGAGCGTTGTATAGCTCCTCCGGCGTGCCGACCTGAAGGAGCTTGCCCTTTTTCAGGAGCGCGATGCGGTCCGCGACCGCGAATGCATCTTCCTGATCGTGCGTGACGAAGAGCGCCGGCACGCCGACCCTGCGCAGCATCGCCCGCAGGTCGTCACGCATCGCATGACGCAACGTGGGATCGAGATTGGAGAGCGGCTCGTCGAGCAACAGTGCCTGAGGCTCGATCACCAAGGCGCGCGCGAGCGCAACGCGCTGCTGCTCACCACCCGACAGAGACTGAATCGGCCGGCCCCCTGCGCCCTCGAGGCCGACGCTCGCGAGTGCGGCCCGTGCTTTCACCAGTCGATCCACCTTGCTCACGCCTCGCGCCTCGAGCCCGAACGCGACGTTGTCCTCCACCGGCATGTGGGGAAAGAGCGCGTAGTGCTGAAACACCATTCCGAAGCCGCGGCGCTCGGGTGGGACTCTCGTGATGTCCTTTCCGCCGAGCGTGACGGTCCCCGAGTCGGGAGCCTCGTAGCCGGCCGCCATGCGGAGAGTAGTCGTCTTGCCCGAGCCCGATGCTCCCACCAGCGCCAGCAGCTCGCCCGGACCAACCTCGAACGAGACGTTGTCGACCGCTGTAAACTCGCCGAAGCGGCGTGTCACCCCATTGAGAGCGAGAGGTCCCCGCCCACCCTTGTCGTCCCTGTTTTCACTGCGCGCCAACCCATCCGGCGCGCCGGTCATTGTCTCTGTCCGCGGTTCCTGATGTTCGCGTCCCAGTACTTCATCCACTCGTCGAGATGCGCGGCCATCAGTTCGCGATCGACCGGCATTGGCTTGATCTGCGCCATCGCATCGCGGATCCACGATGGAAGCTTCGACACCGGAATGTCCTTTCGCGCGGGAATGCGTAGAAACGAATCGGCGGCCGCGATCATCGCCTCGGGCGTCGTCACGTACTCGTAGTACTCCTCGGCCTCCTTCGGATGCTTGCTGCCGCGGACGATCGCGATTCCATCCACCAGCAGCGGAGTTCCACTCGTGGGAATGACGTACTTGATGGGGATGCGGGTGCGCTGCTCGAGCGTGGCGAAGTCGGGCATGTCCCACATCGTGACGACACCCTCCTGCCGACCGAGCTTCTGATAGAGGATCGTCGGATTCAGAACGTAGTCTCTCGTGTTCGCATCCAGCTTTCGGAGCCATTCATAGCCTGCATCGGGCTTGCCAGTTTGCGCAATCGAGCGCGCCATGATCGCGCCGAAGATCGCCCGCATCGTGCCCGACGCGATCGGATCGCGAACCAGGATCTTCCCCTTCCATTTCGGATCGAGAAGATCGTCCCAGTCCTTCGGCGCGTCGGCGTCCTTCACCGCGTCGCGGTTGTAGCCGATTACCTCGGGGGTGAGATACGTTCCGTACCAGTTGTCACGCGCTTCTCGGGCATCGGGATCGATCGCCGCCGCCCAGGTCGGCTTGTAGGGCTGCAGCAGATCTTCCTTGGTCGCCCGATCGAACGCCTCCGCCGGCGCGCCGAACCAGACGTCAGCCTGCGGATTCGGCTGCTCGGCCCGCACGCGCTCGAGGACTTCCTGCGAGCCCATGTCCACCCACTGGACATCGATGTCGGGATGCGCTTTCTCGAATCCCTTTTCCAGGTACTCGAGCAGCTCTTTCCCGTGTGGAGAATAGACGATGAGAACTTTGCGATTGTCCGAGCTGCACGCCAAAAGCGCAAGCGCTCCAATCGTGGCGAGCCACGCGGCGCCGCGCAGCCTCATGATATGAATGCCACAGAAAACGTTGATACTGGGCGCAGCTTCAGTATGAACACCACAGAATACGTTACTGCCGGGCGGAGCTTCATTTAATGGTGTTGCCGCCGAGGAGGTTGGCGAAGATGCGCGCGCCGCCGGGGACTCCAGCGGGCAGCTGGCGAAAGAGTGCGAGCGAGACGTAGATGTAAGTCCCGCGCCCGTAGGGCGCGGCGAGAATGGCGGCGCGGTTGGGCTGCTCGCCAGGATCGCTCATCGCCAGCATGGTGCGATAGTGCGAATCGAACGTCGAAGGCATGTATGACGCCCGCTCTTGCACCCAGCCGTTGAAATCGTCCTGCGTGATCTTGTTCGGCGCATTGAGCAGCGGCGACTGCGGATCAGTGAAAGTCACCGGCGCGTTTTCGTCGGTGACGCGCTCCGCCGGCTGCTTCAGAGTAATCGGATAAGGCATGATGCTGGGCTGCTGCATCTCGTTTTGGCCGTACTGAACGACGAGGCGACCCCCATTGCGCACGTATGAGAGCAGGTAGTCGTTGTTGCCTTGAAGCGTCTGACTTGCCTGGTACGCGCGCGGTCCCACGACCACCGTGGTGAAGCGACTGAGGTCGGTCTGCGGAAGATCGTCCGCATTTACGATGGTGAGCGGGACACCCAGCTGCTGGAGCACCGGCGCAACATTGTCGCCGACTCCTGGAACGTATGCGACATTGAGCCGCGCGGGGAGCGCGACGGCGACGGCGTTGATGCTGATCGTCGAAGGTCGATACATCCGCTGTGGGTTGATGTGCGGATACTCGATCGGGATGTATCCTGTCTGGTACGACTTTCCCTGCGCGGTAGCCGTCGCGGTGATCTGGTGCGCTCCCCCGGGGAGCTTTCCCTTCACTCTGAAGATGAGCGTTCGCGTCGCGCCTGGCGCCATGAGAATGGTGCGAGCCAGTGAATCGGCGGAGAGTCCGCGCGGCAGGCCGAGCGTGACTGTAGCGGGAGAAGATTCACTCAGCGCGGAGCGTAGCGTCACTTTCACGAGCTGGGTGGAAGGGGCATTTGCGCGAACCATCTCGGTCGCCTGATCGAGAGTGATCGAGATTCCCGGAGCAACAATGAGCGGGCGCTGCACATCGCCGCGCACGCGATCCACGTAGTGATACACGATCGGAGAAGCAACGTCGAGCCATTCGGTTTGCCCGGACATTCGAGCTCTCACATGCATCCAATTCTGCCGCTCTCTCTCGTCCTCTGAGACTCCCGTGATGCGAGGAGTGAACAGGTCACCATTCCGTGGTTCAGCCAGCCACCAGGGTTGCGTGATCTGGCCTCCTACGTAGGGCTGGGTCCATTTGTAACTCGAGTCTGGCGCAATCGGATTGAGAATGATGTCGCCGAAGTCCAGGTTGATCGGTACGCGTCCCCGATTGTAGAGCGTCACTGTCACGTTCACTGTCTCGCCGGGTCTGATCGCTTGTCTATCCGCGACCGCCTCGAGCGTGATCGGCGGTGGACGTTCGGGCGGAGTCACGCGACCGTCCTGCACCAGCAGCTGGGTCGTGTCGAGACCCGCGAAGATCGATTTCTCGTCCTTGGCCGGCGGCGCGGGAACGCGGGAGTCCTCACGCGTGAGATAGTCCCACACAATGCCCTTTCGCCGAAGCGTTCCTTGCCCCTGCGATTTGTGCTGTGAGCGGCTGTCGGCCGCAATCTCCTGATATGACAATCCGAGATACGGATCATACTCGCCGACATTGATCGCGATCGTCCGGTCCTGCGGCGAGAACCGGGCGAGCCGATAAAATTTCAGCGGTGTCCACGCGGCGCCGAAGTTCTTTACCGGAAAGCGCACCGTGTCCGCGGCCTGATCGTATGCCTGTCTGGCCACGATCGCCGAGACCTGATGGTGCCCGTGTCCATCGCGCGGCGTCCCCGAAAATGTCGTGATCACGATGTGCGGCTTGAACGCACGCATCACCGTCATCACATCGTTCAGCAGGGAATCCTGCGGCCAGTGCTTCCGCGTCTCGTCAGCCGTCTTTGAAAAACCGAAATCGTACCCGCGCGCGAAGTACTGGTGCGCGCCATCGATGCGTCTCGCAGCTAACAACTCCTCCGTGCGAATGACGCCGAGCGCTTCCCCGAGCTCGTTGCCGATCAAATTCTGGCCACCGTCACCGCGCGTCAGCGACATGTACGCCGTCTCGACGCGACGCCCTCGAGCCAGCCAGGCGATCAGCTGCGTGTCTTCGTCATCAGGGTGCGCCGCGATCCAGAGCACTCGCATACGCTCCGGCGCATTCCGCGCACGAATGCCGGCCGTTGCAGGAGGTATCCCCTGAGCAATGCCGCGATGCGGCATCACCGCGGCCGCACAGAGCACAGCGAGTGTTGCTACGACAATATGGCTCGCCGTAGAACGGTGACGTCGCGCTTTCTTCACCGTTACCGGGAGATCGATGCTCAGGTTTTGAGCGCCATGCCGCGGCGCTTCGCTCCCGCCGGCTGCTGCATCGGCGCGTTCACCTCGGCGATGATGCGCTCCTGCTCGATCTTGTGCACCTCGGCGTAGCCCTCCGCCGGGCTCGAGCGATCGGGACGACCGATGTAGCGGGTAAGAAGCGCGTTGCCGGTAGACATCCGGAGGCGCGGCGCCACATGCGCCCACGCACCCTGATTCTTCGGCTCCTCCTGCGCCCACACGACTTCCTCGATCGCCGGATAAAGATCCACGATCTGCGCGATCTGGTTGCCGGGCCACGGATAAAGCTCCTCGACCCTGACCAGCGCCACGTGCGGCGCGCGTCTCGGCGCGAGATCGTAGTAGATCTTTCCCGTGCAGAAGACGAGTCGCGCGATTTCCGGGCGAGCTTGCGACGCGACCGGATCGTCAATCACCGGCCGAAAGCTTCCGCTCGTGAGATCGCGCAGGTGTGACGCGGCCTCCGGCAGACGCAGCAGACTCTTCGGCTGCATCAGGATCAACGGACGCCGCTCGCACAGCTGTGCCTGTCGCCGCAGAATGTGGAAGTACTGCGCCGGCGTCGACGGATAAGCCACACGCTGGTTGCCCTCGGCGCACAGCTGCAGGAATCTCTCGAGACGCGCGCTCGAGTGCTCAGGCCCCTGTCCCTCGTACCCGTGTGGAAGCAGCAGCACGATCCCGGAGTCCTGTCCCCATTTCGCGCGATCCGCGGTGATGAACTGGTCGATGATCGGTTGCGCCACGTTCACGAAATCACCGTACTGGGCTTCCCACAGCACCAGAGTGTCCTCGGCCGCAGTGCTGTAGCCGTACTCGAACCCGAGCACCGCCATCTCGGAGAGCGGACTGTTGTAGATCTCCATGCGTCCATGAGACTCGCCATCACCGATGTGCTCGAGCGGAACGTAAATTTCTCCCGACTCCGTGTCGTGAAGCACCGCTTGCCTGTGCGAAAATGTCGCGCGCTCGGAATCCTGGCCGGTGA
Organism: Gemmatimonadota bacterium; assembly: GCA_003134685.1. Taxonomy (GTDB): domain Bacteria; phylum Gemmatimonadota; class Gemmatimonadetes; order Gemmatimonadales; family Gemmatimonadaceae; genus UBA4720. The sequence continues at coordinate 387,460 of PLCA01000002.1, read as the reverse complement.
GCCGCACCGATTTGCCCTCGGTGAGCAGCGACGCAAATGCCAGGGTTTCTGCATGACCCCAGTCGATTCCACCAGCATCCCCCATCGCCTCGCCGCGGCGAGCCAGGTTCTTGGCGAGCCTCGGATTCACGTTGAGGGTCGATGGCCACTTGAGGAGCCGGTCGTTCAGCGTCCGCAGGCGATCCGCGTCGACAGCCGTATCGCCGGTACAAGCGCCCGACTGGTCCGCGTCCGCCCCCTTGGCGGGATTGTACTCGGGCAAATGAATCTCGCCGGCTTTCATCGCCGTCTGAATCCGGTCGAAGTTCGCCGCCGCGTCGACGTCGAGCTTCTTCACTTCTTCCTCCGTGACAACTCCTTCGGCCACCAGCCGGCTAGCCCACACTTCCCGGGGAGAAGGATGCGCCCGGATTCTCTTATAAAGGATCGGCTGCGTGAATGCAGGCTCGTCCGTCTCGTTGTGTCCGTGCCGGCGGTACCCCACGACGTCGATTAGAAAGTCCTTGCCGAACTTCGCTCGGTAGTCGACCGCCAAACGCACGACGTGCACGCACGACTCCGCATCGTCTGCGTTGACGTGAACGATCGGAACCTCGAACCCTTTGGCAAGATCGCTGGCATAGTGCGTTGATCTGGCATCGATGGGATCGGTCGTGAATCCGACCTGATTGTTGACGATGATGTGCAGCGTTCCGCCCGTCCGATAAGCGCTGAGTCCGGAGAGATTGAGCGTCTCGGCCACAACTCCCTCGCCTGGAAAGGCGGCGTCGCCGTGGATGCAAATCGGAAGCACCGAGGCTTCATCACGCTCGCCATTTCCGGCCAGCACCTGCCGCGCTCTCGCAACCCCCTCGAGCACGGGATTCACGATTTCGAGATGGCTCGGATTCGGAATCAGCACGATCTCGAATTCATCGCCGCTCGCGACCTTCCTTTTTCCAGTTGCGCCGAGATGATACTTCACGTCGCCGGTTTCACTGACCGCATTCGTCGTCGCGTGCTTTCCCTCGAATTCCTCGAAGATCGTCGAGTACGGCTTGCTGAGCGTGTGCGCCAGAACATTGATGCGGCCCCGATGCGCCATTGCCAAGTCGACTTCGCGGGCGCCGTGGGCGGCGGCCGATTCGATCGCGACATCCAGCATCGGAACCAGGATGTCGCTGCCCTCGATCGAGAAGCGCTTGTAGCCCTGATAGGCGCGTCCGAGGAACCGTTCGAGCCCGTCGACGTCCGTGAGTCGCTGAAGTATCGATTTCTTTTCTTCCCCACTCAGTGACGCGTGCAGTCGTCCGCTCTCAATCTGCACGCGAAGCCACTCGCGCTCTTCGAATCTGCCGAGGTGCAGGATCTCGAATCCGATCCTCGACGAATACAGCTCGCGGAGGCGCGCGATCACGTCGGCGGCGCTGCCACCCGAAGCGCCGAGTGCGATGCCGGGAATGCTCGCGAGCTGCTCCTCGCTCAGCCCGTGAAATTCCGGGGTCAGCTCCGGAGTTCCTCCGGGCAGAGTGCCCAGCGGATCGAGCGGTACGGCCATGTGGCCGTAGTGGCGAATTGCGTCTACAAGCTCACCCGCCGCGGCGACATCGCGAAGAAAAGCGGGATCGAGTTGTCCCGCTGAAGGAGCTTCGCCCGGCGTCCGCGGTGGCGGTGGCGCTCCACCCAAACTTTCGGCAAATCGGAAGAACTGGCGCCACGATTCGTCCACCGACGCAGGATCGCGCCGGTAGGCTTCGTAGGACTCGCTTATGTACCCGTCGTTGAATACGCCCGTGATTGGATCGGAACTCATGCCTCTAAATTTAACTGCGGTATACCGTCCTTGGACGCGCGGACTAACGGAGCATATCGGCCCAGGCAACTGCAACTGAACGGGATCCGAGATCTCAGAAGCGTAGATATCAGGTTTAGTAACTACGCTGCGACGTATCTGAGTGGCGTGTGGCACAGGCGGTCGGATGTACTCGGATGAGCGCAGGATACGGTCAGAGCGCGGTGACTACATACTGAGATCTATGCCTCTGACAACTCGGATCCCGTTCAGTTCGCAGTTGACAGACTGGTTCGGTCGCAGCAAAAAAAAAGCGCCCCGCACTGGTATCTAGTGCGAAGCGCCCAGAAGCTTGAGCGGACAGCCCTACTTCTTCGTCTTGTCGACGTTGTTGCCGATGACGCCGCCGAGAATCGCTCCGGCTGCGCCACCGATGATCGCGCCCTTCACGCTGTGGCCGGCGACTGCGCCGATCACTGCGCCGGCGCCTGCGCCGATCGCGGCATCACGCTTGGTGTGCTTGACTTCCACCGGTGCCGGTGCGCTGTATACCGGAGCCGAGGAGTACGTGCCGGATGAACGGCGCGTCGTCGTGGTCGACCTGCGAACCGTAGTCCGCGGCGCCGTTGACGTGCTTCTCAGCGAGTTCGACGCGGGGGCTGTTGCGACCCCTGCGCGCTCAGCCGCGGTGATGCTGTCCAGCGGCGTATACGGCTGCGCCTGCGCGGCCGTGGAAAGGTCGGAATTCAAAGCATCATCGACCTTCTTGTCGCCACCACATGCGAAAGCGAAGAGCGCGGCAGGCAGGATTAGTATCTTTTTGAACATTTAAAGCCTCCAATAATGACCCCCGCTCAACGCGACGGTACTCATTAGAAAGGCAGAGATTGTGCCAATAAAGGAGTATAGTTAGGCCACTGTAGCGCCGGATAACACCTCTGCCGCCGCCAATTCGTCCTCTATAGTGGCCGGCAGAGTGAGACGGAACGCGCTCCCCTCGCCTGGCTTCGAACAGACGGTCAAAGTCCCGTCCAGCAGCTGAGCTAGCCGCCTCGAAATCGGGAGCCCCAGACCGGTCCCCGGCTGCTTGGATTCAGAGACCTGGACGAACTCCTCGAAGATGCGCGCGATATCGTCCTGCGCGATTCCTACGCCCTGATCGATTACCTCGATCTCCGCGCTCTTGTTCTCGCACTGCTTGCACAGCACGCGAATGGGCTTTCCTTCGCCGAACTTGATCGCGTTCGAGAGCAGGTTGAGCAGGATCTGCCGCACCCGGCGCGGATCGCTCACGATGTTGAAGCGCGCTCCCTCTGTGTCCAGGCTCAGAGTCGAGCCATATTCGTCCGCCAGCGGCCGCACCGTGACGAACAGATCCTCGATCAGCGACGGGAACATCACCGGCTGCAGCGTGAGCTCGATCTTACCCGCTTCGATCTTGGAAAGGTCGAGAACGTCGTTCACCAATTCGAGCAGATGGCGCGCCGCCTTGAGCGACCGCTGCAGACCTTCCTTCTGCTTGACGTTGAGGGGGCCATAGATGTTGTCGAGCATGATGGTGCTGTAGCCGATCACCGCGTTGATCGGAGTCCGCAGCTCGTGGCTCATCGATGCGTAGAAGCGATTGCGCGCGCCCATCGCCTGCTCGAGGGCAACCTGGCGGCGATGCAGCTCGTCGTTCATCTGCGACAGCTTGGCCGCCGAGCGCGCCTCCGCTTCCAGCAGCGAGGTGCGGTGCTCGAGCTCGAGCTCGCGCTTCTGTGATTCACGCAACAGCTCGCCCTGGCGCCCCAGCTCGCGCTGCTTGACGTAGAGGTCCACGAAGACCGCGACCTTCGATCTCAGCACATCGGGGTTGAACGGCTTGAATACGTAGTCGACGGCCCCCATCGAGTAGCCCTTGAAGACATACGCATCTTCTTTGCTGATCGCACTCAGGAAGATGATCGGGATCGTGCGCGATCTTTCGCGCGACTTGATGATCTCGGCCACCTCGAAGCCGTTCATGCCCGGCATCTGCACGTCGAGAAGAATCACCGCGGGGTCGAGCACCAGCACCTGTTTCAGCGCCTCGGGGCCGGTGCTGGCGCGAATCAGGGTCTGCCCAAGCGGCTCCAGAATCGCCTCGAGCGCGAGAAGGTTCTCCCGGCGGTCGTCGACGAGGAGGATGCTGACGAGATCGTCCGTCATACTGCCGTTCTCCGGTCCACTTTCGCCGCTCCCCGACTGAGCTCGAGCAGCCGTGGCGCGAGATCGTCGAGCCCAAGCACCTCGGCCGTCGGCACCGCCTGGACGGCGGCCTCCGGCATGATCGGAATCTCTGCTGTCTTCGGATCCTGAATTAGGGCGCGTCCACCACGCTTCACGATGTGCGCGAGGCCGCTCGCTCCATCCTCGTTCGCGCCGGTGAGGATGATTCCGATTGTCTCCGATCGGTAAGTATCGGCGGCCGATGTGAACATCACATCGATCGACGGGCGGCTGAATCTGACCGGCTCCTCGGTGGTGAGCGACAGGTGTCCCGATTCAACCAGGATGTGATAGTTCGCGGGGGCGACGTGCACGGTTCCCGCGCACAGCGCGTCCTTGTCCTCGACCTCGCAGACTTTGAGAGGCGTCGCGTCCCCGAGAAGCTGTGCCAGCAGCCGATCGGAATCCTTGCTCCGATGCTGCACCACCACGATCGGAATCGGGAATTCTTCCGGCAGCCCGCCGAGCAGATTCGTCAGCGCGGACAACCCGCCCCACGATGTCCCTATTGCGACGATCGAGTACGGCATCGCTATCTCACCTTTCGGAAAATTTTTTCCGGGGGCGCCATCTGCTGATAGCATTCCTCGTGCGACATGAACCGCAGTGTCTCCTTACTGCCCAGCACCAGCACTCCGAACATGGCGAGGCTGTCGTAGAACAGGCTGTGGACCTTCGATTGGAGCGTCTTGTCGAAGTAGATGAGCACGTTGCGGCAGAGGATGACGTTGAACTCGCTGAACGAGCGGTCCGTGACCAGGTTGTGCTGCGAGAATACCACGTTCTTCGTCAGCGACTGATCGAACAGCGCTCCCCCGTATTTCGCCGTGTAGTACTCGGAAAACGATCTCTTGCCTCCGGCCCGCATGTAGTTGTCGGTGTACTCCTGCATCCGCTCGAGCGGAAAGATTCCCGCCTTCGCTCTCTGGAGCACCACTTCGTTGATGTCCGTCGCGTAGATGCGCGACCGGTCGTACAGCCCTTCTTCGCGGAGCAACATAGCCATCGAATAGACTTCTTCGCCCGTCGAGCAGCCGGCGTGCCAGATGCGAATGAATGGGTAGGTCCGGAGCAACGGCACGACGTGCTGGCGGAACGTGATGTAGAAGGAGGGATCCCGGAACATCGCCGTCACGTTGATGGAGAGATCCAGCAGCAGTTTCTCCATCATTGCGGGCTCGTGAAGTACCCGCTCCTGGAGCGCGCTCATGCTCGGCAGCTTTTCCTCTTCGATGCGCTTCCAAAGGCGACGGCGAATCGACGCATAGGCGTAGGCCCGGAAATCAAACCCGTAATGACGGAAGATCCCCTCCAGCAGCAGCTCGATCTCGATTCTTTCCAAGTCGGGCTTGAACGCCTGCCGGTCGGGCTCCGCGCCAGTGTCGGGTACCTCCGCTATCTGTACAGCCATACTCGCAGCAGTGACAACAGCTGCTCGGTATCGACGGGCTTCGTGATGTAGTCGGACGCTCCCGCGGCGATGCACTTCTCGCGATCACCCTTCATTGCCTTCGCCGTCAGCGCGATGATCGGCAGCGATTTGAACTGGTTCATTGCGCGGATCGCTCTCGTTGTCTCGTAGCCATCCATTTCCGGCATCATGACGTCCATCAGCACCGCGTCCACGTTCGCATCTTTCTTCAGCTCGTCGATCGCCTGCTTTCCGTTCTCGGCGAATCGCACGACCATGCCGTGGTCCTCCAGCATGCTGGTGAGCGAGAAGATGTTGCGCACATCGTCGTCCACCACCAGGATGTTCTTTCCGGCGACCACGGAGTCGGCGTCGTGCAGATGCTCCAGCATCTTCCGCTTCTGCTCTGGTAGCTTCGCTTCGATGCGGTGGAGGAAGAGTGCCGTCTCGTCGAGCAGGCGTTCGGGGGACTTTACGTCCTTCACAATGATCGTCTCCGCGTACTTCTTGATCTTGGTCTCGTCCTCCGGACTCAGCTCCCTGCCGGTGTAGATGATGATCGGAAGGTCGTGGTTGTCCGGATCCGACTTCACCTTCTCGAGCAGATCAAAGCCGCTCATGTCGCCAGAACGGAGCCCGAGGTCGAGGACCATGCAGTCGAAGTGCTTTCCCTGGAGCTTGCCCAGCGCCTCTTCCGCGGAGCCAACCGCGATAATATCGACATCGTCGTGCGCGATCAGCTCGACGATGCTTTGCCGCTGTGTTTCGTTGTCCTCGACGACCAGCAGGTTTTTCGGCACGGTGTCGATGAAAGAGGAGATCCGGGCGAATGCCGCATCGAGCCCTTCCTTGCTCACCGGCTTGGCCAGGAAGGCGATCGCACCCGCCTTGAGGCCTTCGCGTTTCTCCTCCACGCCGGAAATGATGTGTACAGGAACGTGCCTCGTATCGGGGTCTCGCTTGAGGCGATCGAGCACCTCGAGTCCATCCATTCCAGGCATGTCGATATCGAGAGTGATCGCGTCCGGGCGAATCTCGCGCGCGGCCGCTAGACCAGCCTCTCCATCCAGCTCGACCACGGCCTTGAAGCCCTTTTCGCGCGCCATGTCCAGCAAGACTCTCGCGAAGTTCTGATCGTTCTCGATGACGAGCACGGTGCGATCGCCTTCTTCGATCCGCTCCCTGTCATCGTTGATCACCGTTTGTGGAACTGTCCGACGCTCGGGCCGATACTGCAGCGCGTCGCCAGTGGACTTACGCCGCTGGTCTCGACTCGCTGGTTGTGGCCTGACCGGGGTAGTCCGCCGCGGCGCTGCCACCGTGTTGCGGGGGGGCGGGTAGTTCCTCACGCGGATGGGATCGCGGTCGGGCCCCTCCTGCCGCGGGATGTACCGTGGCGGGAGGAACAACGTAAAGGTGCTGCCCTGATTCTCTGCGCTCTCGACCCTGATCTCGCCGCCGAGCAGACGCGCGATCTCGCGGCTGATCGAAAGTCCGAGACCCGTTCCACCGTACTTGCGGCTCGTCGTCCCGTCCGCCTGCTGGAACGCCTCGAAGATCAGTCGCTGCTTGTCCTTCGGAATCCCCACGCCCGTATCGGAGACGGAGAAGGCGAGCACGTCTGACGCGGCTTCGAGCGTCGGATTCAGGAATCGGCGTCCTTTTTCCGCGCGACGAACGGTGAGCGTGACGTCTCCCTGCTCCGTGAATTTGAACGCATTGGACAGGAGGTTCTTGAGAACCTGCTGCAGCCGTCCGCCATCGGTGAAGAGCGCCTGCGGAAGATCCGAGGCCACGTCCACGTGGAAGCCAAGCCCCTTCTGGTCGGCGAGCTGATTGAAGCTGCGCTCCACGAACTCCTTGATGTCCGCCAGGCGAATCTCCGTCGGATTCACATCCATCTTGCCGGCTTCGACCTTCGAGAGATCGAGCACGTCGTTGATGAGATTGAGCAGGTCGCTGCCCGACGTGAGAATCGTCTGCGCAAACTCGACCTGCTTCGGCGTGAGATTGCCGTCCTTGTTCTCGCTCAGCAGCCGCGCCAGGATGAGGAGGCTGTTGAGCGGCGTCCTCAGCTCGTGCGACATGTTGGCGAGGAACTCCGACTTGTACTTGGAGCTTAACGCGAGCTGTTCCGCTTTCTCCTCGAGAGCGACTCTCGCTCCTTCCACTTCTTCGTTCTTCGATTCGACCTTCCGGTTCTGTTCCGCCAGCAGCGACGCCTTTTCCTCGAGCTCCTCGTTGACCTGTTGGAGCTCCTCCTGCTGGTCCTTGAGCAGCTCTTCCGACGTGCGAAGCGTTGTCGCCTGCGCCTCGAGCTCGGCGTTGGATTTCTTCAGCTCTTCCTGCTGCGTGCGCAGCTCTTCGGACTGGCTCTGCAATTCCAGAGTTAGACTTTGCGATTGTTCAAGCAGCTCGGCGGTCCGCATGTTGGCCGCGATCATGTTGATCACGACTCCCACACTTTCCGCGAACTGGTCGAGGAAGAGCTGGTGGATCTGACTGAAGGGCAGGAACGAAGCGAGCTCGATCACGGCCTTCACTTCTCCCTCGAACAGCACGGGTAGCACGATGACGTTGCGCGGCGGCGCCTCTCCCAGGCCCGACGAGATTCGGATGTAATCCGCGGGGACGTTCGTCAGCAAAATCGCCTTTTTTTCCAGCGCCGCCTGGCCGACTAGTCCTTCGCCAAGGTAGAAGCGGTTGCCGACGTGCTTGCGCTCCTTGTACGCGTAGCTGGCAATGAGCTTGAGCACCGGCGTGTTGTTGTCGTCGTCCATGATGTAGAACGCGCCATGGTGAGCCGACACGAGCGGAGTCAGCTCCGACATGATGAGCTTCGAGACCGCTTCCAGATCCTTCTGCCCCTGCATCATCCGCGAGAACTTCGCGAGGTTCGTCTTCAACCAGTCCTGCTCCGAATTCTTCTCGGTCGTGGACTTCAGGTTCACGATCATCTGGTTCAGGTTGTTCTTCAGCTCGTCCAGCTCGCCCTGAGCCTCTACCGCGATCTGCCTGCTCAAGTCGCCGCGCGTCACCGCGGTTGCGACGTCCGCGATCGCGCGCACCTGCAGCGTCAGGCTGTTCGCCATCGCGTTCACGTTGTCGGTGAGCGCTCTCCACGTGCCGGCCGCGCCGGGCACTTCCGCCTGGCCTCCGAGCTTTCCTTCGGTGCCCACTTCCTTGGCGACGCGGGTCACTTCATCCGCGAAGACACGGAGCGAGTCCACCATCGCGTTGACAGTGTTTTTCAGCTCGAGAATCTCGCCGCGCACCTCGACGGTGATCTTCTGCGACAAATCTCCCTTCGCCACCGCCGTCGTGACGAGGGCGATGTTTCTGATCTGACTCGTCAGATTTCCGGCGAGCGTATTCACATTGTCGGTGAGATCCTTCCACGTGCCCGCGACTCCGGGCACGTTCGCCTGCCCGCCCAGCTTCCCTTCCGTGCCCACGTCGCGAGCGACTCGCGTCACTTCGGACGAGAAGCCGCTCAGCTGATCGACCATTGTGTTGATGGTGTTCTTCAGCTCGAGGATCTCGCCCTTCACGTCGACCGTCATCTTGCGCGAGAGGTCTCCCTTCGCGACCGCGGTCGTGACGTCGGCGATGTTTCTCACCTGACCGGTAAGGTTCGACGCCATGAAATTCACGTTGTCGGTGAGATCCTTCCACGTGCCGGCGACGCCAGGCACGTTCGCCTGTCCGCCCAGCCGGCCCTCGGTTCCCACCTCGCGCGCGACGCGCGTTACTTCGCCCGCGAAGACACTGAGGCTGTCCACCATTGTGTTGATGGTTTGCTTCAGCTCGAGGATCTCTCCCTTCACGTCGACCGTGATCTTCCGCGACAGATCTCCCTTTGCCACCGCGGTCGTCACGTCGGCAATGTTTCTGATCTGGCCCGTGAGGTTGGACGCCATCGCGTTCACGTTGTCGGTAAGGTCCTTCCAGGTGCCACCGACACCGGGGACACTCGCTTGTCCGCCGAGCTTCCCTTCCGTACCCACTTCCTTGGCGACGCGGGTTACTTCGTCGGCGAACGAGCTGAGCTGATCGACCATGGTGTTGATCGTGTCCTTGAGCTCCGCCGTCTCACCCTTCGCTTCGACGGTGATCTTCTGTGAGAGATCTCCGCGCGCGATCGCCGTAGTCACCGCGGCGATGTTTCGTACCTGGCCGGTAAGGTTTCCGGCAAGAGTGTTCACGTTGTCGGTGAGGTCCTTCCACGTTCCCGCCACTCCGGGAGCGCTCGCCTGGCCGCCGAGTTTTCCTTCGGTGCCAACTTCGCGCGCCACGCGCGTCACTTCGGCCGCGAATGCGCTGAGCTGGTCGACCATGATGTTGATGGTCTCCTTCAGCTCCAGAATCTCTCCCTTCGCCTCCGTCGTGATCTTTCTCGACAGATCTCCCTTTGCCACCGCCGTCGTGACGTCCGCGATGTTTCTCACCTGTCCGGTGAGGTTCGACGCCATGAAGTTCACGTTGTCGGTCAGATCCTTCCACGTTCCCGCGACGCCCAACACTTCCGCCTGTCCGCCGAGTTTTCCTTCGGTTCCAACTTCTTTGGCCACACGAGTGACTTCGGAAGCGAACGCGCTCAGCTGATCGACCATGATGTTGATCGTGCTCTTCAGCTCGAGGATCTCGCCCTTGGCTTCCGCTGTGATCTTTCTCGACAGATCGCCCCTGGCGACCGCCGTCGTAACGTCTGCGATGTTTCGGATCTGTCCAGTGAGGCTCGATGCCATGGCGTTCACATTGTCCGTCAGATCTTTCCATGTGCCACCGACGCCAGGCACGGCCGCTTGTCCACCGAGGCGTCCCTCTGCCCCTACTTCGCGCGCGACACGCGTGACTTCGGAAGCAAACGTGCTCAGCTGATCGACCATCGTATTGATCGTGTTCTTGAGCTCCGCTGTTTCGCCCTTCGCTTCGACAGTGATTTTCTGTGACAGGTCTCCCTTCGCGACCGCGGTAGTGACGGCCGCAATGTTTCGCACCTGGCTCGTGAGATTTCCGGCTAGCGTGTTCACGTTGTCGGTGAGACCCTTCCACGTTCCGCCGACGCCCGGCACTTCCGCCTGGCCGCCCAGCTTGCCCTCGGTACCGACCTCGCGCGCGACACGCGTTACTTCCGATGCAAAGGAGCTGAGCTGGTCCACCATGATGTTGATGGTGTTCTTGAGCTCGAGAATCTCTCCGCGCGCGTCAGCCGTGATCTTGCGCGACAGGTCGCCGCGCGCGACTGCGGTCGTGACGTCGGCAATGTTTCTCACCTGACCGGTGAGGTTCGACGCCATGAAGTTCACGTTGTCGGTGAGATCCTTCCACGTGCCGGCGACCTGCGGCACCTGCGCCTGTCCCCCCAGTCGTCCCTCGGTTCCCACCTCGCGCGCGACGCGCGTCACTTCCTCCGCGAACGTGCTCAGCTGATCCACCATCGTGTTGACGGTGTTCTTCAGCTCGAGAATCTCGCCCTTGACGTCGACAGTGATCTTCCGCGACAGGTCGCCCTGCGCGACCGCAGTCGTCACGTCGGCGATGTTTCTGATCTGACCGGTGAGGTTTCCAGCGAGGGTGTTGACGTTGTCTGTCAGGTCCTTCCACGTGCCTGCGATACCCGGCACCGCTGCCTGTCCGCCCAGCTTCCCTTCGGTTCCGACCTCTCTCGCCACGCGAGTGACTTCCGATGCGAACGCGCTCAGCTGATCGACCATCGTGTTGATGGTGTTCTTGAGCGCCAGCGTCTCGCCGCGCGCTTCGACCGTGATCTTCTGGGAAAGGTCTCCCTTGGCGACCGCCGTGGTCACCGCGGCAATGTTTCTCACCTGGCTGGTGAGATTTCCAGCGAGCGTGTTGACGTTGTCGGTCAGGTCCTTCCACGTGCCGGCGACGCCCGGCACCTCTGCCTGTCCACCCAGCTTGCCCTCGGTTCCCACTTCGCGCGCGACGCGCGTGACTTCGTTGGCGAAGGAGCCGAGCTGATCGACCATCGTGTTGACGGTGGTGCCGATTCGAAGGAACTCGCCCTGCACCGGCTTGCCATCGATCTCCAGCACCATCTTCTGACCGAGATCCCCCTCGGCTACCGCGGTCAGCACGCGAGCTACTTCGGTCGTGGGCGAAGCGAGGTCGGTGATGAGCGTATTGACTGACTCGACGGTGGAGCGCCAGCCACCGATGACGGGACCAATGGAAGCGCGATCGTTCATCTGGCCCTGGCGTCCGATGGTGGTGCTGACGCGCAGCATCTCCTCGGACAACCGCTCGTTGAGCTTGGCGATTCCGTTGAACGCGTCCGCGATCTCTGAGAGCAGCGGATCTTCGGACATGGCGAGCCGGACCTCGAATTCACCGTCTCTCAGGTCGCGCATGGCGTGCAGGAGGCGTCGGAGATTCGCGTCCTTCAGTTTTCCGTCTGGGGCGAGTCCTCCCGCTCCTTCTTCACCGCGTTTGGTGCCGGCACCGTTGCCGTTTCCTTTCCCGTCGCGTCCCTTGCCGCCGTTTCTCCGGCGCGAGCTCGCATTGGAAGAGCGCTCGGAGCTTTCCTCCGCACTCGTCTCTTCCTCGATTGTATCACCGATCTCCACGACTTTACTCCTTGATATGACTTCTCTTAAGGCCCGGCCGCTCGCGGGGTCCTTGAATCCCCTGGTTTGCCGGCGCGGGGCCGGTGGGGATCAGTTCTACTATTCAAAAGCGGGGCCGTTCTGGGGCCAGTCCGACCCTTGTTATTCGGTCCCTGGGTTGACTTCGACGGGGTCGCCGAAGTGGATCTGCCCCTCGGACAGCACTCGCGCGTACACTCGGCTCCATCCCGGGTGAAGCTTTTGCGCGATGCGGATGAATTTTCCGTCGATGAACGACGCCTTGATCGTCTTGCACGGGTTTGTGAACGACACAACCTCGAGAAGAACGCGGTCTCCAAGTCGCAGGCGCGCTCCGGGGACGACCAGATCCCAATCGACTCCCTCGAGGGTCACGTTCTCACCGGCGGTTCCAACGTCGATCGGGTGACCTTCCGCTTGAAGCGAGCGGATGCGTTCCAGGGAATACACGCACACCGCTCGGTCGGGTCCACCGTGGTGCATCGTGTCGTTCTGAGCGTCGTTTTGAAGCCCCGATCGAGACACTTGGACGCCACTAACGCGGCTTTTTGGCACTCCTCCGCCAGACACGTTGATCGAGACGACCGTCCCGATTAGACGGCTATCTAATCGGTTCGCTGACCCGTCAGTTTTCACTGAACACTCCCTCCTACACCCGATTTGGGCGAACGCGCACCGGGCCTGACCGCTTTTTCACTGACCAGGAAGCTCACCGGAATTCCTCCGTTGCTCGTGCTGAACCTCGGCCGGAGCGGAAGCCGCATCTGCGCCGCCAGCACCGCGTCCGACGTCAGTATCCCGATCCTCCATCCTCGCTTCGTTTTCAAGGCATTTCCCAGAGTCGCGTACAGGTCGCGCAGGTCTTCGCTCTCGCCGACCCGCACTCCGTACGGCGGGTTGGTGAGAATCCAACCCTGACCATCTGCGACATTTTCGAGCTTTGCGATGGACCCCGAGAGCGACTCCGCCGAAAACCGAACGTCTCGACCGACTCCCGCCCTCTCCGCGTTGTGCATCGCGGCCCGGATTGCGCCGGCGTCGCGGTCGGCGCCCACGATGTCGAGGGTCGGGTTCGTCACGGAGGCGCGCGCCTTTTCGATAATGTCGTTCCAGAGACCGCGATTGAAAGTGGGCCAGTGCATGAATTGAAAGTCCCGCTCGAGACCCGGCGCAATCCCACGCGCGATCAGCGCCGCCTCGATCGGAATCGTCCCCGACCCGCACATCGGATCGAGCGACGGCTCTCCCCGCCGCCCATCCCATCCGCTCGCCAACAGCATCGCCGCTGCCAATGTTTCCCGAAGTGGCGCCTTTGCCACCTCCTTCCGGTATCCGCGCCGGTGCAACAGCTCACCCGAGCTGTCGGCGCTGATCTCACACTGGTCGTGCACGATTCGCACGATAAAGAGCTGCCGAGAACTTCCTCTTTCTTGGTATTCCTCCTGTTCCTCATCGGGGAGATTCCCAACTTTCATTTCGGTGCCGCTCGGCGCCACTCCCGCGATAACGGACAGCAGGCGCTCCGCCACGGCGTCGGAGTGATACAGCTTCGACTTTCTGCATGTGACGCGCACCTCGACCGAGCCATTCTCCGGAAGAAAATCCTGCCACGGCAATTTTTTCGACCTCCGCTCGAGCTCGTAAAAAGTGCTGGCGTGAAATTGCCCGAGTCTGACCACCACGCGGCTGGCGGTGCGAAGCCAGAGATTCGCCTGGTAGATGCGATCCAGATCTCCGTCGAATGCGACTCCGCCGATTTCCTGCCGTCCTCTCACGCCGAGCGACTTGAGCTCGCCCGCGGCGATCGACTCCAGTCCCGGCGCGGTTGGCGCGAAGATCTGGAATCGCGATGAGGGGGAAGCGGACCGAGAGGAGGTAAGTGGCATGGTCGCTCAGCTTACCATGTAGGCTTCTTCGTGTCGAGCGGTGATGGCCATCGCAGTTCCTGATCTGACTGGGTGGGCGGAATACTTTGTGCCTGTACTAGCTCGAGTGTCGAAACGAATAACGAGGGAAGTGGCTCGACAGCTGCTCCGCGATCGCTTTGGGCATCACGATTTCAGGCTTGGCCAGTGGGCGCCGATTGACGCCGTTCTCTCCGGCAAGGACGCCCTGGTCGTGATGCCGACCGGAAGCGGGAAGTCGCTGATTTACCAGCTGCCCGCCGTGTTGATGCCCGGACTCACAGTTGTCGTCAGTCCGCTGATCGCCCTGATGAAGGACCAGCACGACAAGCTCTCCGCCCAGGGAGTGAGCTCCGTCGCGATGCATTCGCACCTCTCCCGCGCCGAGTCGCGGGAGGCGCACCGCCAGATCGCCGACGGCGAAGGAGAAATTCTCTATCTCACTCCCGAGCGGTTCAAGGACCGCGCCTTCTTCGAGCATCTGCTCTCGCGTCCTATCAGTCTCTTCGTCGTCGACGAGGCGCACTGCGTCAGCCAGTGGGGACACGATTTCCGCCCCGACTACCTCTCGCTCGGAGCGATCTCCAAGCGCCTCGGCCGCCCGCCGGTGCTCGCGCTCACCGCCACTGCGACCGCGCACGTTCAGGCCGACATCATCCGACAGCTCGGCATGATCGATCCGCACATCACGATCACAGGATTCGCCCGCCCGAATCTCCGCTTCGAGGTGGTTCGCACCGTCAACGATCAGATCAAGGACGCGATCCTTCGCCATGCTCTCCAGGAATTCGAGGGCTCGGGGGTGATTTACGTCGCGACCGTGAAAGAGGCCGAGCGTCTGAACGCGGCGCTGTCGGAGGAGTTCAGCGTCGGGATCTACCACGGCAAACGGCCGGCGGCCGATCGGAAGGATGTTCAGGACCGCTTCATGGCGGGCGAGCTCAAGGCGATCATCGCCACCAACGCCTTCGGGCTCGGCATCGACAAGCAGGATCTGCGCTGGGTGATCCACTACCATTTTCCCGGGTCGATTGAGGCGTACTATCAGGAAGCCGGCCGAGCAGGACGGGACGGCCAGCCCGCAATCTGTAGAGTGCTGTACCGCGTCGAGGACAAGCGGATACAGTCGTACTTTCTGGGCGGCAAGTATCCGGAAGTGCAGGAGGCGGCGCAGGTCGCGCTGGCACTGGAAAAGTATCCGCTCAAGACGCCGGTGCTGCTCGACGACATCGTCGAGCTAACGGGAATTCCTTCCCGCAAGGCCAAGATCGTTTTCGCGCTGCTCAAGCGTCATGGCCTCGTGCGTGAGCACCGCGGAGGGAAGTGGGAGAGGCTCGGCGACAATCTCTGCGCGGTGGATCTGAGCGCGGATCTGCAGGACTATGAGGAGCGGCGCGCGATGGATCAGGAGAAGCTCCGCACCATGATCCAGTTCTGCCAGACGACGCAGTGCCGCACCCGCTACATCCTCGAGCACTTCGGCGAGGAGATCGTTGCCGAGTGGAGTTGCCGCAACTGCGATGCTTGCGACGACATGGAAGCGCGGCACTCATCGCGAGGGGAGCAACCGAAACTGCAACCGAACGAGATGTTAGCTACAGGCTGACAAAAGCTACATTATTGGCCATGCAGAACAGTCTTGCCGTCAAGATCCTCCGGGGCTCGGGATTCCTGGTTCTCGCCCTCATCGCCTCGTTCGTGCCAAGACTGCTCGGCCTCCCCGCCAGCACCCAGGACAAGGCGAATATCGCGACCACGCTCGCTCTGTTCATGCAGGGTGTGATTTGGACGAACATCATCATCAGCCATTACGTCCAGCGGAATGTTCAGGGCCACGCCACCGATGGCAGCAGCATCACGACGTTCAAGGCCATCGGCGCCGTCGCGCGTCTCACCATTTGGATCGTTCTCGGCCTGGTTGCGCTCTCGGTACACAATGTCGAGATCAGGCCGCTGCTCACCGGCCTCGGGATCGGCGGACTTGCGATCGCGCTCGCCGTTCAAAACATCCTCGGCGATCTGTTCGCGGCCATCTCGATCGTCATCGACAAGCCGTTCGTGGTCGGCGACTCGATCTCGGTCGAAAATTATCGCGGAAAAGTGGAACACATCGGCCTCAAGACCACTCGCGTGCGGAGCGAGTCAGGGGAGCTGATCATCTTCTCCAACGGCGAGCTGCTCAAGAGCAAGATCAGGAACTACTCGCGATAAGAAAAAAAGGAGGTCCGCGCTCTCGCGCCCGACGCCTGGTCGGTGAATCGGACTGGAAGTTTCGCTTCTAGACCAGTCGCGCCTCGAGCTGGAGGTCGACGTTGCCCTTCAAAGCCTTCGAGACCGGGCACCCCTCTTTGGTTTCCTGTGCGATCTGGTCGAATTTCACCTTGTCGATTTTCGGCACCGTAGCCTGGACGTTGAGCTTCATCGTAGTGATGCCGAATCCGCCCGGAACCGCCTGAACCGTGCACGCCGCGGTCGTCTCGATCTTCGTGGCGGGCGTACCGTTCTTCTCCAGACCTGCGCCCAGCGCCATACTGAAGCAGGCGGCCTCTGCCGCGGCGAGCAGCTCTTCAGGATTCGATCCTGCTCCGCTCTCGAACCGCGAGCTGAAGTTGTATTGACCGCTGACCGCGCCACTCTCGCCCTTGAAGCTTCCTTTACCGTTCTTGAGTCCGCCTTCCCACACCGCAGTCGCTTTTCTCGTTGGCATCCGGTTCTCCGTTGCGTTTGAAGATTTGACTGGCGAAAGCTAATTACATTCCAGCGTATGGAGAGCGCTCCGGCCAGCTCGGGCATTCCGCCGTCAATCGATCGTGTGTTGAGGTTGTTCCGGTCGATGGGACGCGAGGAGAAGATGCAGGCGCTCATCCAGTACTCTAAGAAGCTCGAGCCGCTGCCGGATCGCTTCAAGGACCTCGACCTTGGATCGTTCACCGTTCCGGAATGCCAGACGCGCGTCGACATCATTCCGGAAGTGCGTGATGGTCGGATGTACTTCTACGCCGATCTCAATGTCCGTCAGTCGCCCACGATCGCGGCCGTTCTCGCCATCGTCTTCGGAGCGGTGAACGGTCAGCCGCCCTCGACCACGCTGGGGATTCCCGGTGACTTTGTCAGCATATTGATGGAAAGCATTGGATTGGCGGCGCGGGAGCCGGGCCTGAACGCGATGATTGCGAGGCTCAAGCGATACGCTCGCGACGCCGAAGCGCAGGTTGCCAAGGGATAGGAGCGGCGGGACGGTTTCCTCGATCGAGAGCGAGATGTCATGCTCGCGCAATTCCGGGCGACCGCTAAGTTTCCGCGGGTTGAAGCTGGATCACACAACAAGGAGCCACGATGGCAGATCAGACGCAAACGCTCGGCACTCACCGTCGGTGGATTCCAGCGTTCCATTTCTTCACGCTTCCCGTATTGCTCATCAACGTGGTCCTCGTTGTGGTGAATTTCGTCCGCGACCCGAGACTCGCCAGTGGGTGGGCGATTCTGGTGGCGCTCGCACTGCTCATTGGAATCGTCCTCTCGCGGAACATGCCACTCCGCGCGCAGGATCGCATCATTCGTCTCGAAGAGCGGGTCCGCTTCGAGCGCCTTCTGCCAGCCGATTTGCGCGGTCGCATTGGCGAATTGACGGCCGATCAGTTCATTGGCCTCCGATTCGCGCCCGACGATGAAGTATCCGAGCTGACACGACGGGTGCTTGGTGGGGAGCTCAAGACTCGGGCCGACATCAAGCGCGCCATTCGGAGCTGGCGCCCGGACCACCTGAGAGTGTGACGGCCATCGCCCGCTGTGCGCTCAGCTACAAAACGCTCCTCGAGCTGACATCGGCGGAACACCGGCACTGGCGCGACTGGTTCGTCGAGCATCCAAACGCGTGGGCGGTTCCATTTGCCACCGGGCGGATGGCGACGGTCGGCGGAGTGGTACTGCACATTTTCGCGGTGGGGCTGCGCTACACGCAGCGATTGCTGGATCAGGATGTGACGACCTGGGAGGAGTTCCGGCAGACTTCGATAGAAGAAGTGTTCGAGCTCGGCGATCATGCTCGTGGCCAGCTGGTTCACTTTCTCACGACGGCGCCGGAGAAGGAGCTCGATCGGGTTCTGACGTTTCAGACTCTCACGGCCGGCACGGTCTCAGCCAGCAAGCACAAAATCGCGTCGAACATCTTCCTGCACGACATTCGTCATTGGGGCCAGATCGCGACGGTACTGCGACAGAACGGGTTCGCCGATCAGTGGGCGCACGACCTGCTGCTGAGTGACATCAAGATGTAGGGTAACCGCGTCGCGGCCAGGCCGTATGCTACCGGTATTTCTCCATCAACGCCTGTAGCGCCGCATCCCCCGGGCACAACTGCTCATACGTCAAATCGACGAGCGGCGTCGCGACTGTCTTCCAGACAGCGTGCATATCCGCACCATGCTCGTCGATGAACAGCAGTCCCGTCGCCACTTCATCCCGCTGCTGGCACGCGCGCACATGCGCATACGCTGCCTCGCGATTCGTCGGATCGTAGCCTTCGTGGGTCTTCCTGAAGCGGACGACGCTTCCGTCGTGCATGGTCACCGTCGAGATGGCCTCGTTCGTCCCCGGCGCCTTGATCTCCCGGCGCAGCGGGACGAAATCCGCCGCCGAGATCTCCACATCGTGTTCACGTGTGAACTTATAGCTCTTCGTCGAACCCTCGTGATCGTTGAACGTCACGCAGGGCGAGATTATGTCCACCATCGCGAGGCCATTGTGGGACAACCCCGCCTTGAGGATGGGTATGAGCTGCGCCTTGTCTCCGGAAAAGCCGCGCGCGACGAATGTGGCGCCGAGCGTGAGTGCGAGGAGCACGGGATCGATCGGCGGCTGGACGTTCGTTTCGCCCTTCTTGGATGTCGAGCCGACGTCCGCTGACGCTGAAAACTGGCCCTTCGTCAGCCCGTACACGCCGTTGTTCTCGATCAGGTACAGCATCCGCACGTTGCGCCGAATGGCGTGACAGAACTGCCCGAGTCCGATCGACAGAGAATCGCCATCACCGGAGATGCCGATATAGGTGAGATCGCGATTCGCGGCGTTGGCGCCCGTGGTCACCGATGGCATGCGCCCATGAACGGAGTTGAATCCGTGCGAGTCCCGCATGAAGTACGCGGTCGTCTTGGACGAGCAGCCGATGCCGCTCATCTTCGCCGCGCGATGCGGCGGCAGCGCGAGCTCGAAACAGGCCTGAACCAAGGCCGCTGTCACCGAGTCGTGTCCGCAACCGGCGCACAACGTGGACATCGCGCCTTCATAATCGCGCTGAGTGAAGCCCAGCGCGTTTTTCTTGAGGCCCGGGTGTCGAACCTGTGGCTTCGTGATTGAAGTCATGCCGGGACCTTTCTTTTTTTGCGCGGCGAACGCTTGGTATCGGGCCGTGGGAGGTGACCGGATACCGCACTGACGACGCTCATCGCCGTGAGCGGCATCCCGCCGTAGTCCAGCACCGGAATCATCTCGTCGCGTGGCTTACCGGTCTCGATCGCCAGCAGCGACCGGAGCTGCGCATCCCGGTTCTGCTCGACGACGAAAGTCACCGCGTGTGAATCGAGGAATGCGCGCACCGGCGCGTCGAATGGGAACGCCCTGATGCGCATATAGTCGGCGACTATTCCCATGTCGCGCAGGCGATCGATCGCCTCCAGCACCGCGGCATGACAGCCACCAAGCGACACAATCCCGACCTCGGCGCCCGGAACAGTGTGAATCTCTGGCGCCGGGACAGCAGTGGCTGCAAGCCGGAACTTGCGCGCCAACCGGTCAACGACCTCCTGATATGCGTCGGCATCCTCGGTGTACGTGCCATGCTTGTCGTGACCCGAGCCACGCACGAAGTACGCGCCGTGGCCGTGGACACCAGGCAGCGATCGCGCTGCAATGCCGTCGCCTTCGGCGTCGAGATAGCGCGAGAACTTCATCACGGACTCGAGCTCGTCGGCGGTCAGACACTTGCCGCGGTCCGGGCGAAAGCTGTCGTCCCACTGCAATCGCTTGCACATCCAGTCGTTCATCCCGATGTCGAGATCGCTCGCGACGAACACCGGCGTCTGAAAGCGATCGGCGAGATCGAACGCCTTCACGCTCATGTAGAAACACTCTTCCGGGTTGCACGGAAAGAGCACGATGTGTTTCGTGTCGCCGTGCGACGCGTACGCCAGCGACATCAGATCTGCCTGCTGGGTGCGCGTCGGCATGCCGGTCGATGGTCCGGTGCGCTGAATGTCGAAGAAGACAGCCGGGATTTCCGTGTAGTACGCGAGCCCGACGAACTCCTGCATCAGCGAGATGCCCGGGCCCGATGTGTTCGTGAAGGCGCGCACGCCCGCCCACCCTGCCCCGATCGCGATGCCCGCCGCCGATAGCTCGTCTTCCGCCTGGATGATGCAGTATCTGGCCAGCCCGGTTTCCGGCTCGGTTCTGAACTTCTTGCAGAACGACGTGAACGCTTCCATCAGCGAGGTCGATGGCGTGATCGGATACCACGCGCCAACCGTTGCACCGGCATAGACGGCGCCGAGCGCGGCCGCGGAGTTGCCATCGATGATGATCGAGTCGCCGGTGGCATCCATGTGATCTAGATGAAACGGCAGCGGGCACTCGAAGTGCGACTTGGCGTAGTCGAAACCCAGCTGGATGGCGCGACGATTCGCGTCGAGCAGCCCCTTCTTCTTCGAGAACTTCTCGGTCAACATCTGACCGACGACCTCCATGTCCATGCTCAGAAACGCGGCCAGCGCGCCTGAATACACGATATTGCGAAGCAGCGTGCGATTCCGATCGCCCTCGAAGTTCTCGACGCACATCTTCCCGAAGGGGATGCCGAGGATCGTGATGCCTTCCCGCACCAGGTCGGGCTCGAGCGGCCACGACGAATCGTAGAGGAGATACCCGCCCTTCCTCACCGATGCGACGTCCTTGGCGTACGTGCTCGGGTTGAGCGTGACGACCAGATCCATCTCCTGGGGCCGCGCCGTGTATCCGTCTTTGCTGACCCGAATGTCGTAGAACGTCGGCAGCCCCTGGATGTTCGACGGGAAGATGTTCTTTCCCGTGACCGGAATGCCCATGCGAAAGATCGCCTGCATCAACAGACTGTTGGAGCTGGCCGAGCCCGTGCCGTTTACGGTGGCCATCCTGAATGCGAAGTCGTTGACGCCGCTCATACGGCCGCCACCGAAGCCGGTTCCGCCGGCGCGAACGCATACGGAAGCACCAGCGCGAACTTCTTCATGTCCCACGCCGCCGTCGGACAACGCTCGGCGCACAGCCCACAGTGGAGACAGATATCCTCATCCTTGACCATCACGCGCTTCGTCTGCGGCAGCGCATCGGACACGTAGAGGTCCTGGGTCATGTTCTGCGCGGGGGCGGATAGCATCGTCCGGAGATCCATCTCGCTCGCCGCGTTTGGCGTGATCGTGAGACAGCTCACAGGACAGACGTCGACGCAGGCGTCGCACTCGATGCAGAGAGTGTTCTCGAAGTGCGTTTCGATGTCGCAGTTCAGGCAGCGCTCGACTTCGGTCGCCGTCTGCTCGGGCGTGAAGCCCAGCTCCACTTCGACGCCGATCGCCGAAAAGCGCTCGACCAACTCGGCGTGCTTCATCTTCGAGCGCTCCGACGGGTTGAAGTCGTTGGAGTACGCCCACGAGTGTAGCCCCATCTTCGTACTCTCGAGATGCATTCCCTCTGGCGGGCGCTCCTCGACCGGCAGGCCCTGGCAATGCCGGTGTATCGAGATCGCCGCCTGATGGCCGTGCTCGACTGCCCAGATGATGTTCTGCGGGCCCCATGCGGCGTCGCCGCCGAAGAACACGCCGCGTCGAGTGGACTCGAAAGTCTTCTTGTCGATGATTGGCATGTCGCGCTCGTCGAACGTGATGCCGATGTTGCGCTCGATCCAGGGAAACGCGTTGTCCTGCCCGATGGCGAGGATGACCTCGTCGCAGGGAATGATGACTTTGTCGATCACGGTGCTCGTCTGACGGCTGTTGTCGTTGGTCCAGCGAAGCCGTTCGAATTCCATGCCGACGAGCTTGCCGTTTTCAATGACGAAACGCTTCGGCGCGTGATTCTCGACGATACGGATTCCCTCCTCGTCGGCGTCTTCCAGCTCCCAAGGCGAGGCCTTGAAGTACGGACGCGAGCGTCTCGCCACGACTTTCGTATCGATACCGCCCAGCCGGCGTGAGGTGCGGCAGCAGTCCATGGCGGTGTTGCCGACGCCGATAATCAGGACGCGCGGCGAGATCTTGTCGATGTGGCCGAAGTGGACCGAGCCGAGCCACTCGATGCCGATGTGGATGCGCTCGCGCGCACCCTCATCCCAGCGGCCCGGGATATCGAGCTCTTTCCCCTTTGGTGCACCGCTGCCGACGAAGATCGCGTCGAAGTTGTTGCTGACGCTCAGCAACTCCTTGAGGCTCGAGACCGGCGTTTCGTACCTAACCTCGGCGCCCATGTCGATGATGTAGCCCGTCTCTTCGTCGAGCACGCTCTCGGGAAGGCGAAAGGCCGGGATGTTGAAGCGCATCAGGCCACCGGCGCGCGCATACTTCTCGTAGATCACGACCTCGTAGCCGAGCGGGAGGAGGTCGTTGGCGACCGTGAGCGA
Organism: Gemmatimonadota bacterium; assembly: GCA_003134685.1. GTDB lineage: Bacteria > Gemmatimonadota > Gemmatimonadetes > Gemmatimonadales > Gemmatimonadaceae > UBA4720. The sequence continues at coordinate 364,872 of PLCA01000002.1, read as the reverse complement.
CGCCGGGCCGGCGCCGATGAGCGCGACGCGCTTGCCATTCCTGATTGCCGGCGCCTTCGGAAGGTATTCCTGGATATCGTCCCGCAGATCCGCCGCCACTCTTTTCAGGCGGCAAATGGCGACAGGCTTTCCGTCTATTCTCCCGCGCCGGCAAGCCGGCTCGCACGGTCGGTCGCAAGTGCGGCCGAGGATGCCTGGGAAGACGTTGGATTCCCGGTTGAGCAGGTAGGACTCGGTGTAGCGGCCTTGAGCTATCAGTCGCAGGTATTCCGGCACATTGGTGTGAGCCGGACATGCGTACTGGCAGTCCACAACCTTATGGTAGTTCTTTGGATTCGAGGCGTCGGTGTAACAGGACATGCCGGCTCTTCGTACGGGTCTTGTGGATGGTGTATGTTGGAAGGGAGGGGCGCAAGTGGTTTACAGCGCGCCGCACAGTGGTAACGTAATCGAAATCGAACTAAGCGCTCATTTATGAGGAAGAAGAATGGCAGACATCACGATTGAAGTTCGCAAGAATGGCTCGTACAGAGTGTACGGCGACGTGAATCTCATCGATCACGAAGGCAATCCGATCTCCGTTCCGGAGGGCAAAAGAAAAAGCTCGCCGGAAGGCAAAACGTGGATCTCGCTCTGTCGGTGTGGCGGCTCAGTGATGAAACCGTTCTGCGACGGGACCCACAGCCGCATCGGATTCATCGGCGCCGAAGAGGCTGTCCTGAAGATCGACGCTACTCCCCCATTGCCTTGATCAGCACGCGCTTGGGACGCTGGCCGTCCCACTCACCATAAAACACGCGCTGCCACGGACCAAAATCGAGTTTTCCATTCGTGACGGGCACTATCACCTCGTGACCGACCGTCAGCGAGCGAAGATGCGCGGCCGCGTTGTCCTCGCCGGTGCCGGTGTTGTGACGGTAGTCGTCGGGTGACCAGGGCGCGATTCTGTTCTCGAGCCAATCCAAAATGTCCTTCCACAAACCGGGCTCGTGATCGTTCACGAACACCGACGCCGAGATATGCATCGCCGACACCAGAACCATCCCTTCGGTGACGCCCGCCGCGGCCCGACACTTCTCGACTTCTTCGGTGATGTCGATTATCTCCTGCCGCTTCTCCGTGTTGAAGGTCAGGTACGTCGTGTGAGTGTTCACGCCGGCTGATTCTTCCCGAGCAGCTTCGCGTGCCACGAATCACCGGCATTGAGCTCGAAGCGCTCTCTCCATTCGCCCAGCGTCGTGACGGTCGGATCGAAGACCTGAGTCTCGGGGCCGATCTTTCCTTCGGCGCTCAGTTCCGTGAACCGGTCGCGATTGACCGCTTGAATACGACCTTTCCCATCACGATAGAAAATCAATCCGCTCGTAACAAGACTCGCTCCCAATCTCGGCTCCAGCGCTTTGAGCGAACGAAAGAGTCCATCGATCGAACAGCCAGATGCGCCAGCCGTGGACTGATCGACCCCGATGGTGAGAAAGCGGCCGTACTTCCAATCTCGAGCGGCGGTGAGGGGCGCGCCGTGCGCGTGCCATTGGGCGAGAAAGCGATCGACATCGCGCAGAAGAAGATCGGCGGCTGATTCATCGAGATCGTGATCTGCGCCGAATACCCACGTGCGAGCGCTGTCCGGAAGGTCTTCGATTTTAACTAACGGCATGTGTAACATCTCATTCTCCTGCTTGCGTGCGTTTTCTGATCGATCGGGGAATATTCCCGCACCCACGGACGTCAACAACTCGATCAGGTCACCAATCCATTTCTGTCATAGATCAAAGACAATACCCATTCGTCACAAACCAGCAACGGGTATAGGGCGAGTTCTTGAAGAAATCGAGCAGCCTTTCACTGACCTTGGTCTCACCACTCTGTGAAGGATGCATGCCGTCTTCCTCGAAGTCACCCCGCGCCCACCCGAGCCCGTCGGAGCGCGGTGTCGCACCATCCGCCCACATGTATGGTCCCCACAATATCAACGGCGCTGCCTTTTTCGTGTAGTTGAGAGTTCCCACTCGCGGGTTGGGCGGCAGCCCCCGCATCTCGTTGATCTGTGATTCGATCACCCACTTCACCGAGAAGCCGCTTTCGTACGCGTACGGCTCGGGATTCAGATCAGTCGTCGCATACCCGCCATAGATGCGGCTCGATAGAAACACGAGGCGGAGATTCGGATAGCGGACTCGAAGCGCGCGTAAAACCATGCCCAGACTTGCAAGGAGGACATTCGAATCGGCGCTGTCGGCGGGGGCGCGATGAGCGCTGTCCGCCTTTGTAGCGAGCGATACCGAAGGTTTCTGATCGTCCAGCTTGACCCAAACCACCTGCACCTGATTCTCGCTCAACCCGAGCGGCGCGAGACGCGCAACTTTGATGCGATCGTAGCTGGGAGAGGTGGGCGATGCCCACGCCGGAGCGTCCTGACCGTCCGCCGCACCATTCACGATCACCATCGTGTAATGGTTCACGCTCGGATCGGTCGCCGCTTTCCCCATGAACGTCCACGGCGCGCACGGCGGACCCGAGCTCTGCGAGCACCATTCCTGTGTCGCGTTCGACATCCCGATCGAGAGCAGCACGTACTTCCCGAACGGACTCTCGTCGCCATTCACATCGAGGGGCTTGATCGAGTTTCGCCGGGCACGCGCGGCGGAATCGTGGTCAGCGGGCGGCTGGTTGATTCCACCGGGATATATGCCGCCGGCGTTTCCGTAGTACGTCCGCGCGAGCAGATCCGTCAACGGAATCCTTACGGTATCGGTCGGGGGTCCGACGACTACTGGTTTCGGCGGTGGCGGAGGCGGTGGCGGAGGCGCAGCGCACCCGATCAGCGCGCTCGCGAACGCGAGACCAACCAGCGTGCGATGTCTGGCCCGCATTACTTACTGAATTTGTTCGGCCTTTACTCTCTTTCGCTCCAGCAGAGCCCGACCCTTCGCTTCCCTAGCAGCCTCGGCTGTGGAACGCTCGCTCTCCATGTGCTGCTCGAGCGCCTTCCACGTTGCCTCGGTTGGCTCCGCGTAGGCGATCAGCACGACGGACAGGTGGTCGTTTCGACTGACGAGCATCTCCTTGTCGAGAGCGATGACAGCGTGGGTATGGTCGTCGGCGAGGATCATCGTGCGCCTGGTTCGGTGCAGAACTGCGGGGTAGGCCGGCGTGCTCGCGGTGATGCTGAGGTTCTCGATCGGACGGAACGCACCGCTGCGCTCCTGCAAGTACCTGCTGTCCGGCTTGACTACAACCTTGACCGCCATCCCTTCTCTCCAGCGCGAATGTCTCCTTCAATCTACACCAGTAGCGCTTCGCGTGACTTAGCCGTCGGCGTAGAGGTCGTCACGCGTGAGGGGAATGTTCGAATGCCCCTGCGCATCAGGCTTCGCCAGCAGCGTCTGGATGATGTTGATGGCCGCCTTGGTGAACGCGTTCGCGGAGGCGGCCATGTAGAGCCTCCAGACGCGGAAAGTGTGATTTCCGACGAGCGCAATCGCCTCGTCGCTCTTCTCCTCGAGCGATCGCACCCAGTGCCTCAGAGTCATCGCGTAGTGCTCGCGCAGGCTCTCGACATCACGAACTTCGAAGCCCGCGGCTTCGGCCGCGGCGATGACATCGTCGGTCGCGGTGAGCTTCCCGTCCGGAAAGACGTAGGTGTCGATGAACGCATCGGCCCTCCAGAACTTCCGGAAAATCCTCTCACTCGTCGGTCTCGGGCGCGGTTCGCTGAGACTGACAATGCCATGATTCAAGAACAGTCCTCCGGGCTTGAGCGCACGGAAGGCGGAGTCGAAGTACACGCTCAGGTGAGTGAGTCCAACGTGCTCGATCATCCCGACGCTGGCGATTTTGTCGAAGGCGTCTCCGGTCGTGAGCGTGCGATAGTCGCGAATCGCGACGCGGCACCGGTCGGCGAGCCCCGCCTCCGCGATGCGCTCCTTTGCGAAGGCCGCCTGATTCGGACTGAGCGTGATGCCAGTCGCATCCACTCCATAGTGCTCGGCGGCATGCATGATGAGACCGCCCCAGCCGCTACCTATGTCGAGGAGCCGCTCACCGGGCTTGAGACGAAGCTTCCGGCAGATCAGATCGAGCTTCGCCACCTGCGCGACATCGAGCGAATCTTCCTGCGAGCGGAAGTACGCGCACGAATAAACCATCCGTCGGTCGAGCCAGAGCTTGTAGAAGCTGTTTCCAACGTCGTAGTGAAAGGTTACCGCCGCGGCGTCGCGTACCGGAGTGTGCCGGGGTCCGAGCTTTTTCGCCCGCTCGGGAAAACGCGCATTGGCCAGATCATCGTCGGCAGTGCCCGGGAGCCGCAGCACGAGACCGACCAGGCGAGCGATCGCGAGCGGCGAGCGAAGCCTGTCGCCGATCATTTCACCCAGGTTGGAACCAGCTTCCATGTTTCCCTCGATCTCTACGTCTCCGCTGATGTAGGATTCGACGATAGAGAGCTCGGTCGGGGGAAGGAGCATTTGGCGGAGCGATGCCGGACGATTGAGCACCATCGTAAACGGCGGGCGGGGGTTGCTGCCGCGATCGATCGAGCCGTCCCAGAATTTCACATCGAACGGACGTCCGCGCGGCTCACCGAACAGCGCCGCGAGGACAACACGACAGCGCGACAGCGCATCGTCATACGACCGCGATTGCGCGGTCTCCTCGGCGATTGAAGCAAGCGCGTCCGGCACTCAACCTCCCGAGCGAGAAACTGGCTTCGGTGTATCGAGAAGCCGCCACATGTACCACGACCCAACGGTCCGATATGGCGCCCACTTTGCGCCGATTTTCTTTACTCGTTCCGGAGTCGGAAGCTTACGCAAGCGATACGCCCTCTGAATGCCTTTCTGCACGCCCAGGTCCAGGTCGGGTAACACGTCGGGCCGGCCGAGCCTGAACATCAGGAACATCTGCGCCGTCCACCGGCCGATGCCTTTGACTGCTGTGAGCGCCGAGATGATTTCCTCGTCGGTCAGCTCGTGAAGCGTCTCGATCGGCAGTTCTCCCAATGCAACACGAGCGCCAAGATCTTTCAGGTACGCGGATTTCTGTCGCGACAATCCGATCGAGCGCAGCTGTTCGTCGGTTGTGGATACCAGCTCGGCCGGCAAGGGCGTTCTTCCGCCGTAGAGTCCCTGGAAGCGTCCGTGAATCGTTCCCGCGGCCTTGCCCGAGAGCTGCTGAAAAACGATCGATCGGCACACTGCATCGAAATGAGTGCCGGCGCTCGCCGGCCACCCCTTGTAGCTGCCGACCTTGTCGATAACCTGGCGCATTGCAGGATCGACCTTTCTGAGATGCGCGACGGCCTTCCGGCCGAACGCGCTAGAACCAGCAGATTTCATTCTTGCCCGTAAGTGGTAACGGTTCGCGATTGAGCCGCAGCTCGATCAACGTCGTGGTGAACGGATAAAAGAATTTTATTCCCGTGTCGGAGGGGAGGGAGGATATGTCGAGCGTCCCATCCCATTTTGCCTCGCGGTCAAGCGCGGGTGCATCCGCCGGTTTCTCGCTGCCAAACCCCAGATAGCCAACGAGCTGCGATCCGGACGACGCAATCACCCGGACCCAGAGGTTGGGAAGCTTTTTGTAGTCGAGGTCGGCGAGACGGACGTGGAAGCAGCGGAGGCTCGAGTCACCCTTATAGGTATGAACGTCGAGATTGAACTGCTTTATGCTGTTGTCCGCCCCGGCGCCGCTGGCGCGCTTGAACAGCTGAAGGTTGTAGTCCGGCACCGGGTCACCGCGCTCATCGACCACACGCACCACGAACTGCTGCCATTCGTCGATTTTTGCGCGGGCGCCCCAGGTTTTTTTCGTAGCGTCGTCGATCCACTGCGTGAAGGTCGGCGCACTGGAGACCTGGAGCGCGCTGTCAACGAGATCAGCCAGGTCGTCTCCCGGATCGGATAGAATCGTCCCGTGATTCTTGCCTTCGATCGGGATGAGCGGGATGTCCATGTTTTTCCAGTCGGCAACCGACATCCGCTTCTCGGATCCCTCGCGCGCCGGATCGACCGTGAGGTCGAGGATGATCTTCCTCGTATTGAGGGGACATGAAGCCCATCGCACGGTGCCGTCCGACCCCGGCTCGTTGAACAGCGAGCGCAATCCGCCGTAGCTCTGGTTTCCGCAGAAGATGAAAACGTAGGGCGTTCGTCGCGTGGGGCCGTAAAAGGTCTCGTCGCCGAGGAGATCGAGGTGGGCGAGATCCCAGGTGAAGCGACTGCCGAGCTCCAACGCGTCGAGAATTCTGTCTCCCGCCTCGAGAAAATCGGGGCCGAGGTGACGGTCTCCTTTGAAGAGGGCGCCGAGCCAGCTGCGGCCCTTGTGCGCCAGTGGCGAGCCGAACGTGGCAGGAGCGAGGCCGATGAGATGCTTGAGGCGATCGCGTCGACCCGCGTAGGCGGTGAGCCACGCGCGTATCACGAGCATTCCCGTCGAATGCACGATCGCATCGAACGGCTCGTCGGCGCCGAGTCCGGAATTGATCTGCAGCGCGCGGTCGAACCCTTCCGCGATGTCCTTGATCGTGACTTCGTTGGTGAGCGACCGGTAGCTGCAGGCGTGGATCATCGCGACGTCGTAGCCGCGCTGCTCTAGGATGCGCTCCCAAACCTTGAACGCGGCGCCATCGTCGGAATACCCGTGGACGAGCACGATCGGATTGCGGGGCATTTCGCAAATATACGGGCCCTGGGCGACCCCGTCCCGCGCGCGTGGAAACTCTATATTTGTGACGATGAAACCGACGTCCCCGGCGCCGCTGGTCTCCGACATGTCCCCGGCCGAATTCCGGAAGCACGGTTATGCCGTGATCGACTGGATAGCGGACTACCTCGACGCGCCTGAAAAGTGGCCCGTGCTGTCGGCGGTCCGGCCGGGCGATTTGCGGCGCGCCCTCCCACCAGCCCCGCCCGAGCGGGGGGAGTCGATGGGTGAAATACTCGGCGATTTCCAGAGGCTTATCGTTCCCGCGACGACGCATTGGAATCATCCCGCGTTCATGGCGTACTTCGCGAATTCCTCCACCGCCGCCGGAGTGCTGGGCGAGGCCCTGACCGCGGCCCTCAACGTTAACGCCATGCTCTGGAGGACGAGTCCGGCGGCGACCGAGCTCGAGTTCCTGACACTCGATTGGCTGCGGCAGATGCTCGGGCTGCCGGAGGGATTGTTCGGGGAGATCGCCGACACCGCATCGTCGAACACGCTCTACGCGCTCGCGGCCGCGCGGGAGATGCGCCCCGAGCTCCGCATCCGCGAGGAGGGGATGTCGGGGCGGGCGGATCTGCCGAAGGTGGTGGTCTACTGCTCCGAGGAGGCGCACTCGAGCGTCGACAAGGCGGTGATGACGCTCGGGCTCGGCCTAGAGGCGCTGAGAAAAATTCCTACCGACTCGGCGCTGAGGATGGATGCGACCGCGCTCGCCGCGGCCGTCGAGAACGATCGCCGCGCCGGACGCGTGCCGCTCGCCGTCGTCGCGACGGTGGGGACCACTTCGACTACCGCCATCGATCCCGTTCCAGCTATTGCGGAGATTTGTGAGGAGCATGGGATCTGGCTGCATGTCGATGCATCGTATGGAGGCACCGCGGCGATTCTTCCCGAGATGCGGCACGTGCTGGACGGATGCGACCGGGCCGACTCGCTGGTGGTGAATCCCCACAAGTGGCTGTTCACCCCGATGGACTGCTCGGTGATGTACACGCGGCGGCCTGACTTGTTGAAGCGCGCGTTCCAGCACATTCCCGACTACCTCGTAGTGAGCGAAGGCGAAGGAGTCGCTAACCTGATGGATTACGGAGTCGCCCTGGGCCGCCGCTTCCGCGCGCTCAAGCTCTGGTTCGTGATCAGGAACTTTGGCGTGGATGGCCTGCGCTCGCTGATCAGGGAGCACATTCGCATCGCTCGCCAGCTCGGCGAGTGGATCGACAACGATCCGGAGCTCGAGCGAATGGCGGAGGTAACCTTTTCGACTGTGGTGTTCCGTCACCGCCCGCCCGGCATTGGCGGGCGAGCGCTGGACGACCATAATTCCCGAACGCTGGCCAAAGTCGTCGAAGGCCGCGAAGTCTACCTATCGCACACCCGGGTGCGTGGGAGTTATGCCCTCCGGATCGCGATCGGCAACATTCATACGACCGAGGCGCACGTCCAGCGGGCGTTGGAATTGGTAAAGGAAGCCGCCGGGAAAGACGGCTAAGGCGTCCGGGGCGGTGGGCCTCGAGTCCCTGGAGGAACGATAGGACCGCAGCGGCCCCAAGGCGAGGAACGTTGCCTGCCGATCGGTACCCGAGCCGAGAGAGGAACGATAGCGCCGGATCGGTATATTATCGAACGTATTTTCAGCCCCCCGTCTTTTCATTCATAAATCAGGGAGATCCTTGATGAGAGTTTTTGTGACCAGAACTGCGGCCGCTTTTTCGATCGGCATCGCCGCCGCATCCCCGCTCTTGGCGCAGGTTGTGTCGCCTTGCGATCCCACCGCCAATACGAAGGGTGACATCGCCAAGGCCCAGTTCTCGATGACGCGCGCCCTCTCGATCCTGGACAAGGGAAATCCGACGAAGGACCTGCAGGACGTGCTGAGGCTCGCCGACAACGGCAACGACAACCCGACCGCGCGCAATTATCTGCGCGGCGAGGCGTACATCATTTTTCTGATGCAGCCGAACGCTGCCAGCGTCGTGCCACGTAGCACCCTCGGACTGACGACGAACCCCACGGGCACGATCGACCTCTACGTGGCCGCCGATTCCGCATTTTCGATCGTCGAGAAGGCCTCGCCCGAATGTGTGGCGACCATCACAACGTGGCGTCAGCAGAAGCCGTGGCTCAACGCGCTCAACGGCGCAATCAACGCGATGAACGCGGGACAGCTGGATTCGGCGGAAGCACTGGCCAAGAGATCTCTGGTGCTGGACCGTCACGCGCCGTACGCCTATTCGGTCCTCGGCTCGGTTGCGCAAAGCCGGAAGAACTGGGCAGCAGCGAACGACTACTGGAAGCAGGCGCTCGCCGCCGCGGGGACGGACACCACCTACGCGGATGTTCGCACGAAGACGATGTACGAGATCGCATCGGCCAGTTCCGATAGGGTAGATGCCGCAACCGGCGCCGCCAAGCGCGCCGTCGCGAAGGATGCGATCAAGCCGTGGCAGGACTACATCGTGGTGGCGAGCAATGATCTTCTCCTCGCCGACGCGATTGACAATGCGGCGCGCATGTACATGGAGGCTGGCGACAGCGCAGCCGTACCGACGATTTACGCGCCGATGCTCGCCAATCCATCCAAGTACGGAGAAATCTCTCTGGTGCACGCTGGCGTGGTTGCGACCCGCAACATACGTCCGGCCGACGCCATCAAGCTCTTCGATGCCGCGCTCACGCAGAATCCCTACTCGCGCGATGCGATCAACAATCTGGCTGCAACGTACATCCAGAACAACGAATTCCCAAAGGCGTTTCCGCTGATCGATCGCCTGATGACGATCGATCCGAGCAACCCCGACAATCCACTGCTATACGCCTTCGCGTACCAGGGCCTGTACAAGGGAACGAAGGACAAGAAGCTACAAAAGATCTACACCGATTCGCTGGTGTACTTCAACGCCAAGTCGGAGAATGCGCTGGTGAAGTTTGCGGTAACGGAGTTCACGCGCAGGACGGACCAGACGATGCTGGGTGGAACGATCGAGAACCGCGGGACAACGCCGAAGACTTACACCGTGAACATCGACTTCCTCGACAAGAGCGGGGCCGTGATCTCGACGGAGACGGCGACTGTGGGGCCGGTGGCGCCGAAAAAATCCGGGGCGTTCAAGATCACGTCGGCGAAGGGCGGGGTGTTCGGATATAGGTACAAACCCCTGATCTGAGTCTTTCTTAGCTGCAACTGAAGAACTACCTGCCCGGGGCTGTCGGCCTGTAAGCTGATGGCTCCGGGCAGTTTGCAATCAGGATTTTCACGAGCTGTGCGGCAACTTGAGAGGATCCGCCTCCACGATGACGCCGAGGATCCAGAACAGCTTCCCGTCAAACCAGAAAATCGCGACCTGCTCCAGCTCCCGCGCCAGCTCGATCGCCTTCTTCTGCGGCATCACCACCGCGACGCTGCGCTCGCAGTGCGCGCGATCGGGTGAGCACGCGTCCACAGGCGCGAACTCATATCCCTCGACCGTAAGCCGCGCATCGAGCTCGCGCCGCCGTCTCTCGTTCTCCGCCCGTGAGAGATCTCGCCCGCCGGGATCGAACGCAGTCAGTACCGCGAACGGTCGTCCAAACCCCACCGTGCTCAAGTCCGCGATCGCGCGCTCGGATGGTATTTCACGAAGATCGATTTCCACTACAGGCTTGGTCGAGAAACTGAGAATCGTTTCGGGGTACCGCGGCCAATCTGGATCCTGCTGATCGGGCGTTGATCTCATGCAGCACCGAGCTACAAGGTTCGCACCACGCCCGCGCGATCTCGAAATTGTGATTGGTACGCTCCTTGACCTGTTTCCGCACGTGAAGCCAAACCAGATCTGGCCGAACCTGCTCTACGTCGTTCGCCACGGCGAATCCGCCGGGAATGTCGCGCGCGATGCGGCGCTCGAGGCCGGCCACCCGATGATCGCCCTCGACATCCGCGACGTCGACGTCCCGCTCTCCGACCTGGGGCAACGTCAGGCAATCGCGCTCGGAAATTGGTTCCGGTTCCTTCCAGCAGAGGATCGACCCAACGTCGTCCTTACTTCCCCCTATCTGCGCGCGCGCCACACCGCCGGGCTCATCGTCAAGGCCGCGGGACTCCATGAGGACTCGTATTCGCTCGTTGTCGATGAGCGTCTCCGCGAAAAAGAATTTGGAATTCTCGACCGCCTCACTGCCGTCGGAGTCGAAGAGATCTTCCCCGAGCAGGCCGAGTTCCGCCGGCTTCTCGGTAAGTTCTACCACCGGCCGCCCGGCGGAGAAAGCTGGTGCGATGTGATCCTCCGGCTGCGTAGCGCAACCGAGATGATCTCGCGTGAGTACCGCGGCCAACGAGTCCTGATCGTTTGTCACTCGGTTGTCGTGCTCTGCATGCGCTATATCCTGGAGCACCTCACGGAAACGGAGCTGCTCGCCATCGACAGGAAGACCGAGGTCGCGAACTGCTCCGTGACTCTCTACGAGCACGATGAGGCCCTTGGCCCGCGCGGCAACCTTCGTCTCAAGCTCTTCAACTTCGTTGCGCCTCTGGAGGACGCGGGCGCTCCCATCACATCAAAGCCTGACGCTTTCATTGGAGCGCGCTAGCAAACGGTCAGAGCGGTTCCGACGAGATCACTCCGCCGCTGAACGCGCTCGGACGAAAACGGTCGCCCTAGATGTGAAGCGCGCGAACAGGGCCCGTCGGTGTCGTTGGCGTGTCGCGGCGGCGAATCGTCGCGCCCGCCGGTGCCTTCATCGGTAGCGTCAGCAGAAACGTCGTACCCATTCCCACCCTGCTCGCGACGGTCACGTCGCCGCCAAGCAGGCGCGCGAGCTTGCGGGTCACGCTCAGTCCCAATCCGGTGCCGCCCGTTTTCCTCGTGGCGGTCTGCTCTGCTTGCCAGAACAATTCGAACACTTCCTCGATGTTCTCGGCTGGAATGCCGACACCAGTGTCCGCGATGCTCACCTCGAGAACTCCATCGCTCACGGCACAGCTGACCCTGACTTCGCCGTTTTCCGTGAACTTGATGCCGTTGGAGAGAAGGTTGACGAGCATCTGCCGCAGCTTCGTGCCGTCAGTCTGGATGGCTTGATCCTCTTCGAGCAAATCGACGATGAAATCGATGCTCTTCGCCGCGGCCATTGGTTCGACGAGCGCGGCCGAATCGGCGATGGTGTGATTGACCGACATCGACTCCCACCGTACGCGCTCGCGTCCGACGTCCACGCGGGCGAATGTCAGAATCTCGTCGATGAGTCCGAGCAGGTGACGCGCGCTGGCGTTGATTCTTCCGAGCTGCTGTCGTTGAAGCTCAGTCACCGGGCCCGTGATGCCGTCGGACAGGAGCTCCTCATACCCCATGATCGCGGTGAGCGGAGTGCGCAGCTCGTGCGACATCACGGCGAGGAAATCCGTCTTGCTGTTGTTCGCTCGTTCGGCCTCGGCGCGCGCGGCTTCGGCTTCGTTCCGCGCTTTCTCCGCGTGGGCGCGCGCCTGCTGCTCGAGCGCGAGCAGATCGACGCGCTCCTTGTCGGTATTGCGAAGAACCCTGGCCGACCAGAGCACCAGCCCGACGAACGTCATGATGCTGGCGACCGCGAATAGCGACACGCCGAATTCGGACTCGTAGAAGCCGGAGGGCTCGCCCAGTATCCTGATGACGCCAAGCAGAATGGGCGCGAGCAGAGCGGCCGGCAGAAGTCTCCGTGTCAGCACGCCCGCTGCGCCGTCGTCCAGGAGAAGCACCGTGACGCCGCGATCTTTCACCGTCACGAGAATTCCGACGCCGAGTATCAGCTGACCGATCGCCGTCCACAACGCCATGCCCGACTGTTGTGACAGGCTGTACATCCCTTTGACACCGAAGAGATAACCGAGGATCGCCAGCAGCGCGATGAGAAGAGCCGGCGTCGCAAACATCTGCGAGCGGAGATCCTGCCTGCGTTGATCGTGGGGGATCGACAGGAGTGCGAGTGCGAAGAGCAGGAGGCTGCCGGCGCTATTTATCGCGATGCGGCCGGGAGGATGATTCGAGACCTGCCTGATTTTGTCCCCGAACAGCAACAGGTCAAACCCGGATTCGCTGCCGCGAAGATATTCGTACAGTGTGAGCCCGGCGATCGTGGCGACTAGCGCGGCGAGAGTTTGCTGAATCGCATCGATGGTTGCAGTTCGATGCCGACGCGCCGCCATCGTCAACGCGCCACCCGCCAGAACGAAGCATACCGCCATCAGCGGAAGTATCGGATAGCCGCCCGTCGTGGGCGTGATGACGGCGGGAATATTCAACGCCCAACCCACCAGCGCCGCTGTGCCAAGGATGGCTACAGCGCCACCTGCTATGATGGGCACCCGCTCGAAGAAGCCGATCATCGGGCTGTGACGTCCCGATGGGCTGACTGGAATTTCGCTGGGATTCGCCATGTTACGCGTCGACCGAAAACCTATTCGTGAGCAATGACGAGTGCAATTCTACCACGCAATCGGTTTGCGATCGCGGAAAAACGAGCCCGTTGGACCGTTGTCTGGAAGGGTTGCGAGCCATACGACCGTCTCCGCGCCCTTCTCGACACTGCGAGTGGCGCCTTGCCCGCCCATTGCTGTCCGCACCCATCCAGGGTCAACTGAATTCACCAGAATTCCCATTCCTTCCGTTTCGGCTGCGATCACTCGAGTGACTACGTTGATGCCGGCCTTCGACAATCTGTACGCAATGTATCCCGCGCCCATTTCAGTGAGCGAGCCCATGCTGCTCGAGAGATTGACGATTCGCCCGTAGCGACGGCTCTTCATGATCGGGGTCGCAAGGCGCGACAGCAGAAAGGGACCATAGACATTGGTCTGCATTGTCTCGCGAATCATCTCCAGCTCTTCCAGTGGATCGGCATCGCCTTCCTCGATCATGATTCCGGCGTTGTTCACCAGGATGTCGAGACGACCCACATCGCGGCGCACCCAGCTCATGCACTCGCTGATGCTCTTGGCGCTGGATACGTCGAGCTGACGTGCTTCGACGGGCAATCCCGCGGCAGTTAACTCTCCCGCGGCGGCAACCCCTTTCGCGCTATCGCGTGATCCCAGAATTACCTTGATGCCGAGCCCCGCGAGCTGGCGACTTATCTCCAGCCCAATTCCGCGGTTGCCGCCGGTAACGAGTGCAATTCTCTGCTCGGCCATTCGTGTGTGTTCCGGATGAGGACGTTGCGAGGAGTGTAGCCAGCCCCGACCCCGGCTGGCAAGTTTCGGGGACGGCAGTATCATTGAATTTGTTGCCGGACCGCGTTTCTCCTTCCATGACCGCATCCCACCTAACAATACCCGCACCCTCCTCTGCTCCTCCCTCAAAGCAGGAAATCGCGGACCTCCTGACCGAGGCGCGCGGAAGGACGCTGTTGCTCATCTCCGTGCTGTCGGACGAGGATTTGCATCAGCAGCACGATCCGCTTATGAGTCCCATCATCTGGGACGTCGGACACATCGCGCACTTCGAGGAGCTCTGGCTCACGCAGAATCTCGACGGCCCGATCGAGTTCTCCGAGATGCCGGGCTTGTACAACCCGTTCGAGCATCCCCGTGCGACTCGCGCCTCGCTCGCGCTTCCGACTCTGGTGGAGATGACGAAGCGGCTCCGGGAGATTCGCGGTCGCGTTATTGATCGCCTCGAGTCGGTGGAGTTCGATGAGGAGAATCCGCTGCTGCGGGATGGTTATGTCTACAACATGGTTCTGCAGCACGAGTACCAGCACAACGAGACGATTCTTCAGACGTTGCAACTGAAGAAGGGGAAGCCTTATCGCGCTCCGAGACAGATTTCGTTCGCCGCGCGCTCGCCCGCCTGGCCCGAGATGGTATCATTCGGCGGCGGACAAGTTTCGATCGGGACACATGACAGGAGCGCGGCTTACGACAACGAGCGGCCGCAGCATCTGATCGATCTGCCTCCGTTTCTGATCGATCGCTTTCCCGTCGCCAACGCGCAATACCTGGAGTTCGTCAAGGAAAAAGGGTACGAGCGAACAGAATTCTGGTCCAACGGCGGCCAGCGGTGGGTGGCAGAGACCGGCGCGGCGGCTCCGAAGTACTGGAGCAGAACAGCCGATGGATGGAGCACCCGCTCGATGGACGTCGAGCGCCCGCTCGATCCCACGCGTCCCGTCTGTCACGTCTGCTACTACGAAGCCGAAGCGTTCGCGACCTGGGCCGGCAAGCGGCTCCCGAGCGAATTCGAGTGGGAAGCCGCGGCGTCCTGGAATCCATCGACGAAGCGCGCCCAGAATTTTCCATGGGGTGACTCCCCAGCCGATGCACGATCCGCAAACATCGACCAGCTCGCCTTCGACACCGCACCGCCAGGCACCTACGATCGCAATGTTTCCCCGCTCGGCTGCTATGGAATGATCGGCGACGTGTGGGAATGGACATCGAGCGACTTCAACGGCTATCCCGGCTTTCAGAGCTTTCCGTACAAGGAATACTCGGAAGAGTTCTTCGGTCCCGATTACAAAGTCCTGAGAGGCGGCTCGTGGGCCACGCGGCCGGGCGCCATCCGCAGCACCTTCAGGAACTGGGACTACCCGATCAGGCGGCAGATCTTCAGCGGCTTCCGTTGCGCGCAGGACGGATGAAGAACGACAATCGTCTTTCCGACATCGTCGGTGGCACTCCAGCCTACACGGTACACCGCCCGCACCAGCCGATGGTGCGCGACGTGCGCCATGGACTCGCAAGATCGCCGAAGCAGCTCTCGCCAAAGTACTTCTACGACGAGCGCGGCTCCGAGCTGTTCGAGGAGATCACTCAGCTCCCCGAGTATTATCTGACGCGCGCGGAGCGATCGCTGCTGGAGCAGCGGATCGCCGAGATCATCGCGGCGGTGCGGCCGTGCTCCCTCGTCGAGTTGGGAGCCGGCAGCGCGACCAAGACGCACATAATTCTCGACGAGATGCGTTCGAGTGGATGCGCGGAATGCTACGTCCCGATCGATGTCAGCAAGGACTTTCTAAAAGCCACTGCCACCCAGCTGCGCGCCGACTATGTGGACGTTCAGATCATGCCGGTTGTCTCCGACATCACCGAGCCCTTCGCGCTGCCACCCGTCGCAAGTCCGACGCTGGTTGCTTTCCTCGGCAGCACGATCGGCAATTTCTCGCGCGAGGAGGCAATCCGACTGCTGTCGCACATCGCGGGTGAGATGGGCCCGACCGACCGCTTTTTGCTGGGCGCGGATCTGATCAAGGATCCAGCGATCATAAATCGGGCGTACAACGATTCCCAAGGTGTGACCGCTGCTTTCAACCTCAATGTTCTCGAGCGACTCAACCGCGAGCTCAACGCGAATTTCCCGGTGAGCGACTACGAGCACCACGCATTCTATAGTAGCGAGCACCACCGGGTGGAGATGCACTTGATCGCGCGCAGGACGCACACCGTGACGATCCCGGAGATCGGCGAGATCTCGTTCGAGAAGGGTGAAAGCATCCGGACGGAGCTGAGTTACAAGTACGACCGGCCGATCCTGGAGGACATCCTCTCGGCGTCGGGCCTATCGATCGAGAAATGGATGCCGGCCGATGATGGCTCTTTCGCTCTGGCGCTTGCCCGCGCGGAGGGCTGAGCCAGCCTCGTGAGCCTCTCAGAGGCGGAGCTGTTGGAGGATGTCCGGCAGCGACTATTCGCTCCGATCAGATCCGCAAACCCCCATGCGATCGGGCTCGAGCTGGAGCTGATTCCAGTTCACAAGACAACCCGCACACGCGCGCTCGCCACAAACGACGCGCGCGCGTCGACGGCCGAGGTGTTGTCGCTCATTGGACGCCGTGAAGGCTGGCATGAACAGTCGAACGGCGGCGACCCGTCATCCTGGAAGCTCGCGGATGGAGCCTACATCTCGTTCGAGCCTGGCGGACAGATAGAGATCAGCACTGCACCAAAGCCGACGGCGTCAGAGGGTATCGACTCGACGCAGAGTCTCGTGAAGATGCTCCGCGATGCGATGTTGACTGCCGGAATCGAGCTGCTCGCGCGCGGAGTCGACCCGTTTAACGCGATCGATGCCGTACCGCTCCAGCTTCAGCGCGAACGCTACGCCGGTATGACGCGCTACTTCGATTCCATCGGACCGTCGGGCGTGCAGATGATGCGACAGACCGCGGCGCTCCAGATTAATCTCGAGCGTGGAGAGGATCCCAAGTCCAGGTGGAGACTGCTCAATAGTCTCGCGCCAATTGTGGTCGCGCTGTTCGCAAACTCGCGGCAATACGCGCGCAAGCCAACCGGATGGGCGAGCTACCGCGCTCATCTTTGGAGGACCCTCGATCCCTCGCGGACAGGCATCCTTTACGATGAAGCCAGCCACGTCGAGCGATATCTTCGCTTTGCACTCGACGCGATCGCCATGCGCGGCGGCGGACCGAGCTATCGGGCGTTTCGTGAGTGGATTCGCGAGCCCGCAATAAACAGGGGCGACTGGCTCTTCCATTTATCCACACTCTTCCCCGAGGTGCGTCCCAAGGAGTTTTTCGAGTTGAGGTCGGCCGATACGATCGAGCCCGATGCGCTGGCCGCGCCGGTGGTATTTGTCACGGGTCTCGTATACGACGATGAATGCGCTCGCCGAGCGTCCGAGCTGATTGGACCGCCCAGTGAAAAGCTGCTCGAGCGCGCGGGCCGGTTGGGATTGGCTGATCCCGAGATACGTCGAATTGCATCCCGTCTGGTAGTGCTCGCGCTCGAGGGTGGCCGCCGATTGGGTGGGGACTATCTAAGACGCCCTCATCTCGAGGCCGCTTACCAATACTTTGCGCGCGCGCTCCGAGCCGGGGACATTTGAACCGATGACTGTTCGGATTCCCCATCGGCAACGCTGACACCGCATTAACGAAAATGCCTGAGCTGCCCGACATAACCGTCTACGTAGAAGCGCTGGCCGCTCGAATATTGGGACAGCCGCTGGAGCGAACACGCATCCCCAAGCCATTCCTGCTCCGTTCAGTCGACCCGCCGATCAGCGCGGCAAACGGAAAACGGGTCGTCGGCGTGCGAAGAATTGGAAAGCGCATTGTTGTCGAGCTCGAAGACTATCTCTTTCTAGTCATCCATCTCATGATTGCCGGCCGTCTTCGCTGGGTGCCCACGGGTGCGAAGGTGCCGGGAAAGATCGGGCTCGCGGCGTTCGATTTCCCGAACGGTACTCTGATACTTACGGAAGCGGGCTCGAAGCGACGCGCGTCGCTCTGGCTGGTTCGTGGGGACCAGTCGCTCGAGCAATTCGAGAGAGGCGGCCTCGAGGTACTCGACACTGATCTCGCGCATTTTACCGAGCGCCTGGTTCAGGAGAATCACACCCTAAAGAGATCTCTCACTGATCCCAGGCTATTCAGCGGCATCGGCAACGCCTACTCGGACGAGATACTCCATCGAGCCAGGCTGTCTCCCGTCAAGCACACCCGGCGTCTCAGCGACGAGGAGATCTCGCGGCTGTTCGACGCGACACGCACCACGCTCATCGAGTGGACGGAGCGGCTTCGGAAAGAATCGGCAGGGGATTTCCCGGCGAAGGTGACCGCGTTTCGCGACGATATGGCGGTTCACGGAAAGTTTAGAAAGCCCTGTCCGGTTTGCGGCACTCCGGTCCAGCGAATTCGCTATGCCGACAACGAGACGAACTATTGTCCGCGCTGCCAGACCGACGGCAAGCTCCTGGCAGACCGCGCCCTCTCGCGCCTTCTAAAGCAGGATTGGCCGCGATCGATCGACGAGCTCACCTGGAGCTGATCTTCGCTCTTCAAGCCTGACTAATTCCAGATTGTGTCACCGGTCCGTCGGAGCAGGTCCTCTTCGGCTCAGGCTCTCGCTCGTTCTTCCGGGACGGTGTGACTTGGAATCCGGGAATCGTGCGCTTGGAGAAGATGTCGGCGGTTCCGTCGTCGCTCGTGGGTTTCGCCTGCGAGGACCCGCTCCGACTACCCGTGAGACATCGCGGTTTTTCGTGGCTGCAACTGCGAAGGATCAACGCCGGCGCTCTAGCTCTCACTTCCCGAGCACTTACGACCCTGTACAGAGAGGTGAGGGTGTCCTCGCAGGCGACAACCCACGAGCGACAGAGAGATCGGTATGACCTGGCGATGCGAGAGACGCCCGGACGCGCGTTGCAGATCGGTGGCGCCACGAGCGAGAGCCTGGAGCCGTAGAGGACACCCTCACCGACCCGTACAGAGATGCCAGTCGAAGCGAATTAAGGTGCTAGATCGTCCCCGCGTTGATCCATTTCACTACACGCGGCGGCTCATAAGCCTCGAACCGCGACAACAGCAGGGCGGGGTCGCTTTCCACGATCACCATCTTCCGATGCACATCGCGCACGAATTTCTCCTCGACCGCGCGATCGAGAAACTCGAGCAGCGGATCGAAGTAGCCGGCGACATTCAGCAGCCCGCACGGCTTGTCGTGCATTCCGAGCTGGGCCCACGTCCAGATCTCGAAGAATTCCTCCAGCGTTCCGATTCCGCCGGGTAGCGCGACAAACCCGTCGGCCAGCTCGGCCATCAACGCTTTTCGTTCATGCATTGATTCCACAACGCGCAGATCAGTCAGCGCCCGGTTCGCCACCTCGCGCTCGACGAGCATGCGGGGAATCACGCCAATGATGTCGCCGAGGTCGTCGAGCATGGTGTCCGCAAGAGCAGCCATCAGTCCGACGCTCGATCCTCCGTAGACAACTCCAATCCCCCGCTCACACAATAGCTTGCCGAGCGAGCGAGCTGCCTGCACGTATTCAGGACGCGCGCCGGGATTTGATCCACAAAAAACCGCTAGACGGTGGATCTCGCTCACGGGCGTGGCTGCATCGCGGCCATCATGCTGATGCCGATTCCGGCCAGCGATTGCCCGCCGTCGCAGACGACTACGGCGCCTGTGATGAAGCTGGCCGCATCGCTGGACAGGAACAGTGCGAGATCCGCGATCTCGTCCTTCGTGGCAAACCGCTTTAGGGGAATGCCCCGCGCGACCTGTTTCTTTATTTCGGGCGTCGGCGCTAGTCGCTTCATTCCTTCGGTGTCGTCGACCGCGCCGGGAGCGATCGAGTTGACGCGCACGCCGCCCGGGCCCCACTCGATCGCAAGGCATTTGGTGAGCATGTCCACACCGGCTTTCGCCGCGCAGACGTGCGCCTGCATCGGCATCGGAGTGAACGCCTGCATGGCCGAGATGTTGATGATCGACGCGCCCGGCCGCCTGAGATGCTCGAACACCGCTCGGCAGGTGTTGAAAGTACCCAGCAGGTCGATGTCGACGACTGCCTTGAATCCGTTCGCCGACATCCCGAGCACCGGCGCTGGAAAATTGCCCGCCGCCCCACACACGACGAGATCGATTTCTCCGTGCGTCTCGCGCGCCGATTTTATCGCCGCAGCAAGAGCGTCGTAGTCGCGCACATCGGCAGGGTGGCCCGAAGCGGTGCCACCGGCATTGCGTATCTCGTCGGCAGCGGAATCGAGCTTTTCCTTCGTTCGCCCTATCAGCGCGACCTTGGCGCCGTGGGTAGCGAAGCGACGAGCGATCGCGAAGTTGATGCCGCTCCCGCCCCCAGTGACGATTGCATTTTTTCCCGCGAGCAGCTCCTGCCCGAACACTTCCGCCATTTGCGCTCCAGCAGAATGAGGCGCGCGACTGTTCCGCCGCGAACCGCAAACCTATACAAGGTGACAAAGTGGTGAAAGTGGTGGCGGACGCGCGGCACCACTGCTATCTGTTTTGTCGGGAGCTCGTCAAACGACCCGTCGCTCGTCGACGTACGAGCGCGGCAAACAACAAGAGGAGGTGCACCCATGAAGCGACCGTTCGTCATTCTCGCGCTTGGTTCGCTGGTGACAGCGTGCACGGTGTCGGTCAACACCGGCGACTCCCCGAGCGGCGCCACAGAGAGCTCACTGATGGCGGCCGACCGGGATTTTGCCGTCGCGACGCACGCTCGGGGGATCGATGGGTGGATGTCTTTTTATGCGCCCGACGCGATTCGCATTCGCTACCGCGGCAACATGGTCAAAGGATTCGACGAGATCCGGAAGTTCGATCTGCCGGGCGTCTCCGACACTACGACGACTCTCAATTGGGAGCCCACCGATGCTTACGTCTTTCGCGGCGGCGAGATCGGCTCGACCACGGGGAGGTACTGGGTCGTGAACCGTACGGGCGCCGATGCCGGAAAGGAAGGCGGTCACGGCCGGTACGTCACAATGTGGCGCCGCGACGGCGGGCGATGGCTCGCGATCATGGACACCGGTTATCCGGACCCTCCGGTTACACGATAGGCCAAGAAAAAACCCCGTACCCTTTTGGGGTACGGGGCTGGCTACTGGCGGCCCACCCGTCCTACAAGCTCGACCAGTAGCACTCATCCTGCGCCAGGAAAGACAACAGTCTGGCCTCTTATCTTCTTAGACTCACAATACGGCAAAAGGGTTTAAAAGATTCTTTTGGATTTGGTTGCCTGGCCAAACCCCTGATTCAGGGGGTCCGAATCGCCCGGGCGCCTGTGCCGGGTGCCTAGGGCGTCGAGGGGTAGGGGCGCGGGCGAGGTAGGGGGCGGGGGCGGGTGGTCGCGGGCGATGTCGTGGGTGGCGGTCGCAGCCCTAGCTGTGCCGCCGCTTCCGGGTCGTGTCCAGCGGCAGATCGCCGGTAGACGAGAACAACTGCTCGACCGCCGCGCCAGACAGGGCCGCAACTGTACCCCTGTTCAGGGTAAGCTTGGTCGATCCCCCACTCGGCGTTTCCGCAATCAGCCCAGCTGATCGGAGCGCATGCACATGATGGGTTATCGTCGGCTTGGAAACCTTGAGACTCCGGGCGAGGTCAGCGGAAGTCGTGGGCGTGCGCGCAAGTATCGACGCTATTGCGTATCGCGTCGTGTCCCCCAGGGCTCGAAAAACCGATTCGGCGTTTATTGCGGGATGCTCGGCGTCTATCGCGCGATGATTCTTGGCTGGCAGTTCGCTGGCCTCACGATCATCCTCCACAACCGTGTTGGGAGCCAGAGGCTCGGTAGTGATCGGGAGATATAGAGTAACCCGCTGCGCTTTCGTCTCGTATTTCGCCCACCATCGCCGAGCATTGAATGCGGACGGAATCACGTAGCATCGATCGATGCGGTCGTAGCCGATAGCCAAACCGGTCTTCGGGCGAATCTCCCTGGCGTCATCATCGAACGCGACCGGAAGATTCAGCTCGCGTCCCAGATCCCCGGCGGAGCGCTCTTCACGAAGACCCCTCATGCGAAACGATTCGGCGCGCAGGCCTGTCTCGAGCGCTGACCAGTCTTGCCGGAATCCGCTCTGCCAGAATTTCTGAAGCACCAGCGCCAGCTCGTCGCGGAAAGCCTTCGGCTTCGATAGCAGCATTGTAATCGCGCTAGCTGAGGACGAGCTCTGGCTATACGGCCGCAGCCCGAAATGCCCGAGCAGCTCGGAGCCCGGTAACTCATGGTCGGTCAGCACCTGCTTCAGACTCATTTCGCGCGTGACGAGCAAGTCTACCGTGGTCTGGTCGTGGAAGATTCCCGAGAGAATGTTCTTCTGTAGAACCTCCACGGGCATTTCGCGAATGCTCGAAAAAACTTCCTCGAACGTTACCTCGCCCGGCACGCTCTGGATGGCGTCCGCCAACAGTGGCCAGAAAATTGGAAGCGGCGCGACGCGTTTTGCCACGCGCTCAAAATCCCGCGGCAAGCGAGCGAGAGCTTTCGACTTCCAGGGATCGATCTGAGTTGGAACGCTGCTCGTGAGCGAGTACAGCGCGTAGAAGACATCGAAGCGCGGTGTGACCGCGAATTCTATAGGTAAATACCCGGATCGAGACATGTTAGCTAGCAAGCTAACATTTTTTCCTAGTTGGGGCGGGGTCTCCGTATCGCGAAAACGCCGTTCGTCATGTCGATCCGCACTATCCCGCTGTTCCAGACGTCTCCTCCCAGCACCCCGTCGAGGGCGGCGAGCACCTGATAGACCGGGGCGCGGACCACCGCACCCCTGAACAGAATCGGGAATCCACGCACGTCTACCCGTAGATCCGGTAGCACCGGAGCGCGAACAGATATCTCGCCGCCAAGACCGCCGACTCGCCGGCTCTCTATCCGCGCCGCGACAAGGTCGAGTTTGTCGAGAAGCGTCTCCGTCACGAACGTCAGCTGCGCCCCTGTGTCCAGGCCGAAGTGCAGTGGGATTCCATCGGTGCTGGTGAGTCTTACGATCGGAATACCGACCCAGAACATGTTGCGGTCGGCATCCGGTCTCGATGTCGCCGGATTTCGAAGGCGCAGGCTGTTCTCGCCGTAGTCCACCTCGAGATCCAGCTGTCGGATGATGTCGAAGCCGATGATGCCGTCGATCTTCACGTGCTTGGTCGGCTCGATCGGTCTTGGCTCGCTCATTTCCATCATCGTTTCCTCGACAACCATCGCTGGCGCGTTCCGAACCACCAGTTGGCCGATCTCGAGCTGAGGAATCAGCGCCGGATTTGCCCTCACCCTGCCTGTGCTGGTGACGATCTCCAGGCTGTCGGACGCGATCGGAGCGATGTTGAGATCGCGGGCGACATCCGAGGCGAGCATGGTCAGGCTCGAGCCCGTATCCAGCCAGAAGTTGTAGACCTTGCCACCGATTCTGACGGGAACGAGTGGAGTTCCCACCGTTGACACCGACATGAGCAGACGAGCCGATGCCGAACGAAAGGTGAACGTCTTCGGCGGAATGTTCCTGAACGCCTCGGCCCACCGCTCAATACTCGCCTTGTCGGTGCGATCCGCCCTTGGCTGCGATGGCTCGTTCTTTAGCGCCGCCAGCGCCTCCCATTTCTCCTGATACTGGAGCGTCGCGGTGTAAATCACCCTCGAGCCGACGCGGATGACGGAGTCTGTTGCCGTGCGACGCAGCGTTCCGAAGCGCTGCTCCGCCTTTTCCAGATCGCCGGACATGAGATTCCCCAGAGCTTCGGCAAACTCCTTTTCCGAAGGCGTGCGGGCGGATGCGATCGCCTCCGCCGGAAGCAGCTCGGCCAGCGCTTCCCAATAGCCGACGCGGCGCTCCTGACGGAGGCTGCCCGGGCCATGGACGCAGCCCGCAATGGCTATCCCTAGGAGTACAATCGTGCTTCGCGCGGCTCTCGATCGGCGTTCCATACGGTTAAAGCAGAAGCTAGGATGCTGCACACCGATATTCCACACGCGGTGTATTTTGTCGGTACCGCTTAGGCGGCACAAATCACCACTGCGTTGACGGTGAATCACACCTATTTGATTGTCAGAGAGCGACACGATGAGCGACAAGATTAAGAAGAGCGACGAAGAATGGCGCAAGGAGCTCACCCCGGAGCAGTACCGGATTGCGCGCCAGAAGGGCACCGAGCGCGCGTTTACCGGCGAGTACCACGACAGCAAGAAACCGGGGACCTACACCTGCGCCTGTTGTGGAACGCCTCTTTTCGATTCCGACGCCAAGTTTGATTCCGGCACCGGTTGGCCTAGCTTCACCGAGCCGGTCGCGGGCGAGAACGTCCGCACTGAATCGGACAAGAGCCTGTTCATGCGGCGTACGGAAGTTCTCTGCGCGAAATGTGATGCCCACCTGGGACATGTGTTCGACGACGGTCCCGGGCCGACGCACCAGCGGTATTGCATCAACTCCGCCTCCCTCAAGCGCGAGGACAAGTAGGCCGCGGTCTCCTGTTGACAGCCGACGATAGTAGCGGCACAATGTGGCTCGCTCATCGCCTGCACTCATCAACGGAGAGGTTCGTTCATGGCATCTGTGAAGACCGTCGGTCTCATCGCGGGATCAGTAGCAGTCGCAACACTTACATTCGGCCTCGCTTTCGCGGCGGCTCCATCGCACGCCACGGTCAAGACAGCAACTGTCTCAGCACCAACCGTTAAGGCGCACGTCGTTCGGGTTACGGGCGAGGATTTCAAGTTCACTGCTCCTGACGTCATCCCCGCCGGCCTCACCGAGTTCAGATTCCTGAACAAGGGACCGGCGCTTCATCACATGCAGTTGCTGAAGCTGGCGGATGGAAAAACGATAGATGCTCTGCGCGCTGCTCTGGCCAATCCGGGACCGCCTCCCGCCTGGGTGAAACAAGTGGGTGGCCCGAATGCTCCCGCCCCAGGTCTTGAGTCGAACGCGACGGTGATGCTCGAGCCGGGCAACTACGCCTTGATCTGCTTCGTCGATCTCGGCGGACCACCGCATTTCATGAAGGGAATGGTGCGGTCGCTACGGGTAGCGCGTGACAACGGTCCAGCTGCTACCAAGCCTCGGACAGACGTCACTGCGACACTCGTCGATTATGCCTTCAAGCTCTCATCTCCGATTCGCGCCGGAACGCGCACCATTCGCGTTTACAACGCCGCTCAGCAACCACACGAAATCGAGCTGGTGCAGCTGGCTCCTGGGGCCAGTGTTGGAGACTTCACGAAGTGGATCGAGAAGATGGAAGGTCCACCACCCGGAAAGCCGCTGGGCGGAGTCGCCGGCCTCGAGGCCGGAATGTCCGGGTACTTCACGGCGGATTTTGCTCCAGGCAATTACGCACTGATCTGTTTCGTGCCCGATGCAAAGGACGGAAAGCCGCACTTCGTGCACGGCATGATGCAGCAGATCACGGTGAATTAGGCGGTATCTTCATCAGGTCGTGATCCGACGCCGCGCTGAGTATCACTCTCCGCGCTGAGCATCACGCTCAGCGCGGAGTTTTTGTTTTCAGGGAGAGGACACCAGCCCCAGCATGACTGGCGCGCTTTCGTTGCCGTTTCGATCGACGGCCGACACCGCGACTTCATCCGCCGACACGCCGCCGGCAACCCGCGGAATCATGTAGAAGCGCTGGAGTCCTGGCAGAACTTCAGTCGTCCAGTCCGTTCCAATTCGCGTCCTGATCAGCCACAGCCACGTAGCTTCCGCGCCCTGAGGTTGGAGCGACACAGTGCTCGCGCCGGTTACGGCATCGCGACCAACGCGCACGATCGGTGAAAGAGGCGGAATGCTGTCAAGCCAGGTAGATGCCGGCACCAGCGTTCTGCTCGCGTATGGACCGGCCACCAATTTCTCGGGGAGGCTGTCTCTTCCGAACATGAACGAGCGCATGCTGAAGAAGACATTCCCTGTCGCTCCGCGTTGCGCGCGCGTGATCGAGATTTGATCGAGCAGCTCCTGCGCAGGCCATCCGGTTTGGGTGCCCGTAACTTTGTCGAGATAGTTGCCTGGCCAGATATGCCTGCCCTTCGCATTCTGCTCGACCCACCATTGCAGCAGGACGGAGTAGCTCAGGTCAGGGCGGAAGGTCGGCCAATAGAGCTGCGGTGTGAAGTAGTCCGCCCATCCATTCAGGAGCCACTTTCTCGAGTCGCCGTACAGCTCCGCGTAGGAATCAAAGCCTCCGATCTGCGGAGGATTCCCCGGACGCCACACTCCAAATGGGCTGATGCCGAATTTCACCCAGGGTTTTGCGGCCTTGATCCGGATGTAAACCTGGTAAATGAGACTGTCGACGTTGGTCCGGCGCCAATCATCCCTCGAAAGTGTTCCGCCAGATCTGAGATATTTCCGCCAGCTGTTCCCGTCCGGGAACTCGATGGTCCTTCCGCGCCGGTCCTTCTCCTTGTACGGATAGAAGTAGTCGTCGATGTGAACGCCATCGATGTCGTACCGCTGGACAACGTCGAGCACCACGCGGAGAGTCTCGTCTCGAACTTCCGGCTCCCCCGGATCCATCCATAGCATGCTTCCGTACTTCTTCACCAGCTCGGGGTGCGTGACGCTGATGTGATTCGGCGCTGGCGCCGACCTCGACGACGGATGACGCGCCCGATAGGGATTGAACCACGCATGCAGCTCGAGCCCACGCCTGTGGGCTTCGGTCACCGCGAATTCGAGCGGATCGTACCAGGGGTTGGGTGCTCTGCCCATTCGCCCGGTCAAGTACTCAGACCATGGCTCGTACGGTGACGCATACATCGCGTCAGCGGCTGGACGCACCTGCAGAATCACGGCATTCAATCGGAGAGCTACGGCCCGATCGAGCATTCCCACCAGCTCGTCCTTCTGTTCCTGCGTCGAAAGCCCGGGCTGCGAAGGCCAATCGATGTTCTCCACCGACGCGATCCACACTCCCCTGAACTCGCGACGAATCGGCGGGGGCACAGTGAGGCTTTGTACGGAACTTACCTGCGATTGTCCGCATTCCGCGTCGAAAGCGGCGAGCATGAAAAGTGAAAGGACCAGTGCGCAGACTTTGTTCTTGGGCATAGGACAACAATGTAAATCAGAAGAGCCTCAAACGGTTCTTCGCCGTCTTGTTTCTCTCTTCCCTCTGCGGTCACCGCGCAGAACGTGATTCCCGGGCACGCTAAGTGAAGCGAAGCGTTTGATCATGAGCATATCGACTACGAATCCCGCGACCGGAAAGACCATTCGCACTTTCGAGGCGTACTCAGCGGCGAAAGTCAGCGAGGCATTGGATCGAGGTGTGGCAGCGTATCGCCAGCACCGCCGCACATCCTTCGCCGACCGCGCGACCCACATGCGCAAGGCCGCCGCAATCCTGACGGCGGAATCGCGCCAGCTCGGACAGCTCATGACGCTCGAGATGGGGAAGCCCCTCAAGGCCGCCATCGCCGAAGCAGAGAAATGTGCGACCGCGTGCCGCTACTACGCCGACAACGCGGAGCGGTTTCTCGCCGACCGGCCTGTCGAGATGGAAGGCGGCAAGAGCTGGGTCGCATTTCAGCCTATCGGAGTCGTGCTTGCAATCATGCCGTGGAATTTTCCATTCTGGCAGGTTTTCCGTTTTGCGGCTCCGGCGCTCATGGCTGGTAATGTCGGCGCCCTCAAGCACGCGTCGAACGTTCCACAGTGCGCCCTGGCCATCGAAGACATTTTTCGCCGCGCTGGATTCGCCGATGGCGTTTTTCAGACTCTCCTCATCGGTTCAGACCTGGTTGAGGGAGTCATCGCCGACCGTCGCGTCGCCGCCGTCACACTCACCGGCAGCGAAGGAGCTGGTCGATCGGTCGCCAGTGCCGCCGGCAAGAATCTCAAGAAGTCTGTCATCGAGCTCGGCGGCAGCGACCCGTTCGTGGTGATGCCGAGCGCGGATCTGGAAAACGCGGTGTCGACGGCGGTGGCGGCACGGATGATCAACAACGGCCAGTCGTGCATCGCCGCCAAGAGATTCATAGTCCACGAGAAGGTCTACGACGAATTCCTCAAGAGATTCGTCGCGGGTGTTTCCGCGATGCGGATCGGGGACCCGATGGATGAAAGGACCGAGCTCGGACCACAGGCGACGGCGGCGATCCGCGACCAGCTCGATCAGCAAGTGAAGGCATCTGTCGCGGCAGGAGCAAAGCTTGCCACGGGCGGAAACAAACTCGATCGCGAAGGATACTTCTACGCGCCGACCGTTCTCACCGACATCCCACCCGGCGCGCCCGCGGCGAGCGAAGAGCTATTCGGGCCGGTTGCGTCGGTCTTCAAGGCGAAGGATCTCGCCGACGCGATCCGCATCGCCAACGGCACCACCTTCGGACTGGGCGCGGCGGCGTGGACCCGCGACGACGCCGAACGCAATCAGCTCATCGCCGAGATCGAGTCGGGGCTTCTCTTCATCAACGGCATGGTTGTATCTGACGCGCGGCTTCCCTTTGGCGGCGTCAAGAACTCGGGATTCGGTCGCGAGCTCGGCGAGTTCGGCATCCACGAGTTCGTGAACATCAAAAGCGTCCGTGTGGTGGAGAATCAAAAGGCGAAGAAGTCCGCGACGGAGTGATCAGAGCTCCATCACTAGCCTCACATCGGGGTCTATCTCCATCGGCGCGGTGCGTCGCGTGAGCCACGACACGACGAAAAACACCAGAAACGAAGACACCATTGCGACCGCCGACGCAGTCACGCCCGCGGGGAATGTGAAGACCTTCCAGTAAGCAACGGTTTCGAGCGCCAGCGTAACGATCAGTCCCGTTGCGATCGACGCCATCGCTCCCGCACGCGTGGCGCCCTGCCAGTTGAGTCCAATCGCCAGCGCCGGTACCAGGGTCGAGGCGAACAAACCCCATCCGAAAATCCCGAGGAATGCCACCATCGTCCCCGATCGCTGCGCGGTGATTGCGGCCGCGATGGCGATCAAAACCGTCACGGCTCTTCCCCATCGCAGCTCGTTTTTGACGCGCCGGCCGAAAGCCACCGGCAAATCGTGCGTGACCGCCGCGGCACCAATATTTATGAATGAGTTTGCCGCGCTCATGGTCGCGGCCGCGACGCCCGAGAATACCAGCGCAGCGAGAATTATCGGCGTCACATTGAGCAGCAAAGCCGGCGTCGCCTGGTCGGGGCTCGCCAGCGGAGCCAGGCGACCGCTCAGCACGAATGACTTCACGCCCACCCCCACACTGAAGTACAGCAATAGAACCAGCACCAGGCCCAGTGTCTTGAGCAGCGGATACCATTTGAGCTGCAAAGGGTCACGCAGCATGTAGTATTTGTGCACAGCCTGCGGCTGGCCGAGTGAGCCCATCGAAAACACGAAGAAGAATGAAAGCGCCGCCAGTGGAGTGAGCTTTCCCCAGGGGCCAAGAAACGTGGGGTCGTGCGCGAGTATTGTGCGTGAGATTTCGCCAAGCCCGCCGCTGAATTGAAGCACAAAAATGAAAACCAGCACAGATGCCAGTGCCATCAGCGTTCCCTGAAAGACATCGTTGTAAATGCCGGCGAGAATGCCGCCCGATGCGGAATACGCGAGCGTCACACCCATTCCGATCCAGATTCCCCAGCCGAGGCCCACTCCAAAGATGGAATTGATCACGACTCCCATCGCCAACGCGTTCGTCGCCATGTATCCGACGATCCCGACCAGAATCGCGACGGCCGACAATCCCTGCGCGGCCCGCGAGCGATAACGGGCGCCGATTGCGTCGGGGATCGTTATGAGAGCGCGAGCTTCACCGAGCAGCCGCATGCGCTTCGCCAGCACCCATGCACCCATGACATTCGTGACGGCGGCGGGGAGCACGATGTACATCGCGCCCAGGCCGACGGCATAGATGAACCCCGGGCCGCCGATGAATGCAAATCCGGAAACGGACACCGACACCGAAGCAACGGTGAGTGCGACGAGCCCGATTCCCTTTCCGGCGACAAAAAAATCTCTCGCTGTTCGTGTTCTCCGCGCCGCCCAGACGCTGATGCCGAGGACCACGGCGAAGTAAAGAATGCCGACTGCTACGACAGCGGGTCGAGCGGCATTCGGTAAAGCGACCTGGAGGAGCGCACTCACGCTTGCGGTTTGAATCATCCGCGACGCTGGTCGTCCAGTTGCTCTCGCGCACCGCTCTCAATGGCCGCTTGATTCTCGCGCGCAAGCGCACGCACGCGCTCGATATCTTCGGCGCTCAGCGTCTGCGTCTCGAACGTCAACGCATAGGCGATGGGCAGCACGACGATCGGGAGCAGTCCCACCCCGTAGATCACGATCGCGGCTCGCGCCGGCAATCCGAGCCAGAGCGTGCTGAGGGGACCTTCAGTGGCCGGCAGCGCCAGCGCTGCGCCGAAGCCAATCACCAATATCAGGGCGACGAAGGCGAACGGAAGTTTGAGCGGCCCGATCCCGCGGCGCCCACGCGCGGCGCCGAGGATCATGATGGCGGCGAGCGCAACCGGAATTCCGAGAGCGAGAAGCCAGGCCGCCCATACCGGCGTGCCACCACTACTGAACGCCGCGGCATATCCACCCGCGATCGCGACTATTCCGACAAAAAGCGCGATGAGCGCCGCGTTCCTTGTGGCGTCTCCGGTGGGGTTCGCAGCAACATCCGCCGTGGCGCCCGCCTTTGATTCGGGTAGCTCGTTCACGCGTGGCTCACGTTAGAGAAGGGCCAGCAGGGCAAACGTAGCCAGCCAATGCGCTCCCATGTAGTCGCCCGCAACGTGTGGAAGGCTGGCGGCGAAATGTGTCTCAGCCGCCTCGAGCGCTACTCCTCGGCGCGCATCGCTCGCGGGCCACGTCGCGGCGAGCGAACGCCAGCACCAGGCGCGGCTCAGATTCAACCCGTCGAGGTGAGCGATCTTGCCATCGGTGCGATCGCTCACGATGGCGGGCGTGAACAAGGTCGCCGGCTCCCGCACCGCAAGCCTGGGAAGAAACCGATCGACCCAGCCCGAGAAATCGCTCGCCTTCAGCACTCTGCGCATGCACTCCGCTTCCATCAGAGCCGAGGACAGAAAATCATCTCCGCCCGGCTCCCACGCCTGGCAGTCCGAATCCTTCGAGTACCAGGCGCGGGCCTTTTTGACCAGGGCTTTCCGAAGAGTGTCATTGCTCGCGACCTCCGCGTACTCGAGCACAAGAGCGATGGCGAAGGCGCTGTTGAAGTGAGTCCCTACGCGAGTCGGGTAAGTCGCCCTCGGAAGGAAATCGAGGAAGCGCTGAGTGAATGCGTCAGCGAGCGGCGCGAGCGCGTCACTCCAGCGCTTTCCATTCTTGCTCGCATGTCGATTCAGCTCTGCCGACAACATCAGCAGCCACGCCCAGCCGTATGGCCGCTCGAACGTCGCGCGCAACGGTTGGCCCAGATATCTGACTTCCGCTCTCACGTTCGCGGGCGTGAGCTGAGCATCGAGCAGCTCTTCGATTTTCCTAGCCTCGCGCATCTCGGGAAAGAGCCTCAGCAGAGTCGCCAGAAGCCAGTATCCGTGCACGCACGAATGCCAGTCGAAGCTGCCGAAGAAA
This sequence comes from Gemmatimonadota bacterium, assembly GCA_003134685.1. Taxonomy (GTDB): domain Bacteria; phylum Gemmatimonadota; class Gemmatimonadetes; order Gemmatimonadales; family Gemmatimonadaceae; genus UBA4720. The sequence goes on along the minus strand of PLCA01000002.1, from coordinate 333,431 downwards.
ACCGGATGCAGCTCGCTCGGTGCCTTGAGATCGGCCCGCTTGTTCAGCACGTGATCGAGCTTGTTCGGGTATTCCTGTGACACGTGAGACAGGGCGATCCGCGCAAACGTCCGGGCGAGCGCCGGGGTGAGCGATGCGGAAGCGGTCATCAGCGGCGGAAAACGAGAAAGTTCATGAGCAGAATGTTCGTTCCCAGCAGCATGAGCGCGGTCGGAATCTGGACTTTGATCACGGCATTCTCATCCGGGAGCTCGAGCAGGGCAGTCGGCACGATGTTGAAGTTCGCCGCCATCGGAGTCATCAGCGTGCCGCAGTATCCCGAGAGCATCCCGATCGCGGCCATGACGGCAGGGTCGCCGCCGAACTTCTGAACGATGAGCGGCAGGCCGATCCCCGCTGTCATTACGGGAAAGGCGGCGAACGCATTGCCCATGATCATCGTGAACACGGCCATCCCCAAGGCGTAAGTCGTCACGACTACAAACGGGTTGTCGAGGGGGATCCAGCGCTGCGCCAGGCCGGACACAACATTGCCAACGCCCGCAATCGCAAACAGCGCCCCGAGTGCCGCGAGCATTTGAGGGAGTACGGCAGCCCAGCCGACTGCGTCGAGCAGCCGGCGCGCCTCTCTGATCGGTGCGAGCAGCGGTGGCCTGAGCATGATCATCCCCGTCGCCAGCGCGACGAGCGTTGCGATCCCCAACGAAATCACCGTCACCTGCGTGACATCCACTACCGGCATGCCGTTGATGATGATCTTCTTGAACAGCAGAGTGCCAAGCACCGTGATGAGCGGAATCGCAAGGGCCGGAACGAAGAGCTTGTTTCCCCAGCGGCGAGCGCTGGCCTCACGCTCCTCGCGCGTGGCGCTCTCCTGCTTGCCCTGTCCGAGACCTCGGATGCTCGCCACGAGAACCATCGCTATCACGAGAGAGCCATTCGCGAGATCGGGAAGATACGAGCCCGCCAAGAAAGTGATCGCGTAGATGCCCCAGAAGGCCGTGTTGTTCAAGCGTCGCGGGTTGCTCCGGTCGCGCCAGTTGACGATGGCGACCCCCGCCATCATGAGACCACTGAGCCAGTAGATGTGCTCGAGGGTTATCACACTTGCTCTGTTTTCTGCGCGAGCTCCGCGCGCAGTTTACGGTCGAGTAGCAAGAGTCGCGTGCAGTGTATCACGAACGCGCAGATGGCGGTTGGAATCGCCCAGATCGCCAGCTGCGCCGGCTCGACGTGGATTCCGTTCTGATCGAGAAAGCCTCTGATCAGCAGAATCGACCCGATCGCGATGAAGATGTCTTCACCGAAGAAGAGGGCGATGTTGTCGACCGCGGCGGTGTGCGCCCGGATCGTGTATCGCACCGATTGCGGCAGATCGCCGTACTGATTCTCCGCTGCCCCCTCCGCCATCGGCGCGATCAGGGGTCGCACCATCTGCGCGTGCCCGCCGAGTGATGTGAGGCCCAGCGCGGCTGTGATCTGACGGATGGCGAAATACGCGAGCAGCACCCGCGGTGCCGTGGCGGCGCGAAGTCCAGCGACGACGGCTCGCGCCCGCTCCTTGAGCCCCGCGTGCTCGAGCAAGCCGATCACGGGCAGAACCAGCCACACAATCGCCACGTACCGGCTCGTGATGAACGCCTTTCCAAACGCTGCCACCACTTCCAGTGGAGCGAGCCCACTGGCAATACCGGTCGCGATCCCCGCGACCGTTACTACGAGGAGCGGATTTATCCGGAGGACGAATCCGATGACGACAATGACGATCCCGATGAGGCTGAGCATGGGCGATTGGAAGGAATGACCTTCAATATCGGCGACCGGAACTGATCGCAGTGCCCAAACTTCGAAATCGGATGTGGAGACTACAAGGGGCCGCAGCCAGAAATCAGCGTGGTTCTTCCTTCCTCAACGACCGATCCAGTAGTTCACCTTGACCTGAAACACGTTCGTCGGCCGGTCGCGGAAGATCGCGCTCCTCTGCGCACCGAAATCGAAATTGCCGTTGGGATCGTTGCCTGTCCGGCTCTGCGTCCATACGAAGAACACCGTTGAACCCGGCCGATATTCCCACCGCACTACGGCGTTGCCGATCAGAGACCTGAAAGTGAAGTCTGGGTCGCCGAATGAAAAGGGGGGCGCTGGTCCCGCGCCGTCCGGATCTACCGTGTAGGTCGCACTGCTCGTAGCTGTCGCGGGTGTGCGGGTGATCGTCCCGATGTCCTGCCCGTAAATCACCTTTTGCGCTGTGCGCGGCGCCGCGAACTCGCGGAACGAGGAGTAAGCTCCGCTCGCGATGAACGGCTGTGCGAAGAGCTGGAGCGTGAGGTTTGGATTGAACGTCCAGTTCACCCTCGTGTCGAGAGAGAGCGTCCGCGCCTTGATGAACGCAAAGACGTAGCGTTTCCCGAAGAAGCCTGTCGCGGTCGGATCCGTAACCGTCGTCACGTACTGGGCAGGGTCTTGATCCGCGGAAAAGCTCGGCGTGAGGCTGACGAAGATATTCGCCGCAGGCTTGAGGGCGACACCGGGCCGAATAGTCAGGGTGTGGGTATCCGATCCTATACTCCTCGAGCCCGACACGTCGAAATCGAACACGGCGCGCTGCCTTGCATCGGTCGATACTTCAACCTCGGCGTAGTTGTAGCCGTTTCGCATCACGACCGGTCCGCCACGTGTCAGTCGATCATCGAGAACCGTTGGATGGTGAATGACGAAACTCCGCAGATTCCAGTAGTTCAGGAACTGACTGCCTGCGTAGAGCTGCGTCTGGAGATCGGTCTTGTCGCCATCGTAATTGAACTGCTGCTGCCCGCCGCCAAGGATTACAGCATTGCGATACCAGCGTCCCGGAGTGTTCCACTGGCGACCCACGTTCGCGTTCATCCACTTGTAATCGGCGCGATCGAGGAATGACAGGTCGTTCGTCTCGAAGCCGGGACTACGCCAGTTCTGCGCTGTCTCCCAGAACCAGTCGCCGCCGCCCTTTCCTAGTCGTGTATAGAAACCGTAGCCCTGAAGCGATGTAGCGTTGGGATCGTACTTGGCATCAAAGAGTCCGTCGCTGGTTACGCGACGGTCGGGACGTTGGAAGTAGTGCGCGCTGGACTGTTCAGTCTGATCGATGACTGATGACGTGCCGCCGACATCCGAGAAGAGCACCGAGCCAATCCAGGAATACTGGCGCTGGTGCCACGTGTGATTGAAATCAATTCCGCCCGCCTCGGCTCGACTGCGAAGTCTGTCGGAGACAATGGTGTCGTTCATCTGACGGAGCGTCGACGTGAACGCTCCGCCGATCGTCGTTGCTCCCTGATTCAAGTCTTTCTTGATCCGTCCGACGAAGTAGTTGCTGAGTGGCTCTACTTCCTGCGTCTGTTCCGACGCGCCACCGGCCGGTATATAGCGCGCTGTCTCTCGATTCGTCAGCGCGTCGAGAACCCCCAGCGTGAATCCACCCTTTGTGCGTCCGGTAATCTTCGCGGCCCCGAGAATCGTCGTGTTGTCGGGCGTATCGGCGAAATCCGCGATGTTGCCGACATACCCATTGAGCTGTGGCGGACGACCGATGCGGCGAGAGTAGAAGATGTCGAGGCTCGATGTATTGCTGCAGAAATTGCAGTTGAAGTTGCCGAAGTCGAACGCGTTGCTACCAGCGACGAAAAATGGCCGCTTCTCCGAGTAGAAGGTCTCGTACGCCGACAGGTTGATCGTGGCGGGATCCACCTCCACCTGTCCGAAATCCGGATTGACCGTCGCATCCAGAGCGAGGCTCGACGTCAGCAGGTATTTCATGTCGGCGCCGGCGCTCACGCTGCTGTAGCTGCTGTTGTGATAGGGATCGGCGGGTTGCGCGAACTTGAACTGCTGGCGCGATTCAACGTACGGAAGGATCTCGAGCTGATGGGGCTGTGCCTCGAGGACGAGTCCGTTCAGCGATCCGAAATACATCGCCCCTCCTGACTCGCTTTTCCGCCGGAATGACCACATGTCCTGCTCATTGAGCCGATCGGTGTAGCGCCAGATCTGCATTCCCCACGTTTGCAGACTGTCGCGCGAAAAACGAAGCTGCGAGTACGGAATGCGGAGCTCGGCCGTCCATCCGAGCGAATCGATTTGCGTAGCGGCCTGCCAGATGGGATCCCACGACGGATCACCGTTGAACTGGTCTCCGCGAACTCCCACTGGGTTGATCTCGAACCACGCCTCGTCGATGTGGTTGTGGTACGGATCGAGGATGACGATGATCTTATCGGTTGTCAGTGAGTTGAACGACCCGTTGTTGCCGTTCGAATCGAGGAGCTGATCCCGTCTCGCCAGCGGAGCCCGGATCCCGCGGGCACCCAGCGAGTCGTACATGCGCGCTCCGATGTAGAGAGCGCGCGCGCCGTAAAGCACTCGCACTTCGGTGCGCTGGCTCGCCTGCGCGCCTTCCTGCGGCTGTTGCTGTCGGAAATCAGTAATCGGAGTAGCCTTGGCCCACGCGCTCTCATCGAGCTTGCCGTCGATGGTGATCGTTCCCGTCACTGATGCCGCGGCCGCATTTGGCAGTGGCGCCGAGCTGGCCGGGACGGTCTGCGCGCCAAGTCCGACGCTCCCTGCGCAAAGAATAAACGAAGCCGCGCGGACCGCGTGGACTTTGCTCCGGCGCCGAATGGGGGCCAGACCGGTCTTACGATTCGAGCCGGGCTGGCTGAAATAGGATTTTGACATCGAGGCCAGCTAGGGACGGTAGTACCAATTGGACAACTATACCTACGAGGGGGTTTGAATTCTGTTTCGCCGCGGCGGGTGACGTTCGCCTACGGGTAAGCGCATCTTACTGAACTGCTGGGGCGCATTTACTCATCACCTTAGCTTCGCAATGGCATTTACCCTCGAGATGAAAGACACCGTACCCGATGATCAGCCATCGCTCGACGCTCTCGAGGCTGCCGCGTCTCTCATTTACCAGTCGATGCCGCCGACCCCGCAGTATCGGTGGCCTCTCCTCGAAGCGCGGGTCGGGACGACCGTCTGGGTAAAGCACGAAAACCATACGCCTACCGGTGCGTTCAAGGTGCGTGGCGGGCTCGTATACCTCGACGAGCTCTGTCGCACCGGGGCGAATCCGGACGGAGTTATCTCCGCGACGCGGGGGAATCACGGCCAGTCCGTGGGATTTGCCGCTCGTCAGTACGGAATCCCGGCTGCGGTTGTCGTCCCGTTCGGAAACAGCGTCGAGAAAAATGCCGCGATGCGATCTCTCGGCGTTGAAGTCATCGAGCAAGGCCATGATTTTCAGGCCGCCGCCGAGGTCGCTGACAAGATTGCGATGGACCGTGGATGGCACCGGTTCCCATCGTTTCACCCGTCGCTGGTGCGCGGCGTCGGCACCTATGCGCTCGAGCTGCTCCGCGCTGTTCCTGATCTCGATACGGTTTACGTCCCGGTAGGAATGGGTAGCGGCGTCTGTGGTGTGATTGCAGCGCGCGACGCCCTTCGACTCCGCACCCGCGTGGTAGCCGTCGTCTCTGAGCGCGCCCCCGCATTCGCGTTGTCTTACGAACAGGGTCGCATTGTTTCTCACGACGCAACTACCCGAATCGCCGACGGGATGGCGTGTCGCACTCCGGTAGCAGCGGCACTTGCCATCGTGAGACGTGGCGTTGAGCGCGTAGTCCTGGTGACCGACGATGAAGTGGAGTCGGCAATGCGAGCTTTGTTCTCGGACACCCACAACACCGCCGAGGGCGGCGGCGCTGCGGGGCTTGCCGCTCTGCTTCAGGAAAAAGAGAGAATGCGCGGCCGCAAAGTGGCCGTGGTTTTGTCGGGCGGAAATGTCGACTCGAGCCTCTTCTCCGCCGTCTTGAAGAGCGTGGAGTAACGCCGGAGCGGTTGCTAATCGCCTATTCGCCCACCGAGAACAGTCCGTTCGTGGCGTCTATCCTGATCTTCCCGAATCGCGATATGTCGCGGCCGTGGTGGAATCGAATCCAGCACCCGGATTCGATGGCGGCAAATGAGGTCTGATCCATATACGGCCCTCTCCGAATGGAGTCGGAGTCCGTGCTGGCGGGCCGTAGCTGCTATCTCCGATAACAGGGTTGGACGCTCGATAAGGGAAAAAGGCTTCAGGGATTGAAAAACCGGCCAGAGTAGACAGATTCTGCGCACGTTCCCTTGCTTGCGGAGAGATCCCGCCATGCAAACAGACCGGCGCATCCGCTCCATTGACGTCACACGAGGCGTCGTGATGGTCCTCATGGCCATCGATCACGTGCGCGTCTATGCCGGGGTGCCTCCGGGTGGGCCGAGACCCGGTGTCTTCTTCACCCGCTGGATTACCAACTTCGTCGCGCCGGCATTCGCCTTCTTCGCCGGTACGTCTGCATACCTCCTCGGCCGCCGGATGGGCGATCGCAGGACGCTGTCACGGTACCTCGTGTCTCGCGGGCTGATACTGGTGTTGCTCGAGCTCACAGTCATACGCGTGGCATGGACCTTTAACTTTGATTTCGGGCACTACCTCCTGGCCGGCGTCATCTGGATGCTCGGGTGGTGCATGGTGCTGCTCGCCGCGCTCATCTGGCTGCCGATAACGGCCATCGGCGCATTCGGTGTAGCCGTGGTCTGCTTGCACAACTTGATGGACTTTCTGTCACCCGCGGCGGGCGAGGCACTTCAACAGAGCGCCCTGAGCTGGCTCTGGCAGATCCTCTACTTCGGCGGGCCGATACAGCTCGGACAAAACGGTCCAACACTCATGGTGCTGTATTCGATCGTGCCGTGGATCGGCGTGATGGCCGCGGGCTACGCGTTTGGCGCGGTGATGGTGATGGAGCCGGGGCGGCGAAACAGGATTTGCGTCGCGCTTGGCGCGGGAGCGATCGTGCTCTTTCTCGCGCTTCGAGCGATCGATGTCTACGGTGATCCCCGCCACTGGCACGCAGCGGGAGCCAGCCCTGCGCCCGTCTTGTTTCGCTTCATCAACACCAGCAAGTATCCGGCATCGCTACAGTTTCTGCTAATGACGCTCGGGCCTGTGATTCTCCTGCTGCCCCTCGCAGAACGGGCCCGGGGCAAGATCGGAGAGATCTTCACGATCTTCGGCCGAGTGCCGATGTTCTACTACCTGATACACATTCCGATTATCCACCTGGCTGCTGTGATCGTCTCGCTTGTCCGGGAAGGAAGAGTAGATCCCTGGCTCTTCGCGAATCACCCGATGATGAATCCGCCGCCGCCCGAGGGCTACACCTGGAGCCTCGCGCTGCTCTACACGGTGTTCTTCGTCGTGGTTGCGGCGCTCTATGTGCCGTGCCGCTGGTACGCGCGAAGAAAGGCGACAAATCCGACACCGTGGATGCGCTACATCTGAGACTGTCCTAACGAGATTGAGCTGGCGTTTCTCTGACAGTTCTCGCCTCGGACCGATTTGCGGCGACTTGGAGGATAACGTCGTTGACTTCGTCGACTTTGAGCGCCGCCTCTCCGGCAGGGGCGTTTGAAAGCTCGGCTTGCATCCAGCCACGCACTGATCCAAAACACGTCGCGCAGACAGCCCCACTTTGAACTAGCTCTTTGAGCGATTCTTCCGGCATCTCAGACATCATCTCAGCTCGTTCATAGGTTGAAAGCTTCGAGATGCCCTGTTTGGCAGGGGGTGGGACCGCGGGAATTCTGTGTTGACGCCGCGCGACCGGGACGACGGCGAGCATGAGCGTGGCGACGGTCAGCATTAGCGGAGTCGATAAACCGATTGTGGTCCAGGTCAACACGGAGGAGCCTGGCGACTTTGCCGGGCTCCTCTTTTTCTTGACGAAACCTCACTGCGTCCAAAAAGACGTTGACGCTTGTGTGGAAACTGTACCGGCCTCACCAAACATATGATTGGCCGCCCGCTCAGTTCTTCCTTACATTAGAGCTTCTTCCTAATCGGGCGGAACGTGAAGGGCGTCGACAACCTTCGTGAAGGTTTGGCCGATCGGTATTTGATCGAGCGTGAGATCGGCACCGGAGGAATGGCGACGGTCTATCTGGCGCGCGACATCAAGCACAACCGAAAAGTCGCGCTGAAGCTTCTCGATCCCGAGCTCGGCGCTGTCATAGGCGCCGAGCGGTTCCTCGCGGAGATCGAGGTGACCGCGAACCTTCACCATCCGAACCTTCTCCCCTTGTTCGACAGTGGTGAAGCGGACGGTCTGCTCTACTACGTCATGCCCTACGTCGAGGGCGAGTCGTTGCGCGCCAAGCTTACTCGGGAGAAGCAGCTTCCGGTGGACGAAGCCGTGCAGATCGCAGTGGCGATCGCGTCCGCGCTCGACTACGCTCACCGGCACGGTGTGATCCACCGCGATCTCAAGCCCGAAAATATTCTCCTGCACGAGGAGCAGCCGCTCGTTGCCGATTTCGGCATCGCGCTCGCGATGAGCAAGGCATCCGACCAACGCATCACGCAAACCGGCATTTCCCTCGGCACCCCGCAGTACATGTCTCCCGAGCAGGCGACGGGCGACCGCACGGTGGACGGGCGCAGCGACATCTATTCGCTCGGCGTCATCACCTACGAGATGCTGACCGGCGAGCCTCCGCACACCGGCAGGACCACGCAGGCCACGATTGCGAAAGTCGTCATGGATCGCCCGCGGAGCATGCGGTTGTTGCGGGACACTATTCCCCCTCACGTGGAAGCAGCGGTGTCGCGCGCGCTCGCCAAGCTTCCCGCAGACAGATTTCACACGGCGCGCGAATTCGGCGCGGCGCTGCAGGGAAAAGGGGTCGCGATCACTTACGAGACTTCCGCTCCGGAAGCCGTTTCCCGCATTGGGACTACGCCAGCAACGAGGCGACGGAAGCTCATAATCATTGTGGCGGGCGTTGTTGCTGGCGTGCTCGCCGTCGTCGCAGCTCTGGCGCCCTGGCGAAAGTCGACGGAAAAGGGCAGCGGCACTTCGGTGGCGAGCTTCTTCGTCGACCTGCCCATGTCACACGGCGTGCGCGAGCGAGTCGGAAGCGTGGCAATCTCGCCCGACGGAAGGACCGTCGCGTTTGTCGCTCAGTCTGATTCCACCTCGCATGTCCACGTGCGGCGTGTAGAAGACCTCGAGACGCGACTCGTCCCCGGAACGAACGGCGCGATGGATGTGGCGTTCTCACCTGATGGAACTTGGCTAACCTTTGCGACGACAGGTGGCGCTTTACGAAAGGCACAGCTCGATGGAAGCTCGATGATTACGATTGCGGACGGCTTGAAGTACTTCGGCTCGCTGACCTGGGCGAACCCGCAAGCGTTGGTCGTGGGAGGCGCGTCCGTCGCGCGCAACGGCCTCGGCCTTCTGGCGACGTCGAGCGGTGCCGTGCGTCCTCTCACAAGACCAGCGACCCGACTCGGATCGCACGGCATGCCGTTGGTTGGACCGGATGGCGAGACGCTGCTCTTCGAGGACTGGGGACCGGCGTTCACCGAAGACGACTTTCTCGCGATCGGGTCGCTCTCGAGCGGAGAGTTCGTCACGACGCCGCTGCTCGCGGTTCAGCCGATTGGAATTGTCGACGGGAGAATTGTCTACGTCAGCGCCAGCGGCGCGATTATGGCGGTTCCGTTCGACGCTGGCAGCCGACGGATTACCGGCGACCCGATACGCGTGATGGAGGGCGTCGGCGCCGACAATCGTGGACTGCTCGGCGACAGCCCTCACACGCTCGCCGGTCTATCATCGAACGGGACTCTGGTCTACACGCGAGGCCGGCCGACGCAGCATCTCGTCTCCGTCGATTTGGCCGGGAATCAAACCGCGTCGCTCACATCAGAAGACCGGGACCATCTTTCGCCGTGGAGCGGCGGCCCGCGCTTCTCGCCCGACGGCCGCCGCGTCGCAGTAACCGTCATCACATTGCGGGGCGATACGACGAGCTCCGACATCTGGATACTCGATGTAGTCACTCGAACGTTCACGCCGCTCACATCGCTTGGTAACTTCGTCGCCCCCGAATGGACTCCGGACGGGCGGCGTGTCGTGTTCACAACTTGGTACGAGAAGAAACCGACGATCTGGGGACAGGTCGCGGACGGAAGCCAACCAGCCGAAAAGATTCTCGAGTTGCCCGACGGGCAGGTTGTGCGCAACCCCAACGTCACGCCCGACGGCCAGGGCATCGTTTTCTGCAAGGTCACCGATCTTCTGGGAAACTCTGATCTTTTCTATCTGCCTCTTGCTGGCGAAAGAAAGCCGCAGCGGATTGCCGGACCTTTCGGGTTTGGATGTGACGGCCGGGTATCGCCGGATGGACGATGGCTCGCGTACGTAGCGAACGAAGCTGAGAAACCCAAGGTCTATGTCCGTCCATTCCGGAGCGCCGGCTCACAGGTACAGGTATCGCCGGCAGGCGGTGACACTCCGCGATGGTCACGCGATGGGAGCCGAGTCTACTACCGGCAGGTCGAGTCAGCGCTCGGGCGCGGCTCCCTGTTCCTCGCTCGTACCAAGGCGACTCCGAGTGGCATCACTGTCCAGCAACCGCAGCGAGTTGCAGCACTGGGGGAAGGCGGTGTCTACGATATCAGTCCCGACGGCTCACACGCCGTGATGTTCGCCGAAGGCGACAGTCGTGTACAGCTCGTCGTGACTGCGAACTGGATCGCGCAGCTTCGCGCGCGCATCGCCGCAAGCAAGTAGCGACTCAATGGCGAATACCGCGGAACCTGAGCGTCGGTCGTTCGGCAGTAGCATTCTGGAAGCGGTCGCGCAGAGGGTGCACGAGACGAAGTTCGCAATTGGGGGCCTCCTCGGCCGCGGTACTCCCAGGCCGCGTGAGCTGTGGGAAGAACAGTATCGCTGCGGTGTCTGGAACTACCTCGACTCCGCCTCCGAGATCGCGCACTACATGGTGATCGTGGGCTATGTGCAGCACTTTTGCGCGAACCCGGCGATACTCGATGTGGGTTGTGGACATGGGCGGCTCCTTCAACTGCTAGAGCCGTATCCGTTCAAGAGTTACCTGGGCGTGGATTTTTCCGCCGAGGCCATTGAGCGAGGACATTCGCTCGCGAGCGGTGGTGCGCGATTCGAGCGTGTCGACTTCGAGGAGTTCATTCCGCCGGATCGCTACGACGTGATCATCTTCAGCGAGTCGATCTACTACGCGCCGAGGCCAGAGGAAGTGTTGCGCCGTTACATGAGCGCGTTGACACCCGACGGTGTGATGATCGTGTCGATGTGCCAGAACCGCTGGCAGGGATCGATCTGGACTGCGCTGGAGAACGTTGCGGAGATCGTGCATTCCACCGCCGTGACGAACGAGCTGGACCTCACGTGGCACGTGCGGGTGCTACGGCCGAACGACGCTCCAACGCGGCGAGAGCCACCCACTTCTTGAATTCTGTCGAAAATCAATCGCTGATTTCGACCGCCAACACGAGGCACTCAGCTTTCCGTTGCCCCAAGTAGCTTACGGCCTCGCCCCGATAGGAGTAACGTCTTTTGCGGCGTTAATAACGCGTTAGGCCTCAACCACGGTGTCCTGCGATGCTACCCTCCCCAGACGCTATGCTCCCCTGGATCCAAGAACTGGGCATACCCGCCTTGTTACTTGCTTGGCTGAACCGCTCCGGAAAAGGGTTTCCGGGCATCCGAAAAAAGCGATCCCCGCGAGAACTTGAAGTGCTTTCCTCAACCAACTTTTCCCAGGCCATCGAAACCGATCCCGAGCTGAAGCAATTAGTCTCGGAGGCGCGTCATGCTCTTGTATTCGAGACCACGTTCGGAGCGCGTGCGGAGGCCGGTTGCAGGGCCGCTCTCACGGCGTTCTGGAGGGAATCCAATGGGCGATTCACTATGCCAGAGATCGGTCAAGCCGCTACGCACGTACGGTGGGATTGCGGTGAATTCACGTACAGAGGACTCATAGCACGCCGGGAGCGGGAGAGGCTAGGGCGTCTGAGGCGATGGACGCGAGGCCACTTCTGGGTGATTCCAATCATCGCCTTGCTATTCCTAGAATGGTTCTTCCTCTACGACATGCTTGACGACCATAAAACGCACGGCCACTTTGACTTGGCCGACATAGGCGTTATGTGCTACATCGCGCTTGTTTCAGTCTTGTGCGACCTTTGGCTTCGAAGGCTAGAGGTAGTCGATGAGCTTGTGGAGTGGTCGCACGTTCACGCTAAAACAAACAGCGCAAATGCGGCGCGCTGAGGGATTCTCCATCCGAAAAGTGAGGAGGAGCCTCCGTTACTCCCTGATATTGGTCCCTGAAGTTTGCGCAGCAACGCCGCAACTCAGGTCTGTCAGCTGGGCGCGATTCCCAGTCGATGCTACCGTTCACGCGAATAACCGCGCGCTGCCGTTCTGGTGGGGGCTGGCTTCACCCCATTCAGGTGTGATAGTCTTGCCGCGCGTCAGGCGCGGGTCAGCCGTGTCCGACCGGTATCGTCACTCACTAACCACTCCCTCATTGTACCGTCACCGGCAGAGAGAGCCCTGTGACGATGCAGTTCCTCTCCCGTTGTGTCCACTTTCGTGTCCAGCCACAGACAGCCAGAGTTCCACGAATGCGCTAAGTCGTTGTCGTACAAAGAGGCGCCGGTCAGAATCGAACTGACGAATAGCAGATTTGCAGTCTGCCGCCTTACCACTTGGCCACGGCGCCGTGCGACAAAGTTATCCGGTCCAGAGCCCCCAGAGCAATCGGGCCGCGAAGATGCCGAGCGCTAATCCAGCGCCGAGAATAAGAACGAGGACGATGACCGCGATCGCCATGAGCCCGAGCACATTGCGTCGCTTGGGCGGAGCACCTCCGGTCGCCGCCAGATGACGCTCAAGCAGCGCTACGTTCATCGTGTTCGACTTCCATGCCGCATCGAACACATCGCCAACGGCTGGAACGGCGCCAAGTAATGTGTCGATCCCGACGTTTGCCAGCATCCTTGCCAGTGTGAACGCTGGCACCTCGGCCCGCACCGCTTCCAGAACGATGTAGCCTGACAGCACCGCGCCAATCAGATCGCCGATTCCTGGAATCAGTCCGATGATTGGATCAAAACCGATCTTCCAGGGAGTGCCTGGAATCGAAATGGAATCGTCGAGCAGCTTTGCCAATACCTGTACGCGTCTGGTCCGGCTCGCAGGGTCATCAGCGAGAATGCCCTGCCTCGCTGGAACGACGAGCCGTGGGTTCGTTCTGCTCATCGTGACAGCTTTGCCTCAAGTGCCGACATTCGCGTCGGACCCGGATAAGGCTTGTCGCCCTTTATTGCGCCCCACAGAATGCGATTGAATAGATCGTCGTTCGACAGGTCTTCCTTTTCCAGCGCCAGCTTCTTTGAAGCCTCGGCCAACGCCCCGCGCGGTGGGTTCTTCTCGTCGAGCGGCACCACTGACTTGAGCGCAACATAAGGAGTGAGATCCGGCGTGCTCTCCCAGATCTCACGGAATGGCCGACCATAGTGATCGAACTGCGACATCCGGCCAAGCCCGAGAATGTCCTCGATCGTCGCGAGTACGTCCGTGGTGTTGGCGAATCGATGGAACACCTTCCCCCTGTTGTACGCTGAAATCACGAGCACCGGAGATCGATGCGAGTCGACGTGATCCGGGCCGTCCTGCGCATCGTCCTCGAGCACGAACACCACGGTATTCTTCCAGAACGGGCTCCTCGACAGAGCCTCGACAATTCTTCCCAGCGCGAGGTCGTTGTCCGCCATGTAGGCGCGCGGCGTTGGCTTGCCGGCCTGAGCGCCAGACGTATGGTCGTTAGGAAGGGTGAGTATCTCGAGCGCCGGCATCTTTCCCGCTCGCACGAACTCCTGAAACTCCGTGATCCAAACGTCGGCGCGTGCCTGATCGGGAATGTCCAGATTCCATCCCGAATACGCAGTATTTGTGTGGCCGATCAAAGCGGCTTTGGTTGCCGTGGTGGACACGCGCACGTTCGCTCCAGGAGCGTCGTCCGCTTCGTCGACGAATTCGCCGTAGTCCCTGTAAGTAATTCCCGCCCGATCGGCGAGATTCCACAGGTATCCGCTCGCTGGCTCCGAAACGTCGTCATCCGGGATCTTGCCACGATTGAGTCCCTGATAGTCGTAGCTCCGTCCCCTACCCGAGTAATTGCTGGGTATCGTCTTCTCGGCGTAATCAGTCACAAAGGCCGCCGTCGACCAGTTGTGCCCATCGGGACTCACTTCAGCGTTGACGAAGAACCGGTCGAAGATCCCGAACCGCTCGGCGAGAGCGTGATGGTTTGGCGATACGCTGCGCGGAAAGAAAACGAGCGATGAATCCCCGTCAGCCTGCCTGAGATCGCCGAAGACCTGATCGTAGGTCCGGTTCTCCTTGATGATGTAGATCACGTGCTCGAACGGTGGATACTTTTTCGCCTGCTGCGCGGAATTCCATCCGTTCGCTGAAGCAACGCGATTGGAGAAGCCGCCGAGCTCTGCCCCGTTTACCCTGACCATTGGAAGGATCGTCAGCGTCCCGTTGATTTGTCCGAGCGTATAGTCCGGACTGTGGGCAGGCCTCGACTGACCCGCCTGCCAGTGTCCAACATTGGGCGCGGTGCCGCGCCCTTTGCCGTTGACGACAATGAGATCGCCGACGTCCGCCGCCACCGCCGATGGATACCAGCCCACTGGAATTCTTCCCGCCAGCCCGTCGCTACCGGTTGCTCCTGAAACTCCGGATGTCGATGCCGATAGATCGAATAGGGCGACGGCATTGTTGTCGGCCTCGGCTACGAACAGTCGCTCGCCGTCCGGAGAAAGAGCCAGAGCGTTGGGTGTGCTGCCCTCGCCGGTCGCCGCCGGCGAAGCATCGTTGAGCGTGGCGACGACACGCTGACTGCGAGTGTCAATTACGCTCACTCTGTCCGTGCTTCCCGACGCGGTAAAAAGCCGTGATCCGTCGGTGCTGAGGAGCAGTGCCGACGGATGTCTTGCCACGCGGATCCGCGTTCCCGCTTCCAGTGTTCCATTCGCCCGCGTCGGAAAAGCCGACACCGTAAACCCGCCCCACGCGGAGACATATACGGTTCCATCGGGCCCTGCGACGACTCCATACGGATACCGCTCCGTCGCCAGCCTCTGCACGACGCGCCGTGCTACGAGGTCCACCACCGCCAGTGAATCGCCGAGGTTCTCGGCGACATAAAGCGTCCGCCCATCGCGCGAGATCGCGACTCCCGCGGGATAGCGCGTCCCGCTCTTCCCCTTCTGCTTCACCGCGAGCGCGATGGAGTCCGCGAGTGTCGCCTGGCCTCCCTGCCAGTCAAACCGATAGACGACATCCTCGTCCCCTCCCGACACATACAACGATTTTCCGTCCGGGCTGAACGCGATGCCGAGAAACACGGCGGGAAGGGGGATTTTTTGGAGCACCCGTCCGGACGCTCTGTCGACAACCTGGATGCCCTGCTCTCGCCAGCCGTTGAGCAGCACGATCACGCGATTTTTTTCAGGCGAGAGCGTCATCGCCAGTGGCATCGAGCCCAAATCGTACGAGACTCCAGCGGGATCGAGTCGAGCCCCGGTCGGAAGGCGCCGTGCTCCCGACGGGTCCTGTGCCGAAATGGCCGCTTCAACTTGTGGGGATGGTGAGCCGCACGCGCTCACGATGAGCGTGAGCGCGAATAGACGGATGAATGAGTTCATCAGGATAAGATGGCATTGACACCCGATTCTGCCAGTCTGATACTCCGCCAATGCGTACCACTCTGGTAAAGCCTCGGATTGTACCGGCAACAAAGAAAGACATCACGCTCATTCGCGAGCTCATCCTGGAGCTCGCCGAGTACGAACGCGCGCTTCCGGGAGAGGCGCCAGTTACAGAGAAGGATCTGGCCGGAACTCTGTTCGGAAAGAAACCGGCGGCCGAAGTCCTCATTGCCTACCTGGGCGACGAGCCCGCTGGCTTTGCCCTTTTTTTCCACAACTATTCGACCTGGCTCGGCAAGCGCGGAATCTTTCTGGAGGATCTTTTCGTACGACCCGCCGCGCGGAAGCACGGCATTGGCTTTGCCCTGTTGCGAGAGCTCGCGCGCATCGCACTCGAGCGCGATTGCGGCCGTATGGACTGGTCAGTGCTCAACTGGAACGAGTTGGCGATCTCATTTTACAAGCGGATCGGCGCGAAACCCATGGACAACTGGACGACATTCCGGCTTACCGGTGACGCGCTCGCCCATGTAGCCGGCGCGGAGAAATGATCTACGGTCGCAGGCCGCGGCAGTTGCTCGTCGTCTGGGGCATGTCGTTGGGGTCAATTGCCCTGATCTATTGGCTCGAGTACAGCGCTCCCGCGCTGCATGAGCTGCTGATGCCCTTTTACTGGATCATACTGGCCGTCGCGTTCTACCTCACCTGGCGTTGGCTTCGGGCGCGGTCGCGCAAAGATCGAAGAGGTAATGATCGCAGGCACGCCGACCGCCGCGATGAAAAGGACACCACTTCGCCCTGAGTTTTGATAGAGCGAATCAGGCCTGCACCTGGCTACTCAGGCGTGCCGGCGCCTGTTGTCCGACGCTGGAGCCTATTCGGACACTCGGGGTTCGTCGCGATCCCCGGATTTTGAAGGGCGAGATGCCGGCCCCAACCCGTACCCACTCCGGCTGTTCGTGTCATCCCCAACGTCGGCAAGCTCGGAGATTTTCTCGACGAAGATCTGCGTCAGCTCGTCAACCCTGTCGTGAACGAGCATGTCACTGGCTCGCGAGATGGTAGCCGCGCGATGCGTGACATCGTCGATTGCCGCGCGCACGGTGGACGCACCTTCTACCGCGAGCATCCGGGCAATTGCAGCCGACGGAGCGAGCTCTCCGACCAGGCATTGCACGAGAATTGCCCGAATCGCCGGTGGTTGCAAGCCGTCTGTGAGACGTGTGATCGCTTCCGCTTCCATGCCGGTCCGACTGCTCATATCGGTGTGATTTGAGATGGACGACCACAGCTCGATCGACGCGGATTCTTTTAGGCACAACACGCGCCAGCCCGTCCGGGAACAGACACCACGACTATCAAAACGGAGGAGTAGAATGACTGCGCGGAAATCTTCAAGCCGCCGGAAATACGGCAAGGCCGCGTCGAAGCGCGTCGAGAGCGCGATGCGGAGGAGGAAAAAGGGAACGCTCAAATCCGGAACGAGCGGACGGACCGTGAAGAGCCGGAAGCAGGCAATCGCCATCGGGCTGTCCGAGGCGCGAAAGAAGGGCGCGAAGGTCCCCCGCCAGCGCACGGAGCCAAAGAGCTCCGGAGGAAGGAAACGTAGCCGCTGAGGCGGACTCGTCGTTAGATTAGATAAATAGCTAACTCGCCCTGTGCTGCCGTGTGTCGTCTCAGTACTTGGCGAGATAGTTATCGAGTTCCCACTGCGAGACCTGCGTGATGTACTCCTGCCACTCGAGGCGTTTCGCGACGAGAAACTGAGTCGTGATGTGCTCGCCGAGGGCTTCGGTGATCACATCGTCGTTTTCCAGCTCGTTGCACGCTTCTCCCAGATTGTGCGGCAGGTCGTCGATCCTGAGGCGACGCTTCTCCCGATGCGACATCTCCCAGATGTTGCTGTTCACCGGCTCGCGAGGATCGGCCTTGGTCGCGATGCCATCGAGTCCGGCAGCCAGTTGCACCGCCAGCGCCAGATACGGATTCGCGGCCGGATCCGGAATCCGCAGCTCGATTCTGGTCCCTGAGCCGCGACGATCGGGAATCCGGATCATCGGCGAACGGTTGCGCATCGACCACGCTACGTTGACCGGCGCTTCAAAACCCGGGACGAGCCTCTTGTACGAGTTGACGAGAGGATTCGTTATCGCGGTGAAGCCGCGCGCGTGTCTGAGCAGGCCTCCGATGTAGTGGAGCGCCGTGCTGGAAAGCTCCCACTCCGCCTTTTCGTCCCAGAAGGCGTTCTTCTTCCCGCGGAAAAGCGATTGATGGGTGTGCATGCCGCTTCCATTCTGTCCGAAGATCGGCTTCGGCATGAACGACGCGGTGAGCCCGAATGTCCGTGCGACGTATTTCACAACGAACCGGAACGTCGCGATGTTATCCGCCGTCTTCAGTGCCTCGCCGTATCTGAAATCGATCTCGTGCTGGCCATGCGCAACCTCGTGGTGCGCGGCTTCGACCTCGAATCCCATTTGCTCGAGGATATCCACGATCGCGCGCCGCGCATCTTCGCCCAGATCAGCCGGCGCGAGGTCGAAATACGATCCGACATCGTGCGTGACCGTCGACGGCTCCTCGTCCGGCCGCGGCTTGAACATGAAGAACTCGGCTTCCATCCCGGCGTTCATCGTGTATCCGAGCTTGGCCGCGCGGGCGATCGTTTTCTTGAGCACTCCCCGCGGGTCTCCGGCAAAGGGATTGCCGTCAGGAGTGTTAATGTCGCAGATCAGCCTTGCAACGCGACTCTTTTCGTCACCCCAGGGGAATATTTGAAACGTGCCGAAATCCGGCGCCAGCAGCATGTCCGATTCCTCGATCCGAACGAACCCTTCGATCGAGGAGCCGTCGAACATGATGTCCCCCGCCAGCGCTTTCTCGAATTGCGACGCGGGGATCTCGACGTTCTTGTTGATGCCGAGAATGTCCGTGAATTGCAGTCTGAGGAAGCGGACGTTGTTGGTGGTGGCGAGGTCCAGAATGTCCTGGGCCGTGGCGCCGGACGTGTCGGGAATCTGGGAGCGATGTCGAGGCATTGGCTGAACGTAGTCCGCTTGGCAGATTTTTGCAAATTGCGCACTTCAGCTCGCCCATTCCTTGCATTTAATGATCGAAATGGCGAATATGATCGTTCAAATGTGCCGGTTGTGCACTTTTTGACTTACATTCTCATCTGCGCAGACTATCAATGACAGCCGCCGCCATCACTTCGCGTAAAGCTCTTCTGAACGAGATCTCCAACCGGGAGCCGCGAATCGCTCCCGGCTTCAGCAAGGACGGAATACCCGGGCCGACTTCCCAGTACTTCGGCGTCAACATTCTGGGCGTCAGGCAGCTGCGCGACAAGCTTCCACGAGAAGTCTTCGGCAGCCTCGCCGCATCCATCCGTCACGGCAAGAAGCTCGATCGCGCCATCGCACCGGTCGTCGCGCAGGTCATCAAGGAGTGGGCGGTCTCGCGCGGCGTCACCCACTTCACCCACTGGTTTCAGCCCCAGACCGGGCTGACAGCCGAAAAACACGATGCGTTTTTCGCGTTCGATGACGACCGGCAGCCGATGGAGTCCTTTACCGGCGACCAGCTGATTCAGAGCGAGCCCGACGCCTCGAGTTTCCCATCCGGCGGACTGCGTGCAACGTGGGAAGCCCGGGGTTATACGGCCTGGAATCCCGCCAGCCCGGTTTTCATTGTTGAGTCGACCGGCGCCCGTACTCTCTGCATTCCCTCGGTCTTCATCGGATACAACGGGGAAGCGCTCGATGAAATGACTCCGCTTCTCAGAAGCTCCGATGTGCTGTCGCAGAAGTCCATCGAGCTGCTCGAGCTACTCGGCGACAAAGGCGTGCAACGCGTCTTCACGACGTTGGGACCCGAGCAGGAATATTTCCTCATCGATCGCTCGCACTTTGCGATGCGCCCGGATCTGGTGATGGGCGGTCGCACTCTCATCGGCGCTCCACCGCCGCGCGGGCAGCAGCTGGAGGATCACTACTTCGGCGGAATTCCGGAACGCATTCAGGGATGCATTTCCGAGGCGGAGTTCGAGCTTTACAAGCTTGGGGTGCCCATCACTACTCGTCACAACGAAGTCGCGCCCTGCCAATTCGAGATGGCACCGTATTTCGAGGAAACCGATCTTGCCGTCGATCACAACATGCTCGTGATGGCGACATTGCGACGCGTAGCGCTCAGGCACGGTCTCCAGGCGCTATTGCACGAGAAACCTTTCGCGGGCATCAACGGCTCGGGAAAGCACTGCAACTGGTCGATGTCGGTGATCGCCGACTCGTCCGACCTTGACGGCTTGAACCTCCTCAAGCCCGGAAAGACGCCTCACCACAACATTCGCTTCCTCGTCTTCCTCGCCGCTGTGCTCAGGGGAGTCCACAAGCACTCGGGACTGCTTCGCGCCGGAATCGCGACCTCGGGCAACGAGCACCGGCTCGGAGCCAACGAGGCGCCACCAGCGATCATCTCTGTTTTCATGGGCGACATGCTCACCAAGGTCATTGAGGAAATTGCCGCCGGAAAGAGTTCCGGGACCGCCGAGCAGCAGATGATCAAGCTGGGCGTCGCAAAACTGCCGGAAGTTCAGCGCGACAACACCGATCGCAATCGCACTTCTCCGTTCGCATTCACTGGTCAGAAGTTCGAGTTCCGCGCCGTTGGATCTTCGGCGTCGATCGCATTTCCGGTCGCGCTGCTGAATACCGTTGTCGCGGACTCGATTGGCGAGATCACGGACTCGCTCCGCGAGACCCTCAAGAAGACCAAGTCGGTGGACGACGCGGTGCTCAAAGTCGTTCGAGAGGTGTTCAAGGACACATCGGCGATTCGATTCGAGGGAAACAACTATTCGGAGGAGTGGGTGGTTGAGGCGAAGAAGCGTGGCCTTCCAAACCTGCGTCGGACTCCCGAGGCTCTGAAGGAGCTCGTGTCGAAGCAGTCGCGGGCGCTCCTTACGAAGCTCGGCGTCCTCACCAAGGAGGAGCTGGAGTCCCGCTATCACGTCCGCGTCGAGCGCTACGTGAAGGACATGCTGATCGAGTTGCACACCATGCGCGAGATCGTGGACACAATGGTGATTCCGGCGGCTTATGGCTATCTCGGACTGCTTTCCAAGGCTGCTTCACAGTCGAAGGCGGCAGGCATCGCGGTGATTCCGCAGATAGTCACGGCAAATCAGGTGGGCGAGCTGGTGCAGGAGCTCCAGGAATTTCGCGAAGACATGAGCAATGTCATCGCTCGCGTCGAGGCCAAGCATGATGATCCGACCGGGCAGGCGGAGATGCTCACATCGGAGGGAGCCGACGCCATGGCGGAAGTGCGAAAGGCGTGCGACGCGCTGGAGCTGTCAGTCGGAGACGATTACTGGCCGCTGCCCAAGTACCGGGAGATGCTCTTCCCGGTTTGATTCGGGCCAGGCGCTTAGCTTTACCGTAAACCGCTCGGGATCTGTAACGAAGCAGTTAGCGCACGGCGAATAGCGTGCAGCGGGAAGCTGGCGGCAGCGTACTACACCGTCATTCCAGCGTCGATTTCAGTCCATCGATGCGTACGGAGCGACGGCCGACTAATTTCACGCATGCCCTCCCCGTCTTCCCCCTCCGACCAAACGACAGCCTGTCCTTCCTGCGGCGCAGCAGCAACTGGTCGATACTGCGCGAGCTGTGGCGCCCCAATGGCAGGCGCCACTTGTGCCTCTTGTGCTGCTGATCTAAGCCCCGGCGCGAAGTTCTGTCACCGCTGCGGAACCCCGGTCGGAGCTGCCGCACCTGTCGCGCGCGAGGCGAGAACGAACGCGCTGCCGTGGGTCGTGGCTGCGCTGGCGTTTCTCGCTCTGTTCGCAATGGCGGCTGGTCGCGGCTTCAATGCCACCCGCGGAAGCACCGTTGACGGTTCGCAAAATGCGTTGCCACAGACTGGACTCGACGATCGAGGGACCGCAGCCGATGATCAATCGGCCGGAGTTCGCGCCCCCGACATCTCGAGCCTGTCGCCGCAGGAGCGCGCCGATCGCCTTTACAATCGTGTAATGTTGCTCGCCACACAGGGAAAGATCGACAGCGTTCAGTTCTTTGCGCCGATGGCTTTGACCGCCTATCAGATGCTCTCGCCGCTCAACGCGGATCAGCGCTACGATATGGGGCGGATCGGCGAGGTGGCGGGAGCGCTTCCACTCGCAAAGGCGCAGGCTGACACCATTCTGCGCGAGAATCCAAATCACCTTCTTGGACTGATTCTGGAGGCGCGGCTAGCTACCCTCGCTGGCGACACCACTCAGCTCCATTCCTACGAGCGAAGGCTCATCGCCGCGCAAAAAGCGGAGCTGGCGAAGAAACGCGAAGAGTACACCCGGCACCAGGACGACATCACGAACGCTCTATCGCAGGCACGGAAAAGCCTTGGAATGAAGTCATGACATCCCCCAGCACAATTCATCTGGCCCACAGCCCTGACTCGGACGATGCGTTCATGTTCTACGCGCTCGCCGACGGACAGATCGATACCCAGGGAATCAGCTATGTCCATGAGCTCCAGGACATCGAGACCCTGAACGGCCGCGCGCTGCGCGGAGAGCTCGACGTTACTGCGGTCTCGATTCACGCTTATGCGTATCTCTCCGAATTGTACGCTCTCCTCCCCCACGGCGCGTCGATGGGCGATGGCTACGGACCGATGCTCGTGTCGAAGCGGCCGATGACGCGCGAAGACATTGCCGGCAAGCGGGTCGCCGTGCCTGGACTGATGACGAGCGCGTACCTGGCGCTGAGGCTCTTTCAGCCGGATTTCATTCCGGTTGTCGTCCCTTTCGATCAGATCGAGCAAGCCGTCCTCGGCGACGACGTCGATGCAGGACTCCTGATTCACGAGGGCCAGCTCACTTACAAGGACGAGGGATTGCATCTCGTTGCCGACATGGGCGCGTGGTGGCTCGAGAAAACGGGACTGCCGCTTCCGCTCGGCGGTAACGTCATCCGGAAGGCCATGCCACGCGACATCCAGAAAAAGGTCTCCCGGCACCTTCGGGAGAGCATTGCGTACGGACTCGATCATCGCAAGAATGCGCTCGACCACGCGATGCGCTATGCGCGCGGACTCGATCGGAGCAAGGCCGACACGTTCGTCGGGATGTACGTGAACGACTGGACGCTCGACTACGGCGAGCGCGGCCGCGCGGCAATCCGGCTCTTCCTCGACGAAGGCGTCAGGGCCGGCGTGATCACGCGCCCGGTGACGGTGGAGTTCATTGACGACTGAGCTCGTCGCCGAGCTTGAGCGTCGCGCCGCGCGATTCGCGGCGGTCGCGACGGTGCAGCAGGCCATCTCGGCCACGATCTCGTTGAACGAAGCGTACCGAGAGATCTACAAGGCGGTCGCGTCGGTGGTGGACGCTCCTTGCTTCGCGCTCATGATTGCTGACTCCCTGCGTGAGAAGTTCAATGCGCAATGCATCATCGTCGATTCCGAGGAGCGCGAGGGGGAGAGTGTCCTCGATTTCCCGAATGGAACGGAGACGATCGCCAAGGTTTTCCATTCTGGCGTGCCGATCATTTCTTCGAAGCCGGAGCGTTGGTGGAAGGGAACGATCTTCCAGGTGGCGTCGAAGCGGGAAGTGAAGAGCGAGATTACGGCGCCCCTCACCTACCGCGACCGGACGGTGGGGGTAATGCAGGTCCTCTCGTACAAGACCGACGCGTACGACGGGCACGATCTGGATCTCATCATGCTGATCGCGCGCCAGGCGGCTGTCGCTATCGAGAACGCGCGACTCTTCGATGCGCAGCGCGGTGAGCAGAGGCAGACCCAAGCCGCGGCTGAGATCGCGCGCGTGGCGCTTCGCAAGGTGACCGTCGCGGAGGCAAGCCACAACATCCTCGCAATTCTCGACGACGTCGTCCCATCGAGCGGAAAGGCAATTGGCATCATCTCCCCCGATGGAACCACCATATCCTGCGTTGCAGCCCTTGGTACTTGCGAACAGATGGAAGGCATGACGGCTCCCGTAGAGAACAGCGCGGTTCGCGCGGCCTGGGCAACGGAGGAGCCAACCTTCGTCGAGAATCTCCGCGAGCTGGCTCACAACCCTGACCGGATTCCGGAGGGGCCCGCCATCACGATCCCGCTCATCGCGAGCAGTCGTCGACTCGGCGTCCTTGTCGTAACGTCTCCGACCGCGCAGTTGCAAACTGGCCCGCACGTCGATGCGCTGATGCGTCTCGCGGCCGCGGTCGCGCTGGCGATCGACGTACTGCTCCTCAGCGAAGACGAGCATCGAACCCATGCGCGCGAGCGAACACTCGCGGCGGCGCTGGCGACCATGGATCAGCCGGTGTTGATACTTGGCGTAGATGCGAAAGTTCAATACGCCAACACCGCTGCGATCAAGGAATATCGCTACGAGGCAAATGAGATCGCCGGCTTGAGTGTCGACGATTTCGTCGTTGCCTCCGCCCAGCACTCTCCCCGCCAGACCATTCCCGCAATCCCGCAGGACATGCAGCTCTGGACCGGTGAGCACGTTCATCGGAGAAGGGATGGGACGGAGTTCCCGGCTGCCGTGACCCTGAGCCACATTCGCGACGGGAGCGACAACATCGTTGGTCTCGTGATCGGCATCAGAAATCTCACCGAAGAGCGAAAGGTCGCCGATCACCTCGGTCGGACCGAAAAGCTCGCTGCCATCGGAGAGCTCGTCGCCGGCGTCGCGCACGAGCTGAACAATCCGCTCACCGGCATCTCGACCTTCGCGCAGCTCCTGCTCGAGGACAATCTGCAGGGTGAGCAGTTCGAGTCGGTGAGCCTGATCAAGCGCGAAGCCGATCGGGCGATTGGAGTGATTCGCGATCTCCTCCTCTTCGCGCGCAAGACCGATGCGCGTGCCGTACCGGTCGACATCAACACCATCGTCAAGCACACCGTGCGGCTTCGCGCCCTCGCGTCCCGATCGGGCGGCATCGAAGTTCACATGCGCCTGGATGAATCCAATCCCCGTGCTCGCGGCGACGAACAGAAGCTGCAGCAGGTTCTGCTCAACGTTCTTGTGAACGCCGAGTCGGCGATGCAGGGAACGCAGCTCCGTCACCTCTCGCTGACGACCCAGCGCAAGAGCGGCACCGTGCAGATCGTGATTTCGGACACTGGGCACGGAATGCCGTTATCCGTGAGCCAGCGGGTATTCGAGCCCTTCTTCACCACCAAGCCTCCCGGTGAGGGAACGGGATTGGGCCTCAGCGTGAGCTACGGCATCATTCAGGCGCACGACGGAACGATCTCGGTGGAAAGCACGCCTGAAGTCGGGACGACGTTCACGATCCTTCTCCCGCTCTACAGCGACGCGTCGAAGTGACCCGGATTCTGGTCGTGGACGACGAGGAAACCATTCGCCTCGCACTGCGCAAATTCCTCCGATCCCGCGGCTACGAGGTCGTGATCGCCGGCTCCGGTGATCACGCGCTCCAGCTGCTTGAAAAGGAGTCCTTCGCCCTCATGCTGTGCGATGTCCGCATGCCCGGAATGACCGGAGTCCAGATCGTTCCCCAGGCGATAGAACGGGATCAGGACCTGGCGATCATCATGTTGACCGCCGTCAACGATGCGGCTACAGCGACGGAGGTCTTGTCTTCCGGCGCGACGGACTATCTGATGAAGCCCGTCGAGCTCGCCGATCTCCAGCAAGCCGTCGATCGCGCCCTCCACAAGCGCTCGGAGCTGATGGAGCAGCGCCGCCTCGACAAGCTCATTCGCGAAGAGGTTGCGCTCCGGACCGCCGAGCTCGAGCGGGAAAAAGAATCCCTGCGGCTCATGTCCACCAGCATCGCCGAGACGCTGATCAACGCCATGGAAGCCAAGGATCTCTACCTGCGAGGCCATTCTCAACGCGTCGCCGAGCTGGCGGGACAGCTTGCCCAGGAATTGGGCCTCGAGGAAAAGACGTGCGAGGACCTGAGAGTTGCGGGCCGTCTTCACGACGTGGGCAAGATTGGCATAAGCGAGACAATCCTCAACAAGCCTGGACGACTCACCGCCGATGAGTTCGAACACGTCAAGCAACACGTGCGGATAGGGCTCGACATCCTCGCGCCTCTCTTTCACATCAAGCAGCCGCTCAAGTACGTCGAGCACCACCACGAGCGTTGGGACGGAGTCGGCTATCCACTCGGTCTGTCGGGCGAAGCGATTCCTCTGGGCGCCAGAATCCTCTGCGCAGCCGACACGTTCGACGCACTTACATCCAAGCGCGCCTACCGCGAGCCATTGGAGCCCTTGGCGGCCCTCGATCATCTCCGCGCCGATGCGGGAAAGCAATTTGACCCGCGTGTCTACGATGCGCTGGTAAGCGTCATAACCAGACGAGTAACGTCCCAATCCACGGCATCCAGCTAGGCGCGGAAAGTCGCTCCTTGACGTCGCGTCACCGGAGTTGTATTCGGTGTCCAGAGTAGAGAGCTTTCGGCGCTGGCGCATAAGGCACGCGACGTGCAGCGGGCGAAACTCAGAAAATTCCGCGCTACCAGCGCGAGTGCTGACATTCTATGGGAGGACTAATGCCGAGCGGTGAATCAGTGGAGCCATTGCGTTTTGCGGACGACGACGATGCGGACGATCTCGGTGGCTTCAGTCGCGGCAAGCGTTCCTACGACGATGACGACGACGAAGATGGTGGCTGGGCGATCAATGAGGATCACAGCGACCGCCTGTGGGACAGCGCTGAAGACGCGGATGATGACGAAGAGGTCGATTCCGACGCTACGGTAGTAAGCGAAGGCGAAGAGGACGAAGAGGACGAAGAGGAAGATCTATTCGGCGGGGGCGCTCCAAGAGGAAGAAGGGGCCGGCCCAAGGGATCGGGGAAGAAGCAGGAATCGACCCTCGGCGGCGGCGGGCCCGTTGGCGGAGCCGGCGGGATGGGCGGCGCCTCGGGTTTTGGCAGCCCGCCCTCAACGGGGTCAAGCGGGGGATTCGGCGGTGGAAGCACCTCGCCGGGAGCGGCACGGACCAGCTCATTCGGCGGTGGGCCAGCTTCCCCTGCCGCACGACCGGTGGCAACGTCTACCTCCGCAAGCCGTGCCGGGGCCGGCAAAGCGGCTGGCGGCGCAAAAAAGAAAGCCGCGAAGAGCTCATCCAAGTCTTCTGGCGGGAAGAAGCCGGCCAAGAAAAAGTCTTCCGGAACGCGGAAGCCAGCCAAGAAGGCTGCTGGACGTAAAGCCACGGCCAAAAAGCCGGGTAGTCGGAAGGCTCCCAAAGCGGGGTCGAAGGCGCGCGCAAAGAGCGGCGGGACCCGCAAGCGGAAGCGCTAGGGGCAATAGTTTCCCCTGCCCCCGTGCGCAGTACCCTAGGCGCGGTTACTCTCAAGTAACCACGCTTTTCCGTGACTGACCGAACTGAGGTGTGATGCAGGACAACGACGAGCGAGAAGGTCCCTGGCGACGAATTCTTCTGTCCGGCGGTGCGATCCTGGGCGCGGCCGCTGCCTACAACGCTTTTGCCCGAAAGGGCGTCGACCAGCTCACCAACCTGATTGGTGGCGAAGAGGGCGGGTTTGACTGGCGCGACAGAAGGGTCGCGTTCACCAAGCGCGGCAAGGGTCCGCCAATTCTCCTGATCCACGGCATTCATGCGGCCGCGTGGTCCTATGAATGGAGAAACAACGTGGACGCGCTCGCGCGAACGAACACCGTCTACACCCTCGACTTGCTTGGATTCGGCATGTCTGAACGTCCAGCGATCCGGTACTCGGCGCGCCTCTATATCTCGCTCATCTCCGATTTCGTGAGCAGAGTGATCGACGAGCCCACCGTTCTCGTCGCGACCTCGCTCTCAGGCGCGTATGCGATTGTGCTCGCGGCGCGCGACCCGCTTCGCTTTCCCGCCGTGGCTCTCATTGCGCCATCCGGACTGGTACGCCTCAACGAGCCCGTAGGCTTGGGTGGTGAAGCGAGCCGACTCGCCGTCGACACGCCGATCGCCGGCACTGCCATGTTCAACGCCGTCGTTTCGCGGCCGCAGCTGCGACGCTACTTGAACAACGCGTACTCGAACGATTCACTCGTCACCCGCGAGCTGGTCGAGATCTATTACGCGACTTCCCACCAGCGCGGCGCACGCCACGCGCCAGCGGCATTTCTGTCCGGCCATCTCAACATCGACGTGCGAAATGCCTTGCGCCGTCTGAGCCAGCCAGCCCTGCTCGTGTGGGGTGAGGAGGGGTCCACTGCACCCGTCGAGGAATTTCGCGGCTTTCGCGAGATCAAGCGCGATTTCGAGATTTCCGTCTTGTCTCCAGCGGGCGACCTTCCGCACGACGAGCGAGCGGAAGACTTTAATGTTATCCTATCCACATGGCTGAATCGCCTGTCGCTCTCCTCCGCGCCCACGCTCGACATGCTCCCTGGAACGCCCGCGGACTTGCAGCCCACGCAACAGCTCTTGTAGACGCAGCCGGAGTTCGACCAACCAATGCCTCGGCGCGAGCGGCGCCGAGCGCGCGAGCAGTTCGGTTTTACGTGGCGAGTGGACTGCTCGACCGGCCCGAGGGCACTGGCACGGGCGCGACCTACGGGTACCGGCATCTCCTCCAGCTGCTGTCCATCAAGATCCGCCAGCGCGAGGGACAGAGCCTCGACACCATCCGGGGCGAGATGCGCGATGTCACTGGCGATGCGCTCGAGCGGAAGATCGCAACGTCGCTCGCCCCGGCGCTCGACTCCGGCGGATACGAAGCCGTCGCCCACGACGACGATATCTCACTGCGCTGGCACCGTCTTCCTGTTGCCGATGGGATCGAGCTTCACGTTCGTGAAGATTCTCCCGCCGCCCGCGAGGAAGCCGTGATCGCAATGCGCGAAGCGGTGCGCGCGGCGCTGGGCCGCGGCGACATCCGCTGAGCTCCTACATCAGATAGCGCGCGGATTTCTCCGCGGCCGCCACGCGTCAGGATGAGGGCCAAGCGGCGTTTCCGGCGGGCTTCTAGAGTACGCGCCTCAGTTTCTGCGCTCCCCACTCCAGAATCCTCCCCGAGAGTGGCCGCTTTCTGAACTCGTCGAGCTTGATCTCCTTGGACCATTTTATGTCATCAATGAAGATCGAGTCCATTTGTGCTCCAACGTGGCGGTCGAGCGACACCAATAGCGACTCGTTGTTGAAGGACAGCGAACGGTTGTCGAAGTTCATGGATCCCATGTAAGACCAGATGCCGTCCACTACAATGCTCTTCGCGTGCATCATCGTCGGTTGGTACTCGTAGATCTTCACGCCGCCCTCGAGGAGCTTCTCGTAGTAGGTTCGCCCCGCGTACCAGGTCGTCTTCACATCGGTCTTGTCGCCCACCGTGATAACCCGAACGTCGACACCCCTTTTCGCTGCCGCCAGAAGCAGCTGCATGAAATTCTCGCCCGGAACGAAGTATGAGTTGCTGATGTAGAG
Source organism: Gemmatimonadota bacterium (assembly GCA_003134685.1). Classification (GTDB taxonomy): domain Bacteria; phylum Gemmatimonadota; class Gemmatimonadetes; order Gemmatimonadales; family Gemmatimonadaceae; genus UBA4720. The sequence continues at coordinate 304,369 of PLCA01000002.1, read as the reverse complement.
CGTTTTTCTGGCGCCTGCGATCGACAGCGCCAGAAATCTTTCCGCCGGCGTGCTTCCGGTGCTGGGAATGCTGTACATCAGGCCGGCCTGCACGTCTCCGACATCGGCAAAAGAACTCTTTGGAAAGAACAGGTCGCCCGTCAGCAGTTCGCCCGTCGCTTCAGCCCAAGCCGCCGCAAACGCTGCTTGCAGCGCTGACACCGTCGGCCCCTCGAATCGCACGTTGGTCTCGCGCCATTGGTCCGCGTGATGGCCGTCTCCCAGCCAATAGTCGGCTAGCCCGAACCCTCCGGTGTAGCCGATCTTTCCATCGACCACGACCACGCGAACGTGCGATCGCTGGGCTGCCTTCTGGAGTGTGTACCAGCGAAGAGGTCTCAGCCACCTGACCTCGACGCCGGCGCGCTTGAGACTGTCAAGCCACTCCCGCTTGAGCGGCTGGGACCCAAACGCATCGAGCAGCAGCAGCACGCGCACCTTGTGCTGCGCGCGATCCATCAGATACTTCGCCATCGTGTCGGCGACCGCGCCTGGCTGCGAGTAGTACATCTGCACCGTCAAGGTGCGCTGGGCGGAGCCGATATCCTTCCATAGTAGAGGGTACGTGCCGTTTCCGTTCAGCAGAATCTGCACGCTGTTGCCGGGGTCGATGTGCGTTCCCGTGAACAGCTCGATGCTCCGGGCAAACAGCGGATCCTCGACGCTCGGCGGCCCGTCCTTGTCGCCTTCCGCGATTACGCTCGTAACCGGCGTGTCGTGAGTCACCGACAAAATGCCGATAAGCGCCAGAACCAGCCCGAACAGACTGAGCGCCGCGATTGCTATGTACTTGATCAGTGACATATTCTCTCTGCATGACCTTCGTGGCCCGTCGACGAATCGCGACGCGTGCTATCGTTCTCGACCGCTCCCTCGAAGCGCTCCCGATCTTCCGACTGAGCGATTCCGCCGAGGACACGGCAATTTCCTTCTCTCCCGAGAGCGGCGGGCGGTGGCGTGTGCTGCCCAGCCCGGGCGACCGCTTGCCCGGAACCTTCGATCAGGACGTGTACATCGAGCTCCTCCATCGTTACCACGAGGCGGGAGCTCCCGAAGACGGAGTGATAAGCTTTACGCTCCACGCCTTCCTCCGCTCCATCGGTCGGCGCGTTGACGGCAGAACATACGAGCAGCTACGATCCGCACTGACTCGACTCGAGCGGACTACTCTCGAGTCGAGCGGAGTGTACGTTGCGGCAAAAGAAGGACAGCCGCTAGAAGGACGCTTTACCATTCTCTCCTCGGTTTCCATCGCGCGCCGACGAATGGCGGAGCGCGAACAATTCACGCTGTTTCCCGTGCTCACCGCTTCGGAGCCGGGCGACGCACACATAACGATCGGTCCAACAATCCGCGCGAACATCGCGGCGGGACACACCGTGACGCTCTCTTCGACCCACTACATGTCTCTCACCAATCCCGTTGCCAGAAGGCTCTACCGGCTGCTAGAAGTCGCGAGAGAGGAGGGAATGGTAACGTGGAGAGTACCCCTCGCGTCCCTCGCCGAGCAGCTTCCTCTGACCCAGCGGTATCCCTCCCATTTGCAACGAGTGCTCCAGCCCGCCCACGAGATGCTGCTCGCGGCCGGGCTCCTCCGCGATGCCACCTTCAGGCAGCTAAACCGCGACTGGCTCGTGGACTACGTGCTGGCCTCCCGCGCCGCCTGAGCGGCGATGTTCCGCTGGTGCCCTTTGTGCGTCCTGGAGGAACACTGACTGGCCGAAGGCGTATCTATTACGTTACCGCCTTCTTCTCTCTACCTAGAGCCGTATGTCCCGACCCAGAATAAGTTTGCTGCTCGGCCTCGCACTGATTCCATTGATGGCCGGCGGCTTCGTATTTCAGCAGCACGAGAGCCAACAAGGCGCTCGCTTGCTCGACCAGGTCCTTAACATTGTTTCCAGCCGCTTCGTCGACACCGTCGACGCCGCAACTCTTTACGAAAAGGCCGCTCGTGGACTCGTTCACGAGCTGAATGACCCCTACAGCATCCTGCTCTCGCCGAAAGAGCTTTCTTCCTTCAACGCGCAGACGAACGGACGCTACGCCGGCATCGGAATGGAGATCGCCGAGACGCAGGGCTTCATCAGCGTGCAGCGCGTATTCCCGCATACACCAGCCGAGCAGGCCGGCGTGCAGGAGGGCGATCGCATCAACTTCGTCGACACGACCAATACCCGCGGCTGGACTGTCTCGCAGACCTCTGATGCGCTGAAGGGAAATCCTGGCAGCAAGGTTCTGGTCAAGTTCTCACGCCCCGGCGTGCCTGAGCTGATACCGATCACTTTCACACGCGCCGTCGTCAACATCCCCGCCGTTCCTTACGCGATAATGCTCGACAACAAGGTGGGCTACGTCCCCCTTCTCCAGTTCAACGAAAGCGCGAGAGACGAGCTCGAAACCTCCATTACCCGCTTGTCACGCGAGGGCGCACGGGGAATCGTCATTGATCTCCGCGGAAATCCGGGCGGCATCCTCGATCAGTCGTTGAGCGTCAGCAACCTCTTCCTCAAGAAGGGGCAGCAGATCTCGAGCATCCGCGCCCGCAACGGTGAGAACCAGAGTTTCGTCGCCAGCGATGATCCAGTAGCGCCGACGATCCCGCTGGTGCTTCTGACCGACGGAAGAAGCGCTTCGGCTTCCGAGATCGTTGCCGGTGCTCTCCAGGACCACGACCGCGCGCTGATCGTCGGCACTACTTCCTTCGGAAAAGGCCTCGTGCAGTCGGTATTCCCACTCGAAGGCGGTTATGCGCTCAAGATGACGACGGCGAAGTGGTACACGCCGAACGGCCGCTCTATTCAGAAGGAGCGCAAGCTTCTTCCCAGTGGTGAGTTCGTGGAAGTGATGCCCGATTCTCTGGAGACCGACTCGGCCCGTCGCTCACGACCCGCGTTCAAATCCGACGCCGGCCGCATCGTCTACGGTGGCGGCGCCATCACGCCCGACATCATCGTTCGCCCAGACACATTGACCACCGCGGAACAGAAGGTGTTCAACGCCTTCGCTCCGAAGACGGCCGATGTGAGAGCGACGCTCATGGACTACTCGCTCGAGCTGAAGAAAACGGTCCGCCCTGATTTCACAGTGCCTTCGACGTGGCGCGAAGAGTTCTATCGCCGCCTCCAGGCGAAGGGCGTCACCATCGATCACGCACAATATGAACAGGCTGGTTCAGAGATCGATCGACTGCTCAGCAATACCGTCGCGCGGTTGGCGTTCGGTGATTCCACGGCCAAGCGGCGCAGCGTCCCGGAGGACAATCAGCTGATGCACGCGCTGCAGGTTCTCAAGCAGAGCGCGTCTCAGAAGGATCTCTTCACCATCGCTCAGCGGGAGCAGGCGACCGCTGCGTCCGCCTCGGCTCGTCAATAATTGCAACGTCGCTGAACGGAAAGACCAAATTGAAGGCTCCGGCGGGAATGTCCCGCCGGAGCTTTTTTTCATCTAGGGCCAGCGATGCTTGTTCGAGTATTTGCTGCCGAATACCTCGAGCAGGGTAGACTTCGGATCCTCCGTTCGCACAACGGCGTCCAGCCTGCCGGCAAGGACGATTGGCCGGGTGAACTGTCGGTACCTTCGGTAGCCGTGACAAAAGCAGAGCGGTCCTTTGCGGGTGATGTCTCCCAACAGAATGTCGGGCTCCCCGAAGATCGTCATGGCGTAGAAAAAATTGAGTGTGCGCGGTCTGGGAAGGTCGCTTTGTCGAACGTTTCGGGGGAGACTTCTGTGCTTCCCCCATTGAACGTCGATCACGACCTGAGACCGGGGCCATGCGGTGTGAAGGATTTGACCGTGCCAGTAAGTCCAGACGTCAGTTGGCGCGTAAGTCGAGTCGTAGCCTACCCATAGGACCTCCTCATCGGTCGGTACCGAACGGAATCCACGACCCGTGGACATCGTCACGCCAAAGCAAATGGTAGGCGACTACCCGCCGGATAGGGTGCGAACGGCCACCACCCGCTCGAGCGGGAACGTTTCATCCGGCTGTAGGTATAAGACCGGTGCCAGGCGCCTTGCCAGGAGTGCTCCGCTGTCCGTTGGTACAAGGGCGTCAGGCAGATTGGCCGGTCGGAGCGGTATGTGAGCATGCGGGCCGCAGGCGGTAATAAAGCCCAGGGCCAGCCCGACGCAGATCCGCTCGCGAATCTCGATGGCTCTTTTTCTCATTGGATAGCCGTCAAGAACGTCCACCTCACCATGCGACGCCTACCGCGCAGCGCCGTTTCGAGTAACTGGAGAGCTCATGCGCAAGCCACGTCCGAACGCGTACAATCCCGCCCAAGCCTTGTTTCTCATTAGCAACGACCGCCACGGATCTCCACTCAGCTGCCCGTCGTGCGCCGGATCAATCGAGCGCGATCCGCGACAGATTCCCCCACCTCCCTACACGCACGTGACTCTCCGCTGCCAGAGCTGCGGACGCTCAGCGCACTACGTCGCAGGGGCAGCCTAGCCACACGGCCTGTTGCACAAAACTTGCCCTCCTCTGCGAATGCCGGATGGATAATGCGTCACGCGGACGAGCATCCGGCGAAGCGACGCATGCTCTGCACAGTCGTCGCCGGCCTGTCGTAAACGCTTCACAGATTCGCCCTGCGTGGGAGAGAGAGGATTAGTTCAATGGCACGCATCACTGGAACGGTCAAATGGTTCAACGACGCCAAGGGATTTGGCTTCATTTCACGCGAGGGTGGCCCGGACGTCTTTGTCCATTTCAGCGCGATCAGTGGAGCCGGTTTCAAATCTCTCGCTGAGGGCGATAAGGTCGAGTTCGAGGTGGTTCAGGGTCAGAAGGGACCTCAGGCCGCCGACGTCACCAAAGCGAGCTGACTGCGCTCGGTTGCATTCCAGGAAAGGCCCCGCGCAGCGGGGCTTTTTTGCACCGACAAGGGTCGTTGCCGAGAACGTGACATCAGTCGAATCCGGACGTACTATGGACGAGATCGCGACGGGCAAGAGCAAGGTCTGGAGAAGCAACCGCGAGCCGAAAGAAACGCGCAGTGAGGTCGTCCGCCACGAAGAAAATTGAGCCGGCGTCACCCGCGCCAAAGCTTTCACTCAAGTCGCCCGAGCCGATGTACGCCAGTATCGGCACCGAGATTCCTGATAAGGGTTGGACCTTCGAGCCCAAGTACGATGGAATCCGCGTTCTCGCGTATGCGACGCCGGCCGATGTAAAGCTCGTTACCCGAAACGGTAATGACAAAGCGGCGCAATTCCCAGAGGTCGTCGCCGCGCTGAAGAAGCTTGCATCACAGACAAAACGCCCACTCGTCCTCGACGGCGAGATCGTTGCGCTGGTCGACGAAGAGCCGGCGAGGTTCCAAGAGCTGCAGGGCCGCATGCACGTCAAGGAACCGAAGATGATCCAGCGACTCTCGGTTGCCACGCCCGCCGCACTGATCCTTTTCGACATCCTCATGGATGGCGATGATGGTCTCATCGGGGAGCCGTGGACGGAACGGCGCGCGCGGCTGCTGAAACGAGTTAGCAAGCGCACATCGACACACCTACGCGTAACCGAATCCATCGAGGGTAATGGAAAGAAGATGCTCGAGAAAGCCCGCCGGCAGGGGTGGGAAGGTGTGATCGCCAAGCGCATGGATTCCCGCTACGAACCCGGCAAACGAACGCGATCATGGCTCAAGCTCAAGATAGAATTTCGGGAAGAGTTTGTGGTCGGAGGCTACACCGAGCCGCGAAACAGCCGTGAGCATATCGGCGCATTGCTGCTCGGCTACTTCGACGGAGACCGCTTCATCTACGTCGGTCACACCGGCGGAGGCTTCACCCGAGAGGAGCTGAACGACATGTCCAGGCGCCTCAGGCCGCTGAAAAGAAAAACATCTCCGTTTGAAGAGACCTCGAAGACCAATGAGAAGGCTCATTGGGTCAAGCCTGAAGTCGTGGTTGAGGTGAAGTTCAGCGAATGGACCGCTGATCGCCGCCTGAGGCAGCCCATTTTCGTTGGGGTCCGCGACGACAAGGACGCTAAGGACGTGGAAATCGAGGCTCCCAGCGTGCAGCGAAGGGAAATCCGAGGCGGCTCCAGAGCGAAACGCCCGGCCCGGCTGAGGGTCAACGCGCGGGCAAAAAGCTCCGCAAAGACCTCGATCCCGAAAACCAGACGTCGCGCTGCGTCTGTCAGTCAGATCCAAAAAATGGATAAGAGCGGCATTATCGGGCAGCTCTCGGCCATTGAAGAGGCGGGCGGAGGCGGAATACTCGACCTCGGAGGCGGAAAAGCGCTGAAGGTTTCCAACCTCGACAAGATCTTTTTCCCCAAGGAGAAGTACACGAAGGGAGATGTGATGCGGTACTACACTCGCATTGCTGGCTTCATTCTCCCGACGATTCAGGATCGCCCACTCGTTCTGAAGCGATTCCCCAACGGAATAGCCGGAGAGAGCTTCTACCAGCACAAACCTTCCGAGACTACGCCGCCCGAGATCCGGGTCGAGGCAATAGAAACCGAGGGCGAAGAGAACCAGCCTCGGATCATCGGCGGAGACCTGCTCACGCTGCTTTACACGATCCAGCTCGGCGCGATCTCGGTCGATCCTTGGCATTCACGCGTTCAGTCGTTGGAGCACGCCGACTACACGATCATTGATCTGGATCCGGGGGCGCGCGCGAATTTCGCCCGCGTGGTTCAGGTCGCGCTCTGGACCCAGGAGGTGATTGATGGATTCGGGCTCCACGCCGCAATCAAGACGTCCGGGTCGACCGGGTTGCATATCTATCTACCGCTCCCGCCCAAAACGCCCAACGAGGCGGCGACTCTCGTCGCGCAGGTGATTGCGACGAAGGTGGCGGATGCTCATCCCCGGGAAGCAACGACAGAGCGGTTCGTCAAAGCGCGGGGAGCCGCAACGGTCTACGTCGACTACCTGCAGAACATCCAGGGGAAAACAGTCGCCGGTGCCTATTGCGTTCGGGCAAAGCCCGGAGCCCCGGTCTCGACCCCACTTAAGCGGGCAGAGCTGACCGATGACCTCGATCCCCGAGACTTCCATCTCGGCAATGCAGCCGAGCGCTTTGAAAAAGTGGGCGATATCTGGAACGAAGCGATGGGGAAAAAGAATTCGCTTCGCGCGCTCGTCTAGAGCGTTCTAGCGGTAGAGCTAATTAGCGGCCGCTGTTTCCGACTTTGCGGAGTGGCAGCTCCATCTGTCCGCCCTCAGCTTCTCCGTGTTTCGAAGCATCTCCGAAGATCGGATCGCTCGACTCGTCAACCATGTGAGTGAGCTTGTAATAGAAGTGGAGTGAATGAATCGGAGCCATGAAGCTGCGGTTACCGGCGCGAGATATCGCGACGGCCTCCTCACGCACTCGACGGGGAAGATCCCGCGCCGCCGGAAGTGCAAGAAGACGCTGTATCTCTGTGCTGTCTCGTGCGAGCAGTGCCGCGCACAAACTGTCGAGATAAGCGAGCATATATCTACCGGGCTCCCAGTTCAGGGTGTTTTAGCCTTAGGTACACATTGCAACTAATACCCCATTACCGCAAGAGGTTCCGGAGGCTAGCCGGGGTAGATACCTAGCTGTTACGGGTCTCAGGGGTAGAGGAAATCGAACCTCACACCCCGGTGTGGCCTACGCTTTTTCTTCGGTAAATACCGGAAAAGTTGAGCCGGTCTACCCCTGCCCTCGCTACGCCATTCGTCCATAGGTTCGACGAGCCAGGCGGCCTGAAGGGCACGCCTGAAACTCGCTTTGTGCAGGCGTTTACCCAGCAGCAACTCATACATCTGTTGCAGCTCGCTGAGCGTAAACGTCGCCGGAAGAAGCCTGAAGGCGATCGGAGCCTGGTCGAGGCTGCTTTGGAGGGTCTTAGTCGCGGCGTCGACCATCGCGCGTTGCCGGGGAGCGAGCGGTGGCGGATTCGCAACCGGGAACCATGTGTGGCCAGCGCGGGGTGACGCCGTCTGATGGGGAATGAGCCCAACATAGGCGACGGACACATCAGCTTCGCTCGGGTGCCGCTTCCCGTCGCCGAATGCGCCAATCTGTTCCACCCAAGTGGGCAGCTCGCCGATCGCATCTTTGGCGGTTGTGGCCGCGGCCGCCTCGAGCGTTTCGCCGGTTTGAGGAATTCGCCATGGAAGCGACCATCGCTCCCGATCACTCGAGTTGCGCACCAACAGGATCGCCAGCTCGTTTCCCATCGCCGTCACCAGAACTGCATCAACAGTATAAAGGGCGGGTCTGGAAGGGCGTTCGCGCATCGTCTTGCGAATTAGTCACTTTGTGTGACTAAAGTCAAGGCCGCGCAAGATGTATTTTCGTTGGAATGACGTCGGCGCTCAGCGGCGATCGTCGGGAGGCGGGCAACTAGTGATATAACAATGCTTCAATCGAATCGTCAACAGAAAATTCGGAAAGTTCTTTTCTTTGTTGGCGCCTCAACGCTTTTGCCTTGGAGCGGATCGGCTCAGGGGGCTCGCACCGCTCTCTCCTCGCCTCTGCCGCGGCTCACGTATGGCGGTATGCTGATCGGCAAGTGACCGGAGATCGCCGAAGTTCCAAGCAATGCTCGCGCTGCCGCGGTCTGCGAAACCGGAAATCCACCCCAGGCAACGAGATAGGCGCTTACCCACGGCAACTGCTGCAACATGTAAGGATTCCCAAACGCGACCACGATCGGTTTTCGCCCCCGCTGAACGAGGGTCTGAACGAAATCCGTGAACGCCTGCGGCGCGCTTGCTGTAAGCGCATCCCAGCTCTGCCCCACGTAGGAGCTGACGATCGTTACATCAGAGGAGTCGGCCGCCGCGATCAATCGCGGATAGTTGAGAGTAGCGTCCTCGGTCGCCACAAATTCGGTCCGCAGATTTGGCAGGCCTGTCCGCAGCTCCGCATTAAATGCGTTCCCAGCCGGAAGATCCGCTCGCCGCGCAACGGTGATCGAGAGCACTCGCGCGCTGGGCACGGTGAGGGGAACCTGCCCGAGCGAGTCTTTGACGAGCGTGATCGACTTCTCGGCGACCCGCCGAGCGATCTGGACGTTGGAGCTGTCCCCGACAAGAAAGCGCAACGCGCTTAGGTCTACCAGCTTGCTCTGCGCGAGTCCCAGTTTGCGCTTTGTCTCGAGTACCCTGCGCACGGACGAATCGAGACGCGCTTCCGTGTACCGCCCTTCCTTCACGCCCGCGACAACCGCATCAATCGTCTGCGTCACATCGAGCGGCTGAATGAGAACATCGATTCCCGCCGCGACCGCCCGCTTCACTGCCTCTGACGCGCCGAACTGATCCAGGACCCCGCGCATGTCCATCGCGTCGGAGATGATGATCCCGCGAAATCCCATCTCGCCACGAAGGAGACCGGTCAAAACCTTGGACGAGAGCGTCCCAGGCACGCCGGAGGAATCGAGCGCGGGCATCGCTCCATGAAACGACATGATCGCGCCCACGCCACCATTGACCGCCGCCCGGAACGGCACGAGCTCCACCGTATCGAGCCGGCTTCTGCTCGCCGTCACCACTGGCAGCGCCAGGTGTGAGTTGACGCCAGTGTCGCCGTGACCGGGGAAGTGCTTCCCTGTCGCAATCATGCCGTGATCCTGCAGGCCATGAATGAAAGCGACACCCATCCGCGCCGCGAGCTGAGGGTCCTCGCCATAGGAGCGCGTATTGATGACGGGATTGTCGGGATTGTTGTTGACGTCGAGCACCGGCGCATACGCGATGTGAATTCCGAGCGCGCGCCCTTCGAGTGCGGTTAGACGTCCCTGTTCATAAGCGAGCGTGGTGTCTCGCGTTGCGCCAATTGCCATCTCCGGCGGGAAGACGATCGCCCCTCCCAGGTCGATGGCGTTGGGAACGAAGTATCCGCCGCGCGCGCGAAATCCGGCGCCGGCCTCGAGATCCGCCCCGAACAGAAGGGGAATGTTGCTCATCGATTGCAACGCGTTCAGCTTTGCCGCGACTTCGATGGGGGATCCGACGGAGATTGTGAAGCCTCCGACTTTGTCTTGCTGGATGTATTGCGACAGTCGCCGCCATTGTGGCGAATCGCCGGATACGTAATCGCCGAACAGGCTCGGCCACACGATTTGTGCGGCTTTCTCGCGCAAGGTCATCGAGGCAAGAACCGAGTCGGTCCAGCGTGCCGAAGTCGCCTGCGTTTTTCCGGAGCCGCCTGCGTTGGTGCCCATCGTTGTGCAGCCCGCCGCCAGGCCAACGAACGCTAAGACAGGTAATGCCTTCGACTTGTGCATCATCAATGGCTTATCGTGCCCTTCTTGCTGGTGTCGATGTCGGCCGAGTCGCCGGTCTTGAAGAAGAACGCGGTCATGTTCTTCGTGAGGAACGCCCGTGCCTGCGGATCCATCACGTTAAGCCCATAGTGATTGATCAGCATCGTCTGCTGTTTAAGCCAGTCTGCCCAGCACTGTGTGCAGATTCCCTCGACGACGCGTACCCCGATCGGACCGGGAAAGGGAGGCTTTACGAATCCCACGCGCGTCTGTCCGCAACGCGCGCAGGTTACTGTCTCAGGCACGCTCGAAGCTACCTGCGTGAGTACGAGATTTCAGCCAGGCCGAAAATCGAGAGAAGCCGGAGATAGACCCAGCCGATGTCAAGCTCATACCACTTCGTCTTGAACTTGGGAGAGTGGGGATCGGCGTGGTGATTGTTGTGCAACTCCTCGCCGCCGAGCCAGATTGCGATGGGTGAGATGTTCCGGCTTTCGTCTTTGACGTTGAAGTTCCGATAGCCGACCGCGTGGCCGACGCCGTTGATGATTCCGGCAGCCCAGAACGGGATCCAGATCATCTGTACACCCCAAACGAGCGGTCCGACGAAGAATCCGAACAGATAAACATCAACCACGAGCATTACGAGGATGCCAACCCAGTTCAGCGGCGACAGGAGATGGCGCTCGAGCCAATCATTTGGCGTCCCCTTTCCATACTTGTCGAGCATGCCTGGCTGGCGAACAGCCTTTCTATAGTAGAAGGCGCCCTTGAGAATGATGTTCTTGAGTCCTTCCATCAACGGGCTATGTGGATCGCCCTCGCGGTCGGCAAACGCGTGATGCTTACGATGACAGGCAACCCATTCCTTGGTCACGATCGCCGTGGAAAGCCACAGCCAGATTCTCATCGGCAGTGCAGCGAGATAGTGCAGCTTGACGCCGCGGTGGGTTTGAGCGCGGTGAAGGAACAGGGTGACGGACACATTGGTGAGATGTCCCGCTACAATCACGAACAGAATCGGCTTCCACCACGCCGTCGCCCAACTTCCAAAATCCGGCATTACTTACTCCGTTTATCTAAGGCTTGCACCTGCAATCTACCCGGACAGCACCCACAATCCAAACGACCACAGCGCTATCTCGTAACGGGCCCGGGCGGGTTCGCGTTGGGTGGTTTGCCCCACGTATCGTTTGAGGAATTCCAGTCGGGAACCGACGGATCGGGCCAGAGCCGCACCCCGACGACATTTCCACGCACCGAGATCACCGCATTGAAGCGATTGCTCCGTGCCCAGATATTCACAGGCAGTGAGAAGTCCTGCGTCGTTCCGTCGGCATAAGCAACGCGCAGTCGCACCGGAAATGGAACTGATGTGAACCGGTGCAGCGCTATCGTTGCGAATGTCTGTCCCTCCGAAGTTCGCGTCGACACGCCGTCGATGCCGATGTCGAGGACATCCGTCGTATAGAAGAAGCTGCGCCAGAACCAGGAGAGATCCTCTCCCGCCGAATTCTCTATACTGCGAAAGAAGTCTCCAGGCGTGGGATGCTTGAACGCCCAGGCCCGGATATACTCGCGGAACGACGTATCGAACATTTCGGGCCCGATCACGTGATTGCGCAGGGTCAGCATGACCACAGCCGGTTTGCGATAACCGATCGCTCCGAGTGCTGAAGGGTCGATGTTGTCGGGTGCCGTCATCAGTGGAGATTGAGTTCTCTGCGTTACGGCGTCGGCCCAGTTTCGCAGGTAGCCGGCGTACGCGCTCTGCCCTGGATAGCGCGCCTCGGCGGCGAATGCGTTGAGATACGTGTTGAATCCTTCGTCCATCCAGGCGTAGCGGCGTTCGTTTGACCCGACAACCATTGGAAACCATTCGTGCCCGTGCTCGTGATTGATGGTCCCGAAGATCGACGACGGATCATCGTTGCCATAGTGCACCATTACGAACATCGGGTATTCCATTCCACCGACCGGTCCGGCGACGCTCGTCGCCTGCGGATAAGGGAACGGGAAAAAGAGCTGCGAGTACTGTCTGATCGTCCACTGCGTCTGCTCTGCGCCCTGTTCCCAGGCCTTTCCGGCTTTCGGGAATTCGTAGTAGGCTTGGGCCAGAATTCCGTTCCAGCTCGTTGCATCCCATCTAAAGTCCGGGGCGCCTGCCCATGCGACGTCGTGGACATTCCGCGCCCGGAACCGCCACGTCCTGGTCCCCGCCTTCGGCCGGGTCTTCGCGGCAGCTGCCTCCGCCTGCGTGATGATCTGAACTACGCTGCTGCTACTTGCCGCGGTCGACAGCCTGCGCCGCTGTTCGGAGGTTAGAACATCTTCGGGATTCTGGAGCACCCCGCTGCCGGCGACCACGTATCCGGCCGGCACTGTGACCGAGTAATCGAAGTCGCCGTACTCGAGATAGAACTCCCCCTGCCCCAGATACGGATCTGTGTTCCAACCCCGGACATCGTCATACACGGCCATCCGCGGATACCACTGCGCAATTTCGTAGAGGGTGCTGTCCCGTCCCATTCGATCCGATCCGTGTTCCGGGACTCTGAACGAGAAGTGGATCGAGATCGTCGCCTTCCCCCCAAGCGGCGCCAGCGGAGAGGCAAGATCGAGACGCATCATCGTGTCGTTGATTCTGGGGCGCACGAGTGCGCCGTTCACGCGCACGTCGCTCAGGTTATATCCACCTTCGAACCCTCTCACCCCCCAACGCGAATCGGCAGGGAAGAGCGCCGAGCCTTTGCTGCCGGTGCGATAGAGATTCTGATCCACCTGGATCCAGACGTAGCGGAGCGTGTCGGGAGAGTTGTTGGTGTACCGGATCTCCACTGACCCGGTGAGCTCGGGGGTCCCGGTGTCGAGAGTGGCGACGATCGTGTAATCCGCACGCTGCTGCCAGTAATCAGGGCCCGGAGCGCCGCTCGCCGAGCGATACCGGTTTGGCCCAGGCCAGTCGATGCGGTTTGTCGTCGCGAATGGATCATCGCGCTGCGTGTCGAACACCGGGCGCGGGCGCAGTGCCGCCGCTGATGGGTCGCCCGCCAGGGTATCCATTTGTACTGGGGCGAGCTGCACTGGACGCTGCTGCGCGCACGCAGTCAGTGCTATGAACACCAAAGCGTATGATTTCACTTTCGAGCGCCGTTGTTGGAGACAGTCTCGCAAGCTGTACCCTCGTGTCAAGCAACGTAAGGGCCAATGCTCCTCGCGTGTACCTTGCAATACTCGGGTGCTGCCGATAGCCTCTCCGCAATGGCTCGTCCGAAAGTCTTGGAATCCCTCCTGGAGGGACACGCAACACCGGAAGGTACGCGGCGCTTTCAACAGCGATTCGCCAGGACTCAGCCGGATCATTTCTATCGGCCCATTTCGGACGGCACCATCGTGTCATCGCTCGGCCTTGGTACCTATCTCGGCGACTGCGACGACTCGGAGGACGCACGGTACACGTCAACCACCAGGGCCGCGCTGGAGAAGGGCTTGAACCTGCTGGACACGGCGATCAACTACAGGTGTCAGCGCTCTGAGCGCGCGATTGGGCAAGCTGTCCGCACCAGTGTCGCGACCGGTGCCGTCAAGCGGGAAGAAGTTGTCGTCTGCACCAAAGGGGGGTACATCCCGCTCGATAGAACTCCTCCCGCCACCAAGGAGGGATATCGGGGCTTCCTGGACAGCGAATACTACGGGCCCGGCGTGATGAAGCCCGCCGACGTCGTCTCCGGCGGCCACTGCCTGGCGCCACGCTATCTGGACGATCAGGTCGAGCGCAGCAGAAAGAATCTCGGGCTCGCCGTCATTGACATCTACTATCTCCACAATCCCGAGCAGCAGCTGGATGTGCTTCCTCGCGAGAGGTTTCTGACTGTCATGCGGGATGCGTTTTCGACGCTGGAGAAACACGTCAGCCGAGGAGTCATCGGAAGCTATGGGTGCGCAACGTGGAATGGACTCAGGGTCCCGCCGGAATCGCGAAACTATTTGAGTCTCGAAGAGTTGGTGGCGATTGCGCGGGAAGTCGCCGGTGAGGACCATCACTTCAGAGTCGTCCAGCTTCCGATCAACCTGGCGATGACTGAAGCGGTAAGGGCACCCACTCAATGCGTGGGAGGCGATCGCGTTCCTTTGCTCGAAGCCGCCAGCCGGCTCGCCATTTCGGTGGTCGGGAGTGCGACGCTGATGCAATCCCAGCTGTCGCGAGCGCTCCCGGAACAGGTGCACACCGCCTTTCCTGGATTCAGGACCGACGCCAGGCGCGCGATAGCTTTTTCGCAGTCGCTCCCGGTTGCGGCGGCGCTGGTTGGAATGAAGTCGCTCTCGCACCTCGAGGAAAACCTCGCGCCGCCCAGTATCATCTAGCGATTTTGATCGGAATGACTCAACAGGCAACGGGAACACCGGTTCATCATCGGCCGGAAGGGGGGTTCAGAAACCCGTGGCCATCCGCCCAGCTGCACGGATTCATGGATTTCTTGAAGTGGACATTGGCCGAGCGGCGGCGAAACCCACGTCGCCCTGATCCCGACCCCGGCATATTCGCGCGAGTAGCTCCGGAGTTTGTGGTGCCACGTGCCGCGCCGGACCAGCTGACGATGACGTGGGTCGGACACACGACCTTCCTGATCCAGATCGCGGGGCTCAACATCCTCATCGACCCCATCTGGAGCGAGCGAGCTTCCCCGGTTCAGTTCCTCGGGCCTCGGCGCTGGGTCCCGGCAGCCGTGGAGTTCGACCGGTTGCCCCCGATTGACGCCGTAGTGCTCTCGCACGACCATTACGATCACCTCGATGCCGCTACCATCTCACGCATCGCCCGGCGTTATCCAGCGGCAGTGTGGTACGCGCCTCTGGGAGTAGGGGAGATTCTTCGCCAACGTGGTGCACGCGAGGTTACGGAACGAGATTGGTGGCAGGAGGGTGCCATCGGAGCGCTGCGCCTTACTTGCGTTCCAGCTCAGCACTTTTCCGGCAGAACTCTCGGCAAGCGCAACAACACTCTCTGGTGCGGGTGGACGTTCCGTTCCCAATACCAGGCCCTGTTTTTCGCTGGCGATACGGCTTTGCATCCCGAGTTCGAGGCCATCGCCAAGCACTGTGGACCGTTCGATGCGGCGATCCTCCCGATTGGAGCCTACGAGCCTCGATGGTTTATGGGCCCCGTCCACATGAATCCCGAAGACTGCATGAAAGCGGTCGCCCAGCTTTCAGCGGCACAGAGCGGCAAACGCCTTATAATGGCCGCCGCGCATTGGGGAACGTTCAAGCTCACCGACGAGCCGATGGACGAGCCACCAGCCAAAATGCGTGAACAATGGCGGGCATCCGGTCTCGAAAGCACCGACCTCTGGATCATGCGACACGGTGAGACGCGCACAATCGGATAGTCACCGCGCGTCGCCGAGGTTTGTGCTTGCACATGATGAGGAATGTGGCAGCTTTGTTGTGCGCGAATCTTGCTATCGGTTCTAACGAAACCTTCCTACGCGGAGCATTCCAATGGCTGCAGCCAAGAAGTCCAGTCGTTCAAAGAGCGGTAGAAAGAGGTCGCGGTCGGGATCCTCTGGACGTAAGCGTGGAGGTGCAAAGAAGCGCGCCACCAAACGACGCTCTACAAGCGCGCGCAAATCGCCGCGCCGCGGCGCTCGGAAGTCCTCGGCCAAGCGCAAAGGCAGCGGACGCAAAGCCGCGAAGCGAAAAGGTGCAGCGCGCAAGAGCAGCCGTCGTAGTCGTCGTAGATCCCAGTCTCCCGTGGCTCGCGTGAAGCGCGTTGCCAGCGGGGTCGTTCACCAGGCTGCAGACTTGGGTGAGCGCGCGGTCGACACCGTTACTGAGTTCGTCCAGGACCGCTTCTAGCTCCAGGGTCGTTCGACAGCCGCTCTGCTACTCGGCGGCGGCTGTCGCGCTACGGCTGTCGTGTTCGCGCAGCCACTTCTCAACTTCGCTGAACACCCGCTCGCGGCCGTAGTCGACGGTTATGATATGTCCCGCGCCTTCAGTCCAGACGAGCTTTTTTTCTTTCGCCCCAAGCTCCTCTAGGGCAAATCGCGCTACTTCGGGAGCAACGCGCGGGTCTTCTCGCGACTGCACTATCAGAGTCGGGGCAGTCACTCCGGGAAGAGCTTTTCTGGCGCGGATCATCACCTTCGAGAGCTCGAACAGCGCGCGCCCAGTTACGGCACCGTAAGCGAGGTTTTTTTCGCGCTCGACAGGATCATGAATCGAGCGGGGATTCCTGCCGTTTAGTTCTCCAGCCAGTCTTCCCCAGAGCCAGTGCGTTGCCGCCGCGAGGCTGAGCAACCGCGGCATGCCCAGATAAGGCGCGATCAGAACCAGAGCTGAAATGTCCCGGACTTCCGCCGCAAGCAGCACAGCGAGCGCCCCGCCCATCGAAAGTCCGACGACACTGACACCGTTGTTCCGGTTACGCACCTCGAGGAGCGAGCTCCTTGCGGCATCGATCCATTCGTCGGCGCGGGATCGAGTGAAGGCGTCCATGGTGCGTCCGTGTCCTGGCAGCAGCGGGACGAATACGCCGTACCCGGCCTTGTGTAACCTCCGGGCAAGCAGGGAGAGCGTCTGAGGAGTGTCTCCAAAACCATGCAGGAGGAGAACTCCGTGTGAGCCCTCCTCCTGCAGGTCAATCGTCTCAGCCCCCTTCCGTACGGCGGCTGCGTCAGCGTCTCGCCGATCGACCATTCTTCATTATTGGGACATCTCTCTCGTAATGGGAACCGTGGAATCGCCGTTCCCGTTCTCGCCGAATGAGGACATCAGTGAACCGGGCTCTATCAGGAAAGTCATGCCCTTTCTCTCGGCGATTCCAGCCGACACCAGGCGGCTAAGAGCCAATGCTATCGACTCTCTCGTGGCACCGACCATTTCGCAGAGCAGTCGATGATGCGTGTTCTCCAATTTGAGGCGGCCGTCTGACGTCGTGAAGCTGCGGTCGGTGCTGAGATGCGACAGCGTGGATATCAGACGCTGATCGACGTTCAACGCGGCAAGTTCGTGCAGTTTCTCGAGCAGATACGCTCGCTCCGACATTATCTGGGACAGTAAGGGAATCGTCTGGGCGGGACGCTCTCTCACGAAGGCACGGAATTGCGCTCCACTCAAGAACATGGTCTGCGTTTCTTCCGATGCGTTCGCGTCCGTGACGTAGTGACTGTTCGGAGACAGTCCTTCGCTTCCAAATGTCTGTCCTGCGGTGGCGATGACAGGAACGAATCCACGTCCAACCTTTATCTTGTTGCGCAGAACGACGTGTCCCTCGAGAACGATGAAGACGCCGTCTGCCGGAACGCCGCGCTGATAGAGTTGAAACCCGGGAGGCCAGCTTGCCTTCGCGCCGTATGCGCCGATGGGCGCTACTTCTTCGGAAGTGAGACGTGAGCGTCGCACTCCTACATGCCCGTTTCTCGCCTGGCTGTCTTTCATTCGTTTCTCGTCGAGCGGTCGTTTAACGCAATGTCCGGGCCCGGACATCACGAGTGACGACGTCGCGTTTTCAGGTTTTCCCTAGCAATTCCGTCGCCACCTGCAACGCGCGCGTGGCGGCATCAAAACGTTGGGCAAGATCCGTCAGCTCCTGCCCGACCGCAGTTTGGTCACCGAGCCGGATCGCTTCATTCACCGACGGCAGGACCATCGTGGAATACCCGTTGTTCTCGTCGGCGGCGTAAATGAGGTTCCTGAACCAGGGTCGAGTCACAAGGCCCTGTGGTCTTGTAAGCCGGCGTTCAACTTCGAGCAGACTTGCATTGACCTGCTTCCCGACTCCCGGAGCCAGCTGAGCCGTAAGAGCTCGGTCACGCGCGGCATTGAATGCCACCGCCGCATCCTCCATTCTCCCGATCGCGGTGGACAGGCCGGCGGCGGAGATTTTCCAGCGCTTGTCGGCGATTGCCTGGTCAACCTGCGACCCGAACCGTCGCATCGTCCGCGCGAATTCCACGTAGTCGTACGGCAGGATCTCGGCGTTCGCAATGCGCAACAGCATCGCGGCTCCGATACGGGCAGTGGTCGCGTGAACCTCGAAGTTCGGGTCGCCGAACTTCGACATCCAATGATACGAATCGTACGCCGAGTGATAGACGCCCGTTGGTCCGCCAAAACCCCAATCGGCGATCGGAATGCCCAGATGATTGTAGAATCCGGCGAAGTCGGAGCCACCACCCGGATCGCCCATTTGCGGCTCGAGTGAATCCGCCGCGAGGTTGGCGCGTTTCCTCCACACCTCGTACACGCTACCCTGGCGACTCGGATCCGGAACCTCCTTCGCGACATCCCGCAGCAGCGCGCGAAGTGATGGTGATCCCCCGCTGCTGAAGTTCGGGCCCTGCGCCACGTCGTCCTGGTTGAGATAGGCGACGGCGTTCTTACTCAACCGCAGCGAATCATCTTCCACGTACTCCGTCGATCCGACCAATCCCCACTCTTCCGCGTCCCAAGTCGCGAACACTATTGTCCGCTTCGGTCGCTTCCCCGCCTTCACCTGCTCCGCGATCGCGCGCGCCGCTTCCAGCACGCTCACGGTACCGCTCACATTGTCCGCGGCGCCTGGTCCCCACGCATCGCGATGCCCGCCGATCATCACGATTTCATCCGGGAATTCGCTTCCACGCACGATCCCGAATGTGTCCCATATTTGCTTGTAAGGATTCGTCGTGGCGTCTGTCGTCACCGCCATCCGGGCTTGCACCGGACCCGGCCCGACATGGTACCGGAAAGCCAGGCCCCCCTGCCACGGCTGCGGGATTGAATTGCCCATTAGCCCTCGAAGAAGCTCGGCGGCGTTTCCGTAAGAGATGGGCAGCACTGGAATGTGAGGCACGTCCATCTGCGACAGAGGGATCCGCTTCGCGTTGGCCGTGCTGGGATATCCCGGCGTACTCGGATCGCCATTCGGGTTCATAACGCTTCCGCGCTGGATTCCTTGCGACGGCCTCATCGGACCGGCCGGATATACATCTCCGCGCACGTAGCCATCGTCGGCAGGATCGCTGTAGATCATCAGTCCGACCGCTCCATGCTTCTCGGCCTCACGAGCCTTGATGCCGCGATACGATCTGCCATAGCGGGCGATCGCAATTTTTCCCTTCACCGAGACGCCCATCGAGTCGAGCTGCGCGTAGTCCTCGATCAGCCCATAGTTCACGTATACGACTTCACCACGCACGTCTCCGGCTGCCCCATACCCGTTGAAGGCCATCACCTGCGGAAATGCAACCGATGTCGTGTCTTCGGGAATTGGGCCTTCCCGTAGATCGAGCTCGAGCGGATCGGGCGCGATGCGCCATATTCGCGTGGTTACCGGATGCGGCATCCACACGCTGTAGGAGCGCACTTCCGTTTCCAGGCCCCAGGATTTCATCTGAGTCACCACGTAATCGCGGGTTCGCGCCTGTGCCGGTGTTCCGGCCATGTGAGGCAGGAGCGAAAGAAATTTCGAGTGCACGGACGCGCTCGACGGCGATGGGCGGCTGATTACATCGGCTTCGGCGGCGTGTTCAGCCGCCGCCGATCGGGGCGAGTACCCTGGCGTCGTCTGCGCACGGAGCGGAAGTGCGAGCACGAGCGTTATGGAGAGCGCGAGATGTCTGTTCATTCTCTTGCAAATTCCTGTGTCTGGGCTGAGTGCCGTTGAAGGAGCGGTGCTATTCGTCCAGCTGGTCGAGCGCGGTGGAGATGGCCTTACGAAGTCTTCCTTCGCCTTCCACTCCCGGAGCGACGCCGCCGGCGAGTGAATTGAATTTGATCAACATCTCTGCTTCCACGAATTTCTCGGGGTGCTGCACTCCGAGCGACTCCAGGGAGCGAACCGCCAGGCGACGAAGCAGTGACAGAGTCGAGCTATCCAGCTCCGCCAACGGTCGCGGATCGGAGGGCGTGGCAACCAATGCGCGGTCCCGCTTGCGCTTCGGAGCATCGAGAAGAGACGAGATCGATCCCAGCTTTACGACGAAGGATCCCGGTGTGTGCTCCCGCCATTCCGTTACGACACCACGTCTTCGCAATGCCGGTAAAAGCGCGACGATCGCCCCCCTTACTACGGAGACTCCGCCGGGACTCTGATTGCCGCGTCCGGTTATCAACAGGACTTCGCTCGTCCCGCTGACTTGTCGCTCGCGCAACCATGCTTCGGCACGATGGCGCGCGTCGGCGGCGGTCGGCAGCGATTCCCGAAGATTCAGAATGTTCTTCGTCCCAAACTCGGCCTCGTCGAAAGCCTTCCAGACGGAATGGAGGGAGACCCTACCGGATCGCATTCTGAAGTATATGCCCATCCAGTTTTTCCTGCGGTGTTACGCGCACGATCGCCGCCAGAGTCGGGGCCATGTCTACCACCCTCGCAAATTCCGGGTAGCGTCCAGGCTTGATGCCGTTCCCGTAGAAGATGATCGGGACGTGCGCGTCGGAGTCGTTGGGGCTTCCGTGCTGTGCCTGATAGGTGGAAAACCAATAGTTGTAAGGCGCCAGCGTCACTACCAGAGCCGCTTTGTCTTCGTCTGCAAACATGTGCAGCCATCTGCGGGCGATTCTGTCATTCACGGTGTCGGCCCGCGCTAACTCGGAAATCCTGTCAGCGCGCGCAATTCCCGGTACACGAACAAACTCGGCGCGCAGTAGGCGCACGAGCGAGTCCGGATTGATCTTCGCCTTCGCCAATGCCGGCCGGTCGAGATCCAATACTCCACCGTCGAACGAAAAACCATTGCCGCTATAGGCGCCAAAACCGGAATTGAGTCCGTAGCCTGGTACCCCGGCTTCAGAAAGCGAGTTGCTCAGCCGCTGCAGGACTGGTCGCACGTTGACGCGGATCGCCCCCGTATTCGGATCGACCGCGTGAACTTCCGGAAACGGTGTAAGACCATGATCCGCCGTCAGAGCGATGACGACTTCGTTCGAATTTCGAATGCGGAAGAGTGAATCCAGGAACGTGCCCAGGGACCGATCGAGACGAAGTATCTGATCGTGCAGCTCCCTGGAATCGGGACCATAGCGGTGACCGACCGCATCGGTCGTCGATAACGAGATCGCCAGAACGTCGGTCTGCGGGCCCGTGCCGAGCTTGAGCGCGTTGACGCCAGCGAGTGCGAAATCGAGCGTTACCTCGTCCATCCATGGAAACTCGGCGAGCACGCGCGCGGCTGTGTCGGGCGAAGATGACTCAACGTGCGGAAACAGGAATCCGATCCCGCCAGACTCAGTCGGAACACTGTCTGGTTCGGGATAAGCGCTCTCCGGTAACAACGGCTGCCACGCGCGCCCGGCAAAACTTGCGGGAAGCCTCCGCGCATTGAAAGCCTTCACCCAATCAGGAAGAGCAGAGCCGTAATACGTGCTCGTCGTGAAGATTCCGTTTATAGCGTACCAGAAGACTGGCTGTTTCGATCTTCCGATCGGAAGAATCGCGGCGCGGTCCTTCCTGGATACCGAGAGCACACGAGTGCGCGGATCTTTCGCGATCAGCCAATCCGTGAGCGTAGTTCCCCGAAAGCGAAAGGGCGATGCTCCCAAACCCGGTGCATCAATGAGCGTCACCGTGGTGTCGTTCACGCCGGCTGAATTTGCGGAGATGCCGGTGTGAACCGGAAAACGACCTGACATCGTCGCGGAGTGGCCGGGTGCCGTCTCTGTTATCGCATGATCCTGAAATGCGTTCGTGAAGACGGCGCCATCTCTATAGAGTTTGCCAAGCCCGCCCGTGAGCCGCGCCTCGAAACGCGACAAATAATCTGGCCGCATCGCGTCAATCGTGATGAACAGCACGAGCTTGGCCCTTGTGCTGTCAGGGGCCTGAGATCGCGCGGGCGCGCCAACCAGAATGACGAGCACGATTGACAACAGATTGAATTTTGGCCGACGAGTCATTGATGCCATCTTGAGTAGTCTGTGTTTTCTTACGGCAGGAGTGTCGGTCTTACTTGAGGGTCAGCGTTTTTGCTGGGGATACTCTGTCTTTCTTACTTGCACTGTGCGGGCGCGCCCGCCGGAAGTCCGAACGCCGTCGTGACAGCTATTTTCCAGCCCTCGGGCGTCTTCACGAAGATCCGCTCGGAGACGCCACTCGAGGTCGTGTCCTTCTGCGTCACGGTGTAGCAGTAAGTACCATATACGACCCCCGCGGCAATTGGCAGCACGCGCAGATTCCGGGCGACGAGAGTGTCGGGCCAGGTCGAATCGCGGCGCGCACTCCAGCCTTCGTACCCCAGCTCCAACCCCGCTGGTCCGTTGCGTCCCAGCCCGCTCGTGTGAAGATAAGTAGCGAGATACCGCGCGCGGTCACGTTTGTGTATCGCGTCTATGTTTTCTTCGAATACGCGCCGCGCTCCTACTGTGTCGGACGTGCTCGACACCGATGGTAACGGAGCGTTATTGGCCGGCGTGGGTGCGCACCCTAGTGCGACGAGCAAGGCGACGAGCCGGCCGGACGAGAATTTCGTAGATGCCATGCATCTCTGCGGAAAATGTCCCGGCAATCTTAACCGGACACGCCGCTATTGGCGACTCCCGTTTTCCGCTATTAGCCGATGATTCTCTCGAGGATCTGCACGCCGCGCATCAGATCGTCCCTATCCATCACGAGCGGGGGGAGGATGCGGAGTGTGTGCTCGCCGGCTGTAAGGGCGAGCAGACCCTCGTCCCACCCCCGCTTCACGATCTCGTTCGCCGATTCGACCACATCGAGACCCCAGATGTAGCCGGTTCCACGGATTGCCCGCACCTTTCCGGAGCGCCGAGCGACCGTATCGAGCTGCCCCCCGAGCCATGCGCCGTTGTCACGAACGGCTTTCAGCAGAGATGGATCCGAGAGGCGGTCGACGACGTACCCGGCAACCGCGGCTACGAGAGGTCCGCCACCAAAGGTGGTTCCGTGATCTCCCGGCTGGATTGTCGCTCCGATTTCCCCTGACACGAGGACGGCGCCCATCGGCAACCCGCCTGCCAGAGGCTTGGCAATCGTCAGCATATCAGGAACGACTCCGACGTTTTCGTACGCGAAAAAGTATCCGGTGCGCCCCAGTCCGCATTGAATCTCGTCGAAAATGAGAGCTATCTCGCGTTCCGCTGTCATTGCCCTCAGGCGGCGAAGAAAATCGGCATCGAGTACGCGCACTCCGCCCTCACCCTGGATCGGCTCGACGATTACCGCGGCGACGGTTTCTCCATCGAGCGCGGTATCGAGATCACGGAGGTCGCGCTCGCAGATGGAGACTCCGCCGGCTAGCGGGCGGAACGGCGCACGATATGAGGGACGGTCGGTCGCGGCAAGAGACGCGAAGAGCCTGCCGTGAAAGCTTCCACGCAACGCGATGATCTCGACCTTTGCATCGGTGCCGGTCTTCCGGGCCCACCGCCTCGCAAACTTGAACGCGCCCTCGTTCGCCTCCGCCCCCGAGTTGCAGAAAAACACCTGCGACGCGAATGAGCGCTCAATCAGCCTGGCGGCCAGCTGCTCGCCTGCCGCGGTCTGGTAGAGGTTCGATGTGTGGATCAAGCCAGTGCTCAGCGCCTCGCTGATCACCTGCGCAATCCCGGCATCTCCGTAGCCGAGCGCGTTCACTGCTATCCCGCTGGCAAAATCGAGATATCGCTTGCCCTCGGAGTCGATGAGCTCCACGCCTTCTCCCTTCACGAGCTGCATCGGCGCGCGCTTGTAGGTCGGAAGGAGGGCGGATGCTTCCGACGAAGGAATGGTCACGACTTCCTCTTCAAGTGGGAGAGTGGCGGTGGTCATAGGACAACGCTCTGAGATTGAGTGATGAAAGTGCCGCGCTCACGATCGCTGAGACCGGCCAGATCGCAAATTCTCACACGGGCAACTCCGGCGCTGAGTGCGGCCTCGGCCGACTCGAGCTTGGCCGCCATCCCGCCGACTGCGATGCCGTTCGCGGCCAGTTCGCGGGCAGTTTCGGTGCTCAGATTCGAAACGACTTCGCCCTCGCCGTCGCGAACGCCTTCGACATCGGCGATCAGGATCAGCTCGTCGGCCTCGAGCGCGGCGGCAATCGCGGCGGCGGCATCGTCGCCATTTATGTTAAGCGAACCACCATTCTGGCTGCCCGCGTCGTACCCAACCGGCGAGATCACTGGCAAGTAACCCGCGTTCAGTAGAGTGCGCAGCAGATCCGCCTTTACAGCGACCGGTTGCCCCGCGAATCCGAGAGATGCCGCGTCGATCAGCTCCGCGCCGATCAGACCACCATCTTCTCCCGATATGCCTACCGCGGGCAGACCCGCAGTAACCATCGCATTCACGAGTCGCTTGTTGACGACGCCTGACAGCACCATCCGCAGAAGGTCGAGATCTTCCTCTGATGTGACACGCCGTCCGCCGATGAAGGCTGGCTCCCTTCCCAGAGCTCTCTGCATTGCTGACACCTCGTCACCGCCGCCATGCACCACGCAAAGCTCCCCCGGACGGGAATTCCAGGCCTCGCGAAGTGTGTTAATCAGACGCGGATCGGTCTGAGCGCGTCCTCCGATTTTCACGACACGCGTCATGCCGGCAACCCCGCCTGCTCGCTCAGGCCCAGGAGAACATTCGCGTTTTGCAGCGCCTGACCCGCAGCACCTTTTACCAGGTTATCGATCGCCGAGATGATGATGAGCGTTGGTTGGCGCACGTTGGCTGCCTTGGCAATACTCACGCGCACGACGTTTCGGCGCACGACATCGCGGAGCGACGGCGGCTGGTCCGCGATCTCGATGAACGGTTCCCCACGATAGCAGTCGTGCCAGAGCGCGGATGGATCTTCCGCGTACTCGTTCACCGGGACGGTGATCGTCGCCAGAATTCCGCGAGCGACCGGAAGCAGGTGGGGTGTGAACAGTATATCGTTGTCCCTGCCACCGAGCTCTTTCGCAACTGCCTGCATTTCGGCGATGTGCCGGTGCTCGTTCCCCACGGCGTAAGCGCGGAAATCCTCCGTGACCTCAGCGAACTGCAGATCGGGACGAGCGGAATAGCCGGCGCCGGTAACGCCACTCGCAGCCGACACGTTTATGGTAGCCCCCGGCACCACCCAGCCTTCCTTGAGTAGCGGCGCGATCGCGATCAGGATGGCAGTCGGGTAGCAACCTGGATTCGCCACGATCTCAGCCCCTGGAATCTTTGCGCGCATCAGTTCGGTAAGACCATACGGCGCTTCAGTTTGATTGATTCCCACGCCGGCCCCCGGTCTGAAGTCGGATGACAGATCTACCACCCGCGCTCCGGTCGCGCGCGCGTTTCCAACCCACCGGGCCGATGCCCCGTGCGGAAGCGCCGTGAAGACAACCTCCGCGGTGTTCAGGGGCGCGTCCTCTGTCGCGACATAAGTCACCTCCGTCGCGCCAATGCGCGCGCGCTGCCCCCGCTGTTCGTTGGCAGAAGCGAAGGCGAGCTCGAGCCCGGGGTGCCGTGCGATCAGCCCGCACAGCTCCCGACCCGCGTATCCGCTCGCACCTAGGACTCCCACCGGAACTTTATGCATAATGAATGCATAACATTACACTCCCTGCTCGTCAATGATCCTGGCCGTCCGCTCGCGCAATGCTTTCCGCGGTGCTAAACTCACCGTGTGGCCAACAAGCGCGAACGACACGACACGATCCTCGAGATCGTAGGCGCTCGAGTGGTGAGCAGCCAGGAAGATCTCCGGAAGATGCTGCTCCAGCGCGGGTGGGACGTGACGCAGGCGACGCTCTCCCGCGACCTCCGGGAATTGCGGCTCGCCCGGGTTCCTACTCCGGAAGGCGCCAGATACGCAATTACCGACGGCAGCATAGAGGAAAGCAGGGCAGCGCTCGATACCCTGCTGCCGCAGCTTTTTCTCCGCATCGATGGCGTTGGCGAGATGCTGGTTTTGCGCACGGTCCCCGGAGGCGCTCAGCCCATCGCGGCCGCCCTCGATGGCGAGGGCTGGTCCGATGTCCTTGGCACCGTCGGCGGTGACGACACGATCCTTATCATCTGTCGCTCAGTCGCCGCCCGGGACCGCGTCCTCCGGCGCCTCAAAGCCCTCGCCGGAGAACCAGGATAAGCATTGACGGGCCTGTCCAGACCGATTAAATATTCAGTCATACTGAATACTTATTGAGGTGCCTGTGATCCGTACGATTGCCCTTGCCTACTCCGGTGGGCTCGACACATCCATCATCGTCCCATGGCTCAAGGAACGCTACGGCGCTCGCGTCATCTGTATCGCCGCGGACATTGGCCAGGGAAACGAATTGGAGGGCGTACGCGCGAAAGCGATCGCATCGGGTGCCGACGAGTGCTACATCGAAGATCTGCGCCAGGAATTCGTGGAGAAGTTCGTGTGGCCCACCCTCCGCGCTGGCGCGATCTATGGTCGGAAGTACCTCCTCGGCACATCGATGGGGCGCCCCCTCATCGCGCGCCGGCAAGTCGAGATAGCACGCCAAGTCGGGGCCGACGCGCTTGCGCACGGCTGCACCGGCAAAGGAAACGACCAGGTTCGTTTCGAGTTGACGTACGCCGCCTTTGCGCCTGACCTCCCGATCATCGCCCCTTGGCGCGAATGGGACATTCGGAGCCGCGAAGATGCGATTGCTTACGCCGAGTCCCACAAGATTCCCGTTGCGGCGACCCGGGATAAGATCTATTCCCGCGATCGGAATATCTGGCACATCTCCCACGAAGGTGGCGTCCTCGAGCAGCCAGCTGCCGCGCCTCCAGCTGACCTCTTCATGCTGACGACCGCTCCTGAGAAGGCTCCCGACGAGCCAGAGGAAGTCACAATAGGGTTCCTCAATGGAACTCCTGTGTCGGTAAATGGTGCCGAGCTCGACGCGGTGGACCTCGTCGTTGCCCTCAATACGATTGGCGGACGGCACGGCGTCGGACGAATCGATCTCGTCGAGGATCGCCTCGTCGGGATGAAGTCGCGTGGCGTCTACGAAACCCCGGGCGGTACCCTGCTCTACTCCGCACACAGCGAGTTGGAGCAGTTGGTACTCGATCGCCGCACGCTTGCCGCCAAGGATAACATCGCCCCGCGCTACGCCGATCTCGTGTACGAAGGCCGCTGGTGGACCACCGAGCGCGAGGCATATGACGCCTTCGTGAACGTAACACAGGAGCGCGTCACCGGGTCCGTGACACTCAAACTCTTCAAGGGATCCGCATCGGTGGTCGGTCGGGAGAGCGAGTACGCGCTTTACGACGAGCGTTTCGTCACGTTCGGCGAAGACGACGTTTACGAGCAGAGCGACGCTGCCGGCTTCATCCGCCTCTACGGACTTTCAGCGCGTGTTCGCGCCATCCGCGATCAGGAGCTGGCGGCAGCTGCACAGCGCAAGGGCGAGGTAAAGACCGAGAAACCCGCGGCTCTGGCGATGGCTTGACCGGCAAGGAGATCACCATGTCGGACCACGCATCGCATAAGCTCTGGGGAGGACGTTTCTCGACTCCCACAGCGGCTGCCCTGGAGGCGCTCAACCGCTCCATCGGCATCGATTATCGCCTTTGGCCGTTCGATATCAATCTATCTCAAGCCTGGGCGGTGGCTCTCTGGGGAGCGGGAGTCCTGTCGCTCGAGGAAAGCAAAAAAATTGAGCGCGGGCTCACCATAGTCGGCCAGAAGCTCGCGGCCGGTGCCCAGCCGCTTTCATCCGATGAGGATGTGCACACGCTGATCGACCGGATGCTTCACGACGAAGTAGGCGACGTCGCATCGAAGCTCCACACGGGCCGCAGCCGGAATGATCAGGTAGCTACGGCGACGCGCCTCTGGTCAATGGATGCATGCACAAAACTCGATATCACCGTGCGCGCTCTGCAGCAGGTAATGCTCGATCATGCCGCAAAGCTGGGCGACGTGCTGATGCCGGCATACACGCATCTGCAGCGCGCCCAACCCGTATCCGCAGCACACTGGATGTTGTCGCACTTCTGGCCACTCGAGCGGGATCGGGCGCGGATTGCTTCGGCGTCACGTGGCGCGGCGGTGCTGCCGCTCGGTTCTGGTGCGATCGCAGGGTGTGCGTTCCCGATCTCGCGAGTGCTCCTCCAGGGCAGCCTCGGTTTCAGCTCCGTCTCGCAGAACAGCATCGACGCCGTTGGGGACAGAGATTTCGTGGCCGAGTTGTTGTTCGCGGTGGCGATGACAGCCACGCATCTCTCGCGACTCGCCGAAGATCTAATCATTTACGGCTCGAGCGAGTTCGGATTCGTTCAGTTCGGTGACGCGTTCACGACGGGCTCGAGCATGATGCCGCAGAAGCGCAATCCCGACGCGTTGGAGCTTGCGCGTGGATCGGGTGCGCGGGCCATTGGTGATCTGACGACGCTTCTGGCCACTCTCAAGGGGTTGCCCAGCGGCTATAACAAGGATCTGCAGGACGACAAGCGGGTGTTGTTCGACGCGGTGGACACGATTCTGCTCGTGCTGCCGGCCGTGGCCGGGGCGCTCCAGGAAATTCGGTTCAACGCCAGGCGAATGCGCGCCGCGCTCTCGAGCAGTATGATGGCGACTGACCTCGCCGACTATCTGGTAGAGAAGGGGGCCACCTTTCGCGAAGCCCACTCTGCAATCGGGTCACTGATCCGCGAGAGTGAGCGGGAGGATTGCGAGCTCGATGCTCTGCCCATTGCCTCGTTCAAGGCGGCGCATTCACTATTCGGCGACGACGTTCTCGACTGGCTCGAGCCGGGGCGTTCGGTGGCCCGTCGCGACGTTCCGGGCGGTACGGGGCCGACCGCCGTCAGCGCGCAGCTTCGTTCCGCGGCTGAGGCGCTCCGACCAGTAACGGACGCGGCACGCGGAAATGAGCTGGTTCTTCGCGCCGTGTAGCCCAGTTCAATGTCGTTCCGCTAGTACACGCATCAGGAACGGCCCCGGCCAAAAAGAAACACGTAAGCAAAAAAGGGAGCGCATCAATGCGCCCCCTTTTCTTACTTACGATCGACCAGCTGCTAGAACATCACACCAAAAGTGATCGGAACAAATTGAAACACGCCACCCTTTTTGACACCTCGCGAGATGCTGTGATACCTGGATTCGAGAAATATTGCGAACGGGCCAATGCCGAAGGTAGCTCCCAAGCCGGCGTTGACGCCGACATTGTTTTGCGATCTTGCACCCGGCACATCGGCTTTTGAGTTATAGAGGCCCCCGCCGACAATCACGTAGGGCTTCGCACTCGTTCCCGGAAACGCGAAAATCAGATTCGCGAGCGCGCCCATCACGCGGAAGTCCGAACTGGCTGTAGCACCGCTCTGGGTCTTAGCGCGCAGGTTGTTGTAGACAGCATCGAAGCGCACACCGAGCGGCAAGTCAGCCACCCCAATTGCGAGCGCAGCGATGGCGCTGTAACCGGTCTTTTGGAGATCGTTGAGCTTGGCCACTGGGATAGCGGCTCCGCCCCCCAAAACAACTGCATACGTCTTTTGCCCAAAAGCGGCCGATGAGACGGAGAGGATGAGGGAAAGAAATATCGGTGTTGCCCGAAGAAGCCGCTTCATGCTGTTATCTGGAAGGTGTTGGAGCCGCCAAGGTCACCTACTGGAGCGGCAATATAATGATCAAGCCAGTGCTAGTAAGCGGTCCGGGCGCTTGCATTAATGATCCTTTTCTAATAGGATAATTAATGGCTCGCGCCTATACCATTGCTACTGCTGCACTTACGTTGGAAATGCCAGTAAAGTGGCTCGACAATACACTTTCCCACATCATGGTCCGGGGCGTTCAACAGGAAAGGCAAGGCGTAGCTCGTCGCATCACAATCGATGGGTTGCTGATTCTCGCGGTCGCAATCGTGCTCATCAATGAATTCAGAATCTCGCTGGCGGGAGCGATCGAAATAGCTGGACAGCTCATCGCCAGCGGCGGGCGCTACGCGTCTCCCCAGGGCGTGAGCCTCGAGTTGAATCTCGAGGAACTCATAGCCGGCCTGCTCGAACGACTCGAGAACGCTGTGGAGATGGCACCGGTTCCACGACGCGGTCGTCCCCCGGAAAACAAAACGGGGCGCCTCGATTGAGACGCCCCGCCAGATTGTGCCAGTGAAGCGGACGTGGCTTAAGAAGCCTTCGTCACGTTCTCGGCAGCTGGACCCTTCTGACCCTCGACGATGTCGAACTCTACAGCATCACCCTCAGCAAGGGACTTGAAGCCCGAGCCGGAGATCGCGCTGTAGTGAACGAAGCAATCCTTCTGCCCGTTGTCAGGTGTGATGAATCCAAAGCCCTTCGCGTCGTTGAACCACTTCACTTTGCCGGTCGTACGCATTCCCTACTCCTGTAAAATTGTGTCTTGGGGAGCTGAAACACGCCCGACCCTCGACAATCTGATACGCAGGTCTCTTAAACCCCGCATTGGACTTGAGCCCGTAGCAAGGACTTTCACCCTTACCCCTGGCTCGACTTGGCGGAAAAATAGCAAGGACCGGCTGAGCAGACAATAGACAATTCAGAGCCCCGTCTTGTGCACCCCCATTACGAAATACTCGGTCTCCCCGAAACACGAAGTTGGCACTCCCCGGTGTTGCTCGTAGGTCAGCGACACTTGTTTGCCAGCGTTCTGCTCGATCACATGAGCAATCGAGTCGCTTCGGACCGTAAAACTGAAGATTTGAGGCATTGTTCCGGGCAGATTGGCCATGGCGAGCTCGCCTTCCCACGTCTTACAGAGCCAGCCTTTCTTGGAAATCTTCTGGATGTAGCCTGCGCGTTCACCCAACGCGTAAGTGTAGCCGAGCGCTATCCAGATCCAGAGAGCAATGATGACCACTGGAACGAGGACAAGAATGAGCAACGCGATCAACGCCTTGTTTCGTGTCTTTCTTGCCGGAGTGGGAGCAGTCGGGGTCTCCGTGGTTTCCGTAGTTTCCGGGGTATCAGCCATCTGAGCTCCGTGGAGGGGATGCCGCGCGGCGCTTCATGCAGCGCTCGCGAGAGGGAATTAGCTTTCAAATTCAACACACGCAAGAACCGTTGACCATTATCGCGCGCAGAAAGACCGCGACTGCCATCGTAGGTGGCGTACCCGTTGGGTCGGCCCATCCTATTGTCGTGCAGTCCATGACAAATACCGACACCGGCGACGCCTCGGGGACGGCTCTCCAGGTAGCGGAGCTGGCTAGGGCGGGAAGCCGCCTGGTCCGCATAACGGTCAACAACGACGACGCTGCCCGTGCGATTCCCGAGATCGCGAGCAGACTCGCCGATATGGGCGTGTCGGTTCCGCTGATCGGCGATTTCCACTACAACGGTCATTTGCTGCTCGCGAAATATCCCGCGACGGCGAAGACACTCGCCAAATACCGGATCAATCCGGGCAATGTGGGTGGAAAGCGGCGTGACGAGAATTTCCGAACGATCATCCAGATAGCTCTCGACAGCGAAAAGCCCGTCAGGATCGGTGTGAACTGGGGTTCGCTCGACCAGGATCTCCTCACCACGCTGATGGACGAAAACGCGCGTAGCACCGAGCCGCGTGAGGCGAAGGAAGTCTACATCGAGGCAATGCTCCAAAGCGCACTGCGCTCCGCATTCATCGCCGAAGAGATGGGACTTGGTCATGACCGCATCATCATTTCCGCGAAGGTGTCGGGCGTTCAGGATCTCCTGGAGGTCTACCGCCAGCTCGCGGCCCGATGCGATTACCCGCTGCATCTCGGTCTTACCGAAGCAGGGCTCGGCTCGAAGGGGATCGTAGCCAGCACGGCCGCTCTCTCGATCCTGTTGTCAGAGGGAATTGGCGACACGATTCGTGTGTCCCTGACTCCGCGTCCGGGAGGAGATCGGACCGAAGAGGTCAATGTCGCACAGCAGATCCTTCAGTCACTCGAGCTACAGAGCTTCAATCCGCAGGTTACCGCGTGTCCGGGGTGCGGCCGCACGACATCGACTTTCTTCCAGCATATGGCGGAAGACATTCAGACCTATTTGCGCGAGCAAATGCCGTCGTGGCGTGAGCGGTATCCGGGCGTGATAGAAATGAAGGTGGCTGTGATGGGTTGCGTCGTGAACGGGCCGGGAGAATCGAAGCACGCGAATATCGGTATCTCACTCCCCGGAACTTCGGAGGATCCCAGGGCGCCGGTATACGTCGACGGCAAGCTGAGGGTCACCCTCAAAGGGGAGGCGATTGTGCCTGAGTTCCTGGCGATACTCGAGGAATACGTCGAGAAAACCTACACCGTGGACACCGCGGCTACGCCCGGATACTGACTGATTCAGCCGGCGAGTTCCTGAAGCTCGGCGGAAGTCTTGTCGAGCTCCGCCATGATTGGAGCATCGAATCCGACGTCGCGAAGTCGCTCGTAGACCTGGCGATACCATCTTCCTGTTCCGGCTCTGCCCCCGCCGAATCGGCCCCAGATCGTCTCGGCATCCACAGTTCTCCGCAAATCCGCAACGATAGATGACGCGTTGTGAATCTTGTCGGCCGCGCAAACCCAGCGCGCTTCTTCGCTCGCCCCTTCGAGTCGCTCCAGATAGTCTGATTTGCGGTCTTCGCCCGACAGGTCCACTCCGTCGTCGTCGACTTTGCGGTAGGTGACAGCCAACACCGTATCCAGAACCCTCGAACCGAACTTGTCGCCGATTCGCTGCTCCAGCATCTCCCTGGTATAACCCTCTCCGACACAATCCTCGATCACATCGTGCAGGATTCCGGCGACGACCGTGTCGTTGTCGCGGTCATATCGAGTGAGGATCAAAGCCACGTTTGCGGGATGCGTGAGGTACGGAAGCTTCGTTCCCTTTCGCACCTGGCGGTCGTGATGCTTGGCCGCGAACGCTAGTGCGTGGTTGATCGCGTCGGAATAGCCGGTGACTGTCATTGCTTCAATGTCGCGAACCAGGATACGAGTCGTTCGAGCCCCTGTTGGTCTTCTGCCTTGAACGTATTCAGCTGGCCAGAATCTACGTCGAGAACCGCGATTAAATCACCCCGTCGATCGAGAACGGGGACGACGATTTCGGACCGTGCTCGTGCATCACAGGCGATATGACCGGGAAATTTTTCGACGTCCGCAACAATTAGGGTTTTCATTTCCGCGGCGGCCGTCCCACATACTCCCCGGCCAAACGCAATGTCGAGGCAGCCGAGGCTTCCCTGATACGGCCCGACTCGGAGAAGCTGTCCGGGGACGACCACACGATAGAAGCCGGTCCATAGATGGCCGAACGCATGATGCACCAGAGCGGCCATCGTGGCCATCGCCGTGACATCGTCATCCACTCCCTCGAGAATGGCATCGCTGTGTCCTTTCAGCTCGGCGTAGGCGCGAGCCTTCGGCACGTTTCTCAGATCAGGAATTGTATCGGCCATTGCCGGTTACCGCGCTGTCGCGAGCTCCGGCTGAAACGCTCCTGATTGTCGCGTCGCCCCGAGCATTTCTTCGCGCGTTTCCAGCTGCGGCATTTCCGCGTCCCACAGCACGAGACCGTGAATGCGCATGTCAGCTCCGCGGAGACTGGCTACGGCGGTCTTGAGCCCATCCACAGTGGTGTGGGCGATTCGCGCACAGAGGATCACGTCAGGAGCCGGGATGATGCTGCTGGCGCTCCGCTGAACGTAGCTGGTTGGAGCCGCGATGATGATGAAATCATAGCGCCGCTGCATGCGAGCCAGCTCTTTGCGCACATCTTCGACGACACTTGCTTCGGGAAGTCCGGAGCGACGCGTGCCGCTCGGAAGCACATCGAGCGGACGGTCGCGGCCAATTGTCGTCGGAACGATGGCTTCCGGCCAGGTCGAGCTGCCCATGATGATTCCCGAAAGCCCGGGGTCGGGTCGGATTCGCAGGACGCTCGCGACGCTGCACGTGGTCGGATCGACGTCGACGAGCAGCGTGCTGCGCGCTTCATACGCAGCGGACGCGGCAAGGTTCGCCGCGACAGTCGCGACAATGCCCGGGTCGTCGCCGGTGATCGTGACGATTGGGACGCTCGCTTCCACCGACGCGATGTGCAGGTAGAGAGTTCTGTAACTCTCCGACACGACATCGATCAGCGGCGGCGCCTCGACATCCGCCTGTCGACGGCTTCTTTCCACGACGACTTCCGGCGGCTTGATCACGGTGAGCACACGCGATCCGCTTATCTGCTCCGCCTCGCGCGGGTCAGCTATGTGCGGCCGTTTGAGCTCCGTTCCGAACGAGGCCGCAAATCCAACCGCAAGTGCGAGCACCACCGCGGCGGCGAGCATCGCCCACGGTGGAGCACCTACGTTAGCAAGCTCGCGGGCATGCGCGGACTCACGGTCGATGCGAGTGTTTTTCTGGTTTATCTGATCCAGCTGCGCTGTCGCTGCCGTATAGTTTTGTTGGGCGGTCGCGCGCTGAGCGACGAGCTTTATTGTATCGACCGTTATGACAGGCTTCACTACCGGAGCGGGGGTAGGGCGTATCAGCGCCAGCTTCCCACGAACTTCACCGCGTTTTGCGTCGGCGATTCCCTGTATTTGACGGCCAATCGCATTTGCCCTGGACGTCAGTGACAGATATACCGGGTCGACTCCACCCACTGCCCCAAACGCGTTTCTGTCGCGCTCAACGTCCGCCAAAGAGTCGAGCAGCATGCGCACTCTGGGATCGGCGCCGACTACTGGCGATGCGGCAAGCGCGCGATACGAGGTGGGAAGGGGAGCGTTCTCGGCTCTGTCGATCAAGCGATTGAGCGTTGCCAGCTCCGCCCCCAACGAATCACGCTGCGCGCGCACCGCCGGCGGGAAGGTATCTATTACCGCTGCCGGAACGGGCGTCAGAGCGCGGCGTGTGGCATTCAACACCGAGTCCGTCGCGTTAAGCTCAGCGAGATAGCGGTCCCTCGCCGCGACGGTCGGCGTGGAATCCGTGCGGGCTTCGATTTTCGAGGCTACTGCTAACGCCCTTCGCGAAGCATTCCTCGGAACGAGGACGAACGCGATCAATGCCCCGATAAAGACCACGCCCCCAACGATGCCAAATACCACGACCCGGCGAAGCGCGTTTCTGGCGCGTGCTGCCATCCAGAGGTAGGCCGAGCCGCCGCTCATCCGTGCCATGTAATGAACGTTCATGCGTCAAAGATTCACTTTGTATGGCGCGCGCGCGAGAGGGTCCGTTCCTGGGGCATCCCGGCCGACAGACCGAGGCGCGCTACTTTTCCCGTCAACAACGCAATCTAAGCGCCGCTCGGATCTAACGGGACGATAAGAAAACGGCGGGGCCTTCGCCCCGCCGTTCCTGTCATCCAAATCAGCCTACTGAACCGTGATGACTCCCTTCATGTTCAGAGCAAGGTGCGGAACGCAATGATACGGGTACTGGCCGGGTTTAATGTTGCCGAACGAGATCGTGATCGACTCGCCGGGATTCATCTTCATGTTGCTGGAAAGCTCACCCATTTTGTCCGTGCCCATGTTCGCATCGAGCTGGCCTTTTACATCAGGCGGAATCGTCGCGGGGTCAAATGCGACGTTGTGCGGACCCATGCTCACCACGACGAACTTGACACCATCTCCCTGCTTGATCGTGAAGTTGGCGGGCTCGTACCGATAGCCCTTCGCATCTCCGACCATATTGACCGTTTTGATGGTACCAGTGATCGGAGCCATTGCTACGGCTCCGCCTGCTGTGGCAGGGGTCGTCGTCGCCCCAGCGGTAGTTGTCGTTGTCGTCGAGCTCGTATCCACCGCAACGTGCGTCGTGTCAGCAGGCTTCTTTTCTCCGCCTGCGCAGGCGCCTAGCGAAATTATGCCAACTGCAACCGCGAATCCGTAGAACCGCATCTTTTTGAGGCCTCCCAGAGCCGTACAGTGGTGCGCTTTGCTAAAGTAGTTTATTCACTTCAGAGATTGTGAATTTATTCACAAGCTCGCTAACATGCAATTAATGCGGCACCTTCGGCTGTCATGATTTGTGCCCTGACGCCGACGCGCGCCGGATGATCGCAATTCCTGCGCTCGATCTGCGAGGCGGTGCCTGCGTTCAGCTCGCTGCGGGATCCTATGACCAGGAGCTTATCCGAATCCCAGACCCTGTCGGGGTTGCTCTTGCCTGGAGGCAATACGGGTTCCGACATCTCCACGTGGTCGACCTTGATGCGGTGGCCGGACGCGGGAACAATGCCCCTGAAATTCAGGCGATTCTCTTAGCGACAGACGTTGAGGTACAGCTGGGCGGAGGAATACGAAGCAGGGAGTTGATTCAGCGCTCGCTCGATGATGGAGCACAGCGCGTAGTCATAGGCACGCGTGCGTTGGAGGACCCCGATTGGCTCGCCGAGATGAGTGGCCTGTTCCCGGGCTGCATCGTCGTGGCCGCCGATGTCCGGGATCGGAGGATTCTGTCTCACGGCTGGACGCGCACCCATCCCAAGCTCGTGCTGGACCTCGTTGAAGAGCTCAATGGGCTGCCTCTCGCGGGGGTGCTGGTCACCGCCGTCCATCGGGAGGAAGCAATGTGGGGAACAGACTTGCCGCTCATGGAAGATGTAGCTGAGACGGCGGATTTTCCGGTCTTTGCATCGGGCGGGCTCGGGAGCCTCGATCATTTGCGCGCCCTGGCAGACCGCGGTGTCGCGGCCGCTATCGTTGGGATGGCGCTCTATAGTGGCGCGATGGATCCACGGGCCGTGGCCGAGGAATTTGCGGAGTAGGCGCTCGTCGCCGCGCTGACGCTCCGCGGTCGTTAGAACAAACTGATCGTGCGCGGATCCAGCTTCGAGGGATCGCCGACATACGCGAAGCGGAATCCTTTCATGTATTTCCTCGCCACCCTTTGAACCGCTTCCGGGGTTACGCTCTTCAACTCGTCCACGAAGCGATCGGCTTCTCGATAGTCGCCTTCATAGAGCTGCGATCGCGAAAGGAAATCCGCCTGGGCCGCGTTGGTCTCGTTGTCGAGGAAGTATTCAGTTATGAATTGTTCTTCGAGCTGCTTGAGCCCCGCTGGGTCGAGCATCCCCTGTTGGAGATCCACGACTGCAGCGCGCATCAGCTTCAGCGTCGTATCCGGCGAAGCTGTCGAGACGTAAAGTCCTCCCGTAGTTGCCGCACGATCGACAAAAGGTGCGTGCACATCA
The DNA here is from genome assembly GCA_003134685.1 of Gemmatimonadota bacterium. Lineage (GTDB taxonomy): Bacteria > Gemmatimonadota > Gemmatimonadetes > Gemmatimonadales > Gemmatimonadaceae > UBA4720. Next base: position 267,095 of record PLCA01000002.1, on the reverse strand, counting down.
TAGGTAAGATTCTGCCGGGTCCGGATCTCCGCGAACATACGGCCGGTGAGAACCGATGTCGCGACCCTGAGCGCTTGATAGTCTTCGCCGCTCGCGAGCGGGCCACTGTAGTAGCCGAGTATGTAGTTGGTGGGAAGCTGGCGACGCTCGATCACGACGGCCGTCGGCGCCTCGGGAATGCGCGGAGGCGCAGTCCACTTGTAACTGCCGCGAGGAAGCTGCCCGATCGATTGGCTCACGAGCCGCTCGATGTGTGCGCGGTCGACGTTCCCCACCACCACCAGCAGCATTCGGGACGTTACGAATTGTGTCCGGTGATATTCACGCAGTGACGCCGAGTCGAGAGCCTGAATCGATTTCTCGTTGCCTACGACCGAGACCGCATACGGATGGCCCACATAGGTGATGCTGTCAGCGAGATAATCTGCCAGCGCATCTGGATCATCTCTCCGCTGCCTGATTCCAGACAGGTATTGGGCCTTCACCAGATTTACTTCCGACTTGGCCAGATTCGGGTGCATTACTCGATCGGCGAATATCGACCAGGTAGAATCGAATACTTCAGTGCTCGAGCGGATTCCAAACATCGTCCAGTCCGCACTCGGAGCAACTACTATCTCGCTCCCCAGAAGCGACATCGCGCGACGTAGCGAATTCTTAGGAAACTTTTGGGTTCCACGCTCGGAGACGTCCAGCAGGATGGGCTCGATCCCCGCATTCGCCTCAGTGACCTGGCGGGCTCCCCCCAACAGATAGAGATTCGCCGCGACAACGTTGTTGGCGTCGTTCTGCCGCAGTATGACGTGCACGCCGGATACATCAAAGCTGGTAGTGGCCGTTGCCAGAGCCAGCGCAATTGAAAGCAGCATCAGCGTGTCCCCGCCATTACCAGGTCTTCCGGAGCGAGCTTCAGCGACTGCCGTGCATCGGGTGCGATGAGAACTCCCGCAATGTGCGGCTTCCCGACGATGTAGCGGCGCGCGTACGCGCGGAGATCTTCAAGTGTCTGCTGTGCCATGAAGTCAACGTAACCCATGTAGTACTCGAGGCTGGCGACGCTCCACCAGAACCCCAGCGTGTGCGCGAACCCCGAGGCCCGTTCACGATCGAATGCGGAAGTTACGGCTCGATGCGCCTTGACCGCTTCGAGTTCGTCCAATGTGAAGTAGCCCGGCGTATCGAACTTTGCTATCTCGCCGTAGAGGGCCGCCAGTGCTTCGCGAAGCTGTTCGGGCGATGTCTGTCCGCTGATTGTGATCGGTCCGGTGTGATTGAGGGTGTAATAATTGACGCCCACCCCTTGCCATAGTCCGCTATCGACAAGCCGCTGCTGGAACTGTGATCGTGGGTCGTTCATCACGTCCGAGAACACATCCGCCGCGTAAGTGGACTTGGGATCCAGTCCCACGCTCGGACCCTGCCACTGAACCTGCACGGTCACCGCGCCCACGGGTGCCTCGACGAGCACTCCCTGGCTTTTCTGAAGAGGGGGAATATTCGGAATCGGATCAGTAACGAATGGATCGGCGCCGCGACCCCAATGCCCCAGCTCCCGCTCGGCGAGAGCAAACACGGTCGCCGGGCTCACATCGCCCGCGACGATCAGAACAGAGTTGTTCGGGACATAGTACTTGTTCTGAATGAAGCGCATTTTTTCGGGCGTCGTGGTCAGAACTATCTGCCGGTCACCGATCACATCTTTTCTGCTGAAGTTGCCGGGATAGAGCTTCGCATCCGCCTGGCGCGAGAGTTCGAAGAACGGGCTCGATTCATTTCGGTCGTACTCGCCGATTACAACCTGCCGCTCCCGCTCCAGCTCGTCGCGACGGAACAGCGGACCCTTCAGCGCCGTGGCCAGCAGCTCGATTCCCTCTCCAAGCTTTTCAGCGGGGACGGTCATGTAGTAGTTGACTCTTTCTTCCTGGGTGGTTCCGTTGAACACCGCTCCGAGGTCGGATGCCCTGTCCCAGAATTGATTGGGCTCCGGATATTTGGAATTGGCGCGGAAGAACATGTGCTCGTACATGTGAGCCAGTCCTTCGTACTCGGGGGTCTGCGTAAACGATCCGTTCTTTACGTCGATCTCGATCGTCGCTAATGGGACCCCGTGGTTCTCGACGACGATTACCTCGAGGCCATTAGCCAGAACCTTGCGCTGAATTATCTTCGCGAGCTCGGCTCGCTGGCCCCGTGCCTGCATCGGAGCGAGTACCAATACGAAGAGCACAAGAGTGGCGCAGTAGCGCAGGACACCTTTTCTTTCGGACATGTCAGATTCTGGGAAAGCCCGCTCGGACTACTACGGGCAATTGATAACTCGGCTCGACGCCAAGAGGCTCAAACGCAATGAGCCTCTTGCTCAATACACCACATTCAGGATTGGTGGTCCAGCCGATCTCTTTTACGATGCAACATCGGTCGAGGATCTGGCAGGGGCAGTTACTGCCGCGCGAGAGCTTGGACTCGAGTATTTCGTCCTCGGACTCGGCGCCAACATTCTCATCGGCGACAAGGGGTTTCGCGGCCTTATCATCCGCAATACCTCGAGCCATCTCGAGTTCTTCGATGACGGAAGGCTCTGGGTCGAGAGCGGCGCGGTGATGGCGAAGTTGATACCCCAGGCCGTCGAGCGCGGGCTGTCGGGGCTGGAGCACTATGTTGGAATCCCAAGCACAGTCGGTGGGGCCGTCTGGCAGAATCTGCACTTTCTCTCACCTGCCCCGGACCGTGAGAGAACAATGTTCATTGCCGAGGTCTTTCAGACGGCCGAGCTGCTCACTTATGACGGGAAGCGAAAAACCGTCGACAGGGAATACATGCAATTCGGCTACGACACGAGCACGCTTCATAAGCAGCGGGATATCGCGCTGGCAGTGACCTTCCAGCTCGAGCTTGGGGACAAGTCGGTGATGCATCGCATTATGCAGGAAAATCTAAGCTGGCGCGGCGGCAAGCATCCCTGGCTCGAGTATCATCCAAGCGCAGGTTCGATCTTCAAGAAGATCGAAGGCGTTGGAGCCGGCCGCCTGATCGATCAGGTCGGATTGAAGGGTTTCCGAAATGGTGATGCCCAGATCTCTCACATCCACGCGAACATCATGGTCAACCTCGGGAAGGCGACCGCGAAGGATGTCCGCGAGCTGATTACGATGGCGCAGAGCAAGGTGCGTGAGCGGTTCGACCAGAATCTCGAGGTGGAGATCGGGTTTATCGGCGAGTTCTGATTCCGATCAGGTCGCCGATAGCAGCTCCGCCTGTTCCGTCACTGCTGTCCACTTTTCAAGAGCGATGTCGAGCTTGCGACGTGCTTCGTCCAGCTCCTTGCCGGCGAGAAGCGATTTGCCGGTTCCTGCGCGGGTCGTGTAGAGCTCCGGATCCTCGAGCAGTGCTGTCAGCTCCACGACCTTTTTCTCGAGTGCAGCAACCTCTTTCTCCGAGTCTTCCACCCGCCGGCGTACTTCCCGAAGGGCTGCCCGATTCTCGACGCCCTCTGTTTCCCGCCGTTTGGTCGTCTTGTGCTCCTTGACCCGCCGCAACGATTCCCGCTCCGCGGCAGTGACAGCGGCCGCGTGCTCGCGCTCCCGGCTCTGCTCCTCCCATTCGGTGAAGGATCCGGGAAAATCGGTGACGTGGCGTTCATGGAGAATCCACACCCTTGACGTCAGCGCCTCCAGCATCGCGCGGTCATGGCTCACCAGTAGTATCGTTCCTTCGTACTCCGCGAGGGCATCTTCGAGCGCTTCCACCGATTCGATATCCAGGTGATTGGTCGGCTCGTCGAGCAGAAGGAAGTTCGCTCGGCCGAGAACCATCATCGCGAGCGCGACCCGTGCTCGCTCTCCACCAGACAGCGTGTCGGCTCGACGTTGAGCTTCGTCGCCGGAAAACCCGAATCTGGCGAGGTGACCCTGAACCATGCGGCGCTCCCATTGTGGCCTGAGATCGCTTATGACGTCATATAGCGTTCGATCCAACGGCACCTGAGCCATGTCCTGGCGGTAATAGCTCGCCTCGACCGACCCTCCAATCCTCAACTCTCCACTCGAGACCTCACGCTCGCCCATGAGAGCGCGCAGGAACGTTGATTTTCCGCTGCCGTTCGGGCCGACGAAGCCGACGACATCGCCACGCTGAATGGTCGCGCTAAAGTCCGAGATAAGGGTCCTTCCTTCGACCCCGAGCGTTACACCCCGCGCTATCGCGACCTGATCGCCCCCTCGCGCCGAGACATCGAGTCTCAGTCCCAGGGCGCTCCCTTCTTCCGCAGTGGGAGAACTGAGCCGCGGAGCCCTGTTGAGTCTTTTGCGGCGACCTTTCGCCTGTTTCGTGTTCTGGCCGGCGATGTTGCGCCTGATGTAGTCTTCCTCGTCGGCTATCACCTTGCGCTGTTTTTCGTAGGCGCGGCGCTGACTCAGCCTTCGTTCTTCCCGTTGCACGACGAATGATTCATAGCTTCCCGAGTACGCGACCGCGCTTCCGCCTTCGAGATGGAGCACGTGATCCACTACGTTGGCGAGGAATGCACGATCATGACTGATCAACAAGACTGACTTGTCGGTATTTCGAAGGTAGTCCTCCAGCCAGCGCGTCGTTTCCAGGTCGAGGTGATTTGTTGGCTCATCCAGAAGCAGGACATCGGCGGCACTCACCAGCTGCCTCGCCAAACCAAGCCTTCCGCGTTCACCACCACTCAACTGTTCGAGCGGCTGGGTGCGGGCTTTCTCCGCGTCGAAACCAAGTCCCTGCAGGACGGCATCCACACGCGGAGTGAAAGTGTAACCGCCTTCGCGATCAAATCGCTCGAGGTCGCGATCATACTTGGCGAGCATTTGCGGCGTAGCGGACTCACCCACCTGCGACAGAAGGTTCGCCTGTTCGGCAAGGGAGAGCTCCAGCGCGAGCAGGTCGGCGAACTCCCCTGCGCCGGCTTCCCACACTGTCTTGGCCCCGCCGAAGTCGCGGTGTTGCTCGAGGAGCCCGAAACGCAGGCCGGGCTGGCGCGTGACGACCCCTTCGGTCGGCTGATGCGTGCCTGTAATCAGACGAAAGAGAGTCGTCTTGCCGCTTCCGTTCCGGCCAAGGATGCCCCAGCGATCGCCCCGCCCTACGGTGAAAGTTATTCCCCCGAAGATCTTTGACGCGCCGAACTCGACACCGGCATTCGAGACTGATACCTGAGTCAAGAACGCAGCACGCTCGAACACGCTGCAAGGCAGCGCTCGAGCGATTCCATGGTGTGGTCACCCATGTGGCCAATGCGAAAGGTGGAACTCTTCAACTTGCCATAGCCGGCTCCGACTACGATCCCGTGCTTTGCCACCGCGGCAGTGAAGGCTTCCGCCGGGGTGTCCGACGGAAGCCGGATGGTGGACACTGTCGGGGATTGAGATCCGAGAGGAGCGATGTTACCCAACTTCTTTCCCGTTTCGTCGCTGATCTTCGTGATCCATTCCTGGGTACGGACAGCCATTGCCTTGTGCCGCGCCCAGCGGGTCTCGAGCCCCTCTGCCGCAATCGATTTGGCCTGCGCTTCCAGCGCGTAGAAAAGAGTGAGCGCGGGCGTACTCGGAGTCTGGTTCCGCCGCGCGTACGCATCCAGTTCGACAAGGTCGAAATAGACGCCGCGGTCGTGGGTGCCATTGGCCCGATCGATGAAGCTCGCCGATGCAGCCGCGAAAGAAAGACCCGGTGGAAGGGCCAGCGCTTTTTGCGAGCCGGTTAGAACGTAATCGAGCTTCCATTCATCGAAATGCAGCTCTGCTCCGCCAAGCCCGCTCACGCTATCGATCAGGCAGGCAATGCTGTGGCGGTGCGCGCAATCCGAGATCGCGCGCACATCGTTCAACGCGCCGGTCGATGTCTCGGAATGAACTACTGTAATCGCCGTGTACTTTCGCATCGAGAGACGCTCGTCTAGCTGGGGAATCGCATGCACCTGTCCCCAAGCGACTTCGTATCGATCGACATCGCGCCCGCACATCGACGCGATGTGCGCAAATCGCTCCGAGAACGCTCCGTTCACCAGACAGAGAATCCGGCCCGAAGGAGCGCAGCGGATCGCAGCCTCCATCATTCCGGTCCCCGACGATGAGCTGATGTAAACGGGACGCTCCGTCTTGAATATGGGACGAAGGCCCTGTTGTAACCGCTCGAATAGTCTTTCGAATTCCGGACCGCGATGTGGAATCATCGGCTGAAGCATCGCCGTCATGATTTCTTCGCGAACTTCGGTCGGTCCTGGCAGAAAAAAAGTGCCGAAGGCTGTTGTGGGGCTCATTCCAGTATGAGTTCTCTCAGTTGGTCAAAATTCTCGATCACAAAATCAGCCCGTTGCACCACGGGCTCGCGACGCATGAATCCAGTGAAGGCCGCGAAACTGTCCACGACGGGCCTGATTGCGCAGTCCGTCATGCCATCTCCGACTGCCAGTATCGGACCCTTGAGACCCATGTCGCGTACAGTCTGCCGTTTCCCGTCCTGTCGTGTCAGAAGAGATCCTTCATCAAACCCGGCGTAATTTCCCTCTTCATCGAAGAAAACGGACACCGCGTGGACTCGCCGTTCATCGACTCCCAACTCTCTGGCGAGAGGCAATATCGCCTCACGCAGTCCGCCGCTGACCATCACCAGATCTATCCCACGTGCTCGAAGCTCGGTTAGTGTTTCCAGTGCGCGCGGCGCAATGCGTTCGATGTACACTCGCCCCAATCGCTCGATTTCCTCCATGGCTGGCTTCACCGCGTGCATCCTTTCGCGATAAACGGCTTCGATCGGAAGTTCCCCCTCCATCGCTCTTGCCGTCAGCGCCGCGCTCCATGCTTCGACGTCGGCACCACGCAATGCGGCCAGCCAGTCGATTCCTTCGATTCCGCTCAATGTCGAGTCAACATCGAAGACAACGGAATTAAAACGGCTCACAGGATATTCCCGGGGGCGAGAATTCCAAGAGGGTCCAGTTCTCTTTTCACTGCCGTCATCATTGCGATCTGCAGCCCACTCATCTGGAGTGGAAGCCACCTGCGCTTGACCTTTCCGATCCCATGCTCCGCTGCCACCGTACCGCCAAAGGCAAGCACGCGTTTTAGCGTCTGTTCGACAACTTCTTCTATGGTAGCGAGCTCTCGCGCATTACGAGCAATGTAATTCTGATGAGGGTGCCCGTTGCCGACGTGACCATAGATCACGGCCTGTTCGACACCACGCTCCGCGGCAAATGCACGTGCAGTTCGAATTGCCTCCGCGACTTTATGATACGGCACCGCCCAGTCAGTAGAAACCCTTCTTCCACCTGCATCGCGGTGCCTGGTTCCCCGCTCATTCATCGTCGTTGGAACGCTATGACGAATCCTTCGGGCTTCTCTCAACCTTGCCTCACCATCAAAAACGAGCGGGTCGAAATCCGGAGCTATCGACTCGATGAGCTCACCCCACCTGCCAAGTGTGGAATCGAGATCATCGCCAATCTCTTCTTCCACGTAGATCATCCCCGCCGCTCCGTCCGGCAATACTCCGCCGTGAGCCACAGTGCGCGCGATTCCGATTGCCTGATTGTCGAAGTACTCGATGCACCGCGGGGCTACCGTCGCTGAGTCTCGCGTCGCCACCACGAATCTCAGCGCTTCCTCCTCCGTCGTGAAGAAGACTGCGAGTCCGACAACGTGAGCCGGGAGTGGCAGCAAAGTGAGCTCGGCTTCCACGACTACTCCGAGCGTCCCCTCGCTCCCGATGAACCAATCGATGGGATCATGGGCGAATGCGTAGCCCACAGTGTTCTTCTCGAGATTGCTTCTCCGAAACTCCATCAGTTCGCCGTTCGCCATTACCACCTTGAGTGCCTGCACGTGCTTTCGCGTTGCGCCATACTTGAACGTGCGAGCGCCGGAAGCGTTGCACGCAATTGCCCCTCCAATGGTGGACTCTTCCTCGCTGGTCGGGTCGGGAGCGAAGAGAAGGCCACCTGCTGCCGCTGTTCGCTTTACTTCGCCGACGAGCGCCCCCGGTCCAACCTTGATCGTTCTTGTTCTTTCGTCGACCGCTGAAATGCTATCGAGCGCGCGTAGGGAGAGGAGCGCCCCCTTGTCGGTAATGGATGCTGCCGTCGTGCTCGTCTGTGCGCCCGCACACGTGATCGGCGTGCGGTCAGCGGTCGCTCGACGCAGCAGATCGACGACTTCCTCTATCGATTCAGGTCGAGACACCAACTCTGGAACTAGATGAAGACCGGATGCATCGGCTGCATAAGCTTCCCTTACGCTCCTGTCGCTGCTTAGGGTGACACTCACCCTGAATGAAAGCAGACGACAGCTGCAGACGACACATCGGGAAGACTTAGCAGCGATTCGCGGATTGCCTCGCTTACGTCTCCATCGACCGACACGGCGGCGAGAGCCTGGCCTCCCTGAGCCAGGCGCGCTTGGTGGTATTCGGCGATGTTCACGCCCGCCTCGCCGAGTAGGGTTCCTACGCGGCCAATCACTCCTGGAACATCGTTATTGGTGAGGATCAGCAGAGTATCGCGTGGCTGAATGTCTACATGGAAGGCGCCAATTCGTGTAAAGCGCGCAGCTGCGCCTGGTTGCGCCGTTCCAGCGACCGCGATTTCCTGCATTCCGCCACTCAGTCTCACTTCAACCGCATAAGGATTGTCCTGGATCGGAGTCTCCGTGATCGAAAGATCTATTCCACGAGTTTCGGCCATCGTGCGAGCGTTGATGAGATTGAGGCGCTCCTGTTCTACCGTACCCTCCAGCAGTCCGCGTGCGGCCGAAGCGAGCAGCGCGCTCTTTGCGGCGCTCAGCGCGGAACCCGAGCGCACATCAATCCGCTGTACTGCGCGCGTACCCTGGGTTGCGAGTATCGCTCTGCCAACAGCCGCCGCACGCCGCGCCAACGTCAGCGCCGGCTCGACATCCGCCCACTGTCCACCGACGTCCGCGACATTGATGGAGCGAGATAGCTCACCGCTGAGAAGTGCGTCACGTACTGCCATGCAGACATCCACCGCGACGTTGCGCTGCGCTTCCGTGGTTGACGCGCCGATGTGCGGAGTAAGCAGCACGTTCGGCAGGGATCGCAGGGGATGGTCGGCAGCCAAGGGCTCCTTTTCATAGGCATCGACGACCGCCCCGAGGAGATGCTTTCCCAACGCTTCCACCAGCCCCTTTTCATCGACGATGCCGCCGCGAGCCATGTTCACCACGATAGACCGCTGGGGGAGCCGCGCGATCTCCCGCTTGCCGATCATACCCTTCGTTTCGTCAGTCAGCGGAGTGTGAACAGTCAGGACATCCGATTGCTCGAGCAGAGCATCGAGGGACTTGACCTCTTGAACGCGCAAAGCTTCGAAACGGGATTGGGCGATGTACGGATCGTAAGCGACAACGTTCATCCCAAATGCCCGGGCACGCGTTGCCACTTCTCCTCCGATTCGCCCAAGGCCGACAATTCCAAGTGTCCTGCCTTTCAACTCGGACCCGAGTAAGCCCGACCGCTCCCATTTACCCGCATGCATCGATGTATCCGCGCGCGGGATATGGCGAAGCAGGGAAATGATTGCTCCGAAGAACAGCTCGACTACCGCAATCGTGTTGCCGGCTGGGGCATTGATGACGGCAACGCCCAGAGACGTCGCCCTTTCAAGAGCGATGTTGTCGACTCCGACGCCCGCTCGCCCGACCACCTTGAGCTTGCGAGCCTTCTCCAGCAGATCCGCGGAAATCTTTGTCGCGCTGCGACCAACGATTGCGTCATAGTCGGCGATACGGGCGAGCAGTTCGTCCTTTGGTAGCGTCGGCACTTCGTCTACGACGATCCTTGGATCGGCGGAAAGGAGCGCCACACCTTCGGCGTCGATCTCATCGGTGACGAGAACGCGATAAGTCACTGTTGGTGAGCCGGTTTGAGCTGGTCGCTGAGGAGGGCGGGACGAGTCTGCAATATCGCTTGCCCGGGCTCGCGCCCACAAGCGAGGGCGGTGACTTACGCCTCCATCCAGGATTTCCATGTCCCTTCGTCAGCTCCGATGACGACCTGGTTTGCATTCCGGACGAGTGGAAGCCGAAGCAATAACGGCTCGTCGGAAAGCTTCTCCAGCCAGCGTTCGTCCGAAAGTTGCGCATACTGAAGACCAAGCTCGCTAAAACGCTTCGAATCTCGATCAACGAGCGCGGCTACGCCAAACTTCTGGGCGAATCGGCGAAGCTCCCCGAGGGATGCCGGACGCTCCAAAAGGTCGACGAAATGGGTTTTTACCCTTCGCTCCGAAAAGAAGCGAAGAGCCTTGCGCGTATCCGCACTTTTCTTGACTCCAAAGATCTGTACTTCCAACGTGTCGCCCTGACTTGTCAGCGGAGAAGTAAAGGATGAGGATCGACCCGGTGCCATGATCGATGCCGAGTGAAATAATCTATTCGCCCGCCTGGTGGATTCCGGGCGGTCATTTGCAGACACTTTGGGGTAAGCTGTTCAGGCGGCAGCCACCAGCGCCGACTGCCCTCGAGCGCTGGGAAACGCCGGATGGAGATTTTGTCGAGCTGCATCGCCTGTCTGCGGCGGTGGGGGCACCTCGCGTCCTATTGCTCCATGGTCTCGAAGGGACTGTTCGCTCGCACTACGCGCAGGGGCTGCTCAACGAAGCGGCCAGACGGGGATGGGGTGCCGACCTTCTGATTTTCCGCTCGTGCGGCTCGGAACCGAACCGTACCCGCAGATTCTATCATTCAGGCGAGACAACGGACACTGCGTTCGTCCTCGAAAGAATTTTGCGCGAGCATCCGACGTCTCCTCTTGCCATTGCCGGGGTATCGCTCGGTGGTAACGTGCTGCTCAAGTTTCTCGGAGAGCGGGGTACTGACTTGCCGCTCCACCTGCGGGCGGCTGCCGCCATTTCGGTTCCTTTTGACCTCGCTCGGTCTTCCACGCGGATCAACCGCGGATTCTCCCGATTCTACCAGCAGTTCTTCCTGAATTCATTGCGGAGAAAAGCCCGGGAAAAAGCCCGCCGGTTTCCCGATCTCGCTCCCGCGGATAAGATCGCTGGGCTACGAACTCTCGAGGATTTCGACAACTTGATCACGGGTCCGTTGCACGGGTTCCGGGATGCGCAGGACTACTACGAGCGATCGAGCTCACTGCCACGCTTGGAGCAAATTAGACTCACAACGCTACTATTAAGCGCGGTCGACGACCCGATGCTGCCACCGGTAGTTCTCGAAGAGGTTCGGGATGTTGCTCGGCGAAACCCGAATTTGCACCTTGAATTCGTGGAAAGGGGTGGTCATGCCGGCTTCATCGCTGGCTCGTGGCCGTGGCGGCCGTTTTATTATGCGGAATATCGTGTTGGAGAATTCTTCGCTCAGCAGTTCGAGAATGCAGCGCTTCAGCAACCAGCCAAACAGAGGAGTCCGTGACATGCGTGTTCAAGCGGCGGGAATCAGACTCGGGTTGACCCTTTCACTCGCGGGTACGGCGTGCACGACCAGCAAAATGGCTCCCGCGGCGGATTCTCACACCGACCACGCCGTGCCTCTGCCCGCTGCTATCGTCAGCGCACCCAACGATCCGCGACTTCCGCCCGACGCATCGGGAGCGCTAGCGCGGCTGGGCGCTTCCCCCCGGCACGGGGAGTGGGTCATCATCCGCACAGGTGATAGAGATAGCCTCCGGGCCTGGGTGGTGTATCCTGAGCGAAGCACCAAGGCTCCGGTGGTTGTAGTTGTTCACGAAATCTTCGGACTGTCGTCATGGATCCGCGGTGTCGCGGACCAGCTCGCAGCGGATGGTTTTATTGCGATCGCGCCGGACCTTCTGACGATGAAGAATCTCCCCGATGGTCCCGATAGCGTTGTTGGGCCGCTAGCCACCGCCGCGATCAGAACTCTCGATCCAACCTGGGTTCAAAAACAGCTGGACACCGTTGGTCAATATGGAATGTCTCTGCCGGCTGCCCAGAAAAAATACGGCATCGTCGGTTTCTGTTGGGGCGGCGGTGTTTCTTTCGCGCACGCGGCACATGCTCCGGGCCTTGGGGCATCAGTCGTCTACTACGGCGTCGCTCCAACGACGGCAGATTTGCCCTCGGTTCGCGCGCCAGTTCTGGGCTTGTATGGAGGGAACGACGCTCGCGTAGATGCCACGATTCCACCCGCTGACTCGGCGCTCCGTGCTCTCGGCCGAACCTACACCTACAGCATTTACCCTGGCGCCGGCCACGGATTCCTGCGGCAACAGACGGGAATGGATGGAGCTAACTTGGCAGCCACACGGGCCGCGTGGCCGGCAACGATAGCTTGGTTCAAGAAGTACCTTGGATCTTGACTAGCGCGCAGGAATTTGACTTTGGTCCAAAGGACCTATCGAGCTTGTGGTAATTCTTCCGATAGTCTTTCTCACCGCCTTCATTGGCGGCCTGTTGCTGGCGGTGTTCGCAATGCTGAACGGTGTGGGGCACACTCGCCGAAACCGCTCGCGTGCGCCATCAGCGTTCTTCAATCTTCCAGCGGTGGCCGCCTTTGCCATCGGCTTCGGCGCCGCCGGGTACCCGCTGGCGTCGCGCACGCGACTGCCGGTGTGGGGCATCCTGCTGATCGCGATAGCAGCTGGAGCACTCGCGATCAGTGGCATGATCACGCTTCTCGCGCAATGGGCCTTCCGTGGAATCTCGGCTACTTCAACAGGCGATGAGCAGGAGATTCAGGGCCAGCTCGCCGTAGTTACGCGGGATATCGCGGTTTCCGCACCAGGGGAGATTTCGTACGAGTATCTTGGCAAGCAACTGAGAGCGCCAGCTCGGACTCTCGGAACGAAGCTGCTGCCCACTGGTGGTGATGTCGTTATCGATCGAATCGAGGACGGAGTGGCTTTCGTCGAAGAATGGGCGGTCGTCGAACAGCGCCTCTAGGTTTCTCGACCTTTCGATCCACGCGCGTAGAGTGTGAGCCAATCCGGCCAGTTGCCGCTTAACTCGAAAAAATCGTCGAAGTATGTCAAGCCGCTTTCCTCGAGATCCGCGATCAGATCCGGAAGCATATCGTCTGACGGCAACGGCCCTAGTCCGATCAAGCCATCCTCGACCCGAAACTCGTCGTCCGTGAGGTTGTACCGCTCGTCAATCGCTTGACGAGTAAGTCCGCCCTGCTCGAATGCACTCTGACGAATGAGAACAACGGCGCGGCCGTGAGAAAGCTCGAGAGGCATGAATTAGATTCGTTGGGAAACGGACGACAGTACCAGGGCTCTCCTTATCTTTAATGTATGTCGCAATTGCCGGGCTTCGAAACCGAATTTGACGTTGTCGTCATAGGCGCTGGTCACGCTGGGACGGAGGCGGCGGTCGCAGCGGCGCGTCTCGGCGCTCGAGTCGGCTTGATCACGAGCGCACTCGAAACGATCGGTCAGATGTCATGCAATCCGGCAATTGGAGGCGTCGCAAAGGGCACTGTCGTTCGCGAAGTCGATGCGCTGGGAGGAATCATGGGGAGGGCCACTGATCTCGCCATGATCCAGTTTCGGATGCTGAACCGCAGCAAGGGCCCCGCTGTCTGGTCTCCGCGTGCGCAGTGCGATCGCGGACTGTACCGGCGCGCGGTCAGATCTCTCCTCGAGCAACATACGCAACTCCAGACTGTGCAAGGCACGGTCGCCCGTCTCCTTCTCACGCCGGATGAACGGCGGGTACTCGGTGTCGAGACCATCGAGGGAAGGTGCTTCGGCGCAAAAAGCGTTGTGATCACCACGGGCACTTTCCTGCGCGGTCGGATTCATATCGGCACCGAGACTCGTATTCCCGGGGGACGAGCTGGTGAAACGGCCACCACGCATCTTGCGGAGCAGCTCGAGCAAGCCGGTCTTACGGTGGCGCGCTTCAAGACAGGGACACCGCCACGCATCGATGGGCGTTCCGTGGATTATTCCGCTCTCGAAATCCAAGAGAGCGAGATCGAGCAGTTCGATTACTCCTGGTCCCACTTCTGGGGCGCGAAGCGCCGGCAGGGCTCCTCTATCCGGCATCCTGCTCAAATGCCCTGCTGGATCACGTACCTCGAAGCAGAAGGCAAGAAAATCATCAAGGACAACATCGCGAAATCCGCAATGTACGGTGGCGCCATCTCGTCCCGCGGCCCACGGTATTGCCCTTCGGTCGAGGACAAGATCGTAAAGTTCCCCGACGCAGAACGACACCAGATCTTCCTCGAGCCCGAGGGACACGATACAACGGAGCTCTACGTCAACGGCCTGTCCACTTCACTTCCTGTTGCCGTGCAGCTCGAAATTCTGCGATCTGTTCGCGGACTGACGAACGTAAGAATGAATCGCGCAGGCTACGCTATCGAGTACGACTATTACCCACCAACCCAGCTTGATCCGTCGCTGCAGGTCAAGGTTATTCCGGGTCTCTACTTCGCCGGCCAGATAAACGGGACCACTGGATACGAGGAAGCTGCGGGGCAGGGTCTGGTCGCAGGGCTTAACGCTGCTCTCTCGATACAGCGGAAACAACCCATCGTGCTGGGCAGAGAGACGTCGTACATCGGCGTGCTGGTCGATGACCTCGTCACTCGAGGGGTAGATGAGCCCTACAGACTCTTCACTTCACGATCGGAGTTCAGACTTACTGTCCGTCAGGATAACGCGCTCCGACGTCTAGGTCACATTGGCATCCGGCTCGGTATTTATTCGGAGCTCGAGGACTCGGCAATCAAAGCGCGATTGGAGCACGAAGACGCTGCCCTGCGCCTGGCTGAGACGAGCAGCATACGACCCGATCAGGCCGCGCAAATTCTCTCTGGCGCCGGTAGCGCTCCACTCTCGCATGCGGTGCGAATCGTCGAAGTAGCGAGACGTCAGGAGATTGCTCTCGATGGGCTGTTGCGGGCTGTCGGCTTGGGAGCAGACCTCGACAGCGAGGCGCTCGTCACGGTAGATCTCGAGATCAAGTACGCGGGCTACTTCGAGCGTGAGAGAGCGCAAGCCGAGAGGATGCGCCGGATGGGTGATTTTTCTCTGGACCCCGATCTGGAATACGGCGACATGCGCTCACTGTCGCTCGAGGCGCGTCAGAAGCTTTCGAA
Source organism: Gemmatimonadota bacterium (assembly GCA_003134685.1). GTDB lineage: Bacteria > Gemmatimonadota > Gemmatimonadetes > Gemmatimonadales > Gemmatimonadaceae > UBA4720. Next base: position 252,027 of record PLCA01000002.1, on the reverse strand, counting down.
TCTCAAGCCCCATTCGCTCGCTCAGGCTTCACGAATTCCGGGTGTAAGTCCCAGCGATCTGCAGAACCTCGTGATCGAGATCGAGCGACGTCGACGTCTGGCAGTCACGCACTAGCCATGATTCGAGTGGAGCTCCACTCGATCACCAGCACTGCGGTGGCGATGAAGACGCCGCCAATGAGCGTTGCCGCACCGAATTGATTCCCGAGCACCAGCGCACCAAGGATCGCCGTAAAGAAAGGCTCCACCGTCGCGATGATTGCAGTCCTGACCGGGCCGAGGACCGATAGACCCTTGATGAGCGTCGAAAACGCAATCATGGTAGACACGAGCGCCAGCAGGAAAATATTCGACCAGATTGCTGTTCCCCTGGGGACAAACAGCTCGCCGGCCAGAAGCGCCGCCGCCACAAACGAGATTGCTGCTCCAACTATCAGCAGGAAAGTCGAGAGCAGGGCAGGTATTCCATCCTGCACGCGCTCGAGAGCCGGTAGATACACGGAGTAGAGCAGAGCCGACCCGAGAGCGAGCATCACACCAACCGGGTTGAGCTTCTCTGTTGGTGTTCCGACCATGATCGTGACACCCACAAGAGCCAGCACCAGAGCGAAAACGCGTATGAGTGTCAGTCTCTCGGTTCTTCGGACAGCTGCGAGTAGCGCTACCCACGCCGGATACGTGTAGAATAAAAAAGCGAGTGGCCCAACCGGTATGTACTCAAGGGCGTGAAGGCTCAGGTAAGTAATCAACGCCTGCCCGACTCCACCTATAAGCATGAGCTGAATGATCCGCTGCCTGGGGAGTGAGCGGATCTGCTTTATCGGAGCCGCCGCGCCAAGAAGCACTGCTCCCACGACATAACGCCAGGCCATCGCCGTCAGGAGAGAAACGCCGGCGCTCGTGGTCAGAACCGTCAGGACGGATATCGATCCGAAGCTGAGCGCTGATACGACGATCAGCAGTGTGGCCCGCCCGACCGAGGTGCCTGAGGATTCCATCGAACGAATGTAGCTTTACTAGATATTCCGGGCCATTTTTTGGACTGTAACTCTCGCTCTCGATCGAACCCGTATCAGATGACCTCTCCAACACTCGCCGGACAGCCACCCTCCCCTGCAGCGACAGCGCAGGAAGAATTCAAGGATCTCGGCTTCGGCTCCGAGGTAGCGAAAGGCACACGCCGTCGCCTGCTGAATCGAGATGGGAGTTTCAATGTAATTCTCGATGGGCTCAACCCTCTGTCTTCGCTGAGTCTCTATCACTGGCTGCTCACAATGTCGTGGCCGCGGTTCCTCGCCTTCATTGCAGGCTCCTATATCGCCATCAACGGTCTCTTCGCGTTTGCGTTTCTCCTCCTTGGACCAGATGCGCTTCAATCGAGCGCGGGGAGTTTCTCAGGGCAGCCGTTCTATCGGGCGTTCTTCTTCAGCGTTGACACGTTTGCTACAATCGGCTACGGGAACATCATCCCCGTCGGGGTCGCGGCGAACATCCTTGTGACTATCGAGGCGCTCCTGAACATCGTCGGTGTTGCACTTGCGACCGGGTTGATGTTTGCCCGTTTCTCTCGGCCATCCACCAGAATCATTTACAGTCGCAATGCCATCATCGCGCCTTATCGTGACAAGACCGCTCTCGAGTTTCGAATCGCCAACGCCAGACGAAATCAGCTGATTGACGTGCAGGTCCAAGCAATTCTCACCAAGGTTGAGCGTGTGAGCGGATCACCAGTACGGAAATTTTACGAGCTCAACCTCGAGCGGAATCGAGTGGTGTTCTTCCCACTGAGCTGGACCGTGGTCCATCCGATCGATTCGGCGAGTCCGATCTGGGGCCTGTCGCATGCCGATCTCGTCGACGGCGATGCGGAGCTTCTGGTTCTTCTCATCGGAAGCGACGAGACGGTGTCACAGACAGTTCACTCGAGGTCCTCATATCAAGCCGACGAGATTGTGTGGAGCGCGAGATTCACGAACATGTTCATGCGCACCGAAGCCGACGGGATCATCGGAATGAATCTGAGCCAGATTCATGACATTGAGCCTGTATATCGCCCTGACTCGGCTGTGCAAGGTATGCGAGAATAGACGTCTTTCCTTAGCGCATTCCAACTCTCTATTAGCATCTCACTCTTTTCGAGACACTTTGCATATGAAAATCGTATTTGGACTAACTTTCGCGGCGATTTTGGCGCCATTAATAGTACAGGCGCAGAACAGTAATGCGACAAATGAGCTCATTCCCCAGATTGCGGTCACAGGACGCGGCGAGGTAAAGGTCTCACCCGACAGGGCAACCATCCAGGTGAGTGTTCAGACTCGCGCGACTACTGCCGCCGCCGCAGCAGCTGAGAACGCGACCAGGCAGCAGTCAGTTATGGGAGCACTTCGCGCGCTTGGATTGGGGAACGATCAGCTATCGACCGTTAACTACAACGTCTATCCTGAGCAGCGTTATGACCAGGGGAAGGAGCCGGTGATCGTTGCCTATAACGTGACGAATACGATTCTCGTCGACGTTCGAAAGTTAGACCAGGTGGGCCCGGTCATCGATGCGGCGCTCTCCCACGGAGCCAACATGATCACGTCGCTTCAGTTTTACGCCTCCAATACTGAGACCGCCCGCAGGGCTGCGATTGCGACGGCAATCGAGAAAGCCCGCGCCGATGCTGAGACAGCTGCACATGCGGCACGTGGATCTCTTGGCACTCTGCTCGAAATCAATATTGGAGCTTATTCCCCTCCGCCACCACGCCCGATGATGATGATGGCTCGCGCAGCCGGCGTCGCACAGGCAGATACACCAATCAATCCGGGAGAGGAGACCCTCTCAGTCGAAGTCAGCACCCGGTGGAGGTTCATAGCTGGGCAATAGGCTATTTCCACGTGGAACAATCGGATTTTCGTTCCACGTGGAAACCCCTCTTGTCGGTGGGTAGATTAGGCGCTGGTACCCTCACCGGCATATCTTGGCTCGAATAATCGCAATTGCAAACCAGAAGGGTGGGGTCGGTAAAACGACTACTGCGGTAAACCTCGCTGCGAGTCTCGCTGCTGCTGAACAACGCACACTCCTCATCGACGCCGATCCACAAGCCAATGCTACAAGCGGTATGGGACTCCAGAGGGAAAACGTTCCGCTCTCTCTTTACGACGTCCTGGTCGGAAACTCAGACCTCAGGTCGTCGAGACAGGCTTCCGTTCAGTTCGAGAAACTGGATGTGGTGGGTGCAACCCCGGATTTAGCAGCCGCGGAAGTGGAGCTGGTGGACAAACGCGACCGCGACCTCGTCATGCGAGGCGCCGTCGAATCACTCCGGCAAGACTACGACTTCGTCATAATCGACTGCCCGCCTTCGCTTGGCCTCATCACGATCAATATGCTCGTGGCAGCTGATGCTCTTCTCATTCCTCTCCAATGTGAGTACTACGCGCTCGAGGGTCTGTCGCAGCTTCTGAACACCGTGCACCGAGTTCAACACAGCGCGAATGAGAAGCTCGGCATCGACGGCGTTCTTCTAACCATGTATGACTCTCGCCTAAATCTCTCGAGACAAGTTGCCGAGGACGCGAGAGAATACTTCGGCCCGAAGGTTTTCAAGAACGTCGTACCAAGGAATGTCCGCCTGGCGGAAGCACCAAGTTTTGGAAAGCCTATCATCCTTTACGATGTCGCCTCCGTGGGAGCACAAGCCTACATGAATGTCGCGAAGGAGTTAATCGAACGAACCGCGCAAGGAGATGACGGTGGCCTCTGAGAAAACACCGCGCCGACTCGGCCGAGGACTCGAAGCGCTATTGGGTAGCGCCACCGGACTCGCCTTAAGCGATGACGGCGCGCTGAAATCAATCCCAATCGCGCAGATCGGGCGGAACCCGTTTCAGCCACGACAGGCGTTCAATGCCGAGGATCTTGGCGAGTTGCAGGAGAGTCTCAAGGCGAGCGGACTTCTACAGCCGATAACTGTTCGCCGCCGGCCCGGTAAGGATGGATTCGAGCTCATCGCCGGTGAGCGCCGCTTGCGTGCGGCCACAAAGCTCGGCTGGAAAGAGATACCTGCCATCATCAAGGAGATCGACGACAAGACGATCCTCACCCTGGCACTCGTCGAAAACCTTCAGCGGATTGACCTCAATCCGATCGAAGAAGGAGAAGGATATCATCAACTGTCGCGGGAGTTTGGGCTGACTCAGCAACAGATCGCTGAAACGGTCGGAAAGGACCGCACGACGATCGCAAACATGCTGCGACTTCTTCAATTGCCTGAGTCCGTGAGAAAACTCCTTCAGGCAGGGCATCTCACGATGGGCCACGCGAAAGTCCTGCTCGGCCTCGAGGATCCCGACAAGATTGCGAGCCTCGCGCACGAAATCGTGAAAGAGGGCCTGACTGTGCGTGAGGTTGAACAAAGACTTCGTGAAGTTATCGGGACTAGAGCTGGGAAGAAGGCAGGACGTCCGAGGGCTGTAGATCGACAGTCGCCAGAGCTGAAGCGAATCGAAGATCGCTTGCGCCGTTTCCTTCAAACCGATGCGGCGATCAAGATCGGATCCCGCAATAGGGGAACGCTGACAGTTCACTTTTATTCGGCCGACGACCTGGAAAGACTGCTCGAGCTACTGGGAGTTCCTGACTAATCAACAGAGTTATAAACTTTGGCTACAACCCCTTGGTATATAATGAGTTAGCTTGGTAGAACTCAGATTGGATCTTTGGTTCTCCACACAAATATATGCCGGTTTTCGATGACGACAATTCATGAAATCACGCGGTACGCAGACGATCTCCTGGAGACTGAAACGACTCCAGACTATCCCAGCGCTTTGAACGGTCTCCAACTGGAGAATCGGTCAGAAATCGCGGGAATTGCAGCGGCAGTGGATCTCTCAACCCGAGCTATAAATGGGGCTATTTCACACAAAGCCAATCTGCTTGTTGTTCACCATGGAATGTTTTGGGACGGTCCCAATCCACTCAGAGGGCCTTCGTACAGAAGACTCAGACTTCTGATCGAGAATGATATCGCCGTCTATTCATCCCACTTGCCGCTCGATCGGCATCCAACACTTGGCAACAACGTGTTGCTCGCAAAGCGGTTGGGCCTTACGCCAAAGGCGCCCTTCGCTGGATTCGAGGGAATCTTCATCGGCGTGAGCGGGGAGTGTGAAATCGAGACTATCACCCTTACTGAGCGAGCTCGGAAATTTGTGAAGGATTACGGGAGCGAGGTACGAACGACGCCAATCGAACGAGACCGCAAGACTAAGCGATGGGCAATCTGCACCGGTGCCGGGGCGTCGGCTGAAACTCTCAAGGAAGTACGCGAGATGAAAATCGACACCCTCATCGTTGGTGAGGGACCGCATTGGACCGCTGTCTACGCTGAGGAGACCGAGCTCACGATCATCTATGCGGGACACTACGCAACAGAGACACTTGGAGTCCGTGCGCTGGCGGAGCATCTCGGAAAGAGGTACAGCATTCCATCTAGTTTTGTCAGCGCACCAACGGGTCTCTAGCTGACTGTCTCTGCATCGAGCGACAGCAGGGAGATCAGCAATCTGTGTAGGCGCTTTTCCACGTAGCGCGCCACTGGCCATAACCGGTTCGCTCGATCAGCCCGAGTTTACCACCATCGTCATATTCGATGTTGACTATGATGGCAGGACGTCTTGCCGCTCCGATCTCCACCGCCGTCAGAACCTCCGTCGCTTGCGTGGATTCTTCTGCGCCTGCCGTCCTGTTGTAGTAGCCGAGATTGTATTTGCCACTCGTTTTCGCTGGTCGTTCACCGATGAGGAAGAGATGCTCGAGTCTGGGGTTCGCTTCCTCGTTCACGCTTCGCACCACATCGGCGATCACTACGTCGACTGAATCCAGGCTGAACGTGTACGCCGAACGCACTCTGAACGGCAGTCCTCTGAACGTCGGGTCCGAGGCGAAGGGCAGAGTTGCCGCTGTTTGCGCAAGAGACACAGCGAGCGCGGCTGAATCCGCGCTCGGCATTGCTTCGATTGAGTCAAGCATGATTGCGTGAACATGCCCATTTACAAACCCGACTCGCCAGTTTGAACGCGCCGACTGAAGTTTGGCCAGAGGCCATGAGTAACACTCCTGCTTCGTATCCACTGGTGGAAGTGGTGAGGCGGCAACGGACGATCCGATTCTCCCACCCCTTCCAAATAGATCGAACGTCAGACCTGAAATTGGTGGATTGATGCCTTGAAACGACGCAACGGTGCTGTCGGTTGCTTCGGGAAGCACGACGGCAACGCTATCACCGCCGCTTCCGATGGCGACGATCATCAGCGGTCCGGCATCCATATCCCAATTCGTATTCCCCAATGGATTCGAGGGATAAACCGGAGAGAGCGATGCTCCAGCCGAGTCGGCCTTGTCTTGTCCCTTGTCCCGACACGCGACCGTGCCGACAAGCAGCAGTATCGGAAGGGAGAGGCGAGCCGCACGAAGCATCATGGGGGGTAATTTGTCGTCGACTACCTACAGCGTCGAGAGTACGTATCGCCTGCTACGTCACCATACGTATTTGAGTGCCGACGCTAGCGGGTGTAGAGTACACGCGTGAGGCCCACTGCAAAGAGGCTAACAATGGAAGCGGTGACAAGGGGTTTGATCAACAAGACGGAAGAAAACGGCGGCGTAAGTCTCAGCGTCACCCCTGCAGGCGATTTCAACCCACCGCTCGCGCCGTTCAGGGAGCGAATAGCCTGGGCGCTCTACGATTTCGCCAATACGGTGTTCTCCATGAACATCGCCACGCTCTACTTCTCCGTGTGGCTCATAGATGATCTGGGACACTCGAATACGCTATACGCAACAGTGAATGGAATTGCCTCAGCGCTCGTTGTCGTATCGATCCCCATATTCGGCGCAATTTCTGATGCGACCCAGAAACGGAAGCCGTGGGTAGTCGGCTTTACACTGATAGCGTGTTTATCAACGGTCGTAATGGCCATCCTCGGCGAGACAGGGTTGCCACTGATTGGAGAGGGTGTAACTGCAACCGTTTCTCGTCAGTTCTTATCACCTGGCATCGCTCTTTTCGGAGTGCTCGCGGCTTTTACGATCGCGAACTACGCGTATCAAGGGGCACAGCCATTCTACAATGCGATGATGCCGGAGCTGGTTCCGGTTGACCACCGTGGCCGGCTTTCCGGCATGGGCGCCGCACTAGGATACGTCGGCTCGATCACCGGTGTGCTGCTGACATTTCCTTTTTTCACAGGCGAAATGCCGATACTGGGAACAATTCCGGATCGGGTTATCGGTTTCCTGAGAAGCGTCGTTCCCTTCACGACACATGGCGGCCGTGTTTCCACATTCGTACCAACCGCAATTCTCTTCCTGCTTTTTTCCCTACCGCTCTTTCTCTTTTGTCGAGATCATAACGTCATCCACGGAAAGAAGCGCATCGCATGGCGTGAAGCATTTCGCGATGTTCGGCACACATTGGACGAAGCAAAGAAGTACCCCGGAACGCTGAGATTCATTCTCACGGCATTCCTGTACCAGGATGCCATGGGAACGATCATCGCAAACATGGCACTTTACGCAATTAAGGCGATGGGATTCGTGAAGGGCTCCGAGGCGACGCTGTTCGTCATTCTCACTGTACCTGCGGTTATCGGGAGCTACGGTATCGGACGACTTGTAGACCGATTTGGGCCCAAGAGAACTCTTTCGTGGGTCATTGCGGGTTGGATCCTGCTGCTGATTTCAATGATCCTCGTTCCGACGAGAACCGCTTTCTGGGTTGTCGGCGCCTGTATCGGCCTGATTTACGGGGGCGTCGCCACAGCGGAGCGTCCTCTGCTTCTCAGTCTGGTCCCTGATGTCGAGGCGGGCCGTTTCTTCAGCCTCATGGTTCTCTCTTCGCGAGCCGCGGCGGTAGTAGGTCCGTTCGTGTGGGCGTTCACCGTAGATGGATTTTCGCCTTCAATGGGAATCGGTTTCGCTTATCGAGCTGGCGTAATGACGGTTGCGATTGGAATGGCATTCGCGCTTTGGATGCTACGCCGCGTTCCTGACAACTTCATTCGAACTGTCCGATCACGATGATCTACCACGGGCTGAGGTGGGTCAATGGAATCGCGCTTCACTGGTTCTATCGCGACATCCGTGTCACTGGCAGGAACAGAATTCCTGTCAGTGCTCCACTTCTCATCGCGGTGAATCATCAGAATGCCCTTGTTGATTCGCTGATCGTAGGGTGGGTCGTACCTCGCCGGATAGTCATGACCGCAAAGGCAACCCTACTTAACAATCCTCTGATTGCTTTGGTATTCAGAGTTATCGGAGTCGTTCCACTTCGCAGGGTAAGCGACGAGGCCCGAGAATCGAACGGACCTCCGGTTGACCGGTCCCGCAACTTCGGAGCTTTCGAAGAGATTCTGAATCTTCTTGGCAAGAGTGGAGCGGTACTCATTTTCCCAGAAGGAAAAAGCCACAATGAAGCCGGTCTCGAGCCGCTGAAGACAGGGCTCGCAAGACTCGCTCTCCAAGCCAGGGATGAGCGTTCAATCAAGGGAGTCACGATTCTTCCGCTCGGACTCGTATTCGAAGACAAGGGCGTACCGGGCACAATCGCCGGAGTGCACGTCGCAGAACCAATCGAGATGGACTCGTGGCCGAACACCGACCACGTTGCCCTGACGGAAGAAATCGCCAAACGGCTTCGTGCCGTATCGGAAGAGGCCGGGCTGCCTCAACCCGAAGCGAGTGTCGTCAGGGAAAGTAAGAACTCGCTGAAAGAAAGGCTCATTACCATCGCAGCTTCGTGGGGCCGTCTCACTCACCAATTACCAGTGAGAGTCGCAAGGAGCATCGCGGTGAAGCGGAGTACCGATGCTGATCAGCCTGCGATGCTGACGATAATGTTTGGAATCGGATTCGTGCTTCTCACATACGCGATTCACCTCACGATCCTTGGCGCACTCGTCCATTCGTTCTGGATCAGCTTTCTCTATCTCGCGGGATTGCTCAGCGGCGCATACTGGGCGGCGTTCGAGCAGCATCCTCGCCATTACTAGCTCAGGACGCTTTGGTGTCGAGCCAGTTTTTTCCGACACCAAGATCGACTACGAGAGGGACGGACAGTTGGGCGGCATGTTCCATCTCGTACTTCACCAACTCCTGCACCTGATCCATTTCGCTCGGCAATACTTCGAAGACGAGCTCGTCATGAACCTGCAGCAGCATCTTGCTCTGGAGTTCTTTCGTCCGGAATCCGTCATCGATCCTGATCATTGCGATCTTGATCAGATCGGCCGCTGAACCTTGTATCGGTGAATTGGCGGCAACTCTCTCTCCGAAAGCCCGGACGTTGAAGTTCCGCTCACGAAGCTCCGGGATGTAGCGCCGCCTTCCGAAGATCGTTTGCACGTATCCATTCTCGCGGGCGAAGGCGACCATCGCATCCAGGTAATTCCGCACGCCCTGAAAGCGCTCGAAGTACCGAGCAATGAACTCCTTTGCCTCGGCGTGCTCGATGCCAAGTTGCCTCGAGAGCGCGTGTGGACCCTGACCGTAGATCGTAGCGAAGTTGATCGTTTTTGCACGGCTTCGCATTGTGCCTGTTACGTCCGCCAACGGCACATCGAAGATGAGCGCCGCTGTCTGACGGTGGATGTCACCGCCAGCCTGGAAGGCTTCCACAAATGCAGGGTCCCGCGAGAGGTGGGCGAGAAGGCGGAGCTCAATCTGCGAATAATCGGCCGACATTAGCTGCCAGTTTTTGCGCGGAATGAAACCGCGTCGGATGTCGCGACCCAATTCTCGCCGAATTGGAATATTCTGAAGATTCGGATCGCCAGACGAGAGTCGGCCCGTTGAGGCGACGGTTTGATTGAACGAGGTGTGTAGCCGTCCAGTCTTCGGGTTGACAAGGCGTGGCAAGGTATCGAGATAGGTGTTCTCGAGCTTTGACAGCTCCCGGTATTCCATCAGGAGCGTTGGCAGGACGTGGCCCTCTTCGGCCAGCTCCGTGAGAACGCTAGCGTCGGTAGACGGACCGGTGCTCGTTCTTTTCAGGATCGGCAGATTCAACTTATCGAAGAGTATCTCGCGTAGCTGGGGGTTCGAGTTGATGTTGAATTCTGTTCCCGCAGTTTCGTAGATCTGCTTCTCAACGGCTTCGCGCTCTGCCTGAAAGCGCTGCTTAAGGGACAAGAACCATGGCAAATCAATCGCGATTCCCGTCCATTCCATTTCAGCCAGGACGTTGATGAGAGGAATCTCAATGCCATCCAGAAGGCGTGTCAGCTCGTGCGATTCGAGCTGGGGCTCGAATACCTGGCGAAGACGCAGGGCCATGTCGGCTTCTTCGCACGAGTAGTCACGAGCGGCTTCAACAGGGCATTCATCGAACGGAATCGCCGAGCGACCCTTGCCGCAAAGATCCGCGTAGGATGTCATTGTGTGATCGAGAAACTCGAGCGCCAAGACATCAAGGCCATGGGACCGGCGGCCCGGGTCAAGCACATAGCTCGCCAGCATTGGGTCGAAATCCAACCCCGCGAGCCGAACACCAGCACAGCGAAGCGCCAGCTGGTCGAACTTTCCATTCTGAGCGGTCTTTCGCACCGATGGATCTTCGAGAAGGTCCTTGAGGGATTTCATCTCCGGCGAGTCAAGCGCTGGAAGATTGCGGACCTGTGTCGGGCGGTTCTGGCGTAACGCCCTGGCCGCGATGCTTGTCGAATCACCGTTCGTTTTCTTCTTTTTTGAGGGCACTTCCGGGAAGACCTCGTCCCCACCTCTAATGAGGCCACGTTCTTCGGACGCATCCGTCGCGGACCGATCTCCCGCGGCATCGACAAGAAGCTCCCCCTGTCCACTTCGTGACAGTCGATGGCGGAGCGGAAAGTAGTACGCCTCTCCCTCACCGACGGCAATTGATATTGAGATGATGGAGGAGCGCAGTGGATCGACTGCTTGCGGGCTGTCGGAGTCAATCACGACTTCGGTGTCCAGAGCAATCACCTTTGCCGCGTGTGCGCGGTTGACCGCATCTTGCAATCCTTCAACCGAATCGACGGTCACATAGTTGACCAGTTTCTTCGGCTCTTCCTCAGTCTGCGGCGCCAGCAAAGCGCTGTCCTTCGCCAGCGCGTGAAACTCCAGCTCGATGAATAGATCTCTCAGGCGGCGGTGATCCGGCGTTTTTATCCCGAGCGAATCGAGCTCGAATGGAACCTCCAGATCGGTGCGAATTGTTACTAATTCCTTCGATAGCCGAGCATTGTCGGCGTGCTCGAGAAGGGCTTCACGGGGGCGTTTTTTGGTGATCTCCGACGCGTGCGCGAGAATCGACTCGAGGTGGCCATATTGTTTCACCAGCTCGGAGGCTGTCTTGTCACCTATTCCGCGCACTCCGGGCACATTGTCCGACGAATCACCAACAAGCGCGAGATAATCGGTAACGAATTCTGGAGGGACGCCAAGGCGCTCTTCCGCGTTTTCAACTCCTACCCAGTGCTCCTCGACATTCGCGGGCCCGCCGCGCCCGGGGTTTAGCAACCAGACCCCAGGCTTCACCAGCTGCTGAAAGTCCTTGTCGCCGGACACTACAACTACGTTCACCCCGGCTTCGACGCTCCTTGCAACGAGTGTCCCTATTACATCGTCGGCTTCGTACCCGGGCAGCGACAAGATCGGGATCCGGTAGGCATCCAGTATCTGGGAGATACGCTCCATGCCACGATCGAAATCAGACTGAAGCTCTTCTGTCAGCTTTTCGCGGGTTGCCTTGTAGGCGGGATAACGCTCGTGCCGAAACGAGAGACCAGAGTCATGCACCCAGCCCAGGTAATCCGGCTGGTGCTTCGTAATAAGGCGCTGCAGAAAATTCGCGATCCCCCAGCTGGCAGAAGTATTCTCGCCTTTGCTTGTAGTCAGGGGCCGTGAAATGAGCGCAAAAAAGGCACGGTATATGAGGGCGTAACCATCGACCAGAAACAGTCGCGGGCTGTCTGGACCTTTCATAGAGTCAATATAAACGCCCTCATTTTAGCAGGAGCACGAGAGCGTTCATTGGACGATGAGTTGTGCGGTACTCGGTGAAGCGTTTCTATCGCTGCCGCCGGCTGTTGAGCCCGAGAAATTCGGTCTCGCTAGGTCTGGTCAGTCTCCATCTTCCGGTGTCTTCATAGAAGACCAGCTGCGAGTTGTAATTGCGATACTGCCAGATCTGAAGCCGCGTTGAAGCTCCCATTTGGGTAGTTGAGATCTGCTGATTCACGTTCCGCTCAAGGATTTGATCGGGCTCTCCCAATGCTACGAACACCATTCCGCGGTCGGAGAGCCAACCCGGATTCCGATCCATCCTGAACTGAGCGTTCGCGACCTGAATCCGGCCAAAATACGACTGCATGTCTTCGTTTATTGACGTTTCGGGTATCGGGTCAGTTGCACGAAGGAATTCTGCCCATGCGGTTGCTCGTCTCTCCGGCGGAGCATTTCGAAGCACACTGAGACGGCTAGCGCTCGCAAAGAATCGCAGGTAGCCAAGCATGTCCTCGAACGACATTAGAGGAATGTCTTCGCCAAAGCTCACGAACAGTGCAGCTTTCACACTGTCTGGGGCGTCTCGCCGGGTAAAGGAGACCTGAGCAATGCCGACACCCACGGTCGAGATAGGAACGCTCACAACGCCGCTGAACAGTGCTCCCCGTCGCGCCAGTGTAGCAGAGTCACGCAACAGCTGCACTCCCCTCTCATTGCGAACAACAAAATCGACTGGCAGGCGAGTTCCCTGCCCATAGGCTTCCACATAAATCGCCACCGTGCTGTCGCGACCGAAGACTGCACTCGAGCGGGGACTTACGAGCAGGCCTGGGGCAGAGTCGAGCCTGGATCTTCCGGTCGCTTCGTAGACTATGACTGGAGTAGAGAGGCGCCCCATTCCCAACGCGGGAACCGTGATCGTATCCTGTTGAGTCTCACCTCGTGAGCCGCCTACATCACGCACCATTGCCGAAATCACATAAACGCCTGGCGGCACATGAAAATAGTGCTGGAAGATGATGCTCTCGTCGGTGCGGTTTACCTCCCGGAATGATCCAACGCGAACTATCTCCATTGCGTTGACGCTTGCTGCCTCGATCTCACCACGATTGAGGCTGAGCTTTACCTCGTAAGGCGCGCGATACCGATCGCCTTCTCTGGTGAACGTGAGCGCGCGGTTGGGGATCGAAATGCTCACCAGAACGAGCGTCGTGTCCGGAAATGCGCTTGCAAAGGAGGAGACCTTTCCGACGAACGCGACAGGACTGGGAGCAGCGAGTAGCCCGATGTCCCGATATAGCTCGCTCACATCCGGCGTTGCGGTTCCTGCTGGAGGAAGTACCCTCGGATTGGGGGGGTTGGCACGCGAAGGAGCGGAGCTGCAGCCATTGACGACCGTGGCCCCAACGACGAACAGTCCCAAACAGTATTTGGCAGAAATCAGCATGAGAAGTTATACCCTATCCGGTCTTGCCGGTTTCTATTAGCTTCGCGGCGTGTCTCGAGAACAAATGGTCGGAGCTTCGGTTGCCGGCTATGCGATCAGGAAAGAGGTAGGTGAAGGCGGTACATCCGCCGTGTACCTTGCCGATCATCCCAATCATGGCACCGTGGCAGTCAAAGTGCTACGGGAAAAACTGCGCCAGGACAGGACGGCTGTAGCCCGTTTCGTCCGCGAGGCAGAGTACGGTGCCAGGGTAAAGCATCCCAATGTCGTCGAGACGATCGAGATTGGAGAAGCGGACGGTCTCCATTTTCTCGCCATCGAGTGGGCCGAGGGTGAAATCCTGGACCGCTATGCCAAGCAGAATGCGCCCCTTCCAAGAGATGACGTCGCAAACATTGTCACACAGATAGCAGCCGGCGTGCAGGCCGCTCACGACGCCAACATCGTACATCGCGATCTGAAGCCCGAAAACGTGATGTACGACCCGAAAACCAGGCGCGTGAAGCTGCTCGACTTCGGAATTGCGACCGACACGCAGGCTCCGACCGACGAGCGTCTGACCCGGGCTGGATTCTTTGTCGGCACGCTCATGTACATCGCCCCCGAAGCCCTGTCGGGCGAGATAGTAACAACCGCGGCTGACCAATACAGCCTCGCCACGATCGCGTACTTCCTGCTGACGCGGTGTTTGCCCTATACCGCCAAGGCGCCGCGTGAGATGTTCACTCAGCTGCTGACCATGCCTCCCATCCCACTGAAGGACGCAGGAGAGGGGGGGTTCGATTTCGCGCCAGAACTCGACGCCGTAGTCATGCGTGCTCTTTCCCGGTCGCCGGCGGCGCGGTATCCGAGTGTAATGGCCTTTGCAAACGCTTTTGCTGCAGCGGCCAACATCACGCCAGAACTGCCCAAGATTTTGGATAAGTTCAAGGGATTACTTAGGCGCAACCGGTAAATCGTCGGGGTCGACTGGCAGCCAAAGCGTAAAAGTCGAACCCTTCCCGAGCTCGCTATCGAGCTCCACCATTCCGCCGATCAATGCGGCAAGGCGGCGAGAAATCGCGAGCCCCAGTCCCGTGCCCCGTTCCGCGGAGTTGCCTCGAGGGCCTGCATTTATTTGCTCAAACTCCTCGAAAATCCGACTCCGGTCCGCTGGGTCAATCCCAATTCCGGTATCAATTACCTGGATACCGATCCAGGGGTTCGTCGGATACGAGCTCCGGTCGACGGAAGCAGACTCGCTATCCGGGAGGGAGTCGACGAGGCGAGTCCGAATGATGATTCCGCCTTCGTTCGTGTACTTCACCGCATTCCCCAGCAGATTAACGAGCACTTGTCGCAAATGGGTCGGGTCCGTTCTGATACGCGGAAGAGCCGCGCCCATTACGAGCGATAGGCTCAGACCTTTCTCGCTAACCAGCGATTCAATCTCGCTCGCCACATCGAGAACGAAGGGGCGCAGATCAATACTTTCGGTATGAATCTCGAGGCGGCCGGCAGCCATCTTGGCAAGATCGAGGACTTGATCGACGAGATGCCGGAGATGATTTGCTGAGGCTTCTATCCGCTCGACCGGTTTTACCTGCCGGGGAGCAAGCTCCCCATATACGCCCTCTCGCAGCAGGTCCACAAAGCCAACAATGGCGTTCAGTGGCGTTCGAAGTTCATGGGACACATTTGCAAGGAACTCGCTCTTCATGCGGTTCACCCGCAGTAGCTCGGAGGAAAGCCTTTCGAGCTCCTTTGACCGCTCAACCAGACTACGAGCCTGGCGCCGCTCGTGACGAAGAATGAGAGCAAGACCGAGTACGGTTGCAAGGGAGACGATCCACCCGACGAAACCAGTCCAGTGATCGAACTCGATTCCCGAAAGCAAATGCATTGACTCCAATCATAAGAATCCATAACCTCCCGCACCATGACTGATCACTCCTTGCTTGTCGCACTGCTTGCCGAACGTTCCGCTAAACGAGGCCAGTTTACGCTCGCTTCCGGCAAGCAGTCGAAGTATTACGTCGACGCAAGATTGACGACGATGAGTCCGGAGGGCTTATCAGTTATCGGTCCGCTGGCGCTCTCTATCCTCCGGCAATCGGGATGGGAAATCGATGCAATAGGCGGCCTCACCCTCGGTGCTGACCCGATCTCCTATGCTATCAGCTACGCCAGTGCCGACTCTTTTCGTCCTCTGCGAGCATTTACGGTACGAAAAGAAGCAAAATCTCACGGAACGGGGAAAACCATCGAAGGACCTTTCAAGGAAGGCGATCGAGTAGCTGTGATAGAGGATGTGATCACTACCGGTGGATCAGCACTTCGCGCCATTGAAGCCGTGCGCGCCGCGAATGGAATCGTAGCGGGCGTGCTCGCTCTGGTGGACCGTGAAGAAGGTGGGCGACAGGCAATTGAAGCAGCTGGTGTTCCGGTCATCAGCCTCGTCTCTGCAAGCCAGATCATCAAGGTTCTCGAGAGCTAGAACTTTCACTTGATTGAGTCTTCGGCATCCATCCTGGATATGCCGCTGAGGGACGGAATGCGCACAGGACATCGATGTATGGAAGAATCAGCTCCGTCCTGAATAGCTGAAGCATTCCTTGACCATCGTACGTGATCCTGAACTTCACAGGGGACATTTTCATGATCGTGCGTACGTGCCGGCCAAAGCTCTGAGGGGACGAGTAATCGAGATGGTTTGCCACTCGCGCGACAGATAATCCCGGATTCTCAAAAAGCCGTGCCGCCCGTATGAGTCTCGCCAGTGAGAGATAACGTTTCGGAGCCGGCAACTTCGCACGGAAGAAACGACTCATCAGCGTGCTCGGCAGAATATTGAGGTGGCGCGCGAGCTGTCGGACGGTGGAGATCTTCGGCGACGATTCAAAAAGCAGCTCGAAGAAACGCCACCCGTCCTTTGATATCCCCGGTAGGTCGAGACTTATCTGCGCCAGCGCCGAACGTTGGAGATCGCTCGAACCTTGCGATGCGAGAATATTCCTCAGCGTCTGCCACCCAGCTGGCATTCTCGCGTCTACAAGCGTGCGAATCCCGAGCTGCCCAAGAGCCAGCGTCGTGTGCGGGGTGGAGTTTTGCGTTTCAGTCAGCAGTGCCACCGCTGGGACTCTAGGAAATTCACGAACCATTGCCGCGACATGACCCGAGTTCTGTGAGCCATACTTGGTGACCGAGATCAGGACCAGACCCGCTTTCTGTTGCCTCAGATCCGAAAGAACTTCGTCAAGCGATTCCCTGTGCAACGCGTCGCACAATCCATGCGCTGCCGCATCGACGCTCGAACGTTCAAGAGGAGTGAGGACAGTCGAGACGGGAGTGCGGGTGCCACGCTTTGGGTCGGAAGGCATACTGAACCTCACGGTTTACAGGTAAGACCGCGTTGATGGGGCAGAATACCATCCGACTGTCAGAATGTCGTCCTTCACGAGTGAGGCTGAAACCAGGATTCACCCTGCTTCGTCAGTCTGCTATATTTTGAGGAGGCAAACGGTCGGACGATCGCGCATTGGTATCCATGTGGTACCTATTCGAGGAAAGTCCGGGCTCCGGTGGGCAGGCTGCCAGGTAACGCCTGGGCGCGAACAGCGAGAGCCGTTCGCGACGGAAAGTGCCACAGAGAACAGACCGCCATCTTCACGGGTGGCAAGGGTGAAACGGTGGGGTAAGAGCCCACCGCGCGCATGGCAACATGTGCGGCATGGCAAACCCCAGCTGGAGCAAGGCCAAATATGCGGCGAGAGGCGTCCACCTCGATCAAGACACCGCGGGTAGGCTGCTAGAGAGCATGGGTGACCATGCTCGTAGAGAAATGATCGTCCGGGTTACGCGAGTAGCCCGACAGAACCCGGCTTATAGACCGTTTGCCGACGATGCAACAACCTCCGACGCTATTCCGTCGGAGGTTGTTCGTTTTTCTCAACCACGCGCTCGATAAAAGAGCGAGACGATGCGCCGAAAAGCCAGCAACTGGTATTTCCTCGCTTACCTCGCGGCCGCCTGCACAGCGTCCACTGTACCCCCGGTTGGGCGGCCAATACCATCGCCTTCGCTACCGAATCCAGCGCCTCTGCCGCCCACAGCCGGCTCGTGGACTTTCAACTATGCGCCGGGCGCTATTCTCTACCAGATATCCAGAAGTGCGAGGATAGAGAGTAACTCAGACTCTGGCTCCCACCAGGAATTTCCCACGAACACTACACACGAGTCGCTCTCGCTCGAGCGTGTCGGCGACACAGTTCATTTCACCGCTGCTGTCGACACATTTTCAACGACAACCCAGGGTACGATCGGTCCCACACAATTCGTACAACTGCCGATTCAACTCTCCGGGACACTCGTGAGTGACAGTCTGATAGTGGAAACCGATAGCATTCCTGAAAAATGCAGTTCTGTCAGCTCGGCACTTTTAGCAGACCTTCACAATCTGCTCGTACGCTTTCCCACTCCAGTTTCACAGGGAAGTAGCTGGAGGGATTCCGTGGAGTTGAAAGCATGCCAGGGGATGATTCCAACGACAGCGCGTATTACCCGATCGTATATCGTGTCAGGCGAAATTGCATATCAGGGTGACTTGGTGCTGGTGGTGCAACGCACTGATTCGATCCAGGCCCATGGGGAAGGAGCCCAACAACAGCATCCGCTGACGCTCGATGCGAAGGGAACCGGGAATGCGGTTTATTATGTGAGCCCGAGAGACGGACGCATCGTGCGGCTCAACACAGGACAGGATCTCGACTTGGCAATCACGGTGTCAGGCAAGATCCATCGCTTCAAGCAGACCTCAAAGCAGGACTTCGCAGCTGTGCGCTAATCGACGAGCCGAAGGGGCATCACGAGGCACATGTACGACGCAGGATCCTTCCAGCCTTCTGGCTCCACTGTTGCCGCACGTTCTGGCGCTTTGAACGTCAGACGCACTTCATCGGTCGGGATATAGCGTAGAATCTCGAGGAGATAGCTCGCGTTAAAACCAATATCAAGCTGATCACCGGTGTAGCGAATTGGAAGTTCATCTTGGGCTTCGCCCAAATCTGGAGTCTGCACGCTGAATTTGAGCATACCCGAGTTGAACGAGAGTCGGATCCGATGAGTCTGGTCAGAAGCAATTACAGACATTCTCTTCAGAGCGCTTGCAAGAGCAAGTTTGTCCGCAATTGCTACTCGATCATTGTCCTTCGGAATGACCTGTTCATAGTTCGGATATGGTCCTTCTATAAGCCTGGTAAAGACTGCCGTGAATGGCGATCTAAAACCGATATGATTATCCCCGCGCGCAATCTCGAGCTCCTCTTCCGCGGGAAAGAGCCTTCTCACCTGTTCCAGAGCTTTCGGAGGAACGATCAGATCGCTGGCTGGCGCATTGGCTGAATTAATCGGCATCTCCATCTTTGCCAGCCGATGACCATTAGTTGCCACCATGCGCATTTTATCCGGCCTCAATTCCCACAGAACACCATTCAAGATCGGTCTGCTTTCTTCAGAAGAGACCGCGAATGACGTGTGAGAAATCAGCTGCTGCAGATCACCCGACCTGATTCTCCAACTCTCGTTAAACCGCACCGATGGAAAGGTCGGAAACTCATCTCTCGGGAGTCCAAGTAGTTTGAACCGAGAGCGTCCACAATCGAGCGTTACCCGTTGTTCCCCAACTGCGGCGATTTTGACCGGAGCTGGCGGCAATTCCCGGGCAATCTCGCTCAGTTTTTTCGCCGGGACTGTTACAGCCCCTGCCGTCTCTACATCAGCCATCACTTCAGTGCTAACTGCGATATCTAGATCCGTACCTGATAGCTTGATGCCCTTATCCGTCGTCTCCAGAAGAATATTCGCCAACACTGGCAACGTCGTCTTTGCCGGGATGCTT
This sequence comes from Gemmatimonadota bacterium, assembly GCA_003134685.1. Classification (GTDB taxonomy): domain Bacteria; phylum Gemmatimonadota; class Gemmatimonadetes; order Gemmatimonadales; family Gemmatimonadaceae; genus UBA4720. The sequence continues at coordinate 232,681 of PLCA01000002.1, read as the reverse complement.
GCTGCCACTGCAGCCAGTCCTTCTTGAAGTTTTTCACGAGAGATCGTAAAGCGCATCCCTTCCCCTGTGGAGATTCAGGTGGCGTACTAAGTAGTCTTTTATAAGAGACTTAGAATAGTAGCTGTAGCAGGTTTTGTGGACTTCGGTTGAATGGGTCTAACTTATGGCAGGAGCAGGATTTCCGCTATGCTGGGTGATGTGCAGTCGGATGTGAGCAATATGAGTTGTGAGAGCCTGTCGACATCAACCCTAGGAAACTCTGATGGTTTCCACATATGAGGTGGGGCGAAAGTTGATAGTTTCGAGCAAAGTACGAATTCGATTAATGCGGGATTTTAGTTGTGGATCATGAAGCATGGTTTGTTGAACTTTCTCGAGACTGTGAATCACGGTAGAATGGTCACGTCCTCCAAAGGCATTTCCAATCTCGACGAGCTGGGTGGCAAGAAGCTCCCGCGCCAGGTACATGGCTATCTGCCGTGGTGTGGTAAGTGTTTTCGTTCTTGTTTTAGAGCGAAGTCCATCTACGGTGACGCCCCATTCCTTGGCGACAGCTTGTTGAATCGTGAGGATGGTGAGGGAGGTATTTCCTTCCTGCTCGAGCCCTTCGATTGCGCGAAGCTTATCTCGGAGAGCTTCACGTGCGACGTCAACCGTAATGTCCTTGTGCTTGAGGGAAGCGTAGGCGAGAAGCTTGATAATGGATCCCTCGAGCTCTCTCACGTTTGATCGAACGTGCTCCGCAATGAAGTGAACAACATCATCCGGTATTGTGAGTTCCAGTCGGTCGAGCTGTGCCTTCTGCTTCAGGATTGCGACCCGGTGCTCGAAATCAGGCAATCCAATGTCAGCTACCATTCCCCACTGGAATCTGCTGATTAACCGTGCTTCGAGGCCCGCGATCTCTGATGGAGGCCGATCGCTCGTGAGCACAATTTGGCGCCCGGCTTCGTAAAGTGCGTTGAAGGTATGAAAGAACTCTTCCTGGGTCGTTTCCTTTCTTCCTTTCAGGAAATGCACGTCGTCGATAAGGAGCAGGTCAGTCTCTCTGTATCGCCGGCGAAATTCAGGTCCGGTTCGATCCATGATGGAGCCGATTAACTCGTTCATGAACTGCTCTGTTCCCACATATGTGATCCGGGTCTTCGGACTGCGCTTAAGTGTTTCATGTGCTACCGCCTGCATTAGGTGGGTCTTTCCGAGACCTGTGTCACCATATATGAAGAGTGGATTGTAGACCTTTCCAGGTGCCTGACTGACCGCATGTGCGGCTGCGGCGGCGAGCTCATTTGACTTCCCAATTACGAAAAGATCGAACGTATACCGTTCACTCAGTGGCGGTGAACTGGTTCCGTTCTGCGCTGATGATGGTTTGGCTGATATGGGAGGCGGGCTGACGAAAAAATCCATCTGAGAACGCTTTTTTCGCTCTTCGTTGACTCGGAACGCAACGCTGAGAGGATAGCCGAGGACGATCGGAGCGTAGCTCGACAGTAGTTCAGAGTGTTTGGAGTCATTCCAGTCAGCTGTGAACTGATCTGGAGCCCCTACAAAAATGGTACTGCCTTCGATGGAAAGAGCTTCAGTAGGCTCAAGCCACGCTTGGAAGGTTTGATCGGGGAGCTCCTGACGGGCGCGGTCGAGGAGGCGTTTCCAGACTTCTGCGGGGCTGAGCGACATGACACGCTACCCTACCCGGTTTATGTGGAAAAGTCAAACAAGCAGGACGTTAACTCCTTCACCTGCCTTGAACTATCTTCAATGCTGGAATAGTTTTACCGGCTCTGTACTGCACCTGTTCTTTTTTGTTTCTGGAGCATTGTAATGGGCAAGCCCACCTACCGTCCCCGCAATAAGCGCCGTATCCGCACCCATGGTTTCAGATTGCGGATGGCTACCAGATGGGGACGTGAAGTTCTTAGCCGCCGTCGCAAGAAGGGACGCAAACGGCTTACTGTCCAACTGCCGACCAAATACGCTGGCGCCTAAAACGCTCGCCTTTCCTCGCAGCCGCCGGCTGACGAGCGAAACCGATCTGGAAACAGTAAGGCGTACAGGGAAGCGAATGCAAACCGAGCGTCTGGAGGCCCGGGCATCTGCTTCCCTGTTATTGCATCCGAGAGTTGGAGTAGTCGTTCCGAAGCACCGGCATAAGATTGTCGATCGGAACCGAGTAAAACGTCGCTTGCGTGAGCTCGTAAGAATCGAACTGCTGCCTGAGCTGCAAGGGATTGACGTTTTGATTCGTGCGAAACCTGCAGCTTATGAATCGACCTTCGCACAGCTTGCCGGCGATTTAGGTGCGATCGGTGAGTGGGCTTCGCGAATGTCGCGCTAGCGATGCGGTCCACATTTATCGTTCTGATTCGCGGTTATCAGCTAGCCATTTCACCACTATTGCCGGCGAGCTGCCGTTACTATCCAACATGTTCGGCCTACGCACTCGAAGCCTTCGAGCGACACGGAGTGATGAGGGGATTGAGGCTCACTGTGAGCCGAATTCTTCGATGCCACCCCTTTCGGCCGGGCGGTTACGACCCGGTTCCCTGAATGGATAAGCGTTTCTTTCTAGCTCTTTTTCTCTCGCTCGTAGTCATTGCGATTTCTCAGCTGTTGTTTCCACCGGTCAAGCGGCCGCCTTCGAGCAACAGTGCGATCGGAAAGGACTCGATCTCAGGGCTGAAAACCGCCGCGTCTTCAACGCAGCCGTTGGCCACGCAGTCTCCCGTGACGCAAGTTCCGGCAACGGCGAGCTCACAAGGTCGAGCAACAAAGGCGACTCCAGGCAACGCCCAGACGCGACCAGTTGCTGAAACGACTGTGGTCACCACGCCGAAAACGATCTACAGGTTCAGCAACATCGGTGCGGCTCCAGTGTCGATTGTGATTCGAGACTACAAGAATCGATCGACCACAGGCGGCCTGGTTGATCTCGGAATTCCCAGCTCGCCGCTTCTGAGTTATCAGCTCGTTACGCCTACTGATACCACGGATCTGTCGCAGGCACCGTTTACGCTCACGCGAGTCAGGAATGCCAAAGGAGACGAGACTCTTACCTACAGCGCATCGGTAAAGAATCGCGACGTCTCGATTTCATACACGGTTTCCCAGGACACGGCGGCAAGCTATGCGATCCGTGTCGAGGGCCGAATTGGAGGAGCACAGGGCCCGGCGTATCTGATTACGGAGCTTCCCAAAACGTTACAACCAACCGAGGCCGATACCATTGGGGATCATCGGACTCTAGCCTATAGCTTCAAGCCACAGCGAGACCATGCTCGAAGCGTGCTCTTCGGCAGTCTGGACCCCGGGGAAAAAACGCTCGAAGCCGGGCCGCTCAACTGGGTGGCCATAAAGAACAAGTACTTCGTGTTTGGAATCCTGGCGCTGCCGAATGGTACACCGTTCAGCGAGGTGACTCTGGCTGGTGGGACACGCACTTCGAAGATCGCGACAAGTGCATCGGCAAGCGTGGTGGAAGAAGTTCGCAATGGCAGCTTTTCGTTCGAGGTCTACGCAGGACCGCAGGAGTCACAGCGCCTCCAGCGAATGGGTCAGGACTTCGACCACGTAAACCCCTATGGCTGGCGCTTCCTTCAGGGTGTAGTGCATCCGATTGCATCGAAGGTTATCCAGGCTCTGCTCTGGATGCACAATCGCCTCAATCTGACTTATGGGTGGGTGCTGGTCATTCTGGGAATTCTGGTGCGGTTCGCACTATGGCCGCTCAATCAGAGCACCATGCGCTCGAGCCTCAAGATGCAGGAGCTGCAACCGAAGCTGGCAGCTGCGCAGAAGAAGTACAAGGATCCGGTACAGCAGCGCGAAGCGATAATGAAAGTCTACCATGACGCAGGAGTGAGCCCGTTCGCTGGATTGACCGGATGCCTGCCGGCGCTCCTCCCAATGCCGATTCTTTTCGCGCTGTTCTTCGTTTTCCAGAATACGATCGAGTTCCGCGGTGTGCCATTCATGTGGCTGCACGATATCTCGATCAAGGATCCGCTCTATATTCTGCCCCTACTCATGGGTGCGTCCATGTACCTGCTGTCCTGGATTGGAATGCGCAATGCTCCTCCGAATCCACAGGCGAAAATGATGGGCTACATGTTCCCCGTGATGATGACGGTGGTGCTGCTCAACATGGCCTCAGGCCTCAATCTTTACTACACGGCGCAAAACATCGCGGCACTTCCACAGCAGTGGTTGCTGGCGAGGGAACGCGCAAAGACGCGTCCGGCGGGGTAAGGGGGATACATGCTGCGTGTCACATACATTGGTCACGCAACGCTACTAATTGAAATTGGCGGAAGACGAATCCTCACGGATCCCAATTTCGATTCGGCGCTCGGGAAATTTCTGGCGCGCGTGAGCCCACCCGGCATCGCTCTCGAAGCACTTCCAAAACTCGATGCAATCCTGCTGACACATGCGCATGCCGATCACCTGTCTTTTGCTTCCCTCGACGCACTTCCGGAAGACATTCCTCTGTTCGCTCCACCGGCAATTGCCAAATGGCTGAGAAAGCAGGGGTATAGGCACGCTGTTGCGGTTGCGGCAGGCGAGGGAGCCGAGCTCGATGGCGTAAAAATCCGGGCAGCTTCGGCGACGCACAAAGGAAACCGCTATGGCGTGGATCGCTGGAGAAGCGCAACCAATATGTATCTTATTGATACGAATACGGTGTCGTGTTTCTTTGCCGGCGACACGGCCCTCACCCCTGACACGACACATCTGGTCGAGGACCATCTGGTCGCCAACGGGCGCAACCTTGATCTCGCCCTTCTTCCAATCGGGCACGCCCCGTGGTGGAAGCCGGGATTTCGCAAAGGACACCTGACGAGCAGTGATGCGCTCACTCTCTTCGAAAGGCTGAACGCGCGGTACTTCATCCCATATCACTGGGGGACGTTCAACCACGTTACGTCGACTGCTTTCGATGCGATCGACAGACTCAGAGCAACGCTTCAGGACCACCCCCTCCATCCGTCGGTAAAAATTCTTGAGCCTGGCACCACCTTCGTTCTTCCCGCGGTGACCGCGTGATATCCGCCGGCACGAGTGCCGTGCAACTGGAGGACACGATCGTCTCAGTCGCGAGCGCGCCGGGGCGTGGTGCAGTCGCTCTTGTCAGACTCAGTGGACCGAATGCTTTTTCGATTGCCGCGAAGCATCTGCGACTGCCACCGCCGGAACCGCGCGTAAGCCAATTGTGTGATGTATTTGATGGGGAGCAGAAACTCGATCAAGCGCTGGTTACGCTGTTTCCGAGCCCTGGTTCCTTCACCGGTGACAACACGGTCGAATTCTCGACGCATGGTGGCTACCTCGTTCCGAGCACCATTGTCGCGGCTCTGATTTCGTCGGGGGCGCGACAAGCAACGCCCGGGGAATTCACGCGTCGAGCCGTACTCAACGGCAAGCTGGATATCCTTCAGGCTGAGGCGATCGGTGACCTGATAGATGCCAGCTCTCACATCATGCAGCTAACGGCTCTCCGCCAGCTGGATGGAGGGCTGTCACGTCGCCTTCTGAGCCTCAGGAATGATCTCATCGGGCTCGAGGCGCTAATTGCCTACGATGTCGATTTCCCGGAAGAAGATGACGGACCAGTTCCGCGAAGCAGGATTGATCAGGCCGCGGAGGGAATTGCGAGCTCTCTCGAAGCGCTCCTCTCTACCGTGCCAGCGGGGGAGGTCATCCGCGAAGGCGCGATTGTCGTAATCGTGGGCCCGCCAAACGCGGGGAAATCCTCTCTCTTTAATGCACTCTTGGGCAGATCCCGTGCGATTGTGACCGAAATGCCCGGGACTACGCGAGATGCTCTCGAGGCTGTGATCGATAGCGGCAAGTGGCCCCTCCGTTTGGTGGATACCGCAGGGCTTCGGGAAACGGAAGACCGAATTGAGCGCCTCGGGATGGAGGTGAGCGAGCGCTATATGCGAAGTGCCCAGATAGTGCTTGCATGCGCGGAGGATTCGAGAAGCCTCGAGGAGATAGTAAGCCTGGTCAGTAGTAGCTCGACGGCGCCGATTCTGGCGGTTCTCACCAAAAGTGATTTAGTATCAAAGCGCGACGAAAGTTTGCTCTCGCGGACTGTGATTCCGGTTAGCGCTGAGACAGGAACCGGTCTTCGGGAGCTGCTGTGTGCGATCGACGAGGCGCTGGATACACGGCATGGGGAGATCATTCCCGACTTGCCCATACTAACGAGAGCCCGTCATCGAAACGCGATCAGTACTGCCAGCTCAGAGCTCAAACAATTCACGGAAGCGTGGCGGGAAGAGAAGCTTCCAGCGACCGTCGCTGCAGTCCACCTCCGGACCGCGGTCTATTCCCTCGAAGAGTTGATCGGCGCCGTGGAAGTCGAGGATGTGCTCGACCGGGTGTTTAGCTCTTTCTGTGTTGGAAAGTGATTTTAAGCTGAGGCAGCGGCAGAGCTGGCAAGCGATGTGATCTCGCCGGCACCGGCACGTATCGCCCACGAGAGACCGCGTGAGTTGACAGCCTCCTCAACCATCTTCGTGCCGAGAAAGTAGCCGCTTCGCTCGGGGAAGACATGACGTTCGACGGTTCGGGCGTCATCACTCATCCCGCCGGAGAGATACCTGAGACGCAGTCCCAAACCGGCACGATCCAGATCATTGCTGAGCGCTCTCGTCATCAAAGGCTCGAGCTCACGGACGCTGGCGTACTCGCGTCTTGTGTAGCCGTAGTACTCCCACGCTGCATGCCCGGGGCTAATGGTTCTCGAGGCAATCGTGGCCAGGCCTTCGTTGATCATGAGCTCGCGGAGCGAGGCGCGCCTGCCGGTTTCCCAATACGAGTAATAGCCGCCCGCATCGTCGATCAGCTGTTTCATCTCGCTCCGGCTGGTAGGCGAGGTATAGCGGACTGTGTGCGCGATCTCGTGGGTGAGCCACAACGGGATCAATTCCGGATCGAGTCCGAGGCCCTGGGTCTCCGGATTGGTCACGCTGGTGAAATGCTCGAGGCAAACGAATGCGATTCCCTTTCCCTCGACCACAAGCTCGCCGGCATTCGCCGCACCGACGCCGACCATGAGCACAACGTCGATGTCCGTGTCAACATCAAAAAGGGTCCGGCATTGCTCTTCCGTATTTCGAGCCAGCGAGACGACGTCAATTCTTTCGAGCATCGTGCGAAGGTCTACACGGCTCGCAAGTGCGGCAGAGCGAACGACTTCCAGAAAATGCGGCCCCGCCGGATCCAGCACATAGTTGTGCCAGTAGGCTTCTAGGAAGCGGCGGTGATTTTCAAAGTAGCGGAGATAGGCGGCGACACGGTCTGTACTGTTGTGAACTGCGAAAAAGTCAGGCAGTAGGTTGATGAGCATCAACGACCAGGTCGCGGGGTGGTGAGCCAGTCGCGGGTTTTGCGATGCGAGAAGATACAATCCACGGAAACTCTCTACAAGGCCGATCTCTTTCGCATCGATTTCAAAATCGTGGCACAGATATTCCTTCTGTGTTTCTGAGCTTCGAAGCGCTGAAAGGAGGAGTAGCCATGACAACGCTGCGTCAGATCGAGCTTCGTTGTCCCGTATGTGACAACGAGTTCAAGTCCCAGAGCGTAGTTTCCACGAATGCGTTCGGGGGCAAAAGGACCGATTTTCACGAACGGGCTGCCGGAACGCAGCCACTTGCCTATCTCATCCATATGTGCAGCGAATGCGGCTACTCTGGTGGAGAGGCAGATTTTACGCCCGCGACGGATGTAAGCCCGGGGCTGAAACAGCACGTTCTCACGGAGCTCGCTCCGCTTCGACCGTCGCTAGTTTGTGGCTCGGAAAAGTATGAGGCCGCCGCCAAGGTCGCTCAATGGCAAGGCCTCGATCCTCGTCACATTGCGGATCTCCTTCTTCGTGCCGCCTGGTGCTGTGTCGATGAGGGAGATGCGGAAGCGGAGCGGTACTTCCGGCGTCATGCCGCGTGGATGTTCGAGGAATCGCTCCAGGCCTACGACGCCGTTCCGAGGGAAGAGCGAGCAATCCTCACCTATCTGGTCGGCGAGCTCTGGAGGCGAATCGGGGATGTAAAGAAGGCGACAACCTGGTTCGAGCTGGTCGCCAGCGAGGTGACCGATGCTCAGAGCCAGCAATGGGTCATCGACGCCGCGGACCAGCAGAAGCTGAACCCCAGGGAATGGTTCGGCTAGCGTTCAGCGGGTGCCGAACAGTCTGTCTCCAGCGTCTCCAAGGCCCGGCAGGATATAACCCTGCTTGTTGAGTTCCCGGTCAAGTGCCGCGCAATAGATCTGGACATCTGGATGCGCGCGACTGAGAAACCGGACTCCCTCGGGAGCGGCGACTAAACAAAGAAATCGAATCCGGTTTGCGCCTGCTCTCTTCAGCGAGGCGACAGCGGCAGTAGCGCTTCCTCCGGTGGCAAGCATCGGGTCGAGGAGGAAGAAGTCTCGCTCGGCCGTGTCCCCGGGCACTTTGAAATAGTAGTCGACTGGCTGCAAGGTGCTGTGGTCCCGGTAGAGTCCGATGTGGCCCACCCGCGCCGATGGCACAAGGCGGAGAATTCCCTCTACCATTCCGAGTCCGGCGCGTAGAATCGGAACGAGTGTCAGCTTCTTCCCGCTGATATGCCATCCCGAGGTTTTCTCGAGCGGAGTGTTTACTTCTCTCGGCTCGAGACTCAGCTCACTGGTGGCCTCGTATGCCATGAGCATCGCAATCTCATCGACGAGCTCCTTGAAGGTTTTGGTCTCCGTCTGCCGGTCCCGCAGGATCGTCAGCTTGTGCTGAACGAGGGGATGCCGGATAATAGTCAGAGAGGGGAATTCCTTGACGCGCTCGATCATTCTAGCCCCATGATTCCGGCATTAGCACTGTGAACACCCACCGACCCATAATCTCTAATCCCTGATGAAAGAATACCAGGCTGTCGTGGTCAAGCTGACGCGGCATACGCGCGAGGACGAAGACACCCTCACCGATCTTCTGAACGAGAGAAGCAGAGGAGGATGGGAGCCAGCGCTGATGTCGCAGGATGAGCAACGGCTCACGATCCTGTTTCAGCGTGATGCAGTAGCAGAAGGATAGCTGTTTGGAGATAACGTTCGTTGGCGCTGCGCGCGAAGTCACAGGGTCCTGTCATCTCCTTCACGTCAACGGCTATACCGTAGCGCTCGATTGCGGAATGTTTCAGGGAAGGCGGCAGGAGTCAGCCGAGAAGAATCGCAAGCTTCCGCTGCCGATCAAGGATCTCGACGCCGTTGTGCTCTCGCACGCGCACATCGACCACTCAGGGCGCCTTCCATACCTGATCGCGGAAGGCTACTCCAAGACGATATGGGCAACGTCGGCAACACGAGACCTGTGTGCGATAATGCTTGCGGATTCGGCCCACATCCAGGAGAAAGACGCCGAGTTTCTGGCCAAGAGGAAAAAGGACTTCATCGAGCCGCTGTACGGAATGCGACACGCGGTACGCACGATGGACTTGATGGTCGGCGTTCCCTACAACAGACCTTTCGATGTCGTTCCCGGAGTGCGCGCCAGTTACATCGACGCCGGTCATATCCTTGGCTCGGCGTCTGTCCTGGTCGATTGCACGGAGGGAGGGAAAACAAAGCGGCTCGTTTTTTCCGGAGACGTTGGGAGAAGTGGTCTCGCCATAGTCAGGGATCCGATTCCGCCTGAGGGCGCCGACGCCCTGATCATGGAATCGACCTACGGAAACAGGGACCACGAATCCGTAGCAGGTGCCCGAGCGCAGCTGGCCCATGTGGTTCGCGAGACCGCCGCGCGGGGAGGGCGAGTTCTCATCCCCGCGTTCGCGATTGGTCGAACGCAGGAAATGATCTACGTACTTCATGGTCTCGTCAGGGAAGGCGCAATCCCGGCGATTCCAATCTATGTCGACAGCCCTTTGGCGATTGATGCAACGACCGTGTTCGAGATGCACCCGGAAAGCTTCGATCGATCCGAAGAAATGGTACGGATCGCGAAGGAGCTTTTCCGCTTCGACCTTCTTCACTACACGCGTGATGTGGAGGAATCAAAGGCTATATCGCGGTCTCACGGCCCGATGGTGGTAATTGCCGCATCGGGGATGATGGAGAACGGGCGAATTCTTCATCACCTGGCGCAAGGCGCAGGCGATCCACGGAATACGATTCTTGTCGTGGGGTTTCAGGCTGAGCATACGCTCGGTCGGAGAGTCGTGGAGAGACAACCGGTTCTCCGGATCTTTGGCGAGGATGTCGCCCTCCATGCGCGTGTCGAGGTCATCGATGGGTACAGCGCGCACGCCGACCGAACCGAGTTGACAGCCTGGCTGGGGCGCGTCAGGGACAAGTCCCCGAAGATGGGGTCGGTATGGCTGGTACACGGCGAAGCTCCAGTGCAGGACGAATTCAAGGCTGCTCTGGTAGCAAAGGGGTATTCCGTCGAGTGTCCGGAGCCTCACACGAGGCGTCCTTTCTAGCGTAGCTTCTACGAATGAAGCGTGCTGCGAAAGCAAAACATGCCCTAAAGATCGTTCGGCGAATCCTGACGGTCCTGGTTGTCGCGGCATTCGCGCTTTGGATCGCTTCCGCTACTGCCGTTCTCATTTGGAGCTCAAGGGATGAGGCACAGCCAGCACAGGCGATAGTCGTACTGGGTGCCGCGCAGTATGCGGGCAAACCATCGCCTGTGCTTCGCGCCCGGCTCGATCATGCACTCGATCTCTGGAACCGCCATCTAGCGTCGCTGCTGATACTTACAGGCGGAACGGGATCAGGCGACACTACCAGTGAGGCGGCGGTGGGAAGAAACTACGCCCGGAAACACGACGTTCCGGACAGCGCAATTCTGGTGGAGAACGAAGGTCGGACGACCAGCGAGTCAATGCGCGCAGTCGCGGGCATGCTCGAAGTACGCGGGCTTCAAACGGCTCTTCTCGTAAGTGATCCCTTTCACATGCTACGCCTGCGAATCCTGGCGAGGCGTTTCGGGTTTACCCCCTATACATCTCCCACGCAAACCAGCCCCATCTCACCGAACCGGGAAGAGCGCTGGAAGTATATTTTTAGCGAATCGCTGAAAGCACCGCTCGCCTTCTTTTTCGAGAGGAAGTTGTGAAGAAGAGAACTCCTTTAGTGGCACTGTGCTACTTAATTCTCGGCATTCTGGCGGGGCCGCGCGCCAATGCGCAAGCCACCCCTCGTATCCAGTTCGAGAAGTATCATCTCCCAAATGGTCTCGAGGTCATTCTCCACGAGGATCACTCGACTCCGATCATCGCGGTCGACACGTGGTATCACGTCGGCTCGGGTGACGAACAGGTCGGGCGAACCGGATTTGCTCATTTGTTCGAGCACATAATGTTCATGGGCTCGCAGCACGTTCCAGTCGGCACGTTCGACCAGCTTCTTGAATCAGCCGGTGCCAACAACAACGGCTCGACGACGGAAGACCGCACCAACTACTATGAGGTGTTGCCGTCGAACGCGTTGGCCCTGGCGCTGTGGCTCGATGCGGACAGGATGGGATTTCTCCTGCCGACGATGGATCTCGCCAAGGTCGATCTTCAGCGCGACGTGGTGAAGAACGAGCGGCGGCAGCGCGTCGACAACGTGCCCTACGGACGGGCGGACGAAATCATCCTTGCCGCGCTCTATCCTAAAACACACCCGTACTCGTGGCCGGTCATCGGCTCGATGTCCGACCTCAGTGCCGCATCGCTGACGGACGTGCAGAACTTCTTCAAGACCTACTATGCACCGAACAATGCGACCCTGACGATTGCCGGAGATTTCGATCCGGCGACGGTGAAGAAACTGGTGGCCCAGTACTTTGGGAGCATTCCCCGGGGGCCGGAAGTGAAGAGGAGGCTCACCGTTCCCAGCGTTACGATCCCACATGACACGTTCCTCGTTCTCGAGGACAAGGTTCAGCTGCCTCGCATTTTCTATACGTGGCACTCGGTAAAGGGATTCTCGAAAGATGATGCCGCCCTCGACATCCTCGCTCAGATCATCGCCAACGACAAGAATTCGCGCCTGTACAAGAAGCTCGTCTACGACCTGCAAATCGCACAGAACGTGGGCGCGTTCCAGGATGGATCGCGCCTAGATGGAAAGTTCCAGATCGATATCACTCCGAAACCAGGTCAGAAGGTCGCGGACATCGATCGGATCGTTCAGACAGAGATCGCCAATGTCATCAACACCGGCGTGGCACCGCGGGAGCTCCAGCGGGCCCAGAACCTGTACAAAGCGAGCTTCCTCAACCGGCTGGCAAGCGTGCTAGGTAAGGCCGAAGTGCTCAACTCGTACAATTACTTCATCGGCAATCCCGATTACGTGCAGCAGGATGCCGCGCGCTACGAGCGCGTCACCGCTGCCGATGTCCAGCGAGTAGCGAAGACCTACCTCGGCCGTCCGAAGATCGTTCTTACCGTCGTTCCAGAGGGGAAGAAGGACATGATGCTAACCGCAAGCGGAGGTGGTCGATGAAGGTTATCGGAGCTACGAGCGCACTGGCTCTGCTCGCCGTCCAGTCGATCGCTTCTGCGCAAGGAACGTTTGACAGAAGCAAGCCACCTGAGCTGGGTCCTCCCCCTCGGGTATCGCTTCCCCCGATTCTCACGAGGCAGCTCCCGAACGGTCTGAGACTGATGATCGTCGAGCAGCACGAGCTTCCGCTCGCGGATTTTGTTCTCCTTGTCGGGAGCGGCGGCACGGTCGACCCGGCGGGCAAGACGGGAGTCGCAAACCTCACTTCGTCCATGCTGCGCGAAGGCACGACGAGCCGTAGGAGCCTGGACATTGCCGATCAGATTGCATTCCTCGGTATCAACCTCTCTCCGACAAGCAGCTGGGAATCCAGCACGCTGTCGCTCCACACCCCGACGGCGCAGCTGGACAGCGCGTTGGCTCTATTTGCCGACGTTGCCCTTCATCCATCGTTTCCGGCAAACGAGTTTGAAAGGATAAGAAAAACCCGTCTGACCGAGCTTCTCCAGTTGCGCGACCAGGGACCAGCGATCGCGAACATCGCATTTCCGGCGATCATCTACGGCAGCGCACATCCTTACGGTGTTCCATTAATTGGCACGGAAGCCTCCGTAAAGTCACTCACGCCCGCCGATCTGCAGTCGTATTACCAGACGAACTTCAGGCCGAACAATGCGACCCTGATCGTTGTGGGTGACGTGAGCCCCGCCCAGGTAGAGCAGAAGATCAATGCGCTCTTCGGCAACTGGCAGCGCGGAGATATTCCGCAGCTCAACTACAGCGAGCCGCCCAAGTCGGGCACCACGACGATCTATCTGATCGACAAACCAGGTGCTACCCAGTCGTCCTTTCGCATCGGTTCCGTCGGCGTACCACGTTCAACCGGGGACTACTTCGCGCTGACGGTGATGAACACGATCCTGGGTGGATCCTTCAGCAGCAGACTCAACCAGAACCTTCGCGAGGTGCGGGGCTACACCTACGGTGCCGGCTCCCGCTTCGACATGCGACGTGCGGCAGGGCCCTTCACGGCATCAGCGGAGATCGTCTCGGCGAAGACCGATTCCGCTCTTCTGGAGTTCATGAAAGAGCTGAATGGAATTCGCCAAGCCGTTCCACCTAGCGAGCTATCCCGTGCCAAGCGCTATCTGCAGCTACAGCTTCCGGGAAATTTCGAGACAACACAGCAAATCGCAGCCGCGTTAGTGCCGGTGGCGCTGTACGGACTCCCGCTCGACTACTTCAACAATTACGTGCAGAACATTGAGGGGGTCACCCAGGCCGACGTGGCCAGGGTTGCGCAGCAGTACATCAATCCCGGTTCTCTTGCCGTCGTAATCGTCGGTGACCGGAAGACAATCGAACAGGGGTTGAAAGCCGTCAACGTTGGCCCGATCGCGATCAGAGACATATCAGGGCAGCCTATTCCGTAACAACTGGTCCAATCAAAGAGGGCATGATCCGATCCTGGGTCGTGCCCTCTTTTTTGGGTGAACTGACGACTAGCTGCCAGGAGCCGTCGGCGTGCCCGCTACCGGTTGCGGGCTCGCGCCGGCGTTCAGCGCCTCGACAATCCAACGCCAGTAATCCTCGCCGGCAATCTCGGCAACGTCGCTGTGTCCGGCTTTGTCTACGAGCAGGACCCCCCCTTTTCGATTGGCAGCTTTGTAGACCTCAATCCCCATTCTGAAAGGCACGATTCGGTCGCGCTTACCGTGGGCCACCGAGACCGGAACATCGAGCTCCGAGACAACCCGCCTTGTATCGAAGTGAATTCGAGAAATGGCTTTCCAGATGAGATCAATAGGCGGCCACACGATGAGCCTTGCCATCGCGCGAGCAGAAGAAAACGGCGACTGCAGAAGCAACGCACCAGGCGGATGGACTTCGGCTAACTCGGCTGCCACGCCACTGCCGAGCGAATGACCGAAGTAAGCCATACGCGTGCGATCGACACCGAATGCGATTCGCAGATGGTCATAGGCCGCGCGGGCGTCAAGCTTGGTGCTCGAATAGGTGGGACTCCCATCAAGCGACATGTAACCACGGTATTCGGCGAGAAAAACGGCGAATCTGGTATGGCGCTCAACAGCCCGTGCCCAGTTGAGCTGCCATACGGCAAGGTCGGCGTTTCCATGGAAGCAGAGCAGAACGCCAGGCGCAGTTCTGGGATCCCCGATCAAGAAGCCGGTGAGCCGCTGTCCGTCTACAGCGTCGTAAGAGACACGCCCGGACTCGGGCAGCGCTTCGAGCAACGGGGGCGGCTGAAACAGGATTCGTTCCTGCGACCACCAAAGCAGAGACAGCGACCCGACCAGCAGAGCGAGAACGGCAAACGCGGCGATCACATGCGGGTGTCGAGGGGGTTCCAGTGGGTTTGCATGGCGGGCAATTTAAGACAATGCGAATTCCGGTAGAAACCTTCCACCTCGATAACGGTCTGTTCGTGACGCTCTCGGAGGATCACACTACGCCAATCGTGGCTGTGAACCTCTGGTATCACGTCGGGTCGGCGAACGAAAAGGCCGGCAGAACCGGATTCGCGCATCTCTTCGAACACATGCTCTTCCAGGGCTCAGCGCACGTTGGATCGAACGAGCATTTTGAGCTGATACAACGCGCGGGTGGAACATTAAACGGCTCGACATGGCTAGAGCGAACGAACTACTTCGAGACGGTACCATCAAACGAGCTGGCGCTTGCTCTCTGGCTGGAAGCGGATCGCATGGGGGAGCTGCTTCCGGCGATGACGCAGGAGAAGCTGGATACGCAGCGTGAAGTCGTTAAGAATGAGCGACGATGGTCGGTAGACAACCAGCCGTACGGCACTATGCTCGAAAAGATGCAGGAGCTGGTGTTTCCCCCGTCGTACCCCTTCCAGCATTCGCTCATTGGATCAATGGAGGATCTATCGGCTGCATCGCTGGATGACATAGCCAAGTTTTTTGCTACCTACTATACGCCGGATAACGCGGTTCTCTCGATTGCAGGTGATTTTGATTCGACGGAGGCGCGCAAGCTGGTCGCGGAGTACTTCGGACCGATTCGGAGTGGGGAAGGGAGACCCGCGTTGCCACCGATGAATCTCCCGCCTGTGTTCGGAAGTCGATTGCGGGAGGTCGTCTATGATAACGTCAGTCTCGCGCGATTGTTCATGGCGTTTCGGTCGCCGGTTTTTGGGAGCGAGAAGTACTACGCTGCCAGCGTGGCTTCCGCCGTGCTTGGGATGAGGAAGGGAAGCCGCCTTCATCGCTCTTTGGTGCGGGAGCGGCAGATAGCCGCAGATGCCGGTGCATTCACGCTCGACCTGGCCAAGGGTACCGATATCCTGGTCGTCGACGTCACTGCGCGGCCGGAAACCTCCGTCGCCAGGCTCGAGGAAGAGGTCGAGCGTGAAATTGACCTGATCCATCGCGAAGGTGTTACGGAGACGGAAGTGAAAAGAGCCATCGCCCTCATCGAGACCGATCTGCTCGCGTCCCTTCAGTCAGCAGGCGAGAGAGCAGACAGGCTCTCGATGTTTGCCACCTATTTCAAGCGGCCGGAGCTGGTCAATGAGCAGGCAGACAGCTACCGCTCGGTAACCACCCAGAGAGTCAACGAGCTCATCTCCGAGCGATTCGGCGAAGAGAACAGGGCAAGTCTTCTTTACGTTCCGAAGGAAGGAGTCGAACCTGAGAGCGTACTAGCCGCCGCCGCCGGCACAGGTTAATGGTCACCGCCCTCCGTCCGAAACCAGGACCAACTCGGAACTACCATTTCCCAAATTTCCACGACGAGATATTGCCCAGTGGAATTCGTCTCGTTACCGCTCCGGTTGCAAAGCTACCAGTGGTCACAATTTTGGTGGTCGTTGACGCTGGCTCCACAAACGATCCAAAGGGCAAGGAGGGTGTCGCCGCCCTGACTGCCGGCACCCTTCTCGAGGGCAGCAAGCGGTTCGATGGCGCGGAGCTGGCGGAGAAGTTCGAGCAGCTCGGGACAGCAGTCGAGTCCGGCGCTGATTGGGACAGCGCATTCATCAAGATCACGGTGCTGTCAGATCAGGTGGACGAAGCGACGAAGCTCCTTGGCGAAACCATCAGTAGTCCGGTTTTCCCCGAGCGTGAGATCGAGCGGGCCAAGGCGGAACGTCTCGCGGAGATTCTTCAGCTCGAGACAGAGCCGCGCGGATTGGCCGACGAGAAATTCTCGGAGTTTCTTTACACGGAAGAATCCCGGTACTCCAAGCCCGATGAGGGAAGCTCCGAGAGTGTAAGCGCGTTGTCGGGGAAAGACGTTGAGGAGTTTTATAGATCAGGATATCGGTCCGGATCGACGACCGTGATCATCACAGGGGACATATCGACGGAGGCGGCACGCGCACTGGTCACGCGCGCGTTTCAGCACTGGCCTTCCGGACGGGCACCGCATCGACAGCTGATCGCGGCGGCGCGGACGATTCGGAAGAGCATTCACATCGTGGATAAGCCGGAAGCACCGCAGTCGGAGCTACGGGCCGGGCATGTCGGCCTGCCGCGCAACCATCCCGATTTTTTCCCCACGCTCGTGATGAACGCCGTTCTTGGCGGCCTCTTCGGCTCGCGAATCAACCTGAATCTCCGCGAGGCACACGGGTACACGTATGGGGCTTCGTCGTTCTACGACTGGCGGCGTGGCCCTGGTCCATTCGTCGTATCGACAGCTGTGCAGAGCGAGGTGACAGCGCCGGCGCTGCGCGAGATTCTTCTCGAGATCGATCGAATCCGCGGCGAGCGAATTTCGGAAGAGGAGCTGTCGCTAGCCAGAGATTATCTCGATGGAGTGTTCCCCATTCGATATGAGACTACTGCCGCAATCGCATCCGCTCTCGCGACCCTCGTGATCTACGATCTGCCTGCTGACTACTACGACTCCTACAGAAAGAACGTCCGTGACGTGTCAGCGGACGCAGTCCTCCAGGCAGCCAGGTCACATCTGCATCCTGACGAGCTGCAGACGATCGTGGTCGGCGACGCGCGGGTCATTCGTGCTTCTGTTTCCGATTTGAATGTTGGGGACATGCACGTTCACGGCTCCTAGGTTCAGCCGCGATGGAAGGAGAAAAAGGCGCCGGGCGGATAGAATCCAGGCGGGTCTATACCGGGAAGGTCATCTCGCTCGATACCGACACCGTGCGGTTTCCCGACGGATCTATCGGTGAGCTGGAAATGATCCGGCATTCAGGCGCGAGCGCAATCGTGCCCTTCCTGAGCGACCCACGAGGGGAAGATCCACAGGTGCTGATGATCCGTCAGTACCGGTATGCGGCTGAGGGCTACCTCTACGAGATTCCGGCAGGAAGACTCAATCAGGGAGAAAGTCCGCGCGATTGTGCCGCGCGGGAGCTGAAAGAGGAGACCGGGTGCACAGCTGAGCAGTTTGACCACTTGCTCACCATGTACACGACGCCCGGGTTCACGGACGAAAAAATCCATCTCTTCATGGCAACCGGATTGGTCGCCGGTGAGACTAAGCATGAGGCGGATGAATTTCTGGATCTCCATCCGATGCGGCTGTCCCGAGCGTTGGAGATGGTGGAGGCAGGTGGAATTCAGGATGCCAAGACTGCACTTGGGCTCCTGTTCGCCGCGGGTTTTCGCGCAGGTCGTTAACCCTTCGGGCCAAATTGGCGTCTAATCAATGAAAAGACGCTGACATGTCATGTAAATAGGACAGAAGTGGCAGAATCTGGACAAGTCCCGGCTTAAGCCAGATACCATAAGTCCTTTACTGACAAGGGGTTACTCCAGGCTGGCACTGGGCACACCCCGTGCATTACATGAAACCGCAGAATGTTCCAGTAGAGATGTGCACGATTCCGTGTCGTGAGTGTCTCTTATTTAGAGGAGAGAAAAATGTCTAACATCGTCCGTAAGCAAGCGGTATCGGTGGAAGGGCTGAGCGTAAGGGAGCGCTTGCAGGCGATGGATGACTCAGCCGTCGTGACTGCATTCCTTGGTGGAGAGGAGCGCGCCTTCTCGGAACTGGTCACACGCTACCAGACCCGTCTCCTGAACTTCGTATATCGCACGATCGGTGATCGGGAGAAGGCAGAAGATCTGGTGCAGGAGGTTTTCATCCGGGTCTACCGCCACCTGCATCGCTTTGACCGCTCGAAGAAGTTCTCGACCTGGGTCTATACGATTGCCTCGAATCTGGCGAAGAACGAGCTACGCAACCGCTCGCGCAACCCGCTAGTTCTCTTTCAGACGGTCCAGAAGAATTTTCAGGACGACGACCGTCCTCTGCAGTTCGAGGACACCACGTCTCGTCCGGATGACATGTACCGTAAGCGCCATCTGAGGGAGATCGTCGAAGAGAGCGTGGCCAAGCTCCCCGAGCACCACAGGAATGTGTTTGTCCTGCGCGAGCTTGAGGGCAAGTCGTACGAAGAGATCGCTGAGATCACTGATTGCAATCTTGGGACGGTCAAATCCCGTCTTAACCGGGCAAGGAATTCGTTCGCGGAAATCATTGCCCCATATGTAGATTAGCTCCGACGGTTCGGGAACAGGCGCCCCCCTGGTGGGTACCTGTTACCGAACCCTCAACCTATCTACATGGATTGTCGCGATTTTTGTGATCAGCACGTTGCTTTTGTAGACGATACCCTTGCCGGGATCGAGCTGGTTCGCATGCAGCGACACCTCGCTGAGTGCGAGAACTGCGCGAAGCAAGATGCGAAGATCCGCCGAGCGCTTCTGCTCTTCAGAAACCTTCCTAGAATAGAGCCATCCGAAGATTTCTCCCGGCGCCTCGAAGCGCGTCTCAGGGAATGTGACAGCGGCCATTTGCTTGCAGCCACCCAGCGCAATCTCAGACGTGGCGCAATCGCGGCGACATTCGCCAGCGCTGCCATGCTTGGGTACATAGGAATGACGCTGTACCACCGTACTGATGCTCCACGCGATCTCATGATGCCCCCAGTGGTCGCAACAATTCCCGAGCCTGAGCTCAGCCCCATTACAACCTCGACACCGGCGATCGTCGCCTCCGTTACAGCAGGGCTGACTATATGGCCAGCGGCTCTGTTTGCGGAGCAGGCTCCGGTGCGGTTTGCGCACTCCAGGCTCGAGTTGACGAACTACACGCGTTAGCGCTCGAGAGCCATCGGCAGCCCAGTAGAGCGGCCGTATATTTGGAGGATGTCCGCATCCTCTCTCAAAACAGTTCGTGATGCGATCAAACGCCGGTCATTCGACGGCGTTTACTACATCTGGGGAGAGGATGACTATCAAAAGGACGGCGCGATCCGGCAGATCATCGACGCCGCGCTGGATCCCGGAGCCAGGGACTTTAATCTGGACACGCGGCGATCTTCCGAGCTCGACGCCGAGACCCTCGGAGTGCTCCTCTCCACACCACCGATGATGGCGGACAGGCGCGTAATCGTGCTTCGTGAGGTCGGAGCGCTCAAGAAAGATGCGCGCAAGGTCCTCGATCAATATCTGACGCACCCCGAGCCCGATCTACTGCTCCTCATGACCGGAGCTGCCGGATCCAAGGCAGATGCGACACTCTCAGCATCTAGCACATCGCTCCAATTCGACCTCCTCACCGGCGATCGGATTCCCAAGTGGATCACTCACCGGGCGACCAGTGAATTGGGAGTCAAGATTAGTGAGTCGGCTGTCGAGCTCCTGCAGGCGGCAGTAGGCAGTGACCTGCATCAACTGTCAGGAGAGCTCGACAAGCTTGCGAGCTACATCGAAGGCCATACCGACGAGATTGGTGAGGATGCCGTGGCGGCAGTCGTGGGGGTGCGGCGTGGCGAGACCCAAGCTGACCTCCTAGACGCGGTAGCCGATCGTAACGCCCCTCGCGCCCTTGGGCTGATCTCTCATGTCCTTACCCAGCCGAAAACAACGGGTGTTTCAATCGTCATGGCATTATCGACACAGATGCTCGCCATCTCGTGGGGGCGTGCGAGACTGGATGAAGGTCTCTCGAGAGCTCACCTGGCCCAGGAATACTTCGATCTTCTGAAAGAGACGGGAGCCTTTACAGGCCGGCCGTGGGGATCTGCCACTGCCGTCTGGGCTCGCGCCGCGGAACGCTGGAACCGCGAATTGCTCTATCGCGCACTCGATTCCCTGCTCGAGGCAGATGTAGCCCTGAAGGAGAGCAGAGTTTCGTCCGAAGAACAATTGCTGGCTACTGTAGTACTGAGCCTGTGCGCAGCCGACGAGAGAAGCGCTGCCGCATGACAGAGTTCATTGTGNNAGTTCATTGTGGGGAGACAGGTCGCGCCGCATGACAGAGTTTATTGTGCGGAAGGAGGTCCCGCCGCATGACAGTTCATTGTGCGGAGAGAGGTCGCGCCGCATGAGTCAATAGGAGAATGGTGAGATGTCTAGATGGCAAGTTCTTTTCGGCCTACCGCTATTTTGTGCTGCGTCGCTGGCAGCCGCTCAGGCCCCGGCACGCCCGGCAGATCCGATTTTTGTGAGAGCTCAGACGCTCGTGAGCGATGGCAACGGTGTGGCAGGGAGAGCGTTGATCGATTCCGTGATCGCAAAGACTCCACCGACATCTCAGCTATACCCGCAGGCGCTGTTCTGGCGCGCGACGCTGGCAGCTAACGCCGCGGATGCGGAAAGCGATTACAAGCACATTGTAGTGGACTATCCACTTGCTCCCCAGGCTGAGGATGCGTTGCTGCGTCTGGCACAGCTCGAGCTTGCTCGCGGTGACCGCGATGGCGCACTTGGCCACCTGCAGCGAATCCCACGCGACTATCCGCGGAGCAAGTCGCTCGCGAGAGCGAGCTATTGGACCGCCCGGGTATTGTTCGAAAAGAACGACATTCCGAATGCCTGTACGGCCAACGCAAGTGCGCTGGCGCAGACAGATGCCTCAGAGGTGGAGCTGAAGAATCAGATTCAATATCAGGGGCAGCGTTGTCCGTTGGTCGCTACTGTGCCGCTGGTAGCTTCTCCAACGACGGGCACGTCCGGAATTACTGCAGCGACTTCCGTAACTGCTTCCACAACGCCAACGCCCACGAATGCTTCGAGCGCCATTCCCGCGCCTCCGAAGCCAGTCGCATCTGCTGCGACAGGAAGACCGACAACCGCCGACACTGCGTCTCCGGCCGTTGTAAGCCCATCGACACCGCCCAAAACAGTGGCGCCGGCTCAACGTCCCAAGCCACCAACTCAAGCCAACGATTCAAAGCCGAGCATCGTCGATCCGGCGAAGGCGCCGAAGGTCACTGCCGAAAAACCGGCGACGAAGCCGAGCACCGCGGTCTCACGCGGAGGCGGCTATTCGGTCCAGGTGGCTGCCTACAGCCATAGACCCGAAGCTGACAAACTCGCCGGAACCCTGAACAAGCGCGGTTACTCAGCACGAGTCGACGGATCGGTTGCACCTTTCCGGGTCAGGATCGGGCGCTACACAACCGAGAAGGAAGCCGAAGACGCACTAAAAAAGATCAAGGCCAACCACATGGATGGTTTCGTGGTACGGGCGCCCGAACGGTGAGTCGCGGCGCATCAACACCGTTGATGCAGCAGTACCGGGAGATCAAGTCGCGTCATCAGGACGCGATTCTGTTCTTCCGGATGGGCGATTTCTACGAAATGTTCTACGAAGACGCTGAAGTAGCCTCGAGAACACTCGGTCTCACGCTCACATCCAGGAACAACGGAGGAGCGAGCGCAGTGCCACTGGCCGGAGTTCCGGTCAAAGCTGCCGGCGAGTATCTGCGGCGACTGATCCAGCACGGATTCCGGGTCTCCATCTGCGAGCAAACCGAAGATCCGAAGTTTGCCAAGGGCATCGTCAAGCGCGAAGTGGTGGAGACGATCACTCCCGGCGCAGCGTTCTCCGACGATTTGCTCGATGGCACTCGCAACAACTATCTATGCGCCCTCAACAGGGACGGCGATTCGGTGGGAATCGCGGCCGCCGATCTCTCGACAGGGGAGCTCAGGCTTACTGCCACTGGAATCCGGGACCTGGAATCTGCTCTGTCGCGATTCACTCCGCGTGAAGTGATTCTTCCACGTGGGGAGAAGCTCACTCAAGTCCTGAAGGGGCCGATTGGTGAAGAAGGCCCGATGGTAACCGAGCGCGAAGCCTGGGAATTCGACAGCGAGCTCGGCCGGGATCAGTTGGTTGAACACTTTCGGGTGAGTTCACTCGAGGCATTTGGAATCGAGAGCGGAGACAAGGCAGCCGTTGGAGCAGCGGGGGCGTTGCTTCGGTATCTAAATGAGCTTCAGCCATCGGGCATGTCGCATCTCGCCCGTCCAAGTATCGAGAGGCCTGGTGGCGTACTGCCTCTCGACGAAATGACCCGGCGAAATCTCGAGCTGGTCGAGTCGATGCGTGGTGCGGAAACGTCGGGAACACTTCTCGGAGTTCTCGACCGTACCCTCACGCCGATGGGGGCGCGCTTGCTCAGGCAGTGGCTTCTCGCTCCCCTCGTTAACCGCGCTGATATCGAAACGAGGCTTGGCGCTGTGGAAGCGCTGGGGGACGGTCTCATTCGTGCGGCGATGCGGGAAGCTCTGGATGGTGTGCGCGACATTGAAAGACTGGCGGGGAAAGCGGCCGCCGGTCGCGCCTCTCCCCGCGAGTTGAGGGCACTTGGTGATTCAATCGCGCGTCTGCCCGCAGTGGAATCAGCGCTGGAACGAGCTCGCGCAGCAGCCACACCCGAAAACAATGCGGCACTCGGGAGACACGTCGGTATGTGGGATGGCTGTGGTGACCTCTCCGACGAGATCATCCGAACTCTCGTGGACAGGCCGCCGGTCACGATCGGGGATGAGTCCAGCGTGCGCGAAGGGGTCGACAGCAAGCTGGACGAGTGGAGAGCGCTGCGCGACGGCGGCAAGGATGCCATCGCGAGGATTCAGGCTGAGGAACGCGCCCGAACCGGCATCAACTCGCTCAAGGTTGGTTATAACAAAATCTTCGGCTATTTCATCGAGGTGACGAACACCAACGTGCATCTCGTCCCCAGCGATTACCAGCGGAGGCAAACGCTGGCGGGGGCGGAGCGGTACGTGACTCCTTCGCTCAAGGAATACGAAGAGCATGTCCTTACAGCAGCGGAGCGAATAGAGGAAAGGGAGCGAGAACTATTCGAGGCGCTCCGGTCGCGGGTCGGCGGTCAGGTCGCTCGCCTGCAGGCGGTTGCCCAGATCGTCGCCGAGCTCGATGTGCTTGGATCGCTGGCCGAAGTCGCGGCGATAGAGGGATACGTGCGCCCACTGCTCACCGACGATTTCGCGCTCGAGATAATGGCTGGCCGGCATCCGGTGGTGGAGAGAATGATGCCGCGCGAGAAGTTCATTCCGAACGACATCGCACTCACTGAAGACGTCCGGATGATCATTCTCACCGGGCCGAACATGGCGGGCAAATCAACGGTGCTCCGACAGGTCGGCCTGATCGTGCTGATGGCACAGATCGGCAGTTTCGTTCCCGCAACGCGGGCGCGAATCGGCGTCGTCGATCGTCTCTTCACTCGGGTTGGGGCGAGCGACAATTTGGTGCGCGGCCAATCGACCTTCATGGTGGAGATGTCGGAAACGAGCGCCATTCTTCACACTGCGACGAAGCGAAGCCTGGTGTTGCTCGACGAGATCGGGCGTGGCACATCGACCTACGACGGAATCTCGATTGCCTGGTCGGTGAGCGAGCATCTGCACAACGTTGTCGGGTGCAAGACGATCTTTGCGACACACTATCATGAGCTCACCCAGTTGGCGGACAATTTAGTCGCAGTACGCAACTATAACGTTCAGGTTCGTGAGGTTGGGGACCAGGTACTTTTTCTCCACCGTCTTCAACCCGGCGGCGCGGATCGGTCCTATGGAATCGAAGTGGGGAGACTCGCAGGCCTTCCGCCCACGGTTCTAAAGCGGGCAACGGAGCTGCTGAGACTGCTCGAAGCGGAACAGATCGTGCCTCGATCGGGACGCGCATCACCGGCGCCGACGGACGCTGCAGACAGCCAGCTGGCACTATTTGGGGTGATGACGCATCCTGTCGTGCAACAACTGAGAAACGTGGACCCGAATTCGATGACGCCAATTCAAGCGCTCGAGATGCTCGCCCAACTCGTCGACGAAGTGAAGGGAAAGGGAGAATCAACTTGAGCATGCAGCTGCGCACTAGAAACTCGGTGATACTCCTTATGCTTGTGATCGGCACCGGGTGCAAGAATGGAGACGGGTCAGGGCTGCCATTTCAGACTGTTGGCCGACAGCCGGACGTTGCTCCGGTTATGCTCAACAAGGAGCTCCCCTTCCGTTATCCGCCGGCGCTGTATGCGCAGAAGGTTCAGGGGAACGTCACGCTTCGTATTTTCATCGACCGAGAGGGAGCGATAGTAGCCGACTCGACACGCATCGCGGAGACCTCGGGTTTCACCGCGCTGGATTCCGCGGCGATGAAGGGGTCGCGCGACCTGAAGTTCGAGCCCGCCAAGACTCAGGGTCAGCCGGTTCCGGTATCCATTCTTTTGCCGGTGTTTTTCAGGCATCCCGACGCGCCGCCACTTGCTGGTGATTCAATCATCCCGCGCGATTCCTCGACCGCGAGCAGCGCCGCGAAGCCGACCGATACAGCGACGCCGGACACGGCCAAGGCTTCCGCAACCAAGACGGCGGCAAAACCCGTGGCGACGACAAAGCGCAAAGCGAGTCGTTAATGAAGCACGAACGCAATCGCGAACCCTACGACAACGTCCTCGAGACGATTGGGTGGACGCCCCTAATCAGGTTGAACCAGGTGACGCGCGGCATCCGTACTCCGGTTTATGCGAAGGCGGAATTCTTCAATCCAGGCGGCTCGATAAAAGATCGGATCGGCCTTCCGATCATCGAGCGGGCGGAGAAAGAAGGCAAGCTGAAGCCGGGCGGGACGATCGTCGAAGGCACGAGCGGGAACACAGGTGTGGGTCTCGCGATCGCGGCAGCGCTGCGCGGGTACAAATGCATCTTCACGATGCCGGACAAAATGTCTCAGGAAAAAGTCCGGTTGCTCAAGGCATTCGGCGCGGAGGTCATCATTACGCCTACTGCGGTACCGCCGGATCATCCCGACAATTACGTGATGATGGCAAAGCGGATCGCGCAGGAAACCCCGAACGCTATTCTCGCCGATCAGTTCTACAACGATGCGAACCCCGAAGCTCATTACGCGACGACGGGCCCGGAGCTGTGGCAGCAGACCGGTGGCAAGATCACGCACTTCGTGGCGTCGGCGGGCACAGGCGGGACGCTCACTGGCGTCGGCCGGTACCTGAAGGAGCGTAGCAAGAAGGTAAAGGTGATCGCGGGTGATCCTGCCGGCTCGATACTGGCCGAGTACTGGCGTAGCAAGGGAAAAAGCAAGATCGAGGGAACGCCGTACAAAATCGAAGGAATCGGACAGGACAAGCTTCCCGGCACGCTCGACATGAGCGTGATCGACGAGTACTACACAGTGAGCGACAAGGAATCCTTCGCGATGGCAAGGCGTCTCACGCGTGAGGAGGGCCTGTTCGTCGGCGGATCATCCGGGCTCATCACCTCGGTCGCGCTCAAGATCGCGCGCGAGATCGACGATCCGAACGCCATGGTGGTGACGGTCCTGTGTGACACCGGTGAGCGCTATCTCTCCAAACTCTACAGCGACGAATGGATGCGCGAAAACCAGATGCTCGACGTGCCCAAGGTCGCGCTCTACAGCGTGCTCGGAAGGAAGAATGGCGTTGCCCCCGCGGTAGTGAGCGTCGCGCCAGGCGCGACCGTCCGGCAGGCAATCGGCCTCATGAGTTTGCACGATGTCTCACAGCTTCCCGTCATGGATGGCGCGAACTGCGTCGGATCTGTGAGCGACTGGTCGGTTTCCCAGAAGAGTCTGGAGAATCCGAAACTGCTCGAAACAACGGTCAGCGAGATCATGGATTCTCCGTTCCCGATGGTGGCGTCGGATCAGCCGGTAGACAACGTGGTAAAGCTGTTGTCAAAAGCAAATCCGGCGGTTCTCGTGCAGGAGAATGGAGTTGTCCAGGGAATCGTCACGCGATCTGACATGCTGCATTACATGATGTCTCGCTAGCCTAGAGGAATTCGATCGAATGAAGATTACGGTGCTCATGGGCGGGACATCTTCCGAGCGCAACGTCTCGCTCGCGTCGGGAATCCGAATCGTGCAGGCATTGCGGGGACGGGGGCACACTGTGATCGCTCTCGATCCAGCGCGCGGGTTGATCAGCGCAGCCGAAGAGCGTGAGCTGAGCACGGGGAAGGTTGGAACAGCGCCGCCCTCGCTGGAGGCGTTGTCAAAAGTGGCGGAGGGAACGTTTCTGCCGAATCTCACTTCGATGAAGGAGCTACGCTCGGCGGACGTAGTTTTCCTTGGTCTTCATGGCGGGCAGGGCGAAGATGGAACGCTCCAGGCCTTGCTGGACATGGCGCACGTGAAGTACACCGGAAGCGGGCACCTCGCGAGCGCCCTCGCCATGGACAAGGATCTATCGAAGAAGCTCTTTCGCGCGGCGGATGTAAAAACCGCCGACTGGCTGATGACTCCAGTGACGGTCGAACAGGTTGAGGGGATGCTGGGGCTTCCGGTGGTGGTCAAACCGTCGAAGGAAGGATCTACGGTGGGGCTCTCGGTGGTGAAAAAGCGCGGGGACCTCGCCGCCGCCATCGAGGAAGCGAGCAAGTACGATGACGAAGTGATGGTCGAGCGATTCGTCCCAGGGCGCGAGCTGACCGTCGGAGTACTCGGCGACGTCGCACTGCCGGTTGGAGAGATCATTCCCAAGCACGAGATTTACGACTACGAGTGCAAATACACCCCGGGCATGGCGGTGGAGGAATTCCCGGCGAAGCTGTCGCGTGAGGCGACGGAGAAAGTTCAGCAGCAGGCCTTGTCGGCATTTCGGTCCCTCAAGCTCCGTGGGTACGCCCGCATAGACTTCAGGCTCACAACCGAAGGCGAATTTTACTGTCTCGAGGCAAACACGTTGCCCGGGATGACCGAGCTCAGTCTGATACCACAGGGCGCAGCGGCAATGGGAATCAGCTTCCCCGAGCTGTGTGAGCGGATCGTAAGACTCGCTCTCGAATAGGTTTCGCGGGAGGAACCCTTGACCGCGCCCTGGGTCTTAGGTTGTAGGTCTCTTAGTCGCAGGTCTGCATGAGCGAGCTGTACGACACACCCGAATCTCCGCGCATGACGCGCGCTGTTCAGTGGCTGCTGGCGCTGAACATCGGCGTGTATTTCCTGCAGTTGACGCTGTTTGGACCGGATGCGATGTATTCGGCGCTCGCCCTCGATCCGGCCCGCTTCCCGGCTACCTGGTGGACGGTAGTCACGTACATGTTCGTGCACGCGTGGCTCGCGCATCTCGCGTTCAACATGTTCACGCTCTGGATGTTCGGCCCCCGACTGGAACACGAATGGGGAACCCGCACGTTCGTCTGGTTCTATCTCTGGTGCGGACTAGGTGGAGCGATCGCACACCTCGTCTTTGCGCAGCATTCATCAGTCGTCGGAGCCTCGGGCGCGATCAGCGGAGTGCTCGTCGCATACGCGCTCCGGTGGCCCGACGAAGAGGTTTATCTTTTCGGCGTCATTCCAATGAGATCCCGCTGGCTCATCGCGGCAATGCTCGCAATGAACATCATCTTCGCCCTGTCGCCAGGCTCGCGGATCGACTGGACGGCTCACCTAGGCGGAATGGCGTTCGGGTGGATCTTCCTCAGGCTCTACTCCATGGGTGGAATCAATCGGGTGAGGGGCTGGGTGTCCGCGGTTCCGGATGAATCAGAGGACATGCCGCGCGCCGTACCGCGCGGGAGACCGCCAATGCGCGATCGCGCGGGCGGCGTGGACGAAGTGGTCGCGCGCAGCAACGCGATCATTCTTCGCGAGAGCAAGCCCGTGCAGCAGGTGCCGCGGCAGGAAACACCGAAGGAGTATGCGGCGAAGGTGAATCGCGTGCTCGACAAGATCTCGCAACAGGGGATCGAAAGCCTGACGAGAGGCGAGCGGCGACTGCTCGAGGAGATGTCGCGAAAGCTGCGCGACGAGTGATACGCGCGGATTGATCCGCGGCGTCCATGTGTGCATCGTTCGAGGATGCCAAAGCCAGAGCTCCTCGAAGTCTTCGACAATCCCTACGTCGGCCGTGATTACGAGATCCACATGGACTGTTCGGAGTTCACATCCCTTTGCCCGCTCGGCGGCATCGAAAGCGACGCCGAGGAGCTCGCGCTGCTCACGGGAGGCGCGCCCGATTTCGGAACGATTCGCATCACCTACGTTCCAGCGGCGAAATGCATCGAGCTGAAGAGCCTCAAGCTCTATCTGTGGAGCTACAGAAACGACGGGATCTTTTACGAGCGCGCGGTGAACCGGATTCTGGATGATCTGGTGGCGAGCTCGAAGCCCAGGTCGATGCGCGTCGTCGGCGACTTCAATGTTCGCGGCGGCGTGAAGTCGGTGATCACCGCAACTCATGGCAAGGCTCCATTGTCAAAGTAGCTCGCGCGGTTGATAACAGGCACTGAGGCGTTTTAATTGGTGCATCCGGACGCGAGTCCGATTCGGCTAGGTAGCTCAGTTGGTAGAGCAGCGGACTGAAAATCCGCGTGTCGGCGGTTCGATTCCGTCCCTAGCCATTGGCGATGTTTGCCCGCCGCACACGGAGATCTTCACGACTTCGTTTCGGCAGACCTAACGCCCTACGCCCTCCGCAGTAAAACCAGAACGAGGCCGAAATGTCCGCACGAGCGATTCGTACGAGCTCGATTCAAACCACTTTGATCGCGACTTCTAGCTTGCTCGGCTCGCTGCTCTTGTGGCCGACTGCGCTTCTAGGCCAAACAATCACCGGAACGGTTCAGACTGCGGGGAGACCGATAGTTGGCGCGACGGTCCGGCTCCTCGAGCTTGATCGCATCGAGCATACGGGCGCAGAAGGTCAGTTCACCTTCTCCGATATTCCCAAGGGGATTTATAGAGTGAATGTCGGTGTCACAGGGTACGCATCTGCGACCGACACCGTCAGCGTGACGAGTGGTACTGCGAGGGTATCGTTCAATCTCAGGGAATCCGCGATCCATTTGAAAGAGGTCGTAGTCTCCGCATCGCCAACCGCACGGACTTCCGACGAGCAGTATCAGTCGACCGCGTCCAAGTCTCTGGTGGAATTCCAGAACAGCCCAGGGACAAGCTTCGCGGAAAAGATCTCTGATCTTCCAGGCGTTGCGGTTCGTAGCCTCGGGTCGGCTCCATCACGACCCATTCTGCGAGGCCTAGGCGACAACGAGGTGCTGATTCTCGAAAACGGCCTTCGCATGGGTGACCTGGCGACATTCGATCCCGCGCACGCTACTCCGATCGAAGCAATCGGCATTGTGCAGATCGACGTGGTTCGCGGGCCCGCGACTATCCTATACGGCCCCAGCACGATCGGTGGAATTGTGAACGTGATCACCGATATCGTCCCTGCCTTGTCGGATCATCCTGTTTCAGGCACGGCCGCAATTGAAGGAAACACGGTGAGCGGCGAGGGCGCAGGCTATATCAACAATGTTTACACTCAGGGGAAACAGGCCTTTCGGGTGTCGGCTGGAGGAGTGAGGGCCAGCAATATCCGGATTCCTTCGGGGAACTATACCGACCCCGAGACCGGCACAGTCTTCAACCTCGACCGGATGCCGCAGACGTTCGACCATAGTGGCGAAGCAGGTCTCGGCTACGCATATCAGAGCGACTTTGGATCAATCGGTATCGGCGGCAAGCACTTCGAGGTGAACTATGGCATACCCGGCGTGCCGCCCAACCCGGATTTTGCGAACGTACCCCCGACTACGTCACGTATCGCGCAGCAGCGAAACACTCTCGAGTTCCGCAGCCTCCTCAACGGCGGATTCGGATTCATAGATCGGGTAAAGCTCAACGCGAGCTACAACGACTACAACCACTCTGAATTCCCAACGGCACAAGATGCAAGCGGGGTCTCCGATCCGGAGGCAACCCATTTCCACAAGCGGGAGTTCAACGGCGTATTGCAGTTGCAGCAGCAGTCGCTCGGCAAGCTCCAGGGCACACTGGGATTATGGACGAACATCGAGAACATGATCATCCAGGGTGACGAGCCGCTGGGTCCGAACTCGCGCACGAGCGGGTTTGCGGCGTATGCTTACGAAGAATATCCCGCTGCGGAAAGGACCCGTCTACAGGCCGGCCTGCGGTATGACTACAACAAGATCCAGACACGTCCAGATCCGCAGTCGACTGACCCGAATTTCCAGACGCTCAACGCCTCCCGACTTTCCAACGCTCTGACGGCCTCGCTCAGCGCGATTCAGCAGCTCACGCCGCAGTTGGCGGGATCGTTGAGCCTGGCGCGAGCGTTTCGCGCTCCCACCGTTCAGGAGCTGTTCGCGAACGGACTCGATGCGCCAAGTGGCACCTACACCATCGGCACCCCGGAGCTCGAGCCGGAAACCGGATTGGGCGTGGATGCATCGCTCAAAGGCAACTTCGCCAACACGTCCTTTGAATTGTCGCCCTATGCAAACAGCATCCATAACTACATCTATGGATTCCTGCGTGGCGATGTAATTCAGGGTTTTCCGGTGCGTCAATTCGGCGCTACCAACGCCCGGTTGTACGGTGTTGACGCGAGCGTGACCGTCCAGCCAGCCCAGTATTTCGCACTCAAGGCGGGCGCTGACTACGTGAACGCCGAGGACACCAGACAAAATGTGCCGCTGCCCTTCACGCCGCCGCTAAGAGGTTTGTTGCGGGCGACATATCAGGACAGAACCTACATGGGTCTGATCGAAACGCGTGTGGCAGCGAGGCAATCGCGACTGGGCGAGGGCGACACCCCAACTCCCGGATACACCGTAGTGAACCTCGGAGTCGGGATGCGCTTTGCGCGGCAACGTGTCCTGAACAACATCAGCGTCCATTGCGACAATGTGCTCAACCGCGTGTATCGAAATAATCTTTCCGTGATCAAGGATTTTATTCCGGAACCGGGCCGAGGCTTTCGGTTGAACTACCAAGCGACCTACTAACTCTGCGTAGCACCAGCCGGCGGATCACGATCCGCCGGTGAGAGTCGTGGCGAGGCCGCCGACCAACGACGCCTCGCGCTCTACAGCGGCAGCAGCGCGGGCAATCTCATGATCCGCATCCCGCCACTCTCCCTGTTCGATCGCTTCGCGGACGCCCGGTATCGTCTTCACGCCATAGCCCGTGTAAAACCCGGGGGCATAGAGCATGTGGACATACCACGGCCTGTTCTTCAGGCCTTCCGTCGACGTAAGCGCGCGCTCTGCCTGGACCAGTCGCTCGTTCACACCCTTCGCGATAGCAGTGCGGCCTTCGCTCACGGCACGACTGTAGGCTTTGTCGTAACGCGAAGCGGCGTGGTTGAGTGAATCGAGTGCGTTGAGCAGGGGGGCGAAGTTCAGTTGTGGCGCGGGCTGCTGACGTTGAGGAGCAGTCACTGGATCGCGCGGGTCGCTGGCGAGCTTGAAAACGCCATCCTCGATTTGCCGATTGCGTTCTGTGATCTGCTCCGCCCGCTTGTCGCGCAGAGACTGGAGATCCTTGACGTAAGTCTGGATGGTTTCCGCGAGATTCGTGAACGCGAAAGGAAGCACGTCCGCGTTCGCGAGGCGCAGCACCGCAATGCCAGCGGTCTGGGCAAGCGCCCGACCGTAGACAAAGGATGTGTCGCTGAAATGCGTGAACCAGTAGAAGTCGTCGTAGATTGAATGGTAAATCCCGCCGTCGTCCTCTCCACCGTATCCAAGGTTGAGCGATGCGACGCCTAGGTGATCGATGAAAGACGAGTAGTCCGATCCTGATCCGAGAGCGCCGATCCGAAGGTCCTCGCGATCACGGACTTCGTGGCGAACATCCGCGGACCCGTTGAGGATCCTCGATGCCTGCAGTCGCTTCCAGGCGCTCACGCTAGATTCGGGATCTTCGACATCCAGGGCGACGCCATTCATGAATTTTTCCAGCGAGTGTGATCCCGACACACCGAGGAATCCCCTGCCATTGCCATCGCTGTTCAGATAGGCGACAGCATGCGCCTTGAGCTCGTCAGCGTGTGTCTCCGCCCACTCGGTTGAACCCAACAGGCCGGGCTCTTCGCCATCCCAGGCGGCGTAGATGATGGTGCGTTTCGGCCGCCATCCCTGCTTGTACAGTGCGCCAAGGGCGCGGGCCTCCTCGAGCTCGGCGACAAGTCCAGAGATAGGATCCTCGGCGCCGTTCACCCACGCATCATGGTGGTTGCCGCGAACGATCCATTGGTCGGCTTCGGTGGTGCCGGGAAGTCTGGCGATCACATCATACAGCGTCTTCAGGCTCCAGTCAGATTTGACGCGGAGATGAACGCGGGCGGGTCCTGCGCCGAGGCGATAAGTAATGGGGAGGCCACCTCGCCACGCTGCCGGAGCGACGGGACCTCCAAGCGCAGTGAGCAACGGTTGCGCATCGCCATAAGAAATCGGCAGCACTGGAATCTTGGTGATGGTGGCGGCCTGCGCGACCGTGAGGCGCTTCGCGTCCTTCGTTGCACCAACTCCTGGCGTCAGGGGATCGCCCGGATAGACGGGCATGTCAGCGACGGAACCTCGCTGAACTCCCTGTGACGGACGCATCGGGCCTTTGGGGAAGACGTCGCCGATGGCGTAACCATCATCTCTGGGATCTGAATAGATCAGGCATCCGATCGCGCCGTGCTCAGCGGCCACCTTGGGTTTGATGCCACGCCACGAGCCGCCGTATTTGGCAATCACGATTGCGCCCTTTACGGAAATACCGCGCTGTTCCAGCTCCTCGTAGTCGGCCGGTATTCCGTAGTTGACGAAGACGAGAGGGCCGGTGACATCACCGTCGATGGAGTAGGCGTTGTACGAAGGCAGCTGCTCTGATTGCTGATTCGATGTCGGGTCACCCGCGATCGCGGTCTCTTGGAGCGCTGCCTTGAAGGTCGTCGGAGCCACGAGCTCAACGAGGCGGTCGATTGGTGTCGGGAAGAGAACGTCGAAGTTCTCGATGTGCGCGTCCCACCCGTAAGACTTGAACTGGTTGAGAAGCCACTCGGCATTGTCCTTGTCGTAGGCGGAGCCTACGTGGTGCGGACGCGCGCTGAGGCGGCGCATGGATTCTCTCATGTGGGCTGGATCTGGCATAGTCTTGAATCGTGCTTCCAGATCACGTTCTGCCTGGACGGATTGGGGGAAGAATCCGCGTAATGGCACGTCAGCCGGAGATGGCGCGAGAACGAGACCGGTTGCCGAAATCATGAGCGACGAGAGCAGCGTGCGCATCAGTGGTTCTCCACTAGGGGAGTGATGTAAGGGGACGAGGATGCGGTGAAAAAAAAGGACGCTGAGAATCTACTCAGCGTCCTTCAATCCGGTCATGCAGATCTGGCTTTGCGCGCGCGCCGGGTGTGGCGATGCTTACCGGCTTTTGATTCAGCGGCAGTCTCGTTGATTTCGCCGCTTTCCAGCGGGATCCAGCGTTCGGCCCAGCTGCCGATTTCTCGCAGTGCGTTCTGGAGCTCGCGCCCCTTGGGGGTCAGCTCGTATTCAACGCGCACAGGGCTCTCGGGGGTTACAACCCGGAGTACCAACTTTTCTCCCTCGAGCGAGCGAAGGCGCTCCGACAACATTCGATCGGTAATGTCGGGAATCGCTCCCCTGATGGCCGCATATCGCGTTTTCCCCTGAAGCAGGGTTTGCAGGATGGCGCCAGTCCAGCGGCTGCCGATGAGCTCGATGGCCCGGTGAAAGCGGGAGCAGACTGGTGAGACGGACGCGGGCGAATCGGTCATGAGAAGAAGTTATGGATATGGGAGCTTGACACAACTTACTTACTAAAGTATACTAGCATACTCATAGTAAGTCCAGAGCTGTTAGCCACTCAAAATAGCGTTAACTGGCTCAAAACCGCACCAGATTCGAGAGGAAACGATGACCGCACCAGCTCAAACCGCTCCCGCAGCGGGAACCAAGACCCAGTGGAAGCTCGACCCGACGCACACCACGGTCGAGTTCTCGGCCAAGCACCTGATGATCACGACCGTCAAAGGACGAATCGTAGACATCGAAGGCACTATTACTATTGACGAAAAAAATCCGAGGAATTCTTTGGTCGAAGCGACTCTCAAGACGGCAAGCATCGATACTCGCGCCGACCAGCGGGACGAGCATCTTCGCTCGGGCGATTTTCTGAACGTCGAGAAATACCCCGAGATCAAATTCCGAAGCACCAGCATCGACGGGGATCGGAAGGCGTTCAAGCTCACGGGCGAGTTGACGATTCGTGATGTGACCAGGCCGATCACTCTCGACGTCGAGTTCGAGGGTCAGACGAAGGATCCGTGGGGAGGGGAGCGGGTGGGATTCAGCGCGAAGGGCAAGATCGATCGCCGGGATTTCGGGTTGACCTGGAATCAGGTGTTGGAGGCAGGCGGCGTAGCTGTGGGAAACGAGATCAAGATTGGTATCGAGGTCGAGGCAGTGAAAGCCGAGTAACGCCGGCATTAGGTAAATATATAACCAAGAGCGGGTGCACGAATTCAGTGCACCCGCTCTCTGCATCTGGGTATTTTGAACTGTGAGGAGAACAAGGGTGGAGATGCAAGGTAGTAGGCACGAGGTGTGACGCTCACGACCTTAATCATCGCCTGATCGAGGCGGTAAACCCTCCATTCCGGAAGGCTCATTGACGATTGTTCGACTCCAATCGCTTGCCGCAGGGTTACTCCAGCTGACGTTGGTCGGAACTGCCGGGCGGACTGAGTCAGTTAGCCACTTATCGAACTCCATGCCTGCTCAGCGCGATGTGTTCGTTGTCGCGCATCAGGACGACTGGCAGCTTTTCATGGGAGACGTCGTTGCGAAGCAAATTGCCGGCGGGGACTCAGCGACCTTTATCTATCTGACGGCCGGAGACGACGGGCGGGATTCTCTCTACTGGCAGACGCGGGAACGAGCAGCGCTACAATCGACGCGTCTCGCCATTGGGGTTGCGGCAGCTGATTCCGCCGCAGTAAGGTGCTCGACGACGAAGGTGCTCGAGCACGCCATTCGAAAATGCGTGATCGCCAATACCGAGTCCTACTTTCTCCGGCTTCCGGATGGGAAGAGAAACGGAGTGGGCTTCGCTCGCCACGGCTTCGAAAGCCTGAGAAGACTGCGCGGAAAAAAAATCACAGTCATAACCGCAGTCGATAGCAGCGCGGCCTACCGGGGATGGGGAGATCTCCTGGCCACCGCGAGCGTGCTGATCGGGACGCGCTCCGCCACTACGGATCTGGTAGTTCACGCAAGCGATCCGAGCGTGGCGGCGAATCCGCACGATCACTTCGATCACCGCATGGTCGGCCTGCTTGTGGAAGATCTGCGCAAGAGACAGAAGTGGAACACGTGGTACTATGTGGGTTACGCGCTTGCAACGCGAGCAGCCAATCGGTCGACCGATCAGGCGCGCGAGAAGACTGCGATGTTCCTGGCTTACGACAAGGAAATGATGCGCGTCAACAAAACGTGGGGCGCATACGAAGAACATCCGGGGTTCTACTCGGAATGCCTGCTTCGCACGTACGCGCGGAAGCCCCGCTCCATCGGAAGTCGATGATCTTTCCGATGACGTCAAAGACATTGGTTGGGCGTTCGCCTGTTGCGCGCATACATTGGCGCCTTGAATCGCTGCGCTTGCCGACCGATCGTCGCCGCATCAGGGTTTCGCCTTTAGGTTAGTCGCTCATCAGGAGTTCTTCCGAACAGGAGCAACAATGCGTCGAGGTCTGTTCATACTAGTACTGCTTTTGACCGCACAGCGACAAGCAATAGCGCAGTGCCGAGTCCCAACCAATAGCAACGAAGGAAAGCTTCTCGCGTTCTATACGGCGCCGATCGTGTACTCGATGGCAACAGTGCCGGAGGTGCCTCTCCCCGCCAGCATCAGGATCGGTGCCGAGCTTGAATACATCCCCAAGCCGGATCCCGCGATCGAGCAGACCGGCCGGTGCTTTACCCAGAAGAGCGAGCATACCTCACTCTCCCCCGTATTCGGGCGGCCGAGGATTACGATCGGCGGGCCGTTCGGCTTTGCCCTCGAGGCTGCGTACCTTCCTCCGGTGACGATCGCGAGAGCTACGCCGAATCTTTTCAGCTTCGCCGTATCGCAGTCTCACCATTTCGCGGTCGGTCCCGTTTCAAGTGGAACGACCCTCATGCTCCGCGTGCATGGCACCTTCGGAAATGTTAAAGGAGCGATAACCTGTCCTGAGTCGCAGCTTCAGCAGACGGCGCCCTCGAGCCCGTGCTACGGGACCAGTCCATCGAAGGATACTTTCCATCCCGACATGTTCGGTGGCGAGGTCGCCGCCGGGTTTGCCCCGGGGGTCCGTGGAATCTCGTTCTACGGTGGCGCGGGTGTAAACCGGATCGATCCGCACTTTCAGGTCGGGTTCACTAGTCAGTCTGGCAGCGTCGACATGACCCAGGTCGAGCTCGAGAAGCCCCTCTATCGCGCCGCAGTCTTTGGTGGGCTGACCGCGGTCCTTCGGCAGATTCTGGATGTCGGAGCCCAGGTCTATTCGGTGCCGGCAGACGCCACTCTATTCAGGCTGATGGGGGGAATTCGAATTCGTTGAGCCTAACGGCGTTAAATGCTACCAGGGGGGATAAACTGGGACAGGCATGCTTCCTGTACGTCTCAAAACCCTACATCTGAAAGAGGGGGAGAGATGGATTCGCAGGGGAAGCATCAAAGAGATGCAAGCGTGACCGATCAGAAGAATCGAACTGACGACGAACACATACTCGAGCTGGACAAGCAGCATCTCAAGGAAAGCGAGAGAAATGCGGGTCCGATCCCGACACAAGGGGACAAAGGGGCTACGCACAAAGCAAAAAAGGTCTGACCTACAAACGCCCCTCAACGAGGGGCGTTTGGCTTGGGGAGGGCTCGAGCAAGCGAAGCTCTACCGTAGGACTCGGCTAAGCAGCGACGGACCTCATCGCGCGCGAGAAACAACACGCCGCCCCATATGCGAACGCCGCCTAATCCGGCAACTGCCGGGCTTTCTGATTCTATGGCGCTCGGCGAAACTATCACTTAGATATTCCAGGAACAAATGTCCACTTTCCACAAACAAGTGAGAAAGTGGGGAAAACTATTGGCCAAACATCTGTGAGCCCACTCTCAGAAAGCAGCATGAAGGAGTTGCGGACTGCGCTCACTGAGCAGCTCAAGCGACCTGACGGCCCGACGCCAGAGCTTACCGCTCTCTTGGAGGAAGTCGGCCGAGAGGCGCACGAAAATGACGTTCCTCCCGAGGAGCTGATAGTTATTTTCAAGGAGCTTTGGAACTCCCTAGCCGAATCGTTGCGCCCACAGAATGCGGATCAATACGAACGCGTCAGGCAGCGGCTCGTGACTCTCTGCATCCAGGCGTATTACGCCGAGTAGATAAAACGGGATATCTTGCGGGCGTGCCCCATCCGAGAGCGGCACACCTCTGGCGTTGAGTAAGTGACGTGGCAACAGCGATCCCGCCCAAGGCTCCAACAACAATTCTGAGTCGTCTGTTCGGCCGTTCACGAAACGGGTCTGGCGAAGAACTCGTCGGTCCGATTCGTGGCGAAGTACTCGGTCTCGAGCGGCTCGGTGAGCGCGCGCGAGCGGTGGCGCGCGGACATCACCTGCTCCCGGCGCAAAAACAACGGGGCGCCGGCCCTCTCCTACTTCGTCTCGAGGACACGAGAGAAGTACTGGATCGTGTCTATCAGGAGCTGAACAACGGCGCAGAGCGTGGTCTCGACATCAGCCCGGCTGGAGACTGGCTGCTGGACAACTTCTACATCGTCCAGGAGCACATAAGGGAAATCCGCACAAATCTTCCCAAGGGCTACTACGAGGAGCTTCCCAAGCTCGCCACAGGATCACTCGCCGGATATCCGCGAGCGTACGAAGTGGCAATCGAGCTGATCGCGCACACGGAAGGCCACCTCGATCTCGACAACATCACGCTCTTCGTTCGCGAGTATCAGACCGTTACTCAGCTTCGCATCGGCGAGCTGTGGGCGATCCCGACGATGCTTCGATTGGGTCTGGTCGAGAACATCCGTAGAATGGCGTTGCGGGTGGCCGCGCGCCTGCAGGAAGTCGAGTCAGCCGACCGAGCCGCCACGACATTGCGTGAGGCCAGTGAGGAATCTTCACGCGCGCTCGCGACGGCACTCGCCGCGTTTGTCGACGATCATCCGCCGTTCACGCCGACGTGGGTAGCGCGGTTCCTACAGCAGGTCCGATCGTACCAGACGAACTTCACGCCGCTGATCTGGCTCGAGCAGTGGATCGCGGAAGACGGACCGAGCGCGGAAGAAGCTGCAACGCGATCGAATCGCAGAGTGGCGCTGACGCAGGTGACCGTCGCGAACAGCATCACGAGTCTTCGCACGATTTCGAGGCTGGACTGGAAGGATTTCGTCGAATCGCAAAGCGCGACGGACAAGCTTCTGCGTCAGGATCCAAGCGGCCACTACCCCTCGATGACGTTCGGGACCCGGGATCATTACCGCCACGTGGTCGAGCACATCGCGAAGCGGGTCAAGCGGCCGGAAGAAGAAATAGCGAGCGAGGTACTGGCACTGGCGAAGCTCGCCGATCCGAGCGATGCGAGACACGCGCACGTCGGCTACTTCCTGGTGGACATTGGGCGCCAGGTGCTCGAGGAGAAGGTCGGGTACACTCCACCGCCCGGAGAATGGCTGCATCGCTGGACACAGCGGCACCCCAACACGCTGTATTTCGGGGGGATAACCGTGTTCACGATTCTCGCGATCGCGGTGATTCTGGAAGTTGTAGAGGGCGCGTCGCTGATGGTTCAGCTGGTCCTCGCGGTCGTTGCTCTAATTCCGGCGAGCGAAATCGGAATCAGCGTCATCAACCAGCTGATCACGCTGCTGATGCCACCGCGGCTCCTGTCCAAGCTCGAGCTGCGTGACGACGGAATTCCGGAAGAGTACATGACGGCGGTGGTCGTGCCCACGCTCCTTGGGAGCGTACACGGGGCGGAGGAAGCGCTCGAGCACCTCGAGGTGCAGTACCTCGCCAATCGCGACCCGAATCTTCAGTTCGCGATACTGAGCGATTTCACGGACTCACCAACCGAGCACAGGCCGGATGACGAGGCGATTCTCGCCGCGGCCGCGGCGGGGACCAAGAGCCTGAACGCGAGGTACGGAAACGCGGGCGAAGATGTGTTTTTCCTCTTTCATCGCCCGCGGCTCTGGAATCCGAAACAGAACGTATGGATGGGTTGGGAGAGGAAGCGTGGCAAGCTTGCCCAGTTCAACAAATTCCTGCGAGGGGGAGCGCGAGACGCGTTTACAACGGTCATCGGCGATACGAGCAGGCTCGCCTTCGTACGTTACGTCATCACGCTCGACTCGGACACGGTGCTGCCGCGAGATGCGGCGCAGCTTCTTGTCGGAACGATCGCGCACCCGCTCAACCGCGCGCACTACGACCCGCAAATCGGACGCATCACCGAGGGATATGGAATCGTCCAGCCGCGGGTCGGCGTGTCGCTCACGAGCGCGCATAAATCCTACTTTGCCTCGATTCACTCCGGGCACCCTGGTGTCGATCCGTACACGACGGCTGTATCCGACGTGTACCAGGATCTCTATGGCGAGGGCAGCTTCACCGGAAAAGGGATCTACGATGTCGATGCTTTCGAGGAGGCGACGCACGGGCGATTCCCCGAGAACACGCTGCTCAGCCACGATCTGATCGAGGGAACGTGGACGCGCGCCGGGCTGGCGACCGATATCGAGGTGTACGACGACTATCCGGCGCGCTATCTGACATTCACGCGCCGGAAGCACCGGTGGATTCGCGGCGACTGGCAGCTGCTTGGGTGGTTGAAGGGCACCGTTCCAGGTCCGGACGGGCGGATGCAGAATCGCTTGTCGGCGATATCGCGCTGGAAAATTCTCGACAATCTACGCCGAAGTCTGGTCGAGATCTTTCAGCTGATGATGCTGATCGTCGGCTGGTTCCTGCTGCCGGGGTCATCCGTTCAGTGGACGGGAATCGTGCTGGTGGTTATCGCGTTTCCCTGGCTCCTCTCGCTGACGATTTCACTGCTGCGACCGCCGCGCGACCAATCGTGGCTGGCGTACTATCTGGCCGTTGGACGTGATGCCATCACAAACGGTCAGCAATTGGCTCTGGCTGTCGCTTTCCTCCCGCATCAGGCCGTCGTATCCGCCGACGCGATCATCCGCACGCTCTACAGGCTGTTCATCAGCCATCGGAATCTTCTCGAGTGGCAAACCGCATCGCAGGTTGAGCGCGCGCTCGGCGTTGGATCGCAGCGCGAAACCTGGCGCAAGATGTGGCCGGTTACCGCGCTGTGTCTGGTTTTGAGCGCGCTCATCGGCTTGCACGTAACGGTGAGCGGCACCCTGACCTCGGACGAGCGTTTTCTGTTCATCATGGGGACGCTGCCGCTGGTACTCGCCTGGTTCGCGAGCCCGAGCATCGCGTTCGCGCTCAGCCGGCCGGCAATTCTCGGCGAGATCCATCTGACCGATACGGAGCGGCAGGCAGCGCTTCGATACGCCAAGCTGCACTGGACGTACTTCGAGAAATTCGTGACGGAGGAAACACACTGGCTCGCGCCCGACAATTTCCAGGAGGACCCAGAGCCGGTTCTGGCGCTCCGCACCTCGCCGACCAACATCGGGCTCCAGCTGCTCTCGACGGTGAGCGCGGTGGACTTTGGCTTCATCACCAGATCAGACATGATCGACCGCGTGGAGAAAGTCTTCCGTTCTCTCGAGCGGATGCGGCGCTTCCACGGCCACTTCTTCAACTGGTACGACCTGAACGAGCTGCGCGTGCTCGAGCCGGGCTACGTCTCGACGGTGGACAGCGGAAACTTCGCAGGGCATCTCATCGCGCTCAAGCAGGCCTGCTACGAGAAGCTGAAGGACCCCACGTGCTCCGATCTGGATGCGAAGCGACTGAAGGCGATTGCGGAGCGCGCGCACGCGTACGCGGTGGAGATGGATTTCCGCTTCCTCTACGACACCAAGCGAAAGCTGTTCACGATCGGTTATCACATTGGCAGCAACACCGTGGACAACTCGTATTACGATCTGCTCGCCTCGGAATCACGGCTCGCGTCATTCATAGCGATCGCGAAGGACGATGTCTCGGTCGATCACTGGTTCAGGCTCGGCCGCTCGCTCACGGCCACCGCGGGGACAAGAACGCTGCTGTCCTGGAGCGGCAGCATGTTCGAGTACCTGATGCCGGCTCTGGTGATGCAAACCTTTCCCTTTACGCTGCTCGATCAGACGCACAAGGGAAGCGTCAGGCGCCAGATCGCGTACGGCGCGGAACGGGGGGTGCCGTGGGGTGTGTCGGAATCCGCGTACGCGGTGCGTGACCGATCGCACACGTACCAATACCGCGGCTTTGGCGTTCCGGATCTCGCGCTCAAGCGCGGGTTGAGCAAGGAGCTCGTCGTCGCGCCGTATGCGACGGTGCTGGCGATGCTGGTGGAGCCGCGTCAATCGCTCAAGAATCTCACGACCCTCGAGGCAGAGGGTGCGCTGGGTCCCTACGGATTCCGCGACGCTCTCGACTACACCCGGCCTTCTCCGGGGTCCCGCAAGACGATCGTGTGCACCTTCATGGCGCACCACATCGGGATGAGCATCGTCGCGCTCGACAACGCGCTCAACCAGCAGATATGGCCGCGCCGCTTCCACCTCGATCCACTCGTGCGCTCGGCGGAGCTGGTGCTGCAGGAGCGGATCCCCCGTCGTCTCACGGTGCAGGATGTCCAGGGAGATGACGCAGCGCGGGTACCGAGCGAGACGGAGAAGCCCGCCGTGCGCGAGATCGAAACGCCGCACACTCCGCAACCGGTCGTCGGCATTCTCGGAAACGTGCCG
Source organism: Gemmatimonadota bacterium (assembly GCA_003134685.1). Classification (GTDB taxonomy): domain Bacteria; phylum Gemmatimonadota; class Gemmatimonadetes; order Gemmatimonadales; family Gemmatimonadaceae; genus UBA4720. The sequence goes on along the minus strand of PLCA01000002.1, from coordinate 190,202 downwards.
TATACGACTCTGATCACGAATGCGGGCGGCGGGTTCAGCCGCTACGGAAATCTTGCCGTCACCCGGTGGCGTCACGACTCGACACGCGACAACTACGGGCAATGGTGCTACGTGAAGGACCTCAGCACCGGCCACGTCTGGTCGACGGCGCACCAGCCGTCGGGGACGGAGCCGCAGTGGTACCGTGTGCTGTTCGCGAGCGACCGCATCACGTTCATTCGCCGCGACGGCGACATCGACACCGTTACCGAAATTGCAGTCGCATCGGATGATGCGGCAGAAGTCCGACGCGTGATGCTGACGAACAGATCGCTCCAGACGCGTGAGATCGAGTTGACGAGCTACTCCGAGGTCGTGCTGGCCCCGCCCGATACAGACCGTTCTCATCCAGCGTTTGCCAATCTCTTCGTGCAAACGGAATTCCTGGAAGGGAAGGCGGCGCTGCTGGCCACGCGGCGTTCTCGCTCCGCGACCGAGGCGGCGATCTGGTGCGCGCACGTCGTAGCGTGCGGAGCGGAGCTAGTTGGGAAGGTCACGTGCGAGACTGATCGCGCCAAATTCGTCGGTCGCGGGCGCTCGGTGAGGAATGCGGAAGCGCTCGACGAGGGCGCGGATCTGTCGGGAACGGTTGGCGCGGTGCTCGATCCGATCTTCTCTCTGCGTGTGAAGGTGCGGATTCCACCGGGCGGATCGACGCACGTCGCGTTCACGACCTTCATCACCGAGCAGAAAGAGCGCGCGATACAGCTGGCCGACCTGTATCATGATCCGTACAGCGCCCGTCGCGCCCTCGATCTCTCGTGGGCCCAGGCGCAGGCGGAGCTACGCGACCTCGGAATTGCACCCGCCGATGCGGCGCTGTATCAGGACCTCGCCGGCCACCTGATGTTCCCGCACCCGGGATTCCGGCCGGCGCAGAGCGCCGTCGAGGAGAACAAACTCGGACAACAGGCGCTGTGGACGCTTGGCATCTCCGGCGACTGGCCGATACTTCTCGCCACCGTGGAGAGCCCGGTGGGAATGCCGAGCGTGAGACAGCTGCTCAGGACGCACCACTACTGGAGGCTCAAGGGAATCACCTGCGATCTGGTGATCCTGAACGTGCATCCCGCGACTTACATGCAGGAGCTGAGCGACGAGCTGCTGGCAACAGCGATGGCGTCCAGCGAGGCGGGCCTGCTCGACCGACCGGGCGGTGTATTCATCCGTCGAGCTGATCTCCTCAAGCCGGAGGAGATCACGCTGCTCAAGGCGATGGCGCGCGTGCAGGTGAATTGCGACGGGCTCGGGCTCGGAAACTTCCTCGAGTTCCCGGGGGTCGAGGACCGATATCCGCCCAAGCTCGAGATCATGAACCGCGACATTGTGCCTCTCGGTACGGTGGCGATCCATGCGGAGACTGCTGATCCAGGCACGGGCCTCCAATGCTTCAACGGACTCGGCGGATTCAACGGAGACGGTGAGTATGAGATCCATCTGACGGGCAGCGACTTGCCGCCGGCGCCATGGGTCAACGTCGTCGGCAATCCGGTCGCCGGTTTCATCGTGAGCGAAGGTGGAAGCGGTACAACCTGGGCGGGGAACAGCTTCTTCTATCGCCTCACCCCGTGGCACAACGATCCGGTGCGGGATCCGTCGAGCGACTGCGTCTTCCTGCGCGACGATGCGAACGGCGATCTGTGGACGGCGACGCCCTGTCCGATTCGCGAGCCGACGCCATACAAGGTTAGACACGGCGCGGGCTACTCAGTCTTCGACCACACGCACAAGGGACTGGCGAGCTCGTTCAGGCTCGGCGTCGATCAGACCGATCCGGTAAAAATCAGCGTGCTGACTTTGCGCAACGATGGTAGCACGAGGAAGAAGCTCACCCTCACATGGTATGTAGAGTGGGTGCTGGGCGTAAATCGTGAGCTGACACAGTATCAGATTCGCACGACCTTCGACGAGGCCACGCAGTCGATGTTCGCGCGCAATTACTTCGACGCCCAATTCGCCGAAACCGTCGCGTTCGCATCGATCAGTGAGCGGGTCGCCTACTATACCGCCGACCGCCGAGAGTTCCTCGGGCGAAACGGGACGATCTCGAGTCCCGCGGCGCTCGAACGCGCGGGATTGTCGGGAGCGATCGGCGCGACGATCGATCCGTGCTGCGCGCTCCAGGTGAGTGTTACGATCGAGCCGGGTGAAACGCGCGAAATCGTCATGCTTCTCGGCGCAGCCGAAGGCGAAGACGCGGTCCGGGAGATAATCGCGCGAAACCGCACAGCCACCGACGCAAAACGGGCGGTCGATTCGAACATTCGCGACTGGGACAAGAGACTTGGCACCATCAAGGTCAAGACTCCGGAGCCGACGTTCGACCTGATGGTGAATCGATGGTCTCTGTACCAGGCGCTGTCGTGCCGCATGTGGGCGCGCACCGCGCTGTACCAGTCGAGCGGCGCGTTCGGGTTCCGCGACCAGCTGCAGGACGTGATGGCATTCGTATATGCAGATGCGGCGGTAGCCAGAGAGCACATAATTCGAGCGGCATCCCGCCAATTCGTCGAAGGCGACGTCCAGCACTGGTGGCATCCGCAGACCGGTCGCGGAGTACGAACACAGTTCTCGGATGATCTGATCTGGCTTCCGTACGTCATCGATCACTATGTAAACGTCTCGTGCGACCGCGGGATATTCGACGTCGAGGTTCCTTACCTGACGATGCGGCTGCTGAACCCGGACGAGCACGAGATCTACGATCTGCCGAAGGTCAGCTCGGAGGTTGGGAGCATCTACGACCACTGCGTTCGAGCGCTGAGGAAGGCGTGCACGGCCGGTGTGCACGGTCTGCCGCTCATTGGGAGCGGTGATTGGAACGACGGAATGAACCGGGTCGGAATCGAAGGCAAGGGAGAAAGCGTCTGGCTCGCGTGGTTCCTGATCTCCACGCTGCGCAAGTTCGCTGTTCACGCGGAGAAACGCGGCGACACAGCGACCCGCGATGAAGTGCTGGCAAAAGCGGAAGGCTACGCCGAGGCGGTGGAGAGCTCAGCCTGGGATGGAGAATGGTATCGCCGGGCGTACTTCGACGACGGCTCTCCGCTCGGATCGCGCACGAGCGACGAATGCAAGATCGACTCGATTGCTCAGAGCTGGAGCGTCATTTCCGGCGCTGGGAGTCCGGAGCGAACGCGGATCGCCATGCAGTCCCTGAACAAGTATCTGGTACGCGAGGACGCGCGGCTCATACTGTTGCTCACGCCACCATTCGACAAGACGACGCACGATCCCGGCTACATTCAGGGTTATCTGCCGGGCGTGCGCGAGAACGGAGCCCAGTATACGCATGCCGCGCTCTGGGCCGTGCTCGCGACAGCGCTGCAGGGAGATGGCGATCGGGCGTTCGAGTTGTTCCAGATGCTCAATCCGATCACGCACTCAGACAGCGCGAAGGCGGTCGACATCTACAAGGTCGAGCCGTATGTCGTCGCAGCCGACGTGTACACCGCGAAGGGACATCTCGGGCGCGGTGGGTGGACGTGGTACACCGGCTCGGCGAGCTGGATGTACCGGACGGCCCTCGAGGCGATACTCGGCTTCCGCCAGCTCGGTGAGGAGCTGTTCATCGAGCCATGCATTCCCGCGAGTTGGAAAAAGTTCACCATCGAATACCGGTTCAGGTCATCGACTTACGAAATCGCCGTCGAGAATCCCGACGGGCTGGAACGCGGGACGGCCGAATTGACGGTCGATGGTAGACGAGTCGAGAATGCGATCAATCTGGTCGATGATGGCAAGCATCACCGAGTCACTGCTTTGCTGCGTCCCTCTCCTTCTCCGGCCGCGGTTCACGAGAAGCAGGAGAAAGCCCGACTATAGCCGGGCCGTTGACGACCTTGCCGTACGGATCGAAGCGTGATCCGTGGCACGGACAGTCCCACGTTCTCTCGGTATCGTTCCAGTGAACGATGCAGTAGAGATGGGTGCAGACCGCCGACAGCTGGTGGATGTCGCCTCCCTCATCGCGGTAGACTGCAATCTTGCCTCTACCGCGACCGATGACGGCTCCTTCACCCGGTTTGATCGCCGCGACGTCGCCAGCGTCACTGCCCGTGAACCAATCCTTGTACTGCTCCGCGACATTGATGTTTTCCTTCACGAACTCCGGGGTCGCGCGGACGCTGATGCGGGAAGGATTGTAGAGTCGAGCCCATTGATGCTTGCGTCCCTGGACCAGCTCGTTCAGGATGATGCCCGCGATCGTGCCGTGGGTCATCCCATTTCCTGAATCACCAGTGGCGATCCAGATGTGCTCGTCGCCGCCCGGATTCTTGCCGATGTACGCCATGTAATCGACGGGCTCGATCACCTGACCCGACCAGCGATAGTCCAGGCGCTCGACCATCGGGAAGCGCTCGCGTGTCCATTGCTCGAGACGCACGAATCTTTCTTCGGTGTCCGCGGCCTGGCCGGTTTTGTGATCCTCGCCGCCAACGATCAGGATGTCGTAATCCAGCTCGTGCCCGGATTTATCCTCGGCGTGCTGGATGCGGATGTAGTGGTAGGGATCGGGAGTATCCCAATACAGTCCCTGCGGGACCGATCCCTTCGGAACTCGCGCGCCGATGACATAGGTGCGATACGCAGCCTGCTTGCTGTGGATGATGAGCCAGTCGTTGACCGGCGTGTTGGTGCAAACGACGACGTTGTCCGCGCTGATGACGTGGCCATCGCTCGTCGTCACCCGCGCCGGCTCACCATCCTCGATCTTCTCCGCGTGCACGCCAGTGTAGATCTTGCCCCCGTCACGAAGAATCGCGCGAGCGAGACCCTTCAGATACTTGAGCGGGTGGAAGGTAGCCTGTCGAGGAAAGCGGAGCGCTGGTCCGCTGTCCCAAAATCCGAACGGGATGCGATCGACGAGCTGTGTATCGGTTATTCCGGCGCGTTGGGTCGCTTCGAGCTCTCGTTCCAGATCCTTGCGCGTATTCTCGCCGCCAAGGAAGAGGAAGCCTTCGACGCGTTGGAAATCGCAATCGATGTCTTCCATCGACGCAATGGTTTCGATTCGATGAATCGCCGACATGTGACTTTCGGCTGCCAACCTGGCACCTTCCTCGCCGTGCATCGTCTCGATGTTGTAGTAGCGATCATCGAGGGCGGCAGTAAGGTGAGCGGTAGTGCGACTCGTCTCGCCACCACCGATTGGACCGTCGTCGATCAGAACAACGGCGCGACCCGCGCGCGCGAGCAGATAGGCCGTGGTCATGCCGGCAATGCCGGCGCCAATGACGCAAACGTTCGACCGCAGATCCTGGGTAAGCGGTTGAAACTGCGGCACTTCGGTGGTGTCCATCCAGACGGAGGTCGTGTGACCTGAGTCGCTGTGCATGGGTGATCTCGTGCGATGATTGGTGCGAGTCGTGCGGCTCGGAGACGCGCAATGGCGCATACGACATGCCATGTGCTACTCTAGAATCCGCAGACGTTCGTGAAGCTTCGCCGCGGATACCGTTCACTTTACGTTCGAGTTCCGCCGCAGATACCGTCCGCTTTCCGGTGCGAGAGTTCGGGTAACCACGTCGGGAGAAACGTCATGAGTAAACATTCCAAGCACACATGGGTCGTCGATGTGATCGAAGATGGGTCGGCTTCGATCGAAGTTGACGGCCGCGCAGTAACGCCGATTCCCGCGTGGTTGTTGCCAGAGGGAGTGAAGGAAGGCGATGTGCTATCGGTGACTCACGACCGAGGCGAAGGGAAATCCGCCCTCCTGATCGAAACCGATCCCGACGCGAAGAAGAAAGCGCTCGACAAATCGGCGAAGCAGGTGTCTAGAAAGTCGAAGAACGATCGCGGTGGTGATATTCAGCTTTAAGGGTCAGCCGCCTATCTTGCCCCCGTCGCACATCCCGGCTGATGTGATACCCGGTCACTCGGCCCATCGAGACTTGTGCCACCGCGCTCCGGGGTGACCTTGAATCCACCGCCGACTGTCCCAGGCGTGCGGATTGTGATCGTGCCGTTCTGGTCGGTTCGATACCATGGCACGTGGGCACCGCGATAGATCTTCTTCGCCTGAGCGTGCATGTGGCCGTAGCCGTTGCCCGTGCCGAGCGATGCAACGACCCACTGTGGATCCGTCAGCGCAAGGTAGCGCGGCGTGACGCCGTTGCAGCTTCCATGATGATCGGCCTTGAGAACATTCACCCGCATTCCGGGATTCCGGGCGTAGCCCGCTGTCTCGAACCAGCCGATTTCCTCACGTTCCGCATCTCCAGCGAGCCACATCGTAAATGATGCGGAATCGGGCCCGATCAATTTCACAGCTGTCGAGCGGTTGTTGGCCCCGTCACTGGTGGAAAATGGCGCCATGATGTGCATTTTCGCCCCGCCGGTCATCGCGACGGTGCAAATCGGGCGTCCGTTGGAGCACGGATCGTCGGTGTCGCGATAGATCAGGCTGTCGCGATCCATTCGAGACAGTATCGAATCGCGAAGCTCGGCGAGCGTCACGGCCGCTGAGGGATCCTTGTTCTCGAAGAAGCTGCGCACGTGGATATGGCGAGTGGTCTTGAATAGTTCCTGGAGGCCGCCGTAGTGATCGAGATGCTGGTGAGAGAGGATCACAACGTCGATCGTCGAGTTGTTGAGATTCAATGAATCGAGATATCGTCCGAACGCGGCGGTATCGGGGCCGCCGTCGATGATCACCCTGCTCGACCCGTTCCTGATGTAAGTGGCATCCCCCTGTCCGATATCGAGCAGACGGACGATCAGCTCTCTGCCGCCAGAGTCGGTGACGAAGCTGGTTACCGGCGGTTTGGCCGGCTGGTGTCTGGCGCGTCGCTCGTGGCTTTTGGATGAACCTCTCGCGCGCTTCGACCGCTGCTGCTGCCCCTCGATCAGGGCGGCCAACGTTGCCAGTGCAAGAAAAAAGAAGACAGCGCGTCTGAGCATCGTTATCAATGGCCGGATCAGAGAATCAACCGTAAGGTCGCCGACCTCTTCGGTGTCGGCCTGGTCGTTTCAGGACGCGTGTCATCTTTGCCCCACCCGCTCGAACGGTTTAGACGACGATCTGCCGTAGAACCGCGCGCACTGGAGCGGCGTCGAGAGCCATGAGCTTGAGTGGAAATGCCATCAGCTCGTACATGGTGGGCGTAATTCTCCTCAGGTCGAGGTTCTCCAGGATCGCAGCGTTACCGGAGAAGAGCATAATGTGGACAGGAAGATTCTTGCTGTCTCTGGGATCCACCGAGGGAGAATCGACGCCGAGCAGGCGCAGACCGCGCCCGAGCAAGGTGCGAACGCACGATTCGGAGAGTGTCGGCCAGTCCTCGGGGAAGGCACCGCTCGCAATCGTTCGACCCGTTCGCAAAAGCAGTCGCTCGACGAATGGCAGTGATTGGATCTTTTCCAGGTCCTCGATCTCGATCTCCTTGTTGAGAGTCGAAACATCGACGACAATCGCTGGACCGAAGAAGGCGTCGAGTGACAGCTCGTGCGAGCCCGACCATCCCTCTCGCACGTGAAGCGGCGCATCGGCGTGCGTGCCGACGTGTGGACTCGCGGTGAAGGACGACACATTGACACTCGCGCCCGCCGCCATCGAGGAAGCCCACCCACACGTGAATGGCGTGTCGCCCGGCCATTCTGGCGTGTCGGGATTGAGCGTAACGCTGATGTCGCGAAGCAGGGGCTCGCTCTCGCTCACGATAACGACCTTACCAGGATCCGGCATCCCGTGATTATTTCTTCGCCACGAGCTTCTTCGCCGTCTCGACCATTCGCTCCGCTGTGATGCCGAAGTGTTCATAGATGGTAGGAGCTGGGGCCGACGCGCCAAAGCGCTCGAGTCCGATGATGACGCCATCATCTCCCACCCAGCGGTACCAGGACATCGGATGCGCTGCCTCAATCGCGATGCGTTTCACACCCTTCGGCAGCACGCTGTCGCGATATGCCTGATCCTGTCTCGCGAAAAGCTCGTGGCTCGGCATGCTTACAGCGCGGGTACGAATTCCGTCGGCCTCCAGCTTCTTCTGGGCCTCGAGAATCAGCGAGACCTCGGAGCCGCTCGACATCATGACGACCTGAGGAGCACCGCCGGCCGTATCCGCGAGCACATATGCGCCGCGCGCCAATCCGCTGGCGGAGGCGTATTTCGATCGATCGATGAAGGGAAGTTTTTGTCGTGTCAGCACCAGTGCGACCGGACCCTTGTGCTTGAGAGCAGCCCGCCAGGCCTCCGCCGTTTCCGACGCATCGGCTGGTCTGATGAGCGTCATGTGGGGTATCGCGCGCAGCGCGCTCAGCTGCTCGATGGGTTGGTGCGTCGGCCCATCCTCGCCAAGACCGATCGAGTCGTGCGTGTAAACGTAGATGACGTGGCGCTCCATGATGCACGCCAGCCTTACCGGCGGTCTCATGTAGTCCGAAAAAATCAGGAAGGTCGCACCGTACGGAATGATGCCGCCGAACAGCGACATCCCGTTCATGATCGATCCCATCCCGTGCTCGCGAATCCCAAAATGGAAATTGCGGCCGGCGTAGCTCTCCGCGGAGAAACTTGGCTCGCCTTTGATGATGGTGTTGGTGGAACTCGCCAGATCGGCGGAGCCTCCCATCAGCTCGGGTAGCTTTTTGGCGATGGCGTTGATGACGACGCCTGATGCAGCGCGACTCGCGACGTTGCCGTCCTTCGCCGTGAACACAGGAATCGTTTCTTCCCAGCCGTCTGGCAAATCACCACGAAGCCGGCGCTCGAGCTCCTTCGCGAGAGTCGGATTCGCGGCCTTGTAAGCGTCGTAGATCTTTTTCCATCCGGGCTCCGCCTTCGCTCGCTGTTTTCCTGCTTCGCGCCAATAATTGAGAGCTTCCGGTGCCACGTAGAAAGGCTCCAACGATGGATAGCCGAGCGCCTTCTTGGTGAGAGTGATCTCGTCCAGGCCGAGTGCGGAGCCGTGCGCCTCGGCGGTGTCGTGCTTGTTGGGACTACCGTAGCCGATGTGCGAGCGAACGACGATCAGCGACGGCTTCGATGTCTCGGCCTTTGCCGCATCGATTGCGCGATTGAGCGCGGCGAGATCGTTGACGTCGGCCACGTGCTGCACGTGCCAGCCATAGGCCTCGAACCGGGCACCGGTGTCGTCGCTGAACGTGAGCGCAGTATCGCCTTCGATCGTGATGTGATTGTCATCATAGAAGCCGATCAACTTGCCGAGCTTCGTGTGGCCTGCGAATGAAGCAGCCTCATGCGAGACACCTTCCATCATGTCGCCATCGCTGGCGATGAAATACACGTGATGGTCGATGATCTTCTGGTCACGGTTGAACACCGCGCTCATGTGCGCCTCGGCCACCGCCATACCAACCGAGTTGCCGATCCCCTGGCCCAGCGGGCCGGTCGTCGTCTCGACACCGGGCGTGTAACCGAGCTCGGGATGCCCGGGCGTCTTGCTCTCCCACTGCCGGAACTGCTTCAGGTCATCGAGCGTGAGGTCGTAGCCGGTCAGATAGAGCACGCTGTACAACAACATCGACGCGTGTCCCGCCGACAAGACAAAGCGATCACGATTCAGCCAATTGGGATCGGCCGGGTTGTAGCGGAGGTGCTGGGTCCAGAGTACGTAGGCGAGCGGCGCCAGCGCCATCGGTGTGCCGGGATGGCCGGAGTCCGCCTTCTGAACGGCATCCATCGCGAGAACTCTGATCGCGTTGATGCAGAGATCTTCCAGCGATTGGCCGGATCCCGAAGGTGGAGACGAAGAAGAGGCTGTTGACCGAGGGGCGGTCGCGGTGTCGGCTGGCTCGGACATTAGAAGCGGTGCGGCAGGTGATAAGAGATATGCGCGGCGGGCGTCACGCCGAAGGGGATTCTCATCTGAAGCTAGCTCATACGCGCGCGCGCCGCAGGGCGAGCCAATCGGCCGCTTCGCGTACTTCGCTTGGTAGCAGATTGTGGCCGGCCAACTGCCATTTCAGAGTGACTTCCGCGTGCGTCGACTCGAAGAGCTCAGCCAACCGCTCGACGCTGGCCACGGGAACGATGGGATCCATGCGACCGGCGGAGATGAACACAGCGGAGCCGGTGAGATCGCTCTTCTCACTCGGCTCGTACACGAGCATGGGCCGAAAGAGAATCGCGCCCTGCAGGATCCCGGGTTCGACGAGCATCACTGTCGATGCGATGTTGGCGCCGTTGGAGTATCCGAGGGCAAAGACACGAGCGGGATCGAGACGATATGTAACGACTGCCCCGCGAATGAATCGCGCCAGCTCCTCCGCGCGCGAGCGGACTTCCTTCGGATCGAACACGCCCTCGGCAAGACGCTTGAAGAAGCGCGGGGCTCCGGCCTCCAGAACGTTTCCGCGCGGGCTCACAATGTCGGCGCCTGGAGCGATCGCCTGTCCGATCCCGATCAGATCGTTCTCGTCTCCGCCAGTGCCGTGCAGTACGACGAGGGTTTCGCCGTGCGACGAATCCTCCGCGGGCAAAAAACGGTGAATGAATCCGAGGTCGTCAGTCATGCATTGGGGCCGTGCAGCTCGAGTGGCGTATGGATGTTGGGGAGGAGTGCCTCGATCTCGAATCTTCGGGGCTCGAGCCAGTCGGGGAGCTTGAGCGACTGGCCGAGTGAATCGAGGTGCTCATCGATTGCAAATCCGGGACTATCGGTCGCGATCTCGAAGAGTACTCCACCGGGCTCGCGGAAGTAAATAGATTTGAAGTAATCACGGTCCAGCTGTGGCGTGACGTTGTAGCCGAGCGTAGTCAGCTCGGTGCGAACCTCCATCTGCTCGGCTTCGCTGGAGCAGCGGAACGCGACATGGTGTACAGTGCCCGCTCCCATCACGCCGCCCCAAATGCCTGGCACGCAACGCAGGTCCACGATTGTTCCGGGGCCGCCGTCTCCGCTCGCGTAGCGATAGATGCTCCCCTGTTCGCGCACGAGCCTGAATCCGAGGGTGTTGGTGAGAAGCTGTCCGGTGAGCTCGTTGGCATCGAGCCAGAGCGTGACGGAATAAAGGCCCCGGATCGCGTGTTCGGCGGGAACGCTAGCTCCCGACCAACCGGGGTGGGCCGCAGCCGCCGGGTGCGCGACGAGCTCGCCCATGAATCCTTCGTGATCCTTGAATGCGATGACGCGCTCGTCCTCGTAGCGCGCAACGGGCTGCTCGAACTCCACTCTCTTCTTGATGAGTCGCTCGATCCAGAACCCGACGGAACTGGGAAGGATCGAAAACGATGTGACGGCGATCTGGCCGCCACCCTGTCTGCCGCGACGCACGTCCGGCCAGGGGAAGAAAGTGAGGATGCTGCCCGGACGTCCGGATTCCTCACCGAAGTAGAAGTGATAAGTGGTTGGATCGTCGAAGTTGACGGTGCGCTTGACCAGCCTCAAGCCGAGGATCCCGGCGTAGAAATCGAGATTTCTCTGCGGATCGCTCGCGATACCGGTGACGTGATGAATACCGGCGGTCCGGAATCCCTCCACCCTTTCCCCTTCAAATAAAGCGGGAATTTACATCACGGCGTTGGATGGCGAGATCATCGAGCGAGGATCCGGGATCCGATCACGGGGTGCTACGAAGGTGGAAGAAGCGTCCCAAGGAGCACTTAACCGCCCCTGGCGGGCCCCGGCTACCGGCAAAAAGCCAAAGCAAGGTGCGAGTGTGCAAGTGACGTCCTGACACACGTCCCACAGTAGAACCTTTCTTCTACTGGTGTCTCATGCGCTCATTCCTTCTAGTACTCGCCCTCGGCTTTCCCACTCTGGTTTCGGGACAGATCGTCGAGGGTCCGCCGCGTCCGTGGCCCTGTCCAGTTCCACCGCCGTGCTCGCCGGGAAGACCCTGCGTGATGCCGGCGTGTGGTATTCCGTCGCCCGACGTAGTGCGACAGAGCAGCGACGTGCGCGTCGATCTTGTCGATCGCGTGCTGCGCTACGAGATCACCGAGACGTTCGTCAATCGCGGAAGCAGGATAGGTGAAGCGGATTTCATGTTTCCGTTACCGAAAGGCGCCGCCTTCCAGGATTTGAAGCTCTCGATCAATGGCGAGATGGTCGCCGGCGAGACAATGAGCGCCGACCGTGCGCGGCAGATCTATGAAGAAATCGTCCGCCGGCAACGCGATCCTGCGTTGCTCGAATGGATGGGGTACGGACTGCTGCGCGCGAGAATCTTTCCGATCGCGCCGGGCGAGGAAAAGAAAGTCGTGGTGCGCTTTCAGACCGTCGCGCCGCGAGAGGGCGATGCCTTGCGAGTCGATTATTTCCGCGGAATGCGATCGAACCAGCGCGAGCTGAATCAGGAACCAGGGGGACGCACGTCCTTCGTGCTGACGTACCCCAACGACCCAATGTACGGAACGGCGTATTCTCCGACGCACTCGATCTTCGAGCAGCGTTACGGGTCAGAAAGCTCTGTCGACAGTTACGGGGACCGGTCATTCGCGTCGAACAGTCGTGGATCGGTGCGACGGGTTGAGGTGAGGGACGCGCGCGGAGAGGTCACGCTCCTCATCCCAATCCGTCGCTCGACCAGCGCCGCGATCTCAATGCTGGCGAACGCGCCCGGCAACGACGATGGCTTTGCGCTGATCACTCTGTCGCCGCCCGCGATCCGTCCGCGCGCAGTGCCCCGCGACGTAACATTCGTCATCGACGTGTCCGGCTCCATGAGCGGCCAGAAAATCGAGCAGGCGCGCACGGCGGGGAAGCAACTATTGCGCACGCTGTCGCCAATGGACCGGTTCCGTCTGATCGATTTCTCGAGCGATGTGCGCACGTTCCGAAACGATTTCTCGACCGCGACACGCGAGAACATTGGGGCGGCCGAGCGGTATCTCGATCAGCTGGACGCCGAGGGCTCGACCAATATCTCGGGAGCGCTCGATGAGGCGTTGTCTGCTCCCGTTCAAGCGGGAAGGCTGCCGATCGTGCTGTTTCTGACCGACGGGCAGCCGACTGTGGGAGAGCGAGATGCGTCGGTGATTGCGTCGAACGTCGCGAAGCAGCGTGGGTCGCGCAGGCTGTTCACTTTTGGAGTGGGCGCAGATCTCAACGTTTCACTGATCGAGCAGCTGGCGCTCGAGGGTCGCGGCACCGCGAGCTTCGTGCGTCCGGAGGAATCGGTAGAGCGCGCGGTGGGAGTCGTCGCGAGCCGCCTGACGAGCCCGCTCGTGACCGATGTCCGCGTTCGTGCCGACGGTGTACGACTTCTGAAGATGCACCCCTCGGGGCCGGTGGACATATTTGCGGGCGAGGATCTGGTGATACTCGCGCGCTATGACGGGAGTGGCAACGGGGTTGTGCGCTTCGACGGACAGACGACAAGTGGTCCGGTGAGCTGGAGCGCGCGCGTCAATTTCCCCGACCGCTCGCGCGAGAATCCGTTCGTAGCGAGGCTGTGGGCCACTCAGCGGGTAGGATATCTGAGCGCGGAGAAGAGGAAGCATGGTGGATCGCAGGAGATCGACAACGAGATTCGTGATCTTGGAGAGCGCTTCGGCATTCCGACCGAGTTCTCGTCGTATCTCGTGGTCGAGCCTGGAATGAATCGCCAGAGAGCAATTGGTTTTGGCGGAACGCAGCTCAACGGCGTTGTAACTACCGGCATAGGCGCGGCATCCGCTCCGGCGACGGTCCAATTCGAGGCCGCAAAGTCGGCAGCAGCGCAACGGTCTGCGACCAGCCTTTCGGCGGCAGACGCAGCCGTAGGTATGGGTGATTATGCGAGCGCTGGTCGAGGTGATCGCGTGACCCGAGCTGGCAACGTGACCTTTGTATTGCGCGACAGTGTGTGGACCGACGTTCGCTACAAGCAAACCGGCACGGTGCTGCGGGTGAAGCCATTCTCCGACGCGTACTTCAAGCTGATCGAGCTGGTGCCGGAGCTGCGTGAGCCGTTTTCTGTTGGCGAGCGCTTGATTGTCTCCGGCCGGAGCATGGCAATCGAACTGACTCAATCGGGAGTAGATCGTCTCGCGGATCGCGACCTGACGCTGATACGGGATCGCTGGTAGTCGCGTGACCGACGTCGACCGACTCTTCCGAGCGTACAACGCCGCGTTGGTGCGATATCTGACGCGGCGTCTGGGGGATCGCGACTGGGCTGAAGAAGTGGCGCAGGAGACGTTTGTTCGTGCGTTGAGGCAGACTTCGATACAGAACGAGCGTGCCTGGCTGTTCGCGGTGGCGACGAATCTTGTGAGGGATGAAGCGAGGAAGGACATGAGGCGTCGAAAGCATCTGGCACTGCTGGCGGAGGAGGAGCGGGATGAAATGGTCGAGCCGGAGGAGACTACGCTCGAGCGCGCTCAGGAAGCAGCGATGGCGCGCAAGGCAATAGACGCTCTCGCTGAGAGAGACCGTCTCGCGCTACTGATGCGGGAGGAGGGACTGGATTACAGCGAGATAGCTGAAGCCTTGCAGCTGTCGCCTGGTTCGGTAGGGACAACGCTATCGCGCGCGCGCCGCCGCCTGGTGGAGAGCTACGAAGCGTTGCAGAAGAGTCAAGAAGAGAGAGAGAAGAATGCAGCATCCTGACGAAGGAACGATTCACTCATGGCTGGACGGCGCTTTGAGCGCCGATGAAGCCGCACGCATCGAAACACACGTAAAAGAGTGTCCGCAGTGTGCGGTTGCGGTGGCAGAAGCGCGCGGATTCATCGCGGCGTCGTCACGGATTCTGACGGCGCTCGACAATGCGCCCCGCGGAGTGATACCAGCAGCGGCGCCGAAGAAGCGCATCGATCCAATGGTGTGGCGGGTGGCGGCAACCGTACTCGTTGTCGCGGCGGGGACTTTTGTGGTGGTCCGTGATCGTGGGGGCAGCGAAATACCGATGTCGGTAGCTGCAGATCGGGGCATCTTGCTGGAAAAACGGGCCTCACTCCCGGAGCTGGCACCATCGGCGATAGGGCCGGCTCAAAGCGTGGCCGACGCGGCCGCACCGAAAGCGGCGGCGAGCAAAACGCCGGCGATCGGGACTGCGAGGAAGACAATGGTGGGTGATTCGAGCTCTGGCGTTGCGTCGCGCGACAACAACGCAATAACAAGTGCGGGCGTGATGATGCGAGCTGGCAAGAGCGCCGCCGCGCCGGGCTATGCTGGAGGAGCAGCGCCGAACGCACCGACACCGCTTGCGCCATCGGGCGTTACCGGTGGCGTCGCGATGGACGCAACAAACGAGTCAGAGCCGTTGAAGCTGGTCGGTACGCGCCAGAGAGCTGGAGTAAAGGTAACTCTCTACGAAATCGCGCCGGGTGATACTGTCACGCTGACAGAGGCAAAGCCGATCTCTCTGACCGGGGCAGTGGTAACGAGCGCAGGGGTAGTACCCATGGCGGCGCAGGCTGCTGGGAAATCGGTCGTATTGCAGTCGAAAGCGCGGGCCGATACTGCGGCGATCACAACGGGGACAGACTCGCAGCGCACAAATCGATTTCTATCAGCGCCCGCGGTTTCGGCACCTGCGCCAATCTCACAAGAAGGAAGAGCGAACACGCTCCGCGTCGTAAGCTGGACTGATCCAGGAACGGGAAATACTCTGACGCTGACCGGGCGGATGTCGGAAGCGCGGCTTCAGGAAATAAAAATCAGGATCGAGCGGGAAAGAGCAGCAGCGGCGGCGAAGAAAAGTCCCTGACCGCAGCGTCAGGGCTCGGGCACTCCTTCCTGGAGCGCCATCCCCATCGAGTGGTATCCCTTGTCCACGTAGATGACGGTGCCGGTGATTCCCGTTGCCAGGTTGCTCGAGAGAAACGCGGCGGCATTTCCGACTTCTTCCGCTTCCAACGGTTCGGTGAGTGGCGAGTTATAGGCGCAGTACGCGACCATCTTCTCGATGATTCCGATCGCGCTCGCCGCGCGCGACGCCAATGGACCGGCCGAGATGGTATTGACGCGGAGCCCGTACTTGCGGCCGGCCTCGAACGCAAGCACACGGGTGTCGCTCTCGAGAGCCGCCTTCGCCGACGACATGCCGCCGCCGTATCCGGGAATCACGCGCTCGCTTGCCAAATATGTGAGCGAAAGGAAGGAGCCTCCTTTGCGCATGAGGGGAGCGAGACGTGAGACCATCGAAATCAGCGAATACGCGCTGACGCCGACCGCGGTGAGATACCCGGAACGGCTCGTCTCCAGCAACGGTTTCTTGACCTCCGGACCGTTGGCCAGCGAGTGGATCACGATGTCCAGCGAGTTCCTGCCGAAATCCGACTCGATGCGGCGAGCGAGACCATCGATGCTGAAGTCGCCCGTGTCCTTGTAGCGCTTGCTGCCCCGAATGTCTTCCGGCGCATCGGCGAGCGTATCGTACGCGGCATCAAGCGGGTAGATCTTCTCGAACTCGAGAAGCTGTCCGCCAGATAACTTTCGCGACTCATCCATCTTGCCGCGATCCAGCAGATTCATGAAGATGTTGAGGGCGGGAGGCCAGGTCCCTACGGACACCTTGGCCCCCGCTTCAGCGAGAGATTTGGCGATCGCGAATCCGAATCCGGCGTCATCCGCGACCCCGGCAACCAGCGCGCGCTTGCCGGTGAGGTCGATATTCAGCATTCGGGTGATATCGCGATTCGAAGCATGATTGACAAGGGGTAAGAGATTTGCATTCCAGAAACGAGATCGAACCTTTCACCAACGTTTTCAAAGGGGACGTACTTGTTCTCAAAGCTAGTTCGTGCCGCGCTGGTTTCCGTAACCATTGCAGTCACAGCGCAGGCACAGGTCCAGGATACCATTAGCACGAAGACGCCGCTTTTCGTCGGCAAAGACGCGTTGCTGTTGGGCGCATTCCTGATTGGGACAGCGGCGGTCGCGCCCATAGACATGCAAATCGCCAGCAGGCTCCAATATCAGGGGACCCAGGAAAATGAGTTCCTCAGGCGGGCCGCTACTGGGTTCCGCTTGCTCGGGGATCCGGGATCCTTCGTTGCTGGTACAGGTGTGTATCTGATTGGCCGCGCCGGTGGCAACCGGCGGATCGAAGCGCTCGGGTTGCATAGCGTCGAATCAATCCTGCTCGCCGATATTCTTGGCGGTGGAATAAAGATGCTCACCGGACGACAGCGTCCATTTTATGATATCAGGAGCCCACATGACTTCCAGCTCTGGAGGGGCTTCTCGGGCGACCGATACCGCTCATTTCCGTCGGGGCATACAATTACTGCCTTTGCATTCGCATCGACGGTTACGCGTGAATCGCAATTCTGGTGGCCCCACGCGACCTGGTACATGGGGACCTTGTTTTACGGAGGTGCCACACTGGTGGGCCTCTCGCGCATCTACAACAACCAGCACTGGGCCAGTGACGTGATGGCGGGAGCGGCGCTCGGTACGATCGTTGGACTAAAGGTGGTGAAGTACACGCATTCCCACCCCGGGAATCACATCGATCGCGAGCTGATAAAAGGAAAGCGATCGCAGATCCAGGTCAATCCGATCCTCTTTACCATTCGCTTCTGATGGTCGGGGCCGCTCTTACCGCGAGTAATGCTTGGCGCTGAATGGAATTTTCATACTGGCAGAGCTGCCGCCGGAAATCGCGGATCAGGTTCGCGCAATCAATGAACGCTACGACCCGAAGCTGTCGCGATATAAACCGCCCCACCTGACTCTCACTGGATCCTCAGGGGCGGGCCCGATACCTCCTTCGGCGACCGTTGAAGAGATGCGTGAGAAGCTGGAGCCGATTACGCGGGACACAGCGCCGATCACGCTTTCGTTCCAGGCTCCGCAGAGGTTCATGCAGACGAACATCCTCGTTCTGCCGGTCGATTCGCACGGCCCTCTGAGGATTCTCCACGACAGGATCATCACGAGCGGACTGCCGTTCACACGGGCGCGGTACACTTTTAGCCCACATTCCACCTTGAGCTTGTACCAGTCTCTCGATGCGAAGGCGATTCGTGAGCTGCTCAAGACGCGAATACCAGAACCGTTTGTGATAAGCGCAATT
This sequence comes from Gemmatimonadota bacterium, assembly GCA_003134685.1. GTDB lineage: Bacteria > Gemmatimonadota > Gemmatimonadetes > Gemmatimonadales > Gemmatimonadaceae > UBA4720. The sequence goes on along the minus strand of PLCA01000002.1, from coordinate 172,247 downwards.
CAGATCTATCACACCCGGGATCCACAACCTTCACGAAAGCTCCTAGAGCTGCCCCTGACCGGTGGATTCAAGAAAGATTGAGATCGCCTGGCGCACGGCCTGGATGAGGATACTGGGCCGGATGCTGCCAGGACCCAGGGAAGCCACTCTGCCGCCCGCGACGAATTCCGACTATCGAGTCCTGTTCATCCGCTACGAGCGCATCGGCGACATGATTATGGCGACGTCACTCATCCGCAACATCGCGAGGGCGCTGCCTGGCGGAAGAGTGGATGTGATTGCGACGCCAACCACGGCGCCGGTGCTGCAGGGGAATCCATACGTCGGCAGGGTGCTGGTGCTCCAGCGCAATTCCTTTCGCAGCTATGGCGATCTGATCAGGCAGCTGCGCCGCGAGCGTTACACCGTCATGGTGGACGGCAGGATCAACAATCCACCGATTTTCACTTCCACTCCACTTCTCATGTACGCGGGGAGGGCGCACTTCCGGGTCGGGGCGGGCGGCGACAGGGAGCCGCGAATCTACAATGTGTGCGTCCCTGAATGGAATCGGGTCGATCATTACATCGAAGGCTCCAAGCGTCTCGCCGTTCCATTCGGGGTCGATCCCGAATCGGTCGACTGGCAGCCGGAGATATTTCTGGCCGATAAAGAGCGCGCCGGCGCGGAGGAACAGTGGAAGGAAGCGCGAGAACTGGTGAGGCCGGCATCAGGAGCTACAACGGGCGTCACCAAACGGCTGCTCGTCAATCTTTCGGCGTCGGAGCCCAAGAGGCGCTGGCCCGACGGCAAATTCATCGCGACGCTCCAGGCGGCGCGGGCACAGGCGCCGAACATGCCGATCATCGTCATCGGCCTTCCCGTCGAATGGGAAAGCGTGAGCGAGGTGGCGACCGCGGTAAACGGACTGCCGGTGAGGACCCCGCAGCTCCGCGAGGCATTCGCGCTGGTGGGAACGTCAGACATGGTTTTCACACCGGACACGAGCATCTCGCACGCCGCGTCGGCGTTCCGGAGGCCGTCATTGGTGTTGCTCAAACGCGATCACCGGCAATACGCGCCGTGGAATACGCCCGGCGAGATCATCGCCTGGAACGAGGACGAGATTCATCAGCTGCCACACGAGCGGGTGTCCGAGGCGCTGGACAAGTTATTGGCGGATTTCGGGGGTTAACCCCGGCTCCAGCGGATCGTCTAACAGGTATGCTTCTGACCTCAAAACTGCGGTTAATTCCCGTTGCGATGCTGGCATTGGCGATCCCCGGACGTCTCTTCGCCCAACAATCGCATAGCCATTCCGATACAGCGGCGGCACATGCGTCGCCCGGCTCGACCGACATGGGTGGGATGGACATGAGCGCGAGCGACGACTGGAAGATGGCCGCGATGGCGAAGCACATGGCGTACTCGAGCCCGCGACCGCTTACCGGCGCCGATTCAGCCAAGTCCGCCCACGTGATCAACGAGCTGCGGCAGGCGATCGCGAAGTATCAGGACGTAAGCGTTGCCGAAGCAGATGGCTACAAGATGTTCGCGCCCCAGATCAAGAATCAGCCGCAGTACCATTTCACGAAGAAGTGGAACGCGATTCGGAACCAATTCGGCTTCGATCCGACGCGTCCGACCTCACTTCTATATAAAAAGGATACTCAGGGGCAGTTTCACCTGATCGGCGCGATGTACACGGCCTCGAAGGGCACGTCCGAAGAAGATCTCAACGAGCGTGTTCCGCTCAGCGTCGCTCACTGGCACCGGCACGTGAACTGGTGCATTCCCGCTCGGCGGGAGAAAGACCGCTGGACCGAAACGAAGAATGGACGCCCCGTCTTTGGTCCGCTGGGCGTAGCGACCAGGGAAGAGTGCGATGCGGCGAACGGTCGCTTCATTCCCCAGGCGTTCGGGTGGATGGTGCACGCCAACACTTTCGCCGGCAACGACCTCAAATCCATCTGGCACGACGACCACATGGATCACGATCACGCGATGATGGGCGACCCGAAAAACCCGGACTGACTTCCGGCGACAATCACACCGGCAATGTGGATGACTTGCCCGGTGCGGTAAATTGTATGGATGCCTCCACAATTCATCTATGTAATGAAGGACCTGCGAAAGGTCGTCCCGCCATCGCGGGAGATTCTGCGCGGGATCTGGTTGTCTTTCTATCCCGGCGCCAAGATCGGCGTCCTCGGCGCCAACGGCGCGGGCAAGTCGACACTGCTTCGCATCATGGCGGGGGTCGACACAGATTTTCAAGGCGAAGCGTGGCCCCATCAGGGAACACGGATCGGATACCTCTCGCAGGAGCCGCAGCTCGACGAGTCCAAGAACGTGAAAGAGAACGTGGACGTCGCTGTGAAGCAGACGCGCGACCTTCTCCTGAAATTCGAGGAGATATCCAACAAGTTCGCCGAGCCGATGTCGGACGACGAGATGACGAAACTGCTCGATCAACAGGCGAAGGTTCAGGAAAAGATCGACGCAGCTAACGCGTGGGAACTGGACTGGAAGATCGAGATCGCGATGGATGCGCTGCGCCTGCCGCCGGCCGATGCCGACGTGAGTACGCTCTCCGGGGGAGAAAAGCGGCGAGTCGCACTCTGCCGGACGTTGCTCGAGGAGCCCGACATGCTGCTCCTCGACGAGCCGACGAACCATCTCGATGCCGAATCGGTGGCGTGGCTGGAGAGATATCTTGCCGAATTTCCGGGAACCGTCGTAGCAGTGACGCACGATCGGTATTTCCTCGACAACGTCGCGGGCTGGATTCTGGAGCTCGATCGCGGAGCGGGAATACCGTACGAGGGGAATTACAGCGCGTGGCTCGACCAAAAGCGCACGCGACTGGCAACCGAAGAGAAGCAGGCCTCGGCGCGGCAGAGATCACTGGAGCGCGAGCTCGAATGGGTGCGCATGTCGCCGCGTGCTCGGCAGACCAAGAGCAAGGCGCGTATTCAGAAGTACGAGGAGCTGGCGACCGCGGCCGAAGGCGAGAAGGTCATGCAGAACGAGATCGTGATCCCCCCACCCGCGCGTCTTGGAAACGATGTCGTAATCGCCAAGGGTCTGAAGAAGGCCTACGGCGAGAAGGTGCTATTCGACGATCTCTCGTTCTCGCTGCCACGCGGAGGGATCGTTGGAATCATCGGTCCGAACGGTGCCGGCAAGACGACGCTCTTCAGGTTGATCGCCGAAAAGGAAAAGGCGGACGGTGGATCGTTGACGATCGGAGACACGGTGCAGCTCGCTTACCTGGATCAGACGCGCGAATTCAACGACGCGAACACTGTTTACAAGGAAGTGAGCGAAGGGAACGACGTCATCATGGTTGGGAAGCGTGAGATGCAGGCGCGGGCGTATCTAGGGCAGTTCAACTTCAAGGGCCCGGATCAGCAGAAGAAGGTGAAGGATCTGTCCGGTGGAGAAAGGAATCGGTTGCACCTTGCGAAGCTTTTGAAATCAGGCGGCAATCTGTTGCTGCTCGACGAGCCGACGAACGATCTCGACGTCGACACGTTGCGTGCGCTGGAGGAGGCGTTGATCGGTTTCCCGGGGTGCGCGGTTGTGATTTCGCACGATCGGTGGTTTCTGGATCGGATTGCGACGCACATACTCGCGTTCGAGGGGAATTCTGAGACGGTGTGGTTTGAGGGGTCTTACCGCGATTACGCGGAGGACTTCAAGAGGCGGAAGGGAGCGGACGCGGACAGGCCGCATCGAATTGCTTACAGAAAACTCGTGCACAAATAGTGGCGAATCCGGATGGCTGCCGAGACCGGCAGCCTTGCAAGGATCTCCTGGATGCCACAGCATTTGTCATCCCGTTTGCGGAGTGATAATGCGGCCACTCGGTTGGATTGGCGTGCTTCTCATCGTTGCCGGCCTCATCGTCGTCGCGATGCGCGGAATACCGTATACGAAAAGTCATAACGAAGTCGAAGTCGGACCTCTAAAGGTCACCTCGCAGGAACGCGGTATGGTGCCACCGATCGCCGGAATTTGCGCCATCGTGGTTGGCGGCGTGCTGGTGTTCGCTGGTAGAAAACAGTCGGCGTAAAAAGTTGCCCCACCCGGCATCGGGCCGGATGGGACAATTATTCAAACAAGCCAGCGGAACAGCGTCAGTCGCCGGTGATAGGACTCACTCGGGAGACGGGAATCCCATTACATACAATTCGGGTGCCACATGGGTGCGGACGCTGGCGAGTTAACACTTGCAGTCGAGTGTTAACTCGTTATGTCGCGGCTCAGGTCAACGGCCGCTGCCACCATCGTCATCGTGGACTCCGAGCCACTCTCTCGTCATCCGGGAAACGCGCTCCGCCGCTGGTGGATCGAGGTTCGCAAGGACGATCAGATCGTATCCACCGGGAAGACCTCCCTCGACGACCGCGTTCATTCCGCCCGAGCCGCCGGCGATTCCCAAGCCCGCCGGAACCCCATTTGGAATCCGCTGTTCGCGCAATGCCTGCACGAATTTCATGAGATCCTGCGCGGTGGAATAACCACCGCCTGCCGAACTCCCGCGTCCGGGAAGATCTCGGCTATTCGGGCGGAGCGGCGTACTCAGCGGAGCATCCTCATCACCGCGCGTGTATCCGATCGCAGTGTTCGGCGGCAGTGAATCCACTGCAAAAGATCCGGTGCGTGTCATCCCCGCCGGCTTGAAGATGTGCTCACGAACGTAGGTGTAGTAGTCATCGCCCGACAGCCGCTCGACCAGGAGACCGAGCACGACATATCCCGCGTTCGAGTATGCGTTCCGTGTTCCCGGCTCGAATGCCAGCGGCTGGTTCACGAACAGCGGGAGATAGTCCCTGAGAGTGCGGATATCGTTTCTCTTCCCACCGGGCGGCGGGTCGAAGATGTTGCCTCCAATTCCGGACGTGTGGCGCATCAATTGGCGAATCGTGATCTTGCGTGCCACTTCCTTGTTGGGATAGTCCGGCCAGTACGTGGCGAGGGTCGAATCGAGATCGAGCTTGCCCGCGGCACGGAGTTGAAGGATCGCAATCTGGGTAAAGATCTTGTTGATGGAGCCGAGGTTGAAGGCCGTCTCCGGATTGTTGGCAACTCGGCGCTCACGATCCGCCGTCCCGTAGGCGTGCTGGAAGACCGGCACACCATTCTTCGCCACCACCGCAACGCCCGAGAACTGGCCAGCCTTGCTGAGACTGTCGAGTGAGGTCGTCAGCCGCCGAACGAGCTCGGTCTGAGAAATTGGCGATGGGCGAACGGATTCGGTGCCACCGGATGGCTGTTGTGCCACTATGGAGCCGCCGAGGACGGACATCGGCAAGAGGAAGCGAAGTGTGCGCGTCATGACCCGTTAGTGGGGGGCGCCGTCCAAATGGTTGCTATGATCCCGCTGTCGTGCGAAAAGTCGGGCAGGGGTAGATTCTAGCCGGATGCTCCTCACCCTCTTTGCTGCGGTCGCTTTGCTCCAGGACTCAACGCTCGTGTACAACGGGCGCGCCAACCGCACGCATGTCGATGTTCCGAGAATCGATACAGTCGCAAGGATCGATGGCAACCTCGACGAGCCTGTCTGGCGCAGAGCCGCTCGGCTCACCGGCTTTTCGCAGTATCAACCGGTCGACGGTCGTCCGGCCGACGAGCCCACCGAGGTTCTGGTGTGGTACTCGCCCGACGCGATCTACTTCGGGATTCGCGCGCGTGAGATACACGGCAACGTCGTGCGCGCCACACACGCAAACCGCGATAATATCGACAGCGAGGATCAGATCCAGATCTTGCTCGATACCGACAACGCGCGACAGATCGCGTTTCTCTTTGGCGTCAATCCATACGGTGTTCAACAGGATGGTACGCGGAGCGCACAGTTCGCGGGTGGCGCGGGAGGTGCTTCAGCAACCGGTGGTGGATTTCGAACCATGAATCCGCTCGAGGGAAGCGTGGATCTCAATCCCGACTACTTCTTCGAATCGAAGGGGCATCTGGTCGAGGGCGGCTATGAGGTCGAAGTGCGGATACCGTTCAAGAGCCTTCGGTATCAGGACGCGAGGGTTCAGAGCTGGGGGATTCATATCCTCCGGCGAGTGCAGCACTCGGGCTTTCAGGATACCTGGGCGCCGGCGGTTCGGGCCAACGCAAATTTTCTCGCGCAATCGGGAACGCTCGATGGGCTGCACGACCTGAAGCGCGGGCTGGTGCTCGAAGCGACGCCGACCGTGACCGCGAAAGCGGACCGGTCACCGACGATCGGTAACGGTCGTGACTATCAGCAGAAAGGGGAGCTAGGCGGCGATGCGCGATGGGGCATCAGGCAGAATCTGACGCTCAACGGGACGATCAATCCTGATTTCTCACAGGTCGAAGCGGACATCGGACAGGTGTTGCTCAACGAGCGATTCGCGCTGTTCTATCCGGAGAAGCGGCCGTTCTTCCTCGATGGGCTCGAGCTGTTCGATTCTCCCAATCAGCTGATTTACACTCGACAGATCGTCGCGCCTTTGGGTGGGGTCAAGCTCGCCGGCAAGCTTGGCGGGACCAACATTGCCTCAATGATAGTGGCCGACGACCAGCAGTACTCCTGGGCCGGCAATCACTCGCCATTGTTCGGCGTGTCGCGTATCCGATACGACTTCGGCTCCAGCAACACGCTGGGTGCGGTACTCACAGCGCGTGAAGACGGCGCCAACTACTCGCGCGTCGCGGCTGGTGATTTTCGTTTTTATCACTCGAAGCTCTATTTCGCGCAGTTCCAGGTGGGTACCTCGTGGACGGACAGTCTGCGCAATCGACGAAATGGATCTCTTTATCAGGCGGACTGGGACCGGACGGGGCGCGCATGGGGCTTCCACTACACACTCAGGTCGCTCGATCCGGGCTTCAACGCTGCCGCGGGTTTCGTAAATCGCACAGGTATTATCGAGGGGAGTGCATTCAACCGACTCAGCTTCTACGGAGCTCAGGGCGCGCTGGTGCAGACCTACGGCTCCTTTTTCGGCTGGGATCGAATCTGGAACAATGCCGGCGCGGGCCACGGCCTGGCAGAGAGCAGCGAGTCGATTATGCCGAGTGCAACTATACGCGGTGGATGGCAGCTGAGCGGCGCGATCACGCACAGCTATTTTGCTTTTGATCCGGCGCTATATACGGGCTTGACGATTCAGCGTTCGGTCGGGACTGTGACGGACACTGCGACCTTCATCGTGCCGCCTCCGGAGAAGGATGAATTGGGCGGGTCCTTCAGTGTGACCACGCCGACCTACCGTGTATTCAGCGGGACTGCGAGCGTCACTGAAGGACGCGTGCCGATCTTCCGCGAAGCAGCGCCGGGGAATAGCTCACAGATGGATGCGGCGCTCGACGTCAGGCCAACCACAGCGATCCGAAGCTCGCTCCAGTTCTCCCGACTGACCATCGCGCGCAAATCGGACGGCTCGCGGTTTTCGTCGGAGACGATTCCGCGCATTAAGGTGGAGTACCAGGTGAGCCCGCCGATTTTCATCCGACTGGTTGGGCAGTACGCCGCACGGTCACGATCGACACTTCGAGATCGGAATGGAAATCCGATCCTCGTAGATGGCGTACTCGACACGGGCGAGACAACGAACGAATTCTCGACCGACTGGCTCTTCAGCTACCGTCCGGTCCCGGGCACGCTCGTGTACCTGGGATACGGCTCGACACTCGAGGAGCCCCGCGAGTTCCGGTTCCAGGATCTACGGCGCACGCGGGACGGATTCTTCGGGAAAATCAGTTATTTGTTCCGGCTCTAGGCCTTCGCCGCGGTTAACCACCTCAATACCGCATTCGGGACAGATCGTCGCCGGCAGAAGGCCTGGCCTAGGTATCTTTCAGGACATTCGAATATCCAATCCTTTTCCAGGCGCCATTCTGCCGTTCTCTTCACTAAAGCTTCACCCCAGTCTCCAAAAAGGCCTCAAAGAGCTGGGCTTTCAACGACCAACTCCAATTCAAGCCGAGGCAATACCCGCCGCACTCGAGGGGCGTGACATTCTGGCCTGTGCGATGACGGGAAGCGGCAAGACCGCCGCGTTCGTGCTACCGATTCTGCATCATCTCATCGCCAAGCCGCGCGGGAAGACACGCGCGCTGGTGGTTACTCCCACGCGAGAGCTCGCCGCACAGATTCTCACCGCGCTCGATTCGATGGCGGTTCACACGCCGATTACGGCAGCCGCGATTTATGGCGGCGTGGGGATGGCGCCGCAGGAGCACGCGATGCGCGCTGGCGTTGACGTTCTTGTCGCTACTCCAGGCCGGTTGCTAGACCATCTGAGCTCATCTTATGCCAGTCTCAAGAACATCGAATTTCTGGTGCTCGATGAGGCCGACCGGATGCTGGACATGGGATTTCTGCCCGACATCAAGCGCATTCTGAAGATGGTACCGGCCAAGCGTCAAACGCTCCTGTTCAGCGCGACGATGCCGCCGCCAATTGCCGCGCTAACGAGGGAGATGCTCCACAATCCGCTGATGATCGACCTCGGCCGGCGCTCGCTGCCAGCGGTCGGAGTGACACAGGCGGTCTACCCGGTCAAACAGGATCTGAAAAAGGATCTACTGCTGGCGCTGCTCGATCGTGGCGAAATGACGCAGGCGCTGGTGTTCACGCGCACGAAGCACCGCGCGAACCGCCTGGCCGAGCAGCTGGTGAAGCGCGGCATCAAGGCGGAGCGGATACATGGGAATCGCTCGCAGAGTCAGCGCACCGCGGCACTGGCGGGGTTCAAGAACGGTCACTACAAGGTTCTCGTCGCCACTGACATTGCCGCGCGCGGAATCGACATCGAAGCACTCGGGCACGTCGTCAACTTCGATGTGCCGCAGGCGCCCGACGATTACATCCATCGGGTGGGCCGCACCGCGCGCGCGGGCGAGGTCGGTGATGCTTTCACTTTCGTCGCGCCGGACGAGCAGAATGATCTCCGCGCGATCGAGAAGGCGATTGGAAAACGGCTGCCGCAGATAACAATCCCCGACTTCGACTACAACGCGCGTCCGGAGGGTCGTCTCGAGATCCCGATCGGCGAGCGGATCGCCGCAATCAGGGGCAGGAAGGCGGATGAGCGGGCGCGATCGAAGGCAAAGGCGGCCCGGTCGGGTGGATCGAACGGCTCACATAGCTCGAGCAGCTCACATGGCTCGGGCGGCTCGACACGGTCGGGTAGCTCAGGAGGATCAGGCTCGGGTCGCTCGGGCTCCGGTGATTCGCGTCGAAGTGGCGGCCCGTATCGAAGTCGTCGCGGACGTTAGGCACTAAACACAGCCTGCGTTCCGTTTGGTGGCTACAGATTGACGCTCTTCATTCCTCCTTCCGCGTAGCGCTCGCCGGCGGCGATTCCTTTTGGCGCCGCCGCGTCGATGCGTCTGAGATCGGACTCCGATAGCACCACGTTCAACGCACCGACATTCTCCTCGACTCGCTCGGGGTGTCTGGTCCCCGGAATCGGCACAATGTCGTCTCCCTGGGCCAGCACCCACGCCAACGCCAGCTGTGCGGGCGTGCATTTGTGCTCCTTCGCGATCTCCTCGACCCTCGCGACAAGCTCGAGATTCATTTTGAAATTCTCGCCCTGAAAGCGCGGGTTCTGTCTCCTGAAATCGTCCTGTGCCAGATCGTCGATTTTCTTGATCTGTCCGGTAAGAAATCCGCGGCCGAGTGGACTGTACACTACGAAGCCAACGTCAAGAAGCCGTAGCGCATCGAGCAGTCCCTCCTCGGGATCGCGCGTCCAGAGAGAGTACTCCGTTTGCACCGCGGTGATCGGGTGAACCTTGTGCGCTTTGCGAATCGTGTTGACCGATGCTTCTGACAGTCCGATATAGCGCACCTTTCCCTCGCGAACGAGCTTGGCCATCGCTCCGACGGTGTCCTCAATCGGCGTGTTCTTGTCGACACGGTGCTGATAGTAGAGGTCGATCGTCTCGACGCCCAGTCTCTTGAGCGATCCTTCGCACGCCTGGCGGACGTACTCGGGACTGCCATTGATGCTCCGTATGGTCGGATCTTTGGGATCGCGCACGTTTCCGAACTTGGTCGCGATGATGACGCGGTCGCGCCTTCCCTTGATCGCGCGGCCGACCAGCTCTTCGTTCTTGAAAGGTCCGTACATGTCGGCGGTGTCGAGCATGGTGATGCCGAGCTCGAGCGCGCGATGGATGGTCGCGATGGATTCCTTCTCGTTGCTCGGGCCGTAAAACTCCGACATGCCCATGCAGCCCAGGCCGATGGCGGATGTCTCGAGGCCCTGGGAGCCGAGGCGGCGCGTCTTCGTGGTGGCGGGACTCATTTGAATTCCTGAAAGCGGTACGAGCAAGTGATCACCGCAACAGATACGCCGAAACGCTGCGAACGCAAGTTCAGCGCGCGTTATAGCGGTTCCGCGGCGCCGCTATCACTCTTAAGGCAATGCCGATCTCCCTCGCCGCGCGGAACGTCTCGCACCACTTCGGCAACGTCGTCGCTCTGGACGAGGTGACCATCGACATTCCAGCGGGACGGGCGACAGCGCTCGTCGGGGAAAGTGGCTCCGGAAAGACCACACTCCTTCGCTGCTTCAACCGGCTGGTTGAGCCGGATAACGGGCAGGTGATGGTCGGCGACAATGATGTTCAAACACAGTCACCGGAGTCTCTACGGCGCGGAATCGGATACGTGCAGCAGCATGGCGGGCTGCTCCCGCACTGGCGAGTGCTGCGCAACGTCGAGCTTGTGCCGACGCTTCAACACATGCCTGATTCCGCCGACGCAGCCCGGCGCGCGCTCGACCTCGTTGGGCTTTCCTCAGCGCAATTCGGCTCGCGTTTCCCCCACGAGCTATCGGGTGGCCAGCGCCAGCGTGTAGCACTGGCGCGTAGCATCGCCGCTCGGCCGGGCGTAATTCTGCTCGACGAGCCATTCGGAGCGCTGGACGCAATCTCGCGGGCCGAGCTGCAGGAAAGCTTCGACAATCTGCGCCGCGATCTCTCCGTCACCACGCTGCTGGTCACGCACGATCTGGCCGAAGCGGGACGTCTCGCTGAAGAAGTGGTGGTGATGAGGAGGGGAAGGATCGAGCAGCGAGGGAGCATGCGAGATCTGATTCATGCGCCGGCCACGGAATACGTCGCGCGGTTGATAGAACGGGCGCGAGCGGGACTCGAGGCTCTGCGCCCGTGACCGGGATTCGACACCGTGCGCGAATGAGATCGAGGCAGCGAATCAGCGTCCTGCTTGCTACGGCGATCGTCGGTGGCGTAATGCCAGCTGCGCTCGTCGCGCAACGAGAGAGTCGGCCGGTGGTCGTCGCGTCCAAGCCGTTCGGTGAGTCGTATCTGCTGGCGGAGATGTTCTCGCAGCTGCTCGAATCACGCGGATTCAGCGTGGATCGGAAGCCCGGGCTTGGCGCAACCGAGATTGCGTTCGGCGCGCTCCGCACCGACGCGATCGATGTCTACCCCGAGTACACGGGGACAGGGCTCATCGCGATTCTGCACGACACGTTACCCGATTCTGTCGCCGCCGATCCGCGGGTGGTGTTTGCGCATGTCGCCCGCCGGTTTGCGAATCTCTACCATGTGCGCTGGCTCCCGCCGCTCGGCTTTCAGAACACGTACGCGATCGCCGTCACGCGATCGACGGCGAGCCGCTACCATCTTCGCACGCTCAGTGATCTCGCGCGTGAGAGTCCGCATCTGACGGCGGGGTTCACCGCGGATTTCATCGGGCGAAGTGATGGACTGGTCGGCCTGTCTCACGTATATGGATTGAGACCTCGCGCTGTGAGGCCACTGGCGCCGGCGGTGAAATACCAGGCGCTCGCATCGGGCGCGGTGGATGTCATTGATGGCTATTCAACCGACGGGCTGCTCGCCCGCTACGATCTGGTCACCCTGATCGACGACAAGCACTTCTTTCCTCCGTATGAAGCGGCCGCGCTCGTATCCAGTCGGCTAGATCGCCAGGTGCCTGGAGCAATCGCGGCGCTTGCGCTTCTGAGCGGACGCCTGGATGAGAAGACGATGCGACAGCTCAATCGTCGGGTGGAAGTGGACGGCGAAGATGTCCGCCGAGTGGCGGGTGACGAGCTGGCGGCGCTTGGGCTCTCCGGCGCGACGCCCGAGGCGAAAGCGGCGCCATCGGCGCAGCAGTCTGGATTCGCGGAGTATTTGTGGGATCGCCGGGCGACGATAACGGCGCTCCTGATCCGGCATCTGGAGCTCGTCGCTTTCGCTCTTTTCGCCGCTGTTATCGTTGCGGTTCCACTGGGACTTGGGCTCGAACGAACTCGACGAATCGCGGAGCCGACGATTGGCGCGCTAGGAGTACTCCAGACGATTCCCAGCATCGCTCTGCTCGCGTTCATGATTCCACTGCTTGGTATCGGAGTCGTCCCGGCGCTGGTGGCGCTCTGGCTGTACGCCCTTTATCCGATTGCGCGCGGAACTTATACGGGAGTGCGCGACGCTGATCCCGAAGCCGTAAATGCTGCTGAAGCGCTTGGCACCACTCCAACGCAACGACTGATGTGGGTGCGTCTCCCACTCGCGGCGCCAGTGATCATGGCTGGCATTCGCACTGCCGCGGTGATCACTGTGGGAGCGGCGACGCTCGCCGCGTTCATTGGCGCAGGAGGCTTGGGGGAGCCAATCGTCGCGGGTCTCGCTCTCGCGGACACTCGGATGATTCTTTCAGGCGCGCTTCCGGCCGCGGCGCTCGCTCTCGCCGTGGACGGCGTACTTGCGATTGTGGAACGGCTTGTGACTCCGGCCCACCGGCGGAAACGATTCTGGAGACGGCGAACCGAAGGTCCGAACGTCTCGGTCGCTTCGGCGACTTAGCTCTGTGTAACCAGCGCGCGGCAGGCGGCGGTGGCTGAATCGAGGAACTCGCGGACCTGCCGCTCCTGGGCGGATGCGGCGCCGAACCGAGATCCGGGAAGAACTGCTCCAACCCATTCGTTGGTGTGCCAGGTGCCGTTTCCCCACAATGGGCGAGACTGAGCACGAGACGCGCTGGGTTGCGGGCTCATGTTGAGATAGAAATACGGCTCGTCGTAGAAATCGTCGCCTGGCTCCAGTCCCATTCCAATGGTGCGAGCGGGCGCGACCTTGATGAGCGTTGCGAGGTCGAAATGCTGCGGCCAGCACCTTAGCTCGCTGGCTCCGCGCGTCTTTCGGACAAGGGAGCCGAGTAGCGTGGCGGCATTCGAGAACCATTTCGAAAGCTCTTCGAAGAGAATCGGCGCGCTGGCATCGAACGATTCCCCGATCGCGACCGGATGCGCTGGTATCTCATAGTCTCGCCGCAGCGTATGACGCGTCGGGTCCGCACCGAGAGATTTGATTTGCGCGCGAATCCACTCAGTCGCGTCGGTAATCGTACGGCCATGGAGCTTGTATTCCGCGATCGGCTGATTGTCTTCAGTGACTATCAGCAGCGCGAACTTGGACGGCCTCGCGCCGATCCGGAATGGTCTCCCCGTCGGAATCACTCGTGAGAACAATCCGGCAAGAGAAGGCACCCACTCCAGGTTGGTATGGCTTTCATCCGGACGATGCGTGAGGAAGGAAATCCCGGCGGCGGCTCCGAACTGCGCGGCGTGGTGCAGCTGCAACCGGCAATCTGTAAGCTTTGCTGCGTCTTCGGGTCGAACTGGCTGCCAGGTCCTGGGGGAAGGGCGGTAGGTCTCTGCGGCAGCGTGCGGGATCAATTCCACGGGGGTATCCGGTAATGCGGATTAGCAGCATATGTAACAGTGTCTGCTGACACAAGCCGGGGTCCATCAGTCGACGACCAGCCGTTTCGGAATGCACCATTGCTGACCTTTCCGGGACATATTCCGCGGCGATGACGGCATTTCGAAGGCTGGTGGCAGCCATCTCCTTAGCTTTGGTGACGACGGCCTGCCCGCGATCCACGCCTGCGCCGAAAATATCGTCAGCTGGGACACGCTCCTATCTGATGGGCTTCTCGGTCGTTCCGCCCAAGCCAGATATCAAGGTCGCGGTGAGATCGCTGGAGATCTGGACCAGGCGAGCCGATGCCGCGATCATGCATCTCGACGTACCATGGGCGCTGCTTCTCGCCGGGGCGTCTCCCGAGGACGCGCTCCGAAAGGACGGGATCGATCTCGAGCATTACTACCGCTCGAAGCATCTGAAGCTGGTGGTGACGATCGATGTCACGAATGGGCTGGCCCGCGAAAGCGAAGCCCCGGCGCTCGTCGCAGCGCATCGGAGCATCACGGAGCCCGCGGTGCAGCGGCTGTATCGCAATTACGTGGGCGTGCTGGTCGAGAAGCTGCATCCGGATTATCTGGGACTTGCAGCCGAGACGAATCTGATCCGGCAGATTGCTCCGCGGCCGGTCTACGAGGCGGTGGTTCGGATGACCAACGACGCGGCGTCCGACATTCGTCGCTCGCGGTCCGCGACCGCGCTCCCTCTCTATGTCAGCGTACAGGTCGAAACCGCGTGGGGGAAGCTAGTGCAGCAGGGCGCGTACATTGGGATCGATCAGGATCTGCGCGATTTCCCCTTCGTCAACGTCCTCGGCTTGTCATCATATCCGTACCTCGGCGGATTCAAGGACCCGGAACAGATTCCACTCGACTACTACACGCGAGTGAGGGGCTCGCGAGCGCTGCCCATGATGGTGGTGGAAGGCGGATGGCCGTCTGCCTCGGTGAGAGGAATGTTCTCGTCGTCACCGGAAATGCAGGCGAGATACATCGCGCGCCAGTCACAGCTTCTCGACGAAGCAAATGCGATCGGTGTCTTCCAGCTGTCCTTCACCGACCTGGATCTTGGAACCTTTCCGAAGCCGGTTCCCGCGATCTTGCCTCTGTTCGCGACGCTGGGCCTGGTGGATGCGAACCTCAAGCCCAAGCCAGCGCTCGCTACGTGGGACACGATCTTCGCGCGACGACTGAAGCACTAAGCGGCGTTGGCGATCGGCCGATCGCGTGCCGCGGCAGCGTGAAATCTTCCGTACGTGAAGTAGATCGTCAGTCCGACGGCCAGCCACACGAACAACCTGATCCACGTCGGGAGCGGGAGTCCTGACATCAGGTAAAGACAAATGAGAGTTCCCACGATTGGCACCCACGGCATGCCCGGTGTCCTGAACGGTCGGTGCGTGTCGGGTTCTATTCTGCGCAGGATCAGGACTCCCATGCACACGATCGCGAACGCGAGCAGAGTTCCCATGCTCACGAGCTGGCCCAGCACCGCGATTGGAAACAGTCCGGAAGCGATTGCGACGACGAGTCCGGTGATCGCGGTCGTCACGTGCGGAGTGCGATACCGCGGGTGGAGTCTGGCAAACAGAGGCGGGAGCAATCCGTCGCGGCTCATCGAGTAGAAGATCCGGGACTGGGCCAGCATGTTCACCAATATCACGCTCGACAGCCCGCAAATCGCGCCGATGTTGACGATGGGCGCGAGCCACTTGAGTCCCGTGGCCTGCACCGCGACCGCGATCGGTGAGGCGACGTTGAGACTGTGGTATGGGACGAGCCCAGTCATCACGAGTCCAACAGAGATGTATATGATGGTGCAGATCGCGAGCGAGACGAGAATTCCGATCGGGATGTCGCGTCCAGGATTCTTTGCTTCCTGTGAAGCAGTGGAGACCGCGTCGAAGCCGATGTAGGCGAAGAAGATGATTCCCGCGCCGCGAAGGACCCCGCTCCATCCGAACGATCCGAACTGGCCCGTGTTCGGAGGAATGAAGGGGTGCAGATTCGCCGTGTTGACGTAGTGCGCGCCGAACGCAACGAAGATTGCCAACACCGCGACCTTGATGATGACAATGGTGGTGTTCACTCGCGCCGACTCGCGGATTCCAATGACCAGTAGTCCAGTGAGCGCCAGACAGATCATCATTGCGGGGAGATTGAACACCCCGATGACGTGGGTCCCGTCGGGCAGGCAGATGTGTACGCCCGGGGCACCAGTGAGTCGCGGTGGAATCGTGATGCCCATCTCGCCAAGCAGGGTGACCGCATAGGCCGACCATCCCACTGCCACGGTCGAGGAGCTGAGGGAGTACTCGAGAACGAGATCCCAGCCGATTATCCACGCGACCAGTTCGCCCATCGTCGCGTAGGCATAGGTATAGGCGCTCCCGGCCACCGGGATCATGCTCGCCAGCTCGGCGTAGCAGAGACCGGCGAACACGCAGGCGATTCCGGCGAAGACCATCGATAGCGTCAGCGCCGGGCCGGCGTTCTGGGACGCGACGGTGCCGGACATGACGAAGATTCCGGCTCCGATCACGGCCCCGATTCCCAGGGTGACCAGGGCCAGCGGTCCCAGCTCCCGTCGCAGCGTCCCCGAGCCGGCCTCCGCCAGCAGTGAACCGATGTCCTTCCGAACGAAGAGCGACATGAACTCCTCCCAATTTGGATGCGGAATTGTATACAATCGGGCCTAGAATAACCAGCACGGGTCGGACGCGCAAGAAGACGCCGGGCGGGAGAAGACTGAAGGCGCGAGCGGGCGGGTGCGGGAATAAGGGAGTGTCGCGACGCCGGGCGGCGTTATATTGGCGGAATGGTGCAGAGACGAGCTGCTGCCAAACCGCGCTCCTCGCCGGAGCGAGGACGACGCGCCAAAGGTGCCACAGAGCGAGCGAACAAACTCTACGACTCGCTGCGGAATCTCATTGTCCGCGGGCAGCTGGCGCCCGGGGCACGAATCGTGGAAACTGAAGTCGCCGAGCGCTTTGGCGTCAGCCGAACACCGGTTCGCGCCGCGTTTCAGCGGCTCGAGCGGGAGGGCTACGTCGTCGCCTCGCCCACCCACCAGGCGCGGATGACCGTCGCGCCGCTCACGCGCGAGGACGTCGGGGAACTGCTCGAGATCGTGGGTGAGCTCGAGGGTCTCGCCGCCCGGAGCGCGGCACGCCTAGGCGAAGCCAAGAGAGAGACGCTGGCAAAGGAGCTGGCCACGCTCAACGCCGAGTTCCGGAAGGCCGCATCGGCCAAGGGCGCACAGCCGGGCAAATTGTACGAGCTCGACGAGAAATTTCACCGGCGCTACGTCGAAGCCGGCGCCGGAGCGCGACTACGCTCGCTGCACGACGCCGTGAAACCGCAGGCCGAGCGCTACATCAGGATGTACATCGCGCTACTGCTCGACACGGTGCCAACCGCCGGAACCGAACATGATGTGATCGTCGATGCGATCCGCACCGGCAACGCCGCCTCGGCTCAACGCGCTGTCCAGACGAACTGGCGTCACGCTGCGGACCGATTGGTGCGCGCGATCGAGGTGATGGGAGAGCAGGGGAACTGGTAGGTCAGGGCTGGCATCGCCAGCCTGATCAAGGCTATGGAAGCCGCTCGGGCGCCTTCACTGATTTGCGCTCGATCGGCTGCGCTGCGCCACTGCCCAAAGGCCGCACACCTTCTCCTTCGGTGAAAAGCCGGGTGAGAAAGCGCTGGCCTTCTCCGATTCGCTCGACTTCGACGGCGGTTGCTTCGACAGCCTGCTCCATTCGAAGCAACCTATCCCCAATCTCCCGCGGGAATGCCGCGACGGCGGCGCTGCCTCGACGCCAGATCCTGCGCGCGTACGCAATCGATAAAGGGAGGAACACGAGGATCATGAACATTCCGCCGAGGACGTATGCCTCCTCGGGCGGACCCTGGTCTATGACGCGTGGCGGCTCGACCACCGCTCCTGGAATGGCAGCGACTTTCGATATGTCCGTCGCGTTGGAGGCGAGCATCTTGTCCACATTAGCAATTCTCGAATCGATGTCGGTCATCCGAGTCTCGAGCGGCGTTCGCTCCGGCGACCCGACCGACACATCTTCGAGCTGACTGGTGATTTCCCTGCGCGTGCTCTGGAGCTCGTCGAGCTGGTTATTCAACTCTCGGCGCTGCGCCCTGAATCCCTCGTAAATGTCGCTCGCGGTCGGCGCGTTGCGCGCAACAGCGATCGGTGCGAGTGCTGGAGCACTGGGAGCCTGCGGGGCTTGAGGAGTCTGAATCAAACGATCCTCGCGGTGCGTGCGATGGGTTATCGGATATCGACCTTCTCTTAATCTACGGCTGCAGCAGGGGATTTTCTTCACCGGGTCGGAACCCTGGCAGCTTCAATATCGAGCAGGGAGCTGTTTACAGCTGCAACAGATCCTAGGCAGCCACAGAAAGTGGACTCTGCCTAGCTCGCGAGCGCTGCCACTCGATGAGTCCAGCGACAGCGAGTGCCAGGAGTACCGCGTAAAGACCCGCGGATAGCAGCAGCTGCTTTCTCCAGAACAGGATCACGTAGCCGACGTTGACCGCGATCCAGAGCCACCAGTTCTCGAGAACCTTTTTTGCCAGGAGCCAGTTGGCGACGAGGCTGGTCGTCGAGAGAGCGGCATCGGCGTAAGGCGCGGCGGCGTTGGTCCAGCGCGCGAGTGCCATGCCGACAAAGAGGGACACGGCGGCCGTTCCAGCCAGCCAGCGCAGGCGGATCGCCCAGTCGAGGACCACGATCGGCGCCTGTCCTTGCCCGCGATCGCCGCCGCGGGCCCAGTACCACCAGCCGTAGATGTTCTGCACTACGTAGATCGGCTGCAGCGCGGCATCCGCGTAAAGTCTGGCGCGAAGGAAAACGACGAGATACGCGAGAATACCGACGATCGCTACCGGCCAGCAAATGATCCTCTCCTTGATCGTGAGGACGATGCCTACCAGGGTCATTACGACGGCGATCAGCTCGATCGGATTCATTGAGCGGCGAATGTAATTGAATTCGCCGCTGTCAGAGTGACTTCGACGCGCCCTCGAGCTCCGTGGCCGCGAGAATTCCGCGCTCGATGTAAATCGGACGCACGTGGGCCCGAAGCGTGGGGAGCCTGAATGCGAATATGACTCCCGCGATCACGCACGCGGCACCGCCAATCATGATTGTTTTCATCGGACCAATGTGAGCGGCCACGAAACCCGCCATCAGGCTGCCGAGTGGAGCAGTGCCAAGAAAAGCCATGGTGTAGTAGGCCATCACTCTTCCACGCATCTCGTCATCGACGATCGTCTGGAGAATGGTGTTCGTCGACGCCATCTCGACCATCATGCCTCCACCCACGAAGGGCAGAATCAAAATGGAGAGCCAGAGGACCCGGGAGAAGGAAAAAGCCAACAGCCCAGCCCCGAATGTGATCGAGGCAATCACGATCGCGCGACCGAGGCCGAGCACCGAGGTACGCGATGCAAGATAGACCGCGCCGGCGAGCGCGCCGACACCCGACGCCGTCATGAGATACCCGAGTGTGTGAGGGCCGCCATGAAGGACGGTGGCGGCGATCGCCGGCATCAGCACCGTATACGGCATGCCCATCGTCGCGACGAGCGCGACGAGCAGCAGTGAGTCGCGCACCGGCGCGAACCGCGTGACATAGCTGAATCCGGCCCTCAGCTCCTGGAGCGCCCGAGTATGAGACTCGCGAGGAGGCCGCTTCTCCACGCGCATCGCCAGGAGTGAAGCGATGACCGCGATGTAGGAAATCGCATCCAGCGTAAAGCACCAGCCCTCTCCGAATGCGGCAATCAGGATGCCTCCGATCGACGGCCCAATCACGCGGCTCGCATTCACCATGGATGAGTTGAGCGCGATGGCGTTGGAGAGGTGGGAGCGATCCTCGACCATTTCCACCACGAACGCCTGTCGCGCGGGCGTGTCGAAGGCGTTGATGATTCCCTGCACGACCTGGAGAATGAGAATGTCCACGACCGTGATCACGCCCGCGAAGGTCAGCACGGCGAGACCGACGGACTGCAGCATCGAAAGAGACTGCGTGACGATCAGGATGCGATGGCGATCCCATCGATCCACGAGAACGCCGGCAAAGGGCGCGAGAAGCAGCGTGGGAATCTGTCCGAAGAATCCGACGACGCCGAGCAGAAACACCGAGCCAGTCAGCCGATACACCAGCCAACTGGTCGCGATGCGCGTGATCCAGGTGCCAATGAGCGAAACCGTCTGCCCGCTAAAAAAGAGCCGGTAATTGCGGTGCTGCAGAGCCCTGGTGAGATGCAGCTGTTTCCGCGGCTGCTCGCGGGGCTTGGGAGAGACGTCCGTCACGATTGGCGGGAGCGCAATAATGGTGCTATTTACTGAGCGCGCATGAGACCGTTGCCTTTTGTCTGGCCCCACGCCCTGGTTTTCTGGGCGGTCTACGTCTGGGCATTCCTGCCCGAATGGAAGGTCGTGCAGGGTGGTATCGAAGGCGTGAAAGGCGGAAACTCGAAGGACGGCGGATCCTTGCGAGTGCTGCTCGGCGGAATGTGGATCGCGCTCCTCATCGCTTTTGCACTCGCATTCGTCCGGGCGTGGTCGTTTCCGTTAGGAGCGCGGCTGCCGCTATTCGCGGTCGGTCTATCCCTGATAGTTCTCGGCAGCCTGTTGCGACGCTACTGCTTTCGCACGCTCGGCCAGTATTTCACGGGGGACGTGAGAGCGAGATCCGAACAGCCGGTAATTCGCGCCGGTCCGTACCGTCTGGTGCGACATCCGTCATATACGGCGGGCATGATGATGTTCATCGGAATCGGATTGGCGCTGGGAAGCTGGTTCAGTTTCATCCTTCTCACGATCGCCACGATCGCGACTTACGGCTACCGCGTAGTGATCGAGGAACGGGCACTGCTCGATGCTATCGGCGAGCCATACCATTCTTACATGAAGGAGACAAAACGGTTTGTCCCGTACGTCGTGTGACGACACGGCGAACTGCAACAGCAACTGAACGAGAGGTCAGCTGAGACCCTTCAGGCTCAAACTGACGTCTTGTTCAGTTGCAGTTGCTGCTGCACTCGATGAAGTCCATCGGACGAGTTGATCCTCGATTCCTATGGTGAGGCGGCGATACTCTTCCCTCATCAGGGGAGACGACATCATGAAATCTGCCGTCGCCCGGTTGCAGGCGACGGGAATGTTGTAGACCACGGCTATCCGCAGGAGCGCGTTCACGTCGACGTCGTGCGGATGCGGCTGCAGGGGATCCGAGAAGAAGATGACGAGGTCAATTCGGCCCTCGACGATCGCCGCGCTAAGCTGCTGGACTCCGCCGAATGGTCCGCTGACGAATCTCGTGATGTGGAGGCCGAGCTCTGCGCTCAGTATCGAGCCAGTCGTACCTGTCGCGAACAGCTCGTGGTGCATGAGAACACCGCGGTTGCCACGAACCCAATCGAGCAGATCGCGCTTGCGATTGTCGTGCGCGATCAGGGCAATTCGCTTGTTGGCATTCATCAATAGCAAGCGACGGCTGGGCATATGCGCCTTGGAGAGGGTTGGCCTTGGTGAGGTTTCTGGCAACAAGCATAGGCGCTGATTGTGACCATCTGGTCACCATCTCGGCCGCTTTGGGTAACGTTCCCGCGGCCGGAGGCTTGCAGCCGGGCGGCGGATGTTGCACTTAGATGTTGCACTTAATTGAACCCGTCGGATCGAGGAGAATACTGATGAGATGTCCTTCGACCGCTTTTCTGATGCTCGCCATTTCAGCCGCCCCCTTGTTTGCGCAGGGGACTCGTAGGGCGCCACCAACGCCAATTACTACGGGCGGGCGTCCCATGCCGCGCGCGGCGACTGCTACGCTTCCGCCGATCCAACTCGAGGACCAGTGGACAACGGCGCTCGTACAGCGTGACACACGCACGTTCGATCGCCTGCTGGCGCCGAATTTCGTCTACACGGAAAACGCGTCCGTGATGAATCGCGGCGATGTGATGAAGAGCGTGACGGGCTCCGATCGCGTGGAGTGGGCGCGCAACGAGGGAATGCGGGCTCACGATTTCGGGGATGTGCAGGTCATCACGGGTGTCCTGCATCTCAGAGGGAAGGGAAAGCAGGGCCCCTTCGACCGGCGATATCAATTCACCGACACCTGGCAGCGCCACAATGATCGGTGGCAGATCATAGCGGCGCAGGATTATGTGATTCCGAAATAGTCCGTAGCAGAGAGGAGAGGAGATGAGATGAAGCGAGTCTTACTCGGGCACGCCGCGATTGCGACGCTGATGGCTGTGGCAGCATGCAACGGTGGCGACAAGGGCGCGACCGCCGACAGCGCTTCCGGCTCGGAGCCGCAGGTGACGTCGGGGGCAGCAACGGGGACGGCATCTACGTCGGGCGCGCGAATCGCCGTCGCGCACGCCGGCCCACCCGGTGAATGGCAGATGCCCGCCGGCGACTATGCCAGCTCGCGCTACAGCGAGCTCGCTTCGATCACTCCGCAAAACGTCGCGAACCTCCGCGTATCCTGGGCATTCTCGACCGGAGTGCTGCGCGGACACGAGGGCCAGCCGCTCGTCGTGGGCAATACGATGTACGTCGTCACGCCGTATCCCAACGTCTCCTACGCGATCGACCTTGCGCAGACCGGGCAGCCGCTCAAGTGGAAGTTCCGTCCGGACAACTCCCAGCAAGCGATCGGCCGAGCCTGCTGCGACGTGGTCAATCGCGGCGCCGCGTACGCCGACGGAAAGATCTTCTATAATCTCCTGGACGGGCACACCGTCGCCATCGACGCGGTCACCGGCAATCAGGTATGGCGCACGAAGATGGGCGATCTCTCACGCGGCGAGACGATCACGATGGCGCCGATAGTGGTGAAGGGGAAAGTCATCGTCGGGTCGAGCGGGGGCGAGATGGGCGTGCGTGGATGGATCGCCGCGCTCGATGCGGCCACTGGAAAAGAAGTCTGGCGCGCCTACAACATCGGGCCCGACAAGGACGTGAAGGTCGGTCCGAAATTCAAGCCGTTCTACGCCCAGGATCGGGGGAAGGACCTTGGCGCTACGTCGTGGCCGGGCAGCACCTGGAAAACGGGCGGTGGCGCGGTGTGGGGCTGGCTCTCCTATGATCCCGCGCTCAATCTCATTTATCACGGTACGAGCAACCCCGGACCGTGGAATGAGAATCAGCGCACCGGTGACAACAAGTGGACAGCTTCGATTCTGGCGCGCGATGCGGACACCGGCGAGATGGTGTGGGCACTCCAGGTGACGCCGCACGACATGTGGGACTACGATGCCGTGAACGAGAACATCCTCGTCGACCTTCCGATCAAAGGCCAGATGCGGAAAGTGCTCGTGCATTTCGATCGCAACGGCTTCGCATATACGATCGATCGCGCAACCGGCGAAATTCTCCTGGCGGAGCCGTTCGTCCCGATGAACTGGTCCACAGGAATCGACATGGCGACTGGCCGCCCCAACGTGGTGGAAACGAAGAAGACGGCGCAGGACAAGAACGTGAAGGACATCTGTCCCAGCCTCGAGGGCGGTAAGAATCAGCAGCCCGCGGCGTTCTCACCACAGACGGGACTCTTCTACGTTCCGACGAATAATCTCTGCATGGATTTTCAGGCGCGCGCGGTCACGTACATCGCCGGCACCCCTTTCATCGGAGGCAACGCGCCGGAGAAAGGAGGGCCGGGCGGCTATCGCGGTGAATTCATCGCGTGGGACGCCACGACCGGGAAGAAGATCTGGGGAATCAAGGAGCAGTATCCCGTGTGGGGCGGCGCGCTCGCAACCGCCGGTGGAGTCGTGTTCTACGGAACGCTCGACGGCTGGTTCAAAGCGGTGGACGCCCGGAGCGGCAAGGTGCTCTGGCAGTTCAAGGTAGGCTCAGGCGTAGTCGGGAATCCGGTGACATACACCGGTCCCGATGGCAAACAATATGTCGCGATTTATGCAGGGATAGGTGGCGATATGGGGCTCCTCATCGCCGGGGACGTCGCTGCCAATCTTCCCTACGATGTTCGCGAGCGGGGAACGACTCTGCCTGATATCGCCCGGTGGACGAGCTGGGGCGGTGAGCTGTTCGTGTTTTCGCTGTGATGGCTAGTGTGACCCAAAAACTTCACGGAGGTATTCGTATGCGTCCTGTCATGTCTGCTTTGTGCCTGGCCTTTTTGTCGGTTGCAACGGCCTGCTCCGAGGCTACGCCTACAGGAGTGGCGTCGCCGCTTGTGGGAGAGTGGACGTCTCCTCGAGAAAACCTGCAACCGAATGGCACCCTGACGAGGGACCTGGTGATTTCCGGAACAGGCGAATTTACGTACAGAACAAACATGTACGGGATCTATGGAGGTGGAAGTCCCGCTACTCTGGCAGCCTATACACAGACCTCGGGCACCTACACGATTGACGGAGATAAGCTCGTCCTTACAGCGAACAGGATTGCAACATGGGATTCGTTCTATGGCGCAACATCTCCTGAAAGAGTAGAACAGGTTAACCAGATTGTTTTTGATCAAGCGCGGTTCAATATCGTCGGCTGGATACTCACCCTCGACTATGTCTCGTATCCCGCTGATGCGCCCGAGCCTACAAGGCTGGCGTTCGTGCGACTCGGGCTGGACTAGTCGCTAATATCGAGAGTTCCCTGATGCTACGCCGTCTTCCGCAGCATTTGCTGATCCTTCTCTTGTCGATTTCCTGCAGCTCGCAGGGAAGTCGCGAGACAGCAGGAGCTGCGGCAGACACAACTTCCCTGAAAACGGATTCGACTTCGACGGCTGGCGCAAACACCGCAACCAGCAACTACTTCGTGGCCGGTGATAGCCTGCGCATCATCGAGCACCCGGAAAATTTGCCGGCGGGATTCCCGTTGCAGATCAAGCCGCTGCCCGTAAAGAACCCCTACGAGGGGGACAAGGGAGCGATCGCGAACGGCGCGAAGCTGTTCGTGGGATACAATTGCCTCGATTGTCACGGTGCGGACGGATCCGGTGCGATGGGCCCCAGCTTTCAGGACGGGCGGTGGCACTTCGGCGGATCGCCTGGCGATGTGTTCGAATCGATTTATCAGGGCAGGCCCGACGGGATGCCGGCGTGGGGAGGTCGCATCTCCAACGATCAGATCTGGATACTGACAGCGTACGTGCGCTCACTGGCATCCAAGGATCTGAGCACCGAGAATTTCACCGGTAAAACGGTAGAACGAACCGGTCACTGAAAATCTTGTTCGCCATTTTTTGGCGGCCGTAGTCCCCTCCGAAGAGCTCAGGATCACCAGGAATGCACACGACCTCAGGCGCTACGCCAATTCACTGAAATTGGGCAGCGCGGTGGCTGAGTTCTTGACACGTAAAACGATGACTCGGAGTAGAGTAGCGAGTTCGGATAAGCAACTGAGAAGCAAAATGAGGTGCGTAGTATGATCAGCAGAATCTGGCACGGCTGGACGACACTTGAAAATGCCGGCAAGTACGAATCGCTGCTTCGCGCAGAGGTTCTGCCCGGAATCCATCGAATCGCGGGCTACAACGGTGCTTATCTATTGCGACGCGAGGCCGCCAATCGCGAGATGGAGTTCATCACGATCACTCAATTCACAGACATAGATGCGGTGAAGTCATTTGCTGGAAAAGACTACGAGCGGGCGGTGATCGTCCCAGGGGCCGCAAAGTTCCTGACCCACTACGACGCGCGCTCGGCGCACTATGAGACGTTGCTTACACCGGCGGATGTGAGAGCGCTGGCCGCGCGGACCAGCGGAAGGCACAGAGTAATCTAGGAAGAGGGTGGTGCCGGAGGCACTCCTCCGAAAGCGTTGATGATCGCGAGCCCCATGTTGGCGAGCGTGAGCTGAGGCTCGTTGTCCAGAATCCAGCGCTGATCCTTGTTCTCCTTGGTCATCACGCAGGCGATGACGCGGTTGCGCAGGTACCAGAGCGTACACTCGGTTCGAACAGCGTCCGTCTCGCCATCCTTGTGCGCGGCGCGTGCTCCCTCCAGGTAACGCTGGAGCATGAAGTCGGTCGTGTTGTGCTCGAGGATGTCGAGCATCGCGGAGTCGGCAGCGGGATTCACCGCCTTGCCCAGCGCCATCAGCTCGAACAGATGCGCCATCTCGTTCGGAGTCGTCACGCCCAGTCCGTACTTCACCGAGCTGTCCATCGCGACGCTCGAGTTGCGGAGGAAGCTCTTCGAATGAACGCGGGTGTGCTGGAGCCCGAGGGAGTCCATCTTGGCCCACACACGCCGGATGATGATGCGATCCAGCAGCAGATTCGTCGCCGTGTTATCGCTGATCGTGGACATGAGCCACGCCGCGTCGTGCACCGAGAGCACCGTCCCGTTGTGAAGGAACTGGACAACCCCCGAACCTGGCACCTGATCGATCTTGAGCACGGTCAGCGGATCGTCGAGCGAGAGCTGGCCCTTCGCCACGAGATCGTACACCGTCACTAGAATCGCGACCTTGATCAAGCTGGCGGTGGGAAAGGTCTCGTCTCCACGCCTGTTGATGCGCGCGCCAGTCTCGAGGTCGATGACGCTGTATCCGACGACGCCGTGGTGCGCGTCCGCGATCGAGTCGAGCTTCCGGCGAAGAGCAGCAGTATCAGCGTGAACAATCTGCAGGCGACCCACTCCCGCCTGGCCAACGCGTATGGTGGCGCAGGCGATCACACCCGCGAGAAGGATCGCGGCGTAAGTGACAACTATTCGCAGCGTGCGGGAATGAGTCATTGGCCCGATGTTCAGTTCGAAGCTGCTGTCGCTGTGGCGACAGAGCCTTCAGGGTCGAGCGTCTTCAGCACTTCACGCCACGCGAACTTCTTGCCGCTTCCCCTCACCCAGTAGTCCATCCACGCCATCTCGGCGACCGATTTGACCAGCTGATTGCGGGGATCCGGGATTCCGTGAGTGTTGCCGGGATAGACGTACATCTCGGCCGGAACTCCGAGACGCTTGAGCGCCATGAACATCTCCTCCGACTGCGGGCGTGGCACACGCGGGTCTCCTTCGACAACGTGGATCATCGTCGGAGTCTTCGCATTTCTGATGTACTTGAGCGGCGACTGATTCCAGTAGGCGTCGAAATCGTCGTACGGAAGCCTGTTGCCGAGATAGAACTGCCGGTTTCTCTGGACGTCGCTCTCAGCGTACATCGAGATCCAGTTGGACGTTCCGGCTCCGGTGCTGATCGCCTTGAACCGGTTGGTGTGCGTGAGAATCCAGTTCGACCAGTGTCCGCCGGCGCTCCAGCCGAGCACTCCCATCTTGGTGCTGTCGACGATTCCCTGCGAGATCAGGTGGTCGACGCCGGTCATGATGTCTTCGTACCCTTTCTGGAAATAGTTGCCGACGATGTCGGTCTTGTGCTTCTCGCCGTAGTTCGTCGAGCCACGGTAGTTGGGCATCAATACCGCGTAGCCGGCGCCGGCGTACGTCTGCGCGCCGTAGCCGCCGTTGAAGCCGAGCACGTCAGCGGACGCAGGACCACCGTGAATCGCGACGATCAGCGGGTAGCGTGTACCGGGCTGATAACCAACGGGCTTGATGAGAATCCCGCCAACGGTCTTTCCATCCGTCGATTTCCAGCTGATCTCCTCCTCATCTCCCAGGGCGAAGCCGCGGACCTGTGGATTGGCGTCGGTGAGCTGACGCCAGTTCGCGCGCACGGGGATCTGATCGACGGATGCGACTGTGAACAGCGTCGAGGGCGTGCTGGGATCGGCGTAATTCAGCAGCAGCAGCCTGGAATCGTCGTCCTCGTTGGCATTGAGCGACGCGCGGACGTTCGACACCTGGCGAACGGTGTTCTTGTCGATGTCGAGCGCCATCAGCTGGTTCGTGGCCTTGATGCCCTCGTTGAAGTAGATGGTCTTGCCATCCCTGGACCAGAAACCAATCGTGGCATCACCGTCGAAAGTTCCACCCAGTTTCCTGAGCTGCCCGGCCCGGTCGTCGACCCGTCGCAGGTAGACGCGATTGTTGGTCATGTTGTACTGCGTCATGTCGTCCGGCGCCGAGAAGCGATCCACTTGCTGTCGGGTGAGAACTCGAGGTCGCTCTCGCCGACTTCCGTGTTGTTCGTGACCCGCTCGATCCCGCCGGTGAATGTGTCGAGGAGATACAGATCGGAGTAGATGTCCTGCTCCGTGATGTTCCTCATGTAGCGATTGGCCGAAGCGCCATGGTAGCCAATCCAGCGTCCGTCGGCCGAGATGTTGAAATCGGTGACAGTGATGGTCGTGTCGCGGGTGAGTCTCGTTGCTTTCTTCCCATCGACATCGAGCGCCCACAGGCTGGAGAGGGGGGTCGCCATGTTCCTGATGGTGACGTTGAATTTCTTCTCGATGCGGAGCTTCTCGTCCTTGTCGAGGGTGTCGGCGGTGACGAAATAGATGTGCCTGCTGTCCGGAGACCATTTCCAGAGACCCACGCCCGCCTGCTGATGGGTGAGCTGCACCGGCTTCGCCGAGTCGATTCCGGCGACCGGCAGGGCGTAGAGCTGTTCCTCGTCGGCCTTACCGCTCCGGTAGACGAGCCACCTCCCATCTTTGCTGAAGTCGATCGTCGAGACGCCATCCTTGGCGTCGCTGATTTTGCGGCCCTCCCCCCCGTCAGGTCGCATGATGTAGATCTGATTCTGGCTCGCCGCACTTCCGGCACCCGCTCCGGTGGTTCCGCCTGAAGGCGCAGAAGCTGCATCTCTGTTCGAGAGAAAGGCAAAAAACTTTCCATCACGCGACCAGCGCGGCGACGTCTCGTTCTTGTCTTTCGTGTAAGTCATCTGCCTGGTCGAGGCGAGCCCATCCTTGACCGAGACGAGATAGATGTCGGTCTGGCGCCTGGCCTGATTCCAGTCCGGGGTTGAGAGCGTGTAGAGCAACCATTTGCCGTCGGGACTCGGTGTCGGCGATCCGACGTCACGCTGGTACTGCCTGTCCAGGAATGTGATTGGCCGGAGAGCGGCTGACGAGGCGGGTTTCTGCGCCAGCGCCGCGGCGGGCATCAGCATGGCGATGAAGAGGGGATGGGTGCGCATGACCTGGGTGGTGAGAAGGAAATTTGCAGCGGGTAATATAGGAGCATTCTCGCGGTTCGACGATGCGAGCGTCTTCAACCAGACACTTCTCTCTACCGTTGGTGCTGCGCGAACGTAATAGAAAAAAAATGGTCATGCGTACGGTTTTTGCCTGACTCAGCCGCGAAACGAAAGATGCCGTCACAAATCGAGCGGCTCTTTTTTCTTGACCCCTGTGATGGGGGGAGGAGAGGGACAATGTGGATGAATGGATCGAGATACAGAATGGCGACGCTCGCCATCGCGGCACTGGCGCTCGCCGGATGCGGCAAGAAAGAGAACAACGCCGCGGATACCACGGCCGCTTCGAGCACCATATCGGCGGATACCTCGGCGATGGTGGCTGCGCCGGCAGCGGCGACCTGGACCGACGCCAACATCGTCGCGCTTCTGGATGAAGCGAACATGTCGGACAGCGTGGCTGGCGCCGTCGCGGCAACCAAGGGGACCGCCGCCGCTGTCCGCGACTTCGGAAAGCGGATGATGCGCGATCATCACACGCTTCGCGCGCAGGGTCAGGCGCTGGCGAAGAAGCTGGGCGTGACTCCGGCAGCTCCATCGGACGACGCTGTCACGCCTGCCGCACAAAAAGAAATGGATACTCTGAATTCAACGGCCAAGGGAAAGGATTTTGACAGAGCATACATTGACGCTGAGGTCGACATGCACAAAGCTGTGCTCGATCTCGCCACCAAGGCGGCGGGGCAGACGCAGACCGCCGAGCTGAAGAACCTGATCCAGAAGGCTGCGCCCGTGATTCAGGGCCACCTCGACAAGGCTGAAGCCATTCAGAAGACCCTGAAATAACCTGATCGGGAGAGAGTTGGTGAGAACAGCGATAGCCCTGCTGCAAGCAGTCGCACAAACGATTCAGGACACTGCTCTCGCCGGCGGGCCCCCCGGGAGACCGGGAGGCCCGCCACCCGGCTTTTCCTTCACCGAAGCGTTCTTCCAGCTGCTGGAGTTCGTGGGAGTCTTTCTTTCGATCGGCGCGATCGGATTCCGATTCGGAATCGTGAGGCAGATTCAGCGGATGTCAGACGAGGCGAAGGCAATCCTCCGTGCCGACAACGCCGCCATGCTCGGCATTGCCGGCATCATCCTGATCGTTCTATCCGCTCTCGGCGGGCCGTACATCGATTCGATCGCGAATCACAAGGCGTTCGCCGAATCGCTGTCCAGGAATATGGCGCAGTTCGAATTCAGGATGACAATGTTGGCTCTCGCCCTGATTGGGTTCACGCTCGTTCGTGCATCGTCATCTGCCGGGTGGATGCTGGCCGCGATCGGGATTCTCCTTGCAGTGCTGCAACCCCTCTATACGGGCAAATTCGGCAACAAAGTGAACGCGGCACACATCTTCGCCGCATCTACCTGGCTCGGCACGCTATTGGTGCTGGCGCTCGTCGGAATCCGGGGAGTAATAAGGAGTAGCAGTGCTGGTGCCCAACGCGCAGAGCTGGTCGCCGATCTCGTGAATTCCTTTTCGCCGCTCGCGCTCGTGGCATCGGCGATCGTGGCAATCACGGGTGTCACTACCGCGTGGCTGCACTTGAAGCGGGTCTCGTCGCTCTGGACAACGAGCTATGGGCTGGCGCTCGACATCAAGCTCGTGTTGGTACTCATCGTCGTCGTACTGGGCGCATGGAACTGGCGGCGCGTCCGTCCCTCACTTGGCGGCGAGGGATCGGAGCTGATCATTCGCCGCTCCGCGAGGATGGAGCTGACGTTTGCCGCCTTCGTGCTCCTTGCTACTGCGGTGCTTGTGAGCCTGCCGTCGCCGAGGTAGCCGGTCGCGGCGGAGCGTTTTTCACGTATTTGTCGAGCCAGTTGATGTACTCCCACAACAGGTGACGCTGCGTCTCGCGCGCCGTGTAGCCGTGCGGCTCGAGCGGGAGCTGAACGTAACGAACATTGCCGCCGTTCCCCTTGATCGCCGCGAAGAGGCGCTCGGACTGGATCGGGAAGGTCCCCGAGTTGTCATCGCGTTGACCGTGAATCAGCAGCACCGGCACTTTGATCTTGTTCGCGTAGTTGAACGGAGACATGGCGTTATAGATGTCCGGTGCTTCCCAGTACGTACGCGGCTCTGACTGGAATCCGAACGGCGTGAGCGAGCGGTTGTAGGCGCCGCTCTCCGCTATTCCGGTGCGGAAGATGTCAGAGTGCGCGAGAAGATTGACGGTCATGAAGGCGCCGTACGAATGTCCTCCAACGGCAACGCGATCGCGGTCGGCGACGCCCATGTCCACGATCTTGTCGACCGCGGCCTGCGCGCTGGCGACGAGCTGCTGGATGTAGCTGTCATTGGGCTCTTTGCCGTTGGCACCCACGATCGGCATTGTGGGTCCGTCGAGAACGCCGTAGCCGTGCATGAGCAGCATCAGGTAGTTCTGGCGGCCGGGACGCTTGAACTGATAAGGAGATCCCGCGAGCTGCGAAGCAGCATCAGCGGACTGAAACTCGCGCGGATATGCCCAGAAGAAAAAGGGTAGCCTTCCCTGCGATTTGTCGTAGCCCGGGGGAAGGTAGAGGGTGGCCGACAGCTTCACCCCATCGGGACGCGCGTAGGTGATGAGCTCGCTCTTGACGTTGGCGAAGTACGGCGCTGGATCGCCGAGCTTCGTGATCTGGGTCAGCGATTTGTCGCGGAGATCGCGCAGGAAAATGTTCGGCGGATCAGTCGGCGATTCGCGCTGCGTGATGATGCGATTTGCGTCGCGGTCGACTACCTGGAGCGCTTGTTCGTAATTGGGAGCCGTTGATTGCCACAATCTTTCCGTCTTGCCCGTCGCCAGGTCGAAGCGATCTATGAATGGGCGATCGCCCTCGGGTGAAGCGCCGTCTCCCCTGAGATAGAGGTATTTGCCATTGCTCGAGCGAAGCGGCACAAAACGATCGCTCGCGGGATCGAGCACGTACACCCAGGTCCCTGGATTCGAATAGCGCTCCTCGGCGCTTCGATCCCAAACCAGCTTCGGTGTGCCACCGCCAGGCGCCGAAGGATCGATCATCCAAAGGCGTTGTCTGGCGCCGCGCGAAAGTCGATCGGTCAGGAACGCAGTGCTGGGAGATACCCACGTGATTCCGCCGTAGCGGTATTCGGTTTGAACGAACGGTGTCACTGCTCCGGTGAACGGCGCCGACAGCAGAGAGACCTGGTCTCGCTTCGGAACGACGGTGCGAGGATTTCCTCTGTCGAGTGCTTCGACCAACACCAGGGTGGCTGGTACGTCGGGACGCCAGTTGACGACCCGGATTCCGGGCACGACCGCATCCCGCGCGCTCGGCGCTTCTTCCGCAACGTGGGAGTTCCTGATCTCGCGAACGACTTTTCCGTTCAGATTCCAGACTTCGGTGCGTGAGGGAAAGACATCCATCGGCACCTGATAGGAATACGGGCGCTGCACTGTTTCAACGAGCAGATAGCTCCCGTCGGGGGACGGCGTCGCGCGGCTGTGGATTCCCGGCGATCCGATGGGTGTGATCTTCCCATCGAGCGCAACCAGAGAAAGCTGATCGTTGAAGTAGTAGTCGAAGAGGGCCTCGTCAGCCGGACCTTGGAGCAGATATTCGTAGGTGCGGGCAGGAGCCGAGAGTCCGTAGGATTCCTGCACGATAACGCCAGTCGGAACTTCGGATGCTTTTGGCGTCGCGCCATGGTTGGCGGGCCACAGCCGGCAGACGAGCGGCGCCTTTCCGTTAAGCCAGTTGCAGCCCGCGTTGTCAACAATGTTTCCGCGCGCGGTGGTGAAGTTCAGCGTCGATGGTGTGAGACGTCGCGCTGCGCCGCTGCCAATGTCCGCGACCCAGAGCGAGGTGCCCGCTGGAGTCGTCACCGTGAACGCCAGATTCTTTCCATCACGCGACCAGTCGAGATCGCGAATTCTTCCCGACAATCCGGACACGGTGATGTGACGCTTGTGCCCAATCGCCGGATCCAGGATCTCCACCGACATTCCACCGTTGGAGACAGTGGTGTAGGCGAGCTGATCTCCGCTTATTGACCAGGCTGTGGATCCAAGGCGTCCGCCGGTCGGCACCTCCAGCTGATGCTCGACCCTTCCATCGATGCCGCTCACCGTTCCGGAGCGAATGCCGATGTTCTCGATCCGGTAGTCCGGATTCGCTCTGATCTTGCTGCCGGCGAGGTAGTAGGCCGAGTCGGCCATGTCGCTGATGGTGACCGTGCGCGGGTCGCTCACCGTCACGAGAACCCACTGGCGGTTCGAACTGATCGAAGTGATCGGATTCGCGGGCGCCTCGAGGATCTTCACCAAATCGGCGGGCGGCGACTGGTACGTCTGCTGTGCCCAGGCCGGGATGAGCGGCGCGTGCATCAAGCAAGCCGTCGACAGAACGCGACGATACGAGTGTCTGTTCATTGGATTTCTGGGATAGACGGGATCAACGCCGGGAAAGTGCCTTGCAACTATATAGATACTTGTTCCGTGAGTGCAGTGTTGATCAACGCTTCTCGATCCGCATGCTCAGGCTCCCGCGCGGACGCAGCGTGATCTTCGGCTCAACCTCCGGAGGTGCACTTCCGAGATAGCGCAACTTCCATTTCTGGGCGATGGTCGCCAGGATCAGAATTCCTTCCATCCACGCGAACTGCTCTCCAATGCAGATGCGCGTGCCACCACCGAAGGGGAAATAGGAAAACCGGGGACGCGCCGCCGCGACTTCCGGCAGCCAGCGCTCCGGATCGAACCTCTCGGGGTCGGGGTGGAAGCGCGGATCGCGGTGAGTGATGTATTGCGACATGAGCACCATCGAGCGCGCCGGAATGCGATATCCACCCGCCTCGAAATCGTTGATTGCCCGCCGTCCCACGGCCCACGCCGGCGGATAGAGACGCATCGACTCGGCGAGTATCATCCGCGTGTAGGGCAGATTCGCCAGATCATCTGGCCGCGGCAGCCGAGGCCCAAGCGCATCTACTTCCCGATGGAAATGCGCCTCGATCTCGGGATGCTGTGACAGGAGGTACCACGTCCAGGACAGAGCGTTGGCGGTCGTCTCGTGACCCGCAAGGAAGATTGTCATCGCCTCGTCGCGTATCTGCG
Source organism: Gemmatimonadota bacterium (assembly GCA_003134685.1). Taxonomy (GTDB): domain Bacteria; phylum Gemmatimonadota; class Gemmatimonadetes; order Gemmatimonadales; family Gemmatimonadaceae; genus UBA4720. Next base: position 138,375 of record PLCA01000002.1, on the reverse strand, counting down.
TGTCGGTCATCCTCCCGCCGTCGCCTTCCGTGTCCTGTGCGAGAAGGAGCATGGAGAGCAGATCTCCCCTGTCCTCCCCTGTCGCGCGACGCTCGTCGATGATGCGGTAGATCGTTTTGTCGAGACGCGCGCGCGCCGCCTCGAACCGCTTGAGGTAGGGAAGCGGGAGCTTCTCGAGCAGCTCGCTGAATGGAAGAATCCCGATGTTGAATGCCTCGAAGGTGGTCGTGAGGGCTTCTCCGATCTCGGCTGCTTCCCTCTCGACGTCGGCGCTGAAGAGCGTCTTCGCCACGATCGCGAGCGTGAGTCTCATCATCTCGTCGTGCACGTCGAGCGAGCGTTCGTCGGTCCAAGACGACCTGGTCCGATCTGCGTACTCGACCATCGATCGCCCATACGCCGCAACGCGATCCCGGTGAAACGCCGGCTGCGCAAGTCGCCGCTGGCGCAGATGGAATTCACCTTCGCTGGTAAGAAGCCCTTCGCCCAGCAGCCGCTTGGCGCGTACGAGTGCGCGGCTCTTGGTAAAATTCTTCTGATTCGTGACGAACACATCGCGGATGAGATCCGGATGGTTGAACAGGTAAACCCGCTCATTGCCGACTTTGAAGAACACAATGTCGCCGTACTTTTTCGCGGACTCGATCATGAAGGGGAGCCGGCGGCGCGCGAACCTGATCAGCATGTGACCGGGGAAGCGAGCGGGTGGCCCCGGCGGGGTGCGGCTATCTGGCACTTTGCTCGGCATCGTGTGAGCGCGACCAGTGTGATTCGAGCCATCTAACAGTGGCGCCGCTGACTACGGAGCTCAGGGCGATCGTTGCGGTCACGTCGCTCGCCCAGTGCTGATCTTCATAGACACGGTCCCAGGCGACGAGGGCGACAAGACCGCTGCAGAGAGCAGTGATGGGAGCCGACTGCGTCTGCATGGAGATTGCCTGAGCGATCGACGTGATGTGCGCTACGTGCGCGGAAGGGAGCGAGTGCCAGTCGCCGGAGGCGGTAAAGGGTTGAAAGCGACGCGAATTCCCTTCTACGTGGGGCCGCTCGCGACCGATCACTGGCTTGAGGGCTGATTCGACGAGGTCGGAGACGACGTAGGCTGCGGCGGTGTTGAGCGTTCCATTGGCGAGCGACTCGCGCCCAGTTAACAACGCGGTGACGTAGGTGAGCGCCATCGCCGGGACGAGCCGTCGTGAGGTCCCGAGTGGATTTACTAATTTCGCGAAGTGGTCGAGAGATCGAGTATGTGTGTGCAGCGCCCACTCCCGCATCTCGGGGTCGAGCGCCGCGGACGCCGCGATTCCGACGGAAAAGATCCACACGCGCGCGGATGTCCCCTCGCGGGCAGGCGATACGGAATCTTTTTGGGCTGCAATAGTGGGCGAGATCAGCAGCAGCTGGCCGATCGTGACCACAACGACACTCGAGCGCATGATTCAGAGTAGAGACCGGAGAGTCTCGCGGCAAGGAGTGGAGGGTTGGCAAAAACCGCGGCCGTGAATGAGATTATCCCCGTCTCTTCACTCCCCACACGATGCTCCGCATGTTCTCGCGCTCCACTCTCGCGATCGCCCTCCTCGCGTCTCTTCCCGCGACTCTCATCGCTCAGGCGACTTCGACCGCCAAGACCACGCCTGTGGTATTCGACGCCGATTCGGCTCGTCTCGCGGAATTGCCATGGCGCTCGATCGGTCCGGCTGTCACGAGCGGACGCGTCGTCGCTTTCGCGGTTCCCGAAGGACCAAAATCGCAGATCGGTGCACGGCTCGGCGAGCTGTTCTATGTCGCGTCGGCATCGGGTGGCGTGTGGAAGACGGTCAACGGCGGAACCACGTGGGAACCTATCTTCGACAGCCAGGCCTCCGCATCGATTGGTGACATCGCGGTGGCGCCTAGCAATCCCAGCATCATCTGGGTCGGCACGGGTGAGGCAAACAACCAACGGAGCTCGTCGTGGGGCGATGGGGTCTACAAGTCGGAGAACGCCGGAAAGACGTGGACGAACATGGGGCTCAGGAAATCGGAGCACATCGGGCGCGTTATCGTCAATCCGACGAATCCCCAAATCGTCTTCGTCGCGGCAGCGGGGCCCCTCTGGGGAGCGGGCGGCGATCGCGGGTTGTTTCGAACCACCGACGGCGGACACACCTGGAAGAACGTCAAGAACATTGACGCTCATACCGGATTCACCGACGTCATCTTCGATCCGACCGATCCCGATGTGATCTACGCCGCGTCGTTCCAGCGCGAGCGGCGTCCCTACACATACGTCGGCGGCGGCCCCGGCAGCGGACTCTGGAAGAGCATCGATGGCGGCGACACGTGGACGAAACTCACCGAGGGATTGCCGAAAGTAGATGTGGGAAGAATCGGCGTCGATGTGAGCAGGTCGAATCCAAACATCGTTTATGCCACGATCGAGACGAAGGTGACGGGGAACGGCGCGTCACAAGGCAATACCGAAGCGAGCGTCTACCGCTCGGACGATCGCGGCGCCAGCTGGCAGAAGATGGGGACCGGATTTTCGTATCCATGGTACATGGGGCAAATTCGGGTCGATCCAACGGATCCAGATCGTGTGTATTTCATGGGAGTGGCGCTCCAGGTCTCGACGGATGGTGGGCGGACTTTCCGCACCACGGCAAGCGGCGCGCACTCGGACCATCACACGATGTGGATCGATCCCACCGATCCCAACCATCTCATCATCGGATGCGATGGCGGAGTCTACATCAGCCACGATCGCGGCCGCACCGTCGACTTCGTCCCGAATCTCCCGATCTCGCAGTACTACGCGATCGCAACCGACATGCGCCAGCCGTTCTACTACGTGTACGGCGGATTGCAGGACAATAGCAGCTGGGGCGGACCGAGTCAGACCAGAAACCGCCAGGGAATCACCAACGCCGACTGGATCCGCACCACCGGAGGCGACGGCTTCTACGCGCAGATCGATCCCGTCGACCCGAATACAGTGTACGGGGAATCACAGGGTGGCGACATCGTCCGCTTCGATGTTCGCACCGGTGAGCAGAAAACGATCAAGCCGTTGCCTGACTTCGGCGGCAAGCCGTATCGCTGGAACTGGAGCTCGCCGATGCTCATCTCGCCGCACGATCACAACACGATCTACTTCGGCGCGAATTATCTCTTCAAGAGCAGCACCCGCGGCGATGCGTGGACCAGGCTCGGTTCCGATCTCACTCGGCAGCTCAATCGCGACAGCCTGCAAGTGATGGGGAAGATCTGGCCGCGCGATGCAATCGCCCGCCACCAGGGAACGGCTGACTACGGCAATATCAGCACGATCGACGAGTCTCCACTGAAACAGGGACTCCTTTACGTCGGGACCGATGATGGAGTTATTTCCGCTTCGCGCGACGGAGGCGCGACGTGGACCAGGTATACCAAATTCCCGGGTGTTCCCGACCAAACGTACGTGAGTCGAGTAGTCGCATCGCGGTTCAATGAAGCAATCGTGTACGCTACGCTCGACAATCACCGCAACAATGACTTCAAGCCGTATGTCCTGAGGAGCATCGATTACGGCGCGCACTGGACTTCGGTCGGCGGCAACCTCCCCGCCAACGGATCGGTGCAGGTGATACGCGAAGATCTCGCCGAGCCGAATCTTCTTTTCGCCGGCACGGAGTTCGGTGTGTTCTACACGGCCTTGGGGGGCGGCTCGTGGACGCAGCTCAAGTACAACATTCCAACGGTGGCCGTTCACGACATCGTGATCCATCCACGCGAACACGACCTCGTCATCGGCACGCACGGCCGCGGCATCTACATCATCGACGACATCACCCCGCTTGAAAAGCTCGGCGAGGCCAACAGAGTCGGCACCTATCTCTTCGCGGTAAAATCGGCGACTGAGTACAACCCGAACGGCTCGGTCCCCGGAGGAGTCCGCGGTGCCGGCGCCACCGGCGATCGCGAGTACTCAGCTCCCAACCCGGCGTTCGGCGCGATCATCACGTACTTCCTGCGCGACTCTCTGCCGAAGGGTGGAGATGTCACGCTCGGCATCTACGACGCGACGGGGAAGCGTGTGCGCGAGCTGACCGCGAACAAGAAACGCGGAATGCATCGCGTGACCTGGGACCTTCGCACAGCGGCGCCCTATACGGTGCGCCGTCCGGCCGGTCAGGCTGGAGAGTCGCAGGGCAGGCAGCGCGATCCGTCGGGACCGTTCGTGCTTCCAGGCCGATACACGGCGCGAATGAGCGTGAAAGAAGGATCAGGCGCGCCGGCCGTGCAGGAAGTCCCGGTCGACGTCCGCTCCGATCCGCTCGTGCAGATGAGTGATGCCGACTACCGGACGCTCTACGACATGCGTGTGAGCACCAGTCGACTGCAGGCGACTGTACAAGCCGCGGTTCGAACTGTCGAGCAGCTGAAGGAACAGGTCACCGACGTGAAGACCGCGCTCAAGAGCAATACTGCTCCCGACAGCGTCTCGAAGCAGGCGGATGCGGTCGACAAGGAGATCTCCGACGTTCTGAAGAAACTGCGCGGGGATCCCGAGGGTGAGCCCGTGAGCGACGACAAGAGAGTCGAGGATCCATCGATTCAGGAGCGTGTGAACAACGTTGCCGAGGAGATCGGGAACGTCAGCTCGCCACCTACTGAGCTTCAGCGCGCGACGCTGACGCTGGCGTCGTCGGACCTGCAGCGCGAGGTCGGCAGAATCAACGCGCTGCTCGAGCGCCGCATTCCCGCGCTGAATGCGAGTCTCGACGCGGCAAAAATCCCCTGGACGATCGGGCGGCCGGTCGAGTTCATGAAATAAGATCTCCGACCTTCCCCATCGACGAACAAGACCGGGTAGCCTCGGAGACGCAATGAGACCAATGAGTCGCAATCGAAAGTACTGCCTCTGGTCAAGATTGCGGGCCTAGCCGTACCCCAATAGTATCCGAGTGTGGATCTCCTCCTTTCCTACCTGCGCAAATACCGCGGGCTGATTCTCCTCGCGCTCGTGCTGGCGGCAACCAACCAGGTGTTCTCACTCCTGGACCCGCTCATTTTCCGGCATGTGATCGATGACTACGCAACGCGCTTCCGGGAATACCAGACGAGCACGTTCATCAAGGGCGCGGGAAAGCTGCTGCTCATGGCGATGGGCGTCGCATTCGTGTCGCGCGTCGCCAAGAACTTTCAGGACTATTACGTCAACGTCATCGTCCAGCGGGTTGGCGCCGAGATGTACTCGGACGGCATCAGGCACTCGCTCGAGCTTCCATACTCTGTCTTCGAGGACCAGCGCAGCGGCGAGACGCTCGGCAAGCTCCAGAAGGTGCGGTCCGACGTCGAAAAGTTCATCTCGCTCTCGATCAATCTCATCTTCACGACGCTGGTCGGCGTCGTGTTCGTAATCATCTACGCATTTTCGGTGAACTGGATAATCGTGCCGGCTTTTCTCGCGACTGTCCCGTTGCTCGGTACACTGAGCTGGATGCTGAGCGGGCGCATCAAGATCATACAGAAGGTGATCGTGGCCGAGACGACGGCGCTGGCGGGGTCTACCACGGAATCACTTCGCAACATCGAGCTCGTAAAGAGCCTCGGTCTCGCGGAGCAGGAAGTCGTGCGGCTCAACGCGACGACGGAGAAGATCCTCAAGCTCGAGCTGAAGAAGGTGAAATACATCCGAAGCCTGAGCTTCATCCAGGGCACATCGGTAAACCTTCTGCGCACGTGCATCCTGTTCCTGATGCTCTACCTGATCTTCACCCAGAAGATCACAGTCGGCCAGTTCTTCTCGCTCCTGTTCTACTCGTTCTTCATCTTCGGCCCGATGCAGGAGCTGGGCAACATCATCAATGTCTACCGCGAGACCGAAGTATCACTCGGCAACTTCACAAAGATTCTGGAGACGCCGAAGGATCAAAAGCCGCTGACTCCGATTCCAGTGACTGAGATTCGGAAGCTGGAATTCGCGGACGTCGGGTTCATGCACCAGAGCGCCAGCACCCCGGCACTGACTGATATTTCCTTCGAGGTGAACCGCGGCGAGACGATTGCGTTCGTCGGGCCCTCCGGCGCGGGGAAGACGACACTCGTGAAGCTGCTGGTCGGTCTCTACCAACCCAGGCAGGGAGAGATTCTCTATAACGGAGTAAACGGCACTGACGTCGACCTGGACCGGCTGCGCGAGCAGATTGGTCTCGTCACCCAGGACGCGCAGCTGTTCTCGGGAACCATCCGCGAGAATCTCAAGTTCGTGAATCCGCACGCGACCGACGCGGAGTGCCTCGACGTGCTGCATAGGTCCGCGGCGAACGCTCTCCTGGCGCGGGCTGACAAGGGGCTCGATACGCTGATCGGGGAAGGCGGAGTCAAGGTCTCGGGCGGAGAGAAGCAGCGGCTCTCGATCGCGCGCGCACTGCTCCGCAACCCTCATCTCCTCGTCTTCGACGAGGCCACGTCGTCGCTGGATTCGCTCACCGAGGAGGAGATCAGCCGCACGATGCGGGAAGTTGCCAGCTCGCACGAGGTGATCACGATTCTCATCGCGCACCGGCTGTCTACGGTGATGCACGCCGATCGGATCTACGTCCTCGAGCGTGGCAAGATCGTCGAGGTGGGTCAGCACGATGATCTTCTGGGACAAACCGGCCTCTACTATGCAATGTGGCGCCAGCAGGTCGGCGAACGGCGTGCGACACCGCAGCTACCATCCGCTAAATCGGAAAAACTCGTCACCGCAGGATAAATCCTTTGATGCGCGCTCTTTCTCTCCTCTGTCTTTTCTTCGTATCGTCGTCTCTCGCCGCGCAGAGTTCCACCTCATCCAGCGGCTCAAATGCGTTTGGTGCACCTGCTGGCGAAAACAAAATCACGGCGTCGGGCGCGGACACCCTGTATGGACTCGCGGTCAAGCCGTCGGACCACCCGGACGAAGCAGCGGTCTGGCTTCTCGATGAGGGGGTACTGCGGCTCGAACCCGATGGACGCGGCACGCGTACCTACCGTCAGGTCGTTCAGGTTCTCAACGAAGATGCCGTGGGGCGATATCGCGAACAGGAATTCTCGTTCAGCCCAGGCCACGAAAAACTGACGGTGAACTGGATTCGGGTCGTCGACCCAAATGGAAAGGTGATCAGCACCGCGCCTTCTCACATCCAGGACTCCGACATTCCGGCGGACATGGGTGACCCGGTTTACTCGGATCGCAAGGTACGTCGCGTCTCACTCACCGGAGTAGAGCTCGGATCAATTGTCGATTACAGCTACACCACTGAGGAGCTCAAACCATACCTGCCGGGAGATTTCCTGGCGTCCTGGTCGGTGAACACGGCGACAAGGACGATGAGATCCAATTACGTGATCGACGTGCCCGAGTCATTTCACATTCGGATCAAGGAGCGGAACCCGCACTTTCCGGGGAAAGTAGTGGCCCGAAACGGACGAAACATCTACAGCTGGTCCGCCGTGAACCTACCTCCCGAAAAGTTTGAGGCGTTCGGATCGAGCGATTCGTCGCAGATACTCCAGTCGATCAGGATTGGCGGAAACCTCACCTGGTCAGACATTTCAAAGTGGTATGCGGATAATGCGAGGACGCGCTACGCGATCACGCCCAAGGTCGCGTCGAAGATCGCGCAGATCCTGGCCGGCTCGAAAACACGCGGCGATTCGATCCGCGCCATCCACCGCTGGGTTGCGCAGGACATCAGATACGTTTCCATCGCATTGGGAATGGGAGGCTACCAACCTCGCGCGCCCGAGACGGTGGTTGAAACGGGATTCGGGGACTGCAAAGACAAGGTGACACTCTTCATCGCCGCACTTGGCAAGATCGGCATCACCGCGTTACCCGTTCTGCTCAATTCGGACGCTCGTGCCGATCGAGAGCTTCCTTCGATTGCCCAGTTCGATCATGTCATTGCCGGAGTCCCACAAGGCAGCGGATATCAATACACTGACCTGACCGCGGAGCTCGTACCCTATGGCGAGCTCCCTTCAGTCGAGCAGGGCGGATTTGCCGTCGTCGTTCACCCCGACGGTCGCGCTGAGGAAGTGACTCTCCCGCTCGAGGCTATCAGCGCCAACCGCGAAGAAATCAGAATAACCGGCGCCCTCGGTCAGGACGGCATGTTCAATGGAAGATACGAGGAGGCGGGAAAAGGCCGCTCCGCCGAGATGATAAGGTCGTTGTTCGAGAATCCGCTCGATTCGGCTCAACGGGCGGACTTACCGAAACAGCTCGCCCGCAGATTGTTCGAGAACGCGGACGGCGATAGTCTGGCCCTTTTCAACGGCAAGAATTTGTCAGTAGTCCCGCGATTGAGTTTTCGGATCAGAAACGCGAAAGCCGCGGTCGATGCGGGAGGAACCCACATTCTCACCATTCCGCTCGGCAGCATGGCGGGAATGGCGACGATGGCCTCGGCTCTCGAACATGAGCCGAAGCGCCGATTTCCAATTGATGCCATCAAGGTCCTCGGACCGCTGGCTTCGGTAACCACGGTGAGCATCACGTTGCCGGCGGGGTGGAAGGCGAGGCTTCCGTCCGGTGTTGCTTCATCGAGCGCTTTTGGCAGTTATACCTCCGAATACGCACAATCCGGCAACGAACTGCGCATATCGCGCACGATCTCGGGAGCGCGAGGAATATTTCCTCCAGACCGGGTCACCGATCTGATCACATGGCTTCGGCAGATCGGGAAGGACGACGCGAAGTTCATCGTTTTGGAGATGACCCAGTGAGTGATGACACCGGCAAGCTGAAAAAGGGAAACTTCATGCAGGCGCTGGATTCGATTCGCCAGGAAGCAGAGCGCCTGATGGCGCGTCGTGATCTGCCGCCGGAAGCAAAAGCCGGCCTCGACCGCATCATTGCCCTCACCCGCTCCAAGTTCGAGCTCGGCGACGACATCGAGTAACCGCACCACTCGGCCAATTAGCGCTGAGGGCTCCTAGGAGAGCGTAACTCGTAATCTTCGGGACTCCATGCCTTTCCAACCACGGAACCCCGAGTGGCATCTTATTCTCGGCTGAGATGAAGACGAGCGCGGTGGTATCAGACACTATCGGACCTTTCCCGTCCACGATTGGTGAAGAGAAGACTGCGGCGCTGGATACCATCCGGCGCGCGCAGTCGGGAGATGTCAATGCCTTCGAGCTGCTCTACCGTGAGCACTCGGGACGGGTCTTCGCGCTGTGCCTGCGTCTCAAGGCTGGCGATTCCTCCGACGCGACGGAACTGATGCAGGATGTATTCGTCCGGGCGTGGCGGAGGCTCTCCACATTTCGCGGAGACTGCGCGTTCTCGTCATGGCTTCATCGCCTCGCGGTCAACACGATGCTTGAGAACGCGAGAAGCGATAGCAGGAGAACCGCGAGAGTATTGCCGATGGACGATACGTCGCGGCTGGCTGGCGCTGCCCGATCGAGCAGCGTGGAGCTGAAGATGGATATGGAAAACGCAATCGCCTCGCTGCCGAGGGGCGCGAGGCTGGCGTTCGTGTTACACGATGTGGAGGGGTACCAGCACCAGGAGATCGCGGAACAGCTGAGCGTCTCCGTCGGAACGGTCAAGGCACAGCTTCACCGTGCCCGCAGATTATTGAGAGAGAGGTTGGAGCGATGACACACGAAGTGATCAGACATCTACTGGACGACTACGTCACCGGCGAGCTGACTGAAGATGCGCGCGGCGCCGTGGCCGATCATATCGCCGCTTGTGCCATCTGCGACGCGGAAGTCGAGAGCCTGAAGGGAATCCTCGCGCGGGCAGCGGATCTGCCCAAATCGATTGAGCCGCCGGCCGACGCGTGGCTGAACATCCGCGCGGCGATTGAGCGTGACAAAGAGGTGTTCGCAACACAGCGCGGAAAGTCTGAGAGCTTCTGGTGGCGGCCGTACGTCCTGGCTGCCGCGGTGGTTCTGGTTGCAATCCTGTCCTCTGGTGGAACGGCGCTCTATCTCAATTTGCGTGGCGCCGGCGCGGATTTCTCGCGCGTTGCCGCGAGCAATACCGGCACCGGTGCTACGCCAGCTACGTTCGTCGCCTTCACGATCGAAGAGAACACCTATTTGCGGAATGTCGCCGTTCTGCAGGATCTCCTCGATCAGCAGGAAGCATCGCTGGCTCCGGAAACCGTCGCCCAGCTCAAGGCGAGTCTCCGCACGATCGACGAAGCGATACTCGAAGCGCGAAGCGCGCTCGCTCGCGACCCGGCGAACAAGATGCTGATCGAAATGCTGTCGGGAACGTACAGACAAAAGATGGACCTGATGCGCCGGACGGCGGAGATGACGCGTGGAAGCTGAGCTTCGCGTAGTAACCGATCGTGGGCGAGCGAGAGCGCGGGCCGCGGTGAGTCGCGCCTGCATCCTTGGAGTGGCCGCCATCCTGTTCTCATCGTCACCGGCGTTTGCCCAGAAGAAGGTCGAGCGCAAGCTGCCGCTCGGAATGGAAGGCGCGCTCCGAATCGTCAACATGGTCGGCAGCGTGGTAGTCCACGGCTGGGACAAGGACACCGTCATGGTGCGAGGAACGCTCGGCGCCGGAGACACCTTCTACATGGGGGGCGGCTACGCCGGCGCCAAGATGTTCGTGGAATCGGTGAACGATCGGGATCCGAAGCCCACTCGCCTCGAGGTCTGGGTACCGAGTCGCATCCGCCTCTGGGTGAAGACGGCAACCGCAAACATAGACGTCAATGGAGTCGATGGCGGGCTCGACCTGTACGTCGTGAGCGGAACGATCGACGTCGCTGGAAATCCGCACGAGCTGAATGCCGAAGCGATCGATGGCGACATCCATATCACGGGGTCGCCGCCCTGGGTCCGGGCCAAGAGCGCCTCAGGAACGATCGTGTTCCAGGGCGCGAGCTCTGACGCGGCGTTTTCCACTGTGAGTGGGGCTGTGAGAGTCGATGGTGGAGTCTTCGAGCGCACCAGGATCGAAACGGTGACGGGAAGCATCACCTTCGTCGGCCGGCTGGACCGGAGCGGCGCCTTCGATTTCGATACCCACAGCGGCACTATCGACATCGCGATTCCGGACAAAACGGCGGCGTCGTTCTCCGTCGTGACGATCGCCGGAAGCATCACCAACAATCTCTCGAAAAACAGCCCGATTCCCGGACGGTTCGGCCGTGGCGCGGAGCTGACGATGGATACGAGTGGCGGCGGAGCGAAAGTGTCGGTACGAACGTTCAAGGGTCCGGTTACTCTGCGGAGAACGCAGTAGCGAAGTTTTTATACCATTGAGGGGTCATTCGTTTTAAACCATTGAGGGGTAAGTGGCATCGTAGAGGCGCTGGCGAGTTCGAAGTGCTCAACAAACTTCGGACGTCGGCAAAACTTCTTCAGGAGATTGCCATGAACCGCACACTGCTTCGCACCTTTGCGCTCGTCACCGCGCTCACACTCACCGCGTTCAGCACCGCGCTGGCGGGACCACCGTGGATCGCAATCGAGTACCCCGCCAATCCGTTCGACCGCAGTTCGCGCGATGCCTTCCTCACCGTCCGCACGTATCATCACGGCGACCTGATGGCGAAAACCGTAACCGGAACAGCCGAGGGAGTAGTGAGTGGAAAGCGGCAGAGCATGCCGCTCGACATCCGCGCCGGATCTCAGCCTGGCATGTACGTCGTGCGCTGGCAGCGCCCGGCGGTTGGAAGATGGGTGCTGGTCATCAACAGCGGGATGCAGGGCGTGACCGATGCAACCGCGGTTGTAGAGATCAGTCCGACTGGAACTGTCGCGAGCGTTACGGTTCCAACGCGCGCCATCAGCGATGGATGGATCTCACCGCGTCCGGTTGCGGCAGCTGAGATCGACGCGTTGCTTCAGGGCCGGTCGCTGGCGAGCGCGGGGATGCAGTACAGGGCGAACCGCTAGCAATAGGGAAGTGCGAAGGCCTGACGTTGCCGTCAGGCCTTTCGCTACTGCCCTCTCAGGTTGCTGAGATTCCGCTGAAGCTCGGCGGTTCTCTTCGTGGAATAGTCGGCTAGGCAGTGCGCCCGTGCTTTCGCCCACAGCTTGCCATTCTCGGTCTGCGTTTGCGCGGTACAATCAGCGTCGCGCTGATTGATCCAGTCCCGCTGCGATTGCTGAAACCTGCCCTCCAGGTCTGACCCGCCCGATTTCCGGGCCTGGGCCAGCAGCTCCTGGTAGGTCCCATTCAAGTCGGCGTCATTCGTAGCTATCGCTCGATTCAGGCACGAACGCTGATCAACCGGTGCTGGAGAGTTGCATGGATCGCGAGAGGCTCTCTGCAATCCGGACGCGGGCGACCGATCGACTGAAATGGTAGTCGGAGCCGGCGCATCGTTGGCCTTCGTCGGAACCATTAGCCTCGGCCCTGACGTCAGGACCTCACCTCCGCTCGGCGATGGTCGCGGGACGACCTTGGTGTCCGCCGGGCGATTCTGAGCTGCCTGCCCAGCAGCGGGAACGGCTCCGCCGCCGCTCGTTCTCACGGTGTTGAGGCTATTGTCCTGTGCCGTAGCCGTAGCGGTGTTCCTGTTCGCCTCGGCGAGATCGTGCAGCAGCATCGTGTCCTGCCCGGCTGCGGCGACCTCCTTGGCCTTGGTGTACTTGCGGCAGGCGACGCCCGCCATAAGGAAGACAAAGCAGTACGCCACTGATAGTCGGGAAAGAGCTTTCATAGTTTCGTGACGGGGGGAAGCATCATCATCTGTTCGCGGCAGACAACATGCCATACGCGGAGGAGTTTTGCAGGAGGCAGTGCAGTTGACGCGTCACTGATACACATTTCCATGGCAGCCACGCAGCCAAGGATGGAAGATGGAGAAAGAATTGCCGGAGCTCAACACCGTGATCAGGACATTTGCCAACGAGGCCGAGGCGCACATAGCGCAAGCGGTGCTCGATGCAAGCGGGATCGACTCCAGTCTCATTCGGGACGACGCCAGCGGGATGATGCCATGGCTCCAATGGCTTCATCCGATTCGACTGGTAGTATGCGAAGAAGACAGCGCCCAGGCGGTGGACCTCCTGGATACGCCACCGGGGCCCACACTCATTCTGTAAGCCGAGCCTCTGCGTTTACGGGGCACGACTGTTAGTTTACGCGCCATGCTCTCACAATTCCTCGCCCGAAACAAACAGCGCCCGCTGACGACGCTCATCAGCGCCTCAAGCTTTCTGCTGTTCATCGGCACCGCGCATCCGCTTCACGCGCAAACGGGCTCCCCAGCGGCCGAAGACCCGTATCTTGCGCGAGCAAGGCGTATTCTCAGCCAGACTCCGCTCATCGATGGACACAACGATTTGCCCTGGCGAATTCGCGAGGATTCAGTCGCGCGCGGGAACGTCGATGCCTACGATCTCCGCAGACGCACGCCAGGCCACACCGATCTCGACCGCCTGAAGAAGGGCATGGTCGGCGCGCAGTTCTGGTCCGTTTACACGCCCGGAGAGTATCGCGACTCCGGCTACGCGCGAGTACAGCTGGAGCAGATCGATATCGCGCGCCGTTTCATAGCGAAATATCCGGACCGGCTCGCGCTCGCCCTCAGCGCCGACGACATCCGGCGCGACTTCAAGCAGGGTAAGATCGGCTCTCTCATCGGGCTCGAGGGCGGACATGCCATCGAGAACTCGCTCGGCGCGCTGCGCGCCTATTACGACCTTGGCGTGCGCTACATGACGCTCACGCACAACGTCACCCTCGACTGGGCCGATGCGGCTCTCGATTCCGCGAAGCACAGGGGACTGACCCCATTCGGCGACAGCGTCGTGCGCGAGATGAACAGACTCGGCATGCTGGTGGATCTTTCACACGTCTCGCCGGGAACGATGAGCGCGGCTCTGAAGGTGAGCCAGGCCCCGGTGATATTCTCGCATTCGGGAGCACGAGCGCTCGTGGATGTTCCGCGCAATGTGCCAGACTCGATTCTCCGGCGCGTGACGACGAACGGCGGAATAGTCATGGTGCCGTTCGTCACCGGTTTCGTGTCACCGGCTGTATTACTGTACGACCAGTCAACCCGCCCGGTGATGAAAGACCTGCAGGCAAAGTATGGCAATGACACTGCCGCGATCACGCGAGAGGTGAAGCAGTGGCGGGCCGCGCATCCGGAGCCACGCGCGACTCTCTCACAGGTGGCCGACCAGATCGAGTACGTGCGCAAAGTCGCCGGCGTCGATCACGTGGGCATCGGAAGCGACTTCGATGGAATTACCGAAGTCGTGCAGGGGCTCGAGGATGTCTCGACCTTTCCTGCGTTGTTCGCGGAGCTGGCAAGACGCGGGTGGTCGGACGCGGATCTCAGGAAGCTGGCGGGGGAAAATCTCCTCCGCGTGTTCACGCAAGCCGAAGCGGTGGCCGCGCGTCTAAAGAAGAGTAGAGCAGCGACGCCGCAATCAGTGCGCTAGCGGCGCATAGATGCGGAGCACCGGCTTTCCACGCAGGTTCTCCAGCGGCAGATAGACGCGGTGTGTCATCGGATCCACTGCGACGGTGTGCGCGTGAGGCGCCCTGATCTCACCGATTGGCCGGAGTGTCGCGCCATTCAGCCACCACGCAGACAGAACACCTGATTCCGCCGCGACGTATAGTCGTCGCCAAGCCGGATCCCACGCGAGAACATCTGGATCGTCAGCGACTTTCTTGCGATCAACGATTATCATCGTGCGGAGATCGAGCACCAACAACGCCGCATTCCCCTCGCACGAGACGAACGCGAGGCGATCCTGTTCGTCGATCGTGAACCCGTGGGGTTGGTCACAACCCGGGAGATTGTAGCGCGCTACGATTCGCTCCATGGCAGGGTTGATAGCGACCATCTGGTTGCGTGTTTGCACCGCCACCATGATGCAGTGTGAGACTGCGTCGTAATGTGTGTTTCCGGCTTCACCGCCAAGATCGATCGTCGAGCGCTTGGAGCGCGTCTTCGCATCGATAACGACGTCCGTGCCGCCGGATTCGTCTGATACGAAAACTTTGTCGACATCGCGCGCGTACGCGATTCCGTCCGGAAACCGAATGCCGCCGACACGAGACACGACGGCGAGAGTCCTGTCGTCGACGATAGCCAAATCGTGCGCCCCAGCCGCAGAGATGTAGACGGCGTGATGCTCAGGTACCGTACTCACTCCCGTTGACTGAGGGACGTCCTTGATCTCACCGACAACGTGTCCCGCATCGAGGTCGAAGACAATCGTACGCCCGGCGTTCATGTGGTTGATGTAGAGGCGGCGTGTGGTACTATCGATGCTCTGGTAGTCGAATCGATTCGCCGGGCCTGGCAGCGCAATTTCGGCCACCAGTGTGAGCCCACGACTGGGTTGCGGTTGCGCTGCCGTCGCGAATGCACGCCAGGAGCTCGGTGTGAGAGTCTTCGCGTTGGCGGAACAGACGCCGGTTTGCGCTAGCATGATCGAAGGCAATAAAGCCGTGACCAGCAGGATCGATTTACTCGGTGAGTGTGACGTAAACAGTGCCATAACGTTGCTTGGAGAGCGCGTTTATCTTGCCGCGGGGAGGGGAGCGGTTCCACCCGACCTGAGGACATCCGCAAATTCATCCGGCAGGTCGCTCTCATGAATCGCGTGGGCAGCTTCTTCGATGTCGTACGCCACCCGCACGAACTCAACCCGCGCGCCCGATCCGTCGATCGCAAGCGACACGTAGCACGCGCGCGGGTCTCCGTCCTTGGGACGGCCGACGCTACCTGTGTTGATGAACTGAACTCCCCCGACCACACGCTGCCACGGTTTGTGGGTGTGTCCAAAGCAAATGATGTCCTCCGCGCGGGCGCCGAGATCCTTCGCCATCTTCTCGAGAAAGGAGTCTGATCGGTCGGCGGTCACGTAAACCGTGTTCAAGGTTTGATTGCCGTGCACGAGAGTAATAGTCGGGCCCGACACGTGGCCGCCAAACGGCCGAATGTCCAGACGGAATGGAAGGCTCCCCAGATATTTCTTCGTCCCCGCCGTGACGTGCGAACGGGTCCACTCGAACGAGAGATGCGACAGCTCTTCGTCGTGCGGAGTATCCGCTCTGCACCCGCAGTGTTTGTAATCAGTTGCGACCGTAGAATCGTAGTTGCCGGAAATGCCGGGAATGGCCCGCCCGCGCAGCAGCGCTACGACCTCGTTCGGCCATGGCGCGTAGCCGGTGAGATCACCGAGATGATAGATCGCGTCGATGTCCCCGCGTTCATCGATGTTCGCCAGGACGGCGCGGAGCGCGGGGAGATTAGCGTGGATGTCGGAGATCAGTGCATACCGCATCACGCCGGGGCTCCGGTGGATGTCCCGAAGCGGCGTGTCATCACCACGGCAGTATCGGGACACGCTCCCTGGAATTCCGCGGATGCCTTCAACGCGTCGGGAACCGCCGCTCGCGTCGTGCGTACGAACCCGAAGCGCGGAAAATATTTCTCGGCAGTGGTAGTCAGGAGATAGAGCTCATCGATCCCCGCGTCCTGCGCATGGTCCAGCAGCTGTTCCACCAGCCGGCGGCCGATACCGTTGCCGCGATGCTCGGCTGAGACTACCGCCGAGCGAAGCAAGGCAGTCGAGCCAAACTCTTCGAGGCCAATCGCTCCCGCGATCTTGCCCTCGTCTTCAGCCAGGATGAAGCTGGAGAAATTGTCCCGCACTCCATCGAGCGGAAGATCGCTAGCCGAGAGGAGGCTTTCGACGGCGGATAAATCCGCGCTCGTTGCATTTCTGATTCGCATTAAACCCTCCGCGATGGCTCCGCGCGTTTAGGCGCGCGATGCCGTCTTGAAATCAGCAGCAGTCAGGACCGCAGCACTGTGCGAGCGGCTTCGTCGCACGCACGAATGCTCCCATGAACTTTCCATCGATCTGGGATGCAAATTCGACGGCGTCGAGACCACTTCCGCTCAGGAAAGCCGCTGCATCTTCAGCCTTGTACACCCTCGTCGGCTCGATCGACGGCTTTGCGAATCCGACTTCGCGCAGCAGATCCAGGAATTCACGCTCTTCGAGCGCGCCGGCGACACAGCCGATCCACAGCTCCATATTCGTTTTCACAGCGGCCGGAACGTGGCCGCGAACAACAACATCCGACACGGCGAATCTGCCGCCCGGCTTCAGAACGCGAAAGGCTTCTTTTAGCACCTTGCGCTTGTACGCGGACAGGTTGATCACGCAGTTGGAGATGATGACATCTACCGACGCGTCGGGCAGCGGAATCTGCTCGATTTCTCCTTTCAGGAACTCGACGTTCTCCGCGCCCGCTCGGCGCTTGTTCTCGTTGGCGAGCGCGAGCATCTCATCGGTCATGTCGAGCCCGTAAGCCTTGCCGGTTGGACCGACTCGTTTGGCGGAGAGAAGCACATCGATTCCGCCGCCGGAGCCGAGATCGAGAACGGTCTCACCCTCCTTTAGCGCGGCGAGCGCGGTAGGATTTCCGCAGCCGAGCGACGCGAGCACCGCCTCGATGGGAATGCCGGCCTTTTGTTTTTCGTCGTAGAGATCCGAGGTGATCGGGTCCCACGCTTCCGTGGTTGCTCCACAGCAGGCGCTCGAGCCGCAACAAGGAGCGGCGGTGGCGCCCTCGCTGACGCGAAGCGCGGCCTGACCATACTTCTCCTTCACGCTGGTCTTGAGTGTTGAGTCAGATACGGTCATATGATCTCCAAACAATATTTGTTGATGCGTAAGTGAAATAAAAAATCAGGCGCAACAGTTCGTAGCCTGACCGACGACACGCGGCTTCATCTCGGTAACGAGGGTCTCGATCTCTTCGAACGCATCAGGGACCAGCTCGTAGTGAACCCACCGCCCATCCTTCCGGTCGCGAACGATTCCCGCGTCCTTGAGAACCCGAAGATGGAACGACAAGCGAGACTGGGCAGCGTCGAGGGTGTCGGTCAGCTCGCAGACGCACCGCTCTCCTTTGCGGAGCAGCTCGATGATCTCGAGTCTGGTCTCATCGGAGAGGGCGTGAAAGAGCTCGATAGCGCGGTCAGTTCGGGAGTGGACTACTGTGGCCATGTCTTCTAATATATCAAGATAAATTGTTATGGCAATGCTGCGCTTTTTGACTAAGGTTTGGACTCCAACTGAAGACCTATCGGCGAGCCATCAGTGTGTGGCTACTGGTTGCGGGCGACAACTTCCGCTCCAGTTCGACTAGAAGTGATAGAACCCCGACAATAGTAGCGCCCGCGTTTCCTGAACGGCCCCCGTGCCGAGCAGCACGCTCCCTCCGAACATGAGCCGCCTGTTTGGAAACGGATACACCTTCAACCCCGGTGCGATAGACGTGTGGGGCGGCCCCGCATCAGGGCCTACCAGCGCTCGTGTCGGTTGTCAGCTCGACTAGAGCTTCGAGGCGCGACCGGACTTGATACAATGCGGAAAAGTCGAAAGCGAGCGCGCGCTCGGCTTCCTCACCCGCCCGGCGGCGGAAAGTGGATGATGCTCGCGCGAATCCGACAAACTCGAAGGCGTTCCGCTTGTAACCGAGGTCTACAAATGGCTCGAGTTCGACGATGTGCCCACTCCCAATTCCCTTCGAATCATTTCCCGTTGGAAGCGAGCTCGAAAGCCCGCCGCCGAGCAGAAGTCCGCGATCCCCAAACATCAGGCTTGCTGCCTTAAGCGAAACTTCGATGTCACCAAGTCCACTGGCCCGCGCAGTCTGCGGCGCCGTCCGCCAGACAAAGGGTGTCACCACTGCAACGCTGACGGTGTGATTGAAGGCGTACTCACCTTCGAGCCGGACGACGTGCTCACGAAGGTCGGTTGGGTCGCTGACTCGAGTTCCGAGGTAGTCCAATCTGAGCTTAGTATCGGGACTTGGCGACTCCGTAACCATCGGATGCGAGAAATGCAGATGATCGTGATCGTCGTCATGCTCCTGGGCCTTCAGGCCGGTAAGCGGAAGCATCAAGGCGAACACAACCAGCAGTGAACGGGACGAACACGCGGAGCAAAGCTCCGAAGCAGACACGTCCGGAAATAGCATCATTTACGTC
Source organism: Gemmatimonadota bacterium (assembly GCA_003134685.1). Classification (GTDB taxonomy): domain Bacteria; phylum Gemmatimonadota; class Gemmatimonadetes; order Gemmatimonadales; family Gemmatimonadaceae; genus UBA4720. The sequence continues at coordinate 119,422 of PLCA01000002.1, read as the reverse complement.
TCCTTTTTTGTGAGGACACCCGGGAATTCCGGGGCTCAATCAGCGTTGGATCAGGACAGGAGACGCTGAGGGGGGACCGGTTGCGGGAGGGAGCAGACGGACGGCAGCGTCGGAACCGCGACGCTCGGTGGCGATCGTTTGCTTCGGCGCCATGCGAGTGATTGCCGGAAAGAGCTCGCGCGCCTGAAAAGTGAACGATGCGCCGGATCGTCCACACTCACCGACGCAGTTGCAACCGCGCGCCGAGGTCCCGTGATGCTGGCTGTGGTGATCGTTGCTGGCGGCATCCCCCGCTCGCGTATGCGCGGCGTGCCCGTGCGCTGCCGTTTCATCGGAGCGATGCATCGGGCAAGGAACAGCCGATGTTGCCGCGCCGCTCAGCGCCGCGATCCACGGTGCGAGAAGAACGATGATGAGGTTGACGGAGAGAACGCGGCGATTCACGGCTGGCAATCTACGCATCGCGCATCGTGTTCGTGAAAGGGAATGGAAATACCGTCGTACTGACTACGGTACTCACCTACCCAGCGCGGAAGATCCGTCGGACGCCGGTGCACTTTCGTGCCGCCTCGTGTGTTTACCTGAGTCAGGGTGAAACTCCCGTCAGGAATCCGGTGACGACAAGGATCAGAAAGCCGAGGCCCAGCTCGAGTACTGCTGATCGCCGAAGTCGGGCCGTTCCCTCCTCTCTGACCAACAGGGGCTGCACTCTGCGGAAGTTGTAAGCTCCTGTCATCAGGGTGAGCGTAACCAGAGCGAGTTTCACGAGCAGAACCCGCCCATACGAGGTCTGCCAAAGGCCAGTGAGATGCTGAACATGCACCCACGACGCGATGACGCCGCTGACGACAACGATGGCCGCGGAAAACAGGGCAACGGGAGAGAATGCATTTACGAGCGCGGCTACGGATTGCCATCGCTCCGCTCCCATGAGTGTGAGCGATATCGGCACGCCGATCAGCATCACGCAGAGGAGGCTCCCAAGCCAGCTGGCTCCGCCCAGCACGTGAAGGAAATCGCTGGCAATCAGCAATGATGTAAATCTCGGGCTCGCCGCGGCGTGTCCGGCCAGTGCCGGCGTCACCGCGAGCAAGATCGCCGAAATGCTCGCCACCGTCCAGGCGCCGCGAAGTCGGCCTATGGCGAGGGCGAAGGAGACGAGCGCTACGAGCGCCGCTCCAAGCTCCAGCTGGAGCGCGAATCCCCACCGAGTATGTAACGTCATGTCCGTCATGCTCATCGTCTTCATGCCGGCGACTCCGGCCATCATTTCCGACTCGAGACCAATTCTGGCAAACGCGGTAAGGATGACGAGAGCGCTCGCTGTCAGCCCGAGGACTGCTGTGCGGCGTTCCATGCGTACAGCCAGGTCCGGGTTTGTCCCACGAGCTCGCGGGAGAACCAGGGTTCTGAATGTCGTTGCGCCGATGAGGACCAGAAGACCAACAAACGAAAATGCACGGGCCAGGGAGTTGGACACCGAAGAAGAAGCCTCAGCTGTTCCCTCGTCCATCTCTTCCATCGATGACGCCACGCCGTTGGGGGACACGGTGGCGACTGTGCCAGCCTGCGGCGGCGGCCGATGCACTGATACAGACGCTTCAGGCGCAACGATAAAACTGAAGCTTCCACGCGATGGATGTCCGTCTGATGCGGCGGTTCTCCACGAAACGATATACCGTCCGGGCGGAAGAGATTCAGATACCCGAAGGGAAACCCCGAGTGGTGTGCCCTGTTCGGCCGCCGGTGTACCCAACGCGAACGCCCGCCCACTCGCGTCCGTGAGCAAAACGGAGGTCATCCGCAGCTCCGGTTGCTCCGAAAACCACAGGTGGATCAATTGCGGCGAGGCCGCTATTGTGGAACCGGCTGCAGGATCACTACGCTTGAGGAGAGCATGCGCCCATGCCCGAACGGGGCACAGCACAAGGACAAGCGCGACAGCGAGGCGAACCCCCCTACTCACGATCTCGCTTCATTTGCATTCCACTCATCTCGTCCTTGTGCACGGCGGGTTTACGTGAATGAAAAGGCCGGACTCTCAGAAAGATGAAAGTACCGACTGGATGTCTCGAACCGTAGTATGGCTCGAGGGACGCGGGGACGAAATTGAGGGTTCCGGCCGCTCCGAGTCCAACAGTTGCCCAATGCGTTCTTGCCAATTCCCTTACGTAGCCTAGCTCCACCGCACCGACGTTGAATTTCTGGAGTGGGGGGAACCCCGGCAGCACAGTTCCATCCTTCGTGACGACGGGGCCGTCGACAACAAGATCGTCGGCGCCTTTTTTCACGACCTCGGCTCGTCCGAACAATGTGTTGTGCCGGTCGAGAATCGCCTCGCTCTCCAGCAGAAACGCATTGGTCCAACGTGTCTCGGTGTTGTGTTTGTTCGAACCCCACACAAAGGAGCTGGCCCATTGTCCATCAACACCCAGCGGAGCTCCATGAAGGATCGATGCGGTCCTCCTGTGCAGTGATTCTTCGGGGGCCAATGCGTCGTGGCTTTTCAGAAAGCCGTAGCCTCCCTCAATGCTCCAGTGGGCGTCCGGGTTCAGGGTGAGCCTTCCAGAATAGGAATCCAGCTTTATAGGGTCGATATCCCAGCGATCCTCATCGGGATCGCGGCTGTTGAACCACGAGGATTCCAGCTGCCATTTGCGTGAGTAGATACCTCCAGTCACCACGCCAAAGCTTACGTGCGTGGCGTCCTGCCAATGGTGGCCGAGCGGAGCAGTGGGGTTGTCCATCGCTGACGGCCTGTGCATGAATGCAACGGGGCCAAGCGCCGGCTCTCCAGACGGCGCCACATAAATGCTCCACGCTAATCGCTTGGTGATGTCGTGTTGATACAGAGCGGCGACTTCCATTAGGAAGTCGTGGGGGTGCTGGCGATCGAACAATGGCTTGCCCCTGTAGGTCTCTCCGCTTTGTAACAGCAGCGGATACCCTCGGTTACTGACCGTCAGCGGATCGAGGCTGAGCATCGTTCGCGCCTGGAAGCGGCCACCGGCAAGGTCGTGTGTTGCCATCAGCATTCCCCAATTCAACGATCCGAACTGATCATCGCCGCGCTCGCCACTCTGTTTGTCGTACTGCACGAAGACGAATCCGTGCGTCATTATCATCCAGCTTCCCAGCATTCTGCGCCGCGAAGGGATCGTAACGGCGTCGGGAGTCCACGTGGTTCCGGATCCCATCCTCTCCATGCTGACCCCAGCCGGTCCAATCATCATGTCGTCGGCGTCCATACCCGGCATTGGCTTCGGTGTCGAGTCCGCTCGCACGGTCGGTGTCTCCATCCCGGGCATTCCCGGCCTAGCATCAGTCCCGGGTTTTTTCTTCTGGGTCTCCTTGCCCATGGGCATGTTCTTGGGCATTGGCACCGTGTCCTTTTTGTGCACGGTATCGCGCGCCGCACCCTGTGCGGCCAGAGGCTTTGTGGCAATCAGCAGTGATAAAACGGCAGCCAAACGAAGGGCGCACGCAATCGAGCGTGATAAAAACATCTTTCCATCCGGAGGTTAACGATTGTTCCGTCGGGGCGAGCGTTCATACGGAGACGAGGTTTGCGCGCGGACTGATCGCGTCGCGAATCGGGAGCACCAGCAGGCGCTCTATGCCTTCGGAGGCGGGGGCTCGGGGGCCGCTATGCGGCTGAGAGGTTTGAAGGGCTGTGTTTGAGGAGCAACTTCACGCGCGATTGGCAAAACAGTCAACGAGGCGATTGTGCCCGATATTGTGGTTGTGCCGCACGAAGAAATCGCGACGCAGCAGGGAATCCCGGAAGATCCACAGGGCGCGGGTTGCCCATCCTTTCCGGACGGTGGTTTGGGGTGCATGGCGTCGTGGGCTGCCATCCCCATGCTTGAACCGGATGACATGGCGTGGCGCAGATGGTCGTTGCAAGGCGAATCGACGGTCCCCACCGTGAGATAGAGAGCGCAAAGTCCGGTCACGATTCCAATAACACGTCGCACTGGTGGTCGCGTTCTTTCGGTGAGGAGACTGGTCGCGGTTCGTCTACGGGACGATCTCGACGCAAGTTCCACTCCCCATCGGTCACTGGCGAAAACCGCTCAGCTCAACGCTACTCGACACCATTTGGCGCCGTGCGTGCGATGCGGCCGAGTGCGGCGATGAGAGTCAGCTCGGTTTCAGGCACCCATTCGACGAGGTCTCGAACGGTCCTTTGAAACCATTCCCGGTCGACGGCTCCGCGCTCGAGCGCGGATTCAAGCTCAACAGTAGTGGCCAACTGTCGCCTCGGAGGTCAAATCGTGGAAACGGTTGTGTAAGTAAGTGACTACTTGCATTTCCTGATCGCTGATTTTAGCTTCCCTGCCCATGAATCACCGAGACGCAATCCTCGCCGCCGCTGCCGGAGTCTTCGCGCAGCATGGTTTCCGCGGCTCTACCACCCGTCGCATCGCGGATGCCGCGGGCGTAAACGAGATCACGATCTTCCGCCAGTTCGGGTCAAAGGAAGCGCTGATCCGCGCCGCAATGCAACACCTGACGCAGTCCGCCGGCCTCGCCACGCTGCCCGATATCCCGTCCGACCCGGAACGGGAGCTGACGGTGTGGAGCGAGTCGTTCATGCAACATTTGAGACTTCATAGCTCGATCATCCGTAAGACGATGGGTGAGATCGAAGAGAGACCGGAAATGGGCGAGTGCGCCACCGACGTCCCGAGACGGGCTTCGAACGATCTGTGCCACTACCTCGCCGCGCTCGAGCGGCAGGGAAGAATCACTGAAAGGTTCGAGCCGAAGACGGCCGCCGCAATGCTCATGGGGGCGATCTTCTCCGACGCGATGGGACGTGAGATGATGCCCGAGAACTTTCCGCAACCCAAGGAGAAGGCGGCGCACATGTACACCCGGGTGCTGCTTCGCGCTCTGGGTGTCGAAAACGGCTCGCGCAAGGCGACGAATAAGCAGACCAAACGATCGAAACAACTTTCAAACTGAAAAGTGTCTTCCAACAAAGCCCAACTCCGCGCCCTCAGGCTCGGCAGAATTCTGAGGGTGTCCCTCGCCGCAGCAGCTTTGCTGATCCCGGCGATCGCACCAGCACAGGTGACTCCCAGCTTACCAACGGTCCATACGACCGGGGAACGTCGCACGCTCTCGCTGGACGAAGCCGTTCGCATCGCTGAATCCCAGAGCGAGGCGGTCCGTATCGCGCGCGCCGGAGTCCAGCGCGCCCAAGGCCAGCAGTATCAGGCGCGGAGCCAGAGGCTGCCGCAGCTCCTGGGATCGGCCAGCTACACCCGCACCCTGGCGTCGCAGTTCTCCGTCGTCGCCGGGCCGGCACCAGATACGACGAAGCCCGTGCCGCCCCCGGCTCCGTGCGACCAGTATCTCCTCGACGCGACGGCTACCACGGCCGACCGGCTGGCGGGACTCGAGAACGCAAATCGCTGCGCCCTCAGCGGAAACCCGTTCTCGTCGTTCGGTAGTCTCGGATTCGGCGCGAAGAACCAGTACAGTCTCGGCCTCGCTTTCTCGCAGAGCCTGTTCGCGGGCGGACGCATTTCGGCGCAGAATGCGGTCGCGAATGCGGGGCGTCGCTCGGCCGACATCGAGCTGACCGCGCAGCGCGCGCAACTCCGTCTCGACGTGACGCAGTCGTACTTCGATGCCGCGCTCGCCGACAGGCTGGTCGCGCTCGCCGAGTCGTCTTCCGTTCAGACCGACAATGTTCTGAAGCAGACCAGGCTGGCCCGCGCGGTCGGCAATGTTTCCGAGTTCGAGCTGTTGCGCGCCCAGGTTTCGAGCGCCAATCAGTTGCCCATCGTTATCCAGCGTCAGAGCGATCGCGAAGTAGCGTACCTGAGGCTCAAGCAGCTCCTGAATATTCCGCTCGATTCCCCGGTGGAGCTGACGACCGTTGTCGATGATTCCGCCGCGGTAAATACCGCTCTCGAGAGCATGGGAATCACCAGCGATACGGCGGCCATCGATCGAGCAACGGTCAGACAGGCGGCCGACGCGATCGATGCCCAGCGGGGACTTCTCAAGGTCGCGAAGGCGCAGAGATTTCCCACGCTTGCCCTGACGTCGCAATATGGGAAAGTCGCGTTTCCGCTAAGTGGACTTCCAGGGTCGGGAGATTTCCGGACAAACTGGACGATTGCTCTGGGGTCGCAGGTCCCGCTCTTCACCGGGGGCCGGATCAAGGGCGATCAGCTGGTAGCGGAAGCCAACGTGCGTGAAGCGCAGGCCCGCTACGATCAGGTCCGCGAGTTCGCCGCGCTCGACTCCAGGGTGACGATCAACAATCTTCTCCAGGCTCGTGCGGCGTGGCTTGCAAGTCAGGGCACGGCGGCGCAGGCAGCGCGTGCGTACTCGATCGCCGAGGTTCGTTACAAGGAGGGGATCTCGACGCAGATCGAGCTGAACGATTCGAGAATTCTGCTCGAGCAGGCGGTCACGAATCGCGCGCTGGCAGCGAGGAATCTGCAGGTCGCGCGCGTGAAGCTGGCGCTCCTTCCTGATCTTCCGCTGCAGAGCACCGGAGCAACGCAGGCGCAGAGCCAGTCAACAGCGCAGCAAACGCAGTCGCAGCAGAGCAGTCAGCCGGCGCAGGCCGCGCAACAGCAGTCGCAGGGACAACAAACGACCGGCATTCCACCACAGTGATTATTTCGACGAGAGTATTTATGAAGCAAGATCGGAGCATTTTGAGAAAGAGCGCCGCCATTCTGTTGAGCTTTTCTGTGCTCGCCGCGCTCAACGCGTGCAGCAAAGGCGACAACGCCTCGGCGGCCGAGATGGCGAAAGCGGAAACGATGGTGGTGGGGCCCGAGAACATCGCTATAGCAGCCAATGGGTCGATCATGACCGGGCCATCCATTTCCGGGACGCTCGAGCCTGACCGTGAAGCCGTGCTTCGCGCGCAGGTTTCCGGCAGCGTTCTCCAGACCTACGCGGATCAGGGTCAGGCCGTGAACGCCGGCACCGTGCTCGCGCGCATAGATGCGTCGGGAATCCAGGACGCTTATACCTCGGCGCGAGCCGGCCTCGTCTCCGCGCGCAACGCGGCGGATGTGGCGGCGAAAGATCTCGCTCGAAACGAGAAGCTGCTAGCCGCCGGCGCGATCGCTGAACGGGATATCGATCAGTCGCGTCGAGCGTCGATCGCGGCGCAGGCGGCCCTCGAAGATGCGAACTCCAGACTCGCGACAGCCGAGAAAGCCTACCGCAGCACGACTGTCACGTCGCCGTTCGCGGGCGTCGTGAGCGAGCGTCCTGTGTCGTCAGGTGATGTCGTGCAGCCAGGGACCGCTCTCTTTACGGTCGTTGATCCTTCGAGCATGAGACTCGAAGCATCGGTTCCGGCCGAGCAGCTCGCATCGATCCGCATCGGCGTGCCGGTGGATTTCACGGTCAGCGGCTATCCAGGCCGCCAATTTGTGGGTCGTATCACTCGCATCAACCCGACCGCGGATCCGACCACTCGCCAGGTGCGCATCTACGTCTCGATTCCAAACGAGGGTCGTTCGCTCGTCGGCGGGCTGTTCGCGACCGGGCGGATGTCCACCGCGACGAAGATGGGACTGGTGGTTCCGCAGTCCGCGGTTGATGTGCGCGGGTCGATTCCATCCGTGATGCGGGTGAAGCAGGGAAAGGCGGAGATGGTCCCGGTGAAGATCGGCCTGACGGACAAGACGTCGGAGACGATCGAGGTGTTGTCAGGCCTGCAACCGGGCGACACGCTTCTTCTTGGCGCGGCCCTGGGAATAACTCCGGGAACCCTCGTTCGGATTTCGGCACCGACGGGAAGTCCAGCAGCAAATAGCGGTGGGGGGAACTGATTTTATGATCATATCAGATTTTGCGATCAAGCGTCCGATGATCACCGTGGTCACAATGGTGGCGCTCGTGGTATTCGGACTGTTCGCGCTCTGGCGCCTTCAGACCGATGAGTTCCCTGACATTCAGCAGCCGGTCGTGCTCACGTTCATTCCTTATCCGGGTGCATCACCGGAGGGCGTCGAGCGCGAGATCCTGAAGCCGGTCGAGGACGCGATCAAGGGAATCGCCGGAGTCGACAAGATCTATGGCACTGCCGGCGATGGGTACGCTCAGATCATCACGCTTTTTCTGTTCGAGAAGGATCCCCAGGTCGGGTCGCAGGACATTCGCGATGCCATCTCCGGAATCCGCTCCGATCTTCCCCTGGAGATGAAGGAGCCAGTGCTGCAACGATTCGATCCATCGGACCAGCCGATCGTGTCGATGACGATCGCTTCGCCGACGTTGACTCCGGCGCAGCTCACACGACTCGCTGATCCCGACATAACGAGCAAGCTGAGAGGAATTCCGGGCATCGCCCAGGTGCAGCTAGTGGGTGGCGTGAAGCGCGAGATGACGATCCAGCTGAGGCCTCAATCGCTTCAGGCAGCCGGCATCAGTGTCGGCCAGGTCGTCCAGGCGCTGGAGGCGCAGAATCTCGCCGCACCGGTTGGGCGCCTCAACGGAACCCTGGACGAACGGACGATTCGTCTGCAGGGACGTCTCGAAGGCCCGCAGGATTTCATGAACCTGGTAGTCGCCGAGCGAAACGGTCAGATCGTGCGATTGGGTCAGGTCGCCGATGCGATCGACGGCACGCAGGAGCAGCGCTCGCTTGCCCTCTACAACGGGAATGAGGCCGTCGGCATCAACATCGTTAAAGCGAAGGGCTACAGCACGACCGATGTGAGCGCGAAGGTTCGCGCCAAGGTGGCGGAGATCCAGAAGACCCTTCCCGTCGGCGCGAAGATCGACGTTGTGAAAGACTCGGGTCTCCGTGTCAAAGCATCGGTGACCAACGTTGAAGAGGCGCTTCTCATCGGAGCGCTTCTCACCGTGCTGGTGGTGTTCGTGTTCCTCAACTCGTGGCGGTCGACCGTCATCACGGGTTTGGCGCTGCCAGTGTCGGTGATGGCGTCGTTCATAGCCGTGTGGGCGTTCGGATTTACGCTCAACACCATGTCGCTGCTCGGTTTGTCGCTCGCGATCGGAATTCTGATCGACGATGCCATCGTGGTGCGTGAGAACATCGTGCGCCACATCGAGATGGGTAAGGACCACATGACTGCGTCGCACGAGGGCACCGACGAGATCGGCCTCGCCGTCGCCGCCACGACTTTCTCGATCGTCGCGGTATTCGTTCCGGTGGCGTTCATGTATGGCGTGGCGGGACAGTGGTTCAAGCCGTTCGCTCTTACGATCGCGGCCTCGGTGCTCGTGTCGCTGTTCGTGTCGTTCTCACTCGACCCGATGTTGTCGGCATACTGGGCCGATCCGCAGGTGGAGGCGCATGAGCACCGTAATCCGATCGCGCGCACGCTCGAGAAGTTCAACAACTGGTTCAACCGCATGGCGGAGCGCTACAAGGGGCTTATTGCCTGGGCGCTCGATCACCGGGTGGCAGTGGTTCTGCTTGCGATTGCCTCATTCGTTATCGCGCTCGCGCTTCCAGCCGTGGGGCTCGTGGGTGCGAGCTTCTTCGGGACCGAGGATCAGTCGGAGGTCAACATTGCTCTCGAGACTCCGCCGGGGTCGAATCTCGCTTACACGAGGATCAAGGCTGAAGAGGCGGCTCGGGTCGCGCGCGCGCACAAGGAAGTCCGCTTCACCTTCACGACGCTCGGCGGAAGCACCGGCGACGTGAACAATGGGAATATCTACGTGCGACTGGTGCCCAAGTCTGATCGTAGCGTCGGTGCCGAGGATTTCGGCCGCCAGCTGCGCCTGGAAGTCGGGCGCATCGGTGGCGCGACTATGTCAGTGTTCACCAACGACTTTCAGGGTGCGCAGAAGCAGATTCAGATCGAAATGCGCGGTGGCACGTCGCAGCAACTGGCGACGACTGCCGAAGCGATCGCCGAGCAGGTAAAACAGGTAAAGGGCGCGGTAGATGTCGGGCTGTCGACCAAAGGTCAGAAACCAGAGCTGAACGTCGAGTTGAATCGCGGACTGGCCGGTACGCTCGGAGTCACTGTGGGTCAGGTGGCTCAGGCGCTCCGTCCGGCATTCGCCGGAATCAAGGCCGGAGACTGGGTTGACCCGAGCGACGAGACACGTGAGGTAAACGTGCGCCTCGCTCCTGAATCCAGACAGCGCGCCGTGGACCTGGAACAGCTTCCCCTCGTTGTGACTGGGCCCGATGGTCAACCGAGAACGTTGCCGCTGGGCCAAATCGCGACAGTTACCCAGGGGTTGGGGCCGGCGCAGATCACCCATCTCAATGGGGATCTCGTCGTGACCGTTCAGGCGAACACGTCCAATCGTCCGCTGACGGAAGTGATGAAGGACATCAACGCCCGGATCGCGAAGATCACCTTTCCGCCCGGCGTACACATGACGCAAGGCGGCGAAGTCGACAGCCAGAACGAAGTGTTCGGGCGCATCTTCTCGGCGCTCGGAATCGCGGTGATGCTGATGTACCTGATTCTCGTGATGCAGTTCGGCTCGTTCCTCGAGCCGCTGGCGATCATGATCTCGCTCCCGCTGTCGCTCATCGGCGTCATGCTGGCGCTCATGATCACGGGGACGACGATCAACATCATGAGTCTGATCGGCGTGATTCTGTTGATGGGCATCGTCGCCAAGAACGCGATCCTGCTCATCGACTTCGCCAAATGGGCGCGCGAGAAGGACGGGCTGCCGAGGCGCGAGGCGCTGATTCAGGCGGGGGCGATTCGACTGCGTCCGATCATGATGACGACGCTGGCGCTGATCGCGGGCATGATTCCGGTCGCGCTCGGCATTGGTGAAGGCGCCGAGTTCCGCGCGCCGCTCGGGCGCGCGGTGATCGGCGGAGTGATCACATCGACGCTGCTAACGCTCGTCGTGATCCCGACGTTTTACGAGATTCTCGACGAGTGGAGAGAATGGGTATTCGGCAAATTCGGGGTGTACAAGCGCCGCACCGCCGAGCACCCGATACCGCGGGCGGTCAACCCGAGCGAGAGACTGGAAACGCCCGCGTAACCGATTCAGCGCGCGACTTGCCAGGATTTTGTCTGGGTCGGGAAGCTTGCCCACTATCCCTGCTCAGTATTCAAAGAACGCGGTGTCGGGATAACAGTACAGCCATCGTTCACCAGGCTCCGCCGAGGCAATCACCGGGTGACCACTCGCGCGCGCGTGCTTTGAAGCGTGCTTGTTGGGCGAGTCGTCGCAACAAAGCGTCTTGCCGCATTCCTGGCAGGTCCTCAGATGAACCCATGATGCGCCGATCTTGATGCACTCTTCGCACTCCCGCTTCTTCGGAAGCTTGACGGTAGTGATCGCTTTGATGTGGGCGCACGGCGCGTTAAGCATGATGATTATCCTCACGGGAGATAACGATTGACGTGGCACCGGTCGAATCGAGCCACACGTGCGTCGGGGTGCGCGCGAGACGCAGCATGACGCGATCACATCCCGGGCAACGCACGACCATTCCCATCCCGTGGCCGTAGACCATCAGCGTCCCAATCGCCCGTGTCACTCCGCAGCCAGCGCACTTTGCGCGCGCGGCCGTCAGATCCGAAACGAATACTTCGCTCAGAATCCCGGCGGCGGCATTTCCGTCGACTCGGCGCGTGTCGCCGAGACGCTCCCCGGCAACAACTGACTCGCGCGATTCACTCGAAGCACTGTTCATCGTCACTCCTTTTTGCGCAGATAAAAGTTCTGCATGGCGTGCTAGACCGCACCGCCGGTTGGACCGAAGCGCTCCGTCTTCACGAGCGCCGGCTGGTGCCCAAGGTCGACCAGCGTCGAAGCAACTGATTCAACCAGAGGCGTCGGGCCGCACACAAAGACACGCGGCTGCGCGCTCGCCGGCCATGCGACCTGCTCCAGCATCGCGCGGTCGATCCTACGGCGGAATCCATTCCATCCATCCGGCTGTTCGCGAGTAAGCGTATGCGTTACCTGAAGCGTTGGATCCTTCTCCGTCAGACTCGTTAGCTCGTCCCGATAAATCACCTCGTCCCAGCGGCGCGATGAGTACAATAGCCGCGCGGGCAGTCGCCGTCGGGCGTCACCGGTAGCAAGGGAGGCGCTGCGATGACGCAGCATCGCCATCAGCGGCACGATCCCCGAGCCCCCGCCAACAAGGAAGAGCGGCCCGCCGGTCGGGATGTCCCAGACGAAGTATCCGCCGATCGGGCCGCGGAGCTCCAGCGTATCCCCAGGGTGAAGCACTTCGGACAAGTATGGTGAAACCTCGCCGTCTTTCAGTTGCTCGACAGTGAGAGAGAGTCGAGTGTCTTCCGGTGGTGACGCAATGGAGTAACTCCGCTCGGCCTGATAGCCATCTTCCGCCGTGAGCCGTACGTCGACGTGCTGCCCCGCGCGGTGGCCGGGCCACCCCGGCACATCGAGTACGAGCGTCCGCGTCCTTGGCGTCTCCAGCACGACGTCAATCACGGTGGCGACCCGCCAGACAATTCGTGGTGCGCTGCCACCGGAACTCACTCGTCGCCGGCGTAGCGCTGCTCGCGCCACGGGTCACCATAGTTGTGATAACCCAGCGATTCCCAGAACCCGGGCTCATCGCTTTCCATGAGGCGCAGCTCACGCATCCACTTCGCGCTCTTCCAGAAGTAGAGGTGCGGAACGAGCAGGCGCGCAGGCCCTCCGTGCTCCGGCGGCAGCGGAGCGCCGTTGTACATGAAAGCGACCCAGGCCTTCCCCCCAGTTACGTCGGCGAGCGGAACGTTAGTGGTGTAGCCGCCGTCGCATGTGGCGAGCACGAATGGCGAAGGCACGACTCCCTTTGCCGCCGCTTCCGAGAGAAGTGTGTCAACCGAGATTCCCTCCCACACCGTGTCGAACTTGGACCACTTGGTGACGCAATGGATGTCCTTCGTTGTTGTCTGACGCGGCAGAGCGGTAAACTCGTCCCACGTCCAGCGCGCGGTCTGCCCGTTGGCGCCTCGAAGCGTAAAATCCCACGTAGCGAGTGAAGTCCGTGGTGTCGGCCCCGCCGAGAGTACCGGAAAGTCTCGTGTCTCGTACTGTCCGGGCGGGAGTCGGCTTGCAGTGTCCGTGGATTGTCGCCGCCCGCGAAAGCCTCGAGAGACCGGTGGCATCGTATTACTCCTGCAGCGCCTGATGAACGAAGGAAACCGCGATCGATCCCTCTCCGACCGCCGAAGCCACGCGTTTGACATTGCCGGCTCTCACGTCACCCACAGCGAATACCCCGGGCCGGCTCGTTTCGAGAAGATGCGGCGGTCGGGAAAGCGGCCACTTCGCCGCGCTGAGCTCGTCACGCGAAAGCTCGGGTCCGGTCTTGATGAATCCACGCGGGTCCAACGTGAGACAACCGCTAAGCCACTGGGTGCTCGGCGCCGCGCCCGTCATGACGAAGACGTGTCGGATGTCGTGACTCTCGCCGGGCTCATTGTCCTTCCGCCATTGAACCCGCTCGAGTTGTCCGTTTCCCTCGAGCGCGATGAGCTCGGTACACGTCCGCAGAACAATCGCTGGGCTCTCTTCGATACGCCGGATCAGGTAGCGCGACATGGATTCGGCGAGACCTCTCGAGCGGACGAGCACGTGCACCTTGCTCGCCGTCTGCGCGAGGAACACCGCGGCCTGGCCAGCGGAGTTGCCTCCTCCAACTACGACTACCTCTTCGCCTTCGCACAGCTGTGACTCGATGAACGTCGCGCCGTAGTACACGCCGGCTCCTTCGAACCGCGAGATATTGTCGATGGGCAGCTTTCGATACTCCGCACCTGTGGCGATGATGACCGTTTTTGCCGGTACGCGCGGGCCGTTGTCGATCTCGATCGTGTACGCCTTGCGCGTGCAGTCGAGCCGCGTCGCGCCTTCCGCAATCATTACCTCCGCGCCGAACTTCTGGGCCTGCGTGTACGCGCGAGCCGTGAGCTCCTGACCAGAGATGCCCGAGGGAAAGCCGAGGTAATTCTCGATCCTCGAGCTGGAGCCGGCCTGTCCACCAGGTGAATTCGCCTCGACAACGAGGACATCGAGTCCTTCCGACGCGGCGTATACTGCGGCCGCGAGCCCGGCTGGCCCGGCGCCTATGATCACAACATCGCGAACATGTACCTGATCGATCGCCTCGTTGAAGCCGAGGCAATCGGCGATCTGCCGATTGGTCGGGTTACGAAGGACGGCATTGCCACGACAGATGAGTACCGGGAGATCCACGATCGCAAACTCGAAACGATCCAGCAGGTCCTGAACGCCGGCATCGCGATCCGGGTCGATAAATACGTATGGGTGGAGATTTCGGGTCAGGAACTCCTTGATCCGAATCGTGTCAGCGGAATGATTCGACCCCACCAGCACCACATCTCCAAACCCCCCAGCTACCAATCCCGCCCGGCGGAGGAGGAACGCCCGCACGAATATCTCGCTCAGCTCCGCGTCTACCTGTATGAGCGACAGGAGATCATCCCGCTGGACTTCGATCACCTCGCCCGGCTCGCCAACGCGAAGTGTCACGAGCGAGGGGCGGCCTGAGAGCATGGAAACTTCGCCGGTGAACTCGCCAGGGCTAATGGCCGTTACGGTCGTGGTTTTCCCGTTGCCACCCGGCTGAACGACCTCGATGGTTCCCGTGAGGGCGACGAAGAACAATGGAGTCACCTTTCCCACGGCGCCGAGCACTTCACCACGCTCGATGCGGCGCCTGCGGCCATGCGCGGCAACGCGTTCGATCTGCGCCGGCGTCAGCTTTGGAAAAGTCTGATCGACGTTCGGCGCAGGCCTCGAGGGAGTTGCTGCGATCGGTGCCGTCATGATGCCTCTCTAAGCGAAATCAACAGAATCAGCAGAATCAATGTGATTCAGCGGAATCAGGCCTCAGGATTCAGGTGCGAATCTCGGTGCTCCTGGTCCCGGATTGTGTGGTAGTCGGCGCGAACGCCGATTTGACATCAGCCAAAGTTACCTGATCGCGCGCGTGCTCGGTTGCCCATTGGATCGCAAAATCCGCGACTTCTTCCCATCCCTTCTGACCGACTGTGTGGTGTGTGCGGTTTGGGAATTCCCTGTAGTCCGTGACGGCGGAAGAGTTCTTGATGTACTTGCGCACGTTGGCCTTGTTGATGGCCGGAGGAACGAGGTGATCATTGCCGCCGGCGATGAACAGCAGAGGCGCGCGGTTATTGTTGCCGTAGTTCACCTTGGACGACGCGTTCGGATTCAGGAGCGAGAGCGCCGCATCCCAGAGGATACGACCACTTCCCGGGATCTGATACCGATCGTAGACCTTCCTTGATTCTACGGCATCGAGCTCGTTCGTGAACGCGTAGTTGAATTTCTCCGGGCTCAAACCAACGGCCGCGTTGAACGTGAACGGATTACCAAGCACCGTGATCGTTGCCCAGACTGACGAGAGTGGCAGAACCGGTACGGCAGCCGACTGTGCCGAATCCACGGCAACCCCGGCTGAACCGAGCCCGCGGTCAACCAGCATTTGCACGATGAGGCCGCCGAACGAGTGGCCCATCAGGATTGGCTGCGCGTCGAGCTTGCGAATGATGCGGTCGTAGTGATCGACGACGGTCTTGAGCTTGAGCCCCTTGAGCGGCGACGGATCCTTGCGAACGGCTTCGACTTCTCCTTCGAGTCCCGGCCAGGAGGGGGCGATAACGTTGTACCCAGCCTTCTGATAGCGGTCGATCCACCCTTCCCAGCTTCTCGGCGTGAGCCAGAGTCCGTGAACCAGAACGATGGTCGGCTTGTTCGAAGTTCGTCCGTTGGCGCCCATGATGTTCTCCTAGTGGGGATTAGAAAAAATCTAGGTTGGATGTCAATGCCCAGATAGCTGCGGGGGCATGAGTACGCGAGACTCGGGCTCGCGGTCGTCGCTTAGATCAACTGGCCTGATGCTATTCGCGGGCGCACCTTAGGGCGCGTCAGCATCGGTGAGCGGAGGCGCGGTTGTAACGCCCGATCCTCCGCCAGGAAGGCCTGACGCCGCGAGTCGCTCGAAGAATGCTGATGCAGTCAACCGCTCGGTTGCGATTCTCCAGTCATAGCGCCCGTCCTGGAATCGAGCGCCTGAATACCAGAGCGTTATGCTGTCGGTGGCTTCGTCATACAAGAGCGAGGCTCGATAGACAATGTCCGCAAATGCTGGTATTGCCCCGCGCACCAGTACAGGTCCGCCTGCCAGCACCCAATGCAGTCCATCGGTGCTCCTCGCGAAATGCAATTCCGATGTCGTGCACGATCCGGGAATCTTCACATTGTAGATAGCCCAGAATTCCTGTTTGCTCGGAATCCATTCGACGTCGATGTGCCAGGCGAAGGCGTTGACCTCCGACAAATCCGTCGTTGCGGGATCGGACCAATTGATTCCATCGCTCGATCGCCGCATTTCCACCGTCGTACTGTTGCCGGCGCAGCCACCGGTGCCACTGTTCACCGACCACATCAACCAGTCACCGGCCCCACGCCTGACCACGGTTGGTGAAACGATTGTGTGATTGGTGCCGCTGGCAACCAGCGTCGGCGGACTCCAGGTGGAGGGTCCGCTGCCTCGAATGAGCAGGATCTCATTTTCGCTCGTGACCGCGCGGTAATACAGCCAGAGCTCGTTAGTCTCGGGATTGAACACTTCATCGGGATCCGAGAGATATCCTGTGGCAGGTCGCGCGATCGGATTCATGACCCCGGGCGGAATGAGCCAGTCGACAAAGGTTCTTCCCGTGAACAGCGAAGGATTCTCTTTCGTCGCGTCCCCATTCGGATACGGCGTGACAAAAAGCTGCGTCTGGTCCGGCGCCCATGTCAGCGGGGTGATGGCGGCATCGGGGTGCACGGCCTGGCCGGAGCCGTCGAAGGTCTCGAGCGCGAGCACGTGGAGATCGGTAGGTGGCGGAACTTTACGCGGCGACGAAGCGTCAGAACAAGCGAGGGAGACCAGCAATGCGACGAGAAGTCGCGGGTCGGCAATCGATCGGGTGAAGATCATTCGAAAAACCCTGGGAAAAACATCAGTGCTCAGCACGAACGCCTGGGGTTGCGATATCGATCGTCGTTGTTCCGCTCCACCTATACCCAAGTGCCCGTTAGTTGGTCCCCCACCGACAATGAAAACAACGGCATACTTTCACCGGCCTCACCCTTCGCCTCCATCCGTATTCGTCCATTGAGCCAAGTCGACGCAAGAAACCAACTTCTCGAGGCGCTGAGTTCAGCGGGCCGGGCAGCGCTGCTGAAGCAGTCGGTAGAGAAACAATTCTCGACTGGCGAGATTCTCTGGTCTGCCGGCGATCACTCGGAAGGCATCATCCTCGTGCTCGAGGGGATGGTACGCATCGTTCGCGGCAGCGGTGGTCGCCAACTGGTCATTCATTCCGGTGAGCCCGGTGCCACCCTTGGAGAAGTGCCGTTCTTTACCGGCGGCCGCTATCCCGCGACGGCGATCGCCGCGGAACCAACGCGATGCCTGTTTCTCCTCGAGGGCGCGGTCAGACGAGCGATCGCCATAGACCCGGCGCTCGCATTCTTCTTTCTGAAGCGTCTCTCGCACCGAATCGAAGCCCTGGTGGAGAGAGTGGATCAGATTACCGTGAACAGCGTCCAAACGCGACTCGCACAGTTCATTCTGCAGCGGCACCAGACGACAATTACCTCTGCCCCGTCGAGGGCTGGCGCACGAAAGAACGCGGCGTTCTCGCTCGGCATGACACAAACAGCTCTCGCGGAAGAACTTGGAACTGTCAGGGAGGTCGTCGTCCGAGCGCTTCGGGGATTGCGACGATTGGGGGCGATCGAAAGGGTCGGCGAGGGGAAATATCGAGTCCTCGAGCTTGCGATTCTCGAGGAGCTCGCCGAATCCGCGCCTTAGGAGCCATCCGCGAACGAGGGGAACTTTAGTCCCAGCCAGGAAAGGTCAGGTGACGTAACTATCAAGCCAGGCCGCACGGGGCGGCAGCTGGTCACCAACCTGGAGAAACAATGTCATTTCTTCCGACAAAGGCGGCCCTGTTCGGGCTCCTTGCATTGAGCGTCTTTTGCGCGAAGCATGGGATGGCGCAGTCAACTGATACGGCCGCATCAAAGCCCATGGACCACAGCGCGATGACGCCGGCGCAACACGCCGCCATGCATGGTGGAACCGACTCCACTAAGGCGCAACGAGACAGTTCGTTCGCCGCTTTGCAGGAGCGCGGAAAGATGGCAATGGGAGTCGATCAATACGCATCTGCGCACCACTTTGACGTCCTGCCGAATGGGGGCCGAATAGCACTCGAAATGAAAGGCGCTGATTCCCTCGCTGTTGCTCAGATACGCGCACACATGAAGCTCATTGAACACGCATTTCAGGTGGGAGATTTCTCCACGCCAGAGTTCGTCCACATGCGCGAGATGCCCGGAACCCAGGTCATGAGTCGGAACAAAGCTCTCATCCGCTACACCTACGCGGATCTACCCCGTGGCGGAGAGGTGAGAATCGCCACGGCTGACTCGGCGTCGCTGGCTGCCATCCGGGAATTTCTTCTGGCGCAGCGTGGTGATCACAGGGCCGGGCACTAGCCACTTTGATTGGCTTTCGTGCTCCGCGCCGTCGTAATGAGAGCCACCGCACAAATGACGATCACGGCGGCTATGCCAGTCCGAATCGACAACCTCTCACCCGCGATTGCCCATCCCAACAGTACGGCTACGATTGGATTGACGTAGGCGTACGTTCCGAGTCTGGCCGGAGAGACTTTGTCCAGCAGCCAGATGAATGACGTGAAGCCGACCAGCGACCCGAAAGTGATGAGATAGAGCAGGCCCACGGCAGATGCGCTCGAGATGCGATGAATGTCGGTGTGAGCGATCTCGCCCGTTGCTGCTCCAACGATCAGCAGCAGCACGCCGCCGCCGAGCATCTCCATCCCCGTGGTGAGCAGTCCGGAGTCAGGCAACTGTGCATCGCGCGACCAGAAGGATCCGATCGCCCACGACAAGGAGCCGAGTATCAGCACCAGCGCGCCGATCGGCCTCACGTCGCCGTGACCGCCGACGCCGGTCGGCCCCACGAGCACGACGATTCCAGCGAAGCCGAGGATGAGTCCAATCAGGACGGCACCACTCGGACGTCTGCGCGGGGGCCTCACCCACTCGATGATCACGAGCCAGAACGGAAGAATCGACACTAGCAGCGCGGTGAGGCCCGACGGAACGAACTGCTCCGCCCATACGACTGCTCCATTTCCACCGAGGAGAAGAAACCCGCCCGCAATGATCCCGTTCCGCCAGTGGAGGCGCGTCGGCCTCGGCGCTCCACGAGATCGCGCCCACAGGTAGAGCATTGCGCCGGAGATCACGAAACGAGTTCCTCCCATGATGAACGGCGGAATCGTCTCGACGGCGTAGCTGATCGCGAGATATGTCGATCCCCAGACCAGATAGATCGATGCAAACGCAGCGATTATCTGCGCGCGCGAGGCGTGGCCGGGTCTATCGTTCAATCGAGTGGTGTATCCCTGCGATCGCGTTTCTTGGTCGAGTGCCGCTTCTTTGAATCGAGGCGTGCTTCCTTTGCGGCCCTCGTGGGCTTCGTCGCCCGTCGCTTTCTGGGGATGATGAGCGCTCGCCTGACGAGATCGGCGAGTCGTTCCTCTGCCAGTTCCCGATTGCGCCCCTGGCTCCGCATGTCGCTCGCGACGACGCGGATGCTCCCCTCGGTCGTGAGTCGGGACGAGAGCTTTTCTCGAAGGCGCGCGCGCTGTTCCTCGGTAATCGCGCGCGATCCGAGAACGTTCCAGAAGATCTCCACGCGCGACGAGGTCTTGTTCACGTGCTGTCCGCCGGCGCCCGACGACCTCGACACCCGCACGTCGAGCTCGCTGCGCGGGATCGAGAGCGCCTCGTTGACCGCGAGAAGATTTCGGGGTGCGGTCGCCGAAGTGTCGCTCACGACATCAACGCCACCGGAACAGCTTGAGCGCGGCGAAGAACGTGACTACTCCCCAGACCAGAATGACGAGCATTTTGGGAGTGACGGCGGCGAACGACGCTCCCTCGAGCATGTTGGCGCGGAGCGCATCGTTTACAGCGGTGAGCGGAAGTAGCTTGATGAACGGCTGAACAGCGTGCGGAAAATTCGCGGATGAGAAGAACACGCCCGAGAAAATCCACATCGGCAGCATGATGAAGTTCATGATTCCCGATACGGCTTCCGTCGTGCGCGCCCGTGATGCCGTAAGCAGCCCCAGACCGCCAAAGGAGACAGCCGCGAGCAGGCAGATCAGAAACAGCGTCGCGAGCGAGCCGCGCAGCGGAACGCCGAACGCCCAGTGTCCGAAACCAACGAGGGTCACGACTTCCAGAATCAGAAAAACCAGTCGTGAACACAGGTACGAAAGGAGATACTGCGCGCGCGACATCGGCGTCGCCATCAATCTCTTGAGCAGTTTCTTGCTGCGCGCCGTGACGATGGAGAATCCCAGTCCCCAGATGCTGCTCCCCATGAGATTCATGCCGAGCAGGCCGGGAATGAGGAAGTCGATGTAGCGTGAGCCGGCTTCCGTTACGTAAGTATCGGTCGCGCGAACCGCGTCCACTCTACCCGCGCCAGTCTGGACGGCGCGGTCCACCATCAAGCGCGCGTTTATCGCTTCGCTGCGTCCGCGATCGTAGACGTAGCGGACGCTGTCCTTTGCCGATCCGGGAACAACGAGCAGCGCAACCTTTCCCGTGCGAAGAGCGAGTGCCGCCGCACTGTCGTCGTACGTCGTAACTACGAGAGTGGAATCCCGGGCGAGAGACTGGACAACCGCGCCGCTTCCTGCGAAACCCGTGACGACGCCGACTTGCACCTTGTCCGGCCCGCGCTGTCTGAAGGCGATTCCCAATCCTGCCGCTAGGAGGATGGGGAAGATGAACGTCCAGAAAACTGCTTCGGGCTCGCGAATGAACTCGCGGAAGCGCACCAGCGTGAGCTGAACCATCGAGCGCTTCATGAAAGGGCGACGCATGAACGGTAGGCGTGGGCGGGAGGCCTGTTCCTCGGTGAACGGAAAAGGCGCCCGCTTGGTTCTCGCGCGACCCGCTTCGGGGTCCAATGAACGCGGCTCACTCATCGCGCAGAGTCCTTCCTGTGAGCGACACGAACACGTCTTCAAGAGTCGCCGAGGTCTTCCTTGGCTCAGGCGGCGGAAGATGCGAGACATCCACGTTGTCGATCAGCTCGCGGGGCGTCCCCTGTGCGATCACTCGACCGTGATCCACGATCGCCACGCGGTCGCACAAGCGCTCCGCCTCCTCCATGTAGTGGGTCGTGAGAACGATCGTCTTGCCCTCCGCCTGGAATTTTGCGATCAGCTCCCAGAGCTGCCGACGCGACACCGGATCGAGACCCGTCGTGGGCTCGTCCAGAAAGAGGAGCTGGGGATTTCCGACCAGCGCGCATGCGACCGCGAGGCGCTGCTTCTGTCCGCCCGACAATCCGCCGACTCTTGAATAGCGCTTCTCGCCCAGGTCGACGTGATCGACCACCTCTCCGACGTCGCGCGCGTCTCGATAGAAGCTCTGGAAAAGAGTAAGTGTCTCATCCACCGTGAGCTTTTCGGACAGCTGCGTATCCTGCAGCTGGATCCCGAGCAGCTCGCGAAGATCGCGAGCATCCGACTCCCAGTGCCGGCCGAGCACTTCGACGCTGCCCGAGTCGGCGGGGAGAAGACCCTCGCAGATCTCGATCGTGGTCGTCTTTCCGGCACCGTTGGGGCCGAGCAGCCCGAAGCACTCGCCAGTCTCGACCTGGAGATTGAGGCCATCGACGGCGACGACGTCGTCGTAGGCTTTCCGGAGCCCCTCAACCCGGAGCGCGGGGGCGGAATTATCCAAAGGTGTCACCATAGAACGACAAGGAGTGTCACGTGGAGAGGGCAACAACTTGTTTCAGCGAGCGTGAAACTCGTTGTAACCTCTTACCGTAAAATGATATAGCGTTGGCTGAAGACTGGGCACCGTCCCTGCCAATGCTGGTTCCAAACCCGAGGGAGAGAAACTATGCAGTCCAAAGCCGTGTTGGTACTGAGCACTGCTTTCATTTTCGCGTCGGCGTCGGTCGTCAATGCGCAGATCGCCCCTTCCGGCGATCAGGTTCCTTCACGCTTTTCGTTTGGCGCCGATCTCACAATCTCGCAGCCGAAGGGCGAGTTCGCGAGCAACGTTCCGAATGGCTACGGTTTTGATCTCACCGGAATGTTTCGGCTCGATCGGGGGGGCTACTTCAATCTCCGTGCAGACCTCGGCGGCGTTCGATACGGGCACGAGCGGCAGCAGATCGGCTTCCCGATCTCTGGCCGCATCGCAGTGGATCTCAACACCGACAATCAGATCGGGTTCGGTGCTCTCGGCGCCCAGCTGCAGATTCCGGATGGCTGGTTTAGGCCCTATGCCAACGCCTCGATAGCGGGCACGTATTTCTGGACGGAGTCGTCGATCTCGGGGACGGGCAATTCGGACGCGGTGCTAAATACGACCAACCTCGACGACTGGTCCTACGCCTGGATTTTTGGTGGCGGCGTGATGATTCCGTTCGGGAAATCGATCGGCGCGCTCAACCTTGGGGCGAAATACCACTATGGTGCGAGCGCGACGTATCTGAAAAAGGGCGACATCACCGACAATCCCGACGGCTCCATCACGCTGAACCCGCGCAATAGCGAGACCGATCTCGTCCTCTGGCAGGTGGGCGTCTCCTTCGTCATTCCTCGCTCGTCGGGGCACTGACAATGCTAGCGCTCCTCGCCGTCGTCGTATTCGCGCAGTCCCACGCCACGCTTCAGGTAGGCAGGGACAAGCAGGACAGCGTGGCGCAGACGAAGAGAGATTCAATCGCTATCAGGAGAGACCAGGTGCGCGATTCGTTGCGCGCCCGGGGCAGGGCCAGGGACTCGGTCAGAAAAGAAATCCGGATTGCAAAGCAGTTGCCCGTCACACCGGCGGTGCTGGCAAGCGCGTTCAAAGATCCGGGCGCCAGAGCGCTTCTGCTTCGTGCGCGCGAAGCGAGACTCAGCCAGGACTCGTCGCTCACAGCCTACGATGCAAACTCCTACGAGCGAATGTCGGTCGGAATGGGATTCAAGCGCATCGGACGAGACCGCCTGTTGATCCGGAGCGAGCAAGCGTCGCACGTGATGTGGCAGCGCGGCAAGGGCGCGGTCGTCGACGTCAAAGGGCGCCGCAGTGTTCTTCCAATGATCGAAGGCGTCGGAACGGGAGACATCAACCTTGGCAATGACGGTGACATTCCCTACGCTCCCGGGCGGGAAACCCTCTGGATCGGCTCGGACATGGCTAAAGCCGACGTCAACGAGAACGAGGTAATTCATCCACTCGCCGCCGGTGCCGAGGCATACTACACGTACCAGTCGGGAGATTCCGTCGAGTTCCAGCTTCCAGGGGGACAGCGCATCCAGCTGCGCGAGCTCCGCATTCGCCCGCGGCAGCCGAAGTGGAATGTCGCGGTCGGCTCGCTCTGGTTCGACGCGGCCTCAGGCCACCTCGTGCGCGCGGTTTATCGCATGGCGCAGGAGATGGACATCATGGCCGTCGCCAAGGAAGCGAACGAAGCGGAGCACGACCCCGACGACGACATCCCCCGCTGGGTGAAGCCGATGATCACGCCGATGCGGGCCAACGTAAGCGCCATCACAGTCGAGTACGGCCTGCACGAGGGGCGATTCTGGCTACCGCGCTCGCAGACGATCGAGGGCGAGGCTCAGGTGAGCTTCATGCACATTCCGTTCAAGCTCGAGCAGCGCTACTCCTACGAGAGTGTGAATGGAACCGAACCGATGCCCGCTATCACCATTGCAGTGACGGACACAGCCAGCGATTCAGTCTCTCGCGCGGCACGCAGAGAGCTTCGGCGCAACGAGTGCAAGCAGGGAACCGAGCGCATCCGCACCCACCACAACCGGGACGAGGACCTGCAGATTCTGGTCAGAGTTCCGTGCGATACCGTGGCGCTGGCTCACTCGAGCGAGCTCCCAAAATCGATTTACGACGATGGCGAGCAAGTTTTCGGAACGGCCGAGCGTGACGCACTTGTGTCCGAGGCGCTGACACTCGGCGCCCAGCCCGGGTTCAGTCCGCAGAAGCCGACGGTCTCGTGGGGACTTCCGTTCACGCGCTTCAATCGCGTCGAAGGATTGTCGAGCGCTCTGGCGGTCGAACAGGTGCTTGGTGGAGGGTACTCGACGCACGCGCTCTTCCGGCTTGGCGTCGCCGATCTCTCGCCCAATGGAGAGCTGTCCCTCGATCGGACCGATGGCCGGCGGAAGATCGGAGTCGGTGTCTATCGCCGTCTCGTCGCTTCGAACGACTGGGGTGATCCGCTCGGCTTCAGCAGCTCGGTGTCGGCGCTCTTCTTCGGGCGTGACGAAGGGTTCTATTACCGGACGTGGGGCGCGGAGCTGAAGGGCGAGAAGGACTATGGCTTGATCAACAACTGGCGCTTGTTCGCCGAGCAGCAGTTCGATGCGACGGTGCACACGGAATTCTCGATCGCGCATCCGAGCGGGGTGAAGGGCGGTCTCACGAACATCAACGCCGTGAATGGCAAGATCGTCGGATTGGCGGTCGGGCACCACTCGTCGTACGGCCTCGATCCGCACGGGTTCCGCGCTCTGACCGACATCAAGGTCGAGGGAGGGACGGGCACCTTCGACTATTCGCGCGGGTCGTTGCAGACTACTCTCTCGCACGGCCTCGGCAGTGCGCTCGATGGATCGCTCACGCTCGGCGGCGGCACGTCGGGCGGCCATGTCCCGATCCAGAAGCAGTTTTTCCTCGGTGGCGTTCAGACCGTGCGCGGCCAGAGAGCGGGTGCGGAGATCGGAGATTCGTTCTGGATGTCCAGCCTGGAACTCGGCACGCGATCGGTGGGATTCCGCAAGATCGTGTTCGGAGATCTCGGCTGGGCGGGCGATCGCACGAACTTCTCGCATCCGGGCCGTCCGCTTAGTGGAGCAGGCGTCGGCGCCTCTTTCATGGATGGATTGATTCGCATCGATCTCGCCAAGGGGATTTATCCGGAGAAATCCGTGCGCGCCAATCTTTACGTCGAGGCGCGGTTCTAGCTCGCGTTTCTGAAGCATCTCGGTTTGGGTCGAATCGCGGTATCCTCTTCGGCCGTAACGCTCGCTGCGATGGGCTCATTCGCTCGTACTTTTCGACGCGCAGGCGACCCTACTACGTCATCTGACGTAAAGACCGCTTGAACCGGCGATCCTAGGTTGCATTCCGTTACCTCTAACCTGGGATCGTTCATGACATTGAAATTCGTATTTCGTGCTGGGGCCGCGCTGTCGATGGTCTACACCGGCGGCTGCATACCGCTAACCGTGGGAAGCACCGCGCAGCCGGTTCCAGTCGGAACGACCGTTCACAGCATGTCCATGTATGTCGTCCCGAATTCAGTGGACGATTCCGTCGACAAGCGTTCATTCCCGCGCTATGGAGTCGATCCGGAAGTCCGATTCGGATTGGATGACCGTTCGGACATTGGTGTCCGGTCCCCGTCTTTCAGCGGGATCGTAGCCAACTACAAGCGACGGCTGAACGGTGTTTCCCAAGCCCCCGGCGCTGCGACCGCGATCATGGTCGGCGGTGGGCTGGTGAACTGGGGCGATCATCTGCATCTGGAAGCCACTCTGATCAGTTCAGCCGCAGACAACGACCGCTTTACACCATATGGCGGGCTTCGCGCGATGCAGGTGATTCCCATCAACAAGGGCGCGGTTCACGATTCGCCAACGCTCGGTGGATTCTTTGGCGCCAGGATTGGCTCGCTCAAAGCTGGCATCTCCCCCGAGCTAGGCGTTTTCTACGACCATTCCGCGCTTCGAATTCGCAAGGGAAACATTCTCTTCGTTCCGGCGATCACCATTCATGGAGACTTCGGGCGATACCTTCTGCCCTGGTAGCAATCGGACGAAGCCGCCCTGCGGTCTCTACTCCTCCGCCATGAACGGGTACCGATAGTCGGTTGGCGGCGAGAAGGTCTCCTTGATCGTGCGCGCACTGACCCAGCGCACGAGATTGAGCTTCGACCCGGCCTTGTCGTTGGTACCCGATCCGCGCGCGCCCCCGAATGGCTGCTGTCCCACGACCGCGCCCGTCGGCTTGTCGTTGATGTAGAAATTGCCGGCGGCATTGCGAAGCACGAGCGCGGCCTCGCGGATCGCCTGACGCTCCCTGCTGAATACCGCGCCGGTGAGCGCATAGGGCGAAGTCTCGTCCACGATCCTGAGCGTCTCGGTCCACTTGTCGTCGGGATAGACGTGCGCCGTAACCACCGGCCCGAAGATCTCCTCGCACAGCAGGCGATACGCGGGATCCTTTGTCTCGATCAACGTCGGCTCGATGAAGTAGCCTTCCTCTCCACGCGCGACGCCTCCGGCGATGATCTTCGCGTTCTTGCGGCCATGCTCGAGGTATTCGCCAATCTTCGTGAACGCCTTCTTGTCGATCACAGCACCCATGAAGTTGCGGAAATCAGTAATGTCGCCCATGCGAAGCTCTTTCATGATCGCGACGGTGCGGTCGCGCACTTCGGGCCAGATCGATTCGGGGATGTACACCCTGCTCGCGGCGGAGCACTTCTGTCCCTGGTATTCGAACCCTCCGCGCGCGATCGCGACCGAAAGAGCCACCGGATCCGCCGACGCATGCGCGACGATGAAATCCTTGCCGCCCGTCTCCCCGACGATGCGCGGATACGACTTGTAGCGCGACATGCTGGCGCCGATAGTCTTCCACATGTTGTTGAAGACGGCGGTGCTGCCCGTGAAATGCACGCCGGCGAGATCACGGTTCGAGAGAAGGCGGTCGGAGATGAGAGCAGCATCACCTGGCACGAAGTTGATCACGCCCGGCGGAAGTCCCGCCTCCTCGAGCAGCTTCATGATGTAGTGGGCGCTCAATATCGCGCTCGACGCCGGCTTCCAGATAACGGTGTTCCCCATCAGCGCCGGCGCCGTCGGAAGATTTCCCGCGATCGACGTGAAGTTGAACGGCGTCACCGCGTACACGAATCCTTCGAGCGGCCGGTAATCGAGCTGGTTCCACATCGTGCGGTCGCTGAGCGGCTGCTCGTCGTAGAGGCTCTGCGCGTAGTGTGGATTGAATCTCCAGAAATCGATCAGCTCGACCGCCGAATCGATCTCCGCCTGGTACGCGGTCTTCGATTGGCCGAGCATCGTCGCGGCGTTGACCGTAGGTCTCCACGTCGTCGCCAGCAGCTCGGCCGCCTTGAGGAACACGGCGGCGCGATCTTCCCACGCCCAGTTCGCCCAGTCTTTCGCCGCTTCCTTCGCCGCGGTGATAGCCTGATCGATGCTCGCCGCGCTGGCGCGGTGCCAACGGGCCAGTACGTGGCGATGATTGTGGGGCATCACCGACTCGGCCAGCTCACCGGTGTGAACCTCCTTGCCGCCGATGATGTTGGGAATGTCTATCCGCTCGCTGGACATCGAGCGCAGACGATCCTTGAGCGCTGCTCTCTCCGGTGTTCCAGGCGCGTAGCTCTTGACCAGCTCATTCACCGGGGGCGGGACGCGGCGGTTGCCATTGAATCCGGCCAGAGCTCGCGGGGGAGTCTCGAGAGCTGCGCTCTGAACGCCGGGCTCGCCGTTGGTTGATTTGGCTTTGCGCGGGCTGGCGCCGGAGGAGCCGGAACGGCCGGGTTTGACTGCAGAGGCGGACATGATTTCCTCGAGATGACGTGCGGAAGTACTCTCGAAAGATACGGTCCGTCGACTCAAAACGAACCCCTTCGGCAAGAGCGCGCGCGTGCCGGGCTTCTCTCCCTCGTCGCCAGGAGCTAAAGTGCGCGGATGGGAAATCGCGCTCTGAGATACTCGCTGGCGCTCCTTCTCGCCGGCTGCGTCAACGAGCCGGTAGAGTGGGGCGACGTTTCATACCGGCAGTCCCAGCTCGGCGATCCCGATTCACGGAGCGCGGTGACGAGCGCCAATCTGCCGACGATCGCCGGGGCGAATGCCCCATGCATTCGCTCGATTCGCACTGCCGGGGACGCCAAGGAATTGTTTCGCACCTGGTGGTCGTCACGGAGTGATAGCGACGTCGTGCTGTCGATGCAGCGCTCCGGAGATGAGGGCGGGACCTGGCAGCCCCCGGTGGAAGTCGAGTCGCGGGACCGCGGCCGTCGTGGCTGCGCTCGTCCAGCTCCAGGAATTTTCTATGATCCGGTGAGCGGGTACGTGCATCTCGTCTACTTCATCGAGGCAAGCGATGGAGCCGGCGTCTTCTTCGCGCACTCGATGGACAAGGGCGGAATGTTTCACTCGCCGGTTCCAGTCGTTTACGGCAATTCACCTTCGATTGCAGGCGTAGCCGCGCATGGCGACAGCGTGGTCGTCGTTTTCGAGGATCCAAATTCTACAACGCCCAGGATCGGGATCGTGCTCTCGCGCATGACAGGGCACATTTTCGACCAGCGCGGGCAGGCGACCCCCGACGATGTGCCAGCGATCGCGCCCTGGATCGCGTTGGACCACAACAAAATCAGAGTCTGGTGGAGGACGCCCAACGATTCAGCTGGCAGTACGGAGCGGGTGGGGTATCGTGATGGAATCTGGCGCTGAGCGTGGCGCCCGGCGTTAGCGCTTACTGCTTTGCCGCGCTGCTGTCGCCGCTCTCCTGCCGATCGCGTATGACCTGAGGCAGTATCGCCCATTGCTCGGCGCGCAGCAGCTTTTCCGCGGCAGCGACGGCGCGCGCGGTATTCCCCGATGCCTTTTCCAGCATCATCGCGACGCTCCCCGCCATCTGCGTGACGTCACCCGCCTCCTGCGACTTCGAGAGCAGCGAGCGAATGTTTTTGTAGATGCGCCCGTTCTTCGCCTGTAGCGTATCGGCGACGTCGGTGAGCCCGAGGATCTGAACCGCGCTCAAGTGCAGCGTGTCCTTCATGCCGAGAATCTCGGCGACCGGATTGGGAACAGTGGCGTCGATTCCCGTGGCCTTTTCGGTCTCGCGCGGAGGTGGCGCGTCGGAGCTCCCCGTTATCTCGACCATCGACAGCGCGAGTGGCGTCCCACCCAGCTGAAGGTCAACGGTCATCTGCTCGGGATCCTTCGTGTGGCGGGTGATCGTCCGCTGCACGGGGGCAAATCCCATGCGTTTCGCCTGGAGCACGTACCTGGGCGCCGTCTCGGGGAAGAAGATCTTGTAACGTCCCTCTTCGTCGGTGGTGTACGATCGCGTGCGACCCGAGCCGAGCGATGTCGCACCGACCTGTGCATCGGCGACGGGCTTGCCGGTCAGGTCCGTGATTCGTCCGGTGAGAATGTCAGCACGGGCTTCCGTCTGCGCGTGAAGCGCCGCCGAAGCCAGGCAGACAGCTAAAAAAGAAATGACAGTTCGCAACAGCCAGCCGAGGGAGACTTCTCTATTATCAATGTCGGCGTGCGCTGGTGCAACACTTGGGATTGCCCGCCCCTCCAGGGCAGCGCGCGGTAGACTACTTGCACGGCGAGCGGCATGACTCGATACATAGGCGCCCACACGATCGAAAACGGCGGCATCCATATGGCGGTTCTCCGAGCGGGGAACGCGGGGATGACCGCGATGCAGCTCTTCACGGCCATCCCAAAGTTCTACGGCGACAAGTCGACAATCAAGCCGGAGCGGGTGGCCCGGTTCAAGACGGCACTGGCGAAGACCAGAATCAAGCCTGCGAATGTCGTCGTGCACGCGGCGTACGTGCTGAGCGTCGCGACGCCGGACGACGAGAAGTGGGCGAGGGCCAGCGCGGGCCTCACCAAGGAGCTGGAGCGATCGAGCGCCCTCGGCGTAGGTGCCGTGTGTTTTCACCCCGGCTCAGCGGGAACGGGCGATCGCGCGGACTCGGCAAAGCGCATCGCCAAGGCGATCACGGTGGCACTGAAGACGATCGAGTCGGACACCCGTCTCCTCGTGGAGAACACCGCGGGCGCTGGAAAGACGATGGGAAAGACGGCGCAGGAGGTGAAAGAAATCCTGGCCGGCGTTCCGGAGTCTCTCCGGGCGAGAACCGGCTACGGACTCGATACTTGCCACCTCTTTTCCTCGGGCTACGACATCACCGCATCGAAGCAGGCGCTCACCGCGGTGCTGGACGAATTCGAGGAAGCCGCCGGCGAGGCGCCCTCATTCTTCCATCTGAACGATAGCGAGGGAGAGCTGGGATCGAACAAGGATCGCCACGTTCTCATAGGGGAAGGACACATAGGTAAGCAGCCGTTCGAGTGGCTCATGCATGACCGCCGCAGCAGTGATGTCCCTCTCATTCTCGAGACCCCACAGCTGAATTACGAGATAGCGGAAGACGATGATTCGCCCGACCCGTACGACCTGAAAATGGTGAAGCTCCTGGAGGAATTTGCTGGAAAATGAGGTACCCGCCCGACTCATCGGGACCCGAAATGTCGTTTTTCCCTCTGAGATTTCGTATTTCTCATAGGGAAACTCTTTGCTTTCCCTATTGCTTTCGCCTCGCGGGACCATAGTTTGCGTCGCTGACGGACGGCGTTTCACTCTCTTGTACCAACTCGCATCCGATCACCAAACAAGGAGACAAGATGGCAGCGAAAAAGAAGAGCAAAGGAAGGAAGAAGTCCTCGTCCCGGAAATCTTCGGCCAGAAAGTCATCTAGAAAGGCGGCAAAGAAAGGCGCTCGGAAGAGCAGCCGCCGGAAATCCTCGGGCAAGAAGCGCGTTCCGAACGCGGCGTTCATGAAGCCGATGCGGCCGAGCAGCGATCTCGCGAATGTAGTGGGCAGCTCACCGATGCCGCGCACCGAAGTGACGAAGAAGCTCTGGCAGTACATCAAGCGGAAAGGTCTTCAGGATGCAAAGAACCGCCGCATGATCAACGCCGACGAAAACCTCCGTCCGATCTTCGGCCGCAGCCAGGTCTCGATGTTCGAGATGACCCGCCTCGTCAACAATCACCTCAAGAATCCGTAAGCTCCTTGGCAACTACGTCTAACGCGGGGCGCGCTCAAAAGGCGCGCCCCGTTTCACAGCAGTCCCAACTCCGCAACATCTGGGAGAATGTCAAGTCGATCGTCGGCGCACTGGCGATCTTCCTCGTGCTCCGGGCATTCCTCGTCGAAGCGTACCGCATTCCTTCCGGCAGCATGATCCCGACGCTCCTCGTCGGAGACTGGCTGTTCGTCAACAAGGCGATCTACGGAGCGCACGTGCCGTTCAGTCGCGTGAGTCTGCCGGCGTACCGGGACCCGAAACGTGGTGACGTAGTGGTATTCGTCTCGCCGTATCAGGCAGACGAAGAACTGGTGGGACACGACCCAACGCCGACACTCGTGAAGCGGCTCGTCGGTACACCTGGCGACACGCTCTACATGCGGAAGGGCCTGCTCTATGTGAACGGGATTCCGCAGCGGCAGGGATACGGCATCGCCCCGCCGGATTCTGTGATGGGTACCGCTGTGAGTCCGCTCTTCGACTGGCAGAAGAAAGTTGGCCTCCAATCGTCGCGCTTCGGCCCCGCGCCGTCGCAGCCCGCGCTCGACAACTGGGGACCCATCATTGTTCCTCCGAAGAGACTCTTCATGATGGGCGACAGCCGCTACAACTCGAAGGACAGCCGCTACTGGGGTTTCGTCCCGAGGGAAAACGTGAGAGGGAAGCCACTGTTCGTGTACTACTCCTACAACGCCGACGACAGCGACCGTCCGATGCCATACATCACGGACATTCGGTGGAGCAGGATCGGGCACTGGATCAAATAGTTACCGATCGTCGGGCGTCGGCGTCGAATCGTAGCGAGACTACTGCTCTCCCTGTGACTCGGCAGGAAGATCTATGGACGCTATCCGCGCGGGAGTTACATTGGAAGCCGTGACGAAGCCAGGTTCGGTCGAGAAGCGCCGCCACTTGTTCAAATCGAGCGAATGGGATCTCGAGGAGCCGGCAGCGTTCACCAGGATCGCGCGATCCCCAATCGAGCTCGCGCTGATTACGGGCGTCGTGATACGTCTCTTCCGCGCCGTCGTTCTCACCCACGGCCAGGCGACCAGCACTTTCCTGGGCGCGTCGCTGGTGCTGGGGACTCTCTTTCTGCTGGGGATGGCGACGCTCCACCTCGGAAGATTTCCCGTGCGCGAGTGGCCGTGGCGCGCGCCTTTGTTCGCGGTGTTCGAGACAGTGGGCGAGATGACGGTGAGCCTTGTGCTGATCGCGCTGCACCGCGAGCCGTGGGGAACCGCGCGCGCCGAGTTCATGGACTGGCAGGCAATGGCGACCAACGTGGTATTCTGGCGGGTGCTCGGAGTGAGCGTGTGGGCGCTGCTGCTTGGCGTTACGGTGTCGTTCATCCGCGGCCGTGTGCTCAAGGAGACCGGCAGAGAGGTCGAGCCGAAGACTCATCCCGACGGACAGCCGTTCATCGAGAGACGGAAGCGAGACGAGCTTTAGCTCTGGCGTCTCGTACATAAAAGGCGGAAACTGAACTGAACGGGATCCGAGATCTCAGAGGCATAGATCTCAGAAAGCAGTCACCGCGCTCTGACCGTATCCGGCGCGTATCCTGTTACAACCGACCGCCTGTGCCATAACGCCACTCAGATACGTCGCAGCGTAGTTACTAAACTCTGGTATCTACGCTTCTCAGATCTCGGATCCCGTTCAGTCGCAGTTGGTCTTTCCTACGCGGCGGTGCTTGCCTCGCAGTACTTGTCGAACGCGCGCGTGAGATCCTTCGCGATGTCGTCAGCGGTGCGCCCTTCGATCTGGTGACGCTCGAGCATGTACACGAGCTGGCCGTCCTTGAGCAGCGCGATCTGGGGTGAGCTCGGCGCGTAGCCGGTGAAATAACCTCTCGCTCTCTGCACCGCCTCGACATCCTGCCCCGCGAAAACCGTCGTGAGCTTGTGGGGCCTGGTGTCGTGCTGAATCGCCTTGGCAACAGCGGGGCGCGCGTTGCGAGCCGCGCATCCGCAGACGGAATTGACAACTACCAGCGTGGTCCCATGGGCGTCCTTCAACTGCGAATCGACTTCCTGGGCCGTACGCATCTCTTCAACGCCGAGCTGCGTCAGTTCCTGGCGCATCGGGGTGACGAACCTTTCGTCGTACATCTTGTGAGCCTCTCTTTAGCGAATGACTGTTGCAGGAAAGATAATGGATTGCGCCTACCTCGCGTACGAAACCCACCGCGCCATCTCCTTCATCGTGGGCCTCTTCCCGTACATGAGCAACCCGACGCGGTAAATCCGTGACGCCAGCCAGAGCGCGGCGACGCAGCCGATCGCCAGGAAGGCCAGGCTCGCCGCCATCTCGAGCGTGGGCACTCCCGTCACCGCCATGCGGATCGGCATGATGATTGGCGACGAGATCGGAATGAGCGAGAGCACGCGCGCCGTCGATCCGGTTGGATTCAGCAGCACCGGCTGAATGAACACGGCCGTGCTCACGATCATGATCATGAGGGGGCTCGCTGCCTGTCTCGCCTCGCTCTCGCTGTTCACCGATGATCCGACCGCGGCGTAGAGGGACGAGTAGAAGATGAATCCGAGCAGAAAAAACAACAGGAAAAGAACTCCCGCCCCGAGGGTTATATCAGGGAGAGAGAAGTTCATCGTCGGCGCGCCCAGCTTCGCCATGATCGGCGCTCTGAGCTTGAGCAAGACGTAAGTCGTGGCGATCCAGAGTATCTGTTGCGTCAGTCCGACCGCGCCGACGCCGAGGACCTTTCCGGCGAGGAGCGTGTCGGTCGGAACGCTCGACATCACCACTTCGGCAACGCGAGTCGTCTTCTCCTCGAGCACGCCGCTCATAATCGTCTGCCCGTAGATCACGATCGAGAGGTAAAGCAGGAATCCAATCGCGAAGCCGAACAGCACGCTGGCCATGCCCGATCCGGCGCGGCCGCGCTCCGTAATCCGCTCGGTGCTGAAATCGAGAGGGATGAAGGTGATCTGCTTCAGCTTGGCATCATCCAATCCGACGTTCTGCAGGCGTGACGCGAGTATTGTTTGCCGGATCGCGCTCTTGATCTGCGTCATGTCGACGATCGAGGTCGCGTTCGACCCCGCGTAGCGCGCTGATTCACCCGCGATCGTCTGCTGATCCACGACGAGGTAACCCGACTTCTCCTTTCGCATCACTTCCCGCGTCGCCAGACTCTCCGCCTGCGTCAGCTCACTCGGCGCCACCACCTTGACTACCGGCATTCTGCCGGGAATCGTGGTGTCAACGGCGATGTTCACAGCCAGCCGATGCCCGAACCCGGTACCGGTGGCATCCAGAATCGTCGTGTTGTAGACGTCGGTCGTCGCCTTGCTCGTCGACGCCAGCCACGCCGGCACGATGATGATCGCGCTGAAGAAAATCGGCCCGAAAAACGTCGCGATCAGAAACCACTTCGACCGCACACGCTCGAGATACTCGCGCTTGATGATCGCCCAGAGCTTAGCCATGTCCGGTCATCCCCTCTTCCACTCCGGTGGCGCCGACCTTCTGAAGAAATATCTGATGCAGCGATGGCTGGATCATCTCGAATCTCTGCACCGCGGCGCCCGACTCGACGATTCGCCTGAGCAGCGCCTGCGGATCGGCGCCCGGCGCCATCTCGATCTCGAAGAATCTGTTGGAGTCGTCGGCGCGCTTCACCAGTGAGTGGTCGCGCAATATTGCCGCTACGCCGGAGATTCCATCACCCTCGAGCGCGAGCGCGATGTTCCTCTGCCCGTGCTCTTCCTTCACGGAGGTGACGGTTCCATCGAGCACTTTCTCGCCCCGCGCGATGATGCAGACCGAATCGCACAGCCGCTCGGCGTTGTCCATCAAATGGGTGCTGAATATCACCGTCTTGCCGCGCTTCTTTAGCTCGACCACGGTGTCCTTCAGCGCCTGAGAATTGATCGGATCGAGTCCGCTGAACGGCTCGTCGAGGATCACCAGATCCGGATCGTGCAGCAGCGTTCCGATGAACTGGACTTTTTGCTGCATGCCCCGTGAGAGCTCGTCGATCTTGGAGAGTCCCCAGTCCTTCTCGGGAGTCTTGAGCGACAGCCGCACGAGCCATTCGTCGATGCGGCGATCCGCGTCTTTACCCCTCACGCCCTTGAGCTCGGCCAGAAACTTCAGGACGCGACGCACCTGCATTTTCCGATAGAGTCCGCGCTCTTCCGGGAGATAACCTAGCCGCTCGGTGATCTTGGGATCGTTCGACGGGCGTCCGAAGATATGAATCTTCCCCGAATCGGGCGCGATGATGTTGAGGATCATCCGGATCGTGGTCGTCTTCCCGGCGCCGTTGGGGCCGAGGAGTCCGTACACGCTTCCCTTGGGAACGCGCAACGTCAGATCGCGCACCGCCGTGTGATCGGCGTAGCGTTTGGTGACGTTCACTATGTCGATGGCGTATTCGGTCATGTAGCTTCGCGGGGGAAGCATCGGAGCAGGACAACAATATACGTCGAAAGTAAATGCCTGTTTCAGAGACTTTGGCGATCGCGATTCTTTTCCTTGTTGGTGCCGCGCTCTATGCATCGGTGGGACACGGCGGCGCGTCCAGCTATCTGGCGGTGATGGGTCTCTTCAGTCTTGCGCCGAGCGTCATGAAGCCGACGGCCCTCGCCCTCAACATCCTCGTTGCTGGCATAGCGACGTTCAAGTTCTATCGTGCGGGGTTGTTCTCCTGGAAACTCTTCTGGCCATTCGCCGTAGTTTCCGTTCCGGCCGCGTTCATTGGCGGGGCGATGATGCTCCCGGCGCGGGCGTACAAGATCCTCGTCGGAGTCGTGCTCCTCTACGCGGCCGTATGGATGTTCCGCTCGGCGCTCAGGCCAATCAGTAAGGAGACGCATCTTCCACCACTCTGGGCCGCGCTCGTGGCGGGAGGAGCGATTGGATTTCTGTCGGGGCTCACTGGCGTTGGCGGCGGAATATTCCTGAGTCCGCTGATCCTATACATGGGCTGGGCGGAGACGAGGGCGACGTCCGGCGTCGCCGCGCCATTCATTCTCGTGAATTCGATTGCCGGATTGCTTGGGCATTTCTCGAGCGTAGGCCAACTGCCGCCGAGTATTTCGATCTGGGGTGCCGCCGCTGTGATCGGAGGCTGGATCGGCGCAACTTACGGAAGCAAACGCGCGCCCGCCCCGGTGTTGAGGCAGCTGCTCTCGTTGGTTCTTATCGTTGCCGGTGCGAAGCTTATTTTTTACTGAGGAACCTCTCCTGCAATCCACAGGGCGACCATTATCATCGATCAATGCCACGACTGGACATCTGCGGTCAGCGTCTCGCTAACCAGCATCTAAGCAGGCAAACGGTCGACAAGCCGAGTGAAATAGTCCGGCTGTTCGGCGCGGTGCAGGCTCAGGACTACTCCACGGCCAAGTGGGGCGTCGCCCAACGGACGCGCAACGCGGCGGACGCGATGGTCGAGAAGGAGCTCGACGAGGGCGTGATTCTGCGCACCCACGTTCTGCGCCCGACATGGCATTTCGTGGTGGCCGCCGACATTCGCTGGATGCTGGCGCTCACGGCGCCACGCGTGAATGCCGTGCTCGCCTCCTATGATCGGACGCTCGAGATCGACGCGGCTGTTCTCCGCCGGAGCAGAACGGTCCTGACGAAAGCGCTCCAGGGTGGCAAGCACCTTACACGCGCAGAACTGTCGCAGGTGATGCAAAGCGCGGGGATCCGGACTGAGGGCACACAACGGCTTGCGCGCATCGTAATGCACGCGGAGCTGGACGGACTCATCTGCAGCGGTCCGCGCCGGGGCAAGCAATCCACCTACGGCTTGCTCGAGGAGCGCGCGCCCCGAGCGAATGTATTGAAGGGCGACGCAGCGCTGTGCGAGCTCGCGAAGAGATACTTCAACACTCGCGGTCCAGCGACGGTACACGATTTTGCGTGGTGGTCCGGGCTGACGAAGTCGGACGCAAAACGAGGGGTGCAGGCTGCGGGATCAGAGCTAGAGCACGAGGTCATCGAGGGACGCGGATATTGGTTTCCAAAGCCCGCGCGATCCCAGAGAAAATCGCCGGTCGCGCATCTGCTTCCAAACTACGACGAGTACTTCATCGGGCTCAAAGACCGGAGTGCCATGCAGTCGGTACTCAGGACCTCCGGACGGGATGGTAGCGTGAGTTTCCTAGGTGGCCACATCCTCACCATCAATGGGCAGATCGTCGGCGGATGGACGCGGGTCCTCAAGGGAGAGACGACCATCGTCGACCTGAGGCTGCTCACAACGCTCGGTGACGACGAGCGCCGCGCAATAGCTGAAGAAGTACGGAGACTCAGGGCGTTCCTGGGGATGCCCGTGGAGCTGGCCTAGTGGGTCTGTCCGCGACTTGCCAAGAAAGTGATTCGGTTGAGTAATTGATCCCATGAGAAAGCTCTTCTACCTCGGCATCGGCCTGCTGGTGCTGTTCGAAATCGCGAATGTGTATTTCATCATGCCGATGCCAGGAAGCCAGCGCATGGCCAGCATCGACCTGGCGTATCTGATCTACACCTGGCGCTGGTTGTTCCGCGCGATTTTTGTGGCGATGATCGTCGCAGGGGCGGCCTCCGCCTGGCGTGCTCCCGGGCGGAAAAGGTTTGCCGTGCCGGTGCTGCTGGTCGTCGCGGCGGTAGTCGTGTACGGCCTCAACTTCCAGATGGCGGCCGATTCCATGTTCATTGCACCGAAGTCGGTGGTCATGGTGCCGGCCGATCGAAACAAAGTGGATACCGCGCGCCTCGTCGTCGGCATCGACATCAATGGCCAGGCGCGCGCGTTCCCAGTCCAGTTCATCGGTTATCACCACCAGGTGCGCGACACAGTTGCCGGGCAGCCGGTGATGGTGAGCTACTGCACCGTCTGCCGAACGGGTCGCGTTTTCAGTCCCGTCGTGAACGGACGCACAGAGTCATTCCGCCTCGTGGGCATGGATCACTTCAACGCCATGTTCGAGGATGCCACGACCCACAGCTGGTGGCGGCAGGCAAATGGCGAGGCGATCGTTGGACCCAGCAAGGGGAAGTTTCTGACTGAAATCCCGAGCCGCCAAGTCAAGCTCTCGGAGTGGCTGGCGTTGCATCCGAATTCTCTAATCATGCAAGCGGACTCTTCGCTCAAGACGAATTACTCCAAGGACTTCGACTTTGAGACGGGCAAGAGCCGGAAAAAGCTGACTGGAACCGACACGGCTTCCTGGCACGACAAGTCGTGGGTAGTGGGAATCACGGTGAATGGGCAGAGCAAGGCGTACGACTGGAATCGGCTCCGCCGCGAAAACGTCGTGAACGATGTGCTTGGCGGCAAGCCGATCGTACTTGCCCTCGCGTCGGACAAGAGCAGCTTCTTCGCGTTCGTGCGCCCGAGCGCTGCGACGGACTTTTCCATCCGTCACGATTCACTCGTCGCTGGCGGAGCTACATACGCGTTTACAGGTCAGGGGGCTAATGGAGCGCTGGAGCCCGTGAGCGCGTCGCAGGAGTTCTGGCACAGCTGGCGAACGTTTCAGCCGGCGACGACGAGGTACTGACGGTTTTACCTGGCCGCTGATGTTCGCGATGCTGCCGGCGGACGGGACAAGGATCCCGTGTACCACTGGCCGCCGAGCGCCACAAGGTCGAGCGGATTCACGGTGATGGCTCCGTAACGCGCCGCCCAGTGCAGGTGCGGGCCGGTCACACGTCCCGTGTTCCCCACCAGCCCGATCTCCTGGCCTCGCTTTACGGTGTCGCCGACTGCGACGAGCGTCTTGCTCAGATGGAAATACGCGGTGACGACTCCGCCGCCGTGATCGATGTAGACCACATTGCCGGCCAGAAAGAAATTGTCGACGAGTGCCACGACCCCGCGATTCGCCGCGCGCACCGGCTCACCCATGGCGCCCCTGAAATCGACGCCCAGATGCCGCGTGGTGAGAGCGCCATTGAAGAGTCGCCCCGATCCGAATTCGCTCGTGATCACCGATGTACGCGGCTTGAGGAAGGATGCGGTCCACATGGGAGGCCTGTCGTGCGCCCGCCGGCCGATCTCACGGGCGCGTTCATTCTCGCGGTTGATGCGCGCGGTTGTCGCGGCGTCGAGCGGTTTGGTGAAGCTGCTGTCGACGGCCAGCGGCTGAGCCACCGGCGGTGGCACCTTCGGCAACACAAAGCGCACGCGCGCGGTCTCCGTCTTTCCCGACGCGCGCTCGATGGTCGCGCTCCCGACCAGGCTGCCTGCGGAGTCGACCGGCACTCCTCCAATCGCATGCCATGTTCCGGCTGTCAAATACATGAAGTGAAGTGGCTCACCGGCCAGCGTGCCGTGAACGGACACAATCGAATCGGCGTGTGACACCGGGGCCCTCAGTGTCAGGCGCACGATTGCTCCCGGCTCGGGTCGAGTGGGGACCGCCGTCAAGCGCGCTGTCTGCGCGGTGACCATGCTGGAAAAGAGGCACGCAAAAACGATTGATGCGGCGAAGCTTTTCACGTTTGGTGTGTTTCGGTTGAGTGTGACGGAAGGTAACGTATGATACCTCGCTGCCGGCGAGAGGTTCGGCTTCTTTTGGAGGATGAATGCTTCACAAGCTTGGATTCGCCGTCATCGCGCTTGGAATTGCTCAGCCAGCGCTTGCGCAGTCGCAGAAAATATCCGCGCCGATCAGCGACATCAGCTATGAGATAACCGCGGACTCTTCCGCGGTCGGGCGACGACAGCTCGGGGTAACGATGTCGTTCACCGTTGCCAGCCCAGCGCCGGTCATCCTTGCGCTTCCAGCCTGGTCACCGGGACACTACGTACTTCTCTGGTTTGCACGGAGGGTGTCGCAGTTTTCCGCCCAGTCCAATGGCGTTCCCCTCGATTGGCGGAAGCTCGATTTCCAGACATGGGAGATCAAACCGCGCTCTGCCGGAACAGTGCGCGTGTCGTTCAACTATCTCGCTGATGCAGTGGATCGCGCCGTTGCCTGGACCGCCCCCAACTTCGCGTTCTTCAATGGCACCAACCTCTTTCTCTATCCCGCGGGCCGCGGATTCAATTGGCCCGCGCGTATCTCGGTCCGCACGGAACCATCGTGGCGCATCGCGAGCGGGATGGATCCCGCGCCGGGCACCAACACCTTCACGGCAGGGAACTATCACGATCTGACAGACATGCCGTTTTATGTCGGACGGTTTGCCATCGACAGCACTCAGATTGCCGGCAAATGGATTCGTCTCGCGTGGTATCCGGCCGCGAGCCTGACGCCGGCGCGCCGGGGCCGCACCTTCGCGTGGCTTCAGAAATTTGTCCCGGCGCAGATTGCGGTCTTCGGCGAGGCGCCCTTCCGCAACTACACGATCTTCCAGCGGTCGGACACGGTCGTGAACGGAGGCGGTCTCGAACACCACAGCTCGCAGGTGGATGAAGTCACGACGGGTCAGCTCGATGCATCGTATCTGCCCGGACTCTACTCGCACGAATTCTTCCACGCCTGGAACGTGAAGCGGTTACGCCCCGCCGACATGGTTCCTTACCGGTACGATGACGCGCAACCGACGACATGGCTGTGGGTGAGCGAAGGTGTCACCGATTACTACGGCGCTCTCGCGCTGGTGCGGGGTGGAGTCAACGACAGCACGCGGTTTTTTGACTTCATCGCCGGTGAGATCGCGTCCGTCGCTGGCGCACCACCGACGGCGGTGAGCGATGCATCGCTGGGATCCTGGATCAATCCGACCGATGGCAGCGGCGGACTCTACTACCCGAAGGGCGGTCTCACGGGATTTCTGCTCGACGTCCTGATCCGCGACGCGAGCAACAACCACAAGTCGCTCGACAACGTGATGCGCCGGCTCTATGACGCGACATACAAGCGCGGCAAAGGCTTTACGAGCGCCGATTGGTGGTCCGAAGTTTCCCGCGCAGCCGGCGGCAAATCATTCACGGAATTCGCGCGCCGCTATGTAGATGGCCGTGAGCCGCTTCCGGTTGATTCGGTTTTGCGCCTCGCCGGATTGCGTTCCGAGAGCGACACCATTCGCGAGCCTCGGCTGGGGATCTCGACCAGCACCGACAGCACCGGAGTCTCCATCACCCAGCTGTCGCCGACTGGCGCGGCGGCGGAAGCAGGCGCGCGCGTGGGCGACAAAATCGTTTCGATTGGCGATGTCACGATCTCGAACGACGATTCATTCGAGCCTTTGCGGGCCCGGTACGCCGGCACGACCATTACGACTCTGTCGCTGATTGTGCGCCGTGGAAGTGAGACGGTCACCCTCCAGCTGCCGGTCAGATTGACAACCCGGGTGCAGGTTCGCGTTCTGCCAATCCCGAACGCCCCGGAAAAGGCGGTACGAATACGCGGAGCGATCTTGAGAGGGTCAACCTCGTAGAACCGGGATGTCGATTTTGGCCATCCCCGCCCGATTAACTAGCGAGGACCCTTTCAAACAATTGGAGGAACGATGAAGTACCTGTGCCTGATTTACGACAACGAGAAGGAGTGGGCGAAATTCCCTAAGGACGTCCAGGACAAGTACATGGGCGAGTACATGGCGTTTGGCGACAGCATCAAGAAGAGCGGCCAGTACGTCGGAGGAAGCCAGCTTCGACCCACGAGTGCCGCCACCGTCGTGCGCTCACGCAATGGGAAGGTCTCGACCACCGACGGCCCCTA
This sequence comes from Gemmatimonadota bacterium, assembly GCA_003134685.1. GTDB lineage: Bacteria > Gemmatimonadota > Gemmatimonadetes > Gemmatimonadales > Gemmatimonadaceae > UBA4720. Next base: position 77,817 of record PLCA01000002.1, on the reverse strand, counting down.
CGCCGAGACGAAGGAACAGCTGGGCGGCTACTACCTCATCGAGGCAAAGGATCTGAACGACGCGATCCAGGTGGCCGCGCGCATTCCGTCGGCCAGGTCTGGCTCGATCGAAGTGCGACCCTTGGTCGAGCACGCCAGCGCGTAGCGGTCGGACGCGAGAGTGAATGGAGGAAGACGTTGCGGCGCACGTGCGCGACCAGGTGGATGCGATCTATCGCTCCGAATCGCGCCGTGTGCTCGCGACCCTCATCCGTCTGCTCGGCGATTTCGATCTGGCCGAGGAAGGCCTGCATGACGCATTCGTGGCGGCGGTGGAGCAATGGGGAGAAACGGGAATTCCAGCGAACCCGCGCGCATGGCTGATCTCCACCGGACGGTTCAAGGCCATCGACCGGCTGCGCAGGAGCGAGAGGTTCGAATCGGCGGACGGCGCGATTCTCGATCGCCTGCAGGCGACGGAGATGCCTGACCAGGCCGAAGAGGGAGTGGAAGACGACCGTCTTCGCCTGATCTTCACCTGTTGTCATACGGCGCTGAGCCCGGACGCACAGATCGCGCTCACCTTGCGCGAGGTGTGCGGCCTTACGACCGAGGAAGTTGCGCATGCTTTCCTCACCCCGCCGCCGACACTGGCGCAAAGGATCGTGCGGGCCAAAGGGAAGATCAGGGATGCACGCATCCCTTATGAGATACCGTCGCGATCCGATCTTGCCGCGCGCCTCGCCAGCGTCCTTCACGTGATCTACCTCGTCTTCAACGAGGGTTACCTCGCTTCGAGTGGCGCGACCCTCACGCGAGCGGACCTGGCGGGCGAGGCAATCCGCCTCGGACGGCTCCTGGTGGAGCTGCTGCCGGAGCCGGAGGCGATGGGACTTCTGGCGCTCATGCTTCTCCACGAAGCCAGGCACTCGTCGCGGACGACGCCTGCGGGCGAGATGATCCTCCTCGAAGACCAGGATCGCTCGCTATGGAATCGCGCCCAGATCGAGGAAGGGGTCGAGCTGGTAGAGAGCGCTCTGGCCTCGCATCGCTTCGGGCCCTACACGCTCCAGGCAGCAATCGCGGCCGTGCACGCCGAGGCATCGAGAGCGGCCACGACGGACTGGCCGCAGATCGTCGGGTTGTACGACGTGCTGCTGAGAGCGGATCCGTCTCCGGTGATCGAGCTCAATCGCGCGGCCGCGATCGCGATGCGCGATGGACCAGAAGCGGGGCTCTCGCTGATCGATGCGATTCTCGTGCGTGGAGATCTCCTCGAGTACCACCTCGCCCATGCGGCGCGTGCAGATCTTTGCCGCCGACTCGGGCGCCCGAGCGAGGCGATCACAGCCTACCAACGCGCGTTGGAGCTGGCCACACTGGAGCCGGAGCGGCGGTTCATCACCCGGCGACTGGCGGAATTACACGAGAGTCGTTCCGTCAGCTAGTCAGAGGGGATCAAGAAGCCGCGCTCATCTCACCTCGATGATGCGCGAGGTCGCCGCCGCCGGATTATTTCCGACTTCGAGCTTCACCGCGTACTTCCCGACGGGAACGAGAGACAGATCGAGCAGCACCGATCTCGCCGACACAACCCCGGACGCGCCATTCTCCCGCCAGCGGATGTTGAGGGGTGTTGCCTTGGGCGCGATGCGCAACACGCGGAAAGCGCGTCTCAGCAGGCCTGCGTCTACCGGGGTGATCGTAAGGGAGATTGGAAGCGCGCTGTCAGCCGGTGTCCTTCCGTAGAGCTCCCAGAACAACCCGATCTTCTGGTCGCGGCTGAACGTCGTCCCGCCATGCATGTGCGGAATTGCTTCGTCGAGATTGCCGGGAAGGGAAGGCGCCCCATCGACGAAGAGCAGATCCGATACGCTGATCTTTCCCGAATCGAGAGGGATTTCGGCGAAACCCGACCTCCAGCGCGCGGCAGCGGCACTGTCGTTCGCCAACAGCTCGACGCCGATGAGCTGCTCTTTCCACAGTGTCGACACCGTCAGGACATTTCTGACCGGCGCCTCAGCGACTTCACTCTTCGACGGGCTCGTTGCTTCGTCTCCCATCGCTATCAGCGCGGCGGTGAATTTTCTTCGGCCGAAAATCGTATCAGTGCTCACATCGTAGGCAGCGACGACCTTCGTGGAATCTCCGCGACGAAAGCGCGCCACCTGCGCATCGAGCCGCACGAACGCCCGGGCATAGACCGGCGCGTACTGTTCACGCGGCGGGAACTGGTAGATGTCGAACAGGGAATCGACGATCAGTGCCAGGCTGTCCGGCGGCTGCAGCGTGAGGAAAAAGTGGTAGCCCGGCTCCCGCTCGTGACCCGTGATCGCGGGCTTCGATTCCGCATACATGCTCTGCGAAGGTTGCTGCGTCCATTTCTCCGCCCAGCCGAAGCGGAGAATCAATTCGGCGAGGTCGCCACCCCAGCTCGAGCCGTAAGTGTTCTCCGCATCCTGCTGCAACGCCGTGTGAAGAACCCGCGAGAAATGCTCTGTACGCCGCTCATTGCCGGGCGTCATGTATAGCGGATCGGCGACCCACCAGATTCGCGCATCGGCCGCCTCTCGCTGTCCACAGCTCATCTTCTTGTATGTGTCGCGGATGTCGTCATCGAGAAGGGGCGCCAGATTCAGCCAGTGACAACGCGTCGTCGATGGCATTTCATCGAGCGCGGCGGCGTACGCGCTATCAGACCCTGCGTAGTTGCCGCCCACGTGTTGCGCGAGACCGAGCAGCGCATCGCACCACCACCTGGTTGCCCGGCACGAGCGCGCCACATCCACCGCTGACGTGTCGTGCCCCTCCGTGAGATAGCGCACACGCTGTCCAATGATCCAGTCATCGCCCGGAAGGGCGGCGGACGCCTTCTCGAGCTCACGAAGCAATTCCGCCCGCGCGCGGACTATGTTCTTGCCCTCGTCCGGCACTACATAGTCGCTCAGGTTGGGATGCCACTCACAGAATCGGCCGACGATCAGGCAATGATCCGCGCTGCCAATGTAGAACCTCGGCAGCATCTGCCGCCGCCGGCGCTCGAAATTCGCCTGGAGATCGCGCACGCGGTGAGAAATCTGCACGGAGTCGGTTCGTAGCTGTGTGCTGCGCGCCGACGCTTTGAGGAGCTGCGACTGCGCCAAGGAGGCGGGCGCGACGAGGGTCAACGCCAGGGCCGTGGACAGGAGCGACAAGTGGGCGCGATTGCCCACGCGCCGATCGCGGCTCAGGAAAGGCGGGTGATTCTCAGAAGTTGCGGCGTAAAACGTATGACAGCACGCTGAAAAGGAGCGATATCAGCAACATCGAACCGACCGGCTTGTTCCTTTCGCTGAATAGTTACAGCCGGGGCGTCGAAGGCGCCACTGTATTAGCTCCGGCTTCGAGGTAAATCCTAGCCGGTCGTGCCGATAACGATCGTATCGTCTGCCTCGGCCACCTGTCTCCGGGTGATCCACAGCCGCCAGAGAAGGAGCGCGTAAAGCAACGGCGCTACCAGGATCTCCAATTGGCCTTCTCTGAATATGAATACCCAACGCACGATGACGAACACCAACGAGTAGATCGTCAGCCAGAACGCGGGGGTGAGAGACCACTGCTTGCGAAGGATGATCCCGGCGCAAACGATAGCCAGTACGAGCTTTACGATCTGCTCGATCCACCAGAGACGCGTCTGAGCAGCCAGGGCGTTGCGCATCGGCGTCCGACCAAGTGCGTCAACCCAGCCATAGACGGTGAGCACGGTAACCAGCGCCGCGACGATGCTTCTGAAAATGTCCTTCGGGAGAACACTGGGCGCGAGCCGTTGAGCAGTCGGGTCTGTCATGGGATGATGAATGGTTTGGTCACTGACACTCAATCAAAATCCGTGCGCGAGCGGCGTTTGCGAGCCAGCTTCCATGGCGTCTCCCTCGGAACCCACCTCGGAACGGCCGATTTGTATTCGCGGTAGGCCGCGCCGAATCGCCGCTCCAGCCCGGGCTCTTCGAAAAACATGAAATAGACCTGATTGATGGCGATGAACGTCGCTACCCAGATCGCGATCACGCGCGATCCCAGGGAAATCCCTTCCCCGGCCAGCATCGCCACGACGCCGCTGATCATCGGATTCCGCATGTACCGATACGGACCGACCGCCACGAGCCGGCGTGTGGGGTCCCACGGCGCGAGCGTGCCCTGGCCGACGCTCGCAAAGAGGGAAACACACCACGCGAAAAGTGCGAAGCCGCAGATAAAGACAACGATGCCGGCAATGTGCGCGAAAGCCGCGGCGAGCGTTCCGTCCACCCAACGTTCGTCCGACACTGACCACGCGCGGAGCAGCCAGCGCGGTATCATCACTACCACGACGAATGGAAGGAGCATGATCGCGAGCAAGTGGCGGAGAGTCATCGGAATCTTCACCGGATTCATTCCTCCTTTTAGGATGTCGCGCTCTGCCGAAACGCTCGGCGGTATGCCAGAGGAGTCGTGTTCAGCTCGCGCCGGAAATGTACGCGCAACGACACCGCTGACCCGAACCCCGCATCCGCGGCGATCCGATCGACCGGCATATCAGTCTGCTCCAGAAGCTGCTGTGCCGCCAGAATGCGGTGACGCAGGAGCCATTGCAATGGAGATGTCCCCGTCTCCTCGTAGAAATGGCGCGCGAAGGTTCGGAGACTCCTCCCGGAATACTTTGCCATCCGCGCGACGGTCAACGGCTCGGCAAGACGACCCAGGACCCAGCTACGCGTCACCTCCAGCCGCTGGCCGCGTGGTGCCGCCACCGGCTGGACGAGGAATTGAGCCTGTCCGCCACTCCGGTGGGGCGCGACCACGAGCCGCCGAGCGACCGCGTTGGCGACTTCGGAGCCGAAATCCTTGCGGACAAGGTGGAGACAGAGATCGATGCCGGCGGCAATTCCCGCGGAGGTGAGAACGGTCCCCTCGTCGATGTAGAGAACGCCCGGATCCACCGAGACGCTCGGGAATCGCGCCGCCAACGCCGGGGCGTCCATCCAGTGAGTGGTCGCTCGCTTCCCGTCCAGCAGGCCCGCCGCGGCGAGAACGAAAGCCCCCGTACAGATCGACACCACGCGGGCGCCTCGCTCGTGCGCGTCCGCCAGCGCCCGCGTGACGGTGGCTGGAATCGCAGTGTCGAGGTCATCGATGCCCGGGACAACGATGGTGTCGGCGCGGCGCAGCGGCGCCAGTCCGTTCTCGACCACGATCGAGAACCCTATCGATGTCTTGACCTTTCCCGGTTTGACGGCACACAACGTCATCGAGTACCGCCTGGCTCCGAGGTCGGGCCGGGGATATCCGAACACCTGCACGGGAACCCCAAGGTCGAAGGGGACGACCGAGGGAAGGACGAGGACGGCAACATTGTGCTGGAGCATGGCAGAAACCTATCGTATGCCGGCAGTTTTGCCACTCGCGCCCTTCGTGCCCGGACCGCATCGTTGGGCCATTGGCACCCCGAATTCGTTATCCGTTAGTAGGAGGCATTCGATGCGCTTCTCTCGCTCTCTCATGATCGTCGCCGCTGGAACAGCGCTCACCGGCGCCCTCGTTGCCGCTCGGCGACCCGCAGCGCCCGACGAGCCGCTGGTGGTCTCCACCGCATGGCTGGCTTCACACCTGAACGATCCATCCATCGTCGTGATCCAGGTGGAGCACGACGACGCTTACAACGAAGGTCACATACCAGGGGCACGCTCACTTTCCTACATGGACATCGTGGCTTCGCGCGGCGGACTTGGCTCCGAGGTGCCGTCCGTCGATCAGATTCGGGACGCGTTCGAGAAACTGGGTGTGTCCGATCAATCGCGCGTGATCGTTTACGCCAGCGAGGGCCCAATGGCCTCGCGCGCGCTCTTCACGCTCGACTACATCGGACACGAGCGATTCGCGATGCTCGACGGCGGGCTCCAGCAGTGGCGCGCCGAGGGACGTCCGGTAGCGCGCGAGGTGCCGACTTTCGCTCGCGGCCATCTCACCGCCCAGGCGCATCCGGAAAAGGTCGCCACCGCTGACTGGATCACCGCGCACCTCGGCAAGCCAGGAGTCTCACTGATCGATACCCGAACCGATGGTGAGTACGTCGGAGCGGGCGAGCGGCACGGAATGCCGAGTGCGGGTCATATCGCCGGCGCGCGGCAGCTGCAGTGGGAGCAGTTGTTCCGGGACGGCGACTCCCCGCTGTTGAAGGATCGGGCCGAGCTGCAGCGACTCTACGCGGCGCGGGTCAGCGCGGGCGATACGGTCGCGACCTACTGCTGGGTGGGATACCGCGCCAGCATGACCTATTTCATCGCGCGCTATCTGGGATATCCCGTGAAGCTGTACGATGGATCGTATCAGGATTGGCAGCAGCGAAAGCTGCCGGTGAAGGCGGGGGCAACACCCTGACGGAACGGATCTCGGCGACCTCCGGTCGCCGAGATCCAGGCAGGCGCTAGAACCTCTTCGGGGCCATCGGCTGCCGGTCCCTGCCGAACGGATCGCCGACGAGCGCTTCCGTGTGTAGCGCGCACATCCATTGCCCTTCGCGGCGCACCCAGGTGGACGAATCGGCTGCCTCGAGCATCAGCGGTTTTCCGTCGACCGTCAACAGTTCCTTGACCTTATACGCTATGATGGCGGCGTCCTCGCTCAGGACCCTGACCTGCACCTCGCTGAGCGTGAACTCGTGGAGGGTCCAGCCGCCCGCCTTCAGCATTCCAGCGAATGCCTCGCGGGTGATGCGCGCGACACCCTGGGCGCCGGCCACGATGCAAGGGTCGTCTGTCAGCCGCATCGCCGCCTGCACATCCCTGTCCTTGATCGCCTGCCAGTACTGCTTCTCGTGATCCAACAGCTGTGCTTCGATTGGCCCTTCTGTCATGCGCGTCCCGGTCAGGATGGGAATACATTGGCGTAGAGATACGACATCATCAAGCGTCGTGCCTCAAAGCAGCAACAGCCCACGCCGGACTCCGGTTGCCACCGCCTCGGCGCGTGTCGTCACCCCGAGCTTGTCGAACAGAAGCTCCAGATGAGTTTTCACAGTATTGGTGGAGATGCCAAGTCGCGCGGCGATCTGCTTGTTCACCAGGCCGTCGGCGAGAAGCGCGAGAATCTCGCGCTCACGATTGCTGAGGACCGTGCCGGCTACAGTTTCGCCACTGGTGGGTTGCCGGCCAGTGGCTGAGCCCTCTCCGCCCCGGGCGAACAGGACGACATCGGCGGAAGGCGGAACGCCCGCGCTCGACGCCGCGACACCGACGACTTCGAATGCCTCGCTCGCCGCGAGCGCTGCCGCGAGAGACAGGCGCAACTTCTCCGATGCCGCGACGATCGCGATGCGCGTCATCGTCGCGCGCCGCTCTTACGCGGCGCGTTGAGAGAGTGCGCTCTCCACGAATCGCTGGACCAGCGACGCCGGCACCGCGACTCCGAGTCCGTTGACGACCATGCTGTTGATTCCCACGAGCCGCCCCTGGGCGTCAACGAGGGGGCCGCCGGAGTTGCCCGGTGCGAGTCGCACGTCGGCGACGATCCAGCGCGGCGACTTGGCCCGGTCACGCGTGACGGCGTGGAGGACGCCCATCGCGAGCGCGTCGCGAATGCCGAGCGGATGCCCGTGCGCGAATACCAGCTCCCCCGCTCGGAGCGACTCGGGGTCGCGAAGCTCGAGCATCGGTCCGCTGACCGATGGCGCCGCGAGAAGCGCGAGGTCATGCTGAGGATGGTATGCGAGTGCGTGTGCTTCGCGCCACTTCCCGCCGGCATCGACCTGAAGTGGCGCGCCGCGCCTGACGCAGTGTGCGTTGGTGACGACGAGCCCCGACCCGCCCCAGATGATTCCAGTGCCGCTGCCGCTTTCGCCGCTCCGGACTTCTACCACGGCTTGCCGCAGGAGCTCCGCCAGTCCGCTGACGTTCGACGACACGCCTCGAGCTGAGCCCAGCATCGAAGTGATCATTCTCCTTCTCCGCGATCAGCCGGGGTGACGGAGACAGCCTTGATGGTGCCGCCTCGGAGAACCTTGAGCGTAACCGCGCCGCCGCTCGGAACGCTGGACAGAGCGTCGAGCAGGTCGTCCGGTCGACCGAGCGCTTGTTCGTTCGCTTCGAGCAGAACATCGCCGAGGAGGAGTCCAGCCTTGTCAGCGGGAGATGAATCGGCGATCGAGACAATGAGGAGCCCGGGATCACTCGGGAGCTTGTGCCGCTTGACGACGGACGCGGAAAGCGCGACCGGCTGGACGGCGACACCAATGAATGGGCGCCGAACATGACCGCGCTCGAGCAGCTCGTCGAGAACGCGATCGACCGCCTTCGCCGGCAGCGCCATCGGAGTTCCGCGAGCCAGCGCGGAATTATTGAGTCCGAGCACGGCGCCAGATGCATCGACGAGCGGGCCCCCGGAGAATCCGTCGTACACCGACAGGTCGAGCCTGAAAACACGATCGATGCGCGCCCCCTGCCAGCTGCGCCATCCTTCACCGACCGCGCTGATGATGCCGAAGCTCGCGGAAACGTTGCGTCCGGGTCGTCCGACGGCGAGAACGAGTGAGCCAACGCGAAGCGAGCTGGAATCCGCCCTTGGAGCGACGTGCGCCTTCGCCCCCTCGACGCGGAGCGCGATCAGATCGGTCGCCGGGTCGCGTCCGGCGGCAGTCGCGACCACGGAATCGCCGTTAGGGAGTGTGACAGGGATCTCGTCATCGCGCCTCACCGTATGGCTGGCGCTGACGATCACCCCGTCACGCCAGACGATTCCACTCGATGGAATGCGACGTCGCGCGTGAATGGCGACGACGGAATTGCCCGCCGTCGCTACCGCCGCTGCGAGCTGCGAGGAGAGTTCGGCGAGTGTGCTGGAGCTGGTATCTGATTTTGTTGACATGCAAACCCGGTGTGAGAGGGACTCGTAGTCACACTCGCGGGTTTGCTGCTGCTTCGGTATCGGATGAATGGGGGAGGCTCGTCAGTTGTCCAGTCATCTTACGCGAACCGCTTGAGCGATCTCTCCTTCGCTTTCTGCATTTCAACTTCTCGGTTTCGAGGCGGGGCGTTGGTATGTAGCGAGTGGACAAGTCGATGCGCGGCCGCGGTCACCTCCTCGACCGCTTGCTTGAACGCCTCTTCGTTTGCGCGCGACGGCTTAGTTGTCCCGCTCAGTTTTCGCACGAATTGAAGCGATGACGCGCGGATCTCGTCGTCAGTCGCGGGTGGCTCGAAGTTGGCGAGCGTCTTGATGTTGCGGCACATCCTCGTACTCCTCTTAGCACGGGTATACAGTCAGGGCCTGCATTCTAAAATGCTAAGCGGACACCTCTGGCGCTACACGTTCCCCTGACTCAGCAGTTTCTTCTCACGACGTCGACCAGTCCCTGCATTTGCGCCTCATCGGCGAGTCGAGCGTGGATTTCACGAACGCCTGTCTGTGAGATCACATCGCGCACATTGTGCTCCCGAATGCCGCCGCCGGCAACGACCGTGATCCGTGCTCGCGCCTGATCTACCAGCGTTGCGATGAGATCCACGCCCTCCAATGCCGTCGCAGCACCTCCTGACGTGAGCACTCTGCTTGCGCCCGCTTCAATCGTCTCCTCGAGCGCGGCCGGCAGATTCACCGCGGAATCAATCGCGCGATGGAATGTGACGGGCAGTCCGGCTGCCGCTTTGACCAGAGTGCGCATGCGCGTAGCGTCGACGCGACCATCGGGAGTGAGCGCGCCAGTCACGATTCCGGCGATGCCCATCCTAACGGCCAGCCCGATGTCGCGAACCATCGTATCGAATTCCTCGTCCGAATAGACGAAGCCGCCGGCGCGCGGTCGAATCAGCACGAACACCGGAAGCCGCATCCGCTTGGCAACGGCGGCGATTAGTCCTGCGCCTGGAGTGGTGCCGCCATCGTTCAGATTGTCGCACAGCTCGATCCGGTCAGCACCGGCGCGCTCCGCAGCGAGACCGGAATTGAGCGTTTCGACCGCGGCCTCAACGAGGGTCAACGTCTGGCCAGCGGCTCGGCGGCGTCCGTGTCCGTGAGTACCTCTCCAACAGCACACTCGTGAATCACGGTGGCCGGCCAATCCGGTTCGTAACGCTCGGCGCTACGAATTCGAGTCAGCGTCAGACGCTTACCGGCACCCCACACAATCATCGCGCTCTCCTTTGCCGATGCGATGGTGTCGATGCCGACGCTAATCCCATGGCTTGGAACAGCGGCCAGCGTGCCGAACGCCGGAAAGGTTTGCAGGTTGTCGCGACGAGTCTCTTCTGAAAGCTGAATGATGCGCGTGCAACTATCGCGACCGCTCCCGGGCGGGTTGAACGCGACATGTCCGTCGCTGGCGCCGGACGCCAGGATGAAGTAGTCGACTCCTCCGGCGTCCGCGATCTTTGCATCGTACGCGGCCGGATCGCGCGGGTCGGGAAACCAGATCGAATCGTCGCGCAGCCCGCGCGCCGGTGGCAGTCCCGCGTTCAGGCGGTCCGCGATCTCGACGCGAGCGAAGTGATGACAGGACCACGGCTCGTCGGCCGACGCGTATCTGAATTCGCCATCTACGGCAACGAGATACTCATCCATCATCACCAGGACGAGGTGGCTCAGGTTCTGTGGATTCTGCGCAAGTCGCCGCGCCATCGCGCCGTACACCGGACGCGGCGTCCGACCGGTAGGACAGCCGAGGACGAAACGCCTGCCCGAAACACGCGACCGTTCTATTTGGGAGAGCAGACGCTTCGCCAGATGCTCACCGATGGCGTCGGCCGACGGAAAAACGGTCACGGATGTCCGGGACATGGATAGCTATGCTAGCGGATCGAGGAAGAGACTGGCGGCGCCAACAATCCCCTCCCATCCCTCGAACGACGACCCAACGATCTCTGTCTTGTCGCGAAACTCCGGACGCGCGTGCTCACGATAGCTCGCCTTCGTCGGATCGATCAACAAGTCCCCGGCGGCAGCGATTCCTCCGCCCACGACGATTCTGTCCGGAGAGAAAATCGGCGAGAGCGACGCGAGCCCGAGTCCGAGCCACCAACCGGTCTCGGCCAGCACATTGAGTCCGAGCTGATCGCCTTCGTGCGCGCTCCGGATTATGTCGCGGACCGGGCGTCCTCCCCCGCGTTCCGACACCGACGCAGAGTCCACCATGGCCTCGAGACAACCGCGCGCGCCACACGTGCAGAGTCGTCCCTTCGGATCGAGAATGATGTGTCCAAGGTCACCCGCGCACTCGCCCGTGTAGCGCAGCAGCTTGCCATCGATGATCACTCCCCCACCCAGACCGGTGCCGACCGTTACTCCCAGCAATCGCGTCGAGCCTCTGCCGGCCCCGTGACGATATTCCGCGACGGTGGACGCGTTCGAGTCTACTTCGAGCAGGCAGGGAAGAGAGAGTCGCTCCTCGAGCGATCGACGCAGCGGAAACTCGCGCAGGGCCGGGAGGTTCGCGTTGTGGATCATCGCCGAGCGGTCGCGGTTGAGAAAGCCCGCGACAGACACGCCAATTCCAGGCACCGGTGATGCCTCACCGCTCACGGCACTCAGCATAGAACCGAGCGACGATACTATCGCATCGATGAGTACTGTCGGCTCGCCGTGAAGCCCGGTCGGAACGGAGTCCCGCCGGACGATGCCGCCATCCTCGGCGACGATTCCGATCTTGGTGGCGCTCCCGCCGATGTCGATCGCTCCGGCGATCCGCATCAGAGCGCCGCTCTTGCCAGCTCCGGTTTCTTCCAGAGATCGATCGGTTTGGCGATTCCCCTTGGTCTGAAGGGCAGGGCGATCTTTCGACCGAGCCCCGCCGACGCGTAAGCTGCGTAAAGAACTTCCTGCACGACTCGCCCCGTCTCGCCGTCGGAAATCGGCGTCTCCTTGCCGCGCACGCAGCGCGCGAAGTGTCGCATCTCTTGCGGAAACCCGTAATTCCAGTGCTCCTCGAACACTGGATACGTCCAGCCTTTCGTGGAGGCGGCTTTCTCGACAGCGTAGCCGAACCCGACTTCGGAGTAGGTCGGTAGAGCGTTGCCCATCAGCATGTCGGCGTACGTCTGACCCTTGTCGCCGAAGACCTCTATTGAGTCGTCCATTCCGCCGGGCCGGTTCCAGCTGCTCTCGACCATGCCGACCGCGCCGTTCTCGAACTCGATGATGGTGATTGCCTCGTCGTCGCCTTGTGTGCGCGCGGCGTTGACCTGGGTCGAGAGTTGGGCATACACGCTCTTAATTTTCTGCTTGCCGAGAAACCACCAGCAGAAAGCAATGCCGTGGCAGCCGAGGTCCATGAGGGCGCCGCCGCCGGACTGGTTCACGTCCCAGAACCACTCGGAGTGCGGACCCGAGTGCTTTTCGCCTTGCTTTACCAGATGAATGCGACCGAACGCCCCTTCGTCGGCCATCTGCTTCGCCTTCACGTACTTCGGCGCGAAGAAGAGCTCCTCGGCGTACATGAGCAGCACGCCGGCCTTCGCGCACGCGTCGATCATGGCGTCCGCTTCCTCGAGCGTCACGCAGAGCGGCTTCTCGCAGACGACGTGCTTGCCGGCGCGCGCGGCGTCGATCGTCATCTGTGCGTGCAGCCGATTTGGCGCGGTGATGGAGATCATCTCGATCTCGGGGTCGCTCAACATTTCCCGGTAGTCGGAATAGAAACGCGGGATCGCATGACGCTGCGCGAACGCTTCGGCGTTCCCCTTGGTCGGGGACGCAACGGCGACAACCTCCATCTCTTCCGGCATCGCTTTCACCGAGGTGGCGATGCAATCCGCCTGGAAGCGTGAGCCGACGATTCCGATTCTTACCTTCGACACCATGCGTTGTTGGATGTCATGGACGTTTGACAGCGAATCGCGGTCACGTCATGCCCAGGCGGGCTGGCCTGGCGACAGCGGAACGCAGCCGACCCATTTTCCGGGAACCATTACGTAGCGGAGCGCCTTCGTCATCCCGATCTCGGACGAGAAATACGCCTGAAGCGACAGCTGGCGAACGAAGCCGAAATAGTGCGTAGGGCCTGCCTTTCCCGCCTCGGCGTCGACATCGCGCAGTACCTGCTCGCGATCCTTTTGAGGCAGTGATGCGAAGTTGTCGCCACAACGCTGGCGGCACATGCTGCGGAATTCCTTCAATCCGTCCACCACGCGCTTCTGTTGGTCCGGCTCGTAGCAGTCGGTGAGCAGCAGGTTGATCGCCGCACCGGCGCCCGCCGCCTTCGCGCCTGGAGATGAAGGGGTTGCCGGCAGCAGGGTATCCGCGATCTCCTCGATCAGCGATTGGTCGTCGAGCGTCAGCGTTTTCCCGGCTGCTGTGTTCGCGTCGCGAGCGCATGCGATCAGGAAACCGTTGGATGTGAGCAGCACGCTCCCCACCAAAGCGGTCGTGGCTTTCACCGCCTCGCGTCGGTTCATCTGAGGCATGAGGTCCTCACAGGTTTTGCTTCCCCATCTCTTCAGCGGCGTGATTCACCGCGCGTGCCGTGAGCGCCATGTACAGGATGGACGGGCTCTGGTTGCCGGTGGACGTCATGCACGCGCCATCGGTGACGAAGACGTTGGGGACGGCGTGAAGCTGGTTCCATTTGTTGAGGAGCGAATTCTTTGGATCGTTTCCCATGCGCGCGCCGCCCATCTCGTGAATGTCGAGCCCGGGAGCCTGATGGTTGTCGTGCGACTCGACATCGTGGCAGCCCGCGACCTCGAGCATCGCTTTCGCCTCGGTGCGCCAGTCGCGAATCATCTTCTCAGAGTTGTCGTCGTATCCGACCGATGTGACCAGGCGCGGGATTCCCCACTGGTCCTTTTCACTTTCGTGCAGGCGGACATGATTTGATTCCCTCGGAATCGTCTCGCCCTGCATGTACATGTAGATCCCCCACGGGCCCGGCTGCGCCTGCGCGTCCTTATACTCACCGCCGACGCGCTCCGTCGTCGGCTCGCCGCGCTCCCGGTAAGCTCCCGTGAACGTGGTGTAACCGCCCACGAAGTCCATCTCCTGCTTTCCGAGGTTGCGGAAGTTGACGAGAATGCATTCGGTGGGATTCCGAATGTAGAAGTATTTGTCCTGGAAGCCGTCGATTTTTCCGTTCGCTCCGGTGCGGTAGTTGTGATGGCAGATGTATTTCCCCAACAGCCCGCTGTCGTTGCCGAGTCCGTGCGGAAATCGGTTCGAGGTCGAGTTGAGGAGGATGAGAGTCGTGTTGAGCGCGGATGCGTTCACGAAGACGATGCGCGAGTGGTACTCGGTTATGGCGTGCGTGTGCGCGTCGATCACGCGTACGCCCGTCGCTTTTCCTTTTGCTTCGTCGTAAATGATGGAATGGACGATGGAGTCGGGCCGGATCGTCAGGTTTCCGGTTTTCGCCGCCCAGGGAAGAGTGGACGCGTTCGAGCTGAAGTAGCCGCCGTAAGGACAGCCGCGCATGCACAGGTTCCTAGCCTGGCACGTGCCGCGTCCCTGCTGGAGGTGGATCTCCTTCGGCTTCGAGAGATGCGCCCACCGGCCCTGCACGACGTATCGGTTGCCATAGTGCGCGTGGACCTTCTCGCTCAGATGTCGCTCGACGCAGTTGAAATCGAAGGGCGGAAGGTATTCGCCGTCGGGCATCGCTTCGAGCCCATCGCGATTCCCGCAAACTCCGATGAATTTCTCGACGTGCGAGTACCAGGGCGCGACGTCGTCGTAACCTATCGGCCAGTTGATCCCATAGCCCTGTCGCTCTGGCGCCGTGAATTCGTATTTGCTCCAGCGCTGGCAGGCGCGCCCCCAGATGATCGACTTGCCGCCGACCTGGTAGCCGCGGATCCAGTCGAAAGGCTTTTCCTGCACATATGGGTGATCACGGTCCTTCACGAAGAAGTGAGCGGTGTCTTCGCCATAACCCGCGGCCTTGCTTATGAGCGGATTCTCTTTCAGCTGCTGGCGCGACATTGCGCCGCGATGCGGGAGCTCCCACGGGTTGAGGTTCATGGTGGGGTAGTCCTTGATGTGGACTACATTGCGCCCGCGCTCGAGAACGAGCGTCTTCAGTCCCTTTTCGCAGAGCTCCTTGGCTGCCCACCCACCGGAAATTCCCGAGCCCACGACGATCGCATCGAAGGTGGTGACGTCAGCGGTCACGGAAGGCCCTGTCTAGGAGTAGGCGAAGCTGGCGCCGGGATCGGGGCGCGGCGAGTGGAGGGGGAAAATATACGTGGGTGATTTTCCGCTGCAACGTGCGTTGGATCCGGTGCAGGCGGCGCCCATCCCGAGGGCGGCTATTTCTTCCGAAGGAAGTCGGTTGATCCTCGCGTGTCGAGCAGAAGGTTCGTCACGATCTGCTTGAGCTTCTGATTCTCGTCGCGCAGCTCTCGCACTTCGCGCGCTCCGCTCACCGTCACGCCATCGTACTTGTTGCGCCAGCGGTAAAACGTGGTCTCCGTGATTCCCATCTCACGGCATACCTGCACGGCGGGCGTTCCGGCCTTCACTTGCCGGAGTGCCTGCACGATCTGGTCTTTAGTGAATTTGCTTGGTCGCATCGGTTGATCCTCCATGCCGCATGCGCTTGAAAGATTGAAGATCTGCCGGGTGCGGTCTTCCGCACCCGGCAGATCTTCGCAGAGCCGTGTTCGGCTCGGGTACTTACTGCTTCTCCTTTGAAACTTCCTGCCCGGAGCGGGGCTGGAGTCGGACGGTCGTCCGGCCCCAGCTCTCGCCGGTACTATGGCAGCGTGATGACGTTATTGTTGCCCAGCGTTACCGCACCGATCCGCGTCAGCGCGCGTCCGAGCAGCGTAACGTTGTCATTCAGCGTGATGCTCGACACGGCGAGGATGTTACCCTGCCATGCTGATCCCACGCCGATCGTAGCCGCAGCGCCATTCACCCAGTACACGTTCTGGGCTTGCGCACCATTGATCAGGATGATGTTCCCGACTCCGGTGAGCGAGCTGCCAGCCTGGAAGACGAACGTCGCGTTCGAATTCCCACCGCCATCCAGCACCAGCTGTCCTGTGACGCCAATTGTACTGGCGCTGCAGTAGACTCCGGCCGCCTTGGTCGTTCCCCCAATGTCAGCGGTGCCGATGACAGTCCCGCATGGCAGTCCGACCAGCGTGTTGTACGCGACGAGGAGGTCGGCCTGCGCTTGCTGCGCTACCGCGTCGGCCAGATGCTTCGCCCCCGTGAGCACACACGGGCCGAAGCCGACGAGTGCGCTGCCTGCATAAATGTCGATGTCGGCTTTGACAAGGCCGCCGGTGACGCACGTGACGGTCGAGCCAGCCAGGATCCCGACGACATTTAGCGATCCCAGAGCCACGATTGGTGCTGGCGGAGGACTCGATACCACTATCACCGTCGCCGTATCTGCGAGCGCGCCACTGGCCGCTCTGACGGTTTTGTTGAACGTCCCGGTCGACCCGCCTGCGGTGAAGAGACCCGTGACGGCATCGATGGTGCCGCCACCATTCACGACTGACCAGACGGGCGAAGCCGCGATTACGTTGCCGCCTGCATCCCTGACGACCGCCGTGAACTGCTGTGTCGCATTCGTCTGAACGGTAGCCGGATTCGGCGTCACAACAATGGAGGCAGGCGCCCCGGCGGTAACGATTGCCGTCGCCGTACCGAAGATCGTGCCACTGGTCGCCCGGACGGTATTGGTAAACGTCCCTGTCACCGCGCCTGCGGTGAAGAGGCCCGAGCCGGCATTGATGGCGCCGCCACCAGCCGTAACCGACCAGACGGGCGTGATCGCAACGACGTTGCCGTTTGCGTCACGTCCCACCGCCGTGTACTGCAGGGTGGTATTGATGGGCATCGTTCCCGGGTTCGGCGTCACCGTGATCGTCGCGAGAACTCCGGGCGTCACGATGATCGTTATCGCGACCGTGACACCGCTACAGGTCACCGACACGGTGTTGGTGAACGTCCCCGCCACCGTGCCCGCCGTAAACAACCCCGTTGACGTGATCGTGCCGCCACCGGCGACAACGGACCATGTGGGCGTGACGTTGAGGACGCTTCCGTTCGACGCCTTGGCCACCACCGTGAACTGCTGCGTGCCGTTCACCGCGAGCGTCACCGGACCCGGCGGCGTGACGGTGAGCGACGTGGTGGTACGAACATCAGTGGAGCTGCCACACGCCGCGGCGAACACGCCGGCTAACGCCACCCCCACAATGACTCTTACAATGCGCACGCGCTGACCTAGCGTTCGTACCCCGGGGCCCCTCATGGTGCTTTTCATCGAACTCCTCCTGACCGGATGCATGTGTATGCGAATTTCTCATCCGCGACATCACCGTCATGGAGGAGGTGCTTTGATGTTAGCGCACGCCATTTCCCCTTCGTATCACCCGAAATGCTGAAAGAGGGAGTACGCCTTTTGGGGGAGAAGCGAGCTTCTAGTCGTCGTGGCTGTGCGCGTATGCGGCGATCTGCAGGCGCGAATGCAGGGCCAGCTTGTCCATCACGTTCCGCACGTGGCTCTTCACAGTGTCGGTGGCGATGTTGAGGCGCAGCGCGATCTCCTTGTTGCTCAGCCCGACCGCGATTAGCGCGATCACCTCGCGCTCACGCAGCGTCATCCTAACCTCTTCGAGAGCCGCCGTCCGACCTCGTTTGACGGCCGTCTGCGCAATCTGCGAGAACAACGTGCCGGTCATCCGGGGCGGCAACACCTGGGCCCCATCGGCCACGGATCGGATGGTGCCGACAAAATCCTCGAAGGTCGCATCTTTGAGAATGAATCCCGCGACGCCCGCATTCACGAACTCGGCGATTTCCTCGTGCACCGGAAGGAGGTCCATGACGATGACACGGGCATCCGCCATCTCCTTCTTCACGGTCTCGGCCAGGCGTAGAGAGTTCTTGTCCTGAAGGCCAACGTCGAGAAGGATCACGCGGGGGTTCGTCTCCTTTAGCATCTCCGTTTCGAGACTGGTGGCGGCGAGCACGACTCTCACGTCGGGCAGCTCATTGAGCATGTCCGTCATGCCCTCGCGAACGAGTCGATTATCCTCGATGATTGCGACCGTGATCATGGCAAGCTCTACCGGAAGAAACGCGCCGCGGGCTCTCGGGGTGCGGCTTCATGGCTAACGGCATCCCGAAGGTGCCCCTCCCCCGACCCCAAAAATCATTCGACAGGCCTGTGCATGAAGGCACGGAATTGACGCCACACGAGAACGAGATCGTCGCCGCGGCTATGGCATCGTGGTGTTGCTCACGAACGCCAATCGCTTTCCGTCCGGCGACCACGAAGGGACGTTGATCGTTCCCTGGCCTCCATACACGTAGGCGATGACTCGCGCCGGCCCGCCACCGACTGGCATCAATCGAAGCAGCACGTGCTTGTAAAATGGATGATCGTCCGCGGCAACCGTCGGTGAAAAGGAGATATACACCATCTGTTTGCCGTCCGGCGAGATGTGCGGGAACCAGTTGTTGAAGCCGTCGTTCGTAATCTGCTGTTGCCCGCTCCCATCGGGGCGCATGCGCCAGATCTGCATCCGTCCGCTGCGCGCCGAGTTGAAGTAGATGTACGAGCCGTCGGGAGTGTATTCCGGGCCGTCGTCCAGGCCGTGAGCGGTTGTGAGCCGGATCTCATCACCGCCGGCGGCGGGAATCTTGTAAACGTCGAAGTCGCCGTTGCGCTGGCCCGTGAACACCAGCCAGCGTCCGTCGGGCGACCAGCCGTGCAGATACGATGGTCCTTTCGCGGTAATGCGTTTCGGCGTGCCACCGCTCTCGGGCACTGTGTACACGATCGAGACCCCGCTGTCCTCGGGTGCGTGATTACTGATGGCAATCATGCGCCCGTCGAACGACAGCACGTGATCATTATTGTTGCGCGTCGCAAAAGCCGTGTTGATCACATCGGCCGAGTGCGATGCGATGTCGAAACGGTAGAGGTGGCCTTCCTGCGCGTAGATCAGCGCCTTCCCGTCATGAGTCCAGTTCGGCGCCTGAAAGGATCCCTTGTACTGATTGACGATCGTCGCGTTCCCGGTCGCGACGTCGAGAACCTCGAGGTTACTCCCCAGGTAGTCTCGATACGCGACGAAGTCCGGTCTCGGGGGGGTTGTAATGCGCACGTTGCTGAACGCACCCCGCTCGACGACGGTGTCGTTATGCGCGCACACGAACAGGCCGACGTATACGGTATCGGGGAGCTTCACACCGGTGAGTTCCTGCGTGGCGAGCGTATCACCGAATCGCGCGACCGACATGATGTAGACTCCATCGCGACGCTCGAGCTGGATTACCGCGTCAGCGTTCGGCAGGCTATCGCGCGACTTGGCCTCCTCCGTCGTCGCGCCGGCCGTTCGACGGAACTGGAGCGACATAAGACCGTCGCCGTGCAACGCCGCGGTTACGTGCGTGCTGTTGCTCTCGAGCGACGGGCGAATGGTCCAGCCGATCTTCCGATGCGCCTCCACTCCAGCGCCGATGAAGCGCGCTCGCGTGGAAAGAATGAAGTTGCCCGTCATCCGCTTCCAGACGAAATGAAAATCGTCGTGGTCGCCCCACATGTTCTGACCCGAGCCCGCAACCCGATACGCCTGGCGGACTGGGTCGTAGGAGGCAAATCCTGAGCTTCTTACGCGACCGACATCAGTCTGTGCGTCGAAGATGCCGACCGGATTTTGGGCGCCAATGACGTTGCTGAACAATGCGAGGCTCAGCGTGGGCGTGAAAAGGCGGCGGAGAATAGAAGTATTCATGGGATGTCCGGTTGAACGTCCTGGTTCAGTGCTTCTGCTCCGATATCGTTCCCGTCATCGTCTCGAGAACTTGACGTGCGTCACATTTGGCGCGGCCACCGTTCGTACGTGCTCGAGACCGTGCAAATCGTCGCCGAGGCCGTCGAAAAGCCGTTCACCGCTGCCGAGTAGCGTCGGCACGATGCTGATCTCCATCTCGTCAACGAGGCCGGCCGCCAGATACTGCTGCGCGGCACTCGCGCCCCCGGCGAGTGATACATCCTTGCCGACGGCCGCTCGGCGCGCCTGTTCGAGCGCCGCCTCGATTCCGTTCGTGACAAACGTGAACGTCGTTCCGCCTTCGAGCTCGAGGGGCGCCCGCTTGTGATGCGTGAGCACGAACACCGGGTGATGGAAGGGCGGGTTGACTCCCCACCATCCGTCCCACGGCTTCTTCGCATCCCAGGGGCCAGGGTGACCGCCGAACATGTTGCGCCCCATCACAGTGGCCCCGATGTTGGCGAGAGATTCCTGGATCACCGCAGTGCTTTCGTTGACGTCACCACCTTCGAGTCCGTGCGGCGCTCGGAATGCCTTGAGCCCAAAGGCCCATTCGTGCAATCGAGTGCCGCCGATTCCGAGCGGGTTTTCCACGCTCTGACCGGGACCGGCAACGAACCCGTCGATCGACATAGAGATCTTGAAGCGTAGCCTCAACACGTCGGAAATGTGCTCGTCAGCTGTGGCGCTCGTTAGGGCGCCGAACCTTAAGAGTGTTGTGCGGCCTTCTGCAGCTCTCGCCACGTGACGAGAATGACGTGGTTGTCTTGCAGGGCCTTCTTGAACTCCGGGCTGGTCATCACGTCGTAATCGCGTTGCCGCCACGCGGAACCATAGGGCTCGTGGTTGACCGTCACGGCTTGCAGCTCGCTGTCGTCATGCCCGAGATGGACGATGAGCTCGGTGAGACCGGGCTTGAGGTCGGCAATCACCTTCAGATAGAACGCCTTCCATTGATCGCGAGGAACTTCCGGCCCGGCGATGACCACCGCGTCGAGCAAAACGTCGTTGGTCGAGAGAGGCGGCTGAGGTGCGGTGCGAGGGTCGCCTCTGAGAGCTAGAAACGGGAGATGATACGCGCGAGCGACCTTTACGTATACAGCAATCAGCTCCGGCGTTGTGAAAAGAGAGCCCATATGGCTATCGAGGTGGGTTGGACGAATCCCGAGCGCCAACGCGCGGTCGACCTGGGCGCGGAGCTCACGCTCGACCTCGACTACGTTCGCCCTGGCCGCGACCAGTTTCTCATCGTTTGGGAAAGTGCCGGCTGAATCGAGCAGACTCGGAACCTTGTCCGCCGGCGCAACGCTCCCCCAGCGATACGTTTCCCATTCGCTGGTGAGCGTGAGATGCAGGCCAAGATCCGCGTTTGGATGCGCCCTGGCGTAAGCCGCAACCTCGGTGACCCAGGGCGTAGGCACCATGATGCTCGCAGACGACACTGCGCCTCTTTCGAGCCCGTCGAAGCTCGCCGCATCGACGGAATGAGCGGCCCCGAGATCGTCCGCGTGGATAATGAGAAGTTTCGAATCGGCGGGATGCCCGAGGCGCTCGGCTATGGTTCTGGTCTGGGCAGGAAGTGTTGACACAACGAGAAGCGATAGGGTCGACATCCAAAGCAGCGGGTGCATGGGAAACTCGTTAGATCGGGGTCGTTTAAGTCTTAGCTCGCCGCAGTCGAACTCCCTATATTAGTATTTGCGCCTCCCTGTTGCGACTTCTCGTCCCACCAACACAACAATGACCTACTTCGTTCGACCGGCGCTTTGTACGTCCGGACCTCTCGCCGTACCTCACAGGAGAATGGAGATGACGTTGAACCGTGCCTCACGGTATACCCTCGCGCTCGCGCTGCTCGGCCTGCCAGCCACGGCCGCAGCCCAGGCGTTCGGGCTGAATGAGATCGGCTCCTGCGCTGTCGCCCGCGCATTCGCGGCAACCGCTGCACCCTGCGACGACGCCTCGAGCATTTATTGGAACCCGGGTGCGCTGCCAAAGGCCCCTGGATTCTCGTTCTACGGCGGCGTCGCGATCATCAAGATCGACGGCGACTTCACCCGCGATACGAGCTTCGCCACCTACAAAGCCGACGTCCCCACCTCCTATGTTCCGCACGTCTTCCTCAACTACCGCGGCGCCGGCAAGCTGGCGTATGGGCTCGGCGTCTACGTTCCCTATGGATTGACTTCGCAGTGGGCGGATGATTTCCCCGGTCGCTTCGTCGCCAAGAAGGCATCGCTGCAGACGATTTACGTTCAACCGAACATCGCGTATCAGCTGACGGACAACTGGTCAATAGGCGGCGGCCCGATCTATGGCCACTCAACGGTCGAGCTGGTCCAGGCGGTTGACCTCGCCGGAGTCGCGACGTCTGTGGGCGGTCCCACCTTCGGCCAGCTTGGCATCCCGGCGCGGACCGAGTTCGCCCGCGCAACGCTCAAGGGATCGGCGAGCGCCTGGGGCTTCACACTTGGCTTGCACGGCAAGCTCACCCCGACGTGGGAGATGGGCCTGCGCCTTCTGTCGCAGGTCTCGTTCAAGTACGACAACGCTGACGCCACCTTCGAGCAGCGACCAACCGGCCTCGTGCTCGCGGCGGGCAACCCGTTCGGCGCGCCGGCCCTTACGCCGGTGGACGCTCTGGTCGCCAGTCAGTTCACCGGAGCCGGCGCTCTCACTCCGCAAAAGGTCAGCACTCAGATCCGGCACCCGGCCCAAGTCCAGGCTGGGTTCGCCTACACGGGTATCCAGAGCACTACCCTGAGCCTCGACTACGCATACGTCGGCTGGAAGTCGTTCAACCAGCTCCCGGTCACATTCAAGGGGCTCGCGCCATCCAAGGTGCTCGAGGAGGACTACAACAATACGTCCTCCATCCGATTCGGCATCGAGCGCCGCATGACGAACGGCTTTGCCCTTCGCGGCGGCCTTGCCGCGGCAGCGTCCGCCGCGCCCAATGAAACCGTCACGCCTCTTCTTCCGGAAATGGACCGCGGTTACGCCACGCTTGGCGCGGGTATCCCGCTCATGGGACGGTTCAACCTCGACGCGTCGTACGCGCACATCTTCACCTCGGGCCGCCGCGGCCGCATCGACGAGCGAGCGACGGGTAGTACTTCCGCGCAGGCTCTCGCCCTGAACAGCGGCTTCTACACGTTGAGCGCCAATATCCTGTCGTTCAGCCTCAAAGCTTCCTTCTAACCCACGCCCGGAGATATCAAGATGTTACGGCTGACTACTCTCACCCGCGTGGTGGCAACCGGCGCCCTTGTGGCGCTCGCGGCGTGCAGCGACAACACAAAACTCCTTGGCCCCTCGACACCGGTCGGCGGGGACATCTTCAAGAGCTACGTCGCCCTCGGGAACAGCATCACCGCCGGGTTCCAGAGCAACGGGATCATGGACTCCACACAGCGACAAAGCTACGCGCGGCTGCTCGCCATCCAGATGGGGACACAGTACCACTACGCCGCGCTCGCCGGTCGCGGGTGCACTCCGCCGATCGTCAACGGCCTGACGGGAGCGCTCTTCGCGAATGCTCCGGCGGGGACATGCGACCTGCGCACTACGACCTCGGTAACCGACATCCTGAACAACGTCGCCGTGCCGGGCGCCCGCGTGCTAGATCCGACCTCCGCTTCCACAGTCGCCTCGAACGCGCTCACCACGTTCATCCTCGGCGGAAAGACCCAGGTCCAGAAGGCACTGGACGCGAGCCCGACCTTCGTCTCGATCTGGATCGGAAACAATGACGTGCTCCAGCCGGCGCTCTCGGGCCTCGTCCAGCCGATCGTCAGCACCCAGGCGCAGTTCCAGACCTCCTACGACTTGATGATCCAGCAGCTGTTGGCTGGCGAGCCCAACCTTAAGGGAGTTCTGATCGGTGTGGCGATGGTGCAGTATCTGCCGTCGGTGAGCGCTGGCGCGCTGGTCTTCGCCAGCCCGCAGGCGCAGGGCGCAATCAACGCCGCCACTGGCAAGACTGTAGTGATCGATGCGAGCTGCAACGGCTCGACATCACTGTTGAACATCCCGCAGTTGATCCTGGCCATCAGGGCCGGCACACATCCGTCGGTGATCGCCTGTGATAAGGGCATCTTCCCGGCACCGGTCGGCGACATCTTCGTTCTCGATGCCGCCGAGCAGGTGACGCTGATCGCCGCCATCACCGCCTACAACGCCTACATCAATACCAAGGCGGCGGCAATTGGGTTCGCCTACTACGATCCCAACGTCCTGTTCGCGGCCAGCCGGGCGAGCGGCGCGATTCCGCCCTTCCCGAACTTCCTGAGCGCGACAGCAACCTACGGACCGCTCATCACGCTCGACGGGGTCCACCCGTCCGCCGCGACCCACAAGCTCATCGCCAATGAGCTGATCGGCGTGATCAACGCGAAGTACTCAACGAGCCTCAAGCCGGTACCGTAGGCTCGTCCTCCGGTCCAGCACGTAAGGGGAAAAACAGAGAGGGCAGCGACACTAGTCGCTGCCCTCTCTGCTTTCTTGTCTCGCCTGCGCTCACCGCCTATCTAGCAACCGTCCGGTGCACGTTCCAGCCAGTCACCAGCACCTTAGGCGGCGCGCCGCCAAGCTCGCGCACGCGGTATGTAGCAGTCACAACGCGTGTCTCTCCCGGCAGGAGAGACAAGTAGTTGTCCTCCCAGAGCACCGGCAACGCTTCCTCGCCGCCGCGCCCGGTGACCTGGAGTCGCATGAAGAACGCAATGGACCGGCCGGGGTTCTTCAGCGTCACCCGTGCCTGCCCCGTGCCGCCACTGCTGCTAAAACGGGCAGTCGCATTCACCGCGGCGGCCGGCATGCTCCTGAGCGCGGTGTAATCAGCGTATTTCTTTACCGGCGTCATGTACCAGGTGGATGTGTCGGCAAGCACGTCAGGCTGTGAAGACAACCAATAGAGATTCGTGCTGACGGGGTGTCCGCCCACGTCGATCAGTCGAAGATCCGCGAAATACGCCCCTGAGACACCCGCGGGCTCGGGAAGAACGAAGACGCGCACAGTGCTGTCCCCCGGCACATCGATCACGGTGTCGCGCGCGAATTTCTCCGAACCGTCGATTCCCAGGATTCGGGCCCGTAGTCGCACTCCGCGCAAAGGAGCGCGACTCTGCTGGCTGTTCACAACGGCCACCGATCGATCGTCGTACGAAAACAGCACGTGCACCGCTTCGTTTCCTTTCTTCGCCCCGAAGTACCCACCAGCCGGTCGCAGGTACCAATCGAAGAGGTGCCAATAGATGGAAGGCCACGCGTTGTTGAACATCCACTGGATCACGCCGGTCGAAACGTATGCGTTGCGGCGGTACGCCTCGAACATCGCGCGCTCGTTCTCGTACGTCATGAGCTGTGAAGTGATGGTGTAATCCTCGACGGTGGTAGGCGCGCCGAAGCGCGTCGATAGCGCGACATTGTAGAGATCGAACATGTGCGCGAACACCCCGCTCGCGGCATGATAGACCCACACGCTGTCCAGCGGCAACTTGATGTCCTGCGCGGGAATCATGCGCCGAATGCTCTCGATCGGCGGCACCGCGGCGCCGGGGCTGGTCTCCGTGTTGTACGCCCATGCCCCGCCATTGGTGCTGTCCTGCAACCAGTACGACGGCGGCACCCAGGCATACGGTCCCGTCATCTTCACTCCACTCGCTCCCGAGAACTCGGCTGGCTTTGCACTGGCCGAGGAGACTGTCGGGTTGGGCCAGGCTTCCTGCTGCTCGATGTCGAGATAGATCTTCTCGACATCCGCCGGCGGCGGATTGTCGCTGCCATTGAGCCAGACGAAAACGCTGGGATGGCCGCGCACTCGGCGGATCTGATCGCGCAGCGATGCCGCTGCCACCGCGTACTGCTCCGGCCCCCACTTCTTCCATTCCTCCCACGCGTCGCAGCACACCCATCCCGTCATCACGAGCAGGCCGAGACTGTCGGTACGCTGGAAGAAACGGTCGTTCTCGTAGTTTCCTTCCAGCCGCATTGTGTTGAGATGCATGTCGAGCGCGTAGCGGAGCTGCGCGTCCTGCCGCTCCGGCTGCGGTCGGAAGAACATGTCGGGTGCCCAGCCGCCACCGCGAATCAAAATGCGTCGGCCGTTCACGCGGAAGAGACGTCCGCCTTTCGGTGTCGACTCGGACGTGATCTCGCGAATGCCGAACCGGAGATCTTGCCGATCCGACACGCGACCGCCGCTCGCGAACTCGAGAGACAGATCGTACAACTCGGGCTTGCCCAGCTCCAAAGGCCACCAGAGGCGCGGGTTTCTGAAGCGCAGCTGCGGGAAACTGTCGGGCGTGAATTGCACGAGTGCGCTGTCGTGTGGCGCGAGCGTGACGGAACGGCTGAACGCGACGGGTCCGATTCGACCTCGCAGCGTACCATTGATCGGGCTCGAGGTGAGGTTTCTCAGATTGGCAGCGACGGTAAGTTCCGCGCTTCGCAATGTCGCTGTGTCGACGTGACTGAGGACTTCCGGACTACGTACGACGACATCGCCGCTGGCGCTCAGGTATGCCGGCTGCCAGAGCCCCATGTTCTTGTCGGGCGGCGATGGGTTCCAGTCGACCCAGGTCGTCTGCAAGTCCGGCGGTGTGGGCGCGAAGACTTCAACCGCAAGAGCGTTCGCGGCACTTCCCTTGAGTGCGTTCGTGATGTCAAAGTCGAACCGTCGGTACGTGCCGACAACGGCGCTCGAATCCGCGAGGCGTCGGCCGTTCAGCCAGATGTTCGCGCGGTAGTTGATGCCATCGAAGTGGAGTGTGATGCGCCTGCCGCGCATTGACGCGGGCACGCGGAACGTAGTGCGGTACCACCAGGGGACGGCGTAAGGACTCTGCGGATCCATCGCCGTGTGCGTGAAGTTCGCGCCGATCGGGATAGTCACCCCGGGAAGCTCACGGAGGTTCATCCCGAAGAACGGATCGCGATAGACGCTGTCATCGACCAGCGACCCCACCACCGTCGACGGCACTGTCGCCCGGTACCAGCCCGCCGGATTATAGGCGCCTGTCGAAATGGTCGCTCCATCGGTGCCTGCTTTTGCCGACGACTGAATGAGCCAGCCATTGTGCAGTGTCAGCTGTTCTTGCGCCGCCGCCGAGCCGGCGACTGCGAAAAAAAGAGATAGAGCACACCGCGAGATCCATTTCACGAGTCGCCTCCGCGATACCGCATCGTCAACGTTTGGTGCGAGGCATTCTGCCTACCGGCCGCCGTTTGACTTCGCGCATTATGTTCTCGAAAAACACGAGCGGATTTCTCCCGGATTGCAGCGTGTCTCCGGTAAACCTCCGCTGAAGCTTGACGACATTTCCAATATCCATGGCGCCAATGACGACATCCGGCCAACCGTCTTTGTTCAGATCACCCATTGCCATCAAGTTCCACTGATTGCTGGAGGCGATGCTAAATGCATATGGCCGAAATTTGTAATGACCTATGTTCTCAAGAAACATGATGCCGCGCTCGGGGTGTCTTTCAAAGTCGGCGAAATTGCCGGTCGCCAGAATATCGAGATCACCGTCCCTGTCAAAATCAGCGACCACTGCCCGGGCTGCTCCGTACATCGGAAAAAAGTAGCGTTCGTGGAAATTGTTCTTCCCATCATTTTCCAGGATCCTGATCCCGTGGTAGGGCTTGAGAACACGGGAATAGTCAAAATTGTCGCCGTTCACGTACAGAATATCCAGCTTTCCGTCGCCGTTGAAATCATGCATGGAGAAGTACATCGAGCCATATACCGGTGGAAAGCGCGCCAGTATGCGCTGCCGTCCGGAGAAATTCCCCTTCCCATCATTTTCGAACAACACGATTCGCTCATCACCCTGAGCGAACAGAGCCACGATATCCGGAGCTCCATCCCCGGTCATATCACGTATCTCGAAATGGATTGCGCCAGGGCTGGGGTCGAGCACCTGCCGCTGATACCGCGAGCCATCGTACTTATAGAGGGCGAGCCGTCCACGGTTGTTGCCGAACTCGCAGATGAGAAATTCGTTTACGCCGTCCTTGTCGAAGTCGAATTGCTGGACCATTACTGGCCTCAACAGCGAGTCGATCACAACTCTCGGGGATCGAAGTGAATCAGCACCGGCAAACTCGTATTTCACGAGCGTGCCTTTTGGCTGGTCATTGGGGTCGAGGATCCCGGATTCCAGTATCAGGACACTATCTCCGTCGACAATCAGGTCTGTCGGGGGGCTGCCCAATATGAGCGACGACATCAGACGGCGATTCCAGTCGAAGATCCGAAGCCTGTTGGTTCCGGCCTCCCCGACGAATAGTCGTTGATGGATCGAATCGATCTTCAGCAGCGTTATGATGGCGCTGCTTTGCATCCGCGGAACGAACGGACCGGTCTTGAAGAAATCCGGATCAACCGTGACTGGTGCGGGCAGGGACTGAGGCGGCAACGTGTCAGGAGCCAACTCGCGATAATACGCGACGATCTTCTCCCAGTCTTTTTCTGAAACCGCGTTGGGAAGGACCACCATCAGCGGATTCCTGGACATTTCGTCGAATAGAGACTTCCCGCGAACGCCCACTCGTCGGGCCATCTGCGGCAAGACGCCTGTCAGCCAGGTTTTCTTGTCCAACAACCCCGGTTCAGGAAACTCGTGGCAGGCGGCACAATAGGTACGGGCTAGTTTCTCTCCTTCGGACTTGCGCGGTCCATTGCAACTTGCCAGAGAAAGCCAAGCGAGAGCCAGAACACCTGTAAGAGAACGGGTCATGTGGTGGGGGATGTCCGGCATCAGGCCGCGGATGGGGTCTCCTCGAGCGAAAACGGCCAGCGTTTGGTGTTCCAGGACCAGAGCAGGAAGGCGAGACACCCGAGGGCCAGTACGCCCACGCCGAACACGATCACCAGGAGCTGCGTAGTGGCGAAGACGAAGATCCACCCGAGCACCGCTATCAGCGCCGGCACCGGATATAGCCACATGCGGTAGGGGCGCGGCATGTCCGGCGACCGCCGGCGGAGCAGTATCAAACCGAAGGCCTGTCCCATGAACTGCACGAGGATACGCGTAACGATGAGCGCGTCAATGACCGTGCCCAGCGAGAAGAAGCCCGCGATGATCGAGATCGTCCCCAGCACGAGGAGCGAGACGTAGGGAAAGTCCTTCGTCGGGTGCAGTCGGCCGAACACGCGGAAGAAGTAGCCGCTCTCCGCCGCGGCAAAGGGGATGCGCGAGTAACCCAGGAGCAGCGCGAACACCGACCCGAACGCGGTCCAGAGCACCAGCAGCGTGAAGATCATCGCCACGCCAGTGCCGTAGATCTTCTGCATGAAGATCGAAACAATGAAGTTCGACTCCGGGTGCGCGTCGGCCGGCACGAACTCACGCCACGGGACCACGCCGATGATCGAAAGATTGATCCCGAAGTAGATGACGGCCACGGCGGCGGTGCTGATCAGGATCGACCGCGGGATGACGCGCCCCGGGTCGCGCACCTCGTCGCCGATGTAGCAGACGTCGTAGTAGCCGAGGTAGTCGTAGATCCCAATGCGCGAGGCCGCGCCCAGGCCGAGAAAGAAGCCCAACGAGAAGTTGAACGCGCCCGGCGGAAAGTCGAAAGCGATGTGCGGATCGAAATGCACGGCGCCCGTGACGATCACCGCGAGCACCGTGATCAGCGTGCCGACCCAGAGCGAGATCGTGATTTTGACGATCGACTGGATGCGCCGATAGAGCAGCGCGATGTTGACCAGCCCCACCACCGTGACGAGCGTGATCACGCCAGTCCGGGTGAGGCCCTTCCAGATGAAGCTGGCGTATTGTGCGAAGCCGATGTACCCGGAGGCGATCTCCAGTGGCCCACTCAGCACGAACTGCCAGACGAACAGGAACGCCATCAGCCGCCCGAACCGCTCTCGCCCGAACGCCTCGCGCAAGTAGTGGAACGATCCGCCCGATCCCGGCATCGCGGCGCCCAGCTCGCTCCACACCATCCCGTCGCAGATCACGATGGCGAGCGCCACGATCCATCCCATCATCGCCTGTGGGCCGCCCAGCGCAGTCATGAGCAGCGGGATCGTGATGAACGGTCCCACGCCGATCATGTTGGTCATGTTCAGCGCCGTCGCGGGCAGGAGGCTGAAGCGGCGGATTAGGTGGGGATTCTCGGGCGTGGGGTTGCCCGGCGGAGTCGTCGGCGCGCTCATGTCGCGATTTGTCGAATCAGTCTGTGAAGTCGCATGCCGGCCAAGAAGACAACGGCATATGCGCCTTCAGCAAAGTCCTTGTCAACTGCGTCGGTCATGCCGGCGTTGGTGGCGCGACGAACCGCCTCGACCGGCGCTCGTACGAATGCGCCAACGCCAGCAACCGCGCATCGCTTCCGGGAAGTCCGACGAACGAAATGTTGCCCGCCGGCATGCCGTCGGGTCCCACGCCTGTCGGCACGGAAACTTCCGGCAGCCCGAGCCAGTTTCCATAGCCAAGCGTGGTGCGGATGTCCGGCCATGGGTCGACGGCGCGAGGTGCAGGGAAGGGCATTGTCGGGTAGATCATCGCGTCCAGGCGCTGCGAGCGAAACGTTTCCGCCAGCTGCGCTGTCACTGACGCGCGCGAGCGCGCGAACGATACGCCGGCGGCATCGGTCTCGTATGGCTGTGAGATGAGCTGCGACATCTCCTCCCACTCTTTCGGCAGCACGTCGTAGAGGGCACGAAATGCGGGCAGCCCGCGCTCGACGTCGCGACGCGCGTCGTCGCCGTGGGTGCCGAAATATCTGAACAGTGCGTTCGCCGTTGCCGCCGGCGAGTTGTGATTCGGTGTGACGTCGCCCCGAGCCTTCGCCACCTCGGCGAAAAGGTCCCGCACGTTGGAACGTGTGACCGTCGGGGTACTCGGTTCTACGATTGCTCCGGCGGACGTCAGGTCGGCAACCGCGCGATCGAACACCGACAGTGATTCGGCGGTCATCTGTGCGCGTGGCACGTGCGCTTCGACGAGCCCGAGTCGAGCGTTGTAGAGAGCATCGTCACGCAAACCGGCGAGCTGCCCTCGCATTCGCGGCGCGACAAGCGCCAGGCCATCCGATGAGTCGGGTCCGGCGATCGCATCGAGCAGCAGCGCTGCATCGGCGACATTGCGCGCGAGCGGACCATGCGCGTCGATATACGGCCAGGTCGGAATCACTCCGGTGCGCGGCACCAGGCCAAACGTTGGCTTCATCCCCACCACGCCGCAAAACTGCGCCGGAATTCGATTGGAGCCTCCGTCGTCGGTGCCCAGCGCGGCGAACGCAATGCCGCATGCGACCGACACCGCGGAGCCGGCGCTCGAGCCCCCCGGCGTCTTCGTGCCCGTGAGATCGTGCGGGTTGCGCACTTGTCCGGAGAGCGAGCTGGTGCCATTGCCATGGTACGCAAAGTCATCTGCGACGGTCTTGCCCAGCACAATCGCGCCTGCCGCGCGCATGCGCGCGACTTCGAGCGCGTCACGGCGGACGGCGGCGGGAAACAGCCGCGCCCACTCGGCGCTCGATGCGGTCGTCGGAAGGCCGTTCATGTCGTAGATCGACTTCGCGAACAGTGGAACGCCGTCGAGTGGTCCACGGAGCGTACGACGCTGCGCTCGTGCGTCCGAGTCCTGGGCATCGTCCATCGCGGTCTCGGACAACAGGTCGATCGCGTGCAGCGATCCATTCCACGCGTTGCACCGCCCGAGCGCTTCTTTCGTTACCTGAGCGGCACTCCAATCACGACGAGCGCGTCCGGCTTGATACTCGATGATCGTGCCGGCGAGAGGATCCGCGAGGCGCTCCGGCCATCGAATGAACGGAATCGCGAACAGCGCACTCAATTCCCGGAGAGCTTCGCGTCGAGTAAGGGACATGATTGATCTGCGAATGGTTTAGCGCGGCCAGCCGCTCATCTCCGCGCTGCTGGCGCGCTCTTCGATCCTTCGATGGCGTAGCCCTTCCACAGCCATTCAAGCGCTTCCGGAAGGGTTTGCTCTTTCACATTACGATCGACATGCCCGGCATTGCGGGCAAACACAAACTGGTAATGGTACCCTTTGGCGCCGAGAACTTTCGCCATGTTCTCGCTGGCAACGACCCAGTCGTGCATGCCGTCCCGCATGACATTGGGATTCAGGAAATCTCTGTCGCCGACTTCCAGCCAGACCCGAATCGGTTTGACCGGACTGTTCTGGATGATTCGTTCGTGAAATTCCCATGCACCGTGCGGAGTCTCCGCGCTGTGCGGCCACTGCTGATTCACCCCTGTTATCGAATATGCCAGCACGCGGTGATAGAGATCAGGGTGATACCATGCCATGATGAATGCCGCCGAGCCGCCGGAGCTGCCGCCCATCGTCGCACGGCCTTCAGGATCCCTGGTCAGCTTCACGTTGTATTGCCGTTCGACGAGCGGCAGCACCTCTGTCTCGACGAATTCCGCGTAACGTCCCGACATCGTGTCGTATTCCAGGCCTCGCTCGCTTCCTTGCGCATCCCCGCTGCCGTTACCGATTGAGATTGCAATCATCGCTGGCACCCGCTTCTCGGCGATGAGATTGTCGAGCGCCGTGAACAGTGACTGGTCCGGTCCATCCGCTCCAACGATGAATGGCGCGATCGTACCGGGGACGTATTGTGCCGGAACATAGACGGCGACGGTGCGCGTGTAAGGAGCAGAGTGGCTGGTCGTCACCAGCAACGTGGCGGGGTCGGTTGGGCCGACGGTGCCGAATGTCCCGGAATCGCGGGCAATGCCCGGAAAGATCCTACTGTCCATTGAGCTCATCGTAATGGTGTGAACCGCTCCCCGCGGCCCCCCTTCATGCACGACCATTTCAAAGGCAGGCGGGTGCGTCGGCCCGATGACGAAATTTCCGTCCGCGTCATGCGGCGGAACGCTGCCGTCCGGCAGCTCCTTCGCAGTGACGAATCCCGGAGTGTTTGGATCGCGGGTTGGAGGGGTCGGACGATTTGTGGAGGTGGGAGCCGTCACCTGCGGCACTTTCTCGGGCGCCTGCGCCGTCATTGAATCGACGGCCGCCAACACGCCGATCAACAGGCCGACGCGCGATCGTGTTGTTCCCATGTTCACGTCCTCGTTGCGTCGGTGCTCGAAAAGCTGACCGCCTCTATTCCACCGGTGATGTGTCGTTCATTTCTCACCATTCCTTTGATACACAGCTTTTTCCAGTGCGTCAATTCTCTTCTTGAATGAGACGTTGATAGCCAGCGAACACAGAAGGCCTATCCCCGTAGCGGCGATGTAGAAGGCGTGGTCATTGATGTAACGGCTGACTGGACGTGGACGGACACGCCCAGCTATTTATTTGGCTGGTGGAGGGCGCCGCTGTCGCGGTGGCTCGATTATCATCGCGTCCGCAGCGGTGGCTCCGGGTCGCACTTCGGTGTGGCGGATCTGGCCTCCGAGAAGGGCCGTGTACGCCATGGCCCCGCCGACGAACGCAGTTGTCAACACCGCCACGAGCGCCGCACTAGCTGGTACCGGCCGCCGCCGCCAACGCACCAACGCGACCAAAGCGAGTACGCCAAGAACGCCCCCGAGGATGTACGCCTTGTCGCCCATGTGCGAATGGGCGTCTATCAACTCGCGTCGAACTCCCGGGAGTCCCTTCACCGCTTCCTCCGCCGCATCGCCGCTCAAGTCGGCTGCTGCACCAGCGATGGCGGTTCCGATGAGAACCACGAACGCTGTTCGCCTGAGAACGTCGGCGGATGTGAAGTACGATGCGATGAGCAGCGCGAACGCGAACAGCGATCCGAAGATCGGTGCGTGGTTGACCAGCAGATGGAGATGTGCGCCTGTAAACATGGTATGAGTTGTTGGATTGACCTCGGCGTTCGCAAAATGGAAGCCGCGACGTCCCGAACAACGCCCCTAGCGCCGGCTCAGATCTGCGAGTAGGGCGTCGGCTGAAGGATGATGTCCGAGATAGCCGAGACGTTGTCGCGGTACTGCGGGTCGCCGGAGAGAGTCTTCCACTCGGGGTCCTGGCCGAACCTGGCCCACGCCGCGTCGCGTGCCGCCATGTCGGAGAGGGTGAGCATGTAGGTCAGGCTGGGCATCTTCGCGCCGACTACAGTCTCACCGAAGAAGACGGGCGTGAGGCCCGCCTTGCGGAAGATCGGCACTTCGCCGGCGTTGAACATCTTGAGCTTGTTGAGCGCGGCGCGATCGCTGTGACTCTCGTACGTCCGGAGCTCGAAGATGCGAGGCGTCGCCGTACCAGCGCCAGCTGAGGGTTCCACCGCCGGCATCGCGTCGAACGCGCGCAATAGCGTGCTCTCGACGCGCACGAAGGCTGGGTCTGACATCGGAGTGTCAAGGATCGTAGCGCCGGCGCGCGCGTACACCGCGTCGCTTGCGAGGCGGTCGCGCAGCGATACCACGCTATCGAGCGTCTGGTGCGCAAGGACGAGAAGCAGCGACGGCGCGTTTTCGCCGTATACGACGGTAAAGGCCCCGACGCGGCCAACTCCAGCTCGGTTCATCGCTGGGATTGCTACTTCCCCGACGAAGGCGCTGAATGCGCGTTGCTTCGTGCCGGGGAGCAGGTGGTAGCGCCGCAGCTCGATGTACTGGCGCGGCGCGGATTGGCCGAGTGTTTTGAGGTGGGGCAGCGGCGACACGGCGGCAAGGGTTGTTGCTGCGAGAAATTCTCGTCGGTCCACAAATACCTCCTCGAGGGTCGTCAATATTGGAGAGCGGCCTTCTGCTTTGCGAGCTCCGCCCGGAAAGCCTCTTCCCTGTCTGTTATGTACCTCTTGTAGCCTACCGGATCGATGAAAGGAGTTACGGCGCCTTCTTTCAGTCGCGCGTATTTCGTCTGCAGATCGAAGTAGTCACCGTGCGCACCCAGAAAAATGTCAACCGGCAGAGATTTGAGCACTCGGAATGTGCGTTCATAGTCGGACGCGATCTCCGGATATGACGGGTTCACGACGAGCTTGTAGCCCTCATTTACGTTGAGGCTGCCGACGATGACGACATCGTAGGTTTTTCCCGCCTCCTCCACCTTCATCGTCCATGTCGTGCATCCTTTCGTATGTCCTGGAGTCAGGTGCGCGACGAGCGTCACGCCGCCTAATTTCACTTCGTCGCCGTCGTGCAGCACCCGATCGACATTTGTGGGAGGATAGAGCGACGCCGGCTGGTTGCCGTACTGAAAGTCAGTCTTACCGCCCGACTCGACAACCGACACGTCGCCATCCATGACCATGTACTTCGCGCCGGTAAGATCCTTGATCGCAGCGCTGCCGCCGTCGTGGTCCCAGTGCGCATGACTGATCAGGAGAATCCTGATATCAGTGAACTTGAATCCGAGTTTCTCGACGCTGGCCCGAATGAGGGGAACGCTCGCCTCGAGATCGCTGTTGATGAGGATGTGCCCCTGCGGAGTGGTGATGAGGTAATTCGCGAGGCCCTTGCTTCCGACGTAGTAGAGATTCCCGGCGATACGGAATGGCGGAAATGGCTCGGTCCAATCAGGACTGTTCTGCGCGCGCAACGCACCCGCCATGGCGAAGATCGCCGCGAACGCGATCGCGAGCATGACCCACACCTTGCGCCATTCGTCCCGCGTATTCAGAATCGTCACCATGTCTGCCCTCAAAGCATTGAGCATTGCGGCGCTCATCTATTTCTGTTCAGCCCTTAGCGCCAATAACAGCAAGCCAGAATTTAAAGTCATAGCGTTCTTTACCGCCAAGGAGGATCAGGCACATATCAGCTTCGTACATGAAGCCGAGCGATGGTTTCCTGAAATGGCGGCGAAATACAATTTCAGCTTCGACACGACATCCAATTGGAAGAATCTGAATTCAGATTTTCTTTCCAATTACCAGGTAGTGTTGTTTCTGGATACGCGTCCTGAAGACCCTGCACAACGAGCGGCGTTTCAGGCGTACATGGAGCACGGCGGAGCCTGGATGGGATTTCATTTTGCCGGCTTTGCTCTGACGCCTTCAGCGTATCCGGCAAACTGGGACTGGTATCACAACACATTCCTCGGCGCAGGATCATACGTCAGCAACACCTGGAGACCTGTGTCGGCCATCCTTCGTGTCGAAGACCGCAAGCATCCCGCGACTCACAATCTCCCCGAGACCTTCAAGTCCTCGCCGAGTGAATGGTACCGATGGGAGAAAGATCTGAGACAGAATCCTGACATAGACATTCTGCTCTCCATAGACTCAACCAGCTTTCCGCTGGGCACCGGTCCAAAGCTCCACGAGATCTGGCACAGCGGGTACTATCCCGTGGTCTGGACGAACAAGAAATACAAGATGATCTACCTGAACATGGGTCACAACGACATCGACTACGAGCACAAGTACGACACTACCAACAAGACACTGTCACATACACTTAATAATCCAGTACAGGATCAACTAATCATCGACGGATTATTGTGGTTGGGGGACAGGGAGAAGAAGGCCCCGGATGCGGTCAAGTAACGAGCGTCGCTGATCGCTCGACTGCTTCACGGTGTTAGGGCCGCTCCTAAGATCGCTCGGCCAGCGCGCTTTCCAACGCGTTCCACGCCAGCAGCGCGCACTTCACCCGCGCGGGGAATCTCGATACACCCGAGAGCGCACGGAGCTGGCCGAGTTGCGGATCGTCGGCGGCCGAGGCATTGCCAAGCATTAGCTCACGGAATTGCTTCCTGATCGCCTCGATCTCCTCCGTGCTCTTTCCCTTCACGAGCTGGGTCATCATCGACGCCGACGCCTGGGAGATCGAGCAGCCGCGTCCCGAAAACCTGAGATCGCACACGCAATCGCCATCAAACGCCACCTGAAGGCCGATCTCGTCGCCACAGAGTGGGTTTTTCATTTCCACGCTGGCGTCCGCTTTCTCGAGCGTCCCCTTGTTCCGCGGTCTCCGGTAATGATCGAGAATCATCTCCTGGTACAGCGCGCCAATCTCGGCCGCGCTCCTAGGCTGAGGCATCTCGCCCCCCGGTCCGGCGTGTTCGGCTAAACCGGCGCATATCCGAAGATCTCCCTCGCCTTGAGTATCCCAGCGACAAGCGCTTCGATGTCGCTCTCGTCGTTGTACACGTAGAAAGACGCCCGCGCGGTCGCGGGCACATCGAGCCGCCGCATCAGTGGCTGCGCACAGTGGTGACCGGCGCGAATGCAAACCCCTTCGCCGTCCAGAATCGTAGCCAGGTCGTGAGGATGCACATCGCCGAGCGTGAAGCTAAGAACGCCACTCCGCTCACTGGCGGGAGGTCCATAGATGTGCAGGCCTTCGATCACGGCAAGCCGCTTCTGCGCCTCTGACATCAGCGCCCGCTCGTGAGCGCGGACCCTGTCCATGCCAATGCCGTCGAGATATTCAACCGCCGCGGCCAGACCGACTGCGTTGGCCGCATTGGGAGTTCCCGCCTCGAACTTGTGCGGCAGCACGTTCCAGGTGGTGCGATCGTCGTGCACGAACTCGATCATGTCGCCGCCCGTTTGATACGGTGGCATTTCCTCGAGCATCTCGCGCTTGCCGATCAATCCGCCGATTCCCATCGGCCCCAGCATCTTGTGCCCGCTGAAGGCGTAGAAATCGACGCCCAGCGAATCGAACGAGACGGGAAAATGCGGAGCGCTCTGCGCGCCGTCGCACACGAGAATCGCATCGGTCTTCTCACGCACCAGTCGCGCGATCTCCGCGACTGGATTGATAGTGCCCAGCGCGTTCGACACATGACTGAACGCGACGATCTTCGTGCGTTTGTTGAGCAGCCCGCTCAGGAAATCGAGATCGATCCTTCCGTCAGGAGTGAGCTCGCATACCCTGAACTTCGCCCCCCTTCTCATCGCGAGCACCTGCCACGGGACGAAGTTCGCGTGATGATCCATGGCCGTGACCACGATCTCGTCGCCACTCGAGACGTTCGCCATTCCCCACGAGCCCGCGACGAGATTCAGTCCCTCCGTTGTGCCGCGCGTGAAAATGAGGCAGTCGGAATCCGCGACGCCCAGAAATTGAGCAATCCTGACGCGCGACTGGTGATAGCATTCGGTCGCCCTCACGGAGAGCGCGTACGCACCGCGATGCGGATTCGCGTTCGCCGTCTCGTAGAAATCGCGCAACGCATCGAGAACCACCCTCGGCTTCTGCGATGTCGCCGCCGAGTCGAGGTAGTGGAGACCCGGATTGTTCGCCAGCAGTGGAAAATCCGGGCGAACCTTCAAATCCGCGGGAAACTCTGAATCGGGGCGAAGCTTCAAATCCGCGGGAAACTCTGAATTGCGGCGTAGCTTCATGGGATGCGCACCGTCGATCTTTCGTACTTCCCGTCGATCCGTTCGCAGCGTGGACCAACCAGGATCGTGTCGCCCTCGAGCCGCACCTCAAACACCGGCAGCGGAGCCGTGGCCGGGATCTGCTTCACTTCGCCCGACCTGCAATCGTATCGCGCCCCGTGCCAAGCGCACTGGAGTGTGCCATCCTCGAGCAGATCGCCCAGCGACATCGAAAAGTGCTGGTGAGTGCAGATATCGCTCACTGCTGAGATCTCGCCCTTGTACCGGACGAGGCAAACCGCATCACCACTTGGCCGCACCCGTTGCAGAATCGTCCCCTCGGTCAGATCAGCCACAGATGCGACCGGCTCGAACTCGGGGCCGCCGGCCAGCGAATCGAAAACGGAGCGGGGTGCGCTCGTCATTCGAGGGTTCTCGGTACGGTCATTTGAGGCCAGTCCCCACGGTCATGCGGATCCTCTAATGTATAAGTTCCGGCGGGCTCTGCACATTTTCCAGCAGCGTAAGTGCTGATGAGACAATGGGATAGAAAGAGCGTCGTTCGCTTGACTATCCCGACAGAATTGCTTTAGATTGAATCTACGCCGGGAAGTATAGAAACGCCAAGGAGTTGGAATGAGCTCGGGAATTGAGGCGCTGGTCAACCGCGAATACGCGTACGGATTCGTCACGGATGTCGAAACGGATACCGTCCCGGCAGGCCTCAATGAGGACATCATTCGCACGATTTCGGCGAAAAAGAACGAGCCGGAGTTCATGCTCGAGTGGCGCCTCAAAGCCTACCGCCGCTGGCTCACCATGAAGGAGCCGCACTGGGGCAACGTCCGCTACCCCGCCATCGATTACAACTCGCTGGTCTATTACTCGGCCCCGAAGAGCGTCAAGCCGCTCCAGAGCCTGGACGAAGTCGACCCCGAGCTCCTTCGCACCTACGAGAAGCTCGGCATCTCTCTCAATGAGCAGAAGATGCTGTCCGGCGTCGCCGTCGATGCGATCTTCGACAGCGTATCCGTCGGCACGACGATGCGCACGGAGCTCTCCAAGCACGGAATCATCTTCTGCTCCTTCGGCGAGGCGGTTCAAAACCATCCCGAGCTCATCGAGAAATACCTCGGCACCGTCGTGCCTCACAGCGACAACTTCTTTGCGGCACTGAACGCCGCCGTCTTCAGCGACGGATCGTTCGCTTACGTACCCAAGGGCGTGAAGTGCCCGATGGAGCTCTCGACCTATTTCCGGATCAACAGCAAGAACACCGGCCAGTTCGAGCGCACGTTGATCATCGCCGACGAAGGCGCATCGGTGAGCTACCTCGAGGGATGCACGGCACCCAAGCGCGACGAAAACCAGCTGCACGCCGCGGTTGTCGAGCTGATCGCGCTCGACAACGCGACTGTAAAATACTCGACGGTCCAGAACTGGTACGCGGGCGACGCCCAGGGAAAGGGCGGCATCTACAACTTCGTCACCAAGCGCGGCAAGTGCGCGGGCGTAAACTCGAAGATTTCGTGGACCCAGGTCGAGACCGGCTCCGCGATCACCTGGAAGTATCCGAGCGTGATTCTTCAGGGCGACAATTCAGTGGGAGAGTTCTACTCCGTCGCCGTCGTCAACAGAAAGCAGCAGGCCGACACCGGCACCAAGATGATCCACATCGGCAAGAACACGAAGTCGACGATCGTCTCGAAGGGAATCTCGGCCGGCGAAGGCAACAACAGCTACCGCGGTCTGGTTCGCGTCCTCCCCAAGGCTGAAAACGCGCGCAACTACACGCAGTGCGATTCGATGCTCATCGGGAACAAGTGCGGCGCGCACACCTTCCCGTACATCGAAGTGCAGAACAACACCGCCACTCTCGAGCACGAGGCCTCGACGTCGAAGATCGGCGAGGACCAGATCTTCTACTGCAAGCAGCGAGGGGTGAGCGCCGAGCACGCAGTGTCGATGATCGTGAGCGGCTTTTGCAGGGAAGTGTTCAAGGAGCTGCCGATGGAGTTCGCGGTAGAAGCGCAACAGCTCCTCGGCATCACGCTGGAAGGCAGCGTCGGTTGAGAATCGGGCGCTCCAGCTGATTAGCCATGGCACTATGGAATCCCGTCGACAGAATCCGCGCCGGCTGGGCCTGGCTCCGCTCCGGTCCCAGGACGCCGGGATATCCGTTCACGGCAAACTGGACACTGTTCAGTCAGGCAGTGTACGCAATACAAACAACATTCAATCACTGGTTTCGTGCTCGAGATAAATGATCTGCACGCCGGAATAGGCGATCGGGAAATTCTGAAGGGCATCTCTCTCAGCGTGAAGGCTGGGGAGATACACGCCGTCATGGGGCCTAACGGCTCGGGCAAATCGACGCTAGCACAGGTGCTGGCAGGGAATCCTTCGTACGAAGTCACCAGGGGAACGGTCAGCTACAACGGACAGAATCTCCTCGAGATGGCTCCGGAAGTCAGGGCGCAAAATGGAATCTTCCTCGCGTTCCAGTATCCGGTGGAAATCCCTGGCGTCTCAAACGCCTACTTCCTGCGCTCCGCGTACAACGAGATCCGCAAGGCGAACGGTCAGGAAGAAGTAGATCCGCTCGAATTCCTCGACCTGGTGGAGGAGAAGCTCAAGCTCGTCGACATGGATGAGACACTGCTCTCACGCTCCGTGAATCATGGATTCTCCGGCGGCGAGAAAAAGCGCAACGAGATCTTCCAGATGGCGGTGCTGTCACCGCGCCTCGCGATTCTGGACGAGACCGACTCGGGCCTCGACATCGACGCGCTGCGCATTGTCGCCGAGGGCGTCAATAAGCTTCGCTCTCCGGAGAACGCCACAATCGTCGTCACCCACTATCAGCGTTTGCTGAACTACATCGTCCCGGACTACGTGCACGTGCTCGCCAACGGGCGGATCGTCAAGTCGGGTGGGAAGGAGCTGGCGCTCGAGCTCGAGGAAAAGGGATACGACTGGTTGCAGGGGGCGGGGGCGGGTGCGGGAGCAGTTGCTTGAGCGAGGTCGCGACGATGAAAGGCGCTCGTGAAAATCCAGCGGCCGCAACGGCTGGTGCCGCGGGGAAGAGTGGCGCGAGCTCCGTGACCACCCGTGCGCCCGGCTCGATCGAGGTGTATCGAGAGGATTTCGAACGCAAGATGTCCGGGCCGGATTGGCTCCGGGCTCTGCGGAAGGAGGGAATGGCGCGATTCCAAACGCTCGGATTTCCCACGACGAAGAACGAAGACTGGCACTTCACGAGCGTCGCGCCGATCGCGGAACGCACTTTTCGCCTCGCGCCACTCGGAGTTGGCGGCGTCAAGCGAGCGGATCTCGCGCGCTTCGATTTCGGCGAGAACGGCTGGCACACCCTGGTCTTCATGAATGGCGCGTTCTCGGAGGAGCTCTCGTCTAACGCTGTGCTCGGCAACGGCGTCCGGGTGAGCAGTCTGGCGCAGGCGATAAACTCCGGAACACCCAGCATTGAGCGCCACCTCGGCAAGATCGCGGCGTTCGAGCAGCACACCTTCACCGCGCTCAACACGGCGTTCATCAGCGATGGCACGTACATCGAGCTCGCCGCGGACACAGTCGTCGAGCAGCCGATCCATCTCGTGTTCGTCTCGGAGGGAGAGGGCGTCTCGCATCCGCGGAATCTCATCGTCGCAGGGCGTCACTCGCGCGCGACCGTGATCGAGAGCTACGTCTCGCTGCGGGACAGCGGCTACTTCACCAACGCTGTGACCGAGATCTCCCTGGGCGAAGGCGCGCACCTCGATCACTACAAGCTCCAGCGCGAGAGCGAGAAAGCGTTCCACGTCGGCACGGTGCAGATTCGAGAAGCACGCGACAGTCAGCTTCATTCCTTCTCGCTGGCTGTGGGTGGCTCGCTCGCTCGAACCAACATCTACACGTCGCTCGACGGAGATGCGGCGACCTGCACGCTCAACGGGCTCTATCTCACCGACGGGACGCAGCACGTCGACAACCAGACGAGCATCGAGCACATCGCTCCCAACTGCCCGAGCCACGAGCTGTACAAGGGAGTGCTCGACGGCCGCTCGCACGGCGTGTTCAACGGAAAGGTCTTCGTTCACCCCGAGGCGCAGAAGACCGACGGCAAGCAGAGCAACAACAATCTCCTGCTCTCACCCACCGCGCGTGTAGATACCAAGCCGCAGCTGGAAATCTTCGCCGACGATGTGAAGTCCACCCACGGCGCGACGGTGGGGCGGCTCGACGACGTGGCGATGTTCTACCTCAACAGCCGCGGGATTGGGCCGGAGACGGCGCGGATGCTCCTCACCTACGCGTTCGCGGCGGACGTTCTCGAGACGATCCCGCTCGTACCGCTCAGGGAGCAACTCGAGAGGATGGTGCTCGCCCGGCTCGCCGACGAAGTCTGAATCGAACTGTCCCACGGCTTTCGCGCGCAGCGAAAAGCGACCCGCGACCCGCGGGTAGCTGGTAGCAGCGTAGTTCTCAGTTTTTGGGAGGCCGCGGAATCGAGCGGTAGCCTACCGGCCGAGCAGGTAGAGAATCACGATGATCACGGCGATTGCCCCAATGATGACATTGGTCGGCACGCGGCGCGGCGAATCGGGATCGAGATCGCCTGCCAGGATCGGGTGCTTGATGGTGTTGCGGCGGGTGTTGATGTCCTTCTCGCGCTTGCTCGCTCCGGCCGGCTCGATGACCGCGACGCCCAGGGGGAGCCGCTTCGTCGTGAAGGTCAGAATCGCTGATCCCACTTCGACCTTGTCGCCTTCGGCCAAGGAGCGGGGCTCGGCCAGCGTCATTCCGTTGACGGTCGTGGGATTAACGCCACACGGATGCAGAACGAACTTGCCATCTTCCGAGCGCAGCTCAGCGTGATTGCGCGATACGGCTGGCTCGCGAATGAGAATGTGGCTCGCGGCGTCGCGCCCGATCGTCAGCAGTGAATTCCTGACGGGATAGGCGCGGCGCTCGAATTCGTATATCAAGTGGGCACTGTCATCGCCCGGGGCTTGCAGAGCCATAAAAGCCATTCGTTCTCCGTGTAATTACAGGACGAACGAGCCTTTGATGAGGCTACATAAAAGCCTTGCCGGAAGGCAGAGTTTGGGCGGGGGCTCGTAGGCGGGGCCCGGAGCGCGTATTATACCGCCAATCCACATTTAACTCCCCGGAGGGGGCATGGCGACAAAACTCGAAAAAACCCTGAAGCGCGAGATCACGATCGACGGAAAGGCCTACATGGTGGCGATCTCACCCGAGGGAGTTAAAGTCACGCAGAAGGGCTTCCGGAGAGGTCCGGAAATGACATGGCGCGCCATCATCAGCGGCGAAGCCGAGACGGGGCAACAGCTCAAATCATCGGTCGGTGGTACCGGAGGCGGCTCGGAGGAGTAAAAGAGTCAGGGATTGGGGTTGCCCTGTGGGTTCATGTTCATCGGGAGATTCGGATTGCTCTGTACATCCGAAAGATGCTCCTGGATGATCAC
The DNA here is from genome assembly GCA_003134685.1 of Gemmatimonadota bacterium. Taxonomy (GTDB): domain Bacteria; phylum Gemmatimonadota; class Gemmatimonadetes; order Gemmatimonadales; family Gemmatimonadaceae; genus UBA4720. The sequence continues at coordinate 34,370 of PLCA01000002.1, read as the reverse complement.
CCACTGGCCTCCCCGTTTCTGAAAGACCGCCGTCCACGCCCCGCCAATGACGTGGTTCATTCCCGTCGGTGTCAGGTGGGGGACCCGATATGTGCTCGTCATCACCGCTGCGTCGGGGGCGAGCACATCCACGTTCATCGAAGTCCACTCCCATTTGGGACTCCGCATGTTCTGGCCGACGTAGCTCCAGAACGCCTTGATCCCCTGCTCGAGCTGCGCGCGCGTGGTGGTTACGACGCCCCCGCTGGCTGATATGACGCGCCCCTCGGTCGGGTAGAGACTCATCAGGCTCTTCACCGGATCCGGTTTGGATAGATCGTAGGCGGAAACCACGAGGCGCTTGAGCGAGTCGGCGATCGCTGTTTTTTCGGACGCGGACATGTTGGCGGCAGAGCGTGGTCCGCACGCAAAAGCCGCGACAATCGCGGTCCCGATAAGCCAAAGATGTCTCATCGCGCCGAAGCGTATATGGCGGACGTTATTCGCGCGAGTCTCGGAATGGAGACACCCCCTGTCCCTCGCCGATGACATGCCGCCGCGGAAATCGAGGTTAACCCCCGCTTTGCGAGGGGAACGTGCGGCTTGCTGGTTGCCTCTATAGATGACGCCAGCGCGAGTCATCTGTTCCTCGCTGGTGTAGCACCGACGTATCGAGTTATTCCCTTGCTTGCAGGAAGGAGTTTTCATGCGGAAGAGTTATCTGTTGCTTGCAGGAGCTGGCGCCGTCCTCCTGGCCGCTTGCAGCGGCGACAAGAAGGGTTCGATCAACGATGATCTCAAGAAAGACCTGGAGCTCGCCTCCTCGTCGGACGGGATCACCCTCGCCAACAGCTCCCCGAATGCGGGCCAACAGATCGTCTCGGCCATCGAGCAGACTGCTCCGCCCGCCCGTCAGAAAGCCCCTTCCAACCGCGTAAGAACCCATCGCGCGGCTCCGAAGTCTCCGCCACAGGTCGTCCAGACCCAGGCGCCCGCCACTGTAGCCCAGGTCGAGCCTCAGTCGGTCGCTCCGGCGCCCGCCGCGGACCCGACTCCAGTCTCGCCGCGTCCCCAGCCGGTCGCGGTTTCCTATCCGAGCGGCCCGTCGTCTGGTGGTGGCGATGGTCGCGTGAGCAGCGGCGGTTCAAGCGTTGGCGCGGTCCTCGGCACAATTCTGGGCGTGGTCATTCGCGGAGGTGTCTTCGGTGGAGATGTCGACAACTGCGATCCGCGGCACGGGCAAAGCTTGCCCAACAACCGGATTCCGTATCCGGTTCCCGGTCGGTCCGGTGGTATCAGCAGATCGAGCGTTTTCATCGGTGGATTTCCGATCGGTCGTCGCCCCCCGCGCTTCTAATGCGGTAGGGATGCGGCCGAATCAGGCCGCATCCCTTTTTCGTTTTCCGAGATCACAACCATGAAGACAAAATTCTCGAGGGCCGCAACACCGGTCCTCCTTATTGCTATCCTGGCGCTGGGCGCGTGCAAGCAGGGCGACAAGCCTGAAGACGCATTGGCGCAGGACACCACGCTGGCTCACGATCTCCAGCTCGCTAACGCCGATACCATGGCGCAGCCAGAGCTGAAGGACGTCCCTGTAACGATCGCTCCCGCTCCTAAACCGGCCGCTCCCGCGCCGAAAGTCTCACAGCGGCAGAAGCCGTCCGAGATTCTGACGCCGAGCAGGAATCCACGTCGCGTTGCGACAACGCCGCGGTCAACCCCGCAGCCTGTCGAGGCGGCGCCCGTCCCAGTCACGACCAGCAATGGCAACACCGTGACCGAAGGCACGACTGGCTCCGAGCGCGGTATCGGCACGATCGCCAGCGGATCGGACATCTCGCTCTACTCGGGACAGCGCGTTTGCACCAACACCTACGCGGTGGGAGACCGGTTCACGGCCAGTGTCGCTGAATCGGTGCAGGGGTCGAACGGAGTTTCGATTCCGGCCGGAGCTACCGCCGTGATCGAGCTGACCTCGCTCAAGCGCAGCGAGAATGCGAACGACAAGGTCGAAATGGAGTTCGTGGTCAAGTCGATCGCGTTCAATGGCAAGACTTACCCGGTCAATTCTTCCGTAACCGCGGCGCAGGTCGAGAAGGTTCGGAACGGCGACGCCAGCAACGACGGGAAGAAAGTCGCCACCGGTGCGGTGGTCGGCGCGGTCCTGGGGCAGATCTTCGGACATCACACGAAGTCGACGGTGATCGGTGCCGCGGCTGGCGCAGCGGCGGGAGCAGTGGTCGCCGGCGTAACCGGGAAGTACGACGGCTGCGTTCCGAATGGCGGCCGGATCTCGCTCAAGCTCAATCAGGCGATGGTGGTGCAGCAGTCGGTCTGATTCAACCCGCAGGTATCAATGAAAAAGGCGCGCTCAGGAGAGCGCGCCTTTTTTGCATTGCCAATCGATGTCGTTCCTGGCTAGTCGATGTCGTTCCTGGCTAGTCGACGTAATTCTTGGCGATGAGGCGGCCGTAGTATATGCCGATCCCGGTTCCGACCATGCTGACCATGAACGCCGTCGTGAGTCCAACGGTTGCCCCAAGGGCCCAGCCGGCGTAGCCGCCGATGGTGGAACCGATGAAAGCGAAGAGTTTTCCCATACCAAATAGACGAGCGCCAAGCGAGATTGGCACTCGGCGCCCATCCCTTTAAGCCCGCCTTTCTGCGCTCGCCGTTCTACCCCGGGGAGGCTTCGGTGTACAGCTTGGCCCCGGCCCACGCCGAAAGCAAATAGTTCACCAGTCCGATGAACGCGAATGACATCCAGAGTCCCGTCGGTACCATTCCCATGTGCAGGTATCCCGACATGGCGACCGAGGTGACGATCCAGAACAAGACCGCGGCGTAGAACGCCGTCTTGATCCCGGGACCAAAGCGCGGGCGAATCGCCGCGTAAGTCCACACCAGCGCAATCCCGAGCACGAAGTCCATGACGATGTAACTGGCTATTGCGGAGCCTTGCATCATCTGATCGGACAGGCCCGGCTTGAACGCGTCAGATGCCGCCTTCATTTGCGCGCTGAGGATGTAGGTGTTCGTTACGAAATCGATGATGTTCATCACGACACCGGCAGCGATGCCTCCGATCAGAACCTTCTGCGTGTTTATGGCCATGCTATCCTCTGTCTAGGAAGTGGATGCAAATGGGGCCGCATCCGAGGGAGTGTCTATACCAATGGCAGCCGGGTCAAGAGGAACACATGTAACCTCACCCGCCTGGCTCCGCAGCCATGCCCCGGCTCGCGCAAGCCGCCGCAACAGTCGCGAGGACTATCGCCGGTATATATTGGAGACAGACAGGGGTGCCACGCGGGTCCTGGCTGCCGGGTCCGGCAGCGACGCGCGGCTGAGAAAGTCCCTCAGAACCTGATCCGGTTAGTACCGGCGTAGGGAGTCGAACGATGGAAACAGCAGCAACGGCGCAAGCACCCACTGGGTCGCTTGCCACGCCGCACGGAGCGAATGGCTCCGTCACACCTCGCGCCGCAGCAGTCACACAAATGCACTACGCGCGCCGGGGTGAGATCACCGATGCGATGCGCTTCGTTGCCGAGCGCGAGGAGCTTTCGCCCGAGCTGGTGCGCGACGAGATCGCAATCGGACGTCTCATCATCCCCGCCAACATTCACCACCTGGCGGGCGCGCTCGAGCCGATGGCCATCGGCAAAGTCGCGCGTGTCAAGATCAACGCCAACATCGGCAACTCCCAGGTCTCGTCCGACGTGAATGGCGAGATCGAGAAGCTGCAGATCGCGGTCAAGTATGGCGCCGATACAGTGATGGATCTCTCTACCGGTGGCAATATCGATGGGATCCGCCGCGCGATCATCGCCACCTCGTCGGTTCCAATCGGCACGGTGCCGATCTATCAGGCGGTCCAGGGTGGCCCGGACGGCAAGTGGGACAAGCAGCTCGAGGAGCTCACCGCCAACGATCTGCTCGACATGATCGAGCACCAGGCAAAGCAGGGCGTCGATTACATGACGCTCCACGCCGGAATTCTGATCGAGCACCTTCCGCTCGTGCACGGGCGTATCACCGGAATCGTGAGCCGTGGTGGCTCGCTCCACGCGGTGTGGATGATGGCGCATCGCAAGCAGAACCCGCTGTACGAGAGATTCGACGATGTGCTCGATATCCTTCGCCAGTACGACGTCACCGTCTCGCTCGGCGACAGCCTGCGCCCAGGATGCATCGCCGATGCCAGCGATCGCGCGCAGTTTGCGGAGCTCGACACACTCGGCGAGCTGACTCGCCGGGCTTGGAAACGCGACGTGCAGGTGATGGTGGAGGGACCCGGACACATCCCGATGGACCAGATCGAGATGAACGTTCGCCGCATGAAAGAGGTCTGCAACGAGGCGCCGTTCTACACACTCGGTCCGCTCGTCACCGACATCTCGCCCGGCTACGACCACATATCGAGCGCGATCGGCGCGGCGATGATCGGCTGGTTCGGCTCGGACATGCTCTGCTACGTCACGCCCAAGGAGCACCTCGGCCTTCCCAACGCGGAAGATGTTCGACAGGGAGTGATCGCATACAAGATTGCGGCGCACTCCGCTGATGTCGCACGTGGCAGAAAGGGCGCGCGGGATCGCGACGATGCGCTGTCACGCGCGCGCTACGCGTTCGACTGGAAGGAGCAGTTCCGCCTGAGCCTGGACCCGGATCGCGCGCAGGAGTACCACGACGAGACGCTCCCGGCCGAGTACTTCAAGAGCGCCGAGTTCTGCGGGATGTGCGGGCCGAAGTTCTGCTCCATGCACCACTCGAGAACGATCGAGGAAGGGATCGCACAGCTGGCGCGCGAGATGGAGGAGCGGGAAGCTGCGGCGACGAGTTGAGCTGCTCTGCGCGGTCATCGGCGCCACCGCCTGCGTCAATCTGCGGGCTACGAATGACGCGACTACGACGCGTATGCCGCCGGTGGTGGTCACGAGACCGGAGGGAGATGTAAGGCCGGACATGCGCCCGATGCTCGCATCGGACTCTGCGTACTTTCACCAACATCCGCTGATGGTTCCGGTCGAAGGTGTCTCCCCCTCGGCGCTCACCGATACCTTCCACGAGGCGCGTAGCGGCGGGCGCATTCACATGGCAACGGACATTCTCGCGATGCGCGGGACTCCGGTCCTCGCTGCGGCGCCGGGCCGCATCATCAAGCTGGCCAATGGCGGTGCGGGCGGAATCACGATTTACGTGGCGGATGCGAGCGGCCGGTACTTAGAGTACTACGCGCACCTCACCGGCTACGCGCCGAACGTGAAAGAAGGACTCCAGGTGGAGGAGGGCGATGTGATCGGGTTCGTCGGAACGACTGGCAACGCGTCGCCGGACGCGCCGCATCTGCACTTTCAGGTGATGCGGAGCGACGCCAACTACTGGAACGGCACGCCGATCGATGTGCGCCTGTTCATGACGAAGCAGGGCAGGATGAAGAATTGAAGGGCAAGGAGCGGGCGGAGTTGCGCTCGGAGGCGCATCATCTCAGTCCGACGGTGCACGTCGGACAGCACGGGCTTACACCATCTCTGATTGGCGCGCTCGACGATGCGCTACGCACCCGCGAGCTGGTGAAGGTGAAACTGGGGAACAAGGATGACGTTAAGCCGAAGGATTTTGCGGCCTCGCTGGCGGCGGCGACCAGTTCCGAGGTGGTGCAGGTGATCGGACGGACGACTACGCTTTTTCGCGAGAATCCCGATCTCGACAAAAAACGGGGCGACATTCCGCCATGGCGTCGGTAGCCTGGCATTGATTCGTCAACGGAGCAGCTGACATGGGCGCAGCAGCAGTTGCAGCGATAATGAGAAGGCGGGAGCGGGAGGTCGTTGACGATTTCCGCGCCGCCGGCGCCACCTCGCGCGAGACGGCGCAGTCATACACTGCGATCGGGCTCGGACAATCGCTGGGGCTGAGACGGCTGCGTGTGCGCGCCGTCATTCGCGAGGCGGCGCCGGGAACTTACTACCTCGACGAAGAGGTATGGACAGCGGTACAGAATACACGACGACGGATCGGGATGGTCTTTCTCGCGATCCTTGCTCTCTTTCTGATCGGCGTCCTCGTCGGGACCATCAAGTGACGATCTGCGTGGTTGCTATTCAATCGGGCAAGTCTATTTTTCGGAAAGGAATCATCTTCGGCGCAGCTCACCACGCTGGCGTCGCCGCGGCCCTATCGGGGACGAAATGCCGTACGTCATAACTGAAGCCTGCAAAAATACGAAGGACCGTGCCTGCGTCGATGTGTGTCCGGTGGACTGCATTTACGAAGGTCCCGATCAGCTCTACATCCACCCCGACGAGTGCATTGATTGCGGCGCGTGCGAGCCCGAGTGCCCGGTAACCGCGATCTTTCCGGAAGAGGACGTGCCCGCTAACCTCAAGGAGTACGTGCAGATCAACCGCGAAGTGTTCAAGAACGAACCTCCCCCGGGACGGCCCAACCGGTAGCCGCGCCAATGCGAGCGACTGGCGGAACCCGGTGCTCGGCCCTCACTATCTGATCCCATGACCCCTCCAATCGTTCCCGGCAAGAACGGCATGTCCACCGTGCTGCTCTCGCATCCCTCGGGCAGCTCGGCCGATGTGTATCTCAATGGCGCGCACGTGACGTCGTGGATTCCCGCCGGCGGCAAGGAAGTTCTGTTCATGGGGAAGACGGCGACCTTTGCGCCGGGGGACCCGATTCGCGGCGGAATTCCGGTCGTGTGGCCGCAGTTCGCCAACACCGGGCCCTTGCCGCAGCACGGCTTCGCCAGAAAGACGGAGTGGCAGCTGGCAGAGGTCGGCGAGTCGTCGGACGAGCCATCGTCGGTCAAGCTCGTGCTGACCGACGATCATCGCACGCGCGAGCAATGGCCGTATCATTTCCGCACCGAGCTCACGGTCACGATCGACGACAAGTCGCTCAACGTGAAGCTCGAGGCGTTCAACACCGGTGACGAGCTGTTCAGTTTCACCGCGGCGCTCCACACCTACATCGCGGTCGCCGACATCCGCGAAACGGCGATACGCGGCTTCACCGGCAAGTGGTACCTCGACAAGACACAGGGCGGAAACGAAACGAAGGACGAGGCGAAGAAGCTCGTGATCTCGGACGAAACCGATCGCGTCTACCTCAAGGCACCGAAGAAGGTGGAAGTGGAAGATCGCGGGAACGAGCGCCGGATCGAGATCCGCGGTGCGGGATTCAAGGACGCGGTCGTCTGGAATCCGTGGGCCGAGAAGGTGACGGGATTCATCGGCCTCGACACGGAAGACTACATGAGGATGGTCTGCGTCGAGGCGGCGCAGATCGGCTCGCCGGTGGAGCTAAAGCCCGGCGCGTCCTGGAACGGCTCTCAGACCCTGGCAATCGTGTAAGTGCCGCCGTTCTTCCGCCAGTCCACGTTCAGCTGGCAGTGCGACAAGTGCAAAATCTTTTTCAAGGCAGGGAAGGGCGGAGTCTGCCCATCGTGCAAAAGGGCGCTTTGCGATGAGCACTTGTACGGGTCTTTTGTCGAGAAGATGAAGGCGAGGTTTTCTAATCAGAGAACGGTGTGCGTCGAGTGCCGCGCGGCAAACTAAACTGCTGAGAAGAACGCGATCCGAGATCTCAGAAGCGTAGATCAGAGTTGCTAGTGGAAGATGCCGGGACCGCACCGGAGGCATTCCGGTCACTAGCCGTGACATCCACGGGATTGCGCAGAAGCACGTCAACAGCTGTTACTACATACTGGCATCTACGCTTCTCACATCTCGGATCCGGTTCTTTTTAGTCATCCTTCTCGGATCTCGGATCCGGTTCTTTTTGAGTCCCGCAGCTTGATCAGAATCGCTTGAAAAACCCACCCGCCCACACCCCTCCGTCCATCACCCTGCTCTTGACCCAGAACGCGAGCATCAGTACTGCGTACTGAAGAAATGTGCTGATCTCGCTCTTGAGCGCTTCCGCCAAGTGGTACTCTCCCACGGGCTGCTCTCCCTTCGGCGGACGGGGAATCCAGCGCGGCGTCTCGTTCTTATAGTCGAGGTACTCGCGGCCGAAGATCGATTCGAGCACTCCTTCCTCGTAGCGGACAATCAGCTCGTACTCGACCGCGAACAGGAGCACGGCGATCGGCAGGAACCAGAGCACGCCCGAGATGGTGACGAATCCCAGCCAGATCAGAAAGTTGCCGATGTAAAGGGGGTTCCTTGCCCACGCGAAGATTCCGTAAGTAACCAGCCGCTGCACATTGCGCGAGCGGCGGCGCGTCACCGTACCTGCCGCCGCGACACCCGCCAGACGGATCGCTTCGCCGATCACGATTAGCGCGAGCCCCACTTCCCAGCGAAATGGGGAACTGGATCCCGGCATCACCAGCGGAATTCCCAGGAAGAGAAGCGGCAGCCAGCCGCGATGACGGAACAATACGGCGCCGATCTGGGCGGGAATCGACTGCTCCGTCGCGCTTACGCCATCGGGCACCCGCCCTGGATTGCTCAACGGGTCTTTTCCTCTTCCCACGGAGCGAAGAGCGTCCGCCATTGATCCGGCACGGGAATCGGCTTTCCCTCGTGTGACACGGTCACGTAGACGATCGACGCATCGCAAACCACCGTGCCGTGCTGATTCCGTACTTCCTGCCGTACGACAAAGCTGGTATTCCCGACGGAAGTGAGTCCCGTTCGGATGGTTAGATCGTCGCCGGGGAAGGTCTGAGCCTGATACGACGCCTCGACCTTTCGCACCACCGCCCACAGGCTCGACTTCATGTACTCGTCGTACGACATGTGGCTTTCGAGTGCCGACCAGCGCGCCCGCTCCAGCAACGTCAGCATGTGGGCGTGATTGACGTGCCCCACCGAGTCGCAGTCGCTTGGATAAATGTGAATCTTGAGGTTTTCCGTCATCTGATTGTCGAATGAGTGGCGAGCGACGAAAGTTAACGCCCGAGGACCGCGACACCATTAAACCGCTAGATTTCGGTGATGCCTCCCGCCAAAGCGGAGAGCGCTATCTATCTCGACCAGGTACCCGAGGTAGACCGCTTTCTTTCCGAAATATCGAACGTGAAAGAGCTCGCCCTCGATACCGAAGGAGCGAGCTTCCATCGTTTTCTCGATCGCATCTACTTGCTCCAGATCTCGACCCGCGAGGAAAGCGCGATCATCGATCCGCTGCCGATCGGATCTCCGGCGAAACTGGGCCAGCTGCTCGAGAGCAAGAGCGTCGAAGTCGTTTTCCACGACGCCGACTACGATCTGCGGCTGCTGCACCAGGACTACGGCTGGCACGTCACCAACATCTTCGATACGCGGGTCGCCTCGCAGCTGCTGGGAATCAAGTCGTTCGGGCTCGCGGCGCTGCTCGATCAGTACTTCCAGGTGAAGCTGGACAAGAAACACCAGCGCGCCGATTGGTCGATGCGTCCCCTCACGGCCGACATGCTTGCGTACGCCGCGGAGGACACCAGGTACCTGCTCAAGCTCAAGGATCTCATGAAGGGTGAGCTGAAGAATCGCGGCCGGATGCACTGGGCGGAGGAAGAGTTCGCACGCCTCGAGGGAACGCGCTGGGATGCCGAGGACAGCATGGAGGGGTTTCTGCGCATCAAGGGCGCGCGCGACCTATCCCGACGCGAGCTCGCCGTTCTGCGTGAGGTCGCCAACTGGCGCAACACTGTCGCGGCGCAGCTCGATCGCGCGACGTTCCGGGTGATGGGCAACGAGGTCCTGCTCGAGATTTCTCGGCGAGCGCCGAAGAGCACCTCGGAGCTTGGCGCAATCAAGGGGATGCCCAAGGGAATGATGGATCGCTCCGGAGCAGAGATCGTCGCCGCGATTGGCCGTGGGATGAGCGCGGCCGAGGCGGATCTGCCGAAATTTCCGAAGGGTCAGCGCTGGAACAAGGACCGCGATTTCGACGACAAGGTCAATCGCCTCAAAGCGGTGCGGGATGCCGCGGCGACGAGGCTGGGGCTGGATCCCGGCGTGCTATGCTCGCGGGAGAGACTGGAAAACGTCGCGCGGAGCGGAGCAAAGGCGGTCGAGGATCTTGTCGCGGTTCCAGATCTACGGCGATGGCAGATCGAGGAGATGGGGGAAGGATTTGTTCGGGCGTTGCAGCCGGCGTAAAGAACCGCCAGTCAGTCCGGCTCCCTGAACAGAAATCGTTGCCTCATCCTCGTCGCCACGGCACAGTCGCCCAGATGCGCCGGGTGGTACCGCGTCCGGCCCAACGCATCGAGCACTGACGTCACGAAGTCCCGATAGGTGGCGCTCACAAGCTCGATCGACTCGGCGGCAATAGTGCCGTCGGACTCGACCGTGAACGCGAGCATCACGCTGTCCTCGATACCGGCCAGACGCGCGGTGTAGGGATACTTCGCGTCCACGCCCGCCGCCGGCATTGATGCATAGCTGAATGGCCACGCGTACCGCGGCACCACCGCCCGGAACACCTGGCGAACGGCCGGAACCGTGTCCGGCTCCTCCTCTGTGACGATCTGCAGCAAGACCAAAATCGAATCGACATTGCCGACGTGGGGCACCAGCTGCTCGTGCGACATTGATTGCAGCGCGGAATTCACGCTGTCGGCGAATCGCGGCGTCTGCGCCGCATCGATCACCGCTATATCCGACAACCTGCCGTCGTTGTGCGCCGTTGCATACGCTACCGCCCCCAGGCTCAGCACTCCACCAGCGCACCGTGAGCCGAGCGAGTCGCACGGCTGGAAGCCCATCACGACGCTCAGCGGCAGTTTCGCCGGTACCTTGAAATGGAAGCGAAATTCCTCGACGAACATGTTCTCGAAGTCGGGCGGCAACTTGACCTTCGGATCCTGTGGGCTAACGGTCATTTTTACGATCGTCGAGATCGAATCAGCCGCGTGAAGCGTGTCGAGGCAGTTGATACTGTCGGCTGGCGACCGGCGGGCAGACGCGGTCCTGTTCCGAGGTTGTGGATTCGTCGCGCAGGCGACCGCGAACGCGACCGCCGCGAGGGTTACACCGCTGAAGTGAAGAACCCCGTTGCCGTGAGCCGAACCCGCGGGTCTTACAGGGCGCACCCGCTCAATTGTATCGGGTGACCGCTCTGTCACTAGAAGCCGAGGTACGCTCTCACTCGCGGCTCCATCTTCTCGGGCGTCCAGAAGGGCATCCAGACGAGATTCACTTCCACCTTCTCCACGCCGGGCAGCTTCTTCACTTCCGTCTCGGCGTTCGTCATCAGCTCCGGACCCGACGGGCACGCAGGCGACGTGAGGGTCATATCGACCTTGACGGTCTTGCCGTCGACGGCGATTCCGTAGACCAAACCCAGATCAATGATGTTGAGCTGGAGGTCCGGATCCTTGACCCTTCGAAGCGCGAGTTTGACCTGGTCCTCGGACACTACCCCGCTCGTGGCAGGGGCTTCAGTCGGAGTTGGGGTAGTGGCTGATTCGTCGGTCATTCAGGATTCCGTGTTGACTACCGAATAATCACCAGATCGACGCCCCTGAAACAAGAGCGGGCGCCCTTTCGGGCGCCCGCTCTCTCTCGGTCCGTTCGAATCTGGCCTAATGGCTCTTCTTGGAGGACTTCTTGGAGGCACTCTTCTTCGTGGCGCTGGCGCGGCTTCTTGAAGTGGCGCTGGCGATCGTGTGGTGGCGGGATGACCCGTGACGGCGTCGCGACGCGCGCGGTGGCGGATTCCAACCCACTTCGCGGTCGGCGCGGAAGGCCTTGGATCCGGAGGCGAGCTTCGGCCCGTCGAGGACCGAGAGAACCGCCGCATCCGACAGATCGGCGCGGACATCAGAGATGACCTTCGCCGGTCTGAGCGCACGCGCTGCGTGCACGCGGTTGGTGAGAAGGATCACGAACATCTCGCGCTCGGGATCGATCCACATTGAGGTGCCGGTGAATCCAGTGTGGCCGTAGGCGGTCGGTCCCAGGTATCGGCCCGATCCGTAGTCTCCCTCAGCCGTGTCCCAGCCGAGCGCCCGGTGCCCGAAGGACCGGGAGGTAAAGAGATCGACGGTCGGCTTGGTGATGATCTGGACGCCGTTGTACTCGCCGCCATTGAGCATCATTTGCGCGAACACCGAAAGATCGGCCGCGGTGCTGAAGAGACCGGCATGTCCCGCCACGCCACCCAGTGCGTAGGCGTTTTCGTCGTGGACCTCTCCTCTCAGCGGGTAGCCGCGGGGCGGGGTGACTTCGGTTGGAGCAATACGGTATTTCAACGAATCGGCGGGGCGATACATCGTCTCGTTCATGCCGAGCGGCTCGAATACTCGGCGCGTCAGGAACTTGTCGAGCGGCTCACCGGAAACGACCTCGATCAGGAGTCCCAGAACATCCGCACCGAGATCCGAGTAGATGTACTGAGCGCCGGGACGGCCCTCCAGCGGAGTGTTCAGAACCAGGGCACGCGCTTCGAGCGGCGTCTGGGCGATGCGCCAGATATCCCTGCCCGCCGGGAGTCCGGAGGTGTGGGTGAGAAGCTGGCGGATGGTGACCTTGTCCTTGTCGCCGCCACCGAATGTGGGGATGTAGTTAACGACGGGGTCGTCGAGCCCGATCTTCTTTTCGTCAAAAAGGATCATGATCGCCGTAGTGGTGCCGACGACCTTGCTGAGAGATGCTATGTCGTAAATCGTGCGCTGGGCATCGACCGGCGTGCTGTTCTCGCTCCAGGAGAGCTTACCAAAGCCTTTCTCGAATACCGCCGCTCCCTTTCTGCCCACGATGACCGAGGCGCCCGGGTAGCCTCCAGCCTTGATTCCGCGCTCAACGACGCGCTCGATCGCGCCCAGACGTGTGCTGGACATACCGACTTCAGTCGGTGACTTGACCGGCAGGCCATCGCCCGCTCGGGTCATAGTCAGGGCAGTGAGAATGACTCTAAGCAACGCTAACTCCTTGAACTACTGTAATTTATACTGTCCGCGAGAGCCGAAGTTCCGACCCGGCCGGGTATAGAGATCTGCGCTTCGCGGGAGGGCGAGGCATACGCTAGCAAACGATTGCATAGAGGGAAAGTCACCAGTTCTCGAGGAAACTATAGGCTCAAGTGCAGTGACTAATCAAGAGTCCGAGATGCCATTCGATCAGCTCGACCTCAAGCGCGCGATAGCCGGCGACGAAAGGGCGATGCAGCGGCTTTGGTCGCAGCATGCTCCACACATCGACGCGGTTGTTCGCAGGCTTTGTGACGATTCCGAGCTGGCCGCTGACATCTCGCAGGAGGTCTGGATGCAGATTTTCCGGGCACTTCCGAGCTATCGGGGCGACTCGCAGTTCGGAACATGGGCCCACCGCATCGCGGTGAACCGCACTCTGAATGCATTACGCAAAATCAGGCGCATCGCGAAACTGGAAGTGGACATTGAGGACGACTCCGCGATTACCGAGCAGGACAGCGACCGGACATTCGTGGCGGAGTCGATTGAGCACGCCATGACCAAGCTGTCGCCCGGGGCCAGGGCGGTGTTCGTCCTTCATGACATCGAAGGGTACACCCATGGCGAGATCGGAGAAGAGCTCGGAATCACGTCGGGCGGATCGAAATCGCAATTGTTCAAGGCGCGCGCAAAGCTGAAGAAGCTGCTCGCGCATTTGGTGGATGAATCATCAACCGTCGCAGTAAAGGGGAAGGGATATGTCGCACCTGTCTGAAGAGCAGCTGGACCAGATCATCGCCGCGGAGCGCTCGCGCGAGCAGGCCCCGCTCAACGAGTGGCACACGATCGCCGCGCGGGCCCGAGAGGAAGGCCTCATTCGCGAATCGCAGTCATCGCGATGGTGGATTTCCAGCCAACCCTGGCTGCAGTCCGCCGCGGCAGTACTGCTCCTCGTAGGCGGAATCGCCATTGGCCGGGCGACGACAGCGTTGCCGAGCGCAGTCGAAGGCTCGACGGTCAGCACGACGCCCCCAGCGATGACGGCGACCAACGCGACCAAGTCGTCCGGTTCGGCCCCGAGCAGCGCGAGCTTCGCGTCCCTGGACGAGGCCTCGACCGCGCTCAATCAGGCAGTCGACGTGTATCAGCGCGCGTCAGAATTCCTCGCCGTCAACAATGCGTCGGTGGGCAGCGGAGACAGCGTGGCGATGTACTCGGCGCGAGCGGCGGCACTCGACAAGATCGAGAACGCGACGGTGAGCGCGCTGCGGACGGCGCCGCACGATCCCGTGCTCAACCAGTACTATCTGGCGACGATGGGTGCGCGCGTGGCCACGCAGCAGATGGTCGCGCGTCCGGTTGGGTTGAGGGGGTTCTAGGTCAATGGTCAGGGAAATGAAGGTCTCAACTTCGAGAAACGCGTCGCGGCTTCCATTGGCCTTGATCGCATCGCTCGCTCTGCCTTTCGGAATCCAGGCACAGCGCGCACCGGCCGTGATAGTGCAGCCGCCCACGGGATGGTTTGGAGTGAGGATCTCGGACCAGCTAATGGTCGATGAGCATGGCAATGCGTTCTTTGACTCTTATCCAGTGGTCACCAGCGTCGACTCCAGTTCGCCCGCGGCGAAGGCCGGTGTGCGACCGGGGGACGTGTTGCTCACGTTCAATTCGCACGACATGCGCGGCGGCTCGGTGGAACTCACCAAGTGGCTGAAGGCCGGCGCGCCGTTCGTGCTGAAAATCAGACGCAACGATGCGACGCGCGTCGTCAGGGGAACGCTCGAGAAACGGCCCGACAACTGGGAGCAGAAGATGACCGTCGAGCTTTCGGTGCCGGAAATCATGGAGCGGCAGAGCGGATCCATCGCCCGGCCCCTGATTCGGCGAGCGGGGATACTGCGCCGCATGCCCTCGACTGACCCATTGCCATCCGTTCTTGGTCCAGCGCTGGGATATGGAGGCGGAGTCTATCCGTTCGCGGGCGCCGAATTCACGGCGCTGAATCCAGATCTCTCTGACGCGCTCGGCGTGAAGTCCGAAGGCGTGTTCGTGACGAACGTGGTCGAAGGTTCGGCGGCGAGGACGGCCGGACTACGCGGCGGCGACGTGATCGTGAAGGCGGACAGCATAAAGATCGAGACCCCAATCGATCTCGTGCGGGCGATCAGGATCGCTGACGAGACCGACCGCACGGTCGACCTCCAGATCGTCCGCAAGCGAAAGGCGCAAGCGTTGACGCTGCGCTGGTAACCGGGCCGCAGACTCCGGCGGGACCACCGCCGACAACGGCAACATCGTATTGTGGTACGGGCATGCGGGGCGGGGGTGCAAGTTCGATTCCTTGCACCGCTCGGGATTAGATTTCTGCCAATGAAAATCGCGGTTCTCGACCCGGCCAGCGGCATCGCCGGAGATATGTTTCTCGGCGCTCTCGTCGACGTCGGGCTCGACAAGGCCTGGCTCGAGCGACTGCCTTCCGCGCTGGGATTGTCGGGAGTCGATGTTCGCATCACCGACGTGCAGCGCTCACAGGTTCACTGTGTGAAGGTGGACTTCGAGATTCCGCCGCAGCCGCACGGCAGAGCGGTCTCGGAGATCCATCGACTCATTGATGCGGTAAAGATTCCGGAAAAAGTCGCGCGGTCGGCCCACGCCGCGTTCGAGGCGATCGCGGCGATCGAGAGCGCGATCCACGGTGTCGCGCCCGACGAGCTGCATCTGCACGAAGTCGGAGCGGTCGACGCGATTCTCGACATCGTGGGGTCGATCTGGGGCGTCGAGATGCTGGGCATCGAGCGCATTTACAATACGAAAGTCGCCCTTGGCGACGGCACCGTGAAAACCGCGCACGGCGTTCTGCCCGTGCCGGCTCCGGCGACGATACGCCTGCTCGAGGGGTTCAACGTGCGGCACGGACCGCCGGGATCGGGAGAGCTCACGACGCCGACGGGAGCCGCGCTGCTGCGCGTCCTGTCGAAGGGTGCGCCTCCGCAGGAATACACTCCCCGGCAGAGCGGTTACGGCGCCGGCACGCGCGACATCGAGGGGCAGCTCAACGCGCTCCGCATAATTCTTGGGGAAGCCACGGTGGATCATCACGATCACCACCATGACCACCACCGCGAGCACGTGCACACGGAGCATCTCCATGTGTTGAGCGCTGACATCGACGACATGTCGCCGGAGGAGCTCGCGGGCGCCGCCGATGTCCTGCGGGCAGAAGGCGCGCTCGACGTGGTGCTCCTGCACACGACCATGAAAAAAGGGAGACTCGGGACCCGCGTCGAAGCACTGGTACAGACATCGGATCTCGCCCGACTCGAGGAAAAGATCTTTCTCCAGTTCACGACGCTGGGAGTGAAGACGTTCGACGTGGTGCGGAACGCGCTCGAGCGCGAGTCGCGCCTCGTTCGATTCGATGGACGGGACATCCGGGTCAAGATCGCGACACTTCCGGATGGCACGCAGAGGGCGAAGCCCGAGTTCGATGACTTACGTCGTGTCGCGGAAGAGACTTCACGACCGCTGGCAGAGATCCGCTCGGAAGTGATGAGTGCGCTCAACGACGCCGATCCAGGCTCGTCTGTGTCGCGGGGGAGATGAGTTTGGAGCTAGAAGAAAGACTCATCGCGGCAGTTGGCGCGGCGGCTCGTGACCGCGTCGCCTATGTGTGCTTCTCGGGCGGCATCGACTCGACCGTCGTGCTTGCCGCCTCGGTGCGGGCGGGGATTGAAACGATCGCTCTGCTCGGCGTCAGTCCTTCACTCGCCGCCGCGGAGCGTGCCGACGCGCATCGGATCGCCGGCGAGATTGGCGCGCGCGTCGAGGAAGTCGAGACCAATGAAATGGAGCTCGCCGGATATCGGGCGAACGCCGGTGATCGCTGTTACTTCTGCAAGAGCGCGCTGTACGACACGGTTCAGGCGCTCGCCGCGACGAGAAGCGCGGAAGAGGTGACCTTCGTAGGAACGCACGTCGATGACCTGGGTGAGCACCGGCCCGGGCTCCATGCGGCGATGGAGCATGGGGTCGTCGCACCGCTGGTCGACGCCGGATTCAACAAGTCGGACGTGCGCGCGCTCGCGCGTCAGTGGAATCTGTCGAACGCCGAGAAGCCGGCGGCGCCTTGCCTCGCCAGCAGAGTGCCGGTCGGAATCGAAGTGACTCCGGAGAAGCTCGCGCAGATCGAAGCAGTCGAAGAATTTCTGCGCCGGCACGACGTCTGGCCTGCGCGAGCGCGCTGGCACGAGGCCGTCGTTCGCCTGGAGATACCGCCCGAGATGTTCGAGCGCGTCGTCACTGATCCGTTCCGGGAAGAGCTGCGGCGGGCATGCAGGAAGGCCGGCTTCAAGTTCGTCGCGCTCGACCTGGGCGGACTCCAGAGCGGAAGTCTCTCGCTTCCCCTGGTGGGGTCATGACGCAAGTTCGGTGGGACCTGGATCGTGAGTCGCGAACCGGAGTTCCAGAGGTCGTTTACGGTCCCGGCAAGACGCCCGCGCATCTTCGTCAGATCTTCGAGAACACAGTGGAACTTCGGATGGCGTCGAGGCTGAGCGAAGAGCAGATGGAGGTTCTCAGCGATTTGGCGACCATCTATCCCGAAGCACGCATGGCTGTCCGCAATCCTCGCGCGAAGAGGGACATGCCGCTGGTGCCCGTCGTCACGGCCGGAACCGCCGACATCCCGGTCGCGCTGGAAGCGGCGACTACTCTCGACGCGATGGGGATCCCGACGTCGACTCACTTCGATGTCGGCGTCGCGGGGATACATCGCCTTCAATCCATTCTGCCGGAGCTTGCCGCGGCTCGCGTGTGCATCGTCGTCGCGGGGATGGATGGGGCGCTGCCGGCCGTCATTGCCGGGTTGCTCCATGCCCCGGTAATCGGAGTTCCCACTTCCGTAGGAACCGGTGTTGCTCAGGGCGGAATGGTCGCGCTCAACACGATGCTCGCCAGCTGTAGCCCCGGCGTGGCGGTTGTGAACATCGACAACGGGTTTGGCGCAGCGTGTCTGGCGCTCAAGATCCTCGGCTGCAATCCCCCCGACTAACCCTCGTCGGTTCATGGTACATTCTCCGCTCGAAGGCCTGCCTTCCTGACAATCCAACTAGCCCTTGCCTCGCACTCGCTGGCGGAAGTGGAATGGACAGTGCTGATTGAGTGGCAACCTTTGCCGCGAGTGTGCTCATGGCTATCGCATACGGTGACACGCAGCTGCTCAATCTTGGATTGTTGCTGATTCGTCTGATATTCGGCCTGATAATGGCCGCTCACGGCGCTCAAAAGCTCTTCGGATGGTTCGGCGGCTACGGATTGGCGGGCACCGGCGGCTTTTTCGAATCGCTGGGCTTTCGCCCGGGAAAGACGTTCGCCGCCGCCGCCGCGCTCAGTGAGTTCGTGGGCGGTTGGCTATTCACCCTTGGTCTCTTGGGCCCAGTTGGACCAGCGCTCATTCTCGCGGTGATGCTCGTCGCGTCCATAAGTGTGCACTTGCGCAACGGACTATTCGCGACGACGAACGGAGTCGAGGTGCCACTCCTCATTGCGACCGCGGTCGTTGGGGTAGCGTTAATTGGATTTGGGACCTACTCGCTCGATGCCGCGCTGGGACTCGCGACATTTTGGTCACCGGGCCTCATAGGGCTGGCGCTGGCGGCCGGTGTGATTGGCGGCATCGCTAATCTCCTTCTCAGAAAAAGGCCGACGACACCTACAGTCTGAGACGCCGCGCGCCAGGGGCATGCGCTAGATGACGGAATCGACTGAGATCGCAGCGCCGCCCGCGGCGCTCAGTCACCGCCAGATACTGATCGCGTTCAGCGGTCTCGTTCTGGCAATGCTGCTCGCGGCGCTCGACTCCACAATTGTGTCGACCGCGCTCCCGACGATCGTGAGCGATCTGGGCGGACTCGAGCACCTGGCGTGGGTCGTGACCGGGTACCTGCTGGCGCAAACCATCGTCACGCCGGTGTACGGAAAGCTCGGCGATCTGTACGGGCGAAAGATCGTGATGCAATCGGCGATCGTGCTCTTTCTCGTCGGTTCGGCGCTGTGCGGACTGAGCCAGAACATGACGCAGCTGATTGTGTTTCGTGCCATCCAGGGTCTGGGCGGCGGCGGGCTCGTCGTCACGACCCAGGCGGTGGTGGGAGACATCGTGCCGCCGCGCGACCGCGGACGCTATCAGGGAATCTTTGGCGCCGTCTTCGGCCTCTCCAGCATCGCCGGCCCTCTGCTGGGCGGATATTTCACTACGCACCTGTCGTGGCGGTGGATCTTCTACGTCAATCTGCCGGTCGGTATCGCCGCGCTGGTAGTGCTGGCCGTGACGCTCCCGTCGCTCTCACATCGGGTCGCTCGAGCCATCGATTACGCGGGCGCCTCGCTGCTCGCGGTGGTGCTGAGCAGTATCACGCTTATGGCGGACCTGAGCGGAACGACTTATCCGTGGTCATCGCCCATCTCGGTAGGATTGATTGCAGTTTCGCTGCTATCACTGGTCCTCTTCACGTTGGTTGAGCGAAAAGCCGCCGAGCCCGTGCTGCCGTTGCATCTTTTCAAGCGGCAGACGTTCGTGGTCACTTCCGTCGTCGGCCTGATTGTCGGATTTGCTCTGTTCGGATCCGTCACCTACTTCCCGCTCTACCTGCAGGTGGTCAAGGGTGTGACTCCGACCGCATCGGGAATGCAGATGCTGCCGATGATGGGTGGCATGCTGGTCACGTCGATCCTGTCGGGCCAGCTGATCAGCCGCACCGGACGCTACAAGATATTTCCTGTGCTCGGCACGGCGATCATGACGATTGGGCTTTTTCTGCTGTCGCGCCTTACTTCGCAAAGCACGGACGCCACCGCTTCACTGCTGATGCTCATACTTGGCGTCGGACTGGGGATGGTGATGCAGGTGCTCGTGATCGCCGTACAGAACGACGTCGACTATCGCGATCTCGGTGTTGCGACCTCCGGCGCGACGCTGTTCCGGCTCATCGGCGGATCCCTCGGCACCGCGATTCTCGGAGCAATATTCGCGGCGCGACTGAGCGTGAACCTCGTCCGCCTGCTGCCTCTCGGCACGGTGGCGAATGGAGCGGCGCGCAACATGAGCGTACAAGCGCTGCTGCAGCTCCCACCTCCGGCCAGGGCGGCATACGCGCAGGCGTTCACCGCCTCGCTCGACACCGTGTTCCTTGTGGCTACCATCGTGTGCGCGATTGGATTCTTTTTCACCTGGTTTCTTCCCGAGCGGCCGCTTCGAGCAACCGTTGCGGCCTCGGCGCGCGATGCGGGAATGGAGGCCGGCGAGGCTTTCGCTCGCCCGTCGGATGAGGATTCGGTGGCCGCGCATCTGTACGCTGCGCTCGCTTCACTTGCGGATCGTGATGTGCAGCGCGCGCACATCGAGCTGATCGTGAAGCGGGCCGGAGAGACTTTGGGCGCGCTCGCAGCGTGGCTTCTGGTTCAAGTCGAACGCGAACAAACGGTGTCACCGTTCGAGCTCGCGCGCCGTCGCGGAATCCCGGCCGAGCGCGCGCAGGCTGCTCTCGAGGAGCTGCGAAGGCGTGGACTGGTCACCATCCCGCGCGTCGATTCGACCATGCATTCCGAGCTCACTGCTGCCGGATGCCAAGTGCTCGAGCGGCTCGTTTCAGCGCGACGCGCGCATCTATCGGAGCTGGCCGATGAGTGGGATCCGACGCGCGAGGCTGACGCCGGGGCGTACCTTCGGAAAGTTGTCCAGGATCTCGTACCGGACGCGAGGCACGTGGGGTGAATTCAAAAAACTGCAACTGAACGAGAGGTCAGCTGCTAGGCTCAAGCTGACCTCTCGTTCAGTTGTAGTTGCACTTACAGTTGGAATACTTCTGAAGCGTTACCTCTTGGAAAGATCTCTCACTGTCGCCGCGAGCGCCTGCACGCGCGCCGCATCGGAAGCGGTACGGGCGTCACGATCCAGGCGGCTTGCCAGCTGCGCCAGCGCCGCCCGCTCGCTCGCGCCCTTCATCTTCTCGGCACGACCAAGATCGCGCGCGATGCTGGTAGACCGAGCGGCCGGAATTCCGTTATCGCGAACGAGCTGATCGAGATACGCGCGCGCTACGACGTAGCTCGCCGGCCACACCAGCTTCGGCTGGTTCTGCGGATTGAACACATCGAAGCGAACCAGCTTCGCCGCGTCGATTTCGTTCTGCGACAGCAGGTCGCTCGGCTTGAGGTCGAGCACATCCAGCCCGCGATCGATCTCCGAGGCGTAGATGTAGCCGTTGTACCAGTACGTCCCCCATTCGCCACCCAGCAGCAGCTTGGTCGCGTCCATCGGTCCACGGTCGAAGAATGCGATCTCCTTCGGATGCGCGGCATCGGTGAAATCGAATACGGAGACACCGCCCTGGTACCAGGCCTGGGTCATGATGTCGCGGCCCGGGACGGGAATGAGCGAGCCGTTGTGGGCGACGCAATTCTCTTGGTCCGTCTGTACCACCGGAAGCTTGTAGTGGCCGGCCGGAGTCAGTTTGTCGCCGGTGCGGTAGAAAATCGCATCCGCGCCCCACGTGAGCTTGTCGGTTGCACGGCACCGGGGCGCCATTCCGCCGCCCCATTCGTCGCTGAACAGCACCTTCGTCCCATCATTGTTGAAGGTCGCCGAGTGCCAGTACGCAAAATTCGGATCGATCACGGCGGCGATTCGCTTCGGATGGACCGGATCGCGGATGTCGAGCAGGATGCCGTTCCCCGAGCATGCACCCGCCGCGAGCCCAATCGCGCTGTAGACGGTGATGTCGTGGCATTGATTCGTCTGCGAGGTGGTCTGCGTACCCTCACCATGCGCGCCTCCCTGCCACAATCCCGCGATTGCGCCCGCGGAGTCCGCGAAGATGCGCGGAGAGTTAACCACCCGCGCCTTCTGAGGCGCGGCCACCGGCACCTGGATGATGTCGATCCGGAACAGGGAGGTGGTCGTATCTGTCAACGATGCGCCGCGCGAACACCCGGCGAGCTCGGCACCCGACCGCACCACACTCGTACCGGACACGTAGATGTAGACATTCTCCGGATCATTCGGATCGATCACCAGTGTGTGCGTGTGCGATCCCCGGCAGGTCTGTACCGCGGCCACCTGCTTCGGATGATCGAGGTCGCTGATGTCGAAGATGCGGACGCCGCGAAAACGCTCAGCGCTGACCGTATCGGTCACGCCCTGACCGCCGCAGTCCAAGCGACCGCGGGTCTCTTCCACAGAGAAGAACAATAGATTCTTGTAAATCGAAGGATCGCCCTGGCCGCCGGGGCAGACGAATGACGTGCGGAGAGTCGGGCTCTTCGGATTGGAGATGTCCCAGACCTGAAAGCCGTTGAAGCCGCCCTGGAAGGCCAGGTTCCCCTTGAACGCGAGATCGCCGTTCAGGAAGGCGAAATCGCCCAGGTTCTGGGCGTTCCCGAAGTTCTGCGGCCGCGCGCCGTGGCCGACCAGCTCCATGTTGCGGGCGACTTCGGCCGCATCGTTGTAGCCAGCGCGGAGACCGATTCGTGGGTCATCGTGGCTGATGGCGACGCTATCGCCCTGGGCTCCGGCGGTCGCTGCGAGAAGCGACCCCGCAAGAATGAGTAGATGTCGGATGCGACGAATACCGTTGCGGGACGGCAAAGGCGGAACCGTAGATCTCGGTGTCATTTACGTTCTCTCTGGGTGGGGGTATCGTGCTTCAGACTTGAGTTGCTCAACGGTGCGACTTTGCGCCAGTAGGACCTAGCGAGGCGAGAAGGGCGCTCATGCGCGCAATCTCGGCGCGCTGGTCAGAATCCACTTCGGACGCGAAACGAAAAACCTCGGCCTCCTGGGCGGAACCGGTGGTGCCGAGCAGCCTGGCAACCATCACCAGAGCGCCCTCATGATGGTGGATCATGTCCGTGAGGAAGAGTTTGGCGAACTCGTCGCCGTTCGTCTTGGCCAGTACTGCCAGCTGTTCGGCCGTGAGCATTCCCGGCATGAGCGTGTCCGACATTGCCATGCCTGGCATGTCCATGTGACCGGCTGCGGCCTGTTGGGCGTCACTGGTGGGAACCTGCTGGTGGCGGTCCTTCAGCCATTGCTTCATCATCGCGATCTCGTCCTTTTGGGAAACCTGGATACGTTGGCCGAGGAGTCGGATGTCCTGCCGGGTCGTGCGGTCCGGTATGAGCGCGGTCATCGCCAGCGCCTGCGCGTGATGCCCGATCATCCCCTGCATGAAACGCACGTCCGCCGCGGTATAGCGCGGCGCGTTCTGCGCCGACGCGGATGCGGCCGCCATGAGCGCGAGTGCGACAACGAACTGGCGATCTCTGAACGATTTCTTCATGAGCTTGTGGATTGAACGTATTGTCCCGCCGGTTTGTTGCAAGCTCACGACGGCGCGGTAACCCGGATGTCAGCGACCGGAAATCTTGCTCCTGATTCGTTCGAGCGCCCATTCCGCGTGCTCGGCCACGAGCGACTCGGGGTCGTCGAGTGCCGCGACAAGTGTCGCGACGTCGTCAACTGTCCCAACGTTGCCGAGGACTGTCGCCGCGTTGCGCGCGAGTCCCCGCCGCTTCGCCCGTTTCATCGGCGACCCCTTGAACTCCCAGCGGAATGAGTCGTCGCCCATCGACAGAATCCTCCGCGCCACCGCCCGCGCATCGCCGTCTAGAATGTCGCGCGGGAGGAACGACTCTTCGCGAATGTCCCGGGAGAATCGCACGTTCCACGGACAAACGTCCTGGCAGATGTCGCAACCATAGACGAGGCCGCCGATCTTCTCGCGCTGCTCCGGCGGAATCGCTCCCTTTGCCTCGATCGTGAGGTAGGAAATGCACTTCGTGGCGTCGAGCACGCGTGGCTCGACGAAGGCATCGGTTGGACAGGCGTCCAGGCAGCTGGTGCAGCTGCCGCATCGATCCGCCTCGAATGGCGCATCGGGCGCGAGATCCAAATCAACGAGCAGGACGCCGATGAAGAAGAACGATCCAATGCGAGGACTGATAAGGTTGGTGTTCTTCCCGAACCACCCGAGCCCGGCGCGACGCGCGAGATCGCGCTCGAGAATGGGGCCGGTGTCGACGTAAGCCTTTCCGCGGATCCGCCGGCAGGTCTCCGACTCGAGCCAGCGATGCAGCTCGTCGAGTCTCGCGGTCATGACCTCGTGGTAGTCGTCTCCCCTGGCATAACGCGCGACAGCGCCGGTCGGCTCGCGACCGCCGTAATTCAAACCAACGACGATCGCGCTCCTGGCCCCGGGAACGGGCAGACTTGAGTCACGGCGCTTCGCCGAGCCGCGCGGGAGGTAATCCATCTCGCCCGCGTATCCGCTCTCGACCCAGGAGTCGAACGCGTCGGCCGTGTCCATCGGGCCGAGCGATGTGATACCGACGAGATCGAATCCCAGCCCGTACGCTTGCGCTTTGAGCAGATCTTCGAGGGACAATGCCTCGGCGATGGCGGTACTCACTCGCTAACACTCGCCCAGCGGGCATAACGCTCGACGTCAGTGACCGAAGGGATGGCATCGTAGTCCCCATATGCGGTGTACATACGCCAGCGGAGATACGTGGGATCGGGAAGCGGAAGAAAGGGAAATTGACGGTACCAGGTGTTTGACCTGAATCGCCAGGTGATCCGCATCAGATCGAGCGCAAGTCGCGGACGGCGTGTTGACCGCAACGCCATTCGGAACGCGAGTCGTAGCCACGGCATGTGCCTCGTAATATATAGAAGTAGTCATGCAACACTCTGACGCGCATGTGCTGGGCCTCATCTCAGACACGCACGGGCTGATTCGCCCGGGCGTTCACGCCGCCCTGACGGGAGTAGAGCTGATCCTTCACGTCGGCGATGTGGGTGGCTCCGCGATTCTTGACGAGCTGCGACTGATCGCGCCGGTCAAGGCGGTGCTCGGTAACACCGACCCGCCTGGCGAACCCGGACTGGCCGAGGAGATCGTCCTCGAGGTCGGCGGATTGCGCGTACACGTCAGCCACGGTCACGAGGTCGGGAGTCCCACTCCGGCGAAGCTGGCAGTGCGATATGATGCTGATGTTGTCGTCTATGGCCACACACACCGGCCGCTCGTCACGCAGCACGATGGCAGACTGTTCGTCAATCCTGGAGCTGCGGGCGCGAAACGATTCAATATTTCCCCAAGCGTCGGAAAACTGACTATCGCGAACGGGAAAGCGGAGATTGAGATCATTGACATCCCTTGAGTTGATGACGGAAGAAGTCCAGGTGTGGGTGGCGTCGCTCGACGTGACTGACGAGCGGTACGACACCCTCGCACGCGTGCTGCCCTCCGAGGAAAAGGACCGTGCCGCGAGCCTCACGCCGATTGCGGCGCGACGGTTCGTGGTCGCGCGCGGCATTCTGCGCACTCTGCTCTCCGGCTTTACGGGCACATCCGCGGCAAAGCTGCGCTTCAGCTACGGGAATTCGGGAAAGCCTTCTCTCGTCGATCGCGACGACATCCACTTCAACATCTCGCACTCGGCCGATCTCGGCCTGTTCGCGTTCGCGCCGGATCGTCCCGTCGGCGTGGATGTGGAGCACGAGCGGCCGGTGAGACGCCTGCTCGACGTGGCCCAGCGTTTCATGTCCGACGACGAGCTCCGCTCCCTCGTCGACACGTCGCCCGACGAGCGAGATGCGGCGTTTCTGAAGTCGTGGGTCGTGCGCGAGGCGCGTCTCAAGGCGGAAGGCAAAGGCGTCTGGTCGGGATCGGAACACATCAATCCTCGCCCGAGCCTGACCCACAAGCTTTTCGCGCCGCGCCCCCGCTACATCGCCGCGATCGCGGCTCCCGAATCCGACTGGCGGCTATACACCTGCGCGATGAAGGACTAGCAGGCGCGACAAGCGTTCGCCCGAGATAGCCTGTCCCCGGCAGGGCCTTGCCATACCGCTACCTAGCCGCCTTTGCGCTCCCCTGGTGCAGCCAACTTATTTGGATGCCTGACACAGGGACGGTGCCACGGAACCGGTTGCGGCTCCGACCTGGATCGAACTCGACGAGGAGGTAGGATGCGGAAGATTTCCGGTTTGTTTGGTGCGCTGATTCTTGTGCTCACTACGGTTTCATGCGGTGGCTCGACCGGTCCTGGCGGCGGTGGCGGCGGGGGTGGCGGCGGCGGTGGCGGAGACGTCTGCGCACTGAACACCTTCTGCATGACCATCAGCAACACATTCTTCCCGACGACGCTGACGGTTGGGGTCGGCACGACGGTCACATGGCAGAACGCCAGTGGCCAGCAGCATAACGTCACCTGGAACGATGCCGCCGGGCGGAACGCCGCACTTGCGGGTGATGGCACCGGTGATATCGGTCTCACCGACATCTTCAACACCGGCACGCACACGCGACTGTTCAACACTGCTGGCACCTACGCATTTCACTGTAGCATCCATCCGGGGATGAACGGCACACTCACCGTCCAGTAATCCCGTCTAGAAGAAAGAGACTCCGTCCAGGGTCTTCGGAGCCGTGATACCGAGCGCGGCAAGAGCGCTCGGCATCACATCCACTGTGCGCCGGGGTATGCCGGCCGGCAGGCGGTTCAAGAGCAGCGGAACGAGCATGTGCTCCCGATGCAGGGCTCCATGCGACGAGACGTGTGGAATCGGCTCGTATCTGGCTCGGTAATCCCAGTCCCTCGCGGCTGAAAGAATGATGTCGCCGCTCCGCGGAGACGCGACCAGGTGCGCGATCTGCACGATCGCATCGGGATAGTCACTGTCGAACGTGCGATCGTAGGCTTCGTCGTCGCCGAGGGATTTCTGCTCTCCGATTCCGAGCGGATCACCGGTGCGGGGCGTGTAAGAATACCTTGCCTCGCTCCAGGCAAGCATCGCGGCCCCCCGGCCCCGCCCGTGAATCTCGCACGAGCCCGGACTGGAGGGGAGAATCAACAGATCGACTGATTGGCGGGAGAGGAGTCTCTCCGGCAGATCGTTCCATCTGCCGCCGAGCGCCGGCCACCACGGGCGAGTTTTTTGATCAATGTCCAGGTACAGGTGCGCCATCGCGTTGCCGCTCACCATCACGGCGATGTCGGCGGACGTATTGAATGCCCACGGGTGGGCGAGTGTGCTGTATCCCCACTCGGCGAGCAGCGCGACGAGATCCTCGTGCTCGCGCACGGGCGAATGTCCGTGGTCGCTTCCCACCCACAGACTCATTTTCTTCCACCGTCCATCGCGCTCCGCATCGGAGCGGATCTCCGCGACGGTGTCATTCACGATCCGCATCGCATCGCTGACGATCTGCGCATCTTGACCCTGGGCGTGGGACGTCTTGTCTATTCCGGTCAGGGCGATGAAAGCGAACCTTGTTCGCTGTTTGCGCAGGTGCAGGGCCGCTTCTTCTCCCACCAGCCGGTCGATCGCCAGCCAACCGCGCACGTTGCCGCGAAAGTGCGTTGCGGCCGCGCGGGCGACGAATGCCGCGCTCTGACCGATGCGCTCACGGCGCCGAAGGCCCCGCCCGATCACGCTCAGCGCGCCGAGGCTAGGCTTGGCGAGCTCGAAGATGGTCGGCGACGCGCGGTCGATGTCGCGATCCACGAACCGCATCTCGGGGCCGACGTAACTGCGCGCGTGTCCCGACAGTCTCGCGATGCGCCGCGAGCGATCGTACCAGCGCAGCCCGGGAAGTCCGATGCTCCCCGGATATCTTCCCATCAGAAATGGCGCGTACGCCGGACCCGTAACGGAGGGAAACGCCGACGTGATCGTGGAGAGCTGTCCTTCATCCCGAAGTGCCGCGAGCGCAGGCGAATGACCACCGTCGATGGAGCGAGCGAGCGCATCGGGTCTCACCCCATCCGCTATGATCATGACGACTTGCGCGCCATCACCTGGCGGGCTTTGTGCAGACCCACGCAACTTTAGTTTCCCTGTGAAGAGAGCCCGAAGGATCGTTCTCTGTTGAATTGAAGATGGTTCTACAGGACCGTCTCTGCTGGATTGAAGATGGTTCGGCAGGCTCTTTCACTGTCGGTTCAAGACGGTTCGCCAAGTCCGCGTCAGCGGCCAACGATGAAGAAAAGAAAAGATAAATCCAACGACCGCCCGACGAATTCGGGTGGCACGCGGTCAACGCGGGCGCGCACCGCCGGCGGCAAAAAGCTCAATCCCGAAGTGATGGCCTCCGCCGAGCAAAAGGCGCTCGAGGGACTTAAGCAGAGGACAGAGGAAGGGCATCTCAAAGCGGGCAGAACCCCACCGTCACAGCAAGGCGCGGGAAAACTGGCGGTCAAGACGCGCACGGTCGATGAGGCCATTCGCGACTCCTCGCCCGTCACCGAAGACGAAAAGCTCCTGCAGCAGTCGGGGCCGCGCACTGATTTCACGAGAACGGACCCGTGGCGCGTGTTGCGCATCATGGGTGAGTTCATCGATGGATTCGACACGCTCGCGTCGGTCGAGAAAGCGGTTACGATCTTCGGTTCGGCACGCATCGGGCCTGACGACCCCCACTACGATGCGGCGGTGGAAACAGCGCGCCTCCTGGCGGTGGCGGGGTTCGACATCATCACGGGCGCCGGACCCGGCATCATGGAAGCCGGAAACAAGGGTGCGCGGCTGGGTGGCGGCCGGTCTATCGGCTGCAACATCGAGCTGCCGTTCGAGCAGGGCGCGAACCCATACGTCGACACGCTCATCCACTTCAAGTATTTCTTCGTCCGGAAGACGATGTTCATCAAGTACTCGGTGGCGTTCGTCATCTTCCCGGGCGGTTTCGGCACGCTCGACGAGTTGTTCGAGGCACTCACACTCATTCAGACGGGGAAGATCTACAGGTTTCCCGTCATTCTCTTCGGCCGCTACTACTGGGCGGGATTGCTTCGGTGGTTGCAGGCTCGAGTCCTGAGCGAGGGCAAGATTTCGGATGGAGATCTGGACCTCATGCTCGTGACGGATGATCCGGCGGAAGCGGCAAATGCGATCATCTCGGCGTACAAGTCGCTGGGCAAGACCGCCGGACAACAATTCGAGGAAGTCGTGGAAGGACCAGATGGCAAAAGGAGGTAAAGGCAACGGAGAGGGACGAGAGCGCGGCGGCTTCAAGTCATCGCGGCACGGCAAGGCGTCGGCGGCTGGACCCAAGGCACAGCAGAAGCTCGCGGCGGAAGAGCGGGAGAAGAAGGGAGTACCGCACACCGCGCACGAGACCAGCCGCTTTCTCAAGGGACAGCGCATCGATCCCCGCCGCATCGATGGCAAGGAAACAGTCGCCGAGCTGATCGACGGAACGTACCTCGCCTACAACGCCGCCCGACTTCGCGAGGCTTGCCAGCTCTTCACCGGAAAGATGCTCGAACCCGATGTCACGGTCGGCCTGTCGATCACCGGCGCGCTCACGCCGGCGGGGCTGGGAATGTCGGCCCTCATTCCGCTCATAGAAGGAGGATTCGTCGACTGGATCATCTCGACCGGCGCGAATCTCTACCACGACACGCACTTCGGGCTCGGGCTCGCGATGCACCGTGGCAACGCGCAGGAGTCAGACGTCGTGCTCCGCGAGGAAGGAGTTGTACGGATCTACGATATTTTCTTCGACTACGATGTGCTTCTCTCGACCGATGCTTTCTTCCGGAAGATCATCACCGGAAAGGAATTCCAGCGAGCGATGTCGAGCGCGGAGTTTCACAACCTCGCCGGCAAGTACGTGCGTGAGCGTGAGAAGGCGCTCGGCATTGGGCAGAAGTCGCTGCTCTCGGCCGCGTACTCCGCCGCGGTACCGATCTACACGTCGTCGCCCGGCGACAGTTCGATTGGAATGAACATCGCGGCGCTGGCGCTCGACGGGAACAAGCTGTTGCTGGATCCCAATCGCGATGTAAACGAGACCGCTTCGATCGTTCTCGATGCGAAGCGCGGTGGAGGGAAGAGCGGCGTCATGATTCTTGGTGGCGGCAGCCCCAAGAATTTCATGCTACAGACCGAGCCACAGATACAGGAGGTTCTCGGGATCGACGAAAAGGGACACGACTTCTTCCTCCAGATCACGGACGCGCGCCCGGACACGGGCGGTCTTTCCGGTGCGACACCGGCGGAAGCGGTGAGCTGGGGCAAGATCGATCCTGACCGGTTGCCGGATGCGGTGGTTTGCTACCTGGATTCGACGGTCGCGCTACCGCTGCTCACGTCCTACGCTTTTGCGCGGCACCAGTCGCGGCCGTTGAAGAGGTTATTCGACCGGCGGGAAGCGATGATGTCGAAGTTGAGGCAGGAGTACGAGAAGTTGTCGGCCCAGCCGGCAGCCATCGACCACACGGATTCGAAGCTTCCGCAGCACCGATAGGAGCGGTCGACCTCCTTCGCATAGCGGGGTGATTGCCCCCCGGTGACAGACTCTCTAGCTTGGATTAGCGGGCGCCCGGCCTTTCATCGCGGTCGGGCGCTCGTTTTTCGGTAAAGGCGCAGCACCCTCTGGAAGGCTCGAGTCGCATGATCGAACAACTCAAGATAAAACTTGGAGAGGAGGCTCAACGCCTCCAGCACGAGCTGAGCGTCGTGCTGCCGCAGGAGATTCGCAAAGCCGTCGAGCTCGGCGATCTCCGCGAGAACAGCGAGTACAAGGCTGCGCTCGAGCGACAGCAGTTCGTACAGGCTCGGCTGGGCCAGCTGCGCCAGCGGCTGAGCAAGCTATCGCAGATCGACGTCTCACAGATTCCGTCCGACAAGATCGGACTCGGCTCGCAGGTTGTGGTGCAGGACGAGAAGACCGGTGAGCGCGAGAGTTATAGCCTCGTGTTCGGCGATTCGGTGGAGTTCGAGGAGGGGCACGTGAGCATGTCGTCGCCGATCGGCAAGACGCTGGTGGGAAGAAGCGTCGGCGAGACCGTCGTGCTCAAGCTTCCGGCTTCGACACGTCGCCTCAAGATCATCCAGCTCAAGACCATACACGACGCGGCGTGAGTTCACGGGGGTGACTAGTCGCCCCCCACTCACCGCCTGTTTGCGGTCGTCCACCGTCACGCGCGGTCAAGGCGCTTGTTGCGCCCTGCGCACGTGGGTAGCGTCTCCTCAGAAACCAGATGCGTCGGGAGGCGTTTCACTATGAAGGGTGTTCTTGTAATGCTGGCAGTCGCTTCGCTTTGCGGGTGCGGCGGTGGGGGCGGCGGAAGTGCCGCCGGCCCATCAACAAACAATGGCGTCAATACCCCTCCGCCGGCCGGAGGAATCTCAGTCAACAACGACGCGTTCTCGCCGGCGACGAAATCCATCACTGCTGGAACCAGCCTTCAGTGGGCATGGAACTCGTGCACGAGCGGCGATCCCTACAGTGGTACTGTCCAGACGTGCGTGGAACACAGTGTGACATTCGACGACGGATCCGCTTCGTCGGCGCTGCAGAGTCAGGGAACGTTCAGTAAGACGTTCAACACCCCAGGTACCTACACGTATCGCTGCCAGGTACACGGGGCAATGGGGATGACGGGAACGATCACGGTCACCCCGTAATCGCCGACTGGTTACCCGTGAGCGGTCGTTCGGGCTCTGTTGTCTGAAGAAATCTCGAAGCAGCACTTTGGACGTCCCGAACGATCGCACCGCTCCGTCACTTCCGCGCCGACCACTTCGGCCACCAGGGTAGTGACGGCCGCACAAACGCAATGATCGGCTTCCACGGCCCGAGAGAGCGGACACGCGCGTCCGACAATACGGTACGTCCGGCCTGATTTCTCGACCGACGTTATTCCGCCCAGGGCGTTGAGCAAATCCGAAGCGCGGTTCACACGCGATGAAAGTGGGCCCTCCGATTGACTGAATCCCCGCGCGAGCCGCTTACCGACGCGCTTGAGAAAAGCGACGACCTGCGGCGCCGAGGTCCGGTCGCGGAGCTCCTCGAGGCACGCGATCAGCACCGGCGCGTACGCCCGCGAAAAGGCTTCCTCTCCCCCCGGGCTGAGCGAGTAGATCGACGCTGGTTGTCCAACGACGCCGATCTTCCGCACTCGCTCCTTGCGGACGGTTCCCGAGCGCTCGAGCGCGTCCAAATGGAAGCGCACCGCGTTGTCAGTGACACCGAGGCGCTCGGCGAGGTCGTCTACGGTCCACGCGCTCTCTCGCAACAGGGCGAGGAGTCGATCTCGCGTCGCGTCGGCGCGGAGCTTCGGAGATGGGCGGCGCGTTTCAGTCATTTGCCCTCAAGTTACCGCCATCCGCCGAATAAGTCAAAGGAAAACTTGACTTATCCACCTTGACTGGATAGTGTGCGGCTGCAAGGAATACCACGCTTGATCTCTCTCTCGGGGGTTTTGAATGATTTCGCAGAACCGCACCACCAGATATGGCACCATCGCAGCATTGGCCGTCGCTTTTGGATTGCCTCTCGTGGCCGCGCGATCCCAGTCCAGCGCGCCCAAGCTCGACGATCCCACGATCGTCGCGATATTCGATGCTGCCAACACGTATGATATGGAGACGGGATCGCTCGCCGTAAACAAGGGCCATTCAAAGGCGGTTCGTGATTTTGGAACAATGCTCGTTCGAGACCATCGGAACGTCCGGCAGCAGGGCCGGGATTTGGCGAAGTCGCTCAAGGTGACCCCCACTCCACCGCGGGACTTCCCCTTGGCCAAGGCGCACGCAGCGGCCATGCGGAATCTGCGTGGCCTCCATGGAAGTGCATTCGATCGCGCCTTTCTCAAGCACGAAGTCGACTTTCACAATGCGGTCATCGATGCCGTGACCAACACGCTGCTGCCGGCAACTCAGAATGCGCAGGTGAAGGCTCTGGAGACGAAAGTTGCGCCGGCTTTCGTGGCCCACCGCGACCTGGCCCAGAAACTCCTCAACGAGCAGAAGTGACCGAGCATTCCGATGAGCTGACCGGCCCTGACCTGACGCAGGGTCTCGAGGTCAGCAGCATTCACGCGGGTCAGCTCATCGCCGGTCACGCATTTGGAGAGCCGGTGCTGCTCGTTCATGTCGAGCCAAACTGGTTCGCCGTGGGCGGCAAGTGCACGCACTACGGCGCTCCGCTCGACAAGGGTGTTCTCGTCAGCGAAACCATCCGCTGCCCCTGGCACCACGCCTGCTTCGAGCTCCGCGACGGGGCGGCATCCCGCGCGCCGGCGCTCAACGATCTGCCTTCGTACGATGTCGCAGTCGAGAACAACATTGTACGAGTCACCCGCAAACGAGATCGCGGACAGCTAAAGGCTGAGGGTCACCGGGCTCGCGGGTCGCCCGCGCCGGAACGCGTTCTGTTCGAGGAAGAACCTACGACCGGCCCGGAGTCGGTCGTGATCATCGGCGGCGGCGCCGCCGGGAATGCGTGCGCCGAGATGCTGCGGCGTGAGGCATATAGAGGCCCGGTCACCATCATCGACCCGGATCCCGATGTGCCATACGACCGGCCCAATCTCTCGAAGGACTATCTCGCCGGAAACGCGCCGGAAGAGTGGCTTCCACTTCATCCCCGAGAGTTTTACGTCGCGCAGCACATCGAGATTCTCTCGGGGCTGAAGGTCACGGAAATCGACCTCCAATCCAGAGCGGTGCACCTGAGCGATGGCAGTAGTCGGAATTACGGCTGCCTGCTCATAGCGACGGGCGCGACTCCCATTCGTCTGGACGTTCCGGGCGGCGATCGGATCGCCTATCTTCGTACTCTCGGAGACTGCCACGCGATCATCGCGAAGCTCGGCGCCGCGAAGACAGCGGTGGTCATTGGTGCGAGCTTCATCGGATTGGAAGTCGCCGCCTCACTCGTCCGCCGCGGATTGAAGGTGAGCGTCGCCGCTCCGGAGACGCTTCCCCTCGAGCGTGTGCTCGGTACCGACCTGGGAACTCTCGTCAAGACTGTTCACGAGCAGGAGGGCGTCACGTTTTGCCTTGGGCGCACGGTGACAGCCATCGAGGAGAAGAAGGTGGTTCTCGACGACGGAACTCGGATCGACGCGGATCTGGTCGTTGCCGGAATCGGGGTTCAGCCAAACCTGCAGCTCGCCGAATCAGCGGGCCTCACACTCGATAACGGGCTCGCCGTCAACGAGTTTCTCGAGACCAGCGCCAGCGGAGTCTTTGCCGCCGGTGACGTGGCACGCTGGCCTGACGCGTACTCTGATCTCCGTCTTCGCATCGAGCACTGGGTCGTGGCCGAACGTCAGGGACAGGTCGTCGCTCGCAACATGCTCGGCGCCCGCGATTGCTTCGACGACATTCCATTCTTCTGGAGTGCCCACTACGACAAGCTGTCAATCCAGTACATCGGGCACGTCGAGCGTTGGGATGAAACCAGAATCGAAGGAGATGTGATGAAGATGGACTGTGCGGTCTCTTACATGGTTGGGGGCAGGCGCCGGGCAATGGCGACGATCAATCGCGATCGAAAGAATCTGGAGACGGAGGTGCAGCTGGAAACCGAGCTGTTGCTCAAACCGCCGCCGGCCATCACGCTCGAAGCGACGGAGGCCTGACCAATGGCAACGCGACTGTTTCGCGCTTCTGAGGATGATGAAACGCTGAGACCGATGGCGGCGGTGAGTTCGAGGATCTGATACGGCG